>NZ_SCMR01000010.1 GCF_005502885.1 Microbacterium sp. 2FI
GAGGAGAACGGGCAGGGGCAGGGGGGCGTGTCGGCTCGGGGAAGCCGGATACTGCAGGTCAGTCGGAGTGGAGAAGAGTCAGGAAGTCGTCGTGCAGAACGCGATTCGTCGCGAGCGAGGAGCGATCGGCGAGGGTGTCGACGCCGTCGAACGAGGTGAAGCGACCGCCCGCCTCGTGCACGATCGGCACGAGCGCCGCGATGTCGTACTCCTTCACGCCGAACTCGGCGACGAACTCGAGGCGGCCTTCGGCCAGCAGCATGTACGGCCAGGCGTCGCCGTAGCCGCGGTCGCGCCAGACCGTGCGGCTGAGCCGCAGCAGAGCGTCGGAGCGACCGACCGTGTCCCACTGCTCGACGCTCTGGAAGCTCACGCTCGCCTCGGCGAGCGTGTCGACCCGAGACACCGCGATGCGCTTCGGATCTCCCGACACGGTGTTCGTCCACGCGCCGTGACCTGTCGCCGCCCACCAGCGCCGGCCGATCGCCGGCTGGCTCACGACGCCGACGCGGGGCACGCCGTCGATCGCGAGCGCGATGAGGGTGGTCCACATCGGGATGCCCTTGAGATAGTTCGCGGTGCCGTCGATCGGGTCGATGATCCACTGGCGGCTCGACTCGCCCGTGACGCCGTACTCCTCGCCGAACACGCTGTCATCCGGGCGTTCGGCCTCAAGCAGGGCGCGGATCGCCCGCTCGGTGGCGAGGTCGGCCTCGGTGACGTGCGTGGCATCGGACTTCCTACGGATGTCGAGGTCAGGGGCGTCGAAGCGACCCATGGATGCCGCATCCGCCGCGTCTGCGAGTCGGAGCGCCAGTTCGAGATCGGCGGTGAGATCCTCCTCGAACGGCGCATCGAACGACGGCTGCGAGGAGGGGGAGGTCACGATGACAAGGATATGCGGCCGATTCCTGCCTCGATTTCCGAGTGACGCAATCGTGATGCTAATGTTGACCCTCGGTTCGCCGTGTTGCGAACCACGCACCTCTAGCTCAATCGGCAGAGCAACTGACTCTTAATCAGTGGGTTCTCGGTTCAAGTCCGAGGGGGTGCACCATCGAAAGAGCGGTCCCGGACGGGGCCGCTCTTTCTGCGTCCACCATGTCGCGAATCGATAACGACTCGCCGCGGCATCCGCTCTCCGCTTGACCTCGTCGTCGACGTCTGCCTACATTTGCGGGAACCTGAATCAGTTTTCAGGTAACGTCTCTGACGCACCCCCTTCCAATGGTGAAAGGCACGCACATGCGGGTTTCGAAGAAGTTGCTCCTGGGCTCGATGGCCGTAACGGCCGCTCTCGCTCTGGCGGCCTGTGCGCCGTCGGTCACGCCCGATGACGGCGACGCCGAGGGCGAAGGCCTCGCCGAGGTGACGGTCGGGATCGTCACGAGCGAATCCGGTCCGCTCGCCGGCTACGGCACGCAGTACCTCGACGCGTTCAAGGCCGGACTCGACTATGCCACCGACGGCACCGGCGAGGTCGGCGGCACGGTCATCAACGTGGAGTACCGCGACGACGCGGGCGACCCGGACAAGGCGGTGACCGCCGTCAAGGAGCTCATCGGCGCCGGCGTCAACATCATCGCCGGCACCGCGTCGTCGGGCGTCGCGCTCGCGGTCGCCGAGCAGGCGGCGCAGAATCAGGTCCTCTACATCTCGGGACCGGCTGCAGCGGATGCGATCACCGGCATCAACGAGTACACGTTCCGCTCCGGCCGCCAGAGCGCGCAGGACGTCGCGACCGCCGGAACCTTCCTCGACGACATCGACGGCAAGACGATCGCCGTGTTCGCCCAGGACAACGCGTTCGGCCAGGGCAACGCGGCAGCGGTCGAGGCGATCCTCGGCGCCCAGGGCGCCACGGTCACGCCGGTGCTCGTCGCCGAGGACGCGACCGAGTTCACCCCGTTCGCACAGCAGGTGCTCGCGGGTGAGCCCGATCTCGTGTTCGTCGCGTGGGCCGGTGCCACCTCGGGCGCCATGTGGCAGGCGATGAGCCAGCAGGGCGTGCTGGACGCGATCCCCGTGGTCACCGGCCTCGGTGACGCCGCGACCTTCGGCGCGTACGGCGAGGCGTCGGAGAAGATCGACTTCCTCAACCACTACTTCTCCGGGGCCCCCGACAACGACGTGAACACCGCGATGGTCGAGGCGATCGAGGCCGGCGGCGGCACCGCCGACCTGTTCAGCCCCGACGGCTTCAACGCGGCGATCATGATCGTCCACGCCATCGAGCAGGGTCAGGGTGATGTCGACGCGATGGTGGACGCTCTGGAGGGCTTCGAGTTCGAGGGACCCAAGGGCGCCATGACGGTGCGCGAGGGCGACCACGCGCTCATCCAGGAGATGTACCAGGTCAAGCTCGTCGCCGACGGCGGCAGCTTCGTGCCCGAGCTCGTCGACACGGTCGCGGCCGACGCCGTCGCCCCGGCCGAGGCCCAGTAGGACCGGCGGCCGAGCGACACATGAGCACTCCCGTCCCGTCCGTGCCCGACACGGCGCCCGCCGCCGCTCGGCGCGGGTCCGCTCTCACGGTCGAAGGCCTCGGCCTTCAGATCGGCGGAGCGACCATCCTGAAAGACGTCGCACTCGATATCGCCGCGGGCTCGCTCGTGGGGGTCATCGGACCCAACGGCGCCGGCAAGACCACGCTCTTCAACGTGATCTCCGGCCTCGTGAAACCCACGGCAGGATCCGTCCAGCTCGACGGCCGCGACATCACGACGGCGTCCGTGTCCTCTAGGGCACGGGCGGGACTGGGGCGCACCTTCCAGACATCGAGCCTGTTCCCCCGGCTCACGGTGCTCGAGAACGTGCGGCTCGCGGCTCAGGTCGCGCTCGGCGGTTCGGCATCACTCGTGCGGTTCCCGCGGAGATCGGATGCCGCGACCGAGCTCGCCCTGGCGCACATCGAGGCTGTCGGGCTCTCGCACCTGCGCGAGAGCGCCGCCGGCGACATCTCGCACGGCGACAAGCGAAAGCTCGAGATCGCGGTGCTGCTGGCCACCGACACCAGCATCGTGCTGCTGGATGAGCCGATGGCCGGCGTCGGGTCGGGGGACGTCCCCGGCCTCGTCGAGAACATCCGGGCGCTCCACCGCGAGAAGGGCTGCACCGTGCTCATGGTCGAGCACCACATCGACGTGTTGATGGGCCTCGTCGACCGCGTCGCGGTCATGTACTTCGGCAGCATCATCGCCTACGACACACCCGAGCGCATCATGGCCGACCCGCTGGTGCAGAGCGCGTATCTCGGAAATGCCGCGGCATGAGCGCCGAACCCATCCTCACCGTCTCGAACCTGCGCTGCACGATCGCGGGTCAGCAGGTCGTCGAAGACGTCACCTTCGAGGTGCCGGCGACCGGCATCACGGCCGTCCTCGGTCGCAACGGCGTCGGCAAGACGTCGACCCTGCGCGGCATCCTCGGGCTCATCCACCGTCGTGGCGAGGTGCGACTCGCGGGGGAGCGCATCGACGGGCTGCCCACGCACCGCATCGTGCGCCGAGGCGTCGGCTACGTGCCCGAAGACCGAGAGATCTTCTCGAAGCTCACGGTCGCCGAGAACCTGGCCCTGGCTGAGCGGCAGCGAAACCCGCGCCGCGAGTTCGTCGCCGAGCTCTTCCCCGATCTCGTCGCACGCCGCGACCAGCAGGCCGGCACCCTGTCGGGCGGACAGCAACAGATGGTCTCGGTCGCGCGGGCGCTGCTCAACGACAACCGGCTGATCCTCGTCGACGAGCCGACGAAGGGCCTGGCGCCGAAGATCGTCACCGAGGTCGCCGCTGCGCTGGCCGAAGCCTCGAAGGTCGTCCCGATCCTGCTCGTCGAGCAGAATCTCGAGGTCGTGCGTCAGCTCGCCGACGACGCGATCGTGATCGGAGGCGGACGGGTCGTCCACATAGCAAAGGCACTCGAGATCCTCGACGACGACGAGCTCACGCGGCGCCTGCTCGGAGTGCACGCGGAGGCCCACGCGTGAGCACCCTCGTCCTCACCCTCATCACCGGCGTCGGCCTCGGCGCCCTCTACTTCCTCGTCGCGAGCGGCCTCAGCCTCATCTACGGGCTTATGCACGTGCTCAACTTCGCACACGGGGCGTTCCTCACGCTCAGCGCCTTCGTGGGCTGGATGGTCGCGCAGGCGCTCGGCACCGACTCGTGGGGATCGTTCCTGCTCTCGGTGCTCGTCGGCGCGGGTGTCGGGGCCGCGTTCGCGACGCTCACCGAGCTCGTCCTCATCCGGCCGCTGTACGAGCGGCACATCGAGCAGGTGCTCGTCACCGTCGGTCTCTCGTTCGCCGCAGTCGCTCTCTTCGAGGGCATCTGGGGCACCGATCCGATCCACATCTCGGGGCCGCCGTGGCTCAAGGAGACCACCCTCGTGCTCGGAGCCCGCATTCCGAACACGTACTGGGTGCTCATGATCGCCGCGATCCTCGTGCTCACTGCTCTCGTGCTGTTCCTGCAGAAGACCCGCTACGGCATGATCATCCGCGCCGGCGTCGAGAACCGCTCGATGGTGACGGCGCTCGGGATCGACGTGCGCCGGTCGTTCACCCTCGTGTTCGCGATCGGCGGCGCGGCGGCGGGCATCGGCGGCGTGCTGGCGATGCACTACTCGACCTTCGTCTCAGCCCACCTCGGCGCGACCCTGCTGATCTTCGCGTTCATCGTCACCGTCGTCGGCGGACTCGGTTCGCTCACCGGCGCCGCGGTCGCCTCGGTGCTCGTCGCGGTGCTGCAGCAGTTCGCCAACTTCTACCTCGGTGGCACCGGCGACTTCATCGTCGTCATCCTGCTGGCGCTCGTGCTGCTGCTGCGGCCCGCCGGACTTCTCGGGAGGAAGGCATGATCCGTCGCTTCATTCCGGCGATCGTCGGCGCCGTTCTCGTGGTGTTCATGGCGGTGCTGCCGCTCCTGAACATCTCGATTCCCGGCATCCTTCCCACCCCCACCTACATGCCGGGGACGCTCGCGCTGCTGTCGCTGTGCATGGTCTTCGCCGCCCTTGCGTTGTCGTACAACCTGCTGCTGGGTTCGGGCGGGATGCTGTCGTTCGGCCATGCCCTGTACTTCGGAGCCGGCGCCTACGGACTCGGCATCGCGCTCGAGCACTTCGGCGTGCCGCTGTGGCCGGGAGTCTTCATCGCGCTCGTCGGCGGGATGCTGATCGCCCTCGTCACCGGAGCCGTGTCGATGCGCGTCTCAGGCATACCGTTCGCGATGGTGACGCTCGCGTTCGCCCAGGCGGGATCGGTGCTCGTGCGCCGCAACTCCGCAGTCACCGGCGGCGAGGAGGGGCTGAGCCTCAACACGGAACAGGTGCCCGAGTTCCTCCTGGGCGTCGTCAACACCCGCAATCTGTACTGGCTCACCCTCGCGGTGCTGGTGGTCGTGTACCTCGTGACCCTCTGGGTCGACACGTCGCGTCTCGGCCACCTGGCGCGGGCGACGCGCGAAAACGAGCAGCGTGTGCGGGTGCTGGGGCTGAGCCCGTACCGCGTGAAGCTGATCGTGTTCGTGATCGCGGCGGTGCTCGCGAGCCTCGCCGGAGTCGCCTACATGCTGCTGCAGTCGGGCACTGTTCCTCGGGCGGTTTCGGCCGATCTCACGATCACGATCCTCGTGATGGTGGTTCTCGGTGGCGTCGGGTTCCGCTGGGGTGCGATTGTTGGCGGTGTGCTCTACACGCTGCTCGACCAGCGGCTCACCGTCCTCGCCGGATCAGAGGTCATCGCGGGCCTTCCCGACGTCTTGCGCGTACCGCTTTCGGAGCCGCTGTTCCTCCTGGGAGTGCTGTTCATCCTCGTGGTGATGTTCCTGCCCGGCGGTATCGCCGGCACGATCGACGCCACGGTTCGCCGTCGTCGCGGCGGGCGGGCGCGCGGTGCGCTGCAGACGCTCGAAGACGCCTCCGGCACCGCCGACGCTCCGATGGAGGTGCGCACATGACCTGGGAGTCGGGGCTCGAAGACGGCGCGCACACGATCGGCCGCTGGATCACCGACCGTGCCGCGCACTCGCCTCGCCGCATCGCCATCGACGACCGGGGCGTCACCACCGACTACGCGACGCTCGCTGTGCGGGCGACCGACCTCGCCGAGGGGCTGCGACAGGCAGGCTACGGACCGGGCGACCGCGTCGCGACCGTGTCGGGAAACTCGACCGACCACGTCGTCGTGTTCTTCGCGTGCGCCCTCGCCGGCGTCGCGATGGTGCCGCTGTCGTGGCGCCTCACCCCGCGCGAGCTCGTCGAGGTGCTGGATCGTGCGGATCCCGTGCTGGTGCTGGTCGAGGACGAGCACTCCTCGCTCGCCGACGAGGCGCTGCGGCGGCTCGTCGACGCGCGCGCGGGTGCGGACGCGAGGGAACTGCCTGCGGTCGCCGCTCTCGGGACGACGGGGGTCGAAGCATCCGTCCCCCCGTCCCGCCATCCGCGCCCCACACGCCACGTGCACGACGACGACGCGCTGCTGGTCGTCTTCACGTCGGGCAGCGAAGCCGCGCCGAAGGGTGTCGTGCTCACCCACGCGAACTGCTTCTGGAACAACCTCGCGCTCGCCCAGGCGATGCCGCTGAACGCCGACGACGTCGTACTGGCGATGCTGCCGCAGTTCCATGTCGCCGCCTGGAACTGCCAGCCCCTCCTCGCGTGGTGGGTGGGCGCGACCGTGGTTCTTGAGCGCTCGTTCCAGCCGGCCCGCGTCCTGCAGCTGATCGCGGAGCGCCGTGTCACCGCGATGATGGGCGTGCCGACGCAGTACGCGATGCTCACGTCGGATCGCGAATGGCAGGCGACGGATGCCGGGGCCCTGCGCCTCGCACTCGTCGGCGGGGCGACGATGCCCCCGTGGCTGCAGGACGAGTGGACGCGGCGAGGCATCCCTCTCACACAGGGCTACGGGCTCACCGAGGCTGCGCCCAACGTGCTGCACCTGCCCGCCGCCGAGGCGGCGCGCGCGCCCGGCGCCGTCGGGCGTCCGTACCCGCACGTCGGCGTGCTCGTCGTCGACCCCGAGACGCTCCTGCCGCTCGAGGGCGATGCGACGGGGGAGCTGTGGGTTCGCGGGCCCAGCGTCTTCGCGGGCTATCTCGGCGACGACGGAGCCACCGCTCGTGCCCGAAGCGGCGAGTGGCTGCGCACCGGCGACCTCGTGCACCGCGATGCCGACGGCGTCTTCCGCATCGTCGACCGTCTGAAGGACATCTTCATCTCAGGTGGCGAGAACGTCGCCCCTGCCGAGGTCGAGCTCGCCCTGTCGCTCCACCCGCTCATCGAGGCAGCCGCCGTCGTGGGCGTGCCCGACGCCGTCTGGGGCGAGCGAGGAGTGGCCTTCGTGGTTCCGGTGGCGGGCGCTGTGCTCTCGGCCGACGAGGTGCGCGCCCACGCGCGCAGGAATCTCGCGGTTTTCAAGGTGCCGGTTCATGTGGAGTTCGTCGACGCACTGCCGCGTTCGACGATCGAGAAGCTGGCACGATCGCGATTGCGCGATCGCGCTCGGCAACTGATGGAGGGAGTGCGGAGATGACTGTTCCCGAAGAGCTCATCGACGACGACGTCGAGCTTGTGTCGTCAGCGACCGGTCGGCCGCTCACGAAGCGCGGCGAGGCCACGCGGCGACGCCTGCTCGAGGCGGCCGAGGCCGTCTTCGCCGAGCAGGGATACCACGAGGCGTCGATCGTGAAGATCACCGAGCGTGCCGGCATCGGCCTCGGCACGTTCTACCTCTACTTCGACAGCAAGCAGTCGATCTTCGAGGCGCTCGTGATCGATCTGAACCGGCGCGTCCGCCACTCGATGACCGAGGCCATGGCGGGGGCGGCGACCCGGCTCGAGGCCGAGCGCGCCGGGTTCGCGGGGTTCTTCCGCTTCACGGCCGAACACCCGGCGCTGTACCGCGTCGTGCGCGAGGCCGAGTTCGTCTCACCCGAGGTGCTGCGACTGCACTACACGCGCATCGTGGACGGCTACGAAGCGGGGCTGCGCGCCGCGCAGGAGGCGGGCGACATCGACAGGGCGCTCGATCCCGCAACCACGGCGTGGGCGCTCATGGGCATGGGTGAGCTCATCGGCATGCGGTTCCTGCTGTGGGAGCGTGACGCCGACGGGCGGCCGCCCGCTCAACTGGACCCCGTCGTCTTCGACGGCATGTCGCGATTGATCGACAACGCGCTCGCCCCGCGCCCGGCGGAAGGCGGCATCCGATGACAGGCCCTCTCGAGCAGGATCTCGCGGGTCGCCGCGCCCTCGTCACCGGGGGCGCGAGCGGTATCGGACTCGCGTGCGCCCACGAGTTCGCCCGGCGCGGCGCGCATGTCACGCTCGCAGACCTGAACGCGGATGCCGCGGCCGCCGCCGCCGATGAGGTCGGAGGCGACGCGTGGGTGGTGGATCTGTCGGACACCGCAGCCCTCGACGACCTCGCCCTCGACGTCGACATACTGGTCAACAACGCCGGGATCCAGCGGGTGAGCCCGATCGAGGACTTCGACCCGGAGACGTTCCGGCTGCTGCTGCGCCTCATGCTCGAGTCGCCGTTTCTGCTCATCCGAGCGGCGCTGCCGCCAATGTACGAACGCGGCTGGGGCCGCATCGTCAACATCTCGAGTGCGCACGGCCTGCGCGCGAGCGCGTTCAAGTCGGCCTACGTGTCGGCCAAGCACGGCCTCGAGGGCCTGTCGAAGGTGACGGCCCTCGAGGGGGCCGCTCACGGCGTGACGAGCAACTGCATCAACCCGGCGTACGTGCGCACACCGCTCGTCGAGAAGCAGATCGCCGACCAGGCGAAGGTGCACGGCATCCCCGAGAGCGAGGTCGTCGAGAAGATCATGCTCACCGAGACAGCCGTGAAGCGCCTCGTCGAGGCCGACGAGGTCGCCTCGTTGGCCGGGTGGCTCGTCTCGGCGAAGTCGGGCATGGTGACCGGCGCCTCGTACACGATGGACGGCGGATGGACCGCACGATGACGGCGCACTCGTATCGCACGATCGACGTTCCCGTCGCCGGCGGCGACCTGCGGGTGGGCGTGTGGGACCCGGAGCCTGCCTCGGGTACGCCTGATGACGTGCTGCTCGTGCACGGCGTGACCGCGTCGCACCTCGCGTGGCCGTTCGTGGTCGGAAACCTGCCGGGGGTGCGCGCGATCGCACCCGACCTGCGCGGTCGCGGCGCGAGCAACGGAATCAGCGGCGGTGCGGGCATGCGCGCTCACGCCGACGACCTCGCCGCGGCGCTGGACGCCCTCGGCGTCGAGCGGGCAGTGGTCGTCGGGCATTCGATGGGCGCCTTCGTCGCGGTCGTCTTCGCACACCTGCACCCGGAGCGCGTGTCGCGGCTCGTCCTCGTCGACGGTGGGCTCCCGCTCGATGTGCCCGTAGGACTCGACACCGACGCGCTGGTCGCTGCGATCCTGGGACCTACCGCCGCGCGGCTGTCGATGCGTTTCGCAGGCGTGGAGGAGTACCTCGACTTCTGGCGTCGGCACGCCGCCTTCCGGCGTGATTGGACGCCGGAGCTCGAGCGCTATCTCGCCTACGACCTCGTCTCCGACGGCGAGGGCGCCTTCCGGCCGGCGACGAGCTATCGGACGACCGCGGACGACACGCTCGACATGAACACCGGAACCGCGATTCCCGACGCGCTCGCGGGGCTGCGGCATCCGACCCGTCTGCTCACCGCGCCGCGCGGCCTGCAGGACGAGTCGCCGGGCCTCTACGCCCCCGATCACCTCCAGCGCGTGCTCGAGGGGAACCCCGCCGTACGTCACGAGCGCGTCGACGGCGTCAACCACTACACGATCGTGATGAGCGAGGCGGGCTCGGATGCCGTGGCCGCCGTGGTCCGTGAGGAGCTCGGGGCTGCGGCTCGTCCCTCCGGTCGTTGAGCGAGGGAGCGCCAGCGACCGAGACGAAACGCGCTTCGTCTCGCTGGCGCTCGCTCAGCGACCGGAAGCTTGGCCGATGCGCGTGGTCAGCTGGTGCGCATGCGCTAGGAGCGTGCGGCCGAGCTCGGCGATCCGATCGGGGCCGAAGCGGAACTCGACGCCCGTCAGACTCAGTGCCCACTGCGGATGCCCCTCGCGGGTGAAGACCGCCGCCCCGAGCCCGAAGCTGCCTTCGACGATGAGCCCTGGATTGACCGCGTAGCCGCGCTCGTGCGTGTCTCGCAGCCGCGCCCGCAGCCGCGCCTCGCCGTGTGGCGCGCCCCACGCGGTCGACAGCTCGGGGTGCCTCTCGAAGTAGGCGTCCACATCGTGAGGCGGCAGGAACGCCAGGATCGCGAGCCCCGCCGACGCGACGCCGAGCGGGAACCGCACGCCCTCCGACAGCACGAACGAGCGGATCGGAAAGCTGCCCTCCTCGCGCAGCAGGCACACGGTCTCATCACCCCGGCGCACTGAGAGGAATGCACTCTCTTCGGTGCGGACGGCCAGCGATCGCACGATGTCGCGCGCGATGGCGGTGATGTCGTAGCGGGATGCCGCGACAGTCCCCATCAGGTAGAGCTCGGGCCCGGGCACCCAGCGACCCGTGCGGTCGTCCTGATCGATGAGACCCTCGTGCCGCAGCGCCGCGAGGAGCCGGTGCGTCGTGGGCCTGGTCAGCTCGGCCCGCCGCGCGAGGTCGGCGACCGGCATCCCGTCGGTCCCTGCCGACGTCACCAGCCGCAGCAGGTGAGCGGCGCGCGCGACCGACTGCGTGCCGGGAATGCCATCACGCGAACCGTCCACGATATGGACACTAGGTGGAATGCGATCCACATGGCAACCTCCGCTGTGCGCACGAGGGCGAAGCGGGTCGATGATGAACACGGACACGAACAAGGGAGTGCACGTGATCGACAAGACCTGGGACTCTGCCGCGGCCGCCGTCGCCGACATCCCGGACGCCGCCTCGCTCGCCGTGGGCGGGTTCGGGCTCTCGGGCAATCCCATCGCCCTCATCGAGGCGCTCCTGGCGCAGGGCACCTCCGACCTCTCCATCGTGAGCAACAACTGCGGCGTCGACGACTGGGGTCTCGGCATCCTTCTGGGCGCGCAGCGCATACGCAAGATGACCTCGTCGTATGTCGGTGAGAACAAGGAGTTCGAGCGGCAGTTCCTCTCGGGTGAGCTCGAGCTCGAGCTCACACCACAGGGGACCCTCGCCGAGAAGCTGCGCGCCGGCGGCTCGGGCATCGCCGCGTTCTACACCCAGACCGGCGTCGGCACTCAGGTCGCCGAGGGCGGTCTGCCCCGACGGTACGACGGGTCGGGCGGCATCGCCGTCGCCTCTCCCGTGAAGGACGTGCGCACGTTCGAGGTGTCGGGGGAGCCCCGCGAGTACGTCCTCGAAGAGGCGATCGTCACCGACTTCGCCCTCGTGCACGCTGCTCAGGGCGACCGCCACGGCAACCTGATCTTCAACAAGGCGGCCCGCAACTTCAACCCGCTCGCCGCGATGGCAGGCCGCGTGTGCATCGCGCAGGTCGAGGAGCTGGTCGAGCCCGGCGAGCTCGACCCCGACTGCATCCACCTGCCGGGTATCTACGTGCACCGGATCGTCGAGGTCGGCACCGGTATCGAGAAGCGCATCGAGCGCCGCACCGTCTCGGTCGCCGCAGCGCTCTCGCACGACATCCCCGAAGGAGCATGATCATGGCCCTCACGCGCAACGAAATGGCGGCGCGCGCCGCCGCGGAGCTCGCCGACGGGTCGTACGTGAACCTCGGCATCGGCCTCCCCACCCTCGTGCCGAACTACGTTCCAGACGACATCACGGTGGTGCTGCAATCCGAGAACGGCATCCTCGGCGTCGGTCCGTATCCGACCGACGACAACGTCGACCCCGACCTCATCAACGCCGGCAAAGAGACCGTCACGACCCTCGCGGGAGCGGCCTTCTTCGACTCGGCCACGAGCTTCGGCATGATCCGCGGCGGCAAGATCGACGCCGCGATCCTCGGGGCGATGCAGGTGTCGGCCACGGGCGACCTTGCGAACTGGATGATCCCGGGGAAGATGGTCAAAGGCCCGGGTGGCGCGATGGACCTCGTCCACGGCGCCGCGAAGGTGATCGTGCTCATGGAGCACGTCGCCCGCGACGGCTCGGCGAAGATCGTCGCCGAGTGCTCGCTCCCCCTCACGGGGCGCGGCGTGGTCGATCGCATCATCACGGACCTCGCGGTGATCGATGTGACGGATACCGGCCTCGTGCTCGTCGAGACGGCGCCCGGCGTCACCGTCGACGAGGTCATCGCGGCGACCGAGCCGCCCCTCACCCTCTCGGACCAGCTCAAGGTGGAAGCATGAATCACGAAGACATCGTCATCGTCGCGGCGGCGCGTACGCCCCAGGGGCGCTTGAAGGGCCAGCTCGCGCCGCTCACCTCGGTGCAGCTCGGCAGCATCGCGATCCGCGGCGCGCTGGAGAAGAGCGGCATCCCCGCGGACGCGGTCGACGCCGTGCTGGTCGGGCAGGTGCTGGCTGCCGGGGCGGGGCAGAACCCCGCACGCCAGGCTGCGGTCGGCGCCGGCATCCCGTGGGACGTGCACTCGTCGTCCGTCAACAAGGTGTGCTTGTCGGGCCTCACCGCCATCATCGACGGAGCGCGCATGATCGCCGTCGGCGACGCCACGGTGGTCGTCGCCGCTGGCATGGAGTCGATGACCCGTTCGCCGCACCTCCTCATGGGATCACGCGACGGGTGGGCGTACGGGTCGATCGAGGTGCTCGACCACATGGCCTACGACGGCCTCACCGACGCGTACGACCGCGAGAGCATGGGCGCCTCGACCGAGCGGCACAACGGCCGGCTCGAGGTCACCCGCGAGGCCCAGGACGCCGTCGCGGCGCGCTCGCACCAGCGTGCGGCCGCCGCGCAGGCCGAGGGCCTCTTCGACGCCGAGATCGTGCCCGTCGAGATCCCGCAGCGCAAGGGCGCCCCGGTCGTCGTGACGCAGGATGAGGGCGTGCGGCCCGACACGACCGTCGAGACGCTCGGCGGGCTCCGCGCAGCGTTCGCCGAGGGTGGGTCGATCACGGCGGGCAACTCGTCGCAGATCTCGGACGGTGCCTCAGCGGTCGTCCTCACGACCCGATCGCACGCGGATGAGAAGGGCTGGCCGGTGCTCGCGGTCCTCGGCGCATCAGGACAGGTCGCCGGCCCCGACAACTCGTTGCACGCGCAGCCCGCCCGGGCGATCGAGAAGGCGTGCACGAAGCAGGGGATCAGCCCGGCAGATCTCGACATCGTCGAGATCAACGAGGCGTTCGGCGCTGTGGTCGCCCGCTCGCAGGCCGAGCTCGGGCTGTCGGACGACGTCGTGAACCCGCACGGCGGCGGCATCGCCATCGGTCACCCCATCGGCGCGTCGGGCAACCGTCTCGTCGTGCACGCGGTTCACGAGCTCGTCCGGCGGGGGAGCGGCACGGCCGCGGTCGCGCTGTGCGGCGGCGGCGGTCAGGGCGACGCGCTGATCCTCACACGCTGAAGTTCAGCGCTGAATGCGGCGGACGAGGTACTTCTTCTCCTTGCCGTGCACGGGCGAGTCGCGGGCGACGAGTTCGCCCCGGCCCGCCCGCCGGATGTCGAGGATCGCGCCGATCGCCAGCGTGAGCGAAATGCCCCAGCTGAGCCAGCCGAGCGCCGTGCGCCACGTGAAGGGCGCGTCTTCGCGGAGGGCTCTCAGCAGCGTGATGCCGCCGGTGATCGCCGTCAACAGGCCGGTGCCGAAGAGGTACTTGCGCATTCGCCCACGCTATCGCGCCGCTCCCGTGTCCGTCGCCCCTTGACAGCGCGTCGCTCGCGCGTCAAGCCACCGGACCGCGCGCACCGGCGCTGTTAGCCTGGGCGTGCCGCCCGCCACCGTCAGGAGCCCCGTGACTCAGGCCGAACTCGTCGTCGTCGCCAACCGTCTGCCCGTGGATCGCGTGGTCGACGCCTCCGGCGAGGACTCGTGGCGGCGTTCTCCGGGCGGCCTCGTCACGGCGCTCGAGCCGGTCATGCGTCGTGCCGACGGAGCGTGGGTCGGCTGGCCCGGCCAGCCCGACATCGACGTCGAACCGTTCGAGTTCGAGGGCACCTTCCTCGTGCCCGTCGCTCTCAGCGCCGAAGACGTCGAGCTGTACTACGAGGGCATGTCGAACGACACCTTCTGGCCGCTGTACCACGATGTGATCTCCGAACCCCGGTATCGGCGCGTGTGGTGGGACTCGTACGTCAAGGTGAACAAGCGCTTCGCCGAAGCCGCCGCGGCGGTCGCCGCCCCGGGAGCGACGGTGTGGGTGCAGGACTACCAGCTGCAGCTCGTGCCGAAGATGCTCCGCGAGGCGCGGCCCGACCTCACGATCGGCTACTTCCACCACATTCCGTTCCCGGCATACGGCCTGTACTCCCAGCTCCCGTGGCGTCGCCAGGTTCTCGAGGGACTCCTCGGAGCCGACGTCATCGGGTTCCAGCGAGTCGCCGATGCCGGCAACTTCGCCCGCGCCGTGCGCCGCCAGCTGCGATTCGTCACGAAGGCGTCGGGCATCAACGTCCCCACCGGCGACGGCACCAGCCGCAAGGCCCTCGCCAAGGCGTTCCCGATCTCGATCGACGCGGCGTCCTACGTCGAGCTCTCCGAGCGCGAAGACATCAAAGCGCGTGCCCGCGAGATCCGCGAGAGTCTCGGCAACCCGAAGAAGATCCTCCTCGGTGTGGACCGGCTCGACTACACCAAGGGCATCCGACACCGTATGAAGGCCTTCGGCGAACTGCTCGAAGACGGCCGGCTCGCCGTCGAGGACGTGACACTCGTGCAGGTCGCAAGCCCGAGCCGCGAGCGCGTCGAAGCGTACATGCAGCTGCGCGACGAGATCGAGCAGATGGTCGGGCGCATCAACGGCGACTACGACACGATGGGCCACACCGCGATCCGGTATCTCCACCAGGCGTACCCGCGCGAGGAGATGGTGGCGCTCTTCATGGCGGCCGACGTCATGCTCGTCACCGCCCTCCGCGACGGCATGAATCTCGTCGCCAAGGAGTATGTCGCCGCGCGCACCGACAACCGAGGCGTGCTGGTGCTGAGCGAGTTCGCGGGCGCGGCCGACGAACTCCCGAGCGCCGTGCGCATCAACCCGCACGACATCGACGGCATGAAGGACGCCATCATCCGCGCCATCGAGATGCCCCCTGCGGAGCAGGGCCGGCGCATGCGGGCGCTGCGCAAGAAGGTCAACGAGAACGACGTCGACGCGTGGTCGCGGTCGTTCCTCGACGCCCTGGCCGATGCCCGCGATCTCAAGCGGGCGAACGGCGGCAAGTGGTGAGCGGCGACGACGTGCGCGGGCAGATCGCGCGGGTGGCGGCATCCGATCGCCTTCTCGTCGCCCTCGATTTCGACGGGACGCTGTCGCCGCTCGTAGACGACCCGATGGCGGCGCGGATGCTGCCGTCCGCCCGCACCGCGCTCGACGCGCTGCTGGACCTACCCGACACGGTCGTCGCCCTCGTCTCGGGGCGCAGCCTCGGCGATCTCCGCGTCATCGCCGAGCACGGCGACGACGATCGGCTGCTGCTGGCGGGATCGCACGGCGCCGAGTTCTGGCTGCCGGGAGAGGGCCGCATCGTCCACGATGAAGACCCGGAGGATGCCGGGCTGCGCGACACGCTCCGCGCGCACGCCGCGGCGGCCACGGCCCACCTCGACGGCATCTGGATCGAGCCCAAGACCTTCGGCTTCGGAGTCCACACGCGCCGCGCCACGCCCGAGCACGGACGCGAGGCCGATGCCCTCGTCGACGCCCTCGTCGAGGCCGAGGCGCCGCACTGGCGCCGCCGCACCGGCCACAACATCATCGAGTACGCCTTCCGCCATGAGGGCAAGGACTCCGCGATCGCGGAGCTTCGAGAGCGCACGGATGCCGCGGCCGTCCTCTTCGCGGGCGACGACGTGACCGACGAGGACGCACTCCGCAGCCTTGGATCCAGCGACCTCGGAATCCATGTCGGCGTGCCCCCGACGGCTGCCGCCGTCTGCGTCGCCGACATCCCCGCGCTCGTGGCCGCACTCGACCTGCTGGCGACCGAGCGGGCAGCCGTACGGGAATAGACTTCGAGAATGCCCGAGCACGAAGAATCCATCGACATCAAGCCCCGGAGCCGCGTCGTCACGCACGGCATCGAAGCCACCACGTCGCGCGGAATGCTCCGCGGCGTCGGGATGGGCGACGCCGACTGGGACAAGCCCCAGATCGGCATCGCGTCGAGCTGGAACGAGATCACCCCCTGCAACCTGAGCCTGGACCGCCTCGCGCAGGGCGCCAAGGAAGGCGTGCACTCCGGCGGCGGGTACCCGCTGCAGTTCGGAACGATCTCGGTCTCGGACGGCATCTCGATGGGCCATGAGGGCATGCACTTCTCGCTCGTCTCACGCGAGGTCATCGCCGACTCGGTCGAGACGGTCGTCATGGCCGAGCGCCTCGACGGCACGGTGCTCCTGGCGGGCTGCGACAAGTCGATCCCCGGCATGCTGATGGCCTCGGCCCGTCTCGACCTCTCGAGCGTGTTCCTCTACGCCGGGTCGATCGCCCCGGGCTGGGTCAAGCTCTCCGACGGGACCGAGAAGGAGATCACGATCATCGACTCCTTCGAGGGAGTCGGCGCGTGCCTGGCCGGTCGCATGACCGAGGCCGACCTCAAGCGCATCGAGTGCTCGTTCGCGCCCGGCGAGGGCGCGTGCGGCGGCATGTACACCGCCAACACGATGGCCTCGGTCGCCGAGGCGCTGGGACTGTCGCTGCCCGGCTCCGCCGCTCCGCCGTCCGCAGATCGCCGTCGCGACTACTTCGCACACCGCTCCGGTGAGGCCGTCGTGAACCTCCTGCGCCTGGGCATCACGACGCGCGACATCCTCACCAAGGAGGCGTTCGAGAACGCGATCGCCCTGGCGATGGCGCTCGGCGGATCGACGAACGTCGTGCTGCACCTGCTCGCGATCGCGCGCGAGGCCGAGGTCGACATCGACCTGCACGACTTCAACCGCATCGGCGACAAGACGCCGCACGTGGCCGATATGAAGCCGTTCGGCAAGTACGTCATGAACGACGTCGATCGCCACGGCGGCATCCCGGTGATCATGAAGGCGATGCTCGACGAGGGACTCCTCCACGGCGACGCGCTGACGGTCACGGGCAAGACGCTCGCCGAGAACCTCGCGGACCTCGACCCCGATCCGGTCGACGGCGACGTCATCCACTCCTTCAGCGACCCGATCCACGCGACCGGTGGCATCACGATCCTGCACGGCTCGATCGCCCCCGACGGCGCGGTCGTCAAGTCCGCCGGCTTCGACGCCGACGTCTTCGAGGGTCCTGCGCGCGTCTTCGAGCGCGAGCGCGCCGCGATGGATGCCCTCGAGGCCGGCGAGATCGTCGCCGGCGATGTCGTCGTCATCCGCTACGAGGGCCCTAAGGGCGGCCCCGGCATGCGCGAGATGCTCGCCATCACCGCCGCCATCAAGGGCGCTGGGCTCGGAAAAGATGTACTACTCTTGACGGACGGCAGATTCTCAGGCGGCACAACCGGCCTGTGCATCGGCCACATAGCACCCGAAGCGGTGGACGCAGGTCCCATCGCCTTCGTGCGCGATGGTGATCTGATACGGGTCGATATCGCGGCTCGCACTCTCGACCTACTCGTCGATGAGGCTGAGCTTGTCTCCCGCCGCTCTGGCTGGGAGCCGCTTCCCCCGCGCTATACCCGTGGCGTTCTGGCCAAATACTCCCGTCTCGTGCGCTCCGCTGCGGAGGGCGCGGTCACCGGGTAGTCCCCATCAGGGGACTTGGCTTCCGACATCGCATCGACCCACCTCGAGGATCATCACCATGCCCGCCGAAACCGCTGCGGCCCTTCCCCGGCCGCCCGCTCGCACCGCTGCTGCGCCCGTGCTCACGGGTGCCCAGGCGGTGGTCCGCTCGCTCGAGCTGCTGGGCGTCACTGACGTCTTCGGCCTTCCGGGCGGCGCCATCCTTCCCGTGTACGACCCGCTCATGGACTCCACCGAGCTCCGGCACATCCTCGTGCGTCACGAGCAGGGCGCGGGCCACGCCGCCGAGGGTTACGCCTCGGCATCCAACAAGGTCGGTGTCGCGATCGCGACGTCCGGCCCGGGCGCGACCAACCTCGTCACCGCGATCGCCGACGCGTACATGGACTCGGTGCCGATCGTCTGCATCACCGGTCAGGTGTTCTCCAACCTCATGGGCACCGACGCGTTCCAGGAGGCAGACATCGTCGGCATCACGATGCCGATCACGAAGCACTCGTTCCTCGTCAAGGACGCATCCGAGATCCCCGGGGCGATCGCCGCGGCGTTCGAGATCGCCTCGACCGGCCGCCCCGGCCCCGTGCTGGTCGACATCACGAAGGACGCGCAGCAGGCCGAAGTGCCGTTCGTCTGGCCGCCGAAGATCGACCTTCCCGGCTACCGCCCGGTCACGAAGGCCCACGGCAAGCAGATCCAGGCCGCGGCCCAGCTCATCAGCGAGGCCAAGAAGCCGGTGCTGTACGTCGGCGGCGGAGTCATCCGGGCGAAGGCTTCGGCCGAGCTGCTCGCCCTCGCTGAGACGACCGGCGCACCCGTCGTGACGACCCTCATGGCCCGCGGCGCCTTCCCCGACTCGCACCAGCAGCACCTCGGCATGCCCGGCATGCACGGGACGGTTCCTGCGGTGCTCGCCCTGCAGGAAGCCGACCTGCTGGTCTCGCTCGGCGCCCGGTTCGACGACCGCGTCACCGGCAAGGCGGCGCTGTTCGCCCCCAACGCGCAGGTCGTCCACGTCGACATCGACCCGGCCGAGATCGGCAAGATCCGTGCGGCCGACGTGCCGATCGTGGGAGACCTGAAGGAGGTGCTCGTCGACCTCGAGGTCGCCTTCCGTGCGGCATCGGAGCAGACCGAGCCCGACATCGCGGAGTGGTGGTCGTTCCTCGACGGCCTCCGTGACGAATTCCCGCTCGGGTACACGCAGCCGAGCGACGGCCTCATGTCGCCGCAGTACGTGATCCAGCGCATCGGTGCGCTCACGGGACCGGAGGGCATCTACGCCGCCGGTGTCGGCCAGCACCAGATGTGGGCGGCGCAGTTCATCAAGTACGAGCGTCCCAATGCCTGGCTCAACTCCGGCGGGGCCGGCACGATGGGCTACTCGGTGCCGGCGGCGATGGGCGCGAAGGTCGCCCAGCCCGACCGTCATGTGTGGGCGATCGACGGCGACGGCTGCTTCCAGATGACCAATCAGGAGCTGGCGACCTGCGCGATCAATAAGATCCCGATCAAGGTCGCGATCATCAACAACTCGTCCCTCGGCATGGTGCGCCAGTGGCAGACGCTGTTCTACGACGGCCGCTACTCGCACACCGATCTGAACACCGGACACGACACCATCCGCATCCCCGACTTCGTCAAGCTCGCCGAGGCGTACGGCTGCCTCGCGATCCGCGTCGAGAAGGAGGAGGACGTGGATGCCGCGATCCAGACCGCCCTCGAGACGAACGACCGCCCCGTGGTGATCGACTTCGTCGTGAGCGCCGACGCGATGGTGTGGCCCATGGTGCCGCAGGGCGTGAGCAACAGCTACGTCCAGTACGCGCGCGACCACGCGCCGGCCTTCGAGCAGGAGGACTAGTCACAATGACCACTCACGTGCTGAGCCTCCTGGTGGAGGACAAGCCGGGCCTCTTGACCCGCGTCGCCGGGCTCTTCGCCCGTCGCGGCTTCAACATCGAATCGCTCGCGGTGGGCGTCACCGAGGTGCCGGGTCTCTCGCGCATCACGGTCGTCGTCGACGTGGATCAGCTCCCGCTCGAGCAGGTGACCAAGCAGCTGAACAAGCTCATCAACGTCATCAAGATCGTCGAGCTCGACATGTCGTCGTCCGTCCAGCGCGAGCACATGCTCGTGAAGGTCCGCGCCGACAATGCGACCCGCTCGAACGTGCTCGAGGTCGTCAACCTCTTCCGCGCGTCGATCGTCGACTACGCACCTGACGCGCTCGTCATCGAAGTCACCGGCGACAAGGGGAAGGTCGAGGCGTTCCTACGCGCGATCGAGCCCTTCGGCATCAAAGAGCTGGCCCAGTCGGGACTGCTCGCGATCGGTCGCGGCGGCAAGAGCATCACCGAGCGCGTGCTGCGCGGCTGACCCCCCTTCGACTCGCAAAGACCCGCACTGAGCGAGCGAAGCGAGACGAAGCGTCGCTCAGGGCAAGCCAGAACCACCACATCAAGGAGAAACACGAAGATGGCTGAACTCATCTACGACGCCGACGCGGACCTCGGCCTCATCCAGAGCAAGAAGGTCGCGATCGTCGGCTACGGCTCGCAGGGCCACGCGCACGCCCAGAACCTGCGCGACTCGGGCGTCGAGGTCGTCATCGCCCTCAAGGAGGGCTCGAAGTCCACCGAGAAGGCTCAGGACGAGGGCTTCGAGGTCAAGTCGGTCGCCGACGCCGCCGAGTGGGCCGACGTCATCATGATCCTCGCTCCCGACCAGCACCAGCGGGGCATCTTCAACGACCACATCAAGGCGAAGCTGACCCCCGGCAAGACGCTCGCGTTCGCGCACGGGTTCAACATCCGCTTCGGCTACATCCAGGCGCCCGAGGGTGTCGACGTGATCCTGGTCGCCCCGAAGGCGCCCGGCCACACCGTGCGCCGCGAGTACGTCGCCGGCCGTGGCATCCCCGACATCATCGCGGTCGAGCAGGATGCCTCGGGCACGGCGTGGGACCTCGCGAAGTCGTACGCGAAGGCGATCGGCGGCACGCGCGCCGGCGTCATCAAGACGACGTTCACCGAAGAGACCGAGACCGACCTGTTCGGCGAGCAGGCCGTGCTCTGCGGCGGCGTGTCGCAGCTCGTCCAGTACGGGTTCGAGACCCTGACCGAGGCGGGCTACCAGCCGCAGATCGCGTACTTCGAGGTGCTGCACGAGCTCAAGCTCATCGTCGACCTCATGTGGGAGGGCGGCATCGCCAAGCAGCGGTGGTCGGTCTCCGACACGGCCGAGTACGGCGACTACGTCTCGGGCCCGCGCGTGATCGACCCGCGCGTCAAGGAGAACATGCAGGGCGTGCTCGCCGACATCCAGTCGGGCGCGTTCGCGGAGCGCTTCATCGGCGACCAGGACAACGGCGCCGTCGAGTTCCACGAGCTCCGCGCCAAGGGCGCAGCCCACCCGATCGAAGAGGTCGGCAAGGAGCTTCGCGCGCTCTTCGCATGGAAGCAGCAGGACGAGGACTACGTGGAGGGCTCGGCCGCGCGCTGATCTCCACGCAAGTCACCGAGAGCCCGGCCCCCTACCAGGGGCCGGGCTCTCGGCATCCGTCAGTCTGCCAGCATTGCGCAGGTAGAGACCTGCTGTTCGTCGGGGAAGTACGTCGCCCACTCCTCATCAGTCAGTTCACGTCCGGCAAGCGCGCAGGCGCTCAGCGCCTGCGCGCGTGGACGAAGATCCCAGACCCGGATTCCCTGGGGCACCCTCTCCAGCACGGTGCTTCCATCCGAGCGGAGGAATCCGCCGACGCGGAAGCCGATCCACGCGCCTCCGCTGAGTTCGAAGCTCGTCATCTCGCTTCGAAGCGGTGTGCCCAGCGCGACCTCGGCCGTCAGGTCGTACAGCGTGAGCGCGTTGTTCCAGCCGACGTTGAGGAGCGTGCGACCGTCGGCGCTGACGGAGATCCTCTGGCCGCCGCCGATCGCGCGGGGGAGTGTCGAGATCGGCTTCAGCGTCGCGATGTCGTACAGATGGGCTTCGCTCTCCGAGATGCCCACCATGCGATCGTCGTCGACGACATGGCTGGCTTCGAGGTTATGGAGGCCGCGAGCGTGGAGCACGCCCGTCGCGATGTCGAAAAGGGCCGTCTCGGTGCGGCCGTCTACCTCGAAGGTGACCAGGGCGCGCTCCCCGTCGCTGGTCTCGCTCACAGACCACACCGAGAAGTGCTCGGCCGGCACAGCCAGGCTGTCGCCGAGCGGCTCGCCCGTCGCGGGGGCGAATGCCACGATCCCCGTCTCCCATAGGGCGAAGGCGGGTTCTCCCCACCCGCCGGGCATGACGTCGATCTTCGCAGGGAGCCCGGCGATGCGGAGCGGGATTCGCTCTCCCGTCTCGATGCGTTCGAGCTGCGGCCGGCCGGATCCGTCGTAGCGGGCGGCCATACCCGAGCCGAGAAGAACGATCCGCTCCGACTCGCCGCCGACCGCGACATCGCGCTCGACGTCCCACAGTTGCATCTTTCCGCCGCCGCTCGGACGGGTCACGACGACTGAGCCGTCGTGTTCGGGGCCGTCGATGAGCTCACGGCCCTTCGCGATAATGGCGGCACCCGCGCCGCCTCCGTCGATCCGCCACCGCATCCCCATGGGCGGGGTCTCGATGGAGACGAGTAACGATTCGTCGTCGATCGTCGCGAAGTAGGGCACACGGTTGAGCTGGAGTGTCGTCTGCGGACCCGCGTTCTCGCCGGTATCGAGGTCGATCAGCACCGCGCCGAGAAACGATCCGCACGCGATGGAGCTCTCGGTCGCGGGGTGGAGGGCGAGGCATTGCGCCTCGCTCTTCACGAGCCGCCGCCAGAGGATCGCCCCCGTTGCGAGGTCCAGCCGCACCGTGCCGCCTAAGCCGGTGGTTACGAGGCCGCCCCGGCCGTCGGCGACGATATCGCTCGATGCGACGTCTCCCTCGAGGGGGATCGCTCTTGTGAGCCTGAGCGTTTCGCGGTCGTAGATGCGGATCTCATCGCCTGCGCCGACCGCGACGAGACCGCTGTCGAGGAGCGCCATTCCCGGGGCAGAGTCTCCCGCGTCGACGGGTTCCTCGAACCCGTGTGCGGTCGATTCGCGTACCTCTCCGGTGGTCGTGTCGACGCTCATGACATCGCCGGTGATGGGGTGGGCGACGTAGAGGCGTCGAGCGTCCTCGTCGAACAGCATTTTGCCCGACATCTCCGCCCGGTCGATCGCCGGGAGCGTGTCGCCGGAGGCCAAGTCGAGGATCGTGAGCGTCCTGCGACAGCACCCGTGCGCAGCCGATGGATCCGGCAGAGGTGATTGGATCGCCGCCGTCGAGCCGTCCGGACTCACCGCCAGCTCGCGCCATGAATTCGGGGGGAGATCGGGGAGGACGAGATCGAACGTGTCGACCACCTTCTCGGTATCGATGTCGACGATATCGACCACGGCAGGGCGGCCGTTCGCGCTCGACTGCACGCGCAACGCCGTCGTTGTGCCCGGGATCATGTCGATGACGGGCAGGTACGCGTCGGAGACGCGATGCGCGGAATGGAGTCCGCCTGCGCTGGTCATGACTCCCCACAACGTCGAGCGTGTGCGCGGATCGTCGGGCCATCGGCGGAACAGCTCCACGGCCAGCAGAGCGGCCGACTCGCGGTTGTAGTCCAGATGTGAGAGAGATGTGGCGATGAGCGCCTCGATCCGTGCGTTCTCGGCGGCGTGCTCCGCCTCACCACTGCGCACGGCGGCGACTCCTCCTCCGATGATCGCAGCCACCAGCAGCATGCCGGCACCCGCGATCGCCCACCGCAGCCGGCGATTCTGTCGTTGGTCTCGCGCGGCGCGCTCTTCGATCTCGCGACTCGCAGCCACGGCGCGACGCTGGGACGCGACGAGGAACTCCGTCTCGTCGTCGGTCAGGTCGGGTGTCCCCGACGACTGCCATTCGATCGCCGCCTGCAGCCGGGCGCCGTGGAGCAGGTCGTCAACACTGCGCCCGTCGATCTCCCACGCAGCTCTTGCGCTCGAGATCACCGACAGCATGCGGGCGTCCTCGGCGTCGTCGACGATCCAGTCGCCCAGCCGTGGCCAGGCGCCGACGAGCGTTTCATGCGAGATCGTGACGGCATCCTCATCGATGCTGACCAGGCGCGCCGCGACGAGCGCCGAGATGACGGCGGCGCGGACCGGGTCTGACTGCAGCGCCCGCAGCGGCACCGCCCGTCTGACTGTCGACCCATCCGCGCCGCGCTCGATGAGCCGCAGCATGAGGGCACGGCATGCATTCTGCGCACCGGCATCCCACGATTGGTAGAGACGCTCCGCAGAGGTGGCGACGGCACCCGCAAGCCCACCGGCTGCCTGGTAGCCGTCGACCGTCAGCACACCTGCCTCGCGCCGCACCCACGTCTCGGCGAGCGCGTGCGAGAGCAGAGGCAGCGCGGCGGTATGGTCCGTGGCGTCACGGAGGATGAGTTCCGTCAGCCCGGGCTCGATCCGAAGCCCAGCCCGCTCCGCCGGACGCTCGATCGCTTCCCGCAGCTGCTCGCGCGACATCGGAAGGACCGGAACGACACGGTCGCTGAACAGCGTCGCGAGGTCCGGATGGGACAGGCATCGATCGAGGAAGTCCGACCGCACGGTCACGAGCACCGTCGCGCCCCCACCGACATATCGCCGCAGCGCGTGCGCGAGCCGATCTCTGCGGGTGGCGTCCATGAGGAAGAGCTCCTCGAACTGATCGATGAGCGTCACCCCTCCGGCACTCATGCCGTCCAGGCGGTCGAGCTGTGAGGGGCGCAGCACGTGCGGCTCGGCATCCCGGTCGATCACACGTCGAAGCACCCCCGCCATCGCGAGGCTCGACTTTCCCGAGCCGGAGGCCCCGGCGAGAGCGAGCAGGCTGCCGGGACGGAGCCGCTCGAGGACCCGCTCCGCCTCCTCGTCCCTTCCGAAGAACCCGTCCGCGTCCTCGATGCCGAACGCCGCGAGGCCCGGATAGGGGCAGTCGGCGCTCGGCGTCGGTCGTGATGTCGGTGCGTCGAGCGAGGGATCCTGGCGGAGGATCGCCGTCTCCAGCTCGGACAGGCGATGGCCCAGGGCGACGCCGAGCTCGTCGTCCAAGCGCACGCGAGCCGACCGAACCGCGGCGAGCGCATCTGCCTGCCGACCTGCCCGATAGAGGGCGAGGGCGAGGATCGCCCATCGCTCCTCCCGGAGCGGGGCGCCCCGGACGGCCCGCTCGGCATCGGGAATGATCGCGCGATGGTCGCCGAGTGCGAGGCCGCATTCGAGGGTCTCCTCCTCCGCAGCCATACGCAGCTCGCCGAGGCGAGCAGCCTCCGACGCACCGGGCGGCCAGCCCGCCACGTCCGGAAAGGCGTCCCCCCGCCAGAGTGCCAGAGCGCGACGGTACAGCTCGAGCGCACGACCGGGTTCACCGTGGAGTGAATGCGACCGGGCACCCGAGATCCATCTCTCGAAGCGCACCGCGTCGACGAGGTCGGGATCCAAACCGAGCGCATACCCGCCGGGGACGGTCCGCACGGCTTCCGTCCCGAGGGCCGCACGGATTCGGGCGACGGATGTCTTCACCTGCTGCGCCCATGTCGGGGGCAGCTCGTCGCCCCAATAGGCGTCGGCGAGCACGTCCGCCCGAACGCCCGCGCCGGCGGAGATGGCGAGCGCGCTGAGGATCGCACGTTCGCGTGGACTCAGCGTCCGCTCGCCCGTACTCATGGGTCCGAGTACCCGCACGGTCACGCCTGAATGATCTGCCCGTCGAGGGCCCACGTCAATGACCGCGCGCTCCGATGAGTACCTGATGAGTACCTCGTGATTCCGGGTCGGATACCACTGTGCCGAATCGTCGAGTGCAAGCCCACTCAGAAGGAGACAACGATGGACTACTTCACCTCCGTCGCCTACCGGCTCGAACAGCAGCGCAGCGCCGACCTCGCCCGCGAGACGGAACTGCTGCGGCGGCTGGACGAACGCGGTCCGGCGCCTGCCGCCGCAGAAGTTCCCGTACGACATGGCCGCCTCGCAACGGCCTGGGAGCGGTTCCTGACCGTGGCCCATCTGGGCCACCACCCCGTGGCGCACTGAGGGCGGCCGCTTCCGTATCAGGGAAGCGGGAGATCTCTCCTTCCTGTTGTAGCCGCAACCAGGCGGCACGACACGAAAGGAACGGTCATGGACTTCTACACCCTCACCATGGCCGACCGCCTCGAACATCAGCGGGCGGCGGCCCTGGACCGCGAGATCGAGCTGCGTCGCAGCGTCACGGACCGCGGCATCACCCTCGCGCCGGAGCGCCCCGTCGTCTCGGTTCTCGAGACCCTCGGGCTGTGGTTCCGGCGCCCGGTGGCCGCACCGCGAATCCGTCTCTCGCACTGACAGACACGCGCCCGCCCGCTCATCGTTCGAGCGGGCGGGTGCGTGTCTGCGCGAGCAGGTGCCGGGTCAGCCGAGGATCTCGGCGCACGTGGCGACCTGCTCGTCGCCGAAGTACGTTTCCCACTCCAGCGCTGTGAGCTCGCGTCCCACGATCTCACAGGCGGCTTTCGCTTGATGGTCGGGATCGATATCCCAGACGAGGATGCCGTCGGGGCCGTTGGTGACAAGACGATCGCCGTCGCGCGAGAGCTGAGCTCCTTGTGAGACCTCCGGGCCCGCGGCGTCGATCGTGTCGCCGAGCTTCACCGCGCGCTCGAGCCCGTACAGAGCCGCCCGGTTGTCCCAGCCCACGACGAGCATCGTGCGCCCGTCGTCGCTGACCTGCGCGGACGTGCCGCTGCTGAAGGGCTTGGGGAGCGAATCGATCGGCTCGAGTGTGTCGAGATGACGGCGTGTGAGCGCATCGTCGCCGGCGGTGATGAGTTCGTCGGAGCCGATGATCACGCTCCCTTCAGTGCCGGCGAGGCCGTGAGCGAGCACCTCGCCGGTCTGCTGATTGAACACGGCCATGCGAGTCTCCTGAGTCGCCTCGTCCCAGAACGTGATCGCCGTCCGGGTGCCGTCGATGCTCTCGCTCACGCGGATCATGCTGAACCAGTCCTCGACATCGGGGGCACGGAGGAACGGTCCGATCCGCTCGCCCGTGGCGGGATCGAACGCCACGAAGACCGGCGATCCCTCGGCGAGCGCGAACGCGTGGCGTCCGGGGGGTGCTGCCACCGGGATGATGTTCTCGCCGAGTTCGTCGACGATCTCGTCTGAGAACCACGACCCGGTACCGTCGACGGAGATGAGCGCCGCACCGTCTTCCTCGGACCATCGCTCCACCACATCCGGTGAGATCCACGCCAGCCAGTCCGCCTCGTCGCCGACCGGCTGGTCCGTCTCCAGATTCCAGAGCTGCGCCTTCTCATCGTCGGCAGTGACGGCGAGCGTGCCTTCGCCGTTGAGGCCCCCGACGAGCTTTCGCCCGCGCGCCACCATCCTCGACGCCGGACCGGTGCCGTCCAGGCTCCAGACGAGTGTCTTGGACGCGTCTGCGGCATGAAGGATGAGCGTGTCGTCGCCGTGCGGCGTCATGCGCACCGCTTCGTCGACGAGCGTGGGAAGCTCTCTGCCCGTCGGGAGCCCGGTTTCGAGGTTGAGTTCGGTGACGCTCCCGAGCCGCGAGCAGTAGGCCGTGCCGTACGCCGGCATCGTGGCCACGAACTGGCAGAGGCGCCCCGGCACGTCGGGTGCCGTCCAGAGCACCTCGCCGGAATCGAGGTCGATCCGCGCCGCGCCATCCAAGCCGGCCGAGACCACGCCGCCCGCGCCGTCGGCGATCACGCCCGATGTGCTGAGATCGCCCGGCGTCGGCACCCGCCGCACCTCGGTCGTCGTGGCGGCGTCGTAGAGGATCACCGCCTCCGGCGAACCGACCGCGATGAGCCCATCGGGGAGCACCGCGAGGCCGTCGGAGATGCCGTCTTCACCGACGTGATCCTCGAAGGCTTCGGGGCTGGATGCGCGGACGCTTCCGGTTCGGACGTCGATCGATTGGAGGTCCTGGGTGATCGGGTTGCCGAAGTTCAGTCGCGAACCGTCGTCGCTGAACACCAGGACGAACGTCGTGCGCAGATCCAGCAGCTGGCTTCCGGGCAGCGTTGCCCCGGTCGTGAGGTCGAAGAACACGATGTCGTTGACACAGCACAGGTCCTCGCTCCCGACCTTGACCATGTCGCCCGTCTGCACCGCGCCGACGCGTCCGTCCGGCGACACCGCGACCGATCGCGCCCACCGGGTGGTCGCCGGCGGCAGATCGACGTCGATGGTCCGCATGACGGCTCCGCTGTCGATGTCGAGGACCTGCACCGTCGCACTGTCCTCGGTATCGACCACGACGAGGAGTCCGTTGCCGTCGGGGAGCGGCACGGCCGCGGTACTTGCTTGGTGGACGAACTGCCGCACGAGTCCGCCCGCCCCGGTCATGATCCCGAACAGCGCGCTGCGGACGCGATCGTCGTCGGGCCAGCGGCGGTACGCCTCGGCTGCAAGCAGGGCTGCGACGTCGCGGTCACCGGCGCGCTGCGCGAGCGACGTCGCCACGATCGCCTCGATCCGGGCATCCTCGGCCGCGGTGTCGGCCTGCTGCCGCTGCACGATGGCTGCGGCGGCCGCGATGACGACCGCGACGAGCAGCGCGGCGACGCCGCGGAGCGAGAACTGGAGTGTGCGGTTGCGCGCTCGTTCGCGCGCCGACCGCTCTTCGAGGTCG
Source organism: Microbacterium sp. 2FI (assembly GCF_005502885.1). GTDB lineage: Bacteria > Actinomycetota > Actinomycetes > Actinomycetales > Microbacteriaceae > Microbacterium. The sequence continues at coordinate 28,477 of NZ_SCMR01000010.1, forward strand.
TGGAGAGCCGATCTCTCCCGAGCCGCGGATGCTTCGAGGAATTCGAGCTCGACCGGGGTGAGGTCGTGGTGGTCGCCGTCGCGGAGGTCTAGCGCGAGGTGCAGTCGCGCGCCGCGGAGCAGATCCTCGTCGCTGCGGCCGTCCGCGACCCAGCCTGCGGCCGCGGACTCGATCACGCGCACGACACGGCTGCGGTCGGCATCCTCGGCGAGCCAATCATCCAGGCGCGGCCAGGCGGTGGCGACCGCCTCGTGCGTCACCATGACCGCTGCGTCGTCGATCGAGACCAGCCGGGCGCGCGCGAGAGCCTCGAGCACGCGGCGGCGCTCGGGATCGGCGAGCATCGTCTCGGATGTCATGCGGCGCCTGGTCGAGGTCCCGTCGTCGCTCCGGTCGATGAGCCGCAGCAGCAGCGACCGGCAGACCGCCTGTTCGGTGGGCTGAAGCGACCGGTACGCGTCCTCGGCCGATTGGGCGATGCTCCCGGCGATGCCGCCTGACGCCTCGTATCCCTCGACCGTGAGTGTGCTGCCCTCGCGGCGGAGCCACGTCTCTCGCAGCGCGTGCGAGAAGTGCGGCAGGGTCGCCGCGCGATCGCCGAGGTCGCGCAGGGCGAGCTCGGTGAGACCGGGCTCGATGCGGAGCCCGGCACGAAGAGCGGGCTGTTCGATCGCCTCACGGAAGCTCTCCGTCGACATCGGTCCGAGCAGATAAATCGAGCGGCCGATCGCATCGCCGATCTCTGGGATCGCACGCAGGCCGTCCAGGCCGTCCGATCGCACCGTGACCAGAAGCGCGCGTCCGTCGTCGAGCAATTCCGCCGCAGCGCCGCCGAAGCGAGCGCGGACGTCTTCACCGTGGCGCAGGATGTCCTCCGCCTGGTCGACGACGACCACTGCCGCACGCGCCCCGGCGTTGCGCAGCGCGGTGGCGGCGTCAGCGCCCGGCACCAGAGTCTCGACGGTGCGGCCGCTCGCGCGGACGCGGGAGACGACTCCGGCGAGCGCCAACGATGACTTGCCGGTCCCGGACGGCCCCGCGATGGTCACGATCGCCCCGGGCCGCAGGCGCTCGATGATCGCGTCGGCATCGGACTCGCGACCGAAGAACAGGTCGGCATCGGCCGCGCTGAACGCTCGCAACCCCGGGTAGGGGCACTCGGCGCTGGGCTCGGCACTGGCCGCCGGTGCGTCGAGGATCGGGTCCTGGCGCAGCATCGCCGTCTCCAGCGCGGTCAGGCGCGCGCCCGGCTCGATCCCGAGCTCTTCGTCGAGGCGCTCGCGAGCCGCGCGCAGGGTCGCCAGGGCCTCTGCCTGCCGGTCGGCCCGGTAGTTCGCGAGGGCCAGGATCGCCCAGCGGTCCTCCCGCAGCGGCTCCTCGCGCACGAGGCGCTCGGCGTCGGGGATCACCGCGCGGTGCTCACCGGCCCGAAGCCTCGCGTCGAGCAGTTCTTCTTCCGCGCACGCGCGGATCTGAGCCAACCGCATCGCCTCCACCACACCCGGCTCCCACGCGGCGACATCCTGCAACGGCGCTCCGCGCCAGAGCGCGAGCGCTCGCCGATACGTGTCGACCGATCGGTCGTGATCGCCGTGGAGTTCGTGCCCGCGGGCGTCGGAGACGAGGCGCTCGAACCGGACAGCGTCGATCGACTCCGGATCGAGGCCGAGGCGATAGTCCGTCGAAACCGTCTCGACGGCGTCCCGTCCCACGCGTGAGCGGATGCGGGCGACGGAGTTGCGGATCTGCTGTGCCCAGGTCGCCGGCGGATTCTCACCCCACCAGGCTTCGGCCAGTTCGGAGGGCGCGAGGGTGCTTCCGCGACGCACGATCAGGGCGGCGAGGATCGCACGTTCGCGCGGCCCGAGGGCCTGCTCGCCGGTGTCCATGGGCCCCAGCACCTTGATGGCCATGAGTGCAGTGTGGAACCCGCCGATATCCACGTCAACACCCCCGGCCGAGAGCGGATATCGATCCGATATCCAATCCGGACACGGCACCGACCCGTGCCGGCGCTCCGGGCTCGGCGCGATCTCGTCGGCCGAAGCCGGATAGCGGGTCGAGAACGGCCGATATCGATCGGGTACAGGCCGACCGTCGCACGGATATCGGCGCGCGGCACCGTGGAATCACCGCCGGACGACAAGCGACCGGCATCCATCAAGGAGAACATCATGAACGCTCGCCCCGAGACCCGCACCGCGGGTCGTCGCGTCGCCACCCGCGTCGCCGCCATCGCCGCCGCAGCCACTCTGCTGGTCGGCCTCACCGCCTGCCAGACCGGCGCTGCCGCCCAGCGTGGGACCACGAACGGTCCCGCACCCCGGCCGGCCGCAGTCGTGCCCGAGGGCATCGACACCTCGCTCTCCGCCGATCGCATCGCCGAGGCCATCGCGCGTCAGCAGGCCGCCTACGCGGAGCGCTTCCGCGGGGTGCCGGCCGATCGCATCGAGGAGATCCTGCAGCGAGAGGCGGCCGAGTAGGCCGCTGTGCAGGACGTGCCGCGGGCAGCGCCCGCGTGGCAACGCAGAACATCCGCCGTCCGGGTCGGTCGCTCCTTCCGACCCGGACGGCGGATGTCTGTGTCCACGGGTCAGCGGGCTGGCTGGGTCGGCTGCGTCAGCTGAGAGCGTCGGCGCAGGTGGGGACCGGCTCGCCGAGTTCTGCGAGATGGGTCGCCCACTCGGCATCCGTCATGTCGCGTCCCGCGATCCGGCAGGCGGCCGCGAAATGATCGTCGGGGTCGAGGCTCCACACGGCCATGCCGCGCCACGTCGGAACGATCAGACTCATGGCGTCCGGCGTGATGACGGCGCCGCCGAAGTTATCCGCCGGCACCAGGTCGGAGTGCGGCCGCAGCGTCGCGACATCGACGACGCCGACGGCGCCGCGACCCCCGCGGGCGATCATCACATCACCGGCTCCGGCGAGCATCGCCGCACCTGCGAGATGCGCGACGGTGCCGGTCACCTCGAGGGTCTCGGGGGAGCGGCGGTACACCTGCACGTTGTCGGCGGTGAAGATGTCTCCGTCGGGCGCGATCCAGGCGGTGTGATCGCGGGCCTCGGTCTCGGCGATCAGTTCGCCCGTCTCGCCGTCGTAGAGGTAGTTGAACACTCGGCCGTCCCATTGGGTCACGAGCACGCGCGAGCCGTCGGACGCCGCAGCGACGTGAAAGGGCGGCGACTCGATGGGCAGCTGCATCGCCGGACCCGTCCATCCGAGCGTCTCCGGGTCGATGCGGCGGACCACCCCCGTCTCGCTGAGCGTGAAGACCTGCTCGGCGACGGACATCGTGTCGTAAGTATCGACCGGCAGCACATCGCGTGTGATGGCACCGGTTGCGACGTCGATGAGGACGGCATCGTCCTCGAACGCCGGTTCGCCGTTCTCGTCCGCGGATCTCCTCACTTCCCATGCCAGCAGCGTGTCCTCGGTCCACCACCGCGGCTCCCACAGCTCGCCCTGCAACGGATCGGCGATGTCGTCGGGGATGCGGAACACCCCTTCATCGGTTGCGAGATCCCAGACGGCATAACTGCGCTGCTCATCGAGGTCGGCCACTGCGGTGGCGCGATTCTCGACGATGAGCCGAGTGGACGACGGATCGAGCTGACCGGTCCGCTGCTGCATCAGCTGTCCGGTCGCGAAGGCTTCCGCGCCGGCGCCGGAGCCGTCTGCGGCGAGGCGGCCAATGACGGGAGCGATCGCACTCATCAGCAGAAGTTCGGCATCGCCGTCGACGAACGCCAGGTCGCCGGGGGCGCTCATCTGGAAGTCGAACGGCTCGGCGACGAGGTCGCCGGTCGACAGCTGCCATTGCTGGACCGTGCCCGATTCATCGCCGCACACGGCGAGGTCGGCGACGCTCGACGCTGCGATGCGCGAGCACTCCCAGTACCGCTCGAAGGAGCGATCCCACATCGTCCGGCCCTCGGCGTCGAAGGCGATCGCGCCGTCGAGGCCGATTGCGAAGACGGCGCCGGATGCTGCGACGGTGAGGGCGCCGTCGACGAAGCCCGGGCGCGAGGCCACGACCCGCAGTTCCTCGAGCGTGTTCGGATCGATCGTGTACAGGCGGCCGTCGTCGATCCCGGCGTAGATCAGTCCATCGGGCCCGAAGGCTGAGGTGCCGACGGCGCGCTGCTGGGTCGAGACGATCTCCTTGCGCAGCGGATGCCGACGGACGAGATCGGTGCCCCGCTCGACGATGACGACCTCTCCCTGACTCGCCCACGTGGCCCAGCGACCGTCGGGGCTGAGCGACAGGCTCTCCGCGAGCGAGTCCTCGACGCTCACCGCAGGACCGACGCGCTGTCCGGTCGCCACGTCGTAGAACAGCATGAGCTCGGAGTCCGGCACACCCTCCTGACGGCCGAAATGCTGGAGGATGCCGATGGTCGAGCCGTCCTCGCTCACGCGGACCCACGGCCGGATCGACTGATCGGATCGGGGGAGGTCGTCGTCGATCGTCCGCACGACCTCGCCGGTCCGGTAATCCCGCACCTCGAGCGTGACGAGTTCGCGCACCGTGGCCACGGTGGTCGTTCCGGGTATCGGCCAGAGCCCCAGGCGCTCCGTAGCGTCGATGATCGGGGTCGAGCCGAGGTAGTGGGCGGCTTCGACAACGCTTCCGAACAGCGCCGAACGCGTGCGCGGGTCGTCGGGCCAGCGGCGGTACGCCTCGGCGGCGACGAGGGCTGCCATGTCGCGGTCGGTCTCGCGCAGCACCGTCGCGCGCGAGGTGAGCGCTTCGATCCGTGCGTCCAGCGCGGCGGCCTGGGCTTCGCTGCTGCGGATCGTGGCCACGCCCCCGAGCGCGAGCGCGACGACCAGCAGTGCGGCGGCCCCGGCGAGGGCGCCGCGGAGCCGCCGGTTCTGACGGCGCTCCGCAGCAGCGCGTCGATCGCTCTCTTCTCGCTCGCCGACCTCCCGCGCCTCCGAGAGGGCGAGGAACTCCGCTTCCCGCGCGGTCAGGTCGGGGTGCGCGGTGTCACGCCAGTCGAGCGTCGCGTGCAGACGTGCACCGCGCAGCAGGGCGTCGTCGGGGCGCCCGTCGGCATCCCAGGACTCGGAGGCGGCGGACAGCGCGGTCATGAGCCGCGCGCCGAGGGCGTCCTCTTCCAGCCAGCCGTCCAGCCTCGGCCAGGCGGTGGCGACCGCCTCGTGGGCGATGATGATCGCGTCACCGTCGGCGGTGACCAGGCGCGCGGCCACCAGGGCGTCGACGATCCGTCGTCGCGCCGGTGATTCCCGCAGCGGACCCGCAGCCACCCGTCGGCGCAGCGTCGTGCCGTCGCCGTCGCGCGCGACGAGCCGCAGGAGCACCGACCGGCAGACTCTCTGATCCTCGACGTCGACGGAGCGGAACACCGTCTCGGCCGACTGGGCGATGGCCCCTGCGATGCCGCCGGAGTCCTCGTACCCCTGCACGGTGAGCGTCGCGCCCTCGCGCCGCACCCAGGTCTCGCGCAGCGCGTGCGACACATACGGGAGGGTCGTCAGACGATCCGCGGCATCGCGCAGCACCACCTCGACCAGACCCGGTTCGAGCCGCAGGCGCGAGCTGCGCGCAGGCTCGGCCACGGCGGCGCGAAGGCCCTCGGGGGTCAGGGGAGCCAGCACGAACACGCCGCGCCCCAGCAGCGGGCCGACCAGCGGCAGGCGGGTCGCGTCGTCGAGGAAGTCGGACCGAATCGTGAGCACGACCGTGCCGCCGTTCGCGAGGAGCTGCGACGCGTGCTCGCAGAATTCCTCGACGGTCCCTTCCGACGCCTGCATGAGCTCTTCGGTCTGGTCGAGGGCGACGATCGTCGCGCCGCGCTCCATCGCGCGCCGCAGGGCGTCGATGCCGTCCTCACCCGGTCGGATGACGGGAATCTCGCGACCACCGCCACGCAGTCGCGGCAGGATGCCCGCGCGCAGCAGCGAGGACTTGCCCGATCCGGAGGGCCCGGCGATCGCGACGATGGCGCCCGGCACGATCCGCTCGAGGAGCGCGTCGATCTCGGCATCCCGTCCGAAGAAGAGGTCGGCGTCCTCGGCGTCGAATGCGCTGAGCCCGGGGTAGGGGCAGTCCGCGTCGACTTCCCACAGCACGACCTCGGGCGCGAGTGTCGGGTCCTGGCGCAGGATCGCGGTCTCGAGTTCGCGCAGGCGATCGCCGACGTCGATGCCGAGGTCGTCCATGAGTCGGCGCCGAGCTTCGCGGATCGTGGCCAGAGCGGCCCCTTGCCGTCCCGAGCGGTAGTTGGCGAGCGCGAGGATCGCCCAGCGGTCCTCGCGGAGCGGATTCTCGCGTGTGAGGCGCTCCGCGTCGGGGATAACGGCGCGATGCATGCCCGCTGCCAGGCGCGATTGGAGGAGCTCCTCCTCAGCACTCGTGCGGATCTCGGTGAGGCGCATCGCTTCGACGACACCCGGGTCCCAGGTCGTCAGATCGGCGTACGGCTGACCCCGCCAGAGCCCGAGCGCCCGCTCGTAGGCGTCGATCGCGCGATCGGCGTCGCCGTGCAGGGCGTGCTGGCGTGCGGTGGAGACCAGTCGCTCGAAGCGCACCGCGTCGATCGCGTCGGGATCGAGTCCAAGCGCATAGAGGCTGCCGCTGGTGATGACGGCGTCGCGGCCGAGGCGCGTGCGGATGCGGGCGACCGAAGTCTTCACCTGCTGCCGCCAGGTCGCCGGCGCCTCGTCGCCCCACAGTGCCTCGGCCAGCTCGCCCGGTTCGATCGAGGTGCCGACGCGCAGGACGAGGGCGCTGAGTACCGACCGCTCGCGCGGACTCAGCTGCGGCGCGCCCACATCCAGCGGGCCCAGCACCCTCACGGTCATGAATGCAGTGTGATGACGCGGGGCGCCGTCGTCAATGCTCGCGTGCCGCGGCGAGTACCGGATGAGTACCGGTCGTGATCGCGACGGATACCGCCCGGGACCACGGTGGTCTCAAGCGGCGGTTCGTCCGCTCACGAGCGAGACCTGCGGAGGGGATCATGGACTACTCGACCAACGTCGGATACACGCTGAGCCGGCAACAGCTGGCAGACCATGCGCGCGAGATCGAGATGCTGCGCCGTGTCGCCGAGCGGCACGCGTTCGAGGCGGCGACGGCACGGGCGTCGGCACCTATGCCCGTGTCGCCGGAGCGTGCGTGGCACCGGCTGCTCGTCCGCGTGCACCTGGTCAGGCCACTTGTGCATTGAAGTCGCATCGGCGAGCGACGGCGCTGCTCCGGTTGCATGGGGCGCCCGACGCGTGGGGTATCACGTGCCGCGTTCCTTTCTCTTCCTATGCGAGGGACCGAGACGCGATCCCCGGGAATGCAAAGGAGCACCCGATGAACACCATCGGATCGGGCTATCGGCGCCCAGTCGGCACGATCGCCATCGTCACCACTCTCGCTGTCCTCGGACTGGGCCTTGCGGGATGCCAGACCACGACCGCCGCGTCATTGACCGTCGAATCGGAGCGTGTCACACGCGATGCTCCGGCGTCGGCGGTGCAGGTCGAGCGCACGGCGCGAGCCGCTCAACAGCGGTACGAAGGTCTCGCCGAGTACTATGCGGAGCTCGCGGGCCGACCGGTCGCGGCGAAGCCCACGGAGTCGTTGCCCATCGTGGCGGATCGGCTCGAGGAGAGGCTCGCCGCGGCGACCGTACCCGACCAGACCCGACGCGTCGTCGCGGATCGCGTGGCCGAATGAGTCGGTCGGCGACGCGCAGAGAGATGAGGGGCTCCCATACGGGAGCCCCTCATGATTTCTCGCCCGGTACGCTGATCGGATGCAGGCCGGACGCGACGACGACGCCCTCACGTGGGACGGTGACGACGACCCCACGCTCGACGTCGGCGTCGCATCGGGGGAGGGCCCCGACCGCCTGCCGGCGGGGTTCACGGCAGTCGGCCGCGGGAGCGAGACGCTCGCTGCGACGACCGACGAAGATGCGCCGCCCGACGCCGGCAGCGTGCCGCGGGACGACGTCTCGGCATCGGCCCCCGAACCCATGGGCAACGCGACGCTGATCACTCTCGGCGTGCTCGGCGGCATCTATGCGCTGTTCACGATCGGGTGGCTCATCGGCGGTCTGCGCCTCCAAGGCAGCGCGCAGTACCTCGTGACCGACGTCATGTACCAGGGGAGTCTCTGGCTCGCCGTGCTCGCGCCCCTGCTGTGGTTCGGCACCGTCTTCCTCCTGACGCGCGCGTCGCGGGCTTGGGTGCGCTTCGCGTGGCTTGCGGCAGGAGTCGTGCTGCTCCTGCCATGGCCGTTCGTGATGATCGGGGCGGTGGGGCAATGACGGATGCGACGACGGATGCCGCGGCCGCTGTGTCCGGCCGTGGGAAGACGCCGACCTGGCTGGTCGCGACGATCGCCGCGCTCGTCGGCCTGTTCTACGCGTACGCGGTGTGGAACGCGATCGGAAACCTCGTCGAGACGCTCCGCGTCTTCGGTGATGCAGGACTCACGCTCAACGCCCTCGGCTGGTTCATCTGGATCTTCGCGGCCCTGTTCCCGCTGATCGTGTGGGCCGCAGCCTTCGCCCTCGGACACCGGCGCGCGCCGCACGAGCTGCTCCTCGTGATGCTGACGGGGCTGGCGCTGGTCGCGGTCTTCTGGCTCAACGTCGTGGCCTATACGACGCTCAACTCGGCATCCTTCCTCGCCTGATCGGCACTGATCCGTCGCCGTCTCACCGCGTCATACGTTCCGGGGGCGGAATGCGGTCGCGGTAGGCTGGCACCGGCCTCGTCCCGATGACGTGCGGCGCGGCATCCGCTCTTTCGCGCTGTCGCGCACCGCCCCCGAAGGATCCATCCGTGACGAAGCCTGTCGTGCTCATCGCCGAAGAACTCTCTCCTGCCACGATCGACGCCCTGGGTCCCGACTTCGACGTGCGCCACGTCGACGGCACCGATCGCCCCGCGCTGCTGTCGGCCCTCGCCGACGCGCATGCGGTGCTCGTGCGGTCGGCGACGAAGATCGACGCCGAGGCGATCGCGGCGGCTCCCGTGCTGAAGGTCGTCGCCCGTGCAGGCGTCGGGCTCGACAACGTCGACATCAAGACGGCGACGACCGCCGGCGTCATGGTCGTCAATGCGCCGACCTCGAACATCATCTCGGCGGCCGAGCTCACGATCGGCCACATCCTGAGCCTCGCGCGCCGCATTCCGGCGGCCCACGCGTCGCTCGCCGGCGGCGCGTGGAAGCGCAGCTCGTACACGGGCACCGAACTCTTCGAGAAGACCGTCGGCATCATCGGCCTGGGCCGCATCGGCGCGCTGATCGCCGCGCGCCTGCAGGCCTTCGACATGCGCGTGGTGGCGTACGACCCGTACGTCACGAGTGCGCGGGCGCAGCAGCTGGGCGTGACCCTGGTGACCCTCGACGAACTGCTCGAGCAGAGCGACTTCGTCACGATCCACATGCCGAAGACCCCCGAGACGACGGGCATGATCGGCACCGAGCAGTTCAAGCTCATGAAGCCGACCGCGGTCGTGGTCAACGTCGCGCGCGGCGGTCTCATCGACGAGGCCGCTCTCCACACCGCCCTCACTACCGGCGAGATCGCCGGTGCCGGTCTCGACGTCTTCACGAGTGAGCCGCCGGTCGACGGCGGCACCGCGCAGGCGCTGCTCGACCTTCCGAACGTCGTGGTCACCCCGCACCTCGGCGCCTCGACCGACGAGGCGCAGGAGAAGGCGGGCGTGTCGGTCGCCAACTCCGTGCGCCTCGCTCTCGGCGGCGACCTCGTCCCCGACGCGGTCAATGTCGCCGGCGGCGTCATCGACCCGTACGTGCGCCCCGGCATCCCGCTCGTCGAGAAGCTCGGCCAGATCTTCGCCGCCCTCGCGCACTCGCCCCTCACGAGCCTCGACGTCGAAGTCCATGGTGAGCTGCAGGCCTACGACGTGAGCGTGCTCAAGCTCGCAGCTCTCAAGGGCCTGTTCACGAACATCGTCAGCGAGACGGTCTCGTACGTCAACGCACCGCTCCTCGCCGAGCAGCGCGGGGTCGTCGTGCGACTGCTGGTGGACGACGACAGCCCCGAGTACCGCAACGTCATCACACTGCGCGGCGCGCTGAGCGACGGCTCGCAGCTGTCGGTATCGGGAACCCTCACCGGCACGAAGCAGATCGAGAAGCTCGTCGGCATCAACGACTACGCCGTCGAGCTGCCGATCGAGACGAACCACATCGTCATGGTCTACACCGACCGGCCCGGCATCGTCGCGGTCTACGGTCAGAAGTTCGGCGAGGCGGGAATCAACATCGCCGGCATGCAGATCGCGCGCCGCTCTGCGGGCGGCCAGGCGCTGTCGGTGCTGACGGTCGACTCGCCGGTCGCAGACGACCTCCTCGACGAGGTGCGCTCGGCGATCCAGGCCGACCTGTTCCGTCAGATCGAGATCACCGAGGCCTGAGCGCCCGGCGTCTGCGTCACGCCCGGATCGCGCCCTCGACGAGCGCGATCAGGGCGTCCATCGCCGCGCCCCGGGGAACCGGGCCCGGGATCGAGCCGCCCGCGAGCGCGTTGTTGAAGTAGAGGCCGTCGCTCACGAGCATCACGAGATCGAGGGCGACGGCATCCTTCGCGTGCGGGCGGATCGCATCCGCCCACTTCTCGCGGATGTCGCGCAACGCATCGGCCGCGGCCGAGCTGCCGCCCTGGGCGAGCCGCGATGTCGCGAGGATCGCCCGGTCGATCGGGTCGTTCTCCATGACGGACGAACGCAGGAAGTAGGCGACCGCGCCCTCGGGAGCCGAGGTCATCGCGGCGACGTCGGCGTCGACGAGCAGGGCGAGCCGGTCGAGTATTCCGGCTTCGAGGGCGTCCTTCGTGCCGAAGTGGTAGAGCAGGCCGCCCTTCGACACACCGGCGCCGCGGGCCGTGGCATCCATCGTCGCCGCTCGCTCGCCCTCGTCGATCAGGATCGTCTCGAATGCGTCGAGCACCTTCTCGCGGGCGAGGGGCGGGCGGCTCATGCGGTCGATCGTAGTCGCGCGGTGACGGTCATTCCTGATACTATACCGGCTGGACGGTTAAGAAACTGAGGATGAGATGACGACCACCATGCCCGCGACCACGAGCACCCTGACCGCGATGGGCCACGAGGCCCCCCGCGTCGGCTGGCGCGGCTGGGCGGCGCTGGTTGTGCTCATGCTGCCGGTGCTGCTCGTCTCGGTCGACAACACGGTGCTGAGCTTCGCGCTGCCGCAGATCGCCCTCGACCTCGAGCCGACCGCCACGCAGCAGCTCTGGATCGTCGACGCCTACCCGCTCGTGCTCGCGAGCCTGCTGGTGACGATGGGCACCCTCGGCGACCGCTTCGGGCGGCGACGGATGCTGCTCATCGGCGCCACCGGATTCGGACTCGTGTCGGCGCTTGCGGCCTTCGCCCCGAGCGCCGAGTGGCTGATCGCCGCACGCGCCGCATTGGGCGTGTTCGGCGCGATGCTCATGCCGTCGACGCTGTCGCTCCTGCGCACGATCTTCCGCAACCGCGACCAGCGCCGCATGGCGATCGCGGTATGGGCGGCGGGGTTCTCGGCCGGCGCGGCGCTCGGACCCGTCGTCGGCGGGCTCCTGCTCGAGCACTTCGCGTGGGGCGCGGTGTTCCTCATGGCGGTGCCCGTGCTCGTGCCCCTGCTGATCCTCGTGCCGATCCTCGTGCCCGAGAGCCGCGACCCGAACCCCGGCCGTTTCGACCCCGTCAGCGTCGCGCTGTCGCTGGCGACGATGGTGCCCATCGTCTACGCGATCAAGGAGTTCGCGGTGCACGGCGCCGAGAACGCGACCCCGCTCGTGCTGGTCCTGGCCGGTCTCGGATTCGGCGTGCTGTTCGTCCGCCGCCAGAACCGGCTCGAGACGCCGATGCTCGACATGGCGCTCTTCCGCCGCTGGAGCTTCACCGGCTCGGTGCTGGTCAACCTGCTGAGCGTCATCGCGCTCGTCGGGTTCCTGTACTTCGTCGCACAGCACCTGCAGCTGATCCTCGGACTCTCGCCCATGCAAGCCGGCCTCGCGCTGGTGCCGGGGCTCGCCATGATGATCGTCGCGGGGATCGGCGTCGTGCCGATCGCCAAGCGAGTGGCGCCGCGCGTCGTCGTGCCGGCAGCCCTCGTGTTCTCGATCGTCGGGTACGTGCTCGTGGCCGTGACCGCGAGCACCGGATCCCTGGCGCTGCTGGTCGTCGCGTTCGTGTCGCTCGGCATCGGGATCGGTGCGGCCGAGACCGTGTCGAACGAGTTGATCCTCGCAAGCGCGCCGTCGTCCAAGGCAGGCGCGGCGAGCGCGGTGTCGGAGACCGCGTACGAGCTCGGCGCCGTGCTCGGCACGACGATCATGGGCGGCATCCTCGCCGCGTTCTACGCGACGCACCTGGTGCTGCCTGCCGGCCTTCCGGCATCCGCCGCGGCCGCTGCGCGCGAGACGCTCGGGGGAGCGGTGGCGGCATCCCACGAGCTTCCCGAGCCGCTCGGTCAGGCGCTTCGGGATGCCGCTGCCCACGCCTTCGATGCGGGCGTCGGGGTCACCGCGCTCATCGGCGCCGGACTCATCGTGGTCGCCGCGGTGATCGCCGCGCTGACGCTCGGCGGCCGTCCGAACCGGGTTCCCGCCGAGCACTGAGCCCTTCTGCCGCCCCGAGTGCACGGCATCCCGTCGAATGCACGGCTTGCCCGCGCAGGGAAGTCGTGCACTCCGCGTGAACCCGTGCACTCGTGGCGTCTACTGAGCCGGCGCGAGCGCGTCAGAGGACGGAGCGACCGGCCTCGCGACCGGGACGCGCCGTCTCGATCATCGCGTCGGCGAGGATCGCGACCGCCCGTTCGATGGCGTCCGGCGTCGCGGTGATCGGCACGCGGATGTTTCGTTCGAACTCGCCGCTCAGCCCGAACCACGGACCTGCGCCGATGAGGAGCCCTCGACGGCGGGCTGCGACCGTGAGCGCTGAGCTCACCGGTGCATCGAACCGGACCCACGCGGCGACACCGCCCTCGACCGGATGCAGGTGCGCGGTCGGCAGGTGCCGGGCAAGCGCGTTCGCGAGCGCATCGCGGGAGGCGCGGTGGATCTCCTGCCGGTACCCGATCACCTCATCGAACCCGTCGAAGAGCTCCGACGTGATCAGCTGATCCATCACGGCTGCACCGAGGTCGAAAGAGAACCGCGCGGCGACGAGCCGATCGATGATGGTGCTCGACGCTCGCACCCAGCCGACGCGGAGGCCACCCCACATGGTCTTGCTGGCCGACCCCACGCTGATCACCGTGTTCCCGTGCGTGTCGTAAACGGCGAGGGGGAGTGTCGCCTCGCTGCGGTCGATGTCGAGCTCCGCCGTGGTCTCGTCCGACACGATCACGGTGCCGTGCCGAGAGGCGACGTCCACGATCGTGGTGCGGACCGCATCCGACATGCTCCGGCTCGTCGGGTTGTGGAAGTCGGGCATGACGTAGGCGAGAGTCGGGAGTGCCCGTTCGACCGTCCCGGCGAACTCGTCCGCGTCCCAGCCCAGGTCGCCATCCACGATCGTCGGCAGCAGTCGCGCACCGGCTGATCGGAAGGCGTCGTTCGAGTGGGGGTACCCGGGGGTCTCGACGATCACCCGATCACCGGGTGCCAGCAGCGTGCGCGCGATCAGCGAGATGGCGCCGGCGCTTCCGCTGGTGACGACGATGTTCTCGGGCGTGGTGGGGACCCCCGACGCGGTGTAGCGATCGGCAAGCGTCTCACGCAGGGCGGGAAGGCCGGACAGCTCATACCCGTCGGTGGTCAGCCGTGCGGGGAGCCAGCGAAGCGCCCGCTCAGCCGCCGCGTGCACTCCGGGTACGGCCGCCGAGGTCGCCCGGCTCAGGTCGAGCATGTCACCAGCCTGCGGAATGGGAAGATCGCCTGTCCGGCCGGGGATGTCGAGCACGCTGCCCGAGCCCTGGCGGCTGCGTACATAGCCGCTGGCGCGCAGTTCGGCGAGCGCGGAGTTCACGGTGGTGCGGCTGATCCCGAGGTGCTCGGCCATCACGCGCTCCGACGGGAGCCGAGCGCCCGCCTTGATGCGTCCGTCGATCACCATCAGGCGGACCCGCTCGGCCAGGGACGTGTAGTCGCTCGATGGCCCCCGCCACTCGCCGAGGAGCGATGTCAGTTGATGGATCGGAATCTGGTGGGACGCCATCTGACCACTTTAGGGTGATTGGACTCTAGAAGGAATACCAATTCGGGAGCACGCTGGGTCCACTGATGGAGAACGAGCAGACACTTGAGAAAGGAGCTTCATCATGTTCCACACCACCACAGCCCCGCGGTACGCACCGGCGATTCTCGCCGTGGTCGTCCTGGTCGGCATCGGATCACTCACGGCATGCCAGACCGGTGCGGCCCGCGACCGTTCAGGTGCGCAATCCACCCGCCCGACGGTGCAGACCGCGCCCATTCCGGCCGAGTACACGGGCATGCAGGCAGATCGAATCGCTGAAGCGATCGAGCGCGAGGCGGCGCGCGCTCGCGAGCTCTCCGAACGATTCTCCGGGGTGCCCGCCGATCGCATCGAACAGCAGCTCGCGAGCGACACGACGCCGTGAGGGCGGCATGCGGGAACGGATGCAGAAGAGGCAGGCGCGAACGGCGCCTGCCTCTTCTGGCGAGGGCAGTCGCGCAGCGTCACTGAAGCAGGAGGGCCTCGCGGCCGCCGGTACGCTGGCTCCAGAGATCGAGAGCGTAGACGGGTGCGGCGGCACGCTGCCGGGCCTGAAAGAGGAGAGCAATGCCGCACGTGCAGGATTCTGGTGTCGTGAAGCTGGCCGTCATCCCCGGTGACGGCATCGGCCCGGAGGTCATCGCCGAGGCCGAGAAGGTTCTCGATGCCGTGACCGAGGGCAGCGGCATCCGCTTCGAGAAGACCCGCCTCTCGCTGGGAGCCGCACGCTTCCTCGAGACCGGCGACACGTTGACGGATGCCGACCTCGACGCGATCGCCGGGCACGACGCGATCCTGCTCGGGGCTGTCGGTGGAGTCCCGGGCGACCCGCGTCTGAAGGACGCCAACATCGAGCGCGGGCTCCTGCTGAAGCTCCGCTTCTCGCTCGACCACTACGTGAACCTGCGCCCGTCGAAGCTGTATCCAGGGGTGCCCGGCCCGCTCGCGGCCCCCGGCGACATCGACTTCGTCGTCGTTCGCGAGGGCACCGAGGGGCCCTACGTCGGCAACGGCGGCTCGATCCGCACGGGCACGCCCCACGAAGTTGCGAACGAGACATCGGTGAACACCGCATACGGCATCGAGCGCGTCGTCCGCTACGCGTTCGATCTCGCGGAGCGCCGGAGCAAGCGCCTCACGCTCGTGCACAAGACGAACGTGCTCGTGCACGCCGGCGGCATGTGGAAGCGGATCGTGGATGCCGTGGCGACGGAGCACCCGGACGTCGTCGTAGACTACGTCCACGTCGACGCGGCCACCATCTATCTGGTCACGAGCCCGGGTCGCTTCGATGTGATCGTCACCGACAACCTCTTCGGAGACATCCTCACGGACCTGGCCGGCGCCGTCACCGGTGGCATCGGCCTCGCTGCTTCGGGCAACATCAACCCCGACGGCGCGTTCCCCTCGATGTTCGAGCCCGTGCACGGTTCGGCGCCCGACATCGCGGGACTTCAGAAGGCCGACCCCACGGCCGCGATCCTCTCCGTCGCCCTGCTCCTCGATCACCTCGGGATGCGGGACGAATCGGCCCGCGTCACCCGCGCGGTCGAGGACGACATCGCCGCCCGGGGCTCCGAGGCCCGTTCCACCGCCGAGATCGGCGACGCGATCGCCGCCCGGCTCCAGGCGTAACCTGGATCCACTCGATCGCCGCCGGATCACCCACCCAGCCAGGACGTGACGCAATGACCCTCATCGACACCGACCCCGACACCGGACTCGCGCCCCTGCAGTTCATCGTCAGACGCAATCTCAATGCGAAGTCCGACGCCGAGCGCGACGCGATCCTCGAAAGTCCCGGTTTCGGCACGAGCTTCACCGATCACATGGTCGACATCTGCTGGTCGACGGGTGGCGGCTGGCACCGGCCGCGCGTGCAGCCGTACGGTCCGCTGACACTCGACCCCGCAGCAGCGGTGCTGCACTACGGCCAGGAGATCTTCGAGGGCATCAAGGCCTACCGTCACGCCGACGGCTCGATCCACACCTTCCGTCCCGACCAGAACGGTCGTCGTCTGCAGCGCTCCGCGCGGCGCCTGGCCCTTCCCGAACTGCCGGTGTCGTACTTCATCCAGTCGCTGCGGGAACTGGTCCAGGTCGACGGTGCGTGGGTGCCGTCAGGCGCCGACCAGAGCCTGTACCTGCGCCCCTTCATGTTCGCCAAGGAAGCCTTCCTCGGCGTCCGGCCGGCGCACAAGGTCGGCTACTACGTGATCGCCTCGCCCGCGGGCGCCTACTTCAAGGGCGGCGTGCAGCCGGTGTCGATCTGGCTGAGCGAAGACTACGCGCGCGCCGGCAAGGGCGGCACGGGTGCAGCCAAGACCGGTGGCAACTACGCCGCGTCGCTCCTGCCGCAGTCCGAGGCGTACGAGAACGAGTGCGACCAGGTGGTCTTCCTCGACCAGGACGGCAACGTCGAAGAGCTCGGCGGCATGAACGTCATCTTCGTCTACAAGGACGGCACGATCGTGACGCCGCAGTCGCCGTCGATCCTCGAGGGCATCACGCGCGATTCGATCCTGCAGCTCGCCCGCGACCGCGGCCACAAGGTGGAAGGACGCGCCGTGTCGCTCGCCGAATGGCGCGATGGTGTGGCCTCGGGCGACATCGTCGAGGTGTTCGCGTGCGGCACCGCCGCCGTCGTCACTCCGATCGGCGTGCTCAAGGGCAAGGATTTCCTCGACGAGCAGCCCACCGGCGAGCTCGCGCTGTCGCTGCGCGAAGAGCTCACCGACATCCAGTACGGCCGCCGCGATGACAAGCACGGCTGGCTCCTTCGCCTCGACGCCTAGCGCGCGCGGCTGGCTAGGGTAGAGCGGTGAGGATCGCGCGCTTCAGCCACCAGGACGCCATCAGGTTCGGCATCGTCGACGGGAGCGACCTCGTCGTCCTCTCGGGCGACCCGATGTTCGCCGGGTTCGACACCACGGGCGAGCGCGTGCCGCTCGCGGACGTCGCTCTGCTGGCCCCCGTCATCCCGCGCTCGAAGGTCGTGTGCGTCGGCCGAAACTACCGTGACCACGCGGCCGAACTCGGCAACGAGGTGCCCGAGGCCCCGATGCTGTTCTTCAAGCCGAACACCGCGGTCGTCGGCCCCGGTGACGCCGTCGTGCTCCCGAAGCACTCCGACTTCATCAGCTTCGAGGGCGAGCTCGCCGCGGTCATCGGCCGCATCGCGAAGAACGTCTCGGCCGAGAACGCCCTCGACTACGTCTTCGGCTACACGATCGCCAACGACCTCACCGCCCGGGACTGGCAGAAGTCCGACGGCCAGTGGGCGCGCGCGAAGGGCTTCGACACGTCGTGTCCGCTCGGCCCCGCGATCGAGACCGAGTTCGACGTCGACGGGCACGCGGCGATCACGACCCGGCTCAACGGCGAGGTGCGTCAGCAGGGCCCGATCAGCGACATGATCTTCTCGCTCGCCGAGGTCATCGAGTTCGCGTCGGCGGCCTTCACCCTCCTGCCGGGCGACGTCATCCTCACCGGCACCCCGGCCGGCGTCGGCCAGATCGTCGCCGGCGACGTCGTCGAGGTCGAGATCACGGGCCTCGGCATCCTCCGCAACACCGCGCGCGACGCGTGACCGAGCCGGCGCCCGCGACCGGCCCGGCGGAACCGGACGCCGCAGAGATCGCGCGCGTCCAGCGCCGAACGGTGTGGGTGCTCTCGCTCGGTCAGGTGCTCGGCGGACTCGCCTTCGGTGCGACGCTGTCGCTCGGCGCGGTGCTGGCGGCCGAGCTCTCGGGCGACGAGTCGTTCTCGGGCCTGGCGGCTGCCGCGGTCACCCTCGGGACGGCTGCGACCGCTGTCCCTCTCGCAGCCCTGGCGCGCGGCCGAGGTCGTCGGCTCTCGCTCACGGCCGGTATGGCGATCGCCCTCGCGGGCGTCGTCATGGTGATCGTCGCCGTCTCGGCGAACTCGTTCGGGATGCTGCTCGGCGCGTTCCTGCTGATCGGCGCCGGCCAGGCTGCGAACCTGCAGTCGCGCTTCGCGGCCGCCGACCTCGCGACCGACGCCTCGCGCGGACGTGACCTGTCGATCGTCGTGTGGGCGACGACGATCGGCGCGGTGCTCGGCCCCAACCTCACCGGGCCGGGCGAGGCGCTCGGAGCCGCCGTCGGCATGCCGCCGCTCACCGGTCCGTACCTGTTCACCGTCGGCGCTCAGCTGCTGGCGATGGCGCTGTACCTCACGATGCTGCGGCCTGATCCGCTGCTGCTCGCGCAGCGCATCGTCGCCTCCGCGCGCGCCGTGGCGGGGACGATCGTGAAGCCGGATCGTCCGATCCCCGCACGCTACGCGATCTTCGCGATCGCGTCCGCCCACGGCGTGATGGTCTCGGTGATGGCGATGACGCCGGTCCACCTCATCCATCACGGTGCGTCGCTGACCGTGATCGGCCTCACGCTCAGCCTGCACATCGCGGGCATGTACGCGCTTTCGCCGGTGTTCGGCATCCTGGCCGACAGGCTCGGCCGCGTGCCGACGATCCTGATCGGACAGGGGCTGCTCGCGGCGGCGCTGCTGACGGCATCCTTCGGTGCCGAGTCGACCGTCGCGGTGACCGTCGCACTCGTGCTCCTCGGCCTCGGCTGGAGCGCGTCGACGGTCGCGGGTTCGGCGCTGTTGACCGAGGCCTCGTCTGAGGAGCGGCGCACGCGACGGCAGGGATTCAGCGACTTCGCCATGAGCATCGTCGGGGCGACGGGCGCGATCCTCGCGGGCCTCGTGCTCGGCTGGATCGGGTACGGCGGGCTTGCGCTCGTGGTCATGACCCTTGTCGCAGCGACACTCGTGCTCTCGCCGCTGGGTCTGCGCACGGCCCCTGCCGCCGCGGATCCTCGCTGACCCCGCAACTACACTGGACGACGATGTCTTCCTCACCCGATCCCCGCACCACCACCGCGACCGGCGCCGATGTGCGCGTGCGCTTCTGCCCGTCGCCGACCGGCCTCCCGCACGTCGGACTCATCCGCACGGTGCTCTTCAACTGGGCGTATGCCCGGCACCACGGCGGCACGCTCGTCTTCCGCATCGAGGACACCGACGCCGCGCGTGACAGCGAAGAGAGCTACCAGCAGCTTCTCGAGGCGCTGCGCTGGCTCGAGATCGACTGGGACGAGGGCGTCGAGGTCGGAGGCCCGCATGCCCCGTACCGGCAGTCGCAGCGTCACGACATCCACCTCGAGGTGCTCGAGCGGCTGAAGGCAACCGGCGCCGTGTACGAGAGCTACTCCACCGCCGAAGAGATCGACGCGCGCAACGATGCCGCCGGGCGCGCACGCCAGCTCGGCTACGACAACTTCGACCGTGACCTCACCGACGACCAGAAGGCCACCTTCCGCGCCGAAGGCCGCGAGCCTGCGTGGCGCCTCCGGGTCCCCGACGAAGACCTGACCTACGTCGACCTCATCCGGGGCGAGGTCACCTTCCCGGCGGGATCGTTCCCCGACTTCGTGCTCGTGCGCGCCGGGGGAGTGCCGCTGTATCCCTTCGTCAACCCCGTCGACGACGCGCTCATGGGGATCACCCATGTGATCCGCGGTGAAGACCTCATGCCCTCGACCGCTCGACAGCTCGCGCTCTACGGTGCGCTCGTCGACGCGGGCGTCACGACGTTCGTGCCGCGCTTCGCGCACATGCCGCTGGTGCTCGGCGACGTCGGCAACAAGAAGCTCTCCAAGCGCGACCCGAAGGCCGATCTCTTCCTGCAGCGCGAGAAGGGCTTCATCCACGAGGGGCTGCTCAACTACCTGTCGCTCCTCGGCTGGTCGATCGGCCCCGATCGCGACGTCTTCTCGCTCGACGAGCTCGTCGCCGCCTTCGACATCGTCGACGTGAACCCGAACCCGGCGCGCTTCGACCAGAAGAAGGCCGAGTCGATCAACGGCGACCACATCCGGATGCTGCAGCCCGACGACTTCGCCGCGCGCCTCCTTCCCTATCTCGCGGCCGCGGGCGTGGTGGACGAGTCGCCCACCCCCGAACAGAGCGAGATGCTGGCCGCATCCGCCCCCCTCGTCCAGGAGCGCATGCAGCTCCTCGGCGACGCGCCGGGTCTCCTCGGATTCCTCTTCCGCGACGAGGTCGCCTACGACGACGATGCCCTCGCATCCCTCCCGGCGAACGCCGACGAGGTGCTGATCGCGTCGGTCGGCGCTCTCGAGGTCGTCCCCGAGTCGGAATTCACGGCCGCGGCGGTGCAGGACGCCCTCTCAGTCGCGCTCATCGACGGCCTCGGCCTCAAGCCGCGGGTCGCTTACGGACCGCTGCGCGTTGCGCTCAGCGGCCGGCGCATCTCGCCGCCGCTGTTCGAGTCGATGGAGCTGCTCGGCAAGGCCGAGTCGATCCGACGCCTCGGCGCACTGGTCGCTCGTCAGGGCTGAGGGCCGGCGCGTCACTGCAGCCCACGAGGTCACTGGCGGAGGCACTCGACCGGGTGTACCGTTCGGCCGTGGAAGGTCCCTCGCCTCCCTCGGACGCGCAGCGCGAGTTGAGCGAACTGCGCGCGAGAGCATACGGCCCGGGCCCGGGGATCGCGGACGACCCTGCGGCTCTCGCTCGCCTTCGCGAACTCGAGGGGACCTCTGACGCGAGTGCAGATGCGCGAGCCGGCGGCCGGGCGGACGACGCCGTTGCGGACCTCGAGCCGGTGCCGGCCCCGTCCCTTCCGGTGCCGGAGACCGTCGCCGCGCCCGACACTCCGTGGCGATCGCTCTGGCGTCGCGCGACCGCGACGCGTGCGAGGCGCGCAGCCTGGGGGCTTGCGTGCGTGGTCGTCGTCGGCTCTGCTGTGACGGTCGCGCTCCTCCTCATGACCGTGCGTCCTCACCCCGACGCGACCCTGCAACCCACCGACGCCTCGCCGAACGATGCAGTGATCAGGATGGTCGCCTCCACCGCTGGCGAGTGGGAGGCTGACGTCTCGACCCTGCGCGCCTACGAGCCCTATCTGGGGATGGATCTCTGGTACGCGACGAATGCGTGGGGGTCGCGCTGCCTCTTCGCTCTGCAGGTTGCGCGCACGATCATCTCCGAGGCGCACTGCGCACCTGCCGAAGCTGAGCTCTTCATCGACGTCTCCTCGTGGGGCGACGACTTCGATCAGCTTCCCGTCGACGGGGTCGCCCGCATCGTCATGCGCGACGACGAACTGGATGTGTTCGTCTACGACGTACCGGGGGCCGACTGATGCACGCCCATGACTCGCCGCGCGCGGAGCAGGAGCTCCGCGGGAGGGTTCGGTCGCGACGGTTTTCGATCATCGCCGCGACGGCGGTGATGGTCGTCGTCGTCGCGAATGCGGTGATCTGGACGCTGCGCCCGTATGCCGACGAGACGCTGCGCTCGGTGGCCGACGAGGCCGACTTCCAGGTCGGCGTGTGGCTGACGTTCCTCGACCAGCGGCCCGCGGACGGAACCCTCCGCGGGTACGAGCCATATCGGGGACTCGAGCCCTGGTCCTTCGTGAACGGTCAGGGCCTGCAGTGTCTCCTCATCGGCTCCCGATCCCAGCGTCTGGCGATGACGACCCAGTGCATGCCACCGGGCGTCGATCTCTCTGCCGACGTGGTCGCGATTCCCCGCTGGAACGACGACTTCGCCGAAGGGCTGACGCCGGGGAGCATGATCAGGTTCCACTTGCGCGGCGACTCCGTGGATGTCGTGTTCTACCCGGCCCCGGAGACCGACCCATCACAGCCCTGAGCCTCGCTCGGTTTGGCCTTGCCGCCGTCGTCGTCTAGACTTGACTCTTGGCACGGCGAAGGCCGAAGGCCATTGGGGTATGGTGTAATTGGCAACACGGAGGTTTCTGGTACCTTTGTTCTTGGTTCGAGTCCAGGTACCCCAGCCACGAAAAAGCCCCCGCTCAGCGGGGGTTTTTCGTTTCTCTCCGGCCTTCGCCGAGACACGCTCGTAGACAGGTTTCCGCCAGCGGCGCCAGCGCCGCTCAGCCGGACGATAATGGGCGGATGGACGCTCCGTCATCGACGCCCGAGCTGTCGCGCGAACTGGATGATCTCCGCCGGCGCGCGTACGGTCCGGATGCCGACATCCACCGCGATCCCGACGCCGCCGCGCGGCTGTCGGAGCTCGAGGCGTTCGTGCGGACGCCGCAGGTCGAGGCGCCGGCGGTAGAGGAGGAGCTACCCGCGGATGCCGACCCGCCGACGGATGCGTCCGCCCACGCCGATGATCCGGCAGCGGCCTCCGAGTCGATCCGACCGCCCCACTTCCTCGCGCGGGTCGGCAGGCGTGTGCCCGTGTGGGCGCTCATCGCCACGGCGGGAGTCATCGGACTGATCCTCGGAGTGTCCTTGCCTGCGCTGCTGGCTCCGAGGCCCGACGCCGTTCTCGCGAGCGTCGCCGAACAGCGCGAGGTCGATCTGCCCGAGTGGGCTCCGAGTGTGCGCGACTGGCTCGTGATCGAGGGCGAGTTGACCTCGCACGAGCCCTTCGAGGGATTCGAGGTACTCACCGGTCACAACATCAGCGGCGCGGGCTGCGTGCTGGTGGTCCTGGGCCAGGAGTGGATCGACGGGCGGTGCGCTGCGGGCGATCTCGCGCCGAGCGTCGACTTCGTCATGTACCCCGGCACGCTCAACCCACTGGACGAGCCCTTCCCGGTGGGCAGCCTCATCCGCTTCACGCTGCGCGACGACGTGGTCGAGGTCTGGAAGGCTGAAGCGCCCGACAACGAGTCGACATGAGCGTCGCGCGCGGAGGGTCGGGGGGCGACGGAGTCGCGGCGGGGGTGAGTCCGGCGACCGAGCTCTCGGCGCTTCGTCGTCGTGCGTACGGCCCGGATGCCGACATCGCGACCGACCCGGTGGCGCAGAGTCGCCTGGCGGAGCTCGAACAGCTCCTGCGCGGCGACGACGGCGAGGAGGCGGATCCCGGCGATGGTGACTCCGCTGCGGATCACCCGGCAGATGGCACGCCGAAAGCGCAGGTGTCCGACGGGTCGCGGGCGTCGGATTCCGACGCATCCGATGTCCACCCGTATCGACGGACTCGCTCCCAGCGGATCGCGGCGTTCGTCGTCGCCGGCGTCGTGGTGCTCGTCGTCGGGATCGGTGTCGGGATCGCGCTCGGGGGGTTCTTCGGAATCGGCGCGGGCATCGGGTCCGGCTCGGGTGTCGGCCTCGGTGCGGAGCCCGAGGCCGGCGAGCAGGCGGACCCCCCGAGCGCGGCGGCGCCGCTCGGTTCGGCCCCGGATCTCACCCTGGGCATCGCCTCGCGCGCCGGCGAGCGGGGCGCCGGCTGGGCGTCCTCGCTCGAGGTCTGGGGCGTGATGGCGGGCACCATGATGCCTCACGAGTCGTTCGGCAACCTCGATCTCTGGACGGCGACCGGGGCCTCCGGATCCCGCTGCCTTGTCTTCTCTCTCGAGGGCCGCGTGGTCACGGCGGAATGCGCCGGTGGCAACTTCGACCCGGTGTTCGACGTGACACTCGGAGACCGCACGCGATCCATCTCCTTCGACCCGTCGCTCCCCGACGGCACCGTCATCCGCTTCGTCGCGCGAACGGATGTCGTCGAGGTGTGGGTTCGCGAGCCCGTCGGTCAGTAGCCGTCGGCCAGGGAGGCGGGATCCGCCTCGAGTTCGAGGAGGGTCGCAGCGGCGAGTTCCGCATACGCGGGCGCGTCGTCGCTGTGCGAGAGCAGCATCACGGCAACCGCAGCTGCCCACGCGCGGGCGCGCCGCCACGCATCCTCGTCGTACCGGCCTGCCGTCGCTCGGCGGAACGCGTCGCGACCGTCGGCATCGAATGCGAGCCAGGCGACGGCGAGGTCGTAGGCCGGATCCCCGGAGGTCACGTCGCCGAAGTCGATGATGCCGTGAAGCGACCCTCCATCGGCGATGAGATTGCCCGGATGCAGGTCGCCGTGGATCCACAGCGGTGCACCGGTCCAGGGCGCGGCGTCGAGACCATCGCGCCAGATCGCCGTGAGGCGCGCGTTCTGGCGGACTGACAGTGCGGCCTCCGATCGCAGTCGTGCCAGCCGCGCCTCGACCGCGTCGGCGCGCTCGGCGAGCGGCACGCCGCGCACCGGGTTGACCGGCGCATCGGTGGGCGCCGGAATGTGGACCTCCCCCAGCGCCGCTGCGAGAAGGTTCGCCCAGCCGCGTCGATCCGCACGTGGGACGTCGAGGCCGCGGCATCCATCGATCCACGCGACGATCGACCAGGGCCACGGAAATCCCGCGCCGGGTGAGCCGGTCAGCAGCGGCATCGGAGACGCGACGCCGATCGCTGCCAAGCGTGGTCCGAGCACCGGGAGCGCACGCTGCTCGCTGCGGACCAGCGGGGCGGCGAGTGCGCGGCGGGGGAGTCGCACCGCGAGCGCGTCGCCCAGTCGCCACACCTCGCAGTCCCACCCGGCCGCCACGCGGACGAGGGGCAACGCAGCGAATTCGAGGCCGAGCGCCGTGGCCTGGCCGGTGACCAGCCGACGCACGAGTGCCTCATCGAAGATCACCTCGGCGGCGGGCTTGTCGGGCACTCCCCGACATTACTGTCCGTTCCCCCGGCTCGGAGAACTTTTTGCTTCATGTTGGAATGTGTTGTAGTGTGTGGGAATCCAACGAAGGGTCATAGTGTGTACGCGACCGAGCGCCAGCAGGTCATCGAGCAGATGGTCGCCGACGACGGTCGGGTGAGTGTTCTCGACCTCGCCCGCCGCTTCGATGTCACCACCGAGACCGTTCGCCGTGATCTCGCACTCCTCGAGACCGCCGGCGGTTTGCGCCGCGTACACGGCGGAGCAGTGCGCAGCGACCGGGGGAGCACGGCTGAGCCGTCGCTCACCGAGCGGTCTGCGCGACACGGCGAGGCGAAGCTCGCCATCGGTCGAAGAGCGGCCGATGCGATCGGTGACGGCTTCCGCGGATCCGTCTATCTGGATGCCGGCACGACGACCGCCGCGGTTGCGGCGTGTCTCGCGCCGAGACTCGGATCGGGTCCGATCGAGGTCGTCACCCACGCGCTGACCCTCGCCCACGCCCTCGCCGCGGTTCCGGATGCATCGCTCACCGTCATCGGCGGTCGCGTGCGGGGGCTCACCGCGGCCGCGGTCGGCTCAGACACCGTGCGCGCGGTCGAGAGCATGCGGCCAGATATCGCGTTCATCGGAA
Source organism: Microbacterium sp. 2FI (assembly GCF_005502885.1). Lineage (GTDB taxonomy): Bacteria > Actinomycetota > Actinomycetes > Actinomycetales > Microbacteriaceae > Microbacterium. The sequence goes on from NZ_SCMR01000010.1 coordinate 53,813, forward strand.
CCAACGGCGTCTCGGCCGGCTTCGGACTCAGCACCCCCGACCCCGACGAAGCCGCCGTCAAGAGGGCGATCGTCCGGTCCGCCCGCCGCGTCGTCGTCGTCGCGGACTCCGACAAGCTGGGCCGCGAACTCCTCGTCGGCTTCGCGGGGCTCGCCGACATCGACGTCCTGGTCACCGACGCCGAGCCCGACGCCGAGCTCGCCGCAGCCCTCGCCGAGGCCGACGTGGAGGTGTGGCGCGCATGATCCTCACCCTGACCGCCAACCCGTCGCTCGACCGCACGATCACCATCGACGGGGCGCTCCGGCCCGGCGAGGTGCAGCTCGCCTCCGCCGCGCGCGAAGACGCCGGCGGGAAGGGCATCAACGTCTCCCGCGTCGCGGCCGCAGCCGGCGTGCCGACGCTCGCCGTGCTGCCTCTCGCCGCCGACGATCCCTTCGATATCGCGCTGCGCGCTGCCGCGGTTCCGGTGCAGCGGGTGCCCGTTCACGGCCACGCGCGAGCGAACGTCGCGATCACGGATGCCGACGGCACGACGACGAAGCTCAATCTTCCCGGTGCCGCGCTCACCTCCGACGAGGCCGCCGACGTGATCCGAGCGGTGGTCGCCGCCGCCGCCGGCGCGCGATGGCTCGTGCTCGCGGGTTCGCTGCCGCCCGGAGTCGGCGACGACTTCTATGTCGAGGTCGTCCGCGCGGTGCGCACGGCCCACGGCGCAACGGCACCGCTCATCGCGGTCGACACGTCCGGTGCCGCGCTGCGTGCCGTGGTCGAGACCGCGCACCCCGACCTCATCAAGCCCAACGACGAAGAGCTGGAAGAGCTCGCCGGCGTCGAGCTCGGCGACGGCGATCTCGCCGAGGCCGTGCTTCGGGTCGCCCGGACGCTGGTCCCGTCGTCGGTCGGCGCGGCGCTCGTCACGCTCGGCAGCCGCGGCGCCGTGCTCGTCGATGCCGACGGCGCCTGGATCGGGACACCGCCGCCCATCCGTGTCGCCAGCACGGTCGGCGCAGGAGACAGCTCGCTCGCCGGGTTCCTGATCGCCGCGTCCGTGCGTGCCGCGCCCGAGGAACGGCTGCGCCGGGCGATCCGCTACGGCGCCGCGGCAGCATCCCTTCCCGGCACACAGGCCCCCACTCCCGCAGACCTCCCACCCGGCGACGTGCCGATCACGCGCCTCGCCTGAGCACCACCCACCCAAACAAGGAGCACATCGTGTCCGACACCATCACTCCCGACCTCGTCAGTCTCGACGTGGGTCTCGGTGACGACAAAGCCGCCGTCATCCGCGCTCTCGCCGCCCGCGTCGTCGCGCAGGGCCGCGCGACCGACGCCGAGGCGCTCTTCGCCGATGCGTGGGCGCGCGAGCAGAAGGATGAGACCGGGCTGCCCGGCGGTATCGCGATCCCGCACGCCAAGAGCGCGGCCGTCACCCAGCCGACACTCGCCTTCGCGCGACTCCGCCCCGGCGTCGACTTCGGCGCGTCGGACGGAACTGCCGATCTGGTCTTCCTCATCGCCGCGCCCGAGGGCGCCGCTGAAGCACACCTCGCCGTGCTCTCGAAGCTCGCGCGCAGCCTCATGCAGGACGACTTCACCGGGGGCCTGCGTGCCGCGACGACGAACGACGAGGTCGTCGCGATCGTGCGCGGCGCGATCGGCGAGGGGGATGCCGCGGCCGCGGCTCCGGCCGCGACGAGCGCCACGACCACAGCGGCGGCAGCATCCGTCTCCGTGACCGCCCCCGCCGCCTCGGGCCTCACCGTCGACGGACGACCGGCGCGCATCGTCGCCGTCACGTCGTGCGCCACGGGCATCGCCCACACCTTCATGGCGGCGGACGCGCTGACCGCTGCGGGCAAGAAGGACGGCGTCGACCTCGTCGTCGAGCCACAGGGCTCCAGTGGCTACCAGCCACTGCCGCAGGAGGCGATCGACCGCGCCGACGCCGTGATCTTCGCCACCGACGTGGACGTCCGCGAGCTCCAGCGGTTCGCGGGCAAGCCGGTCGTCCGCTCGGGGGTCAAGCGCGGCATCGAGCAGCCGAGTGCGCTCATCGCCGAGGCGGTCGCCGCCGCCAACGATCCGCAGGCCTCACGCGTCAGCGGCACCGTCGCGGCCTCGGCCGGCGCCGAGACGGGAGAGACCCTGTCGTGGGGCGCTCGCATCCAGCGGATCCTCCTCACCGGTGTCAGCTACATGATCCCGTTCGTCGCCGGCGGTGGGCTGCTGATCGCTCTCGGGTTCCTCCTCGGCGGATACCTCGTCACCGAGAATGCGGCGACCGTCATCATCCAGAACTCGCTCTGGGATCTGCCGACCGAAGACATCACCTCCGATTTCGGGCCGCTCGGCCAGTACCTCGGCTCGGTGTTCTTCATGATCGGCGCCACCTCGATGGGCTTCCTCGTCTCGGCGCTGGCAGGCTACATCGCCTTCGCGATCGCCGACCGGCCGGGCATCGCCCCCGGATTCGTCGCGGGGGCGGTGGCCGTGCTCATGGACGCCGGGTTCATCGGCGGCATCGTCGGCGGTCTGCTGGCCGGATTCATCGCGTGGTGGGTCGGCTCGTGGCAGGTGCCGCGGTGGCTCCGCGGCCTCATGCCGGTCGTGATCATCCCGCTGCTCGCCTCGATCGTCGCGTCGGGCCTGATGATCCTCTTCCTCGGCCGCCCGATCGCGACGCTCATGGTCGCGCTCGACACCTGGCTCAACGACCTCGCCGGCACCGCCGGAATCGTCGCGGTCGGCGTCGTCCTCGGCCTCATGATGTGCTTCGACCTCGGGGGCCCGGTCAACAAGGTCGCGTACGCGTTCGCCGTCGCGGGCCTCGCGGCAGGATCGCAGGAGAACCCGACGCCCTACCTCATCATGGCCGCCGTGATGTGCGCGGGCATGGTTCCGCCGCTCGCGATGGCGCTCGCCTCGACGGTGCTCGCCCGCAACCTCTTCACCCCGGTCGAACGCGAGAACGGCAAGGCCGCGTGGCTGCTGGGCGCCGCGTTCATCAGCGAGGGCGCCATTCCGTTCGCTGCGGCCGACCCGCTGCGCGTGATCCCGGCGTCGCTCGTCGGCGGCGCGGTGACCGGCGGATTGAGCATGGCGTTCGCGGTGCAGTCGCTCGCCCCGCACGGCGGCGTGTTCGTCCTGTTCGCGATCAACCCGATCTGGGGCTTCCTCGTGGCGCTGCTTGCCGGTACCGTCGTGACGGCGTTCCTTGTCGTCGCCCTCAAGAAGTGGGTCGCCCCCAAGGAGCTCGCCCAGGCCGAAGCGCCGATGCAGGCCGCCGTCGTCGTGTGACGGCCGCGTCGAAGTCGATCGAAGGAGAAACCATGGCAGAACGTCAGGCGACCATCGCGAGCAGCTCCGGACTGCACGCCCGACCCGCGAAGCTCTTCGTGCAGGCCGTGCAGGAGAAGAAGATCCCGGTCACCATCGCGGTCGAGGGCGGTCCGGACCTCAACGCCGGCAGCATCCTCTCGCTCATGGGCCTCGGTGCTTCGCATGGCACGGTCGTGACGCTCAAGTCCGACGGCGAGGGCGCCGAGCAGGCGCTCGACGAGCTTGCGGCACTCCTGGAGACCGACCTCGACGCGGAGTAGGAGAGCCGACAAGACCAGACGACGGATGCCGCGGAACGAAGCTGCCGCGGCATCCGTCGTCGTCGTTGCAGGGCGTTCTCAGAGGTCGATCGACTCGCCGACCTCGAGCGCCGAGAACTCGCCGCCGTCCTTCTCGACGGCCCAGCGGAGGCGACTGCGGCCCATGTCCCGCCCGATGACCGACAGCGTCATGTCGTGCGTGCCGAAGGCCTGGCGCGGAGCGACGGCGAGGACGAAGTCCATGGCCTCGCCGATCTTCAGCCACGGGGCGCCGACGGGCGCCGCGAGCAGGCGCACCGATCTCCCCTCGGGAACCGCGTAGGAATCGCCGGGGTAGTAGAACTCGTCGTTCACCAGTACGCCGACGTTGTCGACCACGGGGATCGTCTCGTGGATCACGGCATGGCGTCCGCCGAAGAACTCGAGGCGGAACGGCTCCGCCTCGACGGTGTCGCCGGCGTTGACGACCACGACGTCGTACCCGGCGGCGGCTGTCGCGACCCCCTCCGGGCCGTAGATCGGCACGTCCGGATACGCCTTGCGCAGTCGGTCGAGGTGCTCCGGCGTCCAGTGATCCGGATGCTCGTGCGTGATGACGACGGCGACCACGTCTCGGAGGTCATCGAGCGGCGACGTGAACGACCCGGGATCGATCACCAGCGTCTTCCCGGTCTCGCGAAGGGTGATGGTCGCGTGCTCGAACTTGGTCACTCGCATGCTCAGAGTCAACCGCCGCAGACCACCCTCGGCAAGCGTGCGCGCGGTTCCCACCTCGATTTGGTTCGCGTGTGGAAGACATGGCATAATCGAACGGTTGCGTGATCGGCCCCATCGTATAGCGGCCTAGTACGCCGCCCTCTCACGGCGGTAACGCGGGTTCGAATCCCGCTGGGGTCACCAACAAGAAAACCCCCGGTCAGACCGGGGGTTTTCTCATTGGCTACGGAGCGTCAGTCGGCGTCGCGCGGGGCACTGGACGATGTGGGCGCAGGGACGGATGCCGCGGCATCCGCCTTCGCGGCCCGGCGCCGCCGCGACCACCGCACGACGGCCCACACGACGAGTCCGGCGAGGCCGACGACGACGAGCCAGGGGAGCAGGAACCCGAGCGCGATCACGATCCCGTTGAGCGTCGCGACGAGCCCGTTCCAACCTGCGGCGAGTCCGTCGGTGAAGCCCGCCGGATCCGCCTCGACCGGCTCGACCACGGGCGTGAGCGTCACGGTGAGAGAGGACATGGCGACCTGGTCGTCGAGCATCTCGAGCTGCTGCTGGTACGACTCCAGCATCGCCTGGCGCTCGGCGAGCGCCGACTCGGCGGCGATCAGATCGGCGATGTTCGTTGCTTCGGCCAGAAGCGCCGTCAGCCGATCGACCGACGCCTGGGCGGCTTCGATGCGCGCTTCGAGGTCCACGGTCTGCTGGGTCACGTCCTGCCGGTTGATCGACGAGCTCGTGACCTCGCCGACGTCCGACAGTTCGTCGATGACCGCCGGCAGCTCGTCCGACGGCACCCGCACCGTGATCCACGCGCCGTCGACGGGCGGGTAGGGGTACGGATAGGTCATCGAGTCGTAGGCGATGCCCTCGCCGCCGTCCATCGGCTGCACCTGCCCGGTCGTTCCGACGTTCATCGACTCGACGTAGCCGTCATGGGCGATCGCGGCGTTCCCGATCGTGCGCGCGGCGACGGCGACGTCGTCGACCACCACGGTGGCCGACGCATTCGTGATGATGTCGCGGTCACCCGTGCTTTCGTCGACGGTCGACCCGGCATCGCCTCCGAGATCGGCTCGACCGTCGGTGGCGCCCGATTCCTCGCTGGAGACGCTCGCGTCGCTGTCGCCCATGTCGGGGGCGACGCCGGGCTCCATCGCGGGCTGGTCCGCCGATTCGGCGATCGAGCCGCCGGCTCCGCCGACGAGGCCGCCGACGCTCGGTGCGATGATCGCGGCGATCGCGATGACGGCGGCGGCTGCGCCCCCCGCCATCCAGATGCGTCCGCGACGCGCGCGCCGGGCGGTGGCTGTCCGTCGCTCGCTCGCGATGTCGGCGAACAGCGCCGTCTCGATCTCGTCGATGCGCTGGGCGGACAGCTCCGGAAGGGATGCCTCCGCGCTCTCGCGCTCCTGGTTGCTCATGTGCTCTCCTTCACGACGGTCCGGAGGCGCGTCCGGATGCGGGAGAGACGATTGCGGACGACACCGTGCGCGACGCCGAGCTCCTCGGCGGCGGCCTGGTAGGCGTAACCCTGTGCGGCGCACAATCGGAAGATGTCGCGATCCAAGGGGCTCAGCCCCTCGACCTCGCGCATGATCCGCTCGGCGAGTTCGCCGTCGATCACCTGCTGCTCGACGTCGACGGTCGCGGGGAGCGTGTCGTCGGCGGCAGCGGCGGTGTGCTCGCGGTCGCGCTTCTGACGGCGGATGCGATTCGCGGCCTGGAAGCGGCACACGGTCGCCAGCCACGGCAGCAGCGATTCGCTCTCGAGCTCGAGGCCCGGGAGCTTGCGCCACGCGACGAGGAAGGTCTCCTGCGTCACGTCCTCCGCGTCGGCCGCGTTTCCCACCAGCCCGTGCGCAAGCCAGTAGACCGGGCGCACATACGCGCGATAGAGCGTGCGGAACGCCAGATCGCTCCCGCTCGCAGCCTGCGCCACGAGCGCGGCGTCGTTCCGCGTGTCGTCGTATGCCATCCCAGTCCCTCGGCCTGCGCGGCGAGCCGATGGGGCGTCGTCGCGGAGCACCATTGTCTCTCACGGTGTCAGTGTCGCGACACGTCGGATCGTCTCGCGAGCGGCGGATCACGGCATCCGGTGCCTGTATCCTGTTCGAGCGAGAGGGAGTATCCCGACAGCGCGCATCCGTCATCACGGGTCCCGACAGTGCGACCCCGGGTGCGCGACGCGAGCCGACAAGGCCGCGGGGGAGAGACTTTCGGGTTTCCACCGACCCCACTGTCCCCTCGATTCCTCCCTGAAAGGCCCTGCATGGACCTCGTACTCCCGCTGTGGTTCGAAATCGGCTCGCTCGTCATCCTCACGCTGATCCTGATCGGTGACCTGCTGCTGATCCTCAAGCGCCCCCACATCCCGTCGACCCGGGAGTCCACGCTGTGGGTCGTCTTCTACGTCACCCTCGCCCTGATCTTCGCCGGGCTCATGTGGCTGATCGCCGGTCCGGAATACGCCGGTCAATTCGTCGCCGGCTGGCTCACGGAGTACAGCCTGTCGATCGACAACCTGTTCGTCTTCGTGCTGATCATGAGCCAGTTCGCGGTGCCGCGCCGCTACCAGCAGGAGGTGCTGATGGTCGGCATCATCATCGCGCTGATCCTGCGTGGCCTCTTCATCCTCGCCGGCGCCGCGATCATCGAGCAGTTCAGCTGGGTCTTCTACATCTTCGGCGCGTTCCTGGTGTGGACCGCGTGGCGCCAGGCCTTCCCGGGCGGCGACCACGACGATGACGTCAAGCGCGAGAACTTCATCGTCCGCCTCCTCCGCCGCACCATCGACATCAGCGACCACTACGACGGCGCGAAGATCCGCACGGTCGTGGACGGAAAGAAGATGTGGACGCCGATGATCATCGTCTTCGCGGCGATCGGCGTCACCGACCTGCTCTTCGCGATCGACTCGATCCCGGCGATCTTCGGCATCACCCAGAGCGCGTTCATCGTCTTCACCGCGAACATCTTCGCCCTCATGGGCCTGCGCCAGCTGTACTTCCTGCTGGGCGACCTGCTCGATCGCCTGCGGTACCTGCACTACGGCATCGCGTTCATCCTGGCCTTCATCGGACTGAAGCTCGTCTTCCACGCGATGCACGTCAACGAGCTGCCCTTCATCAACGGCGGTGAGCCGATCCTGTGGGCGCCCGAGATCTCCACCTGGATGTCGCTCGGTGTGATCGTGCTGTCGATGGCGGTCGCGACGGTGGCGAGCCTCGTCGCCTCGTCCCGCGAGAAGAAGGCCGAGACGGCGGATGCCGCTGCCGCGGTCGTCGCGGAAGAGAAGGGCACGCCCCCCACCGTCGACGGTCCCGGCAAGCTGTGAGAGCACTCAGCATCCGGGCGTAGCGTTCGCCCCAGACAGCGGGCACGTCCCCGCCCGCAGCCGGCATCGACCCGAGGTGGTCGAGATGGCTCCTGGGATCCTCACCACGAAGCCGCGCTCTGCGCCGTCCGGCGCCAGCGACTTCACCGAACTTGCGGCGATCGTCCGTGGCTCGGGGCTCATGCGACGCCGCTACGGCTACTACTGGACGAAGCTCATCGCAGTGCCGGTCGTGCTCGCCGCCGCGATCCTGGCGTTCATCTGGATCGGCGACACCTGGTGGCAGCTGTTCACGGCGGCGGGATTCGCGATCCTCTTCACGCAGATCGCGTTCCTCGGTCATGACGCCGCGCACCGCCAGATATTCGTCTCCGGCCGCTGGAACGACTGGACGACACTCGTCATCGCCGATCTCGTCGTCGGGCTGAGCTACGGGTGGTGGCGCCACAAGCACACGCGCCACCACGCCAATCCGAACAAGATCGACGCCGATCCCGACATCGACCTGCCGGTCATCTCGTTCACGCCGCAGCAGGTGAGCAGTCGGCGGTCACCGGTGGCTCGCTGGCTGGTGGGCCACCAGGGTGTCTTCTTCTTCCCCATCCTCCTTCTCGAAGGCCTGTCGCTGCACGCCTCGAGCGTGCGTCGCATGTTCCAGCGCGATCACCTCGACCGACGCTGGGTCGAGATCGGCTTCCTGTCGCTTCGGCTCGCCGGGTTCGTCACCCTCGTCTTCATCGTGCTGTCTCCCGGCATCGCTGCGGTGTTCCTCGCGGTGCAGCTCGGCCTCTTCGGTGTCTACATGGGAATGGCCTTCGCGCCGAACCACAAGGGAATGCCGCTGGTCCCGAACGACGCGAAGCTCGACTTCCTCAGCCGCCAGGTGCTGATGAGCCGGAACGTGCGCGGCACGTGGATCGTCGATGTCGCGATGGGGGGACTCAACTACCAGATCGAGCACCACCTGTTCCCGTCGATGCCGCGCCCGCATCTGCGCAGGGCCGCACCGTTGGTCGCGGAGTACTGCCGCAACAAGGGCGTGACGTACACGGCGACGGGGCTGTGGGAGTCGTACGGCATCGTCGTCCGCTACATCAACCGGGTCGGGCTCGGCGAGCGCGACCCCTTCGAATGCCCGCTCGTCGCGCAGCGGTCGGCGATCTGACGACGCCGGTGGACGTGGCGCCGGTGGTAGCCTGGGGCGATGCGGATCGCTCGCCTTCTCCTTAGCGGCCGCGACGAGTCCTAGTTCCCAGGCCTTCCTCGTCGCGGAGTTCGTCGCCGGCTTGATCCGCTTTCCCAGGAGAACAACAGAGCAATGACCAGCACCGATTCCGGCATCCCCGATCGCCCGCGCACCCTCGCCGAGAAGGTGTGGGACGACCATCTCGTCGTCAAGGGCGAGGACGGCGAGCCCGACCTCATCTACATCGATCTGCACCTCGTCCACGAGGTGACGAGCCCTCAGGCCTTCGACGGCCTGCGCGCCGAAGGTCGTCCGTTGCGACGCCTCGACCTCACGATCGCCACTGAGGACCACAACACCCCGACCCTCGACATCGACAAGCCGATCGCCGATCTCACGAGCCGCACTCAGATCGAGACGCTGCGCCGCAACGCCGAGGAATTCGGCGTGCGGCTGCACTCGCTCGGCGACAAGGAGCAGGGGATCGTGCACGTGGTCGGCCCTCAGTTGGGTCTCACGATGCCCGGCATCACCGTCGTGTGCGGCGACAGCCATACCTCGACGCACGGTGCCTTCGGCGCGATGGCCTTCGGCATCGGCACGAGCGAGGTCGAGCACGTCATGGCGACGCAGACGCTGCCGCTCAAGCCCTTCAAGACGATGGCGATCACCGTCGAGGGCGACCTGAAGCCGGGTGTCACCGCGAAGGACATCATCCTGGCGATCATCGCGAAGATCGGCGCGAACGGCGGTCAGGGCTACGTGCTCGAGTTCCGCGGCAGTGCCATCCGCGCCCTCTCGATGGAGGGTCGCATGACGATGTGCAACATGTCGATCGAAGCAGGCGCCCGCGCCGGCATGATCGCTCCCGACGAGACGACCTTCGCGTACGTGGAAGGCCGCGATCACGCCCCGACTGGTCAGGACTGGGAGGACGCCGTCGCCTACTGGCGGACGCTTCCGAGCGACGAGGGCGCCGTCTACGACGCCGAGGTCTACCTCGACGCGAACGAACTCGAGCCGTTCGTGACGTGGGGAACGAACCCAGGACAGGGTGTGTCGCTCTCCGGCGTGGTGCCCACTCCCGCCGACATCGCCGACGCGAACGAGCGGGCCGCGGCCGAACGGGCTCTCGAGTACATGGACCTGCAGCCCGGGACGCCGATGAAGGACGTCGCCGTCGACGCGGTGTTCATGGGCTCGTGCACGAACAGCCGCATCGAAGACCTCCGCGCCTTCGCCTCGGTGATCGAGGGTCGCACGAAGGCCGAGGGCGTCCGCGTCATGGTCGTGCCCGGTTCTGCCCGTGTTCGCCTGGAGGCAGAGGCCGAGGGTCTCGACAAGGTGTTCACCGACTTCGGCGCCGAGTGGCGATTCGCCGGGTGCTCGATGTGCCTCGGGATGAATCCCGATCAGCTGGCACCGGGGGAGCGCTGCGCGTCGACCTCCAACCGCAACTTCGAAGGGCGCCAGGGCAAGGGCGGGCGCACGCACCTCGTGTCGCCGCTGGTCGCCGCGGCCACTGCGGTGCTCGGGCGCCTCGCCAGCCCCGCCGATCTGCCGACGCGAGTGGAGGCCTGACATGGAGAAGTTCACGACGCACACCGGCATCGCCGCTCCGCTGAAGCGCTCTGCCGTCGACACCGACCAGATCATCCCCGCCGTCTACCTCAAGCGCGTCACCAAGACCGGCTTCGAGGACGCCCTCTTCGCCAGCTGGCGCCAGGATCCCGAGTTCGTCCTGAACCAGCCCGCATACCAGGGCGCATCGATCCTGGTCGCGGGTCCCGATTTCGGCACGGGGTCCAGCCGCGAGCACGCGGTGTGGGCGCTGCGCGACTTCGGCTTCTCGGTCGTCCTCTCCACCCGCTTCGCGGACATCTTCCGCGGGAACGCAGGCAAGCAGGGGCTCCTCACGGGCGTGATCTCGGAGGGCGATCTCGAGGCGATCTGGGCGGCCGTCGAGGCGCAGCCGGGCATCTCGATGACGGTCGATCTCGACGCTCGACGCGCCACGATCGGCGATCTCGAGGTCGCTTTCGACATCGATGATTACACTAGGTGGCGGCTTCTCGAAGGGCTCGACGACATCGGGCTCACGCTGCGCAACGAAGACAGAATCGCGCAGTTCGAGGCTCGCCGAGAGGCGTGGCGGCCGCGGACGCTCCCTGTACCAGCAGAGCGCGCCCTGTAAGCCGGGACGACGGACCCCACCAGGGTCCGCGATCCATCACTACCCTCGAACACACAAGTGAGGTCCACCGGATGAAGTCGCTTCTCAGCGTGACGCCAGAGTCGAAGTCAGAGGAGAAGGAGATGCCCGGCGAAACCCTCGCCATTCGCGGCGGCCGTCCTCTGACCGGGCGCGTCGAGGTGAAGGGTGCGAAGAACCTCGTCACCAAGGCGATGGTCGCGGCGCTCCTCGGCGACACCCCGAGCACACTGCGCGATGTGCCCGACATCAGCGACGTCCAGGTCGTCCGCTCGCTCCTCGAGGTGCACGGCGTGCGCGTCGACGAGGGCGACGAAGAGGGCACGCTGATCTTCGATCCGAGCGGCGCGGTGGCGGCCCACTTCGAGGAGATCGACGCGCACGCCGGCGCATCGCGCATCCCGATCCTCTTCTGCGGTCCGCTCCTGCATCTGCTCGGCGAAGCGCTCATCCCCGACCTCGGCGGCTGCCGCATCGGCGACCGGCCCATCAACTTCCACATGGACGCGCTGCGCGCCTTCGGTGCGGTGGTCGACAAGAGCTACGAGGGCATCCGCATCACCGCCCCGAACGGTCTGCACGGCGCGAACATCGAGCTGCCGTACCCGAGCGTCGGGGCGACCGAGCAGGTTCTGCTCACCGCCGTGCGCGCGAAGGGCGTGACGGAGCTGCGCAACGCCGCGATCGAGCCCGAGATCATGGATCTCATCGCGGTGCTGCAGAAGATGGGCGCGATCATCTCGTACGAGCCCAATCGCGTGATCTTCATCGAGGGAGTGGACGCGCTCTCGGGCTACGACCATCGGGCGATCTTCGACCGCAACGAAGCCGCGTCGTGGGCGTGCGCGGCTCTCGCCACCGACGGCGACATCTTCGTCGGCGGGGCCAAGCAGCAGGAGATGCTGACCTTCCTCAACGTCTTCCGCAAGGTCGGCGGCTGGTTCGATGTGCGCGAAGACGGCATCCAGTTCCGCCGCGGCGGTGCTCTCAAGCCCGTCTCGGTGGAGACCGACGTGCACCCCGGCTTCATGACGGACTGGCAGCAGCCGCTGATCGTCGCTCTCACGCAGGCCGAGGGCCAGTCGGTCGTCCACGAGACGGTGTACGAGAACCGTCTCGGCTTCACGCAGGCCCTCGTGCAGATGGGCGCCGACATCGTCGTGCATCCGGAGGGCATCGACGCCTCCGGCCGACGGGTTCCGCGTCGTGCGCTCGAACAGGCTGCGGTCATCAACGGCCCGACGCCGCTTCACGGCGCCGACGTCGAGGTGCCCGACCTCCGGGGCGGCTACAGCTACGTCATCGCAGCCCTTGCCGCCGAAGGCGAGTCGATCGTGCGCAACGTCGGGATCATCCGCCGCGGCTACGAGAAGTTCTTCGCAAAGCTCGAGGCTCTCGGCGCCGACTTCGACGTCATCGGTTAGCCCGGTGGCCCCGTCACCGCGCCTGCGCGCTTCGCCGGAGAAGACCAGACCCAGCTTCTTCTGGCTTCTCGCGGCCATCGCCGCGCCGCCGATCAGTCTGCTGATGAAGATCGAGATCACCGGTGGCGAGAAGCTGCCGCGCGAAGGCGCGTATGTGCTGGCGCCCAACCACTACTCCGAGGTCGATCCGCTGGCGGTCGCCCTCGCGGTCTGGCGGATGGGTCGCGCTCCGAGATTCATGGCGAAGGAGAGTCTCTTCCGCGTGCCGGTGCTCGGCTGGGTGCTGCGCACCTCGGGCATGGTGCCGGTCGCACGGTCGTCGTCGGCGTCCTCGGCACGGGTCACCCTCGAGACCTCGGAGACGCTCGTCAAGCTCGGGCGCGGTGTCATCGTGTATCCCGAGGGCACGCTCACGCGCGACCCCGAACTGTGGCCGATGCGGGGGAAGACGGGCGCCGTCCGCCTCGCACTCGTCGGCGAAGGGATCCCCGTGATCCCGGTCGCCCAATGGGGTGTGCAGCAGATCATGCCCCGCTACGGCAAGCTCAAGCTGTGGCCGCTGCGTCGTACCGTGCGTGTGCTGGTCGGCGACCCCGTCGATCTCACGCCGTATCGGAGCGCGGAGGGTCAGCCGCAGGCGCTGGTCTCAGCGACCGATGCCGTGATGGCCGAGATCGCCGGCCTCCTCTCGCAGCTGCGTGGCGAGCCCGCACCGGCGGCGCGGTGGAATCCCGCCGACCACGGCCAGAAGGAGACGGGGCGCCTTGAGTCGTAGACAGGATGCTGCGCGGCCTCGCGTCGCCGTGATCGGCGCGGGCAGCTGGGGGACCACTTTCGGCAAGATCCTCGCCGACGGCGGGGCACACGTGACGATGTGGGCGCGCCGGCCCGAGCTCGCGAACGAGATCCACGAGGGCAAGCGCAACAGCGAGTACCTCCCGGGCATCAATCTGCCCCGTGAGATGTATGCCACGCCGCACCTGTCTGAGGCTCTCGACGGCGCGGAGCAGGTCTACCTCTCGATCCCGAGTCAGGCTGTCCGCCAGAACCTCAAGGCCGTTCGGCCGCTCGTCGCGAAGACCGATGCGCCGATCGTCTCGCTCATGAAGGGTGTCGAGCGTCGCACGGGCCTTCGCATGAGCCAGGTCATCGAGCAGGAGCTGCACTGCGACCCCTCGCGCATCGCCGTCGCGTCGGGGCCGAACCTCGCGCTCGAGATCGCGCGCGAGCAGCCGACGGCGGCGGTGATCTCCTCGACAAGCCAGGAGACGGCCGATGCGGTGGCGCGGCTCGCGCGAAACGGATACTTCCGCACGTTCGTGAACACCGATGTCATCGGCACGGAGTTCGGGGGCGTGCTGAAGAATCTCATCGCCGTCGCGATCGGCATCGTCGACGGCGTGGGCTACGGCGAGAACACGAAGGCGTCGATCATCACGCGGGGTCTCGTTGAGATGACCGACTTCGCCGTCGCGTTCGGTGCGCAGCCCGAGACTCTGCAGGGCCTCGCCGGCCTCGGCGATCTGATCGCCACGTGCCAGTCGCCGCTCAGCCGCAACAACACGGCGGGGCGCCTGCTCGGGCAGGGCTACAGCTTCCAGGATGTCGTGAAGCAGATGAACCAGACGGCCGAAGGACTCGCCTCGGTCGCCCCGATCCTGCAGCTCGCGCGCGAGGTCGGCGTTCACATGCCGATCGTCGAGCAGGTCAAGATGGTGCTCGACGGCACTATGAACCCTCGTGACATCGCGCCGCACCTCACGACCGATGACGACACCCCTCAGGGTGAGAGGACGAAGAATGGACAAGCCGGCGGTGGCGGTGCTCTTTGGCGGTCGCTCCAGCGAGCACTCGATCAGTTCCGCAACGGCGGGCGGGGTGCTGCGGGCGATCGACCGTGACCGCTATCGGGTGATCCCGATCGGCATCACCCGCGACGGCGTCTTCGTGCTCGAGGACGACGACTCCGACAAGTTCGCGCTCGACGCCGCGCACCTGCCCGAGGTCGTCGACAACGGCACACGTGTGCTGTGGCCCGAAGGCGGCACCGACCGTCTGCTGCACGTGCGTCGCGCCGATGGAACGGTGGAGGATCTCGGGACGGTCGACGTGGTGCTTCCGATCCTCCACGGAGTCCATGGCGAGGACGGCACCGTGCAGGGCTTCTTCGACACGCTGGGCATCCCGTACGCCGGCGGCGGTGTCCTCGATTCGGCGCTGTGCATGGACAAGCACTTCATGAAGATCGTGCTGCAGGCCGCGGGGGTGCCCGTCTCGCCGTGGGTGACGGTGAGCCCGGCGCGCTGGGCGGCCGATCCCGACGGCGTGAGGGCGGATGCCGCAGCCCTCGGTGCCGTGCTGTTCGTCAAGCCCGCGCGCGCGGGATCCAGTGTCGGCGTCTCGAAGGTGCACGAGCTCGGCGAGCTTGACGAAGCTCTCCTTGTCGCCTTCGCCGAAGACGACAAGGTGCTCATCGAGGCGGCCATCGTCGGCCGCGAGATCGAGGTCGCGATCCTCGAGGGGCGCGACGGCGCGCGCGCACGCGCGTCGCTTCCCGGCGAGATCGTGCTCACGACACGCGAGTTCTACGACTTCGAGGGCAAGTACCTCGGTGGCGACGGAGCCGAGGTGGTCTGCCCGGCTGATCTCGACGCCGCCGAGATCGCCGCGATCCGCGAGCTCGGCATCCGCTCGTTCGAAGCGGTCGACGGTCGCGGGCTCGCCCGCGTGGACTTCTTCCTCGCCGCAGACGCCCTCTACGTCAACGAGCTCAACACGATGCCCGGCTTCACGCCCATCTCGATGTTCCCGAAGTGCTGGATCGCGTCGGGGATGACCTACCCCGAGCTCATCACCGAGCTCATCGACACGGCTCTCGAGCGGGCGGCCTAGCCTTCGGCCGCAGCGTCCGCGCCGGCGCTCGGTCGATCGAGACACGTGGCGCCGTCAGCCGGAAGGCGTGAGACGATGCGCGACAGCGAGTCGAGCACGTCGGCGCTGGAGACCACGTCGTTGTCGAGATAGACCTCGACCGCCGGGACACGGCCGAAGGTGGTGACCGAATAGTTCGGCGCGTCGGTGTCGTCGATCAGCCAATCGACTCCGCCGACCGACTGGCACGGCAGCACCGAAGGCCCGGGTGGTTCGACGCCGCACGTGAGGAGGACCGCGGACGGCTCGCCCCACGCGCCGGTGGCCTGTGCGTTCGTCCAGCGCCGCGGCTGACCGTCGAGTTCGTCGGGAAGACGCACGGTCACGTCGGCGCAGCCGGGATCGTTGGCGTACGGCGCCGGGTCGAGCTGAACCGTCGACGTGCAGCCGGCGAGTGAGATCGCGGCGGTGGTGGCGAGCAGCACGGCGAGGGCACGGCGAGCTCGGGTCACGTGCTCCAGGCTACCGTGGGGGGATGAGTGCTTCTGATCCGACGGTCGGCGAGATGACCGAGGGCGAGGTGCTCGGGCGCATCCTCCGCCGGCTCGGCTCATCGCGCGCGCACGTCGGTCCAGGCGACGACGCCGCGGTGATCTCCGTCCCGGGCGGGCGAATCGTCGCGACCGTCGACACGCTCGTGCACGGCCCCGACTTCCGCCTCGCGTGGTCGAGTGCGTTCGACCTCGGCTGGAAGGCTGCGGCGGTGAATCTCGCCGATGTCGCCGCGATGGGTGCGCGCCCGGTCTCGCTCCTGGTCGCCCTCGCGATGCCGGACGAAACGCGTGCCTCGTTCGTCGAGGGCCTCGCCGACGGTCTGCGCGCCGCCTGCGAGCAGCTGTCGCCGGGGTGCACGGTCGACGGCGGCGACCTCACCGTTTCGTACACCCTGACGATCGCCGTCACCGCGCTGGGCGTGCTCGACGACGGCGAGCCGGTGCTGCGTTCGGGCGCGCGGGCGGGTGACGCTGTGGCGATCGTGGGCCCCCTCGGTGAGGCGGCCCACGGGCTCGACATCCTCTTCACACGCTTCACGGACTCCGCGGGCCACCCGGTCGCTGTCGATCCCGCGCTGATGGCAGGCCTCCCTGCCGACGCCGACGCCCGGGCGATCGTGGCGCAGCTGCGCCCGCGTCCTCCGATCGCCGCAGGAGCCGAGGCGCGCGCAGCCGGGGCGACGGCGCTGATGGATGTCTCGGACGGGCTCGCGCTGGATGCGACGCGACTCGCCGATGCGTCCGGCGTCACGATCGACCTGGAGGCCGCCAGGCTCGGCCCGGACGTCGCTCGTGCACTCAGCGGGGGAGAGGATCACGCGCTGCTGGCGACATTCCCGCACGGCTCGCCGCTGCCGGAGCCGTTCCGCCGGATCGGTGTGGTGACCCAGCGCACAGACGTCGCGCTCACTGTCGACGGTGCGCCTTTCGGCGGCCGCGGCGGATGGGATCCTTACCGGGACTGGGACGCTGGACGCGGCTGAGCCCCAGGCCGCGGAGCGCCGCTCATGCGGTCGTCGCCCACCACAGGACCGTGTCACCGTAGCTCTTGCTCCGGGTCGCGACGAGGGCATCGGGGAGCGTGGGCTCGGGTGACCGCTTCGCACGCTCGATGACGACCACCGCATCCGTCGCGAGCCGCGGGGCCAGGAGCGCGAGCGTCACCCCGAGCTCGGTCTCGCCGACGTCGTACGGCGGATCGAGGAAGACGAGGTCGAACGGCCCCTTCGGCGTCATCAGGAACGCGTCGGCGGTGCTGCGGTGCACCCGGATCGCAGCATCCCGCCCCACCGACTTCGCGACCCTTGCGGCGTTGCGCTGTGCGACCGCCGCCGCTTTCGGTGCGCGTTCGACGAGGTCGGCGGATACCGCCCCCCGACTCACCGCTTCGAGGGCCAGCGCGCCGGAGCCTGCGTACAGATCCAGGACGGCGGCTCCGCGCAGCAGGTCGGCGGACTCAAGGGATCCGAACAGCGACTCCCGGACGCGGTCACTGGTCGGCCGGGTGCCGGCATCGGGAACCTCGAGCGCGATCGAGCCCGCTCGGCCGGCGATGATGCGTGTCACACCGTCACGATAGCGGCGCGGTGCTGCCGCCCCGTGATTCCTCGCGCAGTCGCGGCTCGGTGCGCAGTTCCGGTCGCATGCCCGACTTGTCGGCGTAGAAGGCGCGCACCCGGTCCATGTCGGAGGCGACGTCGCCCGTGAGCTCGAGGGTGAGGCCGAGGCCCGTGGTCATCGTGGTGCGGTCTACGTAGCCGAGGGTGACCGGCATTCCCGTCTCGCGTGCGATGCGGTAGAAGCCCGACTTCCAGTAGGTGCCCGAGCCCCGCGTGCCTTCCGGCGTCACGACCAGGCCGAAGACCTCGCCGGCGCGGATGCGGGCCACGACGTCTTTGACCACGCCGTACGGGTTCTTGCGATCGACGGGGATGCCGCCGAGCCCGCGCATGAGGGGGCCACGCCAGCCGCGGAACAGGCTGTCCTTGCCGAGCCACCGCACGGGGATGCCCAGTCGCCAAGCGATCGCGAGCATCAGCACGAAGTCCCAGTTCGAGGTGTGCGGGGCCCCGATGAGGATGGTCGGGCGGGTCGGCGCCGGGGTCGTGGACAGCGTCCAGCGGCTGAAAGCCCAGTACAGGCGGGCGAGAACGGTGCGGATCACGGGTTACACCGTACGGTGCCCACCTGGGCGAGGGCCACCTGCCGTGCTCCCGCAGGTCGCACCCCGTGCCTAAACTCGTGCCATGCCGATGCTCTCCCTCGACTCCCGCCTGGACGGCGCGGTCGGCGGCAAGACGGCCTCGGCCCTCGAGCGCGCCTTCGGCATGCGGACGGTCGGCGACGCGCTGGCGCACTACCCGCGCCGATACGCCCGCCGGGGCGAGCTCACCCAGATCTCGTCGCTGCCGGTCGGCGAAGCGGTCACGATCGTCGCCGAGGTCAAGCGCGCGAACGAGCGCAAGATGCAGCAGCGCCGCGGCTCGATCCTCGAAGTCGTCATCAGCGACGGCAACGGCGATCTGTCGCTCACCTTCTTCAATCAGGCGTGGCGTGCGAGCGAGCTGCGACCCGGGCGACGAGGCATCTTCGCAGGCAAGGTGGGGGAGTACCGCGGCACGAAACAGCTCGCCCATCCCGACTACGAGCTGTTCGACGACGAAGAGACCGCACGGCTCACGGCCGAAGCGAACGCGAACCTTCCGATCCCGATCTATCCGGCGACCAGCACGATCGCGAGCTGGCAGTTCACGAAGATCGTCGCGCTGCTGCTGGACGGCCTCGGCGACGTGCCCGACCCACTCCCCGAGCAGCTCCGCCGGAAGTGGGGTCTCCTCGACGCGCGCGCGGCGATCGAACGCGTTCACCGCCCCGACTTCGCCGAGCAGATCGATCCCGCGCTCGAGACTCTGCGCATGCACGAGGCGTTCGTGCTGCAGGCCGCGCTCCTGCAGCAGCGGGCGTTCGTCCGGGCGCTGTCGGCGACGAGCCGGGCGCCCGGCTCGCTGCTCGAGCGGTTCGATGCCGATCTGCCGTTTCCGCGCACGCCCGATCAGATCGCGGTGGGCGAGCAGGTCGAGCACGACCTGCAGGGCGACTGGCCGATGAACCGACTCGTGCAGGGCGAGGTCGGCTCGGGCAAGACCCTCGTCGCGCTGCGCGCGATGCTGCAGGTGGCAGAGAGCGGCGGCCAATCTGCGCTGATCGCCCCCACCGAGGTGCTCGCCGGCCAGCACCTGCGCTCGATCGCCCGGATGCTGGGTCCGAAGCTCGCACCCGAGCTCATGCCGACGCTCCTCACGGGGCAGCTCACGGCCGCCGAGCGCAGGAAGGCGTCTCTGCGCACCGCCTCCGGGCAGTCGCGCATCGTCGTGGGGACCCACGCGCTGCTCAGCGATACCACGACGTTCGCGGATCTCGGCCTCGTCGTCGTCGACGAGCAGCACCGCTTCGGCGTCGAGCAGCGCGAGTCGCTGCGCGCCAAAGGCTCGTCGCCGCATGCGCTCGTCCTCACCGCCACGCCGATCCCGCGCACTGTCGCGATGACGGTCTTCGGCGATCTCGACGTCTCGACCATCCGCACGATGCCCGCGGGGCGCGCGGGGATCCAGACGTTCGTCGCACCTCTCGCCGAGCGCCCGGCGTGGTTCGGTCGGGTGTGGGACCGGATCGCCGAAGAGGTGGCGGCCGGCCACCAGGCGTTCGTCGTCTGTGCGGCGATCGATGCGGAGGCGCTCACGAAGGACGACACCGCCGACGACGTTCCCGCCGATGCTGAGGGCGAGAGCGCGCGCACGCGGTGGGGGGTCGTGCAGGTGGCCGACCTGCTGTCGCGGCATCCCGCTTTCACCGACATCCGTGTCGAGATCCTCCACGGCAAGATGCCGTCGGATCAGAAGGATGCTGTCATGCAGGCGTTCGCCCGCGGTGACGTCGACGTGCTGGTGGCGACCACGGTCGTCGAGGTCGGGGTCGACGTGCCGAACGCGTCGACGATGGTGATTCTCGAGGCGGATCGCTTCGGCGTCTCGCAGCTTCACCAGCTCCGCGGCCGCGTCGGCCGCGGAGGGGTGCCGGGACTATGCCTGCTCGTCACCGAGGCCACACCCGGTTCTCCGGCGCGTCAGCGCGTGGACGCGGTCGCCGCGACCCTCGACGGCTTCGCCCTCGCCGAGGTCGACCTGGAGCTGCGGGGCGAGGGCGATGTCCTCGGCGATGCGCAATCGGGGGCGCGATCGTCGCTGCGGCTCCTGCGAGTCGTCAAGGATGCCGACGTGATCGCCGAGGCGAGAGTGGCTGCCGACGCGGTGCTCGCCGAAGATCCCGCGCTCGTGCGTCATCCTGACCTCGCTGCGGCGATCGAACGCCGCGTCGGGATGGACGAGCGCGCGGCGCTCGGCAAGAGCTGACGGATGCTGCGGCTGGATAGGCTGTGCGCATGAGCAGCCGGATCGCCGTCGTCCCCGGATCCTTCGACCCGCCGACCCTCGGGCACCTGGATGTGATCCGTCGCGCCGCGTCGCTCTATGACGAGCTGCACGTGCTGGTGGTCCACAATCCGGGCAAGGAGGCGATGCTGCCCATCGCCCAGCGCCTCGCCCTCCTCGAGCAGTCGATCGCCGAGGGCGACGTCGGCGGCAATGTTATCGTCGCCTCATGGAGCATGGGGCTCCTCGTCGACTACGCCACCGATGTCGGCGCCGGAGTTCTCGTCAAGGGCATCCGATCGCAGGTCGACGTCGCGTACGAGACGCCCATGGCGATCGTGAACCGGCACCTGGCGCACGTCGAGACCGTGTTCCTTCTGCCCGATCCCGCCCACGCGCTCGTCTCGAGCTCGCTCGTGCGACAGGTCGCCGGCCTCGGCGGCGACGTGTCGCCGTTCGTTCCGCCCGCGGTCGCGCGATTCCTCGACACCGGTGCGCGAGATCTCTGACCAGCACTGACACCCGTTCGCGGGGTCACGGCATCCCGTCGCGACTACCATGGTGTCTCGTGGTCAGAAAGCATGTCGACGGTCCGTTCGTGTTCGCGGTGAGGGACATCGTCCGTCACCCCGGTGAGATGCGGGAGTTCTTCATCGACCCGCCAGCTCCCGAGAAGTGGGGCGAGGGTCTTGTGGCGGTCGCGAAAGGCGAGCCGGTCGAGGTCGAGGTCCGCCTGGAGTCGGTGCACGAAGGGATCCTCGCGTCCGGAACCGTCGACACCGAGTACTCGGGAGTGTGCGGTCGGTGCCTCACCGACATCGCCGAGGGCCTCAAAGTCGAGTTTCAGGAGCTTTTCGCGTATCCTGGTGAGGAAACATCTGACTTCGAGGTTCAAGACGACCACGTGGATCTTGAAACTCTGGTCAGAGATGCGATCGTCCTGTCGCTTCCGTTTCAGCCGGTGTGTCAGCCGGATTGCCCCGGCCTCGATCCGGCTACGGGCGAGCGGATGACCGCGAACACCGGGGCAGAGCAGCGCGAGCCCCTCGATACTCGCTGGGCCGCGCTCCAGGACTACACCACAGACCACGACGACGAAGCAACGCGCCCCGGCGTCGAGAACACAGAAGAGAGCTAGCCATGGCAGGTAACCCCCCGAAGCGGAAAGTCTCCCGTTCGAACACGCGTTCGCGTCGCGCGCAGTGGAAGGCTGAGGCCCCCACGCTCGTCAAGACCGTTGAGAACGGCAAGACCGTCTACAGCCGCCCGCACCAGGCGAAGGTCGTCACCGACTCGCAGGGCACCGAGCTGTTCCTCGAGTACAAGGGCCGCAAGGTCGCCGACGTCTGATAGCCGGCAGCGGCCAGACGTGACCGACGTCATCGCCGAGCGCCTAGCGCTCGGCGCCCTCGCACAGAAGCTCGGGGTCGATATCGACCCCGAGCTTCTGTCGCTTGCCCTGACGCACCGTTCGTGGGCCTACGAGCACGGGCAGGGTCCGCACAACGAGCGCCTCGAATTCCTCGGCGACTCGGTGCTCGGCCAGGCGGTGACCGTGCGGCTCTTCCGTGGTCATCCCGATCTCGACGAAGGCTCGCTCGCCAAACGGCGCGCCGGCGTCGTCTCGACGATCGCCCTCGCCGAGATCGCCCGCGGCATCGGCCTCGGTGATCACGTGCTGCTCGGTCGCGGTGAAGACCAGACCGGCGGGCGCGACAAGGACTCGATCCTCGCCGACACCATGGAGGCCGTCTTCGGCGCGGCGTACCTTTCGGCCGGCCCGGAAGAGGCCACCGCGCTCGTGCTGCGGCTCGTCGAGCCGCTGCTCGCCGACCCCGACCGCTACGGCGCGGCGATGGATCCGAAGACCGCGCTGCAAGAGCTTGCCGCCCGCAGCGGCGCCCAGCCGCCGGTGTACGAGGTCACCTCGACCGGCCCCGACCACGACCGCACCTTCACCGCGACGGTGGCCGTCGGCGTGGTCACGGCCTCGGGCATGGGAACGAGCAAGAAGCAGGCCGAGATGGCGGCCGCGCTGACCGCGTGGAAAGACCTCGGCGGGCGTGCCTGAACTCCCCGAGGTCGAGGTCGTCCGTTCCGGCCTCGCACCGGCCGTATCCGGCGCGACGGTTCTCGCCGTCTCGGTCTTCGATGAGCGGGCCCTCACACGCCATGGCGGCGACGGTGCCGACTTCGAGATCCGCCTGACCGGCAGGACGATCGAGGGCGCCGTCCGTCGGGGGAAGTTCCTGTGGATGCCGCTGGCAGGCAGCGCCGAAGCGATCGTCGGCCACCTCGGCATGAGCGGGCAGATTCTGCTCCGCGCGCCGGGCGCATCCGCCGAGCGCCACGAACGGGTGCGGCTCGATGTCGCGCATCCGACGCATGGTGAAGTCGCGATCGTGTTCGCCGATCAGCGCACGTTCGGCTCGCTTGCCCTCGATTCGCTCGTGCCGACCCCCGACGGTGCTGCCGGCGGGTACGGGTGGGGTGCCGCGACGATCCCCACGCAGGTCGCGCACATCGCGCGCGATCCGCTCGACCCGGCCTTCTCGGATGCCGGATTCCGCCACACGCTCGGGCACCGCTCATCGGCGATCAAGCGCGTGCTTCTGGATCAGACCACCGTCAGCGGGATCGGGAACATCTACGCCGACGAGTCGCTGTGGGCCTCCCGCATCCATCCCGAGACGCCGGCGTTCGCGCTGTCCACGCGCGCCGTGAACCGGCTGCTCGCCGAGGTGCGACACGTTCTGGAGAAGGCGCTGGCCGAGGGCGGGACGAGCTTCGACGCGCAGTACGTCAACGTCAACGGTCAGGCGGGGTACTTCGCGCACTCCCTCAACGCGTACGGGCGCACCGGTCAGCCATGCCCCCGGTGCAGCCGGCCGATCGTTCGTGTGTCGTTCACGAATCGCTCCAGTCACTACTGTGCCCACTGCCAGCGGCTGGCGCGGCAGCTCGCACGGTGATGCGCAGGGTGCCGCGTCGCCTCAGTCCTCGAGCACCTTCTTCCACCCGCCTGCATAGCCGACGGGCTCGAATCCGAGCGCCTCGTTGACGGCGAGCATGTGGCGGTTCTCCTCCGCGTTGAACGTCGAGACCCGAGGTGATTCCGGCGCGAGATCGAGCCAGGTGAGCAGGTTCGCGGCCTTGACGAGCATGCCGAGGCGGTGCCCGCGGTGCTCCGCGAGCACAAGCGTCGCACCCTGCTCGGTCACGCCGGTGCGCCCATCGCCGACGTGCAGCTCGGTGAAGGCGACCAGCTCGCCGCTGTCGACGTGTCGTGCGGCGACGATGTTGGTGAACCGCTCGCCCTCGATCGCCTCACGCTCGTATCGCCGGATGCGCTCCGCATCCCACGTCTCTGCATCCCAGTCGAGGTCTGCGGACGGCGCATCGGTGGACATGCGCGCCATCATGGCGGCATAGCCGTCCACGAATTCGTCGGGCGTCGGAAACGTCCACTCCACGAGGGTGTACGCGCCCGCCGAGGCGGCGAGGGCGTCCGCGAAGCCCCGCTCGATGAGGCTGCGGTCGCCCTGCAGGTCGAGCGCGCTGATGCGGTCGACCTGCTCGAGTGCGAAGCCGCGGTCGAGCAGCGCCCGAGCCTGATCGTCGATCGGGATCTCGCCGAAACCACTGCGCGCTTTCAGAACCTCGCCCTGGCCGGGACGGTGCACGGGCTCGGACTGCAGGACGTGGCGTCCGTGCGCCCGGGCAGTTCGTTCGAGGAGGTCGAATCCTGCGTTCCACACGTCCGGCCGCGACCCGGCGGCCAGGACGTCGAAGGCGAACCAGACGACGTCGGAGCCCGCTTCCATCGGGAACTCGACCACGAACCGGGCGATCGGGATGCCGTCCTGTCGCGCGATCCAGACGTGGCCCTCTTCGTCCTCGTCGTTCTGCCAGCCGGGCAGGAGCTCGACGGCGGAGTACGCCAGGTCGTCGTCGCCGGTGCGCTCGCGCAGGACCGCGTTTCGGACGTCGACCATCGTGAGGAAGTCCGTGGCGTCCGGCCCATCGAGCGACAGCGGGATGACGACAGGATCGATGCTGAGACCCGCTTCATCCGCAGTCATGTCAGCATCTTCTTCCACGCACCGGCGTACGAGGCGGGCACGAACCCGATCGCTTCATTGATGTCGAGCATGTGGCGATTCTCCTCGGCGTTGAAGGTCGATACGCGCGGCGACTGCGGCACCAGATCGCGCCAGCGCACGAGATTCGCGCACTTGACGATCGTTCCCAGCCTGTGACCTCGGTGCTCCTTGAGCACGAGCGTGCCATACTGCGCGGTCGCGCCGGTGTGGTCTTCGGCGATGACCAGCTCGTTGTAGGCGGCGATCGTGCCGCTCGGGATGTGCTCCACGGCCGCGACCGATACCGTCAGCCCCTGCGCCTGCTGGCGAGCGTCGCGGCGTTCGACTCGCTCGGCATCCCAATGCTGCTCGTCCACCACCATTCCGCCGGTCGGGGCGTCGGTCGACATGCGCGAGATGGCGTACGCGAATCCGTCCCGATACCCGGGCGGAGTCGGCGCAGTCCACGTCACGACGCGGTAGTCCTCACCTGCGGTCTCGATGGCTTCGGCGAGCATGCGCTCGACGGTCGTGAAGTCGCCGGTGAGGTCGAGAACGCTGTTGCGCTCGACCTGCTCGAGGGTGAAGCCGTTGTCGAGCTGGAACACCGTCTGGCGGTCTTCGGCGGGGATCGTTCCCCATCCTGTCGGCGGCGCGAGGTGATCGCCGGTCTGTCCCGGACGGTGCAGCGTCCAGGTCTGGATCGTCGCGAGCCCGCGTTCGCGGGCTTCACGCTCGACCTCGCAGAGGAGCAGCTGCTCTGCGCCCTGCCCCCACATCGGCGGATCGACCATGAGATCGAACTCGACGGTCGTGACATCCGGCTCGTTTGCGACCATCATCCTGACGACTCCGAGAACCACGCCGTCACGCTCCGCCGCGAATGCCGGCTGCGTCCAGTCGGTCTGGTCCTGCATGAAGCCGAGCATCTCCTCGTCGTCCTCGCGCAGGTAGTCGTGACCGGCGTCGTGGAGACACACCGCATTGGCGATGCGCACGAGTTCGCGGAAGAGCCGCGCGTCGTCGGCATCCACCGATGCCGGCACGGGGATGGGGCGGACGATCAGGGTCGTGGGACGTGCGAGATCGGTCATGACAGCACCTTCTTCCATGCGCCCTCGTATGCGATCGGGGCGAACCCGATCGCCTCGTTGATGTCGAGCATGGGGCGATTCTCCTCTGCGTTGTAGGTCATCACACGGGGTGATTCCGGCGCGATGTCGCGCCACGAAAGCAGGCCGGCGCACTTGACGAGCGTCCCGAGCTTGTGGCCGCGGTGCTCCTTGAGGACGAGGGTGTCCTCCTGATGGCTTGCTTCGGTGCGATCCTTTCCGACCACGAGTTCGTTGAACGCGCAGAGCTCGCCGGTGGCGATGTGCTGCGCTGCGGTCACCTGGATCGTGCGGCCCGAGTCGGTGTACTTCGCATCGTGCTCGGCGATGCGCGCGGCATCCCAGGTCTCCTCGTCGAACTCGAGATCTGCCGACGGTGCATCCGTCACCATGCGCGACTTCATCCATGCGTAGCCGTCGACGAACTCCGCCGGCGTCGGGGCGAACCACTGCACGACGCGATAGCCGTCCGCGGCTTCCACCGCTTCGGCGAGCAGGCGCTCGACCGTATCGAACGGCGCGGCGAGGTCGAACGCACTGTTGCGCTCCACCTGCTCGAGCGTGTACCCGTGACGCCGGTAGAAGCGCGCGGCGTGGTCGTCGGGGATCTCGCCGAATCCGGTCGGCGGGGCAAGCCGCGGGCCGGGCGCGGACGGGTGCTCCGCCCACGACTGCAGGACGCTCCGCCCGTTCTCCCGCGCGGTGAGCTCGATGAGTTCGTAGGCGGCGGACCCGATGCCGCGCCCCCACTTCTCACGGAGCAGTTCGATGAGCCAGAACCCGACCTTCGAATCGTTCTCGAGCGGCAGGTCGATGGCCGCGCGGCCGATGACGGCACCGTCGTCCACGATCACCCACATGAGGCGGCGCTCGTACTCGTTCGGCGCGAAGTGGGGGAGCAGTTCGTCGGCGACGATCGCATGATCGTCGTGCCCCGAGATCTCGCGGTAGATGAGGTTGCGCACCCTCACCATCTCGAGGAAGTCGGCCGCATCGGCGGCGTCGATCGATTCGGGGACGATGAGCGGGCGGAATTCGATGTCGGTGAGGGTGTTCATGATCGTGCGTCCTTGCTCGGATGTTTCGAGGGTGGGGGAGGGGTCCGCCGGACGGCCGACGGACCCCGGTGCCTTCACAGGCGGGGCGCGAGGAGTGCCTCGCGCAGGTAGCCGTGCTCGCGGATGTCGTTCGCCCGCTGCGTGCGGCTGACGCGAGCGTGCCGCTCGCGATCATCGGCGAGTCGCGGAGTCCGCGTGCTCCAGATCAGCAGGTGCAGGCCCACGTGGAGGGCGATGCGGTCGATCGGCGTGATGCGGGTGTCGCGGCTCGGAAGCCGCAGCGTATCGGGGAGGCCCGACGGGCGCTGCGGCGCATAGGTGGTATTCATGATGGTCTCTTCCGGATGAAGGGGTGATGGATGCCCGGAACCGCGCGCGGTCGGGCGGGATGTCGTGCCGCAGCACGACGGGACGATGGCAGAGGGATCGCGCTCGGCTCCCGGGACGGGAGCGGCGCAGGCGGATCATGCCCGAGAGCGGGCAGAGTCCTCCCCTGCGGGGATCAGGACGCGGTGTGCCCGCGGCCGTTCTGGCGCGCGCTGAAGGAGTGGGTCCCCGGCGCGATGGCACGAGTCGCAACGCCTGCAAGGGCTGTGACTCCTGTGGTGTTCATGTGCATCATCGGGGGACCTCCTTTCTCGACTTCGGACGCGGTCAGTGACACTAGCGCTCTTTCGGGGGGCGCGTCAAGCGTTCTCGCAGTTTCGGGTGACGGCGGGCGTGTCGTCCGCGCATCCCGGCCTCGCGCCGTCACGGCTCGGCATCGCCGTGCCGACCGCCACCTCCGGTAGCGTATGCCGGGAAGTCGACCGGGGTGGAGGACGCATCCATGCACCTGAAGAGCGTGACGCTCAAGGGTTTCAAGTCGTTCGCCCAGCCGACGACGTTCGCGTTCGAACCCGGTGTGACTTGCATCGTCGGGCCCAACGGCTCGGGCAAGTCGAATGTCGTCGATGCCCTGGCGTGGGTCATGGGTGAGCAGGGTGCGAAGACCCTCCGCGGCGGCAAGATGGAAGACGTCATCTTCGCCGGCACCGCGACGCGCGGGCCTCTCGGTCGCGCCGAGGTTCAGCTGACGATCGACAACAGCGACGGTGCACTGCCGATCGAGTACTCCGAGGTCACCATCAGCCGGACGCTCTTCCGCAACGGCGCGAGCGAGTACGCGATCAACGGCGAGGTCTGCCGTCTGCTCGACGTGCAGGAGCTGCTGAGCGATTCCGGGCTCGGTCGCGAGATGCACGTCATCGTCGGTCAGGGGCGCCTCGACAGCGTGCTGGCGGCGACGCCCGAAGACCGCCGCGGCTTCATCGAGGAAGCGGCCGGAATCCTCAAGCACCGACGTCGCAAAGAGAAGACGCTGCGCAAGCTCGATGCGATGGAGGCCAACCTCACACGCCTGAGCGATCTCGCCGGCGAGCTGCGGCGTCAGCTCAAACCCCTCGGCCGGCAGGCCGAGATCGCGCGCGAGGCGGCGACGATCGCGGCCGTCGTGCGCGATGCGAAGGCGCGCCTCTTCGCCGACGAGCTCGTGGGCCTGCGCAGCGAGCTCGCGGCGCACGCCAGCAGCGAGCAGGAGCGGCACGCCGAGCGCATGGTCCTGCAGGATCAGCTCGACCACGCCCGTGTGCGCATCGAGCAGCTCGAGACGGATCAGCGCTCCGAAGCCGTCGACGATGCCCGGCGCGTCGCGTTCGGCCTCGAGCGTGTGCAGGAGCGCGTGCGCAGCCTCTACTCGCTGGCTGGACAAAGACTCGCTCTGCTGGCCGAGACCGACGCCGATGAGCGCATCGAGCTCACGACGGTTTCGCAGGCGATGATCGACGAGGCTCGCGCCGAGGTCGACGAGATCGCCGAGGGTATGGGCGCGATGCAGGATGCTGCCGCCGAGGCATCCCGCGACGTCATCCGCGCTCGCGCCGAGCTCGACGCCCTCGACGCCGACATCGCGGCGCAGAGTGCGCTCGTGTCGGAGCACGACATGCGCATCACGGCGCTGCGGGGCATGGCCGACGCCGCGGAGTCGGGATTGGCGGCGGTGCGCGGCGCGGTCGAGCGGCAACAGCGCGCGCTGGATGCCGCGCTCGCGCGGCGCGCCGAAGCCGAGTCCACCCTTGCGGGCGTGGATCCCGATCTCGTTCCCGAAGGCTCGTCGGCCGAGTACTCGACCGCGTACGAGCGGGCCCAGCGCGATGCGAGCGAGACCGAGGCGAAGGTCGCCGGCATCCGCGAGCGTCTTCACGCCGCCGAGCGCGAGCGCGAGGCGCTCACCGCGCAGACGTCGGCGCTGGGGCGCGCGCTCGAAGTGAAGAACGCGGCGGCCGAACTCGTGCGTCGCGGCGGAGCCGGCATCCGGGGTCTCATCGGCGATGCGATCAAGGTCACTGCCGGCTACGAGACCGCGATCGCCGCGGCGCTCGGACCCCTGGCCGAGGGCGTGCTCGTGGACACATCCGGTGACGCGTTCGCCATGGCGGCCGCGGTGCGCGACAGCGACCTCGGTTCGGTCGACATCGCCATCGCCGATGCTGCACCGGGGGAGACCTCCGCCATCGAGGGGGTGACCGCCGCCCGCGATGTCGTGACCGCGCCGGCGGGTGTGCTGGGACTGCTCGCCCGAGTGTTCGTCGCCGACGATCTCGAGGCCGCGCGCGCGGCACGTGAACGCCTGGAAGGACCCGCGACGATCGTCACTCGCGCCGGCGAGGTCGTCACGGCCTTCACGGTGCGGGCAGGATCCGGGCAGGGACGATCGCGGCTCGAGCTCGCCGCCGAGCGTGACGCGGCAGCCGAACGTCGCGACGAGATCGCGGTCGTCGCAGACTCTCTGCGCGATGCCCTCACCGATGAGACCGCTCGCCTGGACACCGCACGTCACCGGACGAAGGCTGCGCTCACGACCCTGCGCGAGCACGATGCCGCCCTCGCCGCGCACACTGAGCAGGTCAATCGCGCGAGCGTCCGCTTCGAGGCTGCTGTCGCCGAGTGCGACCGTCTCGCCGCCGGCCTCGCGCAGGCTGAAGCTGCGGTGCAGGATGCCGAAGGCTCGGCACGGGTCGCAGCCGACCAGCTCACCGGCGCCCTCGAAGCACCGCGGCCGATCCTCGATGCCTCGGCGCGCGAGGGGATGCTCGGGACTCTCGAGGCGGCTCGGGATGCCGAAATGCGAGCGCGGCTCGACGTCGAGACCCTGCGCGAGCGCATCCGCGCCGGCGAGGCTCGTGTGGTGGCGATCGAACGGCAGCGGGAGCGGGAGCGCGACGCGGCGGCCGAGGCCGCGCGCCGCGCCGTGATCCGCCGCGCGCAGCGGGAGGTGGCCGCGCGGGTGGCCGAGCACGTGCCCGCGCTTCTCGATTCGATCGATCGCTCGGTGTCGCAGGCCCGCGTGGAACTGGCGACCGCAGAGTCTGCGCGGACGGCCCTCAGCACCGAGCTCGCCGACCTGCGCGGCCAGGAGTCCACGCTGCGCGAGCGCCTGGCCGGTCTCACGGAGAGCGTGCACGGACTCGAGCTGCAGATCCACGAGAAGCGGCTGCACGTCTCGAGCCTTCTCGAGCGAGTGGCCTCGGAGCTCGCACTGGACGAGGATATTCTGATTTCGGAATATGGTCCCGATCAGGCAGTTCCCGCCGACGTTGAGCTCGTCGGAGGCGCAGACGACGCGGCTGAGGGCGCAGCATCCGTCGCCTTCGAACGCGCCGCACAGCGACGCCGTCTGCAGGAAGCCGAGCGAAAGCTCGGTCAGCTGGGCCGGGTGAACCCGCTCGCGCTGGAGGAGTTCGAGGCTCTCGAGCAGCGCCACGCGTTCATGACCGAGCAGCTCGCCGATCTGACGCAGACGCGCAAGGACCTCATCACGATCATCGAAGAGCTCGACGAGCGGATGCAGACGATTTTCCTCGCCGCCTTCGAAGACACACGGGTCGCCTTCGGCGAGGTGTTCCCGGTGCTCTTTCCCGGCGGCACGGGCAGCATCTCGCTCACCAACCCCGACGAGCCGCTTACGACGGGTATCGAGGTCGCGGTGCGCCCGGTCGGCAAGAAGATCGAGCGTCTCTCGCTGCTCTCCGGTGGCGAGCGGTCGCTTGCCGCCGTCGCGCTGCTCACGGCGATCTTCAAGGCCCGTCCGAGCCCCTTCTACATCCTCGACGAGGTCGAGGCGGCGCTCGACGACGCCAACCTCGGGCGACTGCTCGGCGTCTTCGAGCAGCTGCGCGAATCGAGTCAGCTCATCGTCATCACCCACCAGAAGCGCACGATGGAGATCGCCGACGCGCTCTACGGCGTCTCGATGCGCCAGGACGGCGTCTCGGCTGTCGTCGGCCAGCGCCTCGGCGAGCGCGTCGCGAGCTGAGCGAACCGTAGGCTGGACGCATGGCAGAGAGCTCCTGGTCGCTCGGTCGCGCACTGCGCGGCATGTTCGTCAAACCCACGATCGACGACACGACATGGGACGACCTCGAGACGGCGCTGCTGACGGCCGACTTCGGGCCCGACATCTCGGAGCGCATCGTGGACGAACTCCGCGAGAAGGTCGAGCGATTCCGCACAACCGACCCGCGCGACCTCCAGCGGATGCTCAAGGAGACGCTCGAAGAGCACTTCGCCAAGTTCGACACGACGCTCCGTCTGACCGAGCGGCCGGCGGTCGTTCTCGTCGTCGGAGTCAACGGAGTGGGAAAGACCACGACCATCGGCAAGTTCGCGAAGTTCCTGCAGCGGTACGGACGCACCGTCGTCGTCGGCGCCGCCGACACCTTCCGTGCCGCAGCCGTCGACCAGCTCGCGACGTGGGCCGAGCGCGGGGGAGCGGCGATCGTGCGGCCGCAGCACGAGGGGCAGGATCCGGCATCCGTCGCCTACCAGACGATCGAGTACGCTCAGCGCACCGGCACCGAGATCGTGCTGGTCGACACCGCCGGGCGCCTCCATACCAAGGGCGGGCTCATGGACGAGCTCACCAAGATCCGACGCGTGATCGAGAAGCAGGCTCCGATCAGCGAGGTGCTCCTCGTCCTCGATGCCACCACCGGGCAGAACGGCGTGATGCAGGCGCAGGCCTTCCTCGAGCACGCCGGCGTCACGGGTCTCGTGCTCACGAAGCTCGACGGCTCGGCCAAGGGCGGATTCGTCCTCGCCGTGCAGGAGAAGACCGGCATTCCGGTCAAACTCCTCGGGCAGGGCGAGGGTATCGGCGACCTCACGGGCTTCACGCCGCACGTTTTCGCGGCATCCCTGGTCGAGTGAGAGATCGCGCGCAGATGTCGTGCGCGTAACGGATCGCCGCGACACGGGCTCAGGGCTACCGCGGCGGGCGCCGTGCTGGTTTCATGGGGTCATGGCGATCGAGCACGACTTCTTCGGACTTCTCGAGTCCGGTCCGGACGGTTCGATCTTCTGGTCCGAGACCGTCGAGCTGGGAGATCAGGCGGTCACGGTCGATCTGACCGCGCCTGACCAGGAAGATGTGTCCGCGGCGGCGCTCGACGTCGCCGCCGCGTTGGTGTCGTCGCTCGAAGCGATCGATCGCAGCGCCCGAAGCGCCATGGTCGACGAGCTGAGCGACCGCACGAGCGAGGTTACCGAGTACATCCTGCAGCAGCAGGAGCAGCAGGGCGACGATCTCGAGGCGCTGCTCGTCGACATCTCGGGCGACGTCCACATCGACGTCATCCGCTCGCTTCAGCTCATGAGCATGACGATCCTCGCCGACGAGCACGGTGGATCCGACCCGTTCGCGGTGCTCGAGTACGCGCTCGACCCCGACGCGACCGACGACGTGCTGCTGGTGAATCTCGACTCCGACGCCTCGGTGCTCTCCGTCACGAGCGCTGAATAGCCGCTGTCGCGCCGGCGTCAGACCGCCTGGGCGAACCCCTGATCGGCTGCTTCGGCGATGTGGGACAGGTGCGGCGGGATCTCGCGGCCCTTCGAGGCCATCGACTGCGCCCACAGGCGCCCGGCCCGGTACGACGAGCGCACGAGGGGGCCGGCGAGCACCCCGAGGAACCCGATTCTCTCGGCCTCGTCCTTGAACTCGACGAACTCCTGCGGCTTGACCCAGCGCGACACCGGCAGATGGCGGGGCGAAGGCCGCAGGTACTGCGTGATCGTGATGATGTCGGTGCCCGCGTCATGCAGATCATGGAGAGCCTGAACGACCTCCTCGGGCTTTTCGCCCATGCCGAGGATCAGGTTCGACTTCGTGATCAGTCCTGCCGTGCGGGCCTGCGTCAGCACGTCGAGGGAGCGCTCGTAGCGGAACGCGGGTCGGATGCGCTTGAAGATGCGCGGCACCGTCTCGACGTTGTGCGCGAACACCTCGGGGCGGCTGTCGAAGACCTCGCCGAGCAGGGCGGCGTCGCCGTTGAAGTCGGTGGCGAGGATCTCGACGCCGGTGTTCGGATTCATAGCGTGGATCTGCCGGACGGTCTCGGCGTGCAGCCACGCACCGCCGTCGGGCAGGTCATCGCGTGCGACGCCGGTGACGGTCGCGTAGCGCAGGTTCATGCGCACGACGCTCTCGGCCACGCGGCGGGGCTCGTCGGTGTCGTAGTCGGCCGGCTTGCCGGTGTCGATCTGGCAGAAGTCGCAGCGCCTCGTGCACTGCGAGCCGCCGATGAGGAAGGTCGCCTCGCGGTCTTCCCAGCACTCGTAGATGTTGGGGCAGCCGGCCTCCTGACAGACCGTGTGCAGTTCCTCGGACTTCACGAGCGCATGCAGGGCCTGGTACTCGGGGCCCATCTTCGCCTTGGTCTTGATCCACTCGGGCTTGCGCTCGATCGGCGTCTGGGCGTTGCGCACCTCGAGGCGGAGGAGCTTGCGTCCCGCCGGGGTCGTCGCCGGCGCGGTGGATCCGGTACCGGTGCCGCAGGCGCTCACGCGACGACCGCCGCGTACTCGGCCTGGAACACGCGGCTCACGGTGTCGATGACGTCGCGGGGTGAGACATCGGACCCGATGACCTCGCTCACGGTCGTGACACCGGCATCCGTGATCCCGCACGGGATGATGCCGCGGAACCCCGCGAGCGAGTTGTCGCAGTTGACGGCGAAGCCGTGCATCGTGACACCCTTCTCGACGCGCACGCCGATCGCGGCGACCTTGTCTTCCGAGAGCGGACGCCGCACCCACACACCGCTGCGCCCCTCGACCTGATAGCCGTCCACGCCGTGTTCGCGAAGGGCGGCGATGAGAAGTCGCTCGATGCGGCGGACGTGCGCCACGACGTCGACAGGCTCGGGGAGGCGCACGATCGGGTAGCCGACGAGCTGGCCGGGGCCGTGCCACGTGATCTTGCCGCCGCGGTCGACGTCGACGACGGGCGTGCCGTCGGTCGGACGCTCGTGCGGCTCGGTGCGCTTGCCCGCCGTGTAGACGGCCGCGTGCTCGAGCAGGAGCAGCGTGTCGGGGCGTGTTCCGGCGACCACCTCGGCGTGCACGCGTCGCTGGAGCGCCCAGCCGTCGGCATAGGGGACGACATCGGGGGCCAGGCCCACCGTCTGGATCTCGAGCACGATGCTCCTCGCTTGTGGCGGTTTATGGATCGCGTCCAACAATACCCTCAGCATTCGGCGGAACCGCCTCCTGCTGTCGGAATCCCGCGAGACTCCAACGGAGCGCCGAAACAGCGTGTCGCGTGTGCGGTCTCGGCGCTCCGGTGGTGTCTCGCCGGGAATCGGGGAGGACGGGGCGGGCGCTAGCGTGTGAGGATGACGAGCACGGGACGCGCGGGAAGGCCGAAGGCCTCGTCGAGGGAGACCCTCGCCGAGGCGGCGTGCGAGCTCTTCCTCGAGCAGGGCTACGAGGCGACCACGATCATCGACATCACGACCCGTGCCGGGGTCAGCCGGTCGAGCTTCTTCAACTACTTCTCGACCAAGGCCGATGTGCTGTGGGCTGGTCTCGACGAGCGCATCGAGACGCTCGAGCGCCGGCTCGCGATCGACGAGGGGACGGATGCCGCCGCCTCGGTCCGCGCCGCGATCGTGTCGCTGGGTGACGACTTCGCACCCGACAGCTTCGCGCTGTCCGTCGTCAGCTCCACCGCCATGGGAATCGCCGACGAGCTCGAACGCGAGGCGTCGCTGCGGCGCTCGCGACTGGCGCGCGCGGTCTCCGAAAGGCTCACCCGCGCGGGCGCCGACCGTCTGCATGCCGACATCGCTGGGGCTGCCTGGGGTGGCGCGGTGATCGCGGCGCTCGAGGCCTGGGCGCGGGATGGCGCTGGGCGCACGTCGCTGCGGCGATTCCTCGCGCGGGCGGCGGATGCGGCATCCGTCGTCCCCGCCGTGCCTGCCGCCGGCTCCGTGCGTCAGCTGCGGGTGGTCGTGCAGGCGCCGGACTTCGAAGCGGCACTCGCGTTCTACCGAGATGCGGTCGGCATGCCCCAGGCGGAGGCGTACGAGGCCGACGGCGGCGCCCGTGTCGTGATCCTCGACGCCGGGCGTGCGACCCTCGAGCTGGCCAATGCGGCGCAGGTCGCCTTCATCGACACGGTCGAGACCGACGGCGGTGCCAGCGATCCGATCCGCCTGGGCCTGGAGGTCGAGGACACGCATGCGGCAGCCGAGGCGCTTGCCGCGGCCGGGGCCGACGTCGAGGCATCCGCCCGCCAGACCCCGTGGCGCTCGCTCAACGCGCGGCTGCGCGGTCCGGCCGGCCTGCAGCTGACGCTCTTCCAGGAGCTAGGCCCCGAGTAGCGCCGCATTCATCGAGGGGATTGGACGCTTCGCGGGTTGCCGGACACGTACAGGGTGACGGCGACCGATGATGGAGGCACCATGACCCGCGACATGTTCGATGACCTGCTCGACCGCTCCGCCCCGATGACCCGCGCTGCCGACGACGCCGCGCTCGCGCGGATGATCCGCGAGGCCCGGTCGGAAGCGGTGCCTCGGCGGCGGCGGATGCCGAGCATCGCGCTCGGGGTGTCCATCGCGGCGGTTCTCGTCGGCGGCGCCGGCGTCGCTGTCGCGACGGACGGTCTCTCATGGGCGCCGTGGGCGCAGGATCCGGTCGGCGCGGTGTCGTTCACGATGCCGAACGGCTTCGACTGCGAGCTGCGGTTCTCGCCGTACTCGGGCGGCTCGGACCCGGGGTATGTCGCTGAGGCCAACCGCGTCCTCGAAGAGTGGTATCGCTCGACCGACGTCGTCGCGGAAGCCGAAGCGCTCCTGCCGGCGATGCGCCGGCACCTCGAGGCCCTGCACGCAGAGTCGGATCCCGATCCAGAAGCAGACATGGCCGCGCTCACTCCCGAAGCGCGTGCCGACGAGATCGCGCATCGCGCGTGGTCGGCCGAGTGGATGACGTGGGAGTGGGTCGTCGGCGACCTCGAAGCGCAGGCGCTGCGAGACGCCGGCTTCACTGTGCCCGATGACCGGTTCGGCGGGAGCGAGCGCGCCGGACAGATCCAGTGCTTCGACGAGGACGGCGAGATCTACGCTCCCGGCGCCGGCTCGTGAGAGGCTCCGACGCGCGCCTGACCGACGCGCTGGCTGCGGCATCCCCGTCTCTCCTCGTCTATCTGCAGCGCCGCGTGGGTGTCGACGATGCGCCCGACCTCCTCGGGGAGACGATGGTCGTCGCGTGGCGGCGGGTCGGTGATCTGCCGACCGATCCGGAGCGCGCCCGCATGTGGCTCTTCGGTATCGCCCGCGGGACCGTCTTGAACCATGTGCGGGGTGTGCGGCGCCGGTGGGCACTGGCGGACCGTATTCGCGGGCATGTCGGGACCGGTGCCGCGTCCCCCGCCGCAGACGAGGGGGCCGAGGTCCGCGACGCGATCGCGCGCCTCGAGGCGGATCTGGCCGAGCTGGTGCGACTCGTGCACTGGGAGCGGCTCACGCTCGCCGAGGCCGCAGAGGTTCTCGGCATCCCGGCTTCGACCGCCCGTGGCCGATATGCGACGGCGAAGGCGGAGCTGCGCGCGGCGCTCGGGGTCGCCGTCCCGTGATGCGGAGCGAGCGCGGGCGGCGACGTTCGCTCGCGTAGAATCGGGGGATCATGGCGACTTTCGGCACTCTCTCCGACCGGCTCACCGAGACCTTCCGCAACCTCCGCACCAAGGGCAGGCTCACGCCCGCGGATGTCGACGGCACGGTACGCGAGATCCGCCGCGCACTGCTGGATGCCGACGTCGCGCTCGTCGTCGTCAAGGAGTTCAGCGCCAAAGTGCGTGAGCGCGCCCTCGGCGACGAGGTCAACAAGGCCCTGAACCCTGCGCAGCAGGTGGTGCAGATCGTGAACGAGGAGCTCGTCGCGATCCTCGGCGGCCAGCAGCGCCGGCTGCAGTTCGCGAAGAATCCCCCGACCGTGATCATGCTCGCGGGCCTTCAAGGCTCGGGAAAGACCACCTTCGCGGGCAAGCTCGCGAAGATGCTCGAGAAGGACGGTCACACGCCCCTCCTCATCGCCGCCGACCTCCAGCGCCCCAACGCGGTGAACCAGCTGCAGGTCGTCGCCGAGCGCGCCGGCGCCGCGATCTACGCGCCCGAGCCGGGCAACGGCGTCGGCGACCCGGTGAAGGTCGCCCGCGACGGCGTCGAGTACGCCCGCCGCCAACAGCACGACACGGTCATCATCGACACCGCCGGACGACTGGGCGTGGATGCCGAGCTGATGAAGCAGGCCGCCGACATCCGCACCGCGACCGATCCCGACGAGGTTCTCTTCGTCATCGACGCGATGATCGGCCAGGATGCCGTCAACACGGCCAAGGCCTTCCAGGACGGCGTCGACTTCACCGGCGTCGTGCTGTCCAAGCTCGACGGCGACGCCCGAGGCGGTGCCGCGCTGTCGGTCGCCTCGGTGACCGGCCGCCCGATCATCTTCGCGTCCACCGGCGAGGGGCTCGACGACCTCGAGGCGTTCCACCCGGATCGCATGGCGAGCCGCATCCTCGACCTCGGCGACATCCTCACCCTCATCGAGCAGGCCCAGTCGGCCTTCGATGAGGAAGAGGCCATGAAGATGGCCGAGAAGCTCGCCACCGAGGCCTTCACGCTCGAGGACTTCCTCGAGCAGATGCAGCAGATGCGCAAGATGGGCTCGATGAAGAAGATGCTCGGGATGCTCCCGGGCATGGGTCAGATGAAGCAGCAGCTCGACGATTTCGACGAGCGCGAGATCGACCGCACCGAGGCGATCATCCGGTCGATGACGCCGGCCGAGCGCCGCAACACGAAGCTCCTCAACGGATCCCGGCGCCTCCGAATCGCACGCGGTTCGGGCATGACCGTCACCGATGTCAACCAGCTCGTCCAGCGCTTCGACCAGGCCGCGAAGATGATGAAGACGGTCGCCCGCGGCGGCATGCCGAACATCCCCGGCATGGGCCCGATCCCCGGCGCCGGTCGCCCCGGCGCGTCGTCGAAGCGCGGCAAGCAGCAGAAGGCGAAGGGCTCGCGCTCTGGCAACCCCGCCAAGCGGGCGGAGGAGAACGCGGGCATCGCAGCCGCAGCTCCCGCCGCCCCCACGGGCTCCGGATTCGGGCTGGGCGGCGGCGCGAAGGGCGCTCCGAGCGCCGAGGACCTCGCCGAGTTGCAGAGGATGCTCGGCCGGGGCTGACCGCTCGCATTCCGGATGCTGAGGGCCTCGGCATCCGTCATATTCAGGCGATCTGCGGCCCACTCTGTCCCCGGATCAGGTGATCTCACGGGGGTAGGAGTATCTGCGTGAAATTGTCCTGTTCCGGCGATATCACCTGATCTCGCAACGCGACGGATGCTGCGCAGGCGACGCCGAGCCCCCCTGCTCAGTGGCCGAGGGCGGCGAGGTGCTCGCGCAGTGTGGGTCCCGCACGGAACTCGCGGATCAGGTGCATGACGACCTCGCGCAGGTCTCCGTCCGCGGCGTCCGCCACCGTCAGCTGACGCGCGTAGCTCGCGCCCTGAGACAGGATCGTGCCGACCCCCTGGAACTCGCGCGTGCACTTGAGGTCGGCGGCGATGTCCACGTGCCGTTCCAGCAGCTCGGCGAGGTGCTCGCGCACCGGGACCTGCCGGCCGTGGCTGTCGACGATGATGCGGGCTTCCAGTCCGTACCGCGCCGCCCGCCACTTGTTCTCGCGCACGAACCACGGCTGGATCGTCGGCAGCGTCCTGCCTTCGTCGAGTTCGCGCGAGAAGTGCTCGACGAGCACCTGAACGAGAGAGGCGACCGCTGCGAGCTCGGGCAGGGTCGACATGCCGTCGCACGCGCGCACCTCGATGGTGCCCCAGCGCGGTGCGGGTCGGATGTCCCAGCGGACCTCGGTGGAGTCCTCCATGACGCCGGTGCCGACCATGTCGTCGAGATAGGACTCGAACTGCGACCAGTTCTCGAGGGGCCACGGAAGACCCGCCGTGGGCAGCTGCTGGAACACGAGCGAGCGGTTGGACGCATAGCCGGTGCGCTCGCCCGCCCAGAACGGGCTCGACGCCGAGAGTGCCTGCAGGTGCGGCAGATAGACCGCCAGCGCGTTGATGATCGGGAAGACCTTGTTGACGTCCTCGACGCCGACGTGCACGTGGATGCCCCAGATCATCATGTTGCGTCCCCACCACTGGGTGCGCTCGATGAGCTTGTGGTACCGCGTCTTGTCGGTCACCTGCTGGTCGTACCACTGCGCGAACGGGTGGCTCCCCGCGCACAGCAGCTCGGCGCCGAGCGGCGTGGTCACGGTGCGCACAGCTGCAATGGCGTCGGCGATGTCGTCGACAGCCGCGGCGACCGTGTCGCCGATCCCGCTCGTCACCTCGACGGTGTTGGTGAGCAGTTCGCCGGTGATCGTGTAGCGCTCGAGCGCGGTGACCTCCTCGAGAGCGTCCGTCACCTCGGGCGCGCGCGGCGCGAGATCGCCGGTCTCGCCGTCGGCCAGCATCAGCTCCCACTCCAAGCCCAGCGATGAGCGGGCTGATGTCGCGAAGGGCACCGTCATTCGCACAGTCTGGCACGCACACGCCCCAGACTCCGCTGGTTCGCGGCACGGTCCGTCATCTGGCAGAATGAAGGGTCGGATCACCCGCTCGACCCTCTATCCAGCGGGAAGGTCCTCCTCTGAGCTTCCGCCGGGTGTGCACCCCACTCTCCAGGCGATCGGTTCGTACTTCTACACACAATTCAGGAGAATCGTGGCTGTCAAGATTCGTCTCAAGCGCCTCGGCAAGATCCGTGCGCCCTACTACCGCATCGTCGTGGCCGACTCGCGCACCAAGCGCGATGGTCGTGTCATCGAGGAGATCGGCAAGTACCACCCCACCGAGGAGCCCTCGCTCATCGAGGTCGACTCCGAGCGTGCGCAGTACTGGCTCGGCGTCGGCGCTCAGCCGACCGAGCAGGTTCTCGCGCTCCTCAAGCTGACCGGCGACTGGGGCCGCTTCAAGGGCGACAAGAACGCCGTCTCGACGGTGCGTGTCGCCGCTGAGAAGCAGCCCTTCGAGATCGACTCCGCCAAGAAGTCGGTCGTCAAGCCCAAGGCAGAGAAGAAGGCCGAAGCACCCGCCGAGGCCCCCGCTGACGACGAGACCGCGGCCGCTCCGGCCGACGAGTCCGCCGAAGCGTAGTCCGTTGCTGGCCGCCGCTCTCGAGCACGTCGTCAAGGGGATCGTCGATCACCCTGACGCCGTCCGCATCGACTCGTCCTCGTCGCCTCGCGGCGACGTTCTCGAGGTGCACGTGCACCCCGACGATCGCGGTCGTGTCATCGGGCGCGGCGGCCGCACGGCCGAAGCCCTGCGCACCCTGATCGGCGCGCTCGCCGACGGACGCCGCGTCCGCGTCGACGTCGCGGACGACTGAGGTGGCGGGCGAAGACACGACGGATGCCGGCCACGAGCCGCATTCGTCTGCCAAGACCGCTCCGGCGGCGCCGTCCGGCAAGACTCAGCTGCGCGTCGGACGCCTCGTGAAGGCGCATGGTCTCAAGGGCGCGCTCAAGCTCGAGCTCTACACCGACGATCCCGAAGGCCGCTTCGCGCGGGGTGCGACGTTCACACTCCAGGTTCCCGAATCGTCGCCGTGGCACGGCAAGCCGTTGACGGTGCGCGAGTTCCGGTGGATGAACAGCCACCCCGTCGCCTTCTTCGACGGCGTCGACGACCGCGCCGCGGCCGAAGACCTCGTGCGTGCGATCCTGTGGATAGACCAGGACGTGCAGTCGGCATCGGGTGAAGAGGA
The DNA here is from genome assembly GCF_005502885.1 of Microbacterium sp. 2FI. GTDB lineage: Bacteria > Actinomycetota > Actinomycetes > Actinomycetales > Microbacteriaceae > Microbacterium. Next base: position 94,555 of record NZ_SCMR01000010.1, read on the forward strand.
TGCGTGGTTCGACCACCAGCTCGTCGGCCTCGATGTCATGCGCGACGGCGATCTGATCGGTCGCGTCATCCGCGTCGACCACCTGCCGGCCCAGGACCTCCTGATCGTCCGGATGGCCGGTGACGCCCGCGAGGTGCTCGTGCCGTTCGTCAAGGCGATCGTGCCCGAGGTCGACACCGCCGCGGGCCGCGTCGTCGTCACGCCGCCTCCCGGTCTGTTCGAGGATCTCCCGGCCGAGGACGACGCCCCCGAGGACGAACTCGAGGCCGATGCCGCCGACGAGGCTGAGCCTCAGGATTGACCGGGCGTGGGATGCTGCATCCCGCCTCACTCCCGCGCTCAGGTGTCCGTGAGGTCGCTGTGATCCCGCGGTAACACGGGAGAGCACCCCCCGGAACATCCGTCCGCGATCATCGTGGGATGGCTCCACTCGCGGAAACGGTCGCGGCACGCGCGGACGCGCGGGTCGCGGATCTGCGCACCGTCTGCTCGTACTGCGGCGTGGGCTGCGGCATCTCGGTGACGACCACCGACGACGGCGTCACCGGTCCCGTCGTCGTGAAGTCGGTCGGAGACAAGTCCCATCCCGCCAACGCCGGTCGCCTGTGCACCAAGGGCGCGACCCATGTCGAGCTCATGCGCGCACCCGGTCGCATGACGACCGCGCACATCCGCGCGGCTCGTGGCGAGGACGCCGTCCCCGTCCCCCTCGACACCGCCATCGCCGAAGCCGGCTTCCGTCTCCGCGCGATCGTCGACGAGCACGGCCCCGATGCGGTTGCCGTGTACGTCTCCGGGCAGATGTCGATGGAGGCCCAGTACCTCTCGAACAAGCTCGTGAAGGGATACCTGCGGGGACTCCACATCGAGTCGAACTCGCGGCTGTGCATGGCGTCTGCCGGCACCGGCTACAAGCAGTCGCTCGGCGCCGACGGACCGCCGGGATCGTACGAGGACTTCGACCGGGCCGACCTGTTCTTCGTCATCGGCTCGAACATGGCCGATTGCCACCCGATCCTGTTCCTCCGGATGGCGGATCGACTGAAGCAGGGCGCCCGTCTGATCGTCGTCGACCCGCGTCGAACGGCGACGGCGGATCGTGCCGATCTGTATCTGCCCATTCGTCCCGGCACCGACCTAGCGCTGCTGAACGGCCTGCTCCACCTGCTCGTGGTGAACGGCGACATCGACACGGATTTCATCGCCGCGCACACCGAGGGCTGGGATGCGATGCCCGGGTTCCTCGAGGACTACGCGCCCGACCGCGTCGCAGAGGAGACCGGTCTCGCCGAGGATGACATCCGCACCGCGGCGCGCTGGATCGCCGAAGCGGGCGAGTGGATGACCCTGTGGACCATGGGGCTCAATCAGTCCACACAGGGCACGTGGCACACGAACGCGATCTGCAATCTGCATCTGGCCACCGGCGCCATCTGCCGACTCGGCAGCGGGCCGTTCTCGCTCACCGGGCAGCCGAACGCGATGGGCGGCCGCGAGATGGGCTACATGGGCCCGGGCCTGCCGGGTCAGCGCGCGGTGTTCTCGGATGGCGATCGCGCGTACGTCGAGGACGTGTGGGGTGTGGCCCCCGGGAGCATCCGCGCCGAGGCGGGGACCGGCACGATCGACCTCTACCGCGGAATGGCCGAGGGCGCGATCAAAGCCGCGTGGATCATCTGCACGAACCCCGTCGCATCCGTCGCGAATCGACGGAATGTCATCGCCGGACTCGAACGGGCCGAGCTCGTCATCGTGCAGGACGTCTTCACCGAGACGGCGACGACCGCCTACGCCGACATCATGCTGCCGGCGACCCTGTGGGTCGAAGCCGAGGGTGTGATGGTCAGCAGCGACCGCACGATGACCCTCATGCCGCGCGCGACCGAGCCCACGGGCGACGCGCAGCCCGACTGGCTCATGATCTGCCGCGTCGCCCAGGCGATGGGGTTCGACGCGGGCTTCGATTTCGCCACGGCCGAGGAGGTCTTCGACGAGATCCGCCGGTTCTGGAATCCGCAGACCGGGTGGGACGTGCGAGGCGTCAGCTACGAGCGCCTGCGACGGGGACCGGTGCAGTGGCCGGCGCCCCCGGACGACCTCGCCGACCGGCATCCGATCCGCTATCTCAACGACGGCGTCAGCCAGTCGCTGCACACTGGGCCCGACGGCACGACGCCGCAGCTCGCGTTCGCGACCCCGTCGCGGCGCGCGCAGTTCTTCGCGCGTCCGCATCTGGGGCCCGCGGAACTGCCCGACGACGATTACCCATGGATCCTGAACACGGGGCGCCTGCAGCATCAGTGGCACACCATGACCAAGACCGGCAAGGTCGACAAGCTCATGCGCCTGAACCCCGACCCGTTCGTCGAGATCCACCCGCTTGACGCCCAGGCGCAGGGCATCGACGACGGCGACCGGATCGAGGTCGCATCCCGTCGCGGCCGAGTGGTGCTTCCCGCCGTCATCACCGACCGGGTGCGTCCCGGCTGCTGCTTCGCGCCGTTCCACTGGAACGACGAACACGGCGAGTACCTGACGGTGAACGCCGTCACGAGCGATGCCGTCGACGCGACGTCGCTCCAGCCCGAGTTCAAGTACGCCGCGGTGTCGCTCCGGCGCATCGGCCCGGCGCCGGAGAACTCCACCACGAGCGAAGAGAGCGGAGGGATGCCGAGCCCGGCCGCTGTGCGCACGCTCATCCATTCCGGTGGGGAAGGCGGCGGGTTTCCCACCCTCTCCGCCGTCGAGACCGCGTACGTGTCGGGGTTCCTGACGGCAATCGAGGCGGCGCCCCCCGCCGCCGGAACGGTGCCGGTGCTGCCTGCTGCGGCACCGCTCAGCGAAGCCGTTCGCGCATGGATCGACGGCGTTCTGGCCGGCTTCGCATCACGCGACACGGTGCCGATGGGGACGACGACGGACTCGTCGGGGACCGCGGTGACGGTGCTCTGGGGCTCGCAGACGGGCAACGCCGAAGAGATCGCGCAGGCATGCGCGGCGACCCTCGGCGCCCGCGGCATCCCGGCACGCGCCGTGAGCATGGTCGAGATGTCCGCGCGCGAGCTCGCCGAGGTGCAGCGCCTGCTGGTCGTCACCTCGACCTTCGGCGACGGGGGGCCGCCCGACAACGCCGCCGGTCTCTGGGACGAGCTGCGCGCGGAGACGGCCCCCGACCTCTCCGCGCTCGAGTACGCCGTCTTCGCGATCGGCGACTCGAGCTACGACGACTTCTGCGGGCACGGCCGCGGCATCCACGAGCGCCTCGCCGAGCTCGGCGCCCTCGCCATCCTTCCCCGCGTGGACTGCGAGCCCGACTACGAAGCACCCGCGGCCGCGTGGGTCGAGCGGGTCATCGCCGCGCTGGCGCCGGGGATCGCGGCATCCGTCCCCGGGGCAGCCGTTGCGCCGGCCGCCACCCGGCGCCTCTTCACCCGTGCCAATCCCGTGCTCGCGACGCTCGTCACGAATGAGGTGCTGAGTGCCGCGGGCTCGGCGAAAGAGGTCCGCCGCGTCGGATTCGATCTGTCACACGCCGGCGTGGCGTACGAGGCCGGCGATTCGCTCGGGGTGCTGGCGCGAAACGCCGCCGCGGTGGTTGAGGAGTGGCTGGCCGCCACCGGGCTCCCGCCGCGCGTGATCATCGAGCTCGACGGCGAGGAGCGCTTCCTGGACGAGGCGCTGCGCACGCGGCTCGACATCACCCGCATCACGCCCGAACTCCTCTCGTTCGTCGCCGAGCGAAATCCCGACCCGACGCTCGCGGCGCTGCTGCGGCGTGACGGCAAGAGCCGGCTCGAGCAGTACCTGTGGAGCATGCAGGCGGTGGACCTGCTGCACGACTTCCCGGTGCGCGCCGACGCCGACGAGTGGACGAGCGTGCTCACGCGACTGCAGCCGCGCCAGTACTCGATCTCGTCGAGCCCCAAGACCAGCCCGCACGAGGTTCAGCTGACGGTCTCGGTCGTGCGCTTCGAGACGACGACCGGAAGGCGCCGCGGAGGAGTGGGCTCGGCGTTCCTCGCCGACGATGCGGGCACGGATGCCGCACCCATCTATCTGCAGCGCTCGGCCCACTTCCGCCCGCCGGCCGATCCCGACGCGCGCATGATCATGATCGGACCGGGAACGGGCATCGCGCCGTTCCGCGCCTTCCTTCACGATCGCCGCGCCGACGGTCACACCGGACGCAACTGGCTGTTCTTCGGCGAGCAGCACCAGGCCACCGACTTCTACTATCGGGACGAGCTGCAGCAGATGCACGCCGACGGATTCCTGACGCGGCTCGACCTCGCCTTCTCGCGCGATCAGCGCCAGAAGATCTATGTGCAGGACCGCATGGTCGAGCACGGCGCCGAGGTGTGGCGGTGGCTGCAGGACGGCGCGCACGTCTACGTCTGCGGTGACGCCAGCCGCATGGCCAAGGACGTCGACGACACGCTGACCACGATCGTTCGCCGCCACGGCGGCATGAGCGAGCAGGACGCGGCCGAGTACAAGAAGTCGCTCGTCGCCCAGAAGCGCTACGTGCGAGACGTCTACTGAGGCGTCGGAGCGCGCTCAAAGCCGAAGAGGGCCGCACCCGGAATCGGATGCGGCCCTCTTCGCGCGCGAGCGGTCAGATGCGCTGTTGTGCCAGCGATGCGCGCGGGACGACGTACACGAGGATCGTCGTGACCAGCAATGCCGCGTACACGCCGACGAAGCCGAAGAAGGCCGCGGTGTAGCCGCCGGTGGACTGCTGCGAGATGTTGAGCACCTGCGGGATCAGGAACCCGCCGTAGGCGCCGATCGCGGAGATGAGCCCGAGGGCCGCCGCGCTCTTGCGCTGGATCTTCAGCCCGCCGGGCGTCCCGGGAACGGCGCCGGTGGCGAGCCCGCGCGCCGCGAAGATGTTCGGGATCATGCGGTACGTCGAGCCGTTGCCCATGCCGGTGGCGGCGAACAGCACCAGGAAGCACCCGAGGAAGACCCAGAAGTTCTGCAGGGGCAGTGACCAGATGAGGGACAGCGCGCCCAGCGCCATGACAGCGAATGCTCCCACCGTCACGCGCGCGCCGCCGAAGCGGTCGGCGAGCTTGCCGCCGTAGGGGCGGGCGAGCGACCCGATGAGCGCGCCGAGGAACGCGAGCGAGACCGCCGCCGACCCGACCTGGAATGTCGAGAAGTCGGGGAACTGGTCGGCGATGAGCTTCGGGAAGACGCTGGCGAAGCCGATGAACGAGCCGAAGGTGCCGATGTAGAGCAGCGACATGAGCCACAGGTGCGGTTCGCGAAGGGCGGCGGCGGAGCCTGCGAAGTCGGCCTTGGCCGACGACAGGTTGTCCATGTAGCGCCACGCGCCCCACATCGCGAGGAGGATGAAGGGGATCCACATCCAGCCGGCGAGGGCGATGTTGAGAGTCGCGCCCGCGCCGATCGTGACGACGATCGGGACGGCGAACTGCGCGACGGAGGTGCCGAGGTTGCCGCCGGCGGCGTTGAGCCCGAGTGCCCAGCCCTTCTCCTTCTGGGGGAAGAAGTAGGTGATGTTCGCCATGGAGCTCGCGAAGTTGCCGCCGCCGACGCCGCCGAGGGCCGCCACCAGCAGGAGCACACCGAAGGGCGTCTCGGGGTTGGACACGACGATGCCGAGGAGCACCGCGGGGATGAGCAGCAGACCTGCCGAGATGATCGTCCAGTTGCGGCCGCCGACGATCGCGACCATGAAGGTGTAGGGGAACCGAAGCGTCGCCCCGACGAGGCTCGGCACCGAGATGAGCCAGAAGAGCTCGGAGCTCGTGAGCGTGAATCCGGCATTCGGCAGCATCACGACGACGATGCTCCACAGCTGCCAGATGATGAAGCCGAGGAACTCGGCGAAGATCGACCAGCCGAGGTTGCGGCGGGCGATGGGGCGGCCGGCCCCGTTCCAGAACTCCGAGTTCTCGGGGTTCCAGCCGTCGATCCACCGGCCGGGCCGATGGGAGAGAACCACCGGCGCGGCGGCCGGGGGCGGAGCTGCGACATCCGTCGATGACGGAGTGACGGTCGTGGTCATGGCGCCTCCTGAGAGTGAGTGTGCCTTCACGCTATGAACAGCGTGTTTCCGCGCCTGCCCCCGGACGGTAAATCCTGCGTCACCGACCCGTCACGCCGGTCGGGGAGCCTCGGTTAGCACCTCGTCACACGTCGGAAACATGGCTCGATGCCTACACTCGAACCCATGCGCGTCGACATCGTCACGATCTTCCCGGCCTTCTTCGACGTGCTGGACGTGTCGCTCATCGGCAAGGCTCGGGATCGCGGCATCCTCTCGATGCACGTCCACGACCTGCGCAACTGGGCGCACGACCGGCACCGCACGGTCGACGACACGCCCTACGGGGGCGGCGCCGGCATGGTGATGAAGCCCGAGCCGTGGGGTGAGGCGCTCGACGAGGTGCTCACCGACGACGGGGTGCTGCTCGTGCCGTCACCGGCGGGCGAGCAGTTCACGCAGCGCATCGCGCGCGAGCTCGCCCTCGAGCAGCAGCTCGTCTTCGCGTGCGGCCGGTACGAGGGCATCGATCAGCGCGTCGTCGACCACTACAGCGCGCGCGGGCGCGTGCGGCTGGTGAGCCTGGGCGACTACGTGCTCAACGGGGGAGAGGTCGCCGCGATGGCGGTGATCGAGGCGGTGTCGCGGCTCATCCCGGGTGTCGTCGGCAACCCCGAGAGTCTCGTCGAGGAGTCTCACGAGGAGGGGCTGCTCGAATACCCCAGCTACACCAAGCCGTCCACGTGGCGCGGGCACGACGTGCCGCCGGTACTGCTGAGCGGCAACCACGGCGCGATCGCCGCGTGGCGCCGCGAGCAGAGCCTCGAGCGCACGCGGGCGAACCGTCCCGACCTGCTCGCCTGAACCCCAGCGGCTGCTTCAGGCCGAGGCTTCGGCGGGGTCGATGACGTTCAGCCGGTAGCCGCGCTTGACGACCGTCTTGATGAGGTCGGGAACGCCCAGCGCCTCACGGACCCGCGCGACGGCCATCTCGACCGCGTGCGTGTTCTCACCCGAGCGGGGGAGCGCGTTCTGCAGACGGGCACGGGAGACGACGCCGCCGCCGGCTTCGAAGAGCGTCGCGAGGATGTCGGTGCCGGTGCGGGAGAGTGGAACGTGCGCGCCGTCGAGCACCGCGCCGGTGCTGCGCAGCTCGAGCCGACCGGCGCTGGTCGCGAGATGAGCGGCGTGGCCGCCGCCGAAGTGGGTGACCACGGCCCGGACGAGCGAACCGAGGCGACCGCGCTCCGCGACGAGCGGCGTGATGTCGACGTCCAGGAGCGGACCCGCGGTGATCGGGCCGACGGCGGCCATCAGGACGCGACCGCTCTCGGCGTGGCCGACGATGTCGTCGAGCACGCCCTCGCGTGCCGCTGCCGCGAGCCACTCGGCAGCACCCGGTGCCGAGGTGAACAGCACCGCGTCCACCTCGCCCTGCGCCGTCGCCACGACCGAGCGCACCACAGCGGCGGCATCCGGCGGAGGACCCCAGCGGTAGACCGTGAGACTCACGACGTCCGCGCCGCCGTCTTCGAAGAGCTCGTCGAGGCCGTCTGCGCCCGACCCGTGGTGCTGCACCGCGATGCGCCTGCCCGCGACGCCCTCGGCGAGCAGGAACTCGCCGAGCTCGGTCGAGGTCTCGGATTCGGCCACCCAGTCGGCCGTGAGGCCCGCCTGCTGGATCGCTCCGCGCGCCTTCGGACCACGGGCGACGATCTGCGCGCCTTCGAGCGCGGCGTGGAGGTCGTCGAGGAGGCCGGCCTCGTCGGCCGCCTCCATCCAGCCGCGGAAGCCGACGCCGGTCGTTGCGACGACGACGTGCGGCGGATCCGCGATGAGCTCCTGCGTCCGCGCGATCAGAGCCTCGTCGTCGATGTGCGGGATGATCGTGAGAGCCGGAGCGTGACGCACGGAGGCGCCGTGGCGCTCGAGGGCGGCCGCCAGTTCGTGGGAACGGCGATCGACGGCGATCACGACGGTGCATCCGTCGAGCGCGGCCGAGAGGGTGGGGCGGGGCGGGGCGGTCACCGTGTCGCGTCACCCGCCAGCTGGGTCGCGGGCAGCAGCAGATCTGCACGCGCCACGTCGCCCACCACGATCACGGCGGGGTTCTGGACGTTCGCGGCCGCGGCATCGGCCACAGCCCTGCCGAGGGTGGTGCGCGTCGTCCGCTGCTCGGGTGTGTGGCCGCGTTCGACGATGGCGACGGGCCGGTCTCCCGGCACACCGGCGGCCTCCGCGGCGGCGACCAGGCGGGGGAGCGCGGCGACGCCCATCAGCACGACGGTCGTCACCGTGGGATCAGCGAGCGCGGCGAGGGTGGACGAGGTGATCGCGGCCTGGCCGTTGATGACGTGCACGCCCGCCGCGGTGCCGCGATGGGTTATCGGGATCCCGGCCGACTGTGGCACCGAGACGACACTGGTGAGCCCGGGGACGACCTCGACGGGGACTCCGGCGGCCAGGCAAGCTGTGACTTCCTCGCCACCCCGCCCGTAGACGAAGGGGTCGCCGCCCTTGAGGCGGACGACGCGCTTGCCCGCCCGTGCGTGTGCGACCAGCAGCGCGTTGATCTCGTGCTGCGGCACCGGGTGGTGGCCCGGCTGCTTGCCGACATCGATGATCTCGACATCGGGATCGAGGTCGGCCAGCACGTCGGTCGGCCCGAGGCGGTCGGCGATCACGACGTCGGCTTCGGCGAGAAGTCGTCGGCCGCGGACTGTCATGAGATCGGCAGGTCCGGGGCCGCCGCCGACGAGGTCGACGCGACCGCGCGGCGTGGCGCGGCGACGGCGGAGCGGCAGCGATCCTTCTCGCAGGAGTGCACCGACCGCATCCCGAAGGCGGGCCGCACGGCGCGGATCGACGCTCGCATCCGAAACGACGCCGACGACGACATCGCCCGAGCGGGTCTCTGCGGCGAGCCGCGCCGAGCCGTGTCCGCCGTCTGCGGCGTTGATGCACAGGATCTGCTTGCGCTCGCACGCCGAGACGACGTGGGCATCCGCGCTCGGGTCGCCGGTGGCGGTGTGGACGAGCCACGCGCCCGCCACATCGACCGCGCGGAATCGGCGGCGGATCCAGGTGAGACGGTGGGTGTCGACGAGGTTCTGGACCGAGGGGGAGAGCTCCGGGGCGACGACGCGCACGACGGCGCCGTCGCCCAGGAACCGTTCGAGGCGTCGCGCGGTCACCGCCCCGCCGCCGACCATGACGACGGAACGGCCGTGGAGCGAGATGCCTACCATCGTCGTCATTCGCCCGACTCCCACCGGACATACACGTCGCCGTCGCTCACCGTGACCGGCCAGACGCGCAGTGACGCGGCATCCTTGCCCTGGGTTTCAAGGCAGGCGCCGGTGCGCAGATCGAACACCTGCTTGTACATGGGCGAAGCGACCGTCGGAGCATCCTGCCGCGTGCCGACGATCCCGCGCGAGATCACGTGTGCGCCGCTGTAGGGGTCGAGGTTCGACACCGCGTGCACGCGACCGCTGTGGAGGAGGAACAGCGCGAGCTGATCGTCGCCGAGGAGCGCGGCTCGCCCGCGCTCGACCTCGAGATCGGCCACGGCGCACACGCGCACCCAGCCGGCGGGAGCCTGCTCCGTCGCGGTGCGCGGCGGTTCGACGAGGGTCATCTGCGTACCTCCAGGGTGGTTCCGGCGATCATCACGCCGCCGAGGCGCTCGGCCTCGGTCGCCGGTCGCGGCTGACCGCGCTCGACGGTGTAGGCGAGGGCGGGATCAGGGGTCATCGGGGCGTTGACGAAGGACGCGAAGCGGCGCAGCTTCTCGGGATCCTCGATGGTCGCCTTCCACTCGTCCTCGTAGCCCTCGATGTGAGTCGCGATCGCGGCATCCAGGTCGTCGCAGATGCCCAGGGTGTCGTCGAAGATCACCGCGCGCAGGCCATCGATCCCGCCGTCGAGGTCTTCGAACCACGGCGCCGTGCGCTGCAGGCGGTCGGCGGTGAAGATGTAGTACATCAGGAAGCGGTCGATCGCGGTGAGCAGCTCGGCGTCGCTGAGGCCCTCGGCGAGCAGGACGGCGTGGCGGGGTGTGAAGCCGCCGTTGCCCCCGACGTACATGTTCCAGCCCGCCTCGGTGGCGATGACGCCGACGTCCTTGCCCCGCGCCTCGGCGCACTCGCGTGCGCAGCCCGAGACACCGAGCTTGATCTTGTGGGGCGAGCGGAGTCCGCGGTAGCGCAGTTCGAGCTGGACAGCCATGCCGACGGAATCCTGTACGCCGTACCGGCACCACGTCGAGCCGACGCACGACTTGACCGTGCGCAGCGACTTTCCGTAGGCGTGGCCCGATTCGAAGCCGGCATCCACCAGGCGCTTCCAGATCTCGGGAAGCTGCTCGAGGCGCGCGCCGAACAGGTCGATCCGCTGGCCGCCGGTGATCTTCGTGTAGAGGTTGTAGTCCTGTGCCACCTGTCCGATCGCGAGCAGACCCTCGGGGGTGACCTCGCCGCCGGGGATCCGCGGCACCACCGAATAGCTGCCGTCCTTCTGCAGGTTCGCCATCACGTGGTCGTTGGTGTCCTGCAGCGTCGCGTTCTCGCCGTCGAGAACGTGCTTGCCGACGAGGGTCGAGAGGATGCTGGCGAGAGCCGGCTTGCAGATATCGCAGCCGCGACCGGCGCCGAACCGCTCGATCACGGCGCTGAACGTCGTCAGCTGAGACACCCGCACGGCGTCGAAGAGCTGGCGGCGCGACATGTCGAAGTGCTCGCAGAGCGCGCTGCTGAGAGTCGCACCGGACTTCGCGAGCTCGGAGCCGACGATCTTCTTGACCATCATCACGCACGACCCGCAGGCGGCCCCCGCCTTGGTGCACGCCTTGACGGCCGCGACGTCGGTGCAGCCCTCGTCGTGCACGGCTCCACGGATGGCGCCCGCGGTGACGCTGTTGCACGAGCAGACGAGCGCTTCGTCGGGGAGGTCGCCGGTGGGAGCGGCGACCCCGCCCTCGGGCATGAGGTAGGCGGCCGGGTCGCCGCCGAGCGCCCCGCCGACGAGCGGACGCAGCGAGCCGTACGCCGACGCGTCGCCGACGAGGATGCCGCCGAGAAGCGTCTTCGCATCGTCGGAGAGCACGAGCTTCTTGTAGACGCCCGCCACCGGGTCGGCGTAGACCACGTCGAGGGCTCCCGGAGTCGTCGCGAAGGCGTCGCCGAAGCTCGCGACGTCGACGCCCGAGAGCTTGAGCTTCGTCGACAGGTCGTAGCCGGGGAACGACGCGTCCCCGCCGAGCAGGCGGGTCGCCGCGACCTCCGCCATCGCGTATCCGGGTGCCACCAGGCCGACGCACGCGCCGTCGAAGTTGGCGACTTCGCCGATCGCCAGGATGCGGGGGTCGGAGGTCTGGCAGGAGGCGTCGATGAGGATGCCGCCCCGCGGGTGCACAGCGAGATCGGCGCCGCGGGCGAGCTCGTCGCGCGGGCGCACGCCGACGGTGAAGACGACGACGTCGGTGCGCTCGTAGGCGCCGTCGCGGAACTCGAGCCCGGCCACCTGGCCGGTGCGATCGGGATCGAGGCGCGTCGTGACGGTGTCGGTGCGAACCCGGATGCCGCGCGACTCGATCAGGCGGCGCAGCGCATTGCCGCCCGAGAGATCGAGCTGGGCCGACATGAGGCGGTCGGAGGACTGGACCACCGTGCACGAGACGTCGAGGCCCTGCAGGGCGCCGGCGGCCTCGAGCCCGAGCAGTCCACCGCCGATCACCGTGCCGGTGAGGGGCCTTCCGAGCTCGCGCGTGCGGTGCTCGACGAACGCCTTCAGCTTCTCGACGTCGTCGAGTGTGCGATAGACGAAGCATCCGTCGAGTCCGAATCCCTCGACCGCGAGGCGTGCCGCATACGAGCCGGTTGCGAGCACGAGGCGGTCGTAGGCCACGCTCAGGCCGCTGCGTGTCGTGACCCGCCGAGCGGAGCGGTCGATGCGCGCGACGGCGTCGCCACGGACGAAGCGCACGCGCGGATCGTCGATGTTCGTCCGATCCAGCGTCAGGTCATCGGCGCTCGAGCCGTCGAAGAAGCCGGTGAGACCGACGCGATCGTACGGGTGCCGGTCCTCTTCGCCGATGAGCGTGATCCGCCATCCGGCGTCGCCGCGGCTGAGCATGCTCTCCACGAAGCGGTGAGCCACCATGCCTGCGCCCACGACGACCACGTGCGTACCGGGGCCGGCGGTGGAGCTCATGCCGTCACGGTACGCGGGCGATGTTGCCGTGGCGTCAGCGCCGTGTTTCGGGCTGTCGACGACACCGTCGTATTCGGCGCCCTCGGGAAGGGGTGCTGCCTCGGTCATGGCGGACTCCTGACATCGCTGGATGGGCTGTCGATTCCAGCGACGTTAGGAGGTCGGTGTTTCGCCGTGCGGCGGCGATCGGTTACCCCGAGCGAACGTTTCCCTCACACCGCATGCGAACGCGATGTGAGATCAGCTCAGGAGACGCCGAGCCAGGAGCGGTCGGTGAGGATGACGGGGCCGTCGGCCGTGATCGCGACCGTGTGCTCGGCGTGCGCGCCGCGCGAGCCGTCGACCGAGCGCAGCGTCCAGCCGTCCGGGTCGGTGATCAGCCCGTCGGTGGTCTGCAGGAACCACGGCTCGAGCGCGATGACGAGCCCGTCGCGCAGCGGGTAGCCGCGCCCGGCCTTGCCGTCGTTGGGCACGTGCGGGTCGCCGTGCATGATCCGCCCCACGCCATGGCCGCCGAAGTCGGTGTTGATCGAGTAGCCGTCGGCGTGTGCGATCTCGGCGATCGCGTGCGAGATGTCGCCGATGCGGTTGCCGACGACGGATGCTGCGATCGCGGCATCCAGAGCCCGCTCGGTCGTGTCGATCAAGGCGAGGTCCTCGTCGCGGGGCGTGCCGACGACGAACGACACGGCGGAGTCCGCCACCCAGCCGTCGACCGACACGGCGAAGTCGAGCGAGACGAGGTCGCCGTCACGCAGCGCGTAGTCGAACGGGAGCCCGTGAAGCACGGCGTCGTTGACCGATGTGCAGATGACCTTGCCGAAGGGGCTCGCCCCGAAGGACGGGTGGTAGTCGATATAGCACGACTCGGCGCCGGCGCGGCGGATCAGATCGTGCGCCCGGCGGTCGATGGCGAGAAGGTTCGTGCCGACCTTCGTCTCGTCGCGCAGAGTCGCCAGGGTCTCGGCGACGAATCGGCCGGCGGGCTTCATCGCCGCGATCTCGGCGGGCGTGCGCAGTTCGATCATGGGGGTCCTCTCGTCCTCCACCATTGTGACGGACGAGAGGGCGCCCGGCTGGGAGGATCCCCCGCGTCGCGGCGGGAGACGTCCCGCGACACGCTTGACGGGCGTACCATCGACCTCATGTGGCTGCGTCGCGCATTCTTCGGCTGGCTGATCCCCGCTGCGTTCCTCTTGCCGCTCTGGCTGCTCGTCGGCTGGGGCGTGTTCGATGCGGGCGGCTGGGCGTTCGTCTGGGTGATCTTCCTCGCCATCCCCGGCGTCTTCGTCTGGCAGCTGATCCTCACGCTCCTCGTTCGCGCTCGAGGTACCGTGCGCGCCCACCGGGCGGTGTCGTGGTGGGACGTTCTGGGCTTCACCGTGTGGCACGGACTCGTCATCTCGCTCGGCTTCTTCGCACGGGCGTGGTGGGCTCCGGTGATGGTGCTGACGATCCTCGTCGGCGTCGGACTCTTCTGGCTGGCGCTGTGGCAGCTGTGGCGCGAGGCGAAGCCGTCTGTCGCGGTGCTGCGGACGACCGAGGGGTACGCGTACATCCCGCCCACCGAGGCGCGGACCGAATCGGCGCAGCCCGAGGTAATCATCCTGTCCGAGAAGCAGTCGCCGGGCGCCTGATCCGTTTTGGCAGGGTGCGCCATCCATGGCAGAATGGATGTTTGTGCCCTGACAGTCTCTGCCTCAGGGGAGTCCGCCGCCAGGCCTTTCAGCCGGTGGCCTCGGGCACGCGACTACCTTTTCCTTCCATTCCTTCCCGCGGTCGACCTGTGGCGGCCGCAGAGAGAAACGATCATGCAGATCCTCGACTCCGTCGACGCAGCATCGCTGCGCTCCGACATCCCCGCCTTCGCCCCCGGCGACACCGTCAAGGTGCACGTCAACATCACCGAAGGCAACCGCTCGCGTATCCAGGTGTTCCAGGGCGTCGTCATCGGCCGCTCGGGCGATGGTGTCCGCGAGACCTTCACGGTCCGCAAGATCAGCTTCCAGGTCGGCGTGGAGCGCACGTTCCCCGTCCACAGCCCGGTGATCGACCACATCGAGGTCGTCACCCGCGGTGACGTCCGCCGCGCCAAGCTCTACTACCTGCGCAACCTCCGCGGCAAGAAGGCCAAGATCAAGGAGAAGCGCTGACATCAGCGCGGTTCCCGCAACGAGAGCCCCGGACCTTCTTGGTCCGGGGCTCTCGCCTTTCTCGCTGCAACAGTCACGCGAACCGGCCGGAGCAGGACGACGCGACGTCCGGAGTGTGCGAACCTTGATGCTGGGCCCGCCGATCCACGGTTCGCCCGGTGAAGGAACCCGAATGACGACGGAGAAGGCCGCCCCCGCGGAGTCGGTGCCGACGCCGGGATCAGGAGACGGCGCCATCATCCACCGCCGCCGTCGCGGGTGGCTCGCATTCCTGCGCGACGTGCTGGTGATCGTGCTGATCGCGGTGCTGGTCTCGTTCCTCGTGAAGACCTTCCTGGTGCGCTCCTTCTACATCCCGTCGGGGTCGATGGAAGACACCCTCCACGTCAACGACCGCATCCTCGTCGACGAGATCACGCCGCGATTCGGCGACTACGAGCGCGGCGACATCGTCGTCTTCCGTGATCCCGGCGGCTGGCTGCCGCCGACGGTCGCGCCTGAGCGCCCGCCGATCGTGGAAGGTGTCGACTGGTTCCTCTCCCTCGTCGGGCTCTCGGCTCCCGACAGCGACGATCACCTCGTCAAGCGCATCATCGGACTGCCCGGCGATCACGTGGTGTGCTGCAATGCGATCGGCCAGCTCACCGTGAACGGTGTGCCCGTCGACGAGACGTCGTACGTGAAGCTGCCTTCCGGCGAGACCTCGGTCTCGGCCGACGCGTTCGACGTCTTCGTGCCCGACGAGAGTCTGTGGGTGCTCGGCGACAACCGCTACCGGTCGAAGGACTCGCGCTACAACCAGGATCAGCCCGGCGAAGGGTTCGTCCCGGTCGAGAACGTCGTGGGACGTGCCTTCCTGGTGACGTGGCCGCTCGATCGATTCGGCCTGCTCGACTTCCACCACGAGGTGTTCGCCGGCGTTCCCGACCCTGTCGAGGCGGACGTCGCACCGTGACGGTGATCGAGCCGAAGCTGACACTGGAGCGACGCCTCCTGCGTGAGCATCCGCTCGTCATCGCGTGCGATGAGGTGGGCCGCGGAGCGCTGGCGGGACCCGTCGCCGTCGGCGCCGCGGTCATCGACGCCCCCCGTGCGCGCAAGCGGATTCCCTCGGGGCTGCGCGACTCGAAGCTCGTTCCCGAGCCGAAGCGCGTCGACGTGGCCGCACGGGCAGCGGCGTGGGTCTCGGCGAGTGCCGTCGGGTGGGCCAGCGCCGCCGAGATCGACGAGATCGGCATCATGCGCGCACTCGGCCTTGCGACGATCCGCGCCCTCGCGGATCTCCGCGCGCACGGCGTCGTCCCCGAAGAGGCGATCGTCCTCCTCGACGGCAACTACGACTACATCACGGCCGCAGGGGCGACCGGGCTGCGCGTACAGCCCGTGATCAAGGCCGATCGCGATTGCGCGTCCGCCGCGGCGGCATCCGTCATCGCCAAGGTCGCGCGAGACCGACTGATGACCGGGCTCCACGACGAACTGCCCGCCTACGAGTGGGCTCGCAACAAGGGGTACGCGAGTCCCGATCACCGCGCCGCGATCCGCGCCTACGGCATCAGCGCACATCACCGAGCGTCGTGGTCGATCGCCGACGCTCCGACGCTCTTCTGAAGGTGCTTCGCTCTCGGGGCGCATGAGCGGCACCGAGCGCGCCACCGCGACTCTAGGATGGATTCACCATGGATGACGAAGTCTTCGAGGACTACGACCGTGAGCTCGAGCTCGCGCTGTACCGCGAGTATCGCGATGTCGTCTCGCAGTTCCAGTACGTGATCGAGACCGAGCGGCGGTTCTACCTCGCCAATGAAGTGAACGTCGTGCGCCGGGACACCGAGCACGACTTCTACTTCGAGATCTCGATGACCGATGTGTGGGTGTGGGACATCTACCGCGCGGACCGGTTCGTGAAGGCGGTGCGTGTCCTGACGTTCAAGGACGTCAACGTCGAGGAGTTGCAGCGACGCGATTTCCACCTTCCTGAGGAGCTCTCGCTCGACACGTGACGCTCGCGCGTCCTTTCGTCGCCTCCTCCCCAGAACGGGTTTCCGGCGAAGTCATCCACGGGTGACGCATTCGCGGCTGCGGCCGTACCGCTTCGCGCCACGATCGCTTCATGGCACACAAGGATGCGTTCGGGCGTGACGGCGAGAACCGCGCGGCAAGCTATCTCGAATCGCGAGGCTACGAGGTTCTCGATCGGAATTGGCGATCTCGCGACGGTGAAATCGATCTCGTGGTCGCCGACGACCGCAACGTCGTCGTCGTGGAGGTCAAGACACGGCGCGGCGTCGGATTCGGTCACCCGTTCGAGGCGATAGACGCGCGCAAGCGAGCGCGACTGTGGCGCCTATCGGTTGCGTGGGCGGCGTGCCACCGCGAACTCGTCCAAGGACGACGGATGCGCATCGACGCGATCGGCATCATCGGCGCCGATCCGTCATCGGCGAGCCTCGAGCACATCCAAGACGTGGAGGTGCCGTGAGCGTTCCGCGCACGTGGTCGGTCGCCCTGGTGGGGGCGCAGGGCGAATTGGTCGAGGTCGAGGCAGATCTGTCGAATCAGACGCCGGACTTCCGGATCATCGGACTTCCCGACAAGGCGCTTGCCGAGGCGGGCCAGCGGGTGCGCAACGCGTGCGGAAACAGCGCCCTGGCGCTGCCGCGCCGACGACTGACTGTCAACCTGTCGCCGGCGAGCCTGCCGAAGCAGGGCTCGGGATTCGACGTCGCGATCGCGATCGCCGCGGTGGCGACGGAGTCGCGATTGGATGCCGCATCGCTCGCCTCGACCGTGCATCTCGGCGAACTGGGGCTCGACGGCCGGCTGCGACCGGTGCCGGGAGTGCTTCCGGCTGTGTTGGCTGCCGTCCAAGGCGGGATGCGGCGCGTCGTGGTTCCGTGGGCCAACCGCGAGGAGGCGGCGCTCGTCGAGGGCGTCGAGGTCTTCGGGGCAGTGAACCTCGCACAGGTTGCGGCATGGCATGGTGCCGCGGTGGAGGTGCGCGACGAGGAACCCGTCACGCTGGCGGACGACGATTCCGCCCCGGCAGAGACGCTCGACCTCGCCGACGTGATCGGCCAGCGCGACGCGGTCGACGCTCTCGTCACGGCGGCCGCCGGCGGTCATCACCTGCTGATGTGCGGTCCACCGGGGGCGGGCAAGACGATGCTGGCGCGGCGGCTGCCGGGGATCCTGCCGTCGCTCGATGACCGCGCGGCGCTCGTGGCAGCGTCGATCCGGAGCCTGTCGGGGACGCGTGTGGCTGAGCTCTCACGCACGCCGCCGTTCGAGGCTCCGCATCACAGTGCGAGCGTCGCGTCGCTCGTCGGCGGGGGATCACGGGCAGTGCGGCCCGGCGCGATCGCCCGGGCCACCGAGGGGGTCCTCTTCCTCGATGAGGCGGGGGAGTTCCCGGCCAGCGCGCTCGATGCGCTGCGCCAGCCGCTCGAGTCGGGAGCGATCACGATCCATCGGGCCGGCTTCAGCGCCGAGTTTCCCGCCCGGTTCCAGCTCGTGCTGGCGACCAACCCCTGTCCGTGCGGAGACTTCGGCATCCGCGGTGGGACGTGCACATGCGTGCCGGCCGCCATCCGGCGTTACCAGTCGCGACTGTCGGGTCCGCTGCTGGACCGCATGGACATCGAGCTGAGTCTCGCGCGCGTCTCGGTCGCCCAGCGCGGACCGGGCGCCGCGGGGCTCAGCACCGCCGAGGCGCGCGAGCGTGTCGCCGACGCCCGCGGACGTGCTTCACGGCGTCTCGCCGAGACCCCGTGGCGCCTGAACGCCGCTGTTCCCGGCACGTGGCTTCGCGAAGGACCGGCGGCTCCACCACCTGCCGTGCGCCGCCCGCTCGACGCAGCCCTGCATCGCGGCTCGCTCACCCTGCGCGGCTATGACCGCGTGTTGCGGGTCGCGTGGTCTCTGGCAGACCTCGACGGCTCCTCCCAGTTGGGCGTCGACCATGTCGGGCGCGCGCTCTATCTCAAGAAGGGGATCGCCGCATGATCCGCCCGACCCTCGACGCCCAGGGTTCCCGCGCGGCGCTCGGTGCGCATGCTCCCGAGGACGCCGACGACGTCGACGTCCTCACTCGCTACGCGACCGCGGTGTGGAGCCACCTCACCGAGCCCGGCGACGGTGCTGCAGGGCGGCTGATCGCCGTGCACGGCGTGACAGGCGCCTTGCACGCGGTGCTGGCCGGCGGTGCGGCTGTGGAGGGACTCTCGCGGCAGGAGCTGGCCGCCGGCCGCAAGCGCTGGCTCCCGCGTGCGGACGCACCGGCGATCGAGCACGCCCTCCGCGTCGCCACGCGCGCCGGGGCGCGGCTACTGGTGCGTGGTGATGCGGAGTGGCCCCACCAGCTCGACGATCTCGCCGAGCATGCGCCGATCGCGCTGTGGGTGCGCGGGCGCGTCGAGCTACTCGCACGCCTGCAGCCGTCGGTGGCGGTGGTCGGGGCGCGGGCTGCGACGTCGTACGGCGATCACGTCGCCGCGGACCTGGCCGCAGATCTCGCAGGGAGCGGCATTGCCGTGGTCTCCGGCGCGGCCTACGGCATCGACGGCGCCGCGCATCGTGCGGCCCTCGCCGTCGGCGGTGACACCGTCGCCCTCGTCGCAGGCGGCGTCGACCGCGCGTATCCGGCAGGGCACACCGACCTGATCGGTCGTATCGCCGCCCGCGGAGCGCTCGTGGGCGAGGTGCCGTGCGGCTCCGCGCCGACGAAGTGGCGCTTCCTGCAGCGCAATCGCCTGATCGCCGCGCTCACGAACGCCACGGTCGTCGTCGAGGCGGGCTGGCGCAGCGGCTCCCTCAATACCGCCAGCCACGCCGCGACGCTGGGGCGTGGTCTCGGGGCCGTTCCCGGGCCCGTGACGTCGGCGGCGTCGGCGGGGACCCATCGTCTTCTGCGTGAGTACGGCGCGGAGTGCATCACGAGCGGGGCAGACGTGCGCGAGATGCTCGGACTCCAGGCGTCAGGCACTCCGACCCGACACGACGGCAGACCCCGCACCGACGACGCGGCGCGGGTGCGCGACGCCCTAGGCGCTCGAGCATGGCGCAGCACCGACGACGTTGCGCGGCGGGCCGGGATCGCCCGCGCCGATGTCGAGGCGATTCTCGGCATTCTCCAGCTCGCGGGCGATGCGGAGCGGGGCGCAGACGGGTGGCGGCGCGGCGGACTCTTCTCGGCCGTATGACGGATTCCGTCCATCCCGGGGCGGGAACCCCGCCACAGCTGCGGCGCGCGCCATGCTGGTCGGGTGCGGATCGACGAAGCGGCGGATGCCTATGCGACACACCTCGCGCGGGTGCGTCGGCTGTCGCCCGCGACCGTCCGCGCCTATCGGTCGGATCTCGCCGATCTCTCCGCCAGTGCGGAAGCCGTCTCACTCGAGGGGATCGGCCTCGAAGAGCTGCGCGAGTGGCTCTGGCAGGCGACCCGCCGGGGTGACGCGCGGTCGACGATCGCCCGACGCACGGCGGCGGCACGAGGCTTCTTCTCGTGGGCCCACGAACACGGCATGATCGGCGAGGATCCCGGCATCCGCCTCGTCGCTCCCAAGCGCGGTCGGACACTCCCGCGGGTGGCGACTGCGCCGATCCTCGCACGCGTTCTGGACGAGATGTCCGCCGCAGCCGCCGAGGGTGACCCGATCGCTCTGCGCGACCACGCTCTGCTGGAGACCCTCTATGGATCGGCCGTTCGCGTCTCCGAGGTTTGCGGACTCGACCTCTCCGATCTCGATCTCGACCGTCGGACGGCCCGTGTGCTCGGAAAGGGTTCGAAGGAGCGAGTCGTCCCGTTCGGCGCGCCCGCCGTGCGAGCGCTCGATGCGTATCTCGTGCGCGGGCGTCCGGTGCTGCGCTCCCGGGCGGACCCTTCGCGGAGCGAGCGGTCCGCGACGAACGCGGTGTTCCTCGGCGTCCGAGGCGGGCGGATGGGTGCCCGCTCCGCGTACGATGTCGTCGCGAACGTGCTCCGACCGGAGTTGGGGGGCGCGGCCGGCCCTCACGCACTGCGCCACTCGGCGGCGACGCACCTCCTCGACGGCGGTGCGGATCTTCGCGCGGTTCAGGAGATCCTCGGGCACGCGAGCCTCGGCACCACGCAGATCTACACGCACGTCTCGAGCGAGCGTCTCGCGGCGACGTATCGTCTGGCACACCCGCGGGCGTAGGCGGCCCGGACTGGCCGCCGGGCTCAGCAGCAGGGGAGCAGGATCGCGCGCGGGACACCGCCGAGCAGCATGAGGGGGTTGACGTACTCGCCGTGCAGCCGCACTCCGAAGTGCAGCGTGCCGGGCGGTGCATGCCCGCCGAGAGACAGCGTGCCGACGATCGCGCTGCGGCCGACCGCGGTGCCGGGTGCGAGATCAGGGGCGACGGGCTCGAGCGTCGTCACCCATCCGTCGCCGTGGTCGATGGTCACGACGCCCCGACCGGCCACCTGGCCGGCGAAGGCGACGACTCCTGCCGCCGGCGCCCGCACCGCGTCGCTTCCGATGGCGCGGAGGTCGATGCCTCGGTGGCCGGCGCCGTAGCGGTGCGGGGGAGCGACGAAGGGAGCGTCCAGCCGCGCGTCGTCGAGCGGCCAGATCCAATCCGAGTGGGAGCCCAGGTCGCCGGCCGTCGCGTCGGCACGGGCGACGGCCGGCACCTCCGCCGATCCCACCACGATCGCGATCAGGGCCATCGCCGCGAGGACCCTGGACACCGTCATCACCTGATCGTCGCGCGTTCTCGCGTCGGAGCCCGCGTCCTGGGCGCATCGGTGGAGAGCGAGCCGTTCTCGTCGGGCTGGGGAGGAGACGTGCCCTGATACACTGGGACCCGCACCTCGCTCGTCGGGGTGACTCCGCGTGCCCAGTGCGCGGCGGTGGTCCGCAGGACCCCGCCGCGCGGCATCCACTCCCAACGGTCCCACAGAACTTCTGTGGGCGGGCGTGCGCCGGGCACCAGGCTCGTCGGCCATCCGCCGACGCGAACAACCGAAAGCGGCGCGAGAGCGCCAGAACAGGAGAACGGCCATGGCCGTCGTCACCATTCGCCAGCTGCTCGACAGCGGCGTCCACTTCGGGCACCAGACCCGCCGGTGGAACCCGAAAGTCAAGCGCTTCATCCTGACCGAGCGCAGCGGCATCCACATCATCGACCTGCAGCAGTCGCTCGCCTACATCGACAAGGCGTACGAGTTCGTCAAGGAGACGGTCGCCCACGGCGGCACCATCCTCTTCGTCGGAACGAAGAAGCAGGCGCAGGAGATCATCGCCGAGCAGGCGACGCGTGTCGGCCAGCCGTACGTGAACCAGCGCTGGCTCGGTGGCCTCCTCACGAACTTCTCGACGGTGTCCAAGCGCCTCGCCCGCATGAAGGAGCTCGAAGAGCTCGACTTCGAGGATCCGGCGTCGACCGGCTTCACCAAGAAGGAGCTCCTGCTCAAGAAGCGCGAGCTCGACAAGCTGCACAAGTCGCTCGGCGGCATCCGCAACCTCCAGAAGACGCCTTCGGCGATCTGGGTCGTCGACGCCAAGCGCGAGCACCTCGCGATCAACGAGGCCGCCAAGCTCGGCATCCCCGTGATCGGCATCCTCGACACGAACGCCGACCCGGACGAGTTCCAGTACCCGATCCCCGGCAACGACGACGCGATCCGCTCGGTGAGCCTGCTCACCCGCGTCATCGCCGACGCCGCGGCCGAGGGCCTCATCCAGCGTCACCAGCCCACCGACGAGTCGGCGGACGCCGAGCCGCTCGCTGACTGGGAGCGCGAGCTTCTCGAGCAGGGCGCTGCCGCCGAGGTCGCCGAAGCGGTCGTCGAGGCCGTCCTCGAGGCTGAGGCGGAGGCCGGTGTCGAGGTTCTCGAGATCGACGTGGTCGAGGTCGTCACCGAGACCGCCGACGGCATCGAGGTCGAGGTCGTCGAGGTGGACGTCGTCGAGGCGCCCGCCGAGAAGTCGGCCGAGTAGTCCCTCACCCCCTTTTCGCCCGGCGCCGCACCACCGTGCCGGCGCCGGGCACCCACGACAACTCATCACTACCAAGGAGCCGCCACACCATGGCAAACTTCACGATCGCCGACATCAAGGCGCTGCGTGACCAGCTCGGCACGGGCATGGTCGACACGAAGAAGGCGCTCGAAGAGGCCGACGGAGACGTCGAGAAGGCCGTCGAGATCCTCCGTCTGAAGGGTGCGAAGGGCAACGCCAAGCGCGCTGACCGTTCCACGAGCGAGGGCCTGGTCGCCGCGCGCGAGCAGGACGGCAAGGTCACTCTGATCGAGCTCGCGTGCGAGACCGACTTCGTCGCGAAGAACGAGCGCTTCATCGCGCTGGCAGACAAGGTCGCCGATGCGGCGGCCGCCGTCGCCGCCGACTCCGTCGAGGCTGCACTCGCTGCCGCCGCGGGTTCGCAGACCGTCGCAGCGCTCATCGACGACGAGGCCGCGATCATCGGCGAGAAGGTGGAGCTCCGCCGCGTGCGCACCCTCTCGGGCGACAAGTTCGAGGTCTACCTGCACAAGACCAGCAAGGACCTGCCCCCGCAGGTCGGTGTCGTGCTGGCGTACTCGGGTGACGACGCCGAGACGGCTCGCAGCCTCGCGCAGCACATCTCGTTCGCCAACCCCTCCTACCTGACGCGCGACGAGGTCCCCGAGGCCGAGGTCGAGAAGGAGCGCGAGATCGTCACCGAGATCTCACGCAACGAGGGCAAGCCCGAGGCTGCCCTGCCGAAGATCGTCGAAGGCCGCGTGAACGCGTTCTTCAAGCAGGTCTCCCTCCTCGACCAGGACTACGCGAAGGACAACAAGCTGTCCGTCGCCCAGGTCGCCAAGGACGCGGGCCTGACCCTCACGGGCTTCGCCCGCTTCAAGGTCGGCGCGTAACACCTCGAGAAGGCCCGCATCGGATTCCGGTGCGGGCCTTTTCTCATGCCCTTCGGTAGTTTGTCGTCAACGAGAGGATCGTCGTGATCAATGAGACCACCGGGCGCCGTCGCGTCCTCCTGAAGCTGTCGGGTGAGGCGTTCGGCGGAGGCCAGCTCGGCGTCAACCCCGACGTGGTCAGCCAGATGGCCCGCGAGATCGCCGCCGCTGTGGACCGCGTCGAGATCGCCGTCGTCGTGGGAGGCGGCAACTTCTTCCGCGGTGCCGAGCTCAGCCAGCGCGGCATGGACCGCGGTCGCGCCGACTACATGGGCATGCTCGGTACGGTCATGAACGCCCTGGCCCTGCAGGACTTCCTCGAGCAGGCGGGTGCCGCGACGCGCGTGCAGTCGGCCATCTCGATGACGCAGGTCGCCGAGCCCTACATCCCGCGGCGGGCCGAGCGCCACATGGAGAAGGGCCGCGTGGTCATCTTCGGCGCCGGCGCGGGGCTGCCGTACTTCTCCACCGACACCGTGGCTGCCCAGCGCGCGCTCGAGATCGACGCGCAGGAGGTGCTCGTCGCCAAGAACGGCGTGGACGGCGTGTACACCGCCGATCCCAACAAGGATCCCTCGGCGACCAAGATCGATCGCATCACCTACCTCGACGCCCTGCAGCGCGGGCTCAAGGTGGTCGACTCGACGGCGTTCAGCCTCTGCATGGACAATCGCATGGACATGCGCGTGTTCGGCATGGAGCCGGCCGGCAACGTCACGCGGGCGCTTCTGGGCGAACCGATCGGCACGCTGGTCACGGCTTGACCGGGTCACCCCCGATAGACTTGCCCACGCCCCATCTATGAAGGAGACACTGTGATCTCGGACGTCTTGGCCGATGCCGGAGCGCGCATGGACCGCGCCGTCGAGGCTGCGAAGGAGGACTTCGCGACGGTTCGCACGGGACGAGCGAACCCCCAGCTGTTCCAGAAGATCCCGGTGGACTACTACGGCACTCCGACGCCGCTCGCGCAACTCGCGTCGATCAACAGCCCCGAGGCCCGCTCGCTGATCATCACGCCGTACGACAAGTCGGCTCTCAAGGCCATCGAGCAGGCGATCCGCGATATCCCGAACCTCGGTGTCAACCCGACGAACGACGGCAATCTCGTCCGCATCACGATGCCCGAACTCACCGAGGAACGGCGCAAGGAGTACGTCAAGCTCGTCCGTTCGAAGGGCGAGGACCACAAGGTCCACCTCCGCGGCATCCGTCGCAAGTCCAAGGACGAGCTGGACGGACTCAAGAGCGATGTCGGCGAGGACGAGCTGGCCCGTGCGGAGAAGGAGCTCGATGCGCTCACGCGCGCACACGTCGACGCGATCGACGACGCGCTCAAGCGCAAAGAGACCGAGCTCCTCGAAGTCTGAGGCTCCGATATGACCGATGCGTCTGGGCAGGACCCGGGGGAGGCCGACCAGCCCGACGTTCCGCTGACCCGGCGCGATGCCGCTGAAGCGCGTCGCTCGGTGCCTGCGGCCGCGGAGCCGACGGCGGCCTTCCAGGCCCACGTCCGCGCCGCCCGCAGTGAGTTCGAGAGCCAGGTCGCGCACGCTCGTGCCGAGTTCGAGGAGGCGAACGAGCGTATCAAGGAGCGCACCGGACGAGACCTCCTCCTCGCGACGGTCATCGGACTGGCGATCGGCGCTGTGCTGATCCTCTCTCTCATCTTCGTGAAGTGGGCGTTCGTCGTCTTCGCGCTCGGAGCGGCGCTTCTCGGAATCTTCGAGTTCTCGCGGGCGCTCGTCGCGTCCGGGCGGCGCGTGGATCTCGTTCCTCAGCTCGTCGTCGCGACCGGGCTCATCCTGACCGCGGCGTTCCTGGATCTGTGGCTGCACTGGGTCGCGCTCTTCGTCGCCGTCGCGTTCGTGGTCGTCTGGCGACTCGTCGCACAGATGGCGGCGCATGACGCGCGCCGGTACGGCGATGTGCTCTCCGATGTTCTCGTGGCCTCGCTGATCCAGCTCTACGTCGCCTTCCTCGCCAGCATGTGCGTGGTCCTCCTGCGCCAGGACGGCGGCGAATGGTGGGTGCTCGCCTTCATCATCGTCGCCGTCGCCTCGGACACGGGCGCCTACGCTGCCGGCATCATGTTCGGGCGGCACCCGATGGCCCCCAGGATCAGTCCGAAGAAGACGTGGGAGGGCTTCGCCGGCGCCGTGGTGGCAGCGATGATCGCGGGCGTTCTGCTCGGTCTCTTCATGCTCGGCATCCCGTGGTGGACGGGCGTGATCTTCGGAATCGTGATCCTGGTCACGGCGACCGCCGGCGACCTGGGAGAATCGATGATCAAGCGCGATCTCGGCATCAAGGACATGAGCTCCTGGCTGCCGGGCCACGGCGGCGTGCTGGATCGCCTCGATTCGATCCTTCCCTCGGCCACTGGCGCGCTCGCCTTGTATTACCTCTTCACCCCCCTGGTGGCATGATGACGACGACCGACACGGCCCCGGCCGGGTTCCCTGAGACGCGCGGACGCGAGAAAGGGTACGAGAAGAAGGCTGTCGACAACTTCCTCACGCGAGCCCGCGTCGCCTTCGAAGCGGATGCCGAGCCGCTGACTGCCGCCGAGGTGCGGGCTGTCGCGTTCCCCCTGGTGCGGCACGGTTACACCATCGCGTCGGTCGACGCAGCGCTCGGCCGCATCGAAGACGCCTTCGCCGCGCGCGAACGCGAGGCGGCGCTGTCGCAGCGCGGCGCACGCGCGTGGGTCGGACAGACACGTGAGACGGCCCAGGTCGTGCTCGATCGGCTCGCGCGCCCGCGCAAACACCGCTTCGATCGGGTGAGCGCCCTCCGCTACGGCTACCGCGTCGCGGAGGTCGATCTCGTCGCCGACAAGATCGCGAAGTACCTCGAGACGGGCGACAGCATCACCGTCGAACAGGTGCGCAGTGTGGCTTTCCGCATGGACCGCCGTGGCTACCGCGAGTCGCAGGTCGACGCCGTCCTCGACGCCGTCATCGAGGTGATGCTCGCGGTCCGCTGAGGCCGCGACTCCTCCCTCCGTGCGGCTCAGATGGCATGCTCAGGCGAGGGTCGCTAGACTCGGGGGCACTGTGACTTCCGGAAACGAGCTGATCCCCACACGCCGCGCGCGTCGCCAGGATGTGGCGACCGTCGCCGAGACGGTCCCTCAGACACCCCGTCATCCCGCCCCCGCGGCGCCCCGCTGGTCTCGCCGCAGAGGCGTCATGGGCGTGTTCGCGGCGTTCGCAGTAGTCGGATTCGCAGCGGCGTACATCGGCCCGACGGGCGCCGCGATCGCCGAAGCGAACGCCGACGATGCCACGATCTCGCTGTATGCGAGCTCGATCGACGACATCCAGACGCGCGCCGTCGACGCCGAGGCCGTCGCCGAGGCGCCCGTCCTCGAGCGCGAGGGCTACACGGTGTACGTCAAGCCGAAGCCGAAGCCCAAGCCTGCACCGGTTGCGGCGAGCACCGGCGGATCGTCGGGATGGAGCCCGCCCTTCGTGACGCCCGATCCCGGAAGCGCCCAGGCGATCGCGTACGACATGGTGAAGGCTCGGGGCTGGGGCGACGATGAGTTCGCGTGCCTCGTGGCGCTGTGGAACAAGGAATCAGGGTGGCGCGTCAACGCCTACAACGCCTCGAGCGGCGCCTACGGCATCCCGCAGTCGCTGCCCGGCAGCAAGATGGGCAGCGCCGGCGCGGACTGGGAGACCAACCCCGCGACGCAGATCACCTGGGGTCTCGGCTACATCGGAGGCCGCTACGGCACGCCGTGCGGCGCATGGGGACACTCGCAGAGCGTCGGCTGGTACTGATCCCATGCCGCGGTCGCACCGCCGCCGGCGCGAAGGGAGCGGCGACGACTCGTTCGATCGACTCCTGGCCGGATGGAAGCGGACCGAGATGCGGCGTGGCGTCGAATGGACGGTGCAGCCGGTGTCGGGATCGCAGTCCCAGAAGCCCTACACCTGCCCAGGCTGCGGGCGAACGATAGATCCGGGAACAGCCCATCTCGTCGCCTGGCGCGCCGACGGCGTGCTGGGCGACCGCGCCGACCTCGCCGCCCGGCGTCATTGGCACACGACCTGCTGGAAGATCGGCTGACATGGAGATCCGAGGACCGCTGCTCCTCCCCGCGCGACGCGAAGACGTCGAGTTCGAGACGCTCGACGGGTTGCGCCTCGTGGGGGAACTCGCGCAGCCGGCCGAGCGTGATCCCCTCGCCACGCTCGTGACCCTCCATCCGCTGCCGACCGCCGGCGGGTTCATGGACTCGCACATCTTCCGCAAGGCCGCGGGGCGCCTCCCTGCGCTCGCGGATCTGGCGGTGCTCCGCTTCAACACCCGCGGAACGACGTCGCCCCGCGGCACGAGCGAGGGCGCATTCGACGGGGGACGCGCCGAGGCTTTCGACGTCGCCGCCGCAGTGGATTTCGCACGGGAGCGCGGGCTTCCGCGCCCCTGGCTCGTCGGCTGGTCGTTCGGGACCGAACTCGCTCTGAAGTACGGCCGCGACCACGACGTCGAGGGCATCATCCTGCTCTCGCCACCGCTGCACCGTGCCAAGCCCGCAGAGGTGGCGGCCTGGGCGGGGGATGAGCGACCGGTGATCGTCCTCATTCCCGAGTTCGACGACTATCTCCGACCGGACGAAGCGGCCGAGCGCTTCGCAAGCGTGCCGCACGCGACCCTCGTGCCCGTCGAGGGCGGGAAGCATCTGTGGGTCGGCGAGAATCAGACCCGCCGCGTGCTCACAGAGATCGTCGCCGCGGTCAACCCCGACGCGCTGCCGCTGCCCACGATCTGGACAGGGCCGGGCGAAGACGAGGGCTGACGCGACCGCCGCCCGGCGTCAGCATCCGCTATCGCTCGTTCTGCCGGGGGATCACGACCTGGCGGTAGATGATCAGTACGCTCGCGGCCACCGGGATCGCGACGAGCGCGCCGAGGAGCCCCAGCAGCGATCCACCTGCGAGGGCGGCGATCACGACCACCGCACCGGGAACGGCGACGGCGCGGCCCATGATGCGCGGGGAGATCACGTAGGCCTCGATCTGCATGTAGATCAGGTAGTAGATGGCGGCGATGAGCGCGGTCGTGGGAGACCCGAGGCCGGGGATGAGGCACGTGAGCACGATGATCGTCGAGCCGGTGAGCGTGCCCACCAGCGGGATGAGCGAGAAGAAGAACGCGATGACGGCGAGCACCGCGGGGAATGGCGCGTCGATGATGGTGAGGAAGATCGCGCTGAGGACACCGTTGATCACACCGAGGCTGAGTTGCCCGATGACGTAGTAGCCGACCGAGTCGGTGATCTGCTCACCGAGGTCGATGAAGCGCTCGCGCTTGGAAGCGGGGACGAGTTGGTAGACGGCGCGCTTGAGGCTCGGCGTCGACGCCGTGAAGTAGATCGTCAGGATCAGCACGATGAAGGCGCCGGCGAACCCGCCGAGGATCGCCCCGCCGATGGCGATGAGGCCGCCGCCGATCGCGCCGTAGTCGAGCGAGGCGATCCATTCCTGAACGTACTGGAACACCTCGTCGACCTGCAGCTGCGGGAACTGCGCCGTCATCCAGTCGCGCAGCTCGGAGATCGGATCCCATTCACCGCCTTCGACGAGTTCCTGGATGGCTTCGACCAGCTGCGAGATCTGCTGCACGATGATGGGGATCACCATCAAGATGATCCCGGCGAAGGCCGCGAGGACCGCGAGGATCGTGATGAGCACCGCCGCCCAGCGGGGGAGCTTGCGCCGTTCGAGCCACGCGACGACGGGGTCGAGGCCGAGCGAGAGGAACAGCGCCGTGCCGACGTAAAGCAGAATCGTCGAGAGGGTCTGGATGCTGCCGATGAGCAGCAGTCCCAAGCCCACGCCCAGGGTTCCGACGAACGCCACCCGGAAGGGATTGTGCACCTTCATCCTGCTTCCCTCCTCCCGGCTGCGACCGCCGCGCATCCCGTTCCGTCAGGATACGCACACAAGGCGCTCAGGGACGGCAATGGCCCCTCCCGGGCGCCTCCCAGGTCGTATTCGCTAGTCTGAAATGTCGAGTCGAGGGTCTGTCTCCGTCTGAACTGGCCCCGGAAAGGTGTTTCTTCGTGCGTTTCGTATGGGCCGTAGCGGCGTTCGTCCTCGCTGCCCTGATGATCGGCGCGGGCATCGCCCAGCGGACCGTCTTCCAGGGACCCGACACCGAGACAGCCTCGATCTCGGTCGAGGAGGATGCTCCTTACCTCCTCATCGACGGCGCCGTTCTGAATCAGCTCCCCGGCTCGCAGACGCTGCGCGCACACGGCGAGGGCGACATCTTCGCCGCGTACGGTCGCACCGCAGACCTCGAGGCCTGGCTGTCGGACACCACGTACAACGCAGCTTCCGTGAATGCGGATGGCGAGATCACGACGATTCTGGTCGAGCCCGCCGCGCCGGAGGTGTCCGCGCCTGTCGAGGGCGGCGAAGCGATCGAGGGCGCTGACGGGGCGGTTGCCGCGCCGGCCACACCCGAGACCGAAGAGGATGTGGCCGTCGCCCTGCGCAGCCCCATCGGCTCCGACCTCTGGCTGGACGAATTCCAGCAGGCCGATCTTCTGATCGCCCCGCTCCAGCTCCCCGCTGAGATGAGCGTCCTCGTCGCCGCGGACGGCACCCTGCCGGCGCCCGCGAGCGTCTCGGTCTCCTGGCCGCTCGCGAACCCGACCCCGTGGGCAGGCCCGCTGATCGTCCTCGGCGGCATCCTGATGGCTGTGGGCGTGTATCTCTATATCCTCGGCATCCGTCACGCCCGCCGATCCCGCGGTCCTCGCCGCAAGGGCCTCCCGCTGCCCGTCACCGAGCCCATCGATCTCGGCGCCATCGACTCCGCGGACAAGGGCGTCATCAGCTCGGGCACGCCGACACGCCGCTCTGTGTCGGCCGGCCGCCGCGCGTTCGCGGTGATCCCTGCTGTCGCCGTCTCGGCGCTGTTGTTCACCGGCTGCGCGCCCGACGCCTGGCCCGAGCTCGGCGGCACGCCGACTCCGACTCCGACGGCGACGATCATCGCCCAGGAGGATCAGCAGGCTCCCGCCGTCACGAAGACCCAGGCCGAGCGGATTCTGGCGCGCATCGCGACCACGGTCGCCGAAGCCGACGAGGCGCGCGACCCCGATCTGGCCGCGACACGGCTCAGCGGCGCGGCGCTGGCGGCGCGCGAGACCAACTACACGCTCCGCGGCGCGATCGCCGACTATGCGGCGCCTGCCGCGATTCCGACCAAGCCGCTGGAGCTCGTGCTGCCGCAGGCCTACGACGGCTGGCCTCGTTCGGTGGTGACCGTCGTCGACGACGAAGACTCGAACACGTCGAGCATCATGGTCCTGACGCAGGACGACGCCTGGTCGGACTACAAGCTCTCCTACGTCGCGAGTCTCGAGGCGTCGACCCTCATGCCCGATCTCGCGCCGGAGTACATCGGAGCCCCGCAGGTGCAGCCTGATTCCCCCTTCCTCGTGATGGCGCCCGAAGAGGTCGCAGCAGCCTATGCGGACATCATCAACAACGGTGAGGACAGCGAGTACTACGGCATGTTCGAAGCCGAGGGAGACCAGTTCCGCGAGAGCGTCGCCGCCGACCGTCAGCGCCGGCTGGACGCCTTCAACGAGACCGGCGACAAGACCGCCGACCTCACCTTCTCGGCGGCCGTGGGCGAGAATGCGCCGTTCGCCATCGCCACGGTCGAAAGCGGGGCGATCGTCGCGGTGAACGTCAACGAGACCGACACGGCGAAGCCGACCAACGCCGACGCCGTCATCATCCTGAAGGACAGCCCGACGGTCAAGACGCTCACGGGCGCCGACCAGTCGGCGACGGGCATCGAGACGACGTTCAGCGACCAGCTCTTCTTCTATGTCCCCGGCCAGAGCTCGAATGAGAAGATCCGGCTTCTCGGCTACTCCTCCGACATCCTCGACGCACAGGTGATCAAGTGACCGATGCTTCCCCGAGCGCCGCGCTGCGCGGCGCGGTGGATCTCTCCGCCCTCCGCAACCGACGAGCGCCCACCGGAGACGCCCCGGTGGCAGCTGCGGTCGGGTCGGTCGCCTCGCTGGTGATGGACGTCACCGATGACACGTTCCCGCAGCTGCTCGAGCTCTCGCGGACGGTCCCTGTCGTCGTCGACCTCTGGGCCGAGTGGTGCGGACCCTGCAAGCAGCTCAGCCCTGTGCTCGAGAAGGTCGTCACGGAGCTCGACGGGCGTGTGGTGCTTGCGAAGGTCGACGTCGACGCGAACCCGCAGCTGCAGCAGGCGTTCCGTGCGCAGTCCATCCCCATGGTCGTGGCGCTGCTCGCCGGGCAGCCCGTTCCGATGTTCACCGGCGCGGTGCCCGAGCAGCAGGTGCGCGAGGTCTTCGCCCAGCTGCTTCAGCTGGCCGCACAGCACGGCGTCACCGGAACGCTCGACGTGACGGGGGATGCCGGTGCCGAGGCCCCGGTGCCTTCTGAGCCGCCCCTGCCCCCGTTGCACGCCGAGGCGTTCGCGGCGATCGAGGAGGGCGACTACGCCCGCGCGATCGCGGCGTACGAGAAGGCTCTCGCCGAGAACCCGCGCGACGCCGACGCGAAGGCCGGGCTCGGCCAGGTGCGCCTGCTTGATCGCATCCAGGGCGCCGATCTGCAGGCGGCGCGCGACGCGGCGGCCGCCGGGCCGGCCGACGTCGCCGCGCAGTTCGCCGTCGCCGATCTCGATCTCGCAGGCGGCCACGTCGAGGACGCCTACGAGCGACTGCTCGACCTGTTCGCGGCACTCCCCGCAGACGAGCGCGCGCCGGTGCGGGAGCGTCTGCTGGAGCTGTTCGCGCTCATCGGCGACGCGGACCCGCGCGTCATCCGCGCCCGCGGGCGCCTCGCATCGCTGCTGTTCTGACGGCTACCCCCGCGTAGGCGACGGGATGTGCGCCTGCGGGTGGTGGTGAAGCCAGAGCACGCCGAGCGGTGGCAGCACCATCGTCGCGCGGCCGCCCTCGCCGGCGCTCACGACGCCGAGGTTGCCGACGCCGGAACCGCCGTAGGCCTGGGCGTCGGTGTTGAGCACTTCGTGCCACACGCCCTGTTCGGGAAGGTCGAGCTCGTAGCTGACGATCGGCACGCCTGAGAAGTTGCACACCACTGCGACGGTGTTGCCGTGCCAGTCCCTCCGGGCGAACGCGACGACGTTCGGGTTCCACGTCGGTGCGCCGAGCCGGCTGAACGCCGCGCCGTCGGCATCCCTCGCCCACAGCGCCGAGTTGTCGCGATAGACGTGGTTGAGGGTGGCGACGTAGCCCTGCAGCTGCGCGTGCGAGGGCTGGTCCAGCAGCCACCAGTCCAGCGAACGACCCTCGGACCATTCCGAGAGCTGTCCGAACTCCTGTCCCATGAACAGCAGCTGCTTGCCGGGGTGCCCCCACATGTAAGCGAGGAAGGCGCGCATGTTCGCAAGCTTCTGCCAGTGGTCTCCCGGCATCCTCGAGAAGAGGCTGCCTTTGCCGTGGACGACCTCGTCGTGGCTGATCGGGAGGATGAAGTTCTCACTGAACGCGTATACGAACGAGAACGACAGCTCACCCTCGTGGTGTGACCGATACATCGGATCACGCTTGATGTACTGGAGCGAGTCGTTCATCCACCCCATGTTCCATTTCAGGCCGAATCCGAGGCCCGCTCGGTTGGTGGGAGCGGTGACGCCCGGGAAGCTCGTGGACTCCTCGGCGATCATCACGATCCCGGGGTAGCGCTTGTAGGAAGTCGCGTTGACCTCTTGCAGGAAGCTGATCGCCTCGAGGTTCTCGCGTCCGCCGTGGATGTTCGGCACCCACTCGCCGTCTTCGCGCGAGTAATCGAGGTAGAGCATCGAGGCGACGGCATCCACGCGGAGCCCGTCGACGTGGAACTCCTCGAACCAGTACAGGGCGTTCGCGACGAGGAAGTTGCGCACCTCCTTGCGGCCGTAGTCGAAGATGTACGTGCCCCAGTCCTTGTGCTCGCCGCGCCGAGGGTCGGCGTGCTCGTAGAGCGCCTCGCCGTCGAAACGGGCCAGGGCGAAGTCGTCCTTCGGGAAGTGCCCCGGCACCCAGTCCATGATCACGCCGATGCCGGCCTGATGCAGGCGATCGATCAGGTACCGCAGGTCATCCGGATGCCCGAAGCGGCTGGTCGGGGCGTAGTAGCCGGTGACCTGATAGCCCCACGAGCCGCCGAAGGGGTGCTCGGCGAGCGGCATGAACTCGACGTGGGTGAAGCCCTGCGCCGTCACGTAGTCGATCAGCTGGTCGGCACCGTCGCGGTACGAGAGCCCCGGCCGCCACGACCCGAAGTGCAGCTCGTACACCGACATCGGCTGCGTACCGGGGGTGGAGTTCGCCCGACGTGACATCCACTCGCCGTCGTGCCACGCGTACGAGGTCTCCACGACGACCGAGGCGGTTGCCGGCGGCACCTCCGCGTAGCGCGCCATCGGGTCGGCCTTGACGACCCACGCACCGCGGCGCGACAGGAGCTCGAACTTGTAGGTCGCGCCCGCTGCGAGCGCGGGGACGAACAGCTCCCACACGCCGCTGCCGCCCATCGAGCGCATGGAGTGACCCTGCCCGTCCCAGCCGTTGAAGTCGCCCACCACGCGTACGGCCTGCGCGTTCGGCGCCCACACGCTGAACGATGTGCCCGTCGAGCCGTCGCTTTCGCGCACATGCGCTCCGAGCACTCGCCAGAGCTCTTCGTGGCGCCCCTCGGCGATCAGGTGCAGGTCGAGTTCGCCGACGGTCGGCAGGTGCCGGTAGGGGTCGTCGGCGACGAAGTCGGGGCCGTCGGCATAGGTCGTGACGATCTCGTAGCCGCGCGCGGCGCCGCCGCGGGTGCCCTCCCAGATGCCGTGTCGCACGTGCTCGAGCGGCACGCGGGTGCCGTCGCTGAAGACCGCGGTGACACTGGCGGCGAGGGGGCGGCGCGCACGGACGATCCACTCGCGACCGCCCTCGCCGTCGGTCGTCGGATGGATGCCGAGCACGGCGTGCGGGTCGTGGTGGGAGCCGGTGGCGACGGCATCCAGCACATGGTCCGAAATGGTCATCGAGACTCCTTGACGTGCAGGATGTGGACGGGTTCGGTGAACGCGTCGAGCATCACGTAGTTGTGATCGGACCAAGTCCAGCTGGCTCCGGTGAGAAGGTCCTCGACCTCGAAGGGCTCTCCCGGCTCGACACCCCACACCCGCGTGTCGAGGTGCACCATGGTCTGTCGCACCGAGTGCGGGTCGGTGTTGACGACGACGAGCACCGTGTCGCTGCGACCGGTGGGCGAGAGTGCCGCGTCGATGTGCTTGGCGTAGACGAGGATCGCGTCGTCATCGCTCCAGTGGATCGAGAGGTTGCGCAGCTGACGAAGCGCGGGATGCTCGCGGCGGATCTCGTTCAGTCGACGCAGGAACGGCGCGAGCGAGTCGCCGCGCTCCTCGGCGGCATCCCAATCGCGCACCTTGTACTCGTACTTCTCGTTGTCGATGTTCTCTTCCGACCCCGGGCGGGCGACGTTCTCGTAGAGCTCGTAGCCGGCGTAGACCCCGTACGTCGGCGCCGCCGTGGCGGCGAGGGCAGCGCGGATGCGGTAGGCGGGCCGCCCGCCGAACTGCAGGTACTCGGTGAGGATGTCGGGGGTGTTCACGAACAGATTGGGCCGCACGAAGTCGGCGGTCTCGGCTGCGAGGCCGACGAGGAACTCCTCGAGCTCGACCTTGGTGTTGCGCCACGTGAAGTAGGTGTAGCTCTGCTGGAATCCGGCGGAGCCCAGACTCTGCAGCGGAGCCGGACGCGTGAACGCCTCGGCGAGGAAGACCACATCGGGGTGCTCGGCATTCACCGTGGCGATGAGCCACTCCCAGAACTGGAGGGGCTTGGTGTGCGGGTTGTCGACGCGGAAGATCTTCACCCCCTGCGCGATCCAATGGCGGACCACCCGCAGCACCTCGGCGGCGATCCCCGCGGGATCGTTGTCGAAGTTGACGGGGTAGATGTCCTGATACTTCTTCGGCGGATTCTCGGCATAGGCGATCGTGCCGTCGGGGAGAGTCGTGAACCACTCGGGGTGGGCCGCGACCCACGGGTGATCCGGGGCAGCCTGGAGCGCCAGGTCGAGAGCCACTTCGATGCCCTCCGCACGCGCGGCCCGCACGAAGGCGCGGAAGTCGGCCATGGTGCCGAGATCGGGGTGCACCGCGTCGTGACCGCCCGCGGCCGAGCCGATCGCCCACGGCGATCCGGGGTCGCCGGGCCGCGGGTCGAGGGTGTTGTTGCGACCCTTGCGGTTGAGCGTGCCGATGGGGTGGATGGGCGGCAGGTAGAGCACCTCGAACCCCATGCGTGCGACGCCGGGGAGACGGCGCACCGCGGAGCGGAAGGTGCCGCTCTTGACGGTGCCGTCCTTGAATCGCCGGGCGCCCTCGGATCGGGGGAAGAATTCGTACCATGCGCCGACGCCGGCCCGCTCGCGCTCGACCAGGAGTTCGAGGTCGTCGCCGAGGGTGGTCAGCGACATGAGCGGCCGGGCCTCGAAGTACGCGGCGACAGACGGGTCGTGCACGATCGCGAGCGCCGCTGCGTCGTCCACGTCCGCATCGCGGAGGGCTGCGGCGGACTGCTCGAGGACGCGCCGCTGCGCGATGGGCCGCGACTTCTCGGCCACGGCGCGGTCGAACAGTGCCGCACCCATCTCGCGCATCAGCGCGGCATCCACTCCCGCCGCGATCTTGAGGGATGCCGCGTGCTCCCACGTGGCGAAGTCGTCGCCGAAACTCTCGAAACGGAACCGCCAGACGCCTTCCTCGAGCAGCGCGACATGCGTCTGCCAGCGGTCGAAGCCGTCGAGGAGGGCATGCAGACGGTGCAGTGAGACGTCGCCGGTGGGCGACGTCAGTCGCACCTGCACGCCGATCCTGTCGTGGCCCTCTCGGAACGAGGTGACGGTGAACGGGACGACCTCGCCGGCGAACGCCTTGGGACGGAACGCGCCCCACGGCACCGACGGCGACGGCTGCGCGAGCGGTATCCGCCGCGACACCGTCACGCGATCGGGCTGCCATTCGCGGGCTTCACGGACAGGGATGGCGGCGGCGCTTCGCCAGGGCAGGGAGCGCGCGGTGCGCGACGTCGTGACCACGGTTCGAACCTACCGCGCCGCGGGGTGCCGACGCAGGTGATCGCGCGCGCCGCGATGAACGGGTGAGCGCGTCACTCGGCGCGGAACAGGTGCATGGTGGTGCCGACGAGCGAGACGGTGTCGCCCGGCGCGAAGGTCGCCGCCGTGTCGCCGGGCTCTTCATCGGCGCTCGACCACAGCGAGACGAAGCGCGTCACGCCGTCGATCTCGGGGAGTGTGACCTCGATCGGCCGCTCATTGCCGTGGACCATGAGCAGGATGCGGTTGAACGCCTCGTGCTCGGGCGTGGAGGCTGCGACGTACTGCAACGTGCGGTGCGACGGATTCGTCCATCGGTCGATCGACATCGTCTCGCCGTTCTCGTCGTACCAATCCATGACGGATGCCGAAGGCGTGCGCTCATCGGGACGCGCGAAGCGGATCGGACGCAGCGCAGGGTTCTCCTGTCGCAGCTGGATCAGGCGCCGCACGTGCGCGGTGAGGTCCTGCTGCCAGGGCGCGTGCTCCCACGACAGCCACGTGAGGGCGGAGTCGTGGCAGTACGCGTTGTTGTTCCCGCGCTGCGTGCGCCCGAATTCGTCGCCGGCGGTGAGCATCGGGATCCCGGCCGAAAGCAGCAGCGTTCCGAGCAGGTTGCGCAT
The DNA here is from genome assembly GCF_005502885.1 of Microbacterium sp. 2FI. GTDB lineage: Bacteria > Actinomycetota > Actinomycetes > Actinomycetales > Microbacteriaceae > Microbacterium. The sequence continues at coordinate 131,646 of NZ_SCMR01000010.1, forward strand.
GGCTTTGCGACGCGTCGCGAGGATGGCCGGGTCGTCGGTCGGCCCCTCGGCGCCGTGGTTGAACGAGCGGTTGGTGTCGGCGCCGTCGCGGTTGTGCTCGCCGTTGCCGAGGTTGTGCTTGACGTCGTAGGAGACGAGGTCCCGCAGCGTGAAGCCGTCGTGCGCGGTGACGAAGTTGACGCTCGCCAGAGGTCCTCGCTCGACGCTGAAGGTGTTCGAGGAGCCGGCGAGTCGTGTCGCGAACCCGCCGATGCCGACGGGCGCGCTCGAGGCGCGCCGCGCATAGTCGACGTCGCTCAGCCAGAAGTTGCGGACGCGGTCGCGGTAGCGGTCGTTCCATTCCTGCCAGCCGTCGCCGAAGTTGCCGGTCTGCCAGCCGCCCATGCCGACGTCCCAGGGCTCGGAGATCTTCTTGACGCCTTCCAGCGCCGGATCGTCGAGGATCGCGCGCAGCAGGGGATGCTGGGGCGTGAAGGTGTGGGCCGCGTCCCGCCCGAGGGTTGCGGCCAGATCGAAGCGGAACCCGTCGATCTGGACGTCGTCAGCCCAGTAGCGCAAGGAGTCGAGGACCAGGCGGGCCGCGGCATCCGTCGATGTGTTCACCGAATTGCCGCACCCGGTCACGTCGATGTAAGCGCCGTCGTCCTGTTGACGGTAATACGAGCGGTTGTCGATCCCGCGCAGGCTCGAACGCGGTCCGCCGATGCCCTCTTCCGACGTGTGGTTGTAGACGACGTCGAGGATCACCTCGAGACCGGCCTCGTGGAGGAGCTTCACCATGCCTTTGAACTCGCGCAGCACGGCTTCGGGGCCCTGCCTGCGGGACTCCTCGGTCGCGTACGCGGCATGTGGCGTGAAGAAGTTGAGCGAGTTGTACCCCCAGTAGTTGGCGAGGCCGTGCTGGAGGAGCCGCGGCTCGGTGACGAACGCGTGCACCGGGAGCAGTTCGATGCTCGTGATCCCGAGGCCCAGGAAATGCTCGACCATCGCCGGGTGGGCGAGTCCGGCGTACGTCCCGTGGAGAGCAGGCGGAACACCCGGATGCCGCTTCGAGAGGCCCTTGAGGTGACCTTCGTAGATGATCGTGCGGTCCATCGGAATCGCGGGCTTGGCGACGCCGCCCCAATCGAAAGAGCCGTCGACCACGACGGATCGCCAGTCGTCGAAGCCGCCGCGTACAAGGCCCCGCGAGTACGGCTCGATGAGGAGCGTGCCCTGGTTGAAGGTGTTGCCCGGAGCGTGCGGCCCGTCGACGCGGATCGCGTAGCGGGCGCCGGCGTGCAGGAGTGGTGTCGTCGCGCTCCAGACCCCTCCGCCGACCGGCGCGAGCGGCTGCGTCTCGGTGATCCAGTCGAGATCCGTGTCGTCGAAGACGACGAGGTCGATCGAGGTCGCTGAGTCGGACCACACGCGCAGCGTGCCGCCGTCTGAGGAGAGTGTCACACCGAGGGCGTCCAGGTCGGAGCTGAGGAGTCCCGCCGGCGGGGCGATCTCGGTGGTGGTCTGCGCGCTGGGCATGCGATCTACAGTAGTAACGCCGTGAGTCCGGCAGGTTACGCGAGAGCGGGGGTGGGGATGCCGGTCTACCTCGACCACGCCGCGACGACGCCGTTGCGACCTGAGGCGCGAGACGCGTGGGTCGAGGCGACGGATGCCGTCGGCAACGCGTCGTCGATCCACGGGTTCGGGCAGGCCGCCCGGCGCCTCCTCGAGGAGGCGCGCGAGCGGCTCGCAGCAGTGCTGGAGTGCGATCCCATCGAGATCGTCTTGACGTCCGGAGGCACCGAATCGGTGAATCTGGCGCTCAAGGGCCTGTGGTGGGGGAGGG
>NZ_SCMR01000011.1 GCF_005502885.1 Microbacterium sp. 2FI
ATCGACAGCCTCCCCAGCATCAGAACCACCACCGACGAAACCCCTGGCTAGACTGCCCGCAACTGTTCACTTTTCGAAGATCGAAACTGACCAGTTCTCAAGCGTCGCTGACACCGCAGAATCCCGTAGACCACAGCCCCCACCCCGCTTGCTACGGATCAGAGGGTCAACGGCATCGGCTACCCACAGATCGGCGATAACCAGGACGCGCGTTGGGGTGTCCGTTGTCGTCGGTAGGGTCCTGTTGTGATCGAGATCGCGCGCGCCGAGTTGTCCTCCTCCGCTTGTCCTGAGCGTTTTGTCGCGCGCTGGCGGGACCTTGCGACGCACCCGGAGTGGGCGGCGGGAATGGAGTACCTGCGACTCGACGAGCCGTTCGCCGTGGGGGCAACGGGTGTGCTCAAGGTGCGTGGTGGGCACGAGGCGCCCTTCGTTGTGACGGAGTATGTCGAGGGTCGTGTGTACGCCGATACGACGATCCTCGACGGTGCCGAGCTCACGGTGCACCACGCCGCTGCTCCAGCGGGGTCGGGGTCGGCAGTCGTGCTGCGCGCGTGGCTCACCGGTGCCCGTGCGGCCGAGTATGCCGACCAGATGCGCGACGACGTGCAGCGCAGCCTGGATACCGACCTCGCGGCACTCGCAAGAATGCTCGAGTCCGAGGGTGAAGCGGCTGACCGCCGACTCACTGCGCGATCAAACGCATCTCGTGAGGGATCGGATCGGGCAACCTGGAGCGCGACCTCCGCCAGCTTGACGGAGTGAAGGTGCGTGCAGCGGACCCGCGAGCCTGCCCGACGTGTGGTGATCCGCTCACCTTCGAGATTCTCGACGATGAGCGATTCCTGGTCGCATGGTCGTGCGTGAACTGCGGTCTGATCCGAACCACCGAGCCGGGGTAGATCCCAATCGGTCGACGTGATCCCGGGCTCGCATGGGGCGCGACGCCACCAATGCCGGCTGCGCGGATGAGGATCGCTTGTGCCACGGGGGCGCGATATTGAGGCCGATCGTCTGGATTCTCGTGACAGGGGTGAGGATTCTGGTTCACTGATGCGAGGGTGGCTCGCTCGGCGCGCGGCGCCCGCGTGCCTTGGTGAACCGGGGGGAGTGGTAATGCGAGCGACTCGTGACCGAGCGGCTGTCCGCGAGCCGGTCGCTGCCGGGAGCTCTTGGCGGGGCATGTTCTCCCGCTCGACGATCCTGACGCTTGCGGTCGCGTGGGTGACGGCGATCCTGTTTCTCACCGTTGGGCACGAGTATGTGACCCATCCGCCGAACGCGGCGGTCGCAGTCGGCTGCTTCGTGTTGATCCTGGGGGCGATCATGGTCGCCGCGTTTGGGGTTGTCCGACATGCCGAGCATCTCGCGGAAAGGCTCGGCGAGCCCTTCGGCACACTGATCCTCACGCTGACCGTGGTTGTGATCGAGGTCGTGCTGATCGCATCGATCATGCTCGGTCCGGGCGGGTCAGCAACCATCGGGAGGGACTCGCTGTTCGCGGTCATGATGATCGTCGTCAACGGCGTCCTCGGCCTCACCATTCTGCTCGGGGCGCTGAAATTCGGACCGCAGCGGTACAACATGGAAGGCGCGTCGATCTACATCGCGATGATCGCGGCGCTCTCGCTGGTCACGCTCGTGCTGCCGAGCTTCCTGAGCTCCACCAGTGATGGCAGCCTCATCCCCCTGCAGGCCATCGGCATAGCCGTCCTATCGGCAGCGCTGTACATCTTCTTCCTCTTCATGCAGACCGGCACCGACCGCGCGCTTTACCTGCAGCCCCGGCCGGCGTCGTCCCCAGCCGAATCAGGTCCTGCGCCCACACCGTCGCACGAGAAGGTCGCGGCCCGCGAGCTGGTGCTCCGCTCGGCTCTCCTGGTCGTGACAGTGTTACCGATCATCCTCCTCGCCCACGACCTCGGCATCCTGGTCGGCCGTGGCATCGCGCTTACGGGGGCGCCGGTCGCTTTGGGCGGCGTGATCATCGCGATCATCGTGTTCACACCCGAAGCCATCACCGCCGTCCGAGCTGCACTGGCCAACGAGAACCAGCGTGCTCTCAACCTTGGTCTTGGCGCGTTCGTCTCGACGGTGGGGCTGACCATCCCGGCGATCCTGGTGATTGGTCTGCTGACCGGCCAGCCCGTCATCCTCGGAGAATCACCCGGCAACATGGTGCTCATCTGCATCACCCTGGTGATGACCGTCATCACCTACTTCGCACCACGCACCACTGCAGTCCACGGCGCGGTCCACCTCATGCTGTTCGGCGTCTACGGCGTCCTGCTCTTCGCACCGTAGCCCACCACACATCCTTGGCCACACACGATTCCCTGGCGTCCGTCACGAGAAGCCGGCGGTGGCGTCCCCGAGCGCGTTCGGACGGACGGACTGCGGGGGGTCCGCCGGCTGTGCAGTCCAGCTGCGGAGCATGTCGAGCGCATCCGCGGAGGGCGTTCCGGGCTCGGTGAGGTACGTGGCGAGCCTGACGTCGGGGGCCGATGGCAGCGTGAGCGTCTCGTAGCGGACGGTGAGCAGGCCGACGACGGGGTGGTTGATTCGCTTCGTGCCGTTGGCGTGGGTGCGAACCGTGTGCGCTCCCCACCAGATCCGGAACTGATCGCTCCGGGTGGCGAGTTCGCCGACGAGTGCCATCAGGGCCCGGTCGCTGGGGTCCTGCCCGGCGAGCAGGCGCATCGCCGAGACGGCTTCGCGTGCGCTCTTCTCCCAGTCCGCGTAGAAGGTCTGAGAGCGCGGGTCGAGGAACAGATACCGGGCATGGTTCACCCGGGCGCCGTCGACGGGGAACAGGTGAGGGAAGAGCGCGCGACCGAGGGAGTTGGAGGCGACGATGTCGGCGAGCCGGTTGAGCGCGACCACGGGGACGTCGGCCATGGCGTCGATCAGCTGAACCACCTGAGGAGAGACGCGGGTCTCGGACTTGGCGCGAGGGGCGCGGCGAGGTCCGGATGCCGCCCTGGCGAGATCCAGCAGGTGCGCAGTCTCGGCGTCGTCGAGTTCGAGGGCACGGACGAGGGCGTATAGAACACTCTCGGACACCCCGCTCAAGTCCCCGCGTTCCATGCGGGTGTAATACGCGGTGCTCACCCCCGCGAGTTGGGCGACTTCTTCACGGCGCAGTCCCGGTACACGGCGTTCTCCACCGAACACCGGTATGCCCGCCTGGGCGGGCGTGACGCGCCCGCGCAGCGCGGTGAGGAACTGCTGCACATCCTGCCGAGGATCCATCCTCCGACGCTAGCCCGTGGGCCACGTCACATGGGAGCTACTGCTGGTGACTCTCACCCACGTGGCATGCGCGCCTACCGTGGCGGCATGACAGCAGCCAACACACCGATCCCGAACGTGACACTGAACAATGGCGTGGAGATGCCGATCCTCGGATTCGGCGTCTTCCAGGTCGGACCCGAAGAGACTGAGAAAGCCGTCAGCGATGCGCTCGCAGCCGGATACCGATCGATCGACACGGCCGCGGCCTATCAGAACGAAGAAGCCGTCGGTGCGGCGATCGCGAAGTCCGGCATCCCCCGTGACGAGCTCTTCATCACGACCAAGCTGTGGGTACAGGACGCCCCCGCAGAGGCGAACACCGCGAACGCGTTCGACGACTCGCTGCGCAAGCTCGGCCTCGACTACGTCGACCTCTACCTGATCCATCAGCCCTTCGGCGACTACTACGGGCAGTGGCGGGCGATGGAGAAGATCGCCCGCGACGGGCGTGCCCGTGCGATCGGCGTCTCGAACTTTCCGGCGGACCGGATCCTCGACCTCATCCTCAACAACGAGATCACGCCCGCGGTCAATCAGATCGAGACCAACCCGTTCCACCAGCGCGCCGACTACCAGGGCATCCTCGCCGGCGAAGGCGTCCAGATCGAGTCATGGGGCCCGTTCGCCGAAGGCAAGAACGGGCTGTTCACGAACGAGGTGCTCACCGGCATCGGCGAGAAGCACGGCGAGTCCGTCGCGCAGGTCGTGCTGCGCTGGATGATTCAGCGCAACGTCGTCGTCATCCCCAAGACCGTGAACCCCGACCGGATGGCGCAGAACCTCGACGTCTTCGACTTCGCCCTCACCGAAGACGACATGAACCAGATCGCCGCCATCGACGAAGGCAGCTCGCAGTTCTTCGATCATCAGGATCCCGACATGGTCCGCTGGCTGGCCGCCCGCCGGCTCGAAGGCTAGGACTTCGCCCGGGATGAGGTCATTCGGCGAGGCGCTCATCCGGGTGGATGCTCCGCGTCTCTTTGCGCCGGCCGCGACGGTTGACCAGGTCGCTGAGGTACACCTTGGGCAGCATCTGGGCGATGGCCAGCGCTGCGTACATGATCGTGTTGATTGCGACGAACGCGGCCAGAAACTGGAAGGCGGGTGTGGCGAGCAACTCGACCGGGAGCAGCAGGCCCGTCGGCACAGCGCCCGTCATCGTGATCATCGGTTGCCCTCCGTCGCAGATACCGGTTCGTGTGCGACGCTTCCCCACTGGGCTTTACGCCCCACGGTGATGTCGAAGACGCCCCGGACGTACACGAGGTTGAGGAAGATCGCGTACGCGAGTTCGGGGAAGAGGGCGACGGCCAGCAATCGTGCCCGCCAGCCTCCTCGCCACACGGTGACGACGCGTTCGAGGACGAAGATCAATCCGACGACGACCCAGAACGGGATCCAGATCCAGTTGTCGGCGGCGAGGACCATGAGCACCAGGAGCAGCAGATAGGCCGTGATGGCGACGACGCCGTATCCGATGCCGAGCTGCTGGGCCCAATAACGCGTCACAGATGGACGGAACCCGTAGCTGCCCAGGTTCTCGACTGCTCCGCGCTGCCAGCGCAGCCTTTGCCGCCACAGTGTGCGCCACGTCTCCATCACCTCGGTGACGACCGTGCATTGGGCCGGCGAGATCATGAGTCCTCCCAGCGATTTGATGGCCAGGGTGAGCTCGTTGTCCTCGGTGAGGACGAGGGTGTCATACACCTCTCCCAGGACGCCGGGGAGGGATCGGCCACGTGCCTCTGCCACCGTGCGCAAGGCCCGCGGGCGAAAAATCGACGCCGTGCCCGTGAGCACGAAGACCCGTCCCCGCCGGCGACGGATCTGCCGGGCGTAGCGGGTGTACTCGTTACGCTGAAACTGGCCGAGCAGACCTGCCCCCTCGGCGCCGTAGAACAACCCACCGACGGCCATCAACGCCCGATCATCGGTGAATCGGCGGACCGCTGCGGCCAGGAAACCCTGGTCCAGCGTCGTGTCGGCGTCCATCACCATCACGGTGTCGTTGTCGCCGAGGCCCTTCAGTACGGCGGGCAGCGCCTGGTTGAGCGCACCCGCCTTCTTCTTCGTGTTGGCGACCGTTTCGAACACGTCGACGCCGGCCGCCCGGGCGAGCGAGACGGTGTCATCGGTGCAATTGTCGGCGACGACGACGATCCGCGCGGGCTGGTGAGACTGGGCGCGCAGCGAGGCGATCGTCTCCGCAATGCACCCGGCCTCGTTGTGGGCCGGGATCAGCACCGTGACGGTGACCGGGCCGGCGTAGATGCCGCGGGTCTCTGCCATCACCCGCTTGGGCGCCAACGGCATCCCCTCCCAATCATCACTCGTCCGGGAGCGTCTGGCGACACGCCGCTCTAGCAGGCCGACGACAGCAGCCACAAGCAGCGCGAACCCGGCTGCGGCGAGGATCACACCGGCCGATGGCGCCGACGTGGAATACATCACCTCCCAAGCCCCGAAGAGGGTCACTGTCGTCGGGGTATCCCACCCGGCAGGATCCTGGATAGTGGCGAAAGCGGCCAGGCCGACTACCAATGCGCCCAGCAGCGCAGAACAGATGAGAGCGACGCCGACGAAACGCTCGAACTTCTTCATTCGCTACCTCCCGGGGAGCTCGTGTCTCACGGCCACGCTCGCCAGGCGAGGGGCACTCTGCTGCTCGGCTATCGCGATCGCGTCAGGATCCATCGGACGGCCCAGCAGGTAGCCCTGCGCCGACTCGCAGCCGAGGGACCGCAACAGCGACACGTGCTCCTCCGCTTCGATTCCTTCGGCGATCAGACGGAGACCCAGCGCGTGCCCCGTCTCGACGATCACCCGAAGGAACCCTTGTGAATAGCGGGGTGTATCAAGGAAGCGCCGGTCGATCTTGAGGATGTCGATCGGGAGATCCTCGAGCCGTGCGATCGAGCTGTATCCGATGCCGAAGTCGTCGAGGGCGATGCCAATACCGTCGTGGCGCAACTCGTCGAGGTGCTTCACGGCAATGGAGGCGTCGATCAATGTGGTCTCCGTGATCTCCAGCACGAGTTGAGTCGGGTCGATGCCCGAGGCGGCCACCGCTTCGCGGACATCCGCCAACACTCGTGGGCTGGAGATATGCCGCCCCGAGACGTTGACCGTCACCGCGAGCCAAGGAGCGGCTGAGTGCTCGTTCCAACGGGCGAGCTGCCGGGTGGCCTGGCGAAGGATCCACGCGCCCAGATCGCAGACCAGCTCAGACTGCTCCGCGATCGGAACGAACGCTGAGGGCGGCAGCAGCATCCCGTCCCTGCGCCAGCGGATCAGTGCCTCGAAACCCTGCACGGCCCCCGAGTCCAAATGGACGACCGGCTGGTAGTGCAGCACCAGCTGATCTGCCTCGATGGCGCGCGCGAGATCACCCTCCAGCTCCGTCCGGACGCGGAACTCCTGCCGCATCTCAGCGTCGTAGATGCTCACCCGGCCTCGCCCGGACTGCTTTGCCCGATAGAGCGCCCGATCCGCTTCGTTCAACAACTGATCGGTGGTCGTGTCGCGATCGTGGCTCAGGGCCACCCCGATGCTCACCCCCACGGCGACGTTCTGCTGGTCCGCGACGGTGACGGGCGCGGACAGGATCGGCACGAGTCGGGTGGCGACCGCGACCGCGTCCGATTCATCGGTCAGCGGGGCCAGCAGAACCACGAACTCGTCGCCGCCAAGCCGGCAGCTGATGTCGTCGGCACGGACAGAATCGCGCAGCCGTCCAGCCACCGCTCGCAGCACGTCGTCACCTGCGCCGTGACCCAGGGTGTCGTTGATCCGCTTGAACCCGTCCAGGTCGAGGAACAGCAGCGCGACTCTGCTGTCCGAGACGGCCGCCCCACTCAGGGCCGCCCTGATCAGCTGCACCGCATGCGCCCGATTGGGCAGGCCGGTGAGCGCGTCGTGGGTCGCCTGATACTCCAAGCTTGCTTGCGTCTTGGTGAGAATCTGATTCGTGGCCGCGATCTGGTTGAGCGAGATCTTCATGCGCGCGATGGCCAACCCCATCAGGACGAGCGCCATGACGCCGATCAGCCAGTCGTCGACCGGGATGCCGAGCAGGTACTTCACGGTCAAGCCCACAAACGCGACGAACGTTGCAACGGCGAGGGCGACGGTCAGCCTGTCGCTGAGCGCGACTCGCGACTCGATCGCCCGCTCGGACAGTGTGCGCATCGTGGGGTGCAGCGCCGCTGCTCCCCACAGCGCGTACGCGCCGAGCCACAAGGCGTCGAAGATGGTGTGGGCCGTGTTGTGAAGACCCAGCTCGGTGGCTCCGAGATCCGCCACGATGAGCAGAGTGAGTGCGAGAACCAACAGGGCCAGCGAGGTCTTCCTGGTGCCAGGAACCGTGATCAGTCCGATCAGGATTCCGAGCAGAACGATGTCCGCAATGGGGTAGGCCGCCGCCACCACGACCGCCAACCAGGACTCGTGAGCGCTCGCCACACTCGGCCCGGCCAGCAGTACCCAGACCAGCATCAATCCGGTCGTGACGATCGCGCTGTCGATGAACCCCGCAAGATCGTTGAGCGGCCGGCGAGCGACGAGCAACTGAACCAGACCTGCGGCGAGGAATGGATACGCCGCCAGATAGAAGGCGTCTGCCACAGATGGGAAGACGTCCTGATCCTGCACTTGGCTGATCCAGATAAGGATGCTGTCGCCCACCGACGACAGGAACACTCCCACGGCCATCAGGTACCACGCCGACCGCAAGGGTGGCCGATTCACCCGCACGCCGACAACGATCGCGACGGCGCTCACCAGCCCGATACCGAGGTAGATAACAGCGCGCCACAGATCACTGGGCGCCACCTGGTAGACGACGATTACAGCCGAGCAGACCAGCAGGAAGATCCAGCAGGCCTGAGTAGAGCGTCGAGCGTTCGCGTTCACGCCGTCACCCGGTCAGCCAGGCGCACCAGGTCTGCTCCGCGAGCAGCGCATCGAGATCCTCGGCGGTGCGCGGGTCGTCGACGGCTTCGCGGAAGCGGGCCAGCGCCGCGGGCGGCACGTCGTACATGCCGCCACCCAGCATCAGGCCCTCCTCGCTCAGCTGCAGGTAGTGCGCCACGGTCGCCTGCGAGACCATGCCGATGTGCAGCTTGTAGGGCGTCTTGTCGGCGCTGAAGCGGACGTCGCGGTACGGGCGGAAGATCTTCACCGCGCCGAACTCGGGCTCCAGCTCCGCGCCGAGCGCCTCGAACGGTCCGCGAACGGCCGTGTCGTAGCGAGCCTTGTTGGCTGACCACCACACCTTCGTGTTGTCGGCGCGAAGCTCGGCGTAGAACGAGAGTGCGTCGCGATCGAGACCTTCGAATCCCACCCGCCGATCGTAGCGGGCGGGTGCCGCGGTCGTCGCGGCCACGCGGGTATCGGCCGAGGCGGCGATGCCGCCCGCCTTCTTGTTTCCCATTGGGTGACCCCTCCGGGCGAATCGATGGCGGTGCTGTCGTTCAGAATGGAGGGGTGCCCGCCGTCGCCCTCCTCTCCTTCTCCCTCGCTTCGCGAGTATCTCGAGGTCAGGGATTGATTCTGGGCCGCTGGACCGAATCTGAGGGACTCTCATGATCGAGCGCGAGCTCACGAGCCGCCAGTCGCTGACCGGCACCGGTCGGCGGCTGAACGGCGATGCCGTCGGATGGATGCGAGCCCCGTTGCTGGACACCTCGGGCATCGACGGCCGCCGCTCGTGGGGCCGCAACAAGCGGTGGGAGTACTGGAACGTCATGACGCCGACGCACATCGTCGCGCTCACGGTGTCGTCGCTCGATTACGCCGCGGTACACGACGTGTGGGTGTTCGACCGCGCCGCCGAGACAGCCGTACACCGTGGCGTCACCGGCATCCTGAGCGGCAGCGCGACGCTGCCCGCGAGTCTGGGCGACGGGCCCGCTCGGGCGCGTGCACGCGACCTCACCATCGACATCGATGAGGTGGCCGAGGGCACTCGGCTGCGTGCCCAGATCCCGGGAGCATCGGTCGACATCGTCGCCGCCCGGCCGCCCGTCCACGAGTCGCTCGCGGTCGTCGTGCCCTGGAGTGATCGCCGATTCCAGTACACGGTGAAGGATGTCGCGCGCCCTGCGACCGGCACGATCACCGTCGACGGGGTCGCCCACGACGTGCCGGCGGGGGAGTCGTGGGCCGTGCTCGATCACGGCCGCGGCCGCTGGCCTTACGACGTGAGCTGGAACTGGGGCGCCGGGTCGGGCGTCTCCGGAGGACGCGTGATCGGAGTCCAGCTCGGCGGCCAGTGGACCGACGGCACCGGCTCGACCGAGAACGCCATGTTCGTCGACGGCCGACTGCACAAGATCAGCGAAGAGCTGCGGTGGGAGTATGACACCGCGAACTTCCTGCGTCCCTGGCGGGTGCACGGCGAGACTCTCGACCTCACCTTCGTCCCGTTCTACGACAAAGTCACGCGCACCGATCTCGGCATCGTCTCGTCTCGCACCGACCAGTGCTTCGGATGGTGGTCGGGCCGGTTCACCTCGGCGGAGGGTGAGGCCATCGCGTTCGAGGGGATCCAGGGCTGGGCCGAAGACGTCCGCAACCGGTGGTGAGTACGGGCGCGTGGCTCATCGACCGGTGGCCGGCAATTCGGAGGAGATATGCAATCCGGAGGAGCGTCTCCGCGGCATCCGTCCTCCGGTTTGCAGATCTCCTCCGAAGCGCGCGACTCGTCGGCTTTCGTTTCAGACGGTGAGCAGCACCTTGGTGGCGCGGCGCTCGTCCATCGCGGCGTAGCCGGCGGCGGCATCCTCCAGGGGGAGGGTGAGGTCGAAGACGACGCCGGGGTTGATCTTGCGATCCCAGATCAGCTGGATCAGCTCCGGCAGGAAGCGCCGCACAGGGGCGGGTCCGCCGTGCAGGTGCACGCCCGAGAAGAACAGCTCGAGACCGTCGAGCGAGACGTCGTGTGAGACGCCGACGTAGCCGATGTGGCCGCCGGGGCGGGTGGCGCGGATCGCCTGGTCCATCGACTCCTGCGTGCCGACGGCCTCGATGACGGAGTGTGCACCGAGCCCGTTCGTGAGCTCCTTGATCTTCGCGACGCCGGCATCCCCTCGCTCCTCGACGATGTCGGTCGCGCCGAACTCACGCGCGAGTGCCTGCCGGTCGGCGTGGCGCGACATCGCGATGATGCGCTCGGCGCCGAGCTCGCGTGCGGCGAGGATGCCGAGGAGCCCCACGGCGCCGTCACCGACGACGGCGACGGTCTTGCCCGGGCCCGCTTCGGCGGCGACGGCGGCGAACCAGCCGGTGCCCAGGACATCGGATGCCGCGAGCAGCGACGGGATCAGGTCGGCGTCGGGGTGCCCCGGGGTGGCGACGAGGGTGCCGTCGGCCAGCGGAATGCGGGCGTACTCGGCCTGCGTGCCGATCGCGCCCATCATCACGTTGTGCACGCACCGCGACTGGTACCCGGCCTGACAGATCTCGCACGTGTTGTCAGATGCGACGAAGGATCCGACGACGAAGTCGCCGACCTTCACGTTCTTCACGTCGGGCCCGATCTCGGTGACGACACCGACGTACTCGTGGCCCATCGGCTGCGGAGTCACATACAGCGGCTCCGCGCCGCGGTAGGGCCACAGGTCGGATCCGCAGATGCACGACGCCGACAGGCGGATGACCGCATCGGTCGGTTCGAGGATCGTCGGGTTGTCGCGGTCTTCGACCCGGACGTCTCCCGGGGCATACATGGTGACTTGGCGCATTTCGGTTCCTTTACTTCGCAGCGTGGACGGGAGATGAGACGACGGCGGGGGCACGGGAGGGCTGACGGGTCATGAACAGGTATGCCGCGCCGGCGAGGATCACGGTGACGGTGGTGACGAGACCCAGGGGAAGGATGCTGAGGGCGCCGGCCACACCGACCAGGGGCGCGGCGAAGCCGCCGAATCCGTACCGCACCATTCCCAGCATCGACGACGCGGTCCCGGCCATCTGCGGGTATTCGACGAGGGCGAGGGTGGTGGCTGGCGGTGAGGAGGTCGCGACTCCTGCGGCGAGGAGGAACAGTGACACGATCACCACCCACAGCGGCATGGCGAGGAGGCCCGCCGCGAGCAGGCCGAGTGCGCCGGCACCGGCGATCAGGATGCCGATGGCGAGCGTGCCGGGGATACTCCACCGCTCGGCCGCCCGACCGGCGAGGTATCCGAACGTCATGAACCCGGCGGAGTTCAGCCCGAACGCGAGCGCGTAGCCGAGCGGCGGGAGGCCGTAGATGTCCTGCAGCACGAACGTCGACCCCGCCAGGTACGCGAACACCGCCGCATACAGGAACCCCTGATTGAGCACTGCGCCCAGGAACACGCGATCAGACAGCAGAGTCCGATAGTCGTGCATGGTCTGGCCGAACCCGCCGCGCGTGCGCCTGCCCGCCGGAAGAGTCTCGCGGAACACCAGGAGGGTCACGACGAGGATGCCGGCGCCGATGACCGCGAGGAAGAGAAACAGTCCGCGCCAATCGGTGGACGAGCTGAGCAGGCCGCCGAGGAGGGGGCCGACGATCGCCGCGAACCCGCCGACGACCGTGAGTCGTCCGTAGAAGCGGATCAATGCACCGCCGGTGTAGATGTCGCGTCCGGCGGCTTGGGCGACGACGATCCCCACGCCGCCGGCGAGTCCCTGCACGAACCTCGCCGCGATCAGCATCTCGATGGTGGGACTGATCGCGCAGAGCGTCGACGTGACGATGTACAGGGCGACGCCGATCAGCAGGACGCCCTGCCGCCCGAACCGGTCCGAGAGCGGCCCGGCGATCAGCTGCCCGGCGGCGAGGCCGATCAGACAGGCGGTGACCGTCAGCTGCGCGACCGAGGTGACGGCGCCGAGCTCCGCCGTGAGTGCCGGAAGCGCCGGGAGATACAGGTCCATCGAGATCGGGCCGAACACCGTGAGCAGCAACAGCAGGGTCGGGAGGGCGCGGCCGACTGCGGAAGGGGCGGTCGGGGACTGAACGGGCATGACACCAGCGTCCCCGCATCCGCCGGGACGCGGGAGTCCCTGGTGAGGGGTGTACCGAGAGAGCACCCCTCGTCGAGCGGGACCGTTCTAGCCTGGGCTTCATGGACAACCGAGCCGAGGTCCGCGAGTTCCTCATGACCCGTCGCGCGCGGGTCACCCCCGACGCGGTCGGCCTCACCGTGGGGCCCAACCGGCGCGTGGCCGGCTTGCGGCGCAGCGAAGTGGCCTCCCTCGCGGGCGTGAGCGTGGAGTACTACGCGAAACTCGAGCGCGGCGCAGTCGCCGGCGCCTCGGCATCCGTCCTCGACGCCGTCTCGCGCGCGCTGCAGCTGGACGACACCGAGCGAGCCCACCTCTTGGATCTCGCTCGCGCAGCGGACGGCATCCCCACCAGTGGTCGTACCCGTCGTCGTGCGAGCACACCGACCGCGCCACGACACAGCCTGCAGTGGGCATTGGCCTCGATCACCGACGCCATCGCGTTCGTCCGCGACCAGCGCCACGACCTTCTCGCCGTCAACGACCTCGGTCGCGCGTTCTACTCACCGGTCATCGGCGACGGGGGGCGGACCCCGAACCTCGCCCGGTTCCAGTTCCTGGACCCGGCCGCGCGGGACTTCTACCCCGACTGGGACAGGTTCGCCGAGATGTGCGTCGCCGTCATGCGCGCCGAGGCCGGCCGTGACCCGCACGACAAGGGTCTGCAGGACCTCGTCGGGGAGCTCTCGCTGCGCAGCGACACCTTCCGCACGTTGTGGGCAGCGCACAACGTCCGCACGCACGGAGCCGGAACCAAGCGGTTCCAGCATCCGATCGTCGGCGAACTCGTCCTCGCGTACGAGGAACTCGCCATCACCGCCGAGCCCGGCAACGTCCTCCTGATCTACACCGCCGAGCCGGGCTCGCCCTCCGCCGAGCGGCTCAAGCTCCTGGCGTCGTGGGGAGCAGACCGCAGCGAAGAGGCCCAGCTGCCCAGAGGTATCTGAGAGGATCGATGCCATGTCAGACGCTGCCGCACGTCGTTCGAACCCCACTGCCTGGGCCGCCTTCTGGGTCGCACTCGCCGGACTCCTCCTCATGCCGATCCCGCTTTTCATCGGGCTGATCCTGGGCGGCGGGCTGTCGATCGTCGCCGCGGTGCTCGCCGTGATCGGACTGCTCAAGGGGCTCGCGCGCGGGGGCAAGGGCATCGCGCCCGTCGTGTTCGCGGCAATCTTCATCGCGTTGACGTGGGCCGGGATCTCTGTCGGCGGCGGCACAATCTGGTGAGCCGACCGATGTAAGGACCGACGATGACGACGCTCCGCAGCTCCGAGTGGTACGGCGGCGACGGCCGCAATACCTATATCCACCGAGCGTGGATGCGCCGCGGCGTGCCCGACTCGGCGTTCACGGGGCGTCCGCAGATCGCGATCGCCAACACGGCGTCGGATCTGACGCCGTGCAACGCGCATCTGAACGAAGTCGCTCAGTCGGTCAAGAACGGCATCTACGAGGCCGGCGGTATCCCACTCGAACTGCCCGTCGTGTCGCTCGGTGAGACCCAGGTTCGCCCCACCGCGATGCTGTGGCGCAACATGGCCGCGATGGCGACGGAGGAGATGCTCCGGGCCAACCCGATCGACGGTGTCGTGCTGCTGGGCGGATGCGACAAGACGATCCCGTCGCTGCTCATGGCGGCGGCATCCGTCGACCTGCCCGCCGTGGTGGTTCCCGGCGGCCCGATGCTGACCGGCCACTTCCGCAACGAAGCCCTGGGCTGCGGCACGGATGTGTGGCGGCTGAGCGAAGAAGTGCGGGCCGGCACGCTCAGCGAGGAGATGTTCCTGAAGTCCGAATCCTCGATGATCCGCAGCAAGGGTCACTGCAACACGATGGGCACGGCGTCGACGATGGCGCTGGTCGCCGAGGCGCTCGGCACCATCGTGCCCGGCCTCGCGGGAACCCCGGCGCCGGATGCGCGGCTGCTCGCGGCCGCGCATACGACGGGGATGCTCGCCGTGCAGCTGGTGGCGGACGCTCGGCGCCCGTCGACGTTCCTGACGAAGGCGAGCTTCCACAACGCGATCGTCGCGCTCGCCGCGATCGGTGGGTCGACGAACGCCGTCGTCCACCTCCTGGCGATCGCCGGTCGTCTCGGCATCGAGCTCACCATCGACGACTTCGACCGGATCGGCGCCGACGTGCCGCTGCTGGTGAACCTGCAGCCCGCCGGTCGCTATCTGATGGACGACCTGTTCCGGGCGGGCGGGTTCCTCGCGGTCATGCGCGAAGTGCGCGACCTGCTCGATCCGACCGCGCTGACGATCACCGGCAAGCCGTTCGTCGACTACCTCGAGGACGCCCGCATCTGGGACCCCGACGTGATCACGCCCCGCGACTCTCCGCTGCTGCCCGCGGCCGGGATCAGCGTGCTCCGCGGAACGCTCGCGCCCGGTGGGGCGATCATCAAGCCGGCCGCCGCCTCGCCGCACCTGCTCAAGCACCGCGGGCCCGCCGTCGTGTTCGACTCGATCGAGGACTTCCACGCCCGTATCGACGACCCCGATCTCGACATCGACGAGAACAGCATCATGGTGCTGCGCGGCTGCGGACCCCAGGGCTATCCCGGGATGCCGGAAGTCGCCAACATGCCGCTGCCGACCAAGCTGCTGGAGCGCGGCGTGCGAGACATGGTCCGCGTCTGCGACGGCCGCATGTCGGGCACCGCCTACGGCACCGTCATTCTGCACGTCACCCCCGAGGCCGCGGCCGGCGGTCCGCTCGCGCTGGCTAAGACGGGTGACTGGATCAGCGTCGATGTGCGCGCCGGGCGGCTCGACCTCGACGTCCCTGTCGAAGTACTCGCCGCTCGCACGCCGAACGCGGCGACCCTCGACGGTTACGCGAACCCGCGCCGGGGATGGGAGCGGCTGTACGTCGACCACGTGCTGCAGGCCGACAAGGGCGCCGACCTCGACTTTCTCGTCGGGTCGAGTGGGTCGAAGGTGGCCCGTGAGTCCCACTGACCCGTTCCCACACGTGCCGACGATCGGCACCCCTCGGGTTGCGACCGACGTCGCGCACTTCTTGGGCGAAGGACCCCTGTGGGACCCGCTCACCGGGCGCATCTTCTGGGTCGACATCATGGCCGGCGCCGTGTACCAGGGCCGTTTCGCGGACGGAGGCGGCATCCGGATCGAGGAGCGGATCGACTTCCCCGATACCGCCAGTGCCGTCGCGGTCTCGCGGACCGGAGAACTCGTGGTCGCGGGCAGCGACCGCCTCTACTTCCGCGCCGTCGACGGAACCATCACCGCCGGCCCCGAGGTCATCGACGGCGACGACCGGCGGTTCAACGACGGCAAGCCGGATCCGGTCGGGCGCTTCGTGGTGGGAACCAAGGGCCCCTCGACGTCGGAGCGGCTTATCCGCTTCGAAGCCGACGCGACTGTGAGCGTCCTCGACGACGATCTGACGCTGTCGAACGGATTGGCCTGGACGCGGGACGGACGCAGGATGTACAGCGTCGACACCCTCACCCGCCGCATCTTCGTGCGCGACTACGACCCCGAGACCGGGGCGATCGGCACACGCACGCTGTTCGCCGAGCTCCCGGGCGACGGGTATCCCGACGGCATCACGACCGACGAGGACGACCACATCTGGGTCGCCGTGTGGGGCGGTGCGTGCGTCCTGCGCTTTTCGCCCGCAGGCGAGCCGGTCGGCCGCATCGAGGTGCCGGCGCCGCATGTCTCGTGCATCACCTTCTCCGGTGTCGAGCTCGACACGCTTGTCATCACCACCGCGACGGAGAACCTCACTGTCGAGCAGTTGGCCGAGTACCCGCTCGCCGGCCGTCTGTTCACCGTCAAGCCGGGTGTGCGCGGCAACCCGCCCCACCTGTGGGCAGGATCTGCCGGGCACCTCTCAGGTCCTCGATGAGAGCCCTGGTCATCACCGGCCCGCATCATGCGGAAGTCCGCGACGTCGCACCTCCGGAGGCAGCGGCCGGCGAGGTCGTCATCGACGTGCAGCGCGCCGGCATCTGCGGCACCGACATCGAGTTCTTCACCGGTGAGATGCAGTACCTCCACACCGGCCACGCCGAGTATCCGATCCGGATCGGCCACGAGTGGATGGGAACCGTCGCCGCGACAGGCGACGGGGTCGACCCGAGCTGGCTCGGCGCACGCGTCACCGGTGACACGATGCTCGGCTGCGGCGTCTGCAGGAGGTGCGTCCAGGGGCTGCAGCACGTGTGCGAGTTCCGCACCGAGGTCGGAATCCGCGGCGGGCGGCCGGGCGCCCTCGCTCAGCAGCTCGCCATGCCGGTGAAGGCCCTGCATCGTCTCACGGACAGCGTCGACGACGCATCGGGTGCCCTGGTCGAACCCGGCGGAAACGCGTTCCGTGCCGTCGAAGCGGCGAACCTGAAGCCGGGCGACCGGTGTCTCGTGCTCGGACCCGGCACCATCGGCCTGCTGTGCGCCATGTTCGCCCGAGCGGCAGGTGCAGAAGTACACCTCCTCGGCCGCAGCGAGCGCTCGCTCGCATTCGCCCGAACTCTCGGATTCGACGGTGGATGGAGCGAGAGCGACCTGCCGGATCGTCCGTGGGACGCGGTCATCGATGCGTCGAACGCTCCGCAGCTTCCCGCGAAGGCGGTCGAGCTCGTCGAACCCGGCAAGCGGGTCGTCTATGTCGGGCTGGCCGGCACTCCGAGCCTCATCGACACCCGCGCACTGGCACTGAAGGACGTCACCGCGGTCGGCATCCTGAGCGCGTCGCCGGGTCTCGCAGGGACCATCGCAGCGTACGCCGACCGACTCGTCGACCCGCGCCCGCTCATCGCGGCGACGGTGACGCTCGACGAGCTCCCCGCGGTCCTCGCCGGGCAGCGCCCCGACGGCGCCGGCCGCGGTCCGAAGTTCCACATCGTTCCACGGTGATGTCTTCGCACTCCCGGTGCGAACGCCCGCAGCCCTACGGCGCGATCTGCACCCGGACCGCGTCCTCGAGGGACTGCAGGTCGTTGATGGGCCGGGACTCGGGATAGCTCGTCGTCAGGAAGTGCTGCGCGTAGGGGAAGCACGCGATTGAGAACGGTGTGTCGTCTCGGAACGCAGTGCCGAAGGTGTTCGCGGAAACGTGGACCGCGTCCAGCGGTATGCGCAGCGCCTGGGTCATCTCGGCCGGATCGAAGATGAGCCCGAACGGCTCCGAACCTTCGTGCATGAGGCGCCCGCCGTAGTCGACCGAGAGGTTCCCGTCGATCCACAGGCGCTGGTCGAGCGCGCACATCGAGCCTGCCGTCACCGGCGCCGAGACGGTCAGGGTGTGCGTGCGCTCTTTGCTCTGAACGTCGACGATCACCTCGCCCGTGTGCGTGGTGGTGAGGATCGCGCGGCTCGTGGTCGCCGCCGAGAACCCCTCGCCGGGGTCGTAGTTGATCGTGTTGGATTCGTAGTCGCAGATGACCCACGTGAGCATGCCGGTCGCGATGTTCTCGGCGATGACGTACAGCTCGACCCGAGTTCCCCAGAAGAACGAGGCGCGAACGTTGAACGCGCCGAGGATCGCTGTGGGCCGAGGCGCTTCGTCTGCGAACATGCCCGTCGGGACGAGCCGGTAGCCCGGCGGCAGCAGCGCGCTCGCGGCATCCGCATCATGGATCTCGTATGCGAGGAACGCGGCATACGGGTCCACGACGAAGCCCATGTACTCCTCGCCGGATGCGTGCGCGACGATCCAGCGCTGCAGCGACATCGGCATCTTCGCCAGCATCTCGGCACGCCCGTAGAGGTTCGCTGATGTCTTCGGCGAGATCTTGCTCTCGGTAAGTGCGACGAAACTGCGCAGCTCTGCCGGCTCGATGCTCGATCCCATGCCTGCCAGCGTACGTCCCGGTCGGGAGAGGTCGGCCGCGCGGATGGAAACGGATGCCGCGGTGTCAGGCAAGCGTCAGTGTCGAGGCCGCGCTGAAGCCCCGCGGTGAGACGTGACGACACACCTTGGCGGAAGAGTCGATGCATGCGAAATGCAAGCGTTCGCGCTAAAATGCATGCATGAGCGTCACCATCACCGTCAGAAACGTGCCCGACGACGTCCGCGACGAGCTCGCTGCTCGCGCAGCCCGATCCGGCCGCTCGCTTCAGGAGTACCTCAGCGCTGAGCTTCGCCGTCTCGCTGCGGCCCCGAGCGCGGCAGAGGCCATCGCGCGGGCCCGGCTGAACGCCCAGACCTATCCGTCTCTCGCGATGGACGAGATCGTGGCGGCGGTCCGTGACGACCGACGCTGAGGCATCCCAGACCCTCGTCATCGATGCGTCGGTGCTCGTGGCGCTCGTCTCGTCCGCTTCAGCGGCGACCCGAGAGATTGCGACGCGGATGGGGGATGCCGCGCTGCATGCACCGTCGATTCTGCCCATCGAAGTCGACAGCGCGCTGCGGCGCCTGGAACATGGTGGCCGACTGAGCGGCATCCAGGCGGTTGCGGCTCGCTTACATGCTCGCCTGATGCCGGTCGATCTGTGGCCGTGGCACCTGCTCGGCGATCGTGCGTGGGAGTTGCGCGACAATCTCTCGACCTACGATGCCGGCTACGTCGCGCTCGCCGAACTGCTCGGCGTGCCGCTGCTCACCGGGGATGCGCGCATCGCTCGTGCCCCAGGCATTCGGTGCGCGGTGGAGGTCGTCAAGCTCGGCTGACCATCGGCGCGGTCGGCGTGCCTGCGACGGTGCGGCGATGATCGCGTCGCTCGGCGAAGCCGGCGTCGACGTCTCGGGTGTGCAGCGCTCACCGCACGCCACCGGAACGGCGCTGATCGTCGTCGGTGCGACCGGAGAGAACTCGATCGTCGTCTGCCCGGGCGCGAACGCGCGCATCGACGTCGCCGACATCGTGATCGATCCACACGCGGTGGTGCTGGCGCAGCTGGAGATCCCCGCCGCGGTCGTCGATTTCGTCGCCGCGCAGACGGACGGCTTCTTCGCGCTCAACGCGTCGCCGGCCGACTCGCTGTCTGCGGCGCTTCGCGACCGGGTCGACCTGTTCATCGTGAACGAGACGGAGTACGCCGCCCTCCCCGGCCTGCGAGACGCCCGACTCACCGCGGTCACCCTCGGATCCCGCGGTGCGGTGCTCTACCGGAACGGAAACGAGATCGCGCGCGCATCGTCGATCGCGAGCGCCGTGGTCAACACCGTCGGCGCGGGCGATTCGTTCGCCGCCGCGCTCACGCTCGGTCTCCTCCGCGGCGACGCGCCGGCAGCGGCGCTGCAGCGGGCATGCGCCGTCGGCGCGGCAGCCGTCGCCGACCACCGATCCCAGCCCGAGCTGCGGCTGCTTTCGGAGTACGCGGCCGACGCCTGATCGGACTCGTGCCGGAGGTGCTCGCCGAACCGACGGTCGATACGCTTCAGAGGCCCGACGTCGAGAGGGGACGGGATGACCGGCGAGCTGGCAGTGGTCCTCGCGCTCCTGGCCGCGGCGATCGTGATGTTCGCGATCGGCCGGCCGCGCATGGACGTCGTCGCGATTCTGATGATCGTCGCGCTGCCGCTGACCGGCATCCTCACCGTTCCGGAGACGCTCGCCGGCTTCGCCGATCCGAACGTCGTGCTGATCGCCGCGCTCTTCGTGGTCGGCGAGGGGCTCTCGCGCACCGGCGTCACGTACCGGCTGGGCGACTGGCTGGCGCGCACGGCGGGCACGAGTGCGACGCGCGTGATCGTGCTGCTCATGCTCAGCGTCGCGCTGCTCGGCGCCGTCATGAGCTCGACCGGAGTCGTCGCGATCTTCATCCCGGTCGCGTTGAGCGTGGCATCCCGCACCGGCATCTCACCACGGCAGCTGCTGATGCCGATCAGCTTCGCCGGGCTCACGAGCGGCATGCTGACCCTCATCGCCACGACGCCGAACCTCGTGATCGATGCCGAGCTGCGGCGGAGCGGCCTCGACGGCTTCGGGTTCTTCGCCCCCACGCCGTTCGGTCTCGTCATCCTGGCGCTCGGCATCGGGTACATGCTGATCGCGCGGCGGTTCCTCGGCGAGGAGCAGATCGCGGATGCCGGGACCCGCACCACGTTCGGGAGCCTGGTTCTCGACTACGGCGTAGACGCCCGCACCCACCGGTATCGCGTCAACGCCGGTTCGCCGCTGATCGGCGAGCGGCTGGCGGATGCCGAATTCGGCGGTGGTGCGATGGTGGGCGTGCTGGTGCTCGAGCGCACCCGGATGCTGCGGAAGACCGTGCGCACGTCCGCCGACGACGCCGTCCTCGCGGCCGGCGACATCGTGGTGGTCGACCTCGAGGTGCCGGCCCCCGAGCGGCGGCGGCTCCGGCTCGAGGAACTGCCGATGACCCCCGACTTCTTCGACTCGTATTCGCGCATGGTGGGGATGGCGGAGGTCATGATCGCGCCCGACTCGTCGGCGCGCGGACTCAGTGTGCGCGGCATCCGGTTCCAGCAGAGGCACGATCTGGTGGTGCTCGGGGTGCGGCACCGGCGCGAGGCCGCGGGGCCGGCGTTCCCCGCGATCCGTCTGACCACGGGCGATACGCTCCTCGTCGCGGGCGGTTGGGATGCGATCCACCGGCTGCAGGCGCAGCCCCGAGACTTCATCATGCTCGATCTCCCGGCCGAGGTGAAGGAAGTCGCCCCCGCAGCCAATCAGGCGCCGTTCGCGATCGGCGCCGTGGTCGTGATGGTCGCGCTGATGGTCACCGGCATCGTTCCCAACGTGATCGCCGCCCTCATCGCGTGCCTGCTGATGGGGCTCTTCCGGTGCATCGACATGCCGAGCGCCTACCGCTCGATCCACTGGCCGACGATCCTGCTGATCGTCGGGATGCTGCCGTTCGCGCTCGCGCTGCAGCGCACCGGCGGCGTCGACCTCGTCGTGGACGGCCTGCTCGGCGTGCTCGGCGATGCGGGTCCGACCGTGCTGCTCGCCGGCGTCTTCGTGCTGACCGCCGTCATCGGCCTCTTCGTCTCGAACACCGCGACTGCCGTGCTGATGGGGCCGATCGCGATCGGCATCGCAGCGCAGCTGGGGGTCTCGCCCTACCCGTTCGCGATGGTCGTCGCGCTGGCGGCCTCGGCGGCGTTCATGACGCCTGTGTCGTCGCCCGTGAACACCCTCGTCGTCGAACCCGGACGCTACAGCTTTCTCGACTTCTTCAAGGTCGGGGCGCCCTTCACGCTCGTCGTCCTCGTCGTCAGCGTGTTCATGGTGCCGCTCATCCTGCCCTTCTGACCGGCGCCGCCACTAGCCGATCCGAGTGTCGCCCGGCGGCGAGACGCGCAGCCAGCGGAACCCGTAGGGCGGCAGCTCCAGTTCGATCCGGCCGCGCCGGTCGGGGGTGAGCCGGTCGGGGCCGTGGAGGTCGAGGAGGGCGGTTCCCTCCTCGAGCACGCCGATCTCCACCGTGATGCGCTGCGGCACGTCGGTGAAGTTGTGAAGCGCGATCATCCGCCCGACGTCCGCGCGCACTTCGTGGGCGAGCATTCCCGTGCCGTCGTGCTCGAGGATGCGGAGTTCTCCCCACCCGATCTCGGGCGAGACGCGGTATCGGCTGATCAGGTGCCTCATGAACTGCAGCAGCGAGTCGGGGTCGTTCCGCTGCTGCTGAACGTTGACGTGCTCGGGTGCGTAGCCGTCGCCGGTGATGGGCGCGACGAGACGGCTCGGTGCTGCATGCGAGAACCCGCCATTTTTGCCGTCGGTCCACTGCATCGGCGTCCGCACGGACTGGCGGCCCGGGATCTCGGGGTTCTCGCCCATCCCGATCTCCTCGCCGTAGAACAGCACGGGCGTGCCCGGCAGTGAGAAGAGCAGGCTGTAGACCATGCGGATGCGGCGCGGATCGCCCCCGAGGATGGGAGGGAGCCGGCGTGTTATCCCTCGGCCGTAGACGCGCTGAGACTCATCCGGCGCGAACGCCTCGAAGACCTCGTCGCGTTCCGCGTCGGTCAGCTTGTCGAGGGTGAGCTCATCGTGGTTGCGCACGAAGTTCGCCCACGCGGCCTCGGGCGGGACTGCCGGCCGGGCGGTCAGGGTCTTCACCAGGGGTGCGGGATCGTGGCGCGCCAGCGAGAGGTACAGGGCCTGCATCGAGACGAAGTCGAACTGCAGATCGAGTTCGCCGCCGCGCTCGCCGCCGAAGAATTGCAGCTGCTGGCGATAGGGGAGGTTCACCTCCCCCAGCAGCGCCGAATCGCCGACGCGACGCTGCAGGAATCGCTTGAGGTCGCGAAGGAACTCGTGCGGGTCGCCGAATTCGACGCCTTCGGGGGGTTCGATGAGGAAGGGGACCGCGTCGATCCGGAAGCCCGAGACGCCGAGCGCGAGCCAGAAGCCGATCGTCTTGGCGATCTCGTCTCGAACCCGCGGGTTGGCGATGTTCAGGTCGGGCTGGTGCTTGTAGAAGACGTGCTGGAAGTACTGCTCGGTGCGCTCGTCATACTCCCAGACGCTCGATTCCTCGCCGGGGAACACGGTCGGCTGCCGGGTCTTGGGCGGCTCGTCGCGCCACACGTAGAAATCGCGGAAGGGCGACGTGCGACTGCGTCGCGCGGACACGAACCACGGATGCCGATCGGAGGTGTGATTGACGACGAGGTCGACGATCACGCGCATGCCGCGGTCGTTCGCGGTGCGGATGACCTCGACGAAGTCACCGTGGTTGCCGAGTCGCCGATCGATCCCGTAGAAGTCGCTGATGTCGTACCCGTCGTCGCGATCGGGCGTCGGGTAGAACGGCATGAGCCACAGGCAGGTGACGCCGAGGTCGGCCAGGTAGTCGATGCGCCGGGCGAGGCCCGCGAAGTCGCCGGTGCCGTCGTCGTCGGCATCCATGTACGTCTCGACGTCGAGGCAGTAGATGACGGCCGACTTCCACCACAGGTCGCTCGTGTCGGTGATCCTCACAGCGCCCTCCGCAGGGCCGGCAGCAGGTCGCGCTCCGCCCGGTCGAGGAAGGCGGACTGGTCGGTGCCCACGCCGTGCAGGTAGACCCGGTCGAAGCCGAGATGCGCGAGCGCCGCGATGCGGTCGGCGAGCTCGCTCGCGTCGGCCGAGACCAGCGCTCCCTGCCGGAGCTTCTCGTCGCTCGGGTCGCCCGCGAGCGCGTCGAAGTCCTCGGGCTGCTCGATGTCCCACAACGAGGACGGGATCACGGCATGCCGCCACTGCTCCCGCACGACACGCAGCGCCTCGTCCTCGGTGTCCTCGAGGGCGACATGCACTTGGAGCACACGGGGGCCGCGGCCGCCGGCATCCCGGTACGCCCGAACGACGCCCTCGAGAACGTCCGGCGGCTGCGCGACCGTCGCGAGCCCGTCCGCCCATTGCGCGACCCATCCGGCCGTCTCGGCGGTGACGGCGGCTCCGAGGAGTGGCGGCGGTGAGGCGGGGAGGCTCCACACCCGCGCGCGGTGCACGGTGATCTCGCCGTCGTGGGTGACCTCGTTGCCGGCCAGCAGATCGCGGATGACGTGGACGGACTGCTCGAGGCGGGTGTTGCGGCGCTCCTTGACGGGCCACGCGTCGCCCGTGATGTGCTCGTTGACGGCCTCGCCGCTGCCGAGGGCGGCCCAGAACCGCCCGGGGAACATCTCCTCGAGCGTCGCGATGGCCTGCGCCGTGATCACCGGGTGATACCGCTGCCCGGGTGCCGTGACGACACCGAGCGAGAACGACGTCGCGGCGAGGGCGGCGCCGAGCCAGCTCCAGGCATAGCCCGATTCGCCCTGCCGCACCCCCCACGGGGCGAGGTGGTCCGAGCACATCGCCGCGTCGAACCCGGCTTGCTCGGCGCGGACGACCGCGGCCAGCAGCCGACTCGGGGGGACCTGCTCATGGGATGCGTGATAGCCGACGAGAACCATCATTCGAGTCTTCTGCCGCGCGGTTCATATCGACAGGGGCTTGCGCGGATGGATGCCGACGCCTATGCGCGCGTCACCTGCCATGCCTCGCTTCGCCTTGTCAAGGCCCGCCGGGCGCGGGGCCGGGCACCGTAGCGTCCTGCGTGGAGGTACCACCATGGTCACGACATCGAAGACGGCATCCACGAAGACGAAGCGCGCCGCTGCCGGAGGGACGGGCGCGAAGAGCACCCGGCGTCAGAACGCAGAGAAGGGCTTCGTCGCGTCGAAGGAGCTCGGCGAGAAGCTGCAAGCTGTGCTCGTCGACCTTCTCGAGTTGCAGATGCAGGGCAAGCAGGCGCACTGGAACGTGGTCGGCCCCAACTTCCGCGACACCCACCGCATCCTCGACGAGATCATCGAGGCGGCACGTGAGTTCAGCGACACCGTCGCCGAGCGCATGCGGGCGCTGCACGCGGTGCCCGACGGCCGCAGCGACATCGTCGCGGCGACCACGACGCTTCCGGATTACCCGCAGGGCGAGATCGACACCGGCGAGACCGTCGACCTGATCACCGTCCGGCTCGAGCGCACGGTCGCCACCATTCGTGAGGTGCACGACGCCGTCGACGAGGAAGACCCGACGAGCGCCGACATCCTGCACGCGGTGATCGAGAAGCTCGAGCAGTTCGCCTGGATGGTCAGCGCCGAGAACCGGTCGCCTGCGCGTTCATAGCGCTAGATTCCACCTATGGAACAGGTGGCGCTGAGCACGGTCAGAAGCGGGTTCGTGCCTCACCGCGTCGCAACGCCCGACCAGGCGCACGTCGTGCACCTCGGTCCGAACGGTGGCCCGGGCGTGCTCCTGCTCCACGAGCTGATGGGGCTGACAGACGAGACGTTCGAGCTTGCCGAGGCCATCACCGCCGCAGGCTTTCGCGTGGCCGTTCCGCACCTGTTCGGGCCCGCGGGAGGCGACGGCAGCATGCCCGCGGGCTCGGCAGGGCTGATCGGTCGGTGCATCGCCCGCGAAATGAGCCTGCTCGCGCGCAACCAGCCGCGAAAAGGCACGGAATGGCTCGCGGAGGCGGCGAGCTGGCTCGGCACGCACACCACCTCGCCGCGCGGAGTCGCCGTCATCGGGATGTGCGCGACGGGCGCCTTCGCGATGGCTGCGGTGCTCGATCCGCAGGTGAAGGCGGTCGTCGCCAGCCAGGCGGCGTTCCCGATGCTCCGCCCCGGCAGTTGGGCGATCCCGGGCGGAGATGAGCAGCTGGGGTCGGGCGACAAGGGCGTCATGACCCTCCGCTTCCGCCGCGACTGCAAGTCGGCGAAGCGGCGGGTGGAGCGACTGCCCGACCTCGTGGGCGGCGAGCCGCCGACGCACCGTCGCGAGGGTCCGGCATCCCCCGATCCGAAGGCCGCGCCGAGCGTGCGCGGGATCGACGTCTCAGAGGGAGGCCGCCTTCACGTCGTGTGGGCCGACGGCAGGGGGCACTCGGTGCTCACCGCGTCACGCGTGGATCGGGCCGTCGTCGAGGTCGCCGCATTCCTGCGCAAGAACCTCCACCCCGCGGCCTGAGCGCTCACGACTCCCGCACGCGCGGCGACCGGGTGGCGATCAGCACGGCCGCCCACGTGAGCAGCAGCAGACCCGTCAGCACGAGTCCGAGGTCGTCGATGCCCACCGACGCCAGCCAGGGGAGCGGGCCGCCGAGGCCGAGATTCGAGACGAGGACGTCGGAGAGCTGGACGGTCGCGATCACCACGGCGGCGACGACGGAGATTCCGGTCATGGCGATCGCGTAGACCTCGCCGAGCGGACGCCCGGCGAACTGACGACGGCCGGGCTGCCACGTGTAGGCGCGCCGCATCACGGCTCCCTGCCCCGTGTCGAACGCGCTCATGCCCGCGGCGAAGAGAACCGGCAGGGTGAGCGCAGCCCACCAGGGCACGCCGCCGAGGGTAGCGGCGCCCGCGAGCGCGAGCAGCCCGATCTCGGTCGCGGTGTCGAAGCCGAGGCCGAACAGCAGCCCGACGACGTACATGCGCGAGGGGCGGTCGACCGCCTTCTCGAAGGGACCGAGCAGCCGCAGAACCGGTCCGCCCGCGTGCCCGTGGCGGTGGCGCAGCGCCGCGACGTTGATCGCGGCGATGACGAGGAGGAACACGCCCGACACCGTGGGTCCGATGACCCCGGTCCAGGTGCGGAGGGCCGAGGAGTCATCGGCGAGCGCCGATCCGACCGCCGCGATCCCGAAGGTCAGCACGATGCAGAGCACGACGACGATCGTCGAGTGGCCGAGCGAGAACCAGAAGCCGACGGTGCCGGCGGGCTTGCCGCGCTCCGCGAGGCGGCGCGTGGTGTTGTCGATCGCGGCGATGTGGTCGGCATCGAACGCATGCCGGACTCCGAGCGCGTACGCGGTGAGGCCGAGGCCGAGGGTCACCATCGCGCCGCCGCTGCCACCGAGCGGGATGCCCGCAGGGATCACCACGAAGACGAGGACTCCCCAGCCGAGGACGTGCAGCGCCGCGATGAACGCGATGACGCCGATCGTGCCCGGCCTGATGCGGGTCGCGGAGCGGGGCTCAGGCAGTGACGTCAACATGCTTCCTCTCGGCATCCGTCGCCCACGCTTCCCACACCGGGTCCAGCGGCGAGCCGTGCGTGTGATCGGAGAGGTGGCGGGCCATCGCCCCCGCGCGCTCGAATTCGAGATCGTTCGGTTGCAGGCGCGGCCGGAATCCGACCGCCACGACGGCGTCGTGCACCCGATTCACTCCCAGAACCCCCGGCTCGGGTGCCGTGCCGTCGGCCTCCAACCGCTCGACCAGGATCGGGCCGTCGCGGTCTGCGACAGCCAGCGCCGAGGCCAGCCGTCCGCCGCGCTCGCCGTGCCTGCCGAGAACCAGCGTCTCGCGGATCACTGCTCGGGCGCCGGGTTCCAGCGTCACCGTGCTCCGGCGCTCGACGTCGGCTCCGTCGGTGACCACGAACGGCAGGCCGTCCCACAGCAGCGTCGCATCGGGTCCGATCCGGATGTCCACCACCCACGACGAGCGGCTCCCGCGGTAGGCGACCGTGCCCCCGACATCCTGGATCTCGAGGGTGCATCCCGCCCCCACGTCGATGCCGACGTGCACGTGGTCGCCGCCGAGCAGCACCATTCCGGCCGCAGCGACGGCGACGTGCGCCCGCGTGGCATCGCGCGCGACCAGGCGCGGCGCGAGCGCGCCGACCGAGAGAGCCACGTGGGCACGTGGCTCGCCGGCGGTGACCGCGATTCGCGTGCCGGTCACTCGTTCGCGTTCGTCCCCGCGCCGGCGTGCGCGTGCGTGTGGGCGTCCTCGTCGTGCGTGTGCACGAAGCCGCCGTCGGGGTGCTCCTCGTCGGCGTGGAAGTGCGGCGCCATCGGCCCCGGATCCTGCGGCACGTGGTGGCCGGAACGGTGTGCGGCGAGCATGCTCAGCACCCAGGTGCGCAGGGCCGCGACCGACTCCGCGTCGTGGCGCGAGAGCGCCAGCACCGCCCGACCCTCGCGGGCCTCTTCGGCATCCGCGACCATCTGCGGCACGTCGACGCCGACATAGGGCGCGAGGTCGGTCTTGTTGACGACCAGCAGGTCGGCACGGCCGATCCCCGGGCCGCCCTTGCGCGCGACATCCCCACCGCCGGCGACATCGAGCACGAAGATCTGGGCGTCGACGAGCGCGGGCGAGAACGTGGCGGTCAGGTTGTCGCCGCCCGATTCGATCAGCACGACGTCGAGGGGCGAGAAGTCGCGCTCGAGGTCTTCGGCGGCGAGGAGGTTCGTCGTGATGTCGTCGCGGATCGCGGTGTGCGGGCACGCGCCCGTCTCGACGGCGCGGATGCGCTCGGGCTCGAGCACGCCGGCCGAACGGAGGAACCGGGCATCCTCGTCGGTGTAGATGTCGTTCGTGATCACGCCGAGGCGCAGCTCGGAGCCGAGCGCGCGGCACACCGTCGCGATGAGCGACGACTTGCCGGTGCCGACGGGGCCGGCGACGCCGAGGCGGAGAGCGCGGGCGGATGCGGGGGAATCAGGCACGGAAGAGCCTCCTGTTGGTGACGGCGTGGGCTTCTGCCCACATCTCGGACTGCGGGGCGCTCGCCGCGGGGATCGCCTCCGGTGAGGTGAGGGCGGCGAGCTGGGGGGTGAAGGTGTCGACCGAAGCGCAGGCGCCGAGAACGAGGCGCACGCCGTCGACCGGGTCGCCCGGCTCGAGCTTGAGGAGCGCCGCGACGCCGCAGGCCATGTCGTCGTAGACGGCGAGGCGCACGAGGGTCTCGGCGTCGAGGCCGGCATGGGCGGCGACCGCCCCGAGGACGACGGGGCGCGACCACATCGCCGCACCGGCAAGACCCGCGATCGGCGCCGAGTCGGGCCAGAGACGCCCGGCGAGGCGCAGTAGTCCGCGACCGAGCTCGCGCGATGACTGCCGGGTCGCTGGGCTCGGCGTGCGAGCGGCCCACGCCTGCTCGACAGGAGCGTACGCGCCGCCGCGAAGACCGGCAGCACGCGCGACGACGGCGGTCGCGGCATCCACCATCGTCGTGGTCCTCGCCCGCGCCCGCAGGAACGCGCCGATCTCGCTCGGCTCGAGCCCGCCTTGCAGCGCCGGCTCGAGCCCCGACGAGAACGCGTACCCGCCCGAGGGCAGGCGCGCGTCGGCCAGCAGCAGGGTGATCGTGTGCGCGTCGGGGGTCATCGAGGGGCTGCTCAGAACATGGTGTAGAGCTGCGCGAGGGGGAGGGATGCCGCGGGTGCGGGCACGACGGTGTCGCCGTCGATCGCGATCTCGAACGTGTCGGGCTGAATGGCGATCGAGGGGAGCACGTCGTTGTTGCGCATATCGGCCTTGCCGATGTGCCGGGTCGACTGCACCGCCGCGAGTCGGCGCCGCAGCCCCAGCGTCTCGGCGAGACCGTCGTCGAGCGCTGCGGGCGAGACGTAGGTCACCGACAGGTCGGCGCCGATCGTGTCGCCGAACGACGGCCGCATCATGACGGGCTGGGGCGTCGGGATCGAGGCGTTCGGGTCGCCGAGCGCCGCCCACGCGATCGCGCCGCCCTTGACGACGACCGCAGGCCGCACGCCGAAGAACTTCGGGTCCCACACCACGAGGTCGGCGAGCAGGCCCACCTCGATCGAGCCGACGTCGTACGCGATGCCGTGCGCGATCGCGGGGTTCACGGTGTACTTCGCGACGTAGCGCCGCGCGCGCTCGTTGTCGGCCGGCATCCCGCCTCCGAGCGCGCCGCGACGGTGCTTCATGACGTGCGCGACCTGCCACGTGCGCGTGATCACCTCGCCGATGCGGCCCATCGCCTGCGCGTCGGACGACGTGATCGAGAGGGCTCCGATGTCGTGCAGGATGTCTTCGGCCGCGATCGTGGTGGCCCGGATGCGCGACTCGGCGAACGCGAGGTCTTCGGGCACCGCGGGGTTCAGGTGGTGGCAGACCATCAGCATGTCGAGGTGCTCGGCGACCGTGTTGACGGTGTGCGGGAGCGTCGGGTTGGTCGACCCGGGGATCACGTTCGGAAGGCCCGCGATCGACAGGATGTCGGGGGCGTGGCCTCCACCGGCGCCCTCGACATGGAATGCGTGGATCGAACGGCCGGCCATCGCCGCGATCGTCGACTCGACGAAGCCGGCCTCGTTGAGCGAGTCGGAGTGGAGGGCGACCTGCAGCCCCCAGTCGTCGGCGGCTTTCAGCGACGCGTCGATCGCGGCAGGAGTCGAGCCCCAGTCCTCGTGCACCTTGTAGCCCGCAGCACCCGCGAGCGCCTGTTCCTTGAGCGCAGCGGCCGATACGGTGTTGCCCTTGCCGAGCAGCAGCACGTTCACCGGCAGGGGGTCGAGCGCGCGGTGCATGTTGGTGAGGTGCCACGCGCCGGGCGTGACGGTCGTCGCCTTCGATCCCTCCGACGGGCCGGTGCCGCCGCCGACGATCGTGGTGATGCCGGTCGCGAGCGCCTCATGGAGCTGCGACGGCGAGAGCAGGTGGACGTGGGAGTCGATCGCGCCGGCGGTGACGATGCGCCCTTCGCCGGCGATCACGTCGGTCGACGGGCCGATGATCATGTCGATGCCGTCGCTGATGTCGGGATTGCCCGCGTGGCCGATGCCCACGATGCGCCCGTCGCGGATGCCGATGTCGGCGCGCACGATGCCCCACCAGTCGAGGATGATCGCGTTCGTGATGACGGTGTCGAGCGCCCCGTCGGCACGACTCGTGGTCGCCTGCGCCATCGACTCGCGGATCGACTTGCCGCCGCCGAAGATCGCCTCCTCGCCGCCGACGGTGAGATCCCGCTCGATCTGGATCCACAGATCGGTGTCGCCCAGGCGCACCTCGTCGCCGACCGTCGGTCCGTAGATCGCGGCGTACCGCGACCGGTCAAGCCACACCATCGAGCACCCCTTCGGCTTCGGTCTTGATCTGGATGCCGGGAACCCGGCGTGCTCCGCGGAGCGCAACGGCGTCGAGCTCGCGCGAGGCGCCGGGCTCGAAGCGCTGCGAGGTGCCCGACGGGATGTCGAGGCGGAAGCCGCGGGCGGCCGCCCGGTCGAAGTCGAGCGCGGAGTTGGCGTCGGGAAGGTGCAGGTGCGACCCGATCTGGATGGGCCGATCGCCGGTGTTCACGAACACCAGGCGGATGCGTTGGTCGCCCGAGCGGTCGGCGTTCAGCTCGATCTGCCCCGGGAGGATGCGGAAGGCGCCCGGGCCCTCGCTCGATACGGATGCCATGCGTGCTGCCCTCAGTCGATCGGGTGATGGATGGTGACGAGCTTGCGCCCGTCGGGGAAGGTGGCCTCGATCTGCACATCGGCGATCATCTCCGGCACTCCCGGCATGACCTGGTCTCGCGTGAGCACCTGACGGCCGGCATCCATGAGCTCCGCCACGCCCTGGCCCTCTCGCGCGCCCTCGATCACCCAGCACGACAGCAGCGCGATCGTCTCGGGATGGTTCAGAGCGATGCCCCGTGAGAGCCGGTCGCGCGCGACCATGGCGGCCACCGAGAGCAGGAGCTTCTCGGTCTCGGCTGGCGTGAAGTGCATCGCTCTCCTCCGACGTCGGATCGATGTCAGAAGTGTGCCACAGCGGGCCCGTTCGGCGAGGGCTGGAAAGGGTGGTCGGAAGGCGCGATCCCGCGGAATCCCCATGATTCCGCGGCATTTCGGCCGATTCATCCAGCCACGGTTTACACGATCGGAACAATCGAGAAATGTCAGAGCAATGACACAGTCCCATGCTGGGCACTACCGCAGCAGTTCCGCGATCCATCCCGCACCATCGCACGCCCCTGCTCCACGCTCGGCCTCGACGAGGCCAGTCAGCCCAGACCTTCGAGGCCTCGGCACCGGTGATCGGCGTGCCCGGATTCACGCAGCAAACAGAAACGGAGTTCCCCATGAGCACCATTCGCACACGGCGGCTGAGGACCGCCCTGATCGTCCCGGCGATGCTCGCCGGCGCCGCACTCGTCCTCGCCGGCTGCGGGTCTCGCGCCGGCGACACCGCAGAACCGGCTGCCTCCGGGTCGGCGGAGAGCTGCGTCGACACGTCCGGCGACACGATCAAGCTCGGCTTCCTCAATTCGCTCACCGGCGGCATGGCGATCTCGGAGAAGACGGTCTCCAACGTCCTGCACATGGCGGCCGACGAGATCAACGCCGACGGTGGCATCCTCGGCAAGCAGATCGAGTACATCCAGGAAGACGGCGCCACCGACTGGCCGACCTTCGCCGAGAAGACCGAGAAGCTGCTGACGCAGGACTGCGTGGGCGCGATCTTCGGCGGCTGGACCTCGTCGTCGCGCAAGGCCGTGAAGCCCGTCGTCGAGGAGCACAACGGTCTGTTCTTCTACCCGGTGCAGTACGAGGGCCTCGAGTCGTCGCCGAACATCTACTACACCGGCGCGACGACCAACCAGCAGATCATCCCGGCGCTGGACTTCCTTGCGGCCGAAGGTGTCGAGACGCTGTTCCTCGCAGGCTCCGACTACGTCTTCCCGCGCACCGCGAACGCGATCATCAAGCTCTACGCCGAGGAGCTCGGCATCGAGATCGTCGGCGAGGAGTACGTGCCGCTCGACAAGGACGACTGGACCACCCAGGTCGCGAAGATCGTCGAGGCCGACCCCGACTACGTCTTCAACACGATCAACGGGTCGTCCAACGTCGGCTTCATCAAGGCGTACTACGACGCCGGACTCACCCCCGAGGAGACCCCGATCATCTCGGTGTCGATCGCCGAGGAAGAGGCGCCGGCCATGGGGCACGAGGTGACGGGCAACTACGCGTCGTGGAACTACTTCCAGTCGATGGACACGCCCAACAACCCGGCGTTCATCGAGCGCTGGCAGGCCTACCCCGGCAACAGCGGCGTGACCAGCGACCCGATGGAGGCGGCGTACATCTCGCTCTACCTCTACAAGGCTCTGGTCGAGGCGGCAGGGTCGTTCGACGTCGACGCGATCAACGAGGCGGCGGTCGAGAACGAGATCACCGTCGATGCCCCCGAGGGCGTCGTCACCCTCGACGGTGAGAACCACCACATCTCCAAGCCCGGCAACATCGGCCGGATCAACGCCGACAACCAGTTCGACATCGTCTGGTCGTCAGACGGCTTCATCGAGCCCGACCCGTACCTCGAGGGGTACGACTGGTTCCCCGCCGACGTCCGCGATGCGCTGGTAGCCGCCGCAGGCTGACGCCCGCAGGGTGTGGGGTCCCGTGTCCATCCGGCACGGGACCCCACGCTCCACCATCGCCTCCAGACTCCGCCACCGCACAGAGAGCGACCGACCGTGGATGCACTCATACCGCCGCTGCTGAACGGCACGGCGCTCGGCGCGCTGCTGCTGCTGGCAGCACTCGGGCTCACCCTCACCTTCGGGCAGATGGGGGTGATCAACATGGCGCACGGCGAGTTCATCATGGCCGGCGCCTTCATCGCCTATCTGACCCAGTTGGTCGTCACCTCGACCAACATCTCGATCCTGCTGGCGCTGCCGCTCGCGTTCGTCGGTGCGGGCCTCCTCGGCCTCCTCCTCGAGGTCGGCATCATCCAGTGGATGTACCGGCGACCGCTGGACACCCTCCTCGTCACGGTCGGGGTGAGCCTGATCCTGCAGCAGGTAGCCCTGCAGATCTTTCCCGCGCAGGGCGTGCCGGTCGAGAGCCCGGACTGGCTCGACGGGCAGATCAACGTCTTCGGCTACGGCTGGCCGCTGCGGCAGGTGTTCACGATCCTGCTCGCAGCCGCGTGCCTCGTGGCCCTGGCCGCGTGGCTCAAGTACTCGTCCTTCGGACGCCGAATCCGAGCGACGGTGCAGAACCGCGACCTCGCCGAGACCAGCGGCATCCGCACCCGCACGATCGACCGGCTCACCTTCTTCGTCGGCTCGGGCCTGGCCGGCGTCGCCGGCGTCGCGGCATCCCTCATCGGCGGAACCAACTCCCAGATGGGCACGCAGTACATCATCCCGGCCTTCCTCGTCGTCGTCGCCGGCGGCATCGGCCAGATCAAGGGCACCGTGATCGCGGCGCTCGCGTTCGGCATCGCGCTGTCGTACTTCGCCGACTGGACGACGGGGAGCATGGCGCAGGTCCTCGCATTCGTGCTGCTCGTGATCTTCCTGCAGTTCCGACCACAGGGCCTGTTCACGGTCCGCACCCGGGGGTTGACATGACCATGACCAAGCTGAAGCCGTGGCTGCCGCTCATCGGCATCGGCGTGTTCGCCGTGCTGCTGCTGGTGGTTGCCCCCGCCGTGCTCTCGATGCACTGGATCAACAACCTCGGCAAGTACTGCTGCTGGGCGATCGCGGCCGTCGGCATCGGGCTGGCGTGGGGACGCGGAGGGATGCTGGTCCTCGGCCAGGGCGTCTTCTTCGGTCTCGGCGCCTACGCCATGGCGATGCACATGACGCTCGAGAGCGCGGGGCCGGACAGCCTTCCGGTGTTCATGATCCTGTACGACCCGTCCGCCTCGCTTCCTGTCTTCTGGGAGCCGTTCCGCAGTCCCGCTTTCACCCTCGTCGCCATCATCGCGCTTCCGGTGATCGTGGCCTCGGTCCTCGGCTTCGCACTCTTCAAGCGACGGATCAAGGGCGCGTACTTCGCGATCCTGTCCCAGGCGCTCGCTGTGGCGCTCGCCGTGCTCATCAGCTCGACGATCCGCGAGACGGGTGGCGACACGGGGCTCAGCGACTTCCGCTACTTCTTCGGGTTCGTCCTCGAGGACGACGCGAACAAGATGATGATCTTCATGATCGCGGCGTCGCTGCTCATCGCGTGCCTCCTGGTCGTGTGGCAGCTGAACCGCAGCCGCTTCGGCGAACTGCTGATCGCGACGCGGGATGCCGAGGAGCGCGTGCGCTTCCTCGGCTACGACCCGGCCAACATCAAGCTCGTCGCCTACGTCGTCGCCGCCGTCATGGCCAGCATCGCCGGCGCCATGTTCGTCCCGATCGTCGGCATCATCACGCCGGCTGAGATCGGCGCTTCGGCGTCGATCCTGATGATTGCGGGCGTCGCTCTCGGCGGGCGCGCCTCGCTGTTCGGACCGGCTCTCGGAGCGATGGCGATCGGGTGGGGGCAGTCGAGCCTCGGCTCGAGCTGGCCGAGCGGCTGGGTCTACATCCTGGGACTGGTCTTCATCCTGGTGACGCTGTTCCTTCCGATGGGGCTCTCGTCGCTGTTCTCGAAGGCGAAGAACGCGGTATGGCGCTCACGCAGAACGCCGCCGGATCCCGATCCCGCCCCCGCCGCCTCGGCGCCGGTGCTCGAGGAGGTGGCGAAGTGACCGCCGCTGCGGATGCGCTCGTCGTCACCGATCTGCGGGTCGAGTTCGACGGCTTCGTCGCGGTCGGCGGCGTCTCATTCGACGCCCACCCGGGCGAGGTGAGGTTCCTCATCGGCCCGAACGGCGCCGGCAAGACGACCTGCATCGACGCCATCACGGGTCTGTCGAAAGGCACCGGCTCGGTGACGCTCGGCGACCAGGAGCTCTTGGGGCGACCGGTCAACAAGATCGTCCGCCTCGGCGTCGGCCGCACCTTCCAGACCGCGAGCGTCTTCGAGCAGCTCACCGTGCTGCAGAATCTCGACATCGCGGCGGGGCTCCACCGCTCGGCGCTGTCGCTCCTGCGCGCTCGCCGCGGGGTCGATCCGTCGATCGAGACCGCGCTGGAGGAGACGGGCCTGAGCGCCGAGCGCGCGACGCCCGCCGGCATCCTGTCGCACGGACAGAAGCAGTGGCTCGAGATCGCGATGATGCTCGTGCAGGGCCCCCGCGCGCTGCTGCTCGACGAACCCGTCGCCGGGATGAGCCAGGACGAGCGGACGGCGACGGGTGAGCTGCTGCAGCGCATCGCCGAGCGCCGGATCGTGCTGGTGGTCGAGCACGACATGGACTTCATGCGCCGCTACGCCTCGCGCGTCACAGTGCTGCACCAGGGCAAGGTGCTCTCGGAGGGCGCGGTCGCCCAGGTGCAGGCCGACCCGAAGGTGCAGGAGGTCTACCTCGGCACCGCCGGGGCGGCGACGACCACCGGCATGCTCGCCGTGGCCGAGTCGACGCCCGCGATGACGGATGCCGCTACCCAGGGAAACGGGGCCTGAGATGCTCGAGCTGAACGAAATCCAGGCCGGCTACGGCCGCACGCTCGTGCTGCACGGCGTCACGCTGCCGCGCTCCGATACGGTGGTGGCCGTCCTCGGCCACAACGGTGCGGGAAAGTCGACGCTTCTGCGCGTCGCGATCGGGCTCATCAAGCCGCGCAGCGGCCAGGTGATCTTCCAGGGCGAGGATGTCACGTCGCTCCCGCCCAACAAGCGCGTCGCACGCGGAATGGCCTACGTGCCGCAGGGGCAGCAGTCGTTCGGTCAGCTGACGACGATGGAGAACCTGCAGCTCGTCGCCGACGGCCGCAGACGCGGCAAGGCGCTCATCGAGCAGCAGCTGACGCGCTTCCCCGCACTCGAGAAGTTCGCCACCCGCAAGGCCGGTCTCCTCTCGGGCGGCCAGCGGCAGCAGCTCGCGATCGCGCGAGCCCTCATCACCGAGCCCAAGCTCCTGATCCTCGACGAGCCGACCGAGGGCATCCAGCCGACGATCGTCGCCGAGATCGAGCACACCGTGATGCAGCTCGCGAGCGAGGGGCTGTCGGTGCTGCTCGTCGAGCAGCACATCGGGTTCGCGCTGGAGGCCGCCGACAAGTACCTCGTACTCGCGAGCGGCTTCGCATCGAGCACCGGGGAGGGTGGGGCATCCGCCGCAGAGAACGTGCGCATGGCCATGGCTATCTGATCTGTCGCGAGGTCTTCTCTCGCCGCAACGCGGCTGTAACACGGTGCGTCCACAATGGTGCGCACGCGTGGGACGCGAGGAGTGCGACGGTGACGAGGGCAGACAACGCGCGGGCAGCCGCCGAGGACAGCCTCGAGGACTATGCCTTCCGCTACGTTCCGCGCTCGTTTCGGCGCTGGAGCGCCGGCGCGGTCGGGGTGACCGCGCTCGGCTCGATCGCCTTCCTCGCCGACTTCTCGATCGGCGCCTCGATCGGCATCGAGCACGGCACGAACAACGCCGTGCTCGGCATCCTGCTCGCGTCCGTGACGATCTTCCTCGTCGGGCTTCCGATCGCCTACTACGCCGCTCGCTACAACCTCGACCTCGATCTCATCGCCCGCGGCTCGGGGTTCGGCTACTACGGGTCGTCGATCACGACCGTGATCTTCGCGATCTTCACGTGCATCTTCTTCGCACTGGAGGGGGCGATCATGGCGCAGGGGATCCAGGTGGCCACCGGCATCCCGCTTCCCATCGGCTATCTCATCTCCACGGTCGTCGTGATCCCCATCGTGATCTACGGGATGCGAGCGCTCGAGCGACTGCAGTTCTGGACGACGCCGCTGTGGCTCGCACTCGCGCTGCTTCCGCTGCTGTGGGTCATCGTCTCGGATCCCGACGCGGTCGCCGCCTTCGTCGCCTACACCGGCAACACCGACGGCGCCCTCGACTTCGGCGCCGTGGTGGCCAGCGCCGCGGTGTGCTTCGCCCTCACACCGCAGCTCGCCGAGCAGATCGACGTGATCCGCGCCATGCCGCCCCGAACGCGCGCGAACGCCCGCTCATGGTGGACGTCGCTGCTGTTCGCCGGTCCCGGGTGGGTGCTGTTCAGCGGACTCAAGCAGGTCGCCGGCGTCTTCCTCGCCGTCTACCTCTTCACGCGCGTCGATCCCGACCTCGCCGCGCGCGCGACCGAGCCGGTGCTGCAGTTCGTCGGACTGTACTCGTCGATGATGCCCGAGTGGCTGGCGATCGGGCTCGCGCTCATCCTCGTCGTGATCGCGCAGGTGAAGATCAACGTCACCAACGCCTATTCGGGCTCGCTCGCGTGGTCGAACGTCTACACGCGGCTCACGAAGACCTACCCCGGGCGCTCGGTGTTCGTGTTCTTCAACCTCGCGATCGCGCTGGGGCTGATGTGGATGGACGTCTTCAGCCTGATCGCCTTCGTGCTCAGCCTCTACGCGAACGTCGTGATGGCGTGGCTCGTGACGATCGCCGCCGACATCGCGATCAACAAGTACCTGCTGCGGCTCTCGCCGATCTTCCCCGAGTTCCGCCGGGGCATGCTCCACGACTGGAACCCGGTGGGCCTCGTCTCGGTGGGGCTCGCGTCGGTGCTCTCGCTCGCGGCTTTCGGAGGCGCCTTCGGCGAGGAGGTCAGGCCGTACTCCGTCCTGATCGCGATCGGCGTGGCTCTCGTCGTCACACCGCTCATGGCGATCATCACGGGCGGGCGTTTCTATCTGCGTCGCCGGAGCGACGGCATCCCCTCGCCGATGTTCGACGCCGACGGCAACCCGTCGGGTGAGCGACTTCGCTGCCATGTCACCGGCTACACGTTCGAGCGCCCGGATATGCTGGCGTCGGCGGAGCGCGGCCCGCACGGAGAGCTCCAGTTCGTCTCGTCGCTCGCGCTCACGCTCGATGCATCCGACCGGTACGTCCTGCCGCCCGAGCCCAAGCCGGTGCGGCGAAGGGCGGCGAAGCGGGAGGTGCGGGTGGTGGGGAGTCGCATCGCGAGAGGAGAAGGCGGATGACCGCTGAGCCGGTGGACACACCCACCGCGATCCTCCAGAGCGCGGCGGCGGCGCTGCGCGAGACCACCTTCGACGACATCTCGTACCGATCGCTGGGTGATGCGGTCGGCGTTTCCGAGCGCACCGTCTACCGCCAGTTCCCGACCCGGTCGCACCTCCTCGAGGGGCTCGCCCAGTGGATCGAGCAGGCCGAGTTCCCGTTGCCGGCGTTCGTCACCATCCCCGAGTTCCGTGCCGCGGCACGCGACCGATTCGGCGCCTTCGATGCGTCACCGGCCTTCGCCTTCGTGTGCGCTCGCGCGGCATCCATCTCTCCCACGGTCGAATCGGAATCGACATTCCTGACCCGCGCGATCGACGGGATGCTGGAGACGGAGTACCCGACGGTCAACGCACGCGATCGCCGGCGCGTCGCCGCGACGATCCGGTACTTCGCCTCCGCGCAGTTCTGGGCGCGCATGCGCACCGGCTTCGAGATGAGCGCCCCGGAGATCTCGGACGTCTTCGATCGCACGGTGGGGCTCGCCGTCAGCGGTCTGCCCACTCCGTCGCGGGCGCCGAGATGAGCGCGCAGGCGCCGGGTCTCGCATCCGAGATCAGCGACACCGCCCCGAATCGCACGCAGGAGGCGATTCTCGCAGCGTACGCCGAGCTGATCGAAGAGCTCGGCACCGACGACGTCTCGTTCCGGCTCATCGCGCGACGGGCGGGCATCGGCGAGCGCACGATCTTCCGCAACTACGCCACCCGCGTCGACCTTCTGCTCGCTACGGCCGCCTGGATCGAGCGCAGCATCTTCACTCGGCCGGAATCCTCGTCCGTCTTCGACATCCCCCTCGCGATCCGCGAGGCGATGGCGGCGTACGACCGCCGGCCCGAGCTCGCCCACGTCGTCGCCGAGACCTCGATGCGCGGCGTCAGCGGCGCCGCGCCGTCGCCCACCCGTGACTCTCTCTCCGCGATGCTCGCACGCGAGGCGCCGTCGCTGCCCGAGGGTGAGCGCGTCTCGATCGTGGCGGCGCTGTCGCACCTGGACTCCGCTGCGACCTGGGTGACGCTGCGCCGCGAGCTGCACATGGACGGGCGAGACATCGCCGACGCGGCAGGGTGGGCGGCCGAAGCGGTGCTCGACCCGATCCGGGGGCGCGTCGCCTCGTGACCGACGCGGTCGAAGCCCGCGGCTGGCGGGGGCTGATCGGCTCGATCCGACTCGGCCAGATCGTCATCACGGTCGTGCTGATCGTCGTGGGGACTGTTCGGGCCATCGGCGACGGCACGCCGTGGCCCGGGGTGGTCGCCGTCGCGGCGGTGTTCGCCGGCTGGTACTTCGGCGGGCTGCGGCTGGTCGACCGCGCCCGCGACCCGGCGCTCGCGACATGGTGGCTCCTCGGGCTCGCCCTGATCTGGATCGGTGCCGTGGCCGTCTCGCCCGAGTTCGTGTGGCTCGCCTTCCCGCTGTGGCTGCTCGCCGGGTTCGTGCTGCGGCTGCGGTGGGCGGTGCCGTTCAGCATCCTCGTCTTCGTCGTGGTCGTCGCAGCGCCCCTCATCCACACCGGCACGACGACGTATGCGAACGTCATCGGGCCGCTCATCGGCGGCGTCTTCGCCCTCGGGATCTCGCGCGGCTACCTCGAGCTCGTCCGCGACGGCGAGGAGCGTCGCCGGCTGATCGCGTCGCTCGTGGCGACGCAGGCCCAGATGGCCGAGCTGCAGGACGAGCTCGCCCGAACTCAGCGCGACTCCGGAGCCGGTGTCGAGCGCACACGCCTCTCGCGCGACATCCACGACACGGTCGCCCAGAGCCTGTCGTCGATCGGATTGATCGCCGGCGGCGCACGGGCGCGCGGCGAAGACGCCGACGGGGACGGGGACGGGGACGTGACGGATCGCGCACTCGATCAGATTCAAGCGCTGGCACGCGAAGGGCTCGGCGACACGCGCCGGATCGTCGACGCGCTGACTCCCGCCGAGCTCGAGGGGTCGGCGCTCGGCGACGCCCTGCGACGGATGCTGTCGCGTCTCGCTGACGAGACCGGCATGCGCACCGACCTCCACGTCGACGAGACGGTGCCGGCGCTTCCCGTCGCCGTCGAGGTCGCCCTGCTGCGCACCGCGCAGTCAGCGCTCGCGAACGTGCGGGAGCACGCGGGCGCCGAGCGCGTCGTGGTCAGCCTCGTCGACGCGGGATCGACGGTGCGTCTCGACGTCGTCGACGACGGCGCGGGCTTCGATCTGGAGCGCTGGGACTCGGCATCCACCCGTCGCCCCGCCGGCGGATACGGACTGCGTGCGATGCGTGCCCGCCTTCGAGAACTCGGAGGCGGCCTCGACATCGAGAGCACACCTGGTGCGGGGACGGCTCTGTCGGCATCCCTCCCGCTCGGCGGAACCGGAGGCGCGTGATGACCGTGCTGCGCGTGCTGCTGGTCGACGACCACCCGATCGTCCGCGCCGGACTCCGGTCGCTGTTCGTCGGTCACGACGCCGTCGAGGTCGTCGGCGAGGCGGCGACCGGCGAGGAGGCGGTGCTGCTGGCGTCCCACCTGCGACCCGACGTCGTGCTGTGCGACCTGCGTCTGGGCGCGGGGATGGACGGCGTGCAGACGACCGCGGCGCTGCGCGCCCTCGACCCGGCGCCGGCCGTCATCATCCTGACGACGTTCGATCGGGATGCCGAGATCCTCGGTGCGATCGAGGCCGGCGCTTCGGGCTTCCTGCTCAAGGATGTCGCTCCGGAGGTGATCGTGCGCTCGATCGCGCAGGCGGCCGCGGGCGAGCTCGTCCTGACGCCCGAACTGACCGACCGCGTGGTGCGGGTCATGCGCGCGCCGCGGGTGCGGCTCACCGAGCGCGAGCGCGATGTGCTGCGGCTCCTCGACACCGGCGCTTCGAACAAGCAGATCGCCACCGCCCTGTTCGTCAGCGAAGCGACCGTGAAGACCCATCTCGTGCACCTCTTCGACAAGCTCGCGGTCGACAGCAGATCCCGAGCGGTCGCCCTCGCCCGCGAGACCGGCCTGCTCTGAGGCGAGAGGTCACATCTCAACCCTTCGGTTGATCTCCGTGCGCGGCGAAGCACTGAGGCTGGAGTGAGTCCTCGAAAGGAATCACCCATGCGTCGCCTCTACTACTCCGCCTTCGCCTATATGGTCGGCGGTGTCCTGTCCGGTCTCTTCTATCGCGAGTTCACGAAGCTCAACGGCTTCCCCCCGGGCGAGTTCACCCAGCTCGGCCTCGCCCATACCCATCTGCTGACGCTCGGATTCATCGTGCTCGTGATCGTCCTTCTGCTCGAGCGGGCATTCACACTGTCGCGCAGCCGGCTGTTCGGCTGGTTCTTCTGGGTCTACAACGCGGGCGTGATCCTCACCTCGGCCATGCTCGTCTGGCGCGGCAGTCTCACGGTCCTCGGGCAGGAGTCGTCGAAGATGATCGCGGGCATCGCCGGGACGGGCCATATGCTGCTCACCGCCGGCATGGTCCTGCTCTTCCTCGCGCTCGGTCGGGCCATCGCCGCCGACCGCAGGGTCGAGGCGGCGCATCAGCCTGAACTCGTCGGCGCGAGCTGATCGCCTGAGGTCGCCGCGATGCGGCAGGGTGGGAGGCATGACCTCCTCCCCGCCGCTCGCGTGGTCGTGGCGGAACGTCGCTCACGGCGCGGTGCTGGCGCTGCCGGCGGCTGTCGTCTCGACGCTCGACCCGGCGCTGGGAGTGCCGCTCGCGGTGGGTGTGCTGCCCGCGGCGGCGTTGGGCCTCGGCAGCACGCGGCGTCAGCGCGCGATGGTCATGGTCGTCGGTGCCGTCGCCGCGGTGTCGATCCTGCTCGGGTCGCTCGTGGCATCGCTGCCGGTTCTCGCGGTCGTGCTCGTCTTCGTCCTGTGCGTCGCGGTCGCGCTGTTCGCCGCGAACCCGGCACATCGCCTTGCACCGCTCGCCCTCATGCTGGGGCTGCCGCTGTACGGCGCCGGGCTGTCGGAGTCGCCGTGGACGGCAGGCGCCGCTGCGGCGCTGCTGATCACGGCGGG
The DNA here is from genome assembly GCF_005502885.1 of Microbacterium sp. 2FI. Taxonomy (GTDB): domain Bacteria; phylum Actinomycetota; class Actinomycetes; order Actinomycetales; family Microbacteriaceae; genus Microbacterium. The sequence continues at coordinate 42,323 of NZ_SCMR01000011.1, forward strand.
ATCGGTGTACGGGTGGTTGGTCTCGCTCGCGTGGCCGGCGGCGGATACGGCCGCGCGACCCCCGCGCCCGGCTGCTCCTCGCTCCGTGATGCTGCAGTACGGCATCCAGATCGGGCTCGCCGGTGCGACCGCCGCCGCGATCGGCTTCGCTCTCGGGGTGGATCATCCGGGGTGGGCCTGCATGGCGGCGCTGCTGGTGAGCCGACCGGATCGCGGGCAGCTCGACGCGCGCGCTTGGGGCCGCTCCGCCTCGGTGGTCGCGGGTGCTCTGGTCGCGTGCGCGATCGCCCTCGCGCCACTCGGTGACATCGCGATCGCGCTCATCATCCTCGCGACGCTCGCCGCTGCGACCGGGACCGCCGGCAGCCGCTGGTACGTCTTCCCGTTCTTCTCGACCGTGATCGTGCTGTCGATGCTGCTGCTGGGTGAGACCGAGACCCCCGCGCACTGGTTCCTCGAGCGGGTGGCGATGACGCTGCTCGGTGTTGCGCTGGCACTGGCGGCCGCGTGGATCGTCAGTCTCGCTCGGGGGCGAGGTACACGAGCGCCTCCACCGACTCGTCGCGCAGGTGGAACCGGATGACGCTGCCGACCGGGAGTCCGTCGCCGAAGTCGTAGGACGGCACGACCAGGACCTCGAGGTCGACCAGCAGGTCGGCTTCGGGCGGCGTGCACGTCGCTTCGAGAGCGCTGTGCGTCGAGCGTTCGATGAGGACGAGGCACGGATTGCCGTACGCATCCACGGCCGACCAGGGTTCGACCCCGAGGAACATTCCGTACGACTGCAGTGTCGACACGTCGATGTCGTCGACCGCGTCCGCGGCGAGAGTCCGTGCTTGCGCGTCGGGCACCGACGCCGTCAACCCCAGGGTGGCGTCCGGCTGCGGGCCGAACAACGTCGTCACGCCGTACCCGAGCGCGACGATCGCCGCTCCCGCGCCGGCCAAGAGCAGGAGGCGGGCCGACCGCGTCGCGGCGACCCGTGATGATCGCGGTGGGGGGCTCTCGGTCGCCGCTTCCCTTGCGACAGCGACGTCCGCGGCATCCGCCTCCGCATTGTCGTCAGGCGCAGCATCCGCCGGCGCACCCTCCTCTGCGACGAACCGACGACCTACCCGCTCGGCCTCGAGTTCGCTGAGACGAGCGAGCGCGGCAGGATCAGCGTCGATGTCGGCGGCGGGGCCGTACGCGCGGACCCGAAGATCCTCCAGTTCGTGCTCCAGCTCTTGGGGCATCGGCGTCGATTCCATCAGCGGGCCTCCTCCGGCGTCAGGTGGTACACGTGGAGCGCATCGGCGTTCGCGTCGCGCAGCACGAATCGCAGCCTTTCGCCGGCCGCGAGCCCGTGCTGCCGGGTGTCCATGACGACGTCGGTTCCCGCCGGGATGCACTCGCGCGCGATGACGTCGACTGTCTGCCGATGGACGGCGATGAGGCACCGCGATCCGTGCGCGTTCTCCGCCGACCACACCTCGATGTCTCGATAGGTTCCGAAGCCGCGCAGCGTCGACAGGTCGATCAACTGCTCCGATGCGAAGCCGGGGGGCGGTGAAAGCTCCTCGTAGTCCGAGCCCTCGCCCGACAGCAGCGTGATCAGCCGGTCGTCGGGCTCGACGCCCGCGGGAACGAGGGTGGCGTCCGGCGGGGTGTTCTCGAATCCCAGTGCTACGGCGATGACTCCGCCGGCGACGAGAGCTCCGGCGGCGAACGCGATGATTGTCGACGGAGCAGTGAACCATCGTTGTCTGCGCGCGGTGGTGACGGTGTCGAGCGCGGCGTCGGACTCGGCGTCGGCCTCGACCTCAGGCGAGGGTTTCATACCTCTTAATGTCCGCGAACCGCGATTCGGTTCCCACGCGCGTGAGTAGCATCGGCTTCGTGCTGCAGGAGCGTCGCGAGTGCAGCAGGTCGGGAACCTTCTCGCGCGGTGCGGACATTACAGGGTATGAGCGATGACGACGCCTCGGACTGGCTGGCGGTCCGTTCCGGTGACCCGGTGGCCCTCGCCGCGCTGTTCGACCGGCACGAGGCGCGGCTCTTCCGCCATGCACGGCGCCTTCTCACGGCGCGCGAGGATGCGAAGGATGCCGTCACCATCGCGTTCTTCGAGCTCTGGCGCAAGCGGGCCTCGGTTCGGCTGGTGGACGGGTCGCCGCTGCCCTGGCTGCTCAACACGGTGTCGTTCGCCGCGCGCAACCTCGAGCGATCCAGCCGCCGCTATCGGACGCTGATCGCTCGCGCGCCGCGCGCAGATGAGGTCGGAGAGCTCACCGGCAGCGACGAGAGCGGGGTGCTCGCGGCACTCAGACGCCTGCCCGCCCGCGAACAGAGCGTGGTGGTGCTGCGGGTTCTCGAGGGCTACCCGGAACTCGAGACCGCACAGACTCTGGGAATTCCGGTCGGGACGGTCAAGTCCCGACTCGCCCGGGCGCGAGCGAAGCTCCGCGATGAGATCACGGCAATGGAGGCATCATCATGAGCGCCGGCGAAGGCCTCACACCCCGCGAGCGCAGCGAGATGCGCGATCTGGTGCTCGCGGGAACGCAGCGCATCCATCCGTCGGACGGTCGGCGCACGCAGTTCATCGCGGCGGGTGTCGCCCTGGTTCTCGTGGGAGCGGTAGCCGGAGGCGTGCTGACCGCAGCCCTCGGCCAGAGCGAACGGCCTGCTCCGTTCGCGTCGGGTGAAGGCCGACCGGCGGGGGCGGTCCCGACAGCGGGGACGGCGCCTGAGGTCGTGCCGACCGATGTCGATCCGCAGGTGTGGATCGACTCCCTTCCCGATGGCGAGCCGCCGCTCACGCCCTACGCCCACGACGGCGTGCTGCATGTCTCGGGCACCGAGATCGTGCCGTCGTTCGAGGTCGGCGCGATCGAGGTCGCAGGTTCGACGGTCATCGTCGGCGGCGGTGCGCGGGACGGCGTTCCCGCGAGCTGGTGGCTGGTCGACGGTGATGCTCTCGTACCGTTCCCTGCGACGCAGGAGTACTACCCCTCGCTGAGCGCCGACGGCTCGATCATCTTCTGGCAGGAGAAGCGGAGTGCCGACACGACGACCTTCGTGATGTGGGACGTCGCGACGAACCAGGAGCTGGCGACCCACACGGTCGACGGCGACTTCGACACGAGCAACCGCCTGCACATCATCGGGGTCGACGCCGACGGCATCGCGTACTGGGTGAACGAGTCGAGCGATCCGCCCGTGTGGCGCTGGGATGTGCGCAACGGCGTCGTCGAGCCCACCGATCTGCCGTTCGAGAGCAGGAAAGCCTTCAGCGAGCAGGCCGACCCGATTCCCGAGGTGTGGCGAGGATTCGAAGACAATTACGTCTCACCCGACGGCACCCGTGAGATCTTCACCGACACGCAGCTGCGGGTGCGGCCGCTCGGGTCGAGCGCAGCCGACGAGATCACGACTCTGCAGTTGCCGGAAGGGGTTCCCGGCGAGCCGCTGTGGCGTGCCTACACCGATCGCGGCGCGACCGCGTGGTGGGAGACGAACGAGACCATCCTGCTCATCGCCCAGGTCGACGAGCATGCCACCCTCGTGCGCTGCTGGGCGACTGGCGGCGCGTGCGAGCGGGTGTTCGACCTCGGCGCCCACGCCGCGGGGTACACGGACCCGCCGGAGTGGCAGCAGGACTGGGTTCTCGGCATGGTTCCGGTGCGCGGCTAGGACCCGGGGGAGCGGAGCCCGTCGAGCACGACGGTGAGGATGCCGCGGGCGAGCGCGTCGCGATCGATCGGGCCGCCGGGGCGATACCACTCGACGACCGAGTTGATCATGCCGAAGATGAGTCTCGTCGCGATGGCCGCGTCGACGTCGGCGCGGATCCAGCCCTCGGACTGCGCGCCGGCGACCAGCGCGGCGACGCGCGCGTCGAAGACGCGCCGGCGCTCGAGCGCCTGCTGCTCGGTCGCGCTGTTGCCGCGGACGCGCAGCAGCAGCGTCACCTCGGGGAGGTGGTCGATGAGCACCTCGACGGCGCCCGCGATCACATCGCGCAGGCGCTCGGCGTCGGACTCTGCGCGGAGTTCGGCCTCGTCGAGCACTCCTTCCAGCGCAGTCAGTGCCGAGTCGAGCGCGAGCGCGAGCAGCTCATCCTTCGAGGCGAAGTGGTGGTACAGCGCCGACTTCGTGAGCCCCAGGCGCTCGGCGAGATCGGCGACCGAGGTCGCGTCGTAGCCCTGCTCGTTGAACAGCTGCACGGCGACCGCGAGCACCTGGTCGCGGTCGTAGCCGGGGCGGCCGCGCCGCGCACCCGCGGGCGCCGTCGTCTCACTCGTCATCACGACAGTCTCGCACTGCCCCTGCTTGCCTGTCCTCGACGCGTCTGGCATCATTACTGAACGATCGGTTTGGAAAGATTGAGGATGACGATGTCCGAGCGTCTGACGACGCAGTGGAGCGATGACCGCGTCGTCGCGACCCTCGATCGGCCGTCGACCCGCAACGCGATCGACCAACAGACGATCGACGAGCTCCACGCGTTGTGCGCCGAGCTCGAGTCAGAGCCGCGGGTCTTGATCCTCACCGGCGCCGGCGGTGTCTTCGCCTCGGGCGCCGACATCGCCCAGCTGCGCGAGCGCACCGCCGCAGATGCGCTCGCGGGCATCAACACGACGGCGTTCCGGCGCATCCGCGAGCTTCCGATGCCCGTCATCGCCGCGATCGACGGCTATGCGCTCGGCGGCGGCGCCGAGCTCGCGTATGCCGCCGACATCCGCGTCGGCTCGCCGACCCTGAAGATCGGCAACCCTGAGACGGGGCTCGGCATCATCGCCGCCGCAGGCGCCACGTGGCGTCTGCCTGAGATCGTCGGCGAGGCGCGCGCCGCCGAGCTGCTGCTCACCGGCCGCATCCTCGACGCCGACACCGCCCTCGCGTGGGGGCTGGTCTCCGCGGTCGGCCCCGCAGACAGCCTGCTCGCCGAAGCCCACGCGATCGCCGATCGCATCGTCGCCAACGACCCGCTCGCGACGATGCACACCAAGCGCGCACTGCTGGCTCCCGCGAGCGCGCACCCCACCATCGAGCTCGAGCTGCAGGCCGAGTTGTTCGAGAGCCCCGAGAAGCACCGCCGCATGACGGCGTTCCTCGAGAAGAGGGCGCGATGACGCCGGATGCCGCGACCGACGTGCCCGACCGCGTCGGCGTGCTGGGCGGCGGGCGCATGGGCGCGGGGATCGCGCACGCGTTCCTGCTCGCCGGTTGCCGCGTGACGGTCGTCGAGCGCGACGACGACGCGGCGGTGGCGGCAGCCGACCGCGTGCGCGAATCGCTCGCGCGATCGGTCGAGCGCGGCGCGACGGCCCGCGATGCCGCCGATCTCGACAGCGCGATCGCCGTCTCGGTCGACCCGTCGGCGTTCGCCGATTGCGCGCTGGTGATCGAGGCGGTTCCCGAAGACCGCGCCCTCAAAACCGACGCCCTCCGCCGTGTCGAAGACTCCATTGCGTCCGACGCGATCCTTGCGAGCAACACGTCGTCGATCTCGATCGACGACCTCGCGGCGTCGCTGGCGCACCCGGGGCGCTTCCTCGGCCTGCACTTCTTCAACCCTGTGCCCGCGTCGACCCTCGTCGAGGTCGTGATGGGTTCGGCATCCGACCCCGCGCTCGCCGATGCCGCGCGTGGGTGGGTGTCCGCCATCGGCAAGACCCCGATCGTCGTCCGAGACGCACCGGGGTTCGCGTCGAGCCGGCTCGGCGTCGCGCTCGCGCTCGAAGCGATCCGCATGGTCGAGCAGGGCGTGGCCTCGGCAGAAGACATCGATCGGGCGATGGAGCTCGGGTATCGGCATCCGATGGGCCCCTTGCGCACGACCGACATCGTCGGACTCGACGTGCGCTTGGGGATCGCCGAAGAGCTCCAGGCCGCGCTCGGCGAGCGGTTCGCGCCGCCCGCGCTGCTGCGGCAGATGGTCGCCGAGGGCCGGCTCGGACGCAAGAGCGGCAGCGGATTCTACGAATGGAGCGAGTGATGGTGGATGTGCTTCCGAGCTACGTGCGGGACACGTGGTGGCAGCCGGCCGATGACCGTGATGCCGCGGTCGTGCGGGACTCGTCGACGGGTGAGACCGTCGCGCGCGTGAGCACGGCGGGCCTCGATCTCGCGGGTGCCCTCGACCACGCCCGCACCGTCGGCCAGCGTTCGCTCGGCGCGTTGACGTTCCACCAGCGCGCCGTGCTGCTGAAGAAGTTCGCCGTCACCCTGACCGCCAGCAAGCAGGAGCTCTACGATCTGTCGAAGAAGGCCGGGTCGACCGAGCGCGATTCGCTGAACGACGTCGACGGCGGGATCGGCGTGCTGTTCACCTACTCGTCGAAGGGCCGGCGCGAGCTGCCGAACGCGACGGTGTACGTCGACGGACCCGCCGAGCCGCTCTCGAAGGACGGGACATTCCTCGGACGGCATGTGTTCACGCGCCTGCCCGGCGTCGCCGTGCAGATCAACGCCTTCAACTTCCCGATGTGGGGCGCGCTCGAGAAGTTCGCGCCAGCCTTCCTCGCGGGCGTTCCCACGCTCGTCAAACCCGCGACGCCGACCGGCTACATCGCCGAGGCATGGGTGCGGATGCTCGTCGAAGCCGGAGACCTTCCCGCGGGATCGCTGCAGCTGGTGAGCGGTGGCGTTCCCGACCTCTTCGACCACCTCGGGCTCGGCGATCTGGTGGGCTTCACCGGCAGCGCGTCGACGGCCGAGCGCCTGCGGGCGAAGGCCGCGTACGGCGTGCGGTTCACGAGCGAGACCGACTCGATCAACGCGTCGGTGCTCGGGCCGGACGCGACCCCCGAGACCCCGGAATTCGATGCGTACGTCAAGCAGCTGCTGGTCGAGCTGACGACGAAGGCGGGGCAGAAGTGCACGGCGATCAGGCGGGCCATCGTTCCCGTGGGCACGGTCGATGCGCTCGTCGAGGCGCTCCGGGCGAAGATCGACGAGCGCGTGGTCCTGGGCGACCCGCGCGCTGAGGGCGTCACAATGGGGCCACTCGTCTCGCTCGACCAGCGCGACGAAGTGCTCGGCCAGGTCGAACGGCTGCAGGATGCCGGGGGCACGCTCCTGCTCGGCTCGACCGCAGCCCCCGAGATCGTCCGCGAAGACGGCTCGCGGGGCGATGCTCCAGACGGAGCGTTCGTCGCGCCGATCCTCGTCGGGTTCGCCGACGCCACGACCGCGGCTGTGCACGACACCGAGGCGTTCGGCCCGGTCGCGAGCGTGCTCACGTACCGGACGGTCGCCGAGGCCGCCGACCTCGTAGACCTCGGCGGCGGGTCCCTCGTGACGAGTGTCGCGACGAACGATCCGGGCGTCGCGGTCGAGCTGCTCTCGCGCATCGGAGCGTTCAACGGCCGCGTGCTCTTCCTCAGCCGCGAGAACGCCCGCACCTCGACCGGTCACGGTGCACCCGTGCCACACCTCGTGCACGGCGGCCCGGGTCGCGCCGGCGGCGGTGAAGAGCTCGGCGGCATCCGTGCGGTGCTTCACCACATGCAACGCACCGCGGTGCAGGGCTCGCCCGAGATGCTCACGGCCCTCACCGGGGTCTGGCACGAGGGCGCGCGCTCGGAGCCCGGGGGTCGGCATCCGTTCCGCAAGTCCCTCGTCGACCTGCGGATCGGCGACCAGGTCGTCTCGGCGTCGCGCGAGGTCTCGTTGGACGACATCGAGACGTTCGCGCACTTCACCGGCGACACGTTCTACGCGCACATGGACGAGGCCGCGGCAGCCGCCAACCCGTTCTTCCCGGGGCGGGTCGCCCACGGGTATCTGCTCGTCTCGTGGGCTGCCGGGCTCTTCGTCGACCCCGATCCCGGTCCGGTGCTCGCCAACTACGGCCTCGAGAACCTGCGGTTCATCACGCCGGTGTCGCCGGACGACGAGATCCGCGTGGTGCTGACCGCGAAGCAGATCACGCCCCGCGAGACCGACGAGTACGGCGAAGTGCGATGGGATGCCGTCATCCGCAACCAGCGCGACGAGGTCGTCGCCACCTACGACGTGCTGACGCTCGTCGCAAAGACCGACGCACCGGCCGCGGAAGAGACGGCCGCGTGATGGTCCGGCTGATGATGCAGCGCGACCGGGCCTCTGCCGCGATGGGGATGCAGGTCGAGCAGGATGAACCGGGCCACGCCGTCGTGAGCATGCTCGTGCGAGACGACATGCTCAACGGCTTCGCGATCACCCACGGCGGCTTCGTCTTCGCGCTCGCCGACACGGCATTCGCGATCGCGTGCAACGAGGACGACCGCATCACGGTCGCCGCGGGCGCCGACATCTCGTTCCTGAAGTCGACGCACGCCGGGCAGACGCTCACTGCGACCGCACGCCGCCGGGTTGTCAGTGGCCGCACGGGTGTCTACGACGTCACCGTCACCGACGAGGGCGGCGACGTCGTCGCGGAGTACCGGGGGCGCTCGGTCGCAACCAGCAGGTCGCTTCGCGACGCGGTTGCCGGGCCGTGATCGGCTCGGTAGACTAACTGAACGCTCGTTCTGTAAAGGAGTCGATGATGACTGTTCTCGAGCAAGAGACCTTCGACGCGCTCATCGCGGCCGAGCAGCGCATCGAGCCCCGCGACTGGATGCCCGAGGCGTATCGGAAGACCCTGATCCGGCAGATCTCGCAGCACGCGCACTCCGAGATCATCGGGATGCAGCCCGAGGGCAACTGGATCACGCGCGCCCCGAGTCTCAAGCGCAAGGCGATCCTGATGGCGAAGGTGCAGGACGAGGCGGGCCACGGGCTGTACCTGTACTCGGCGGCGCAGACCCTCGGCATCACGCGCGACGAGATGACCGAACAGCTGATCTCAGGCCGCGCGAAGTACTCGTCGATCTTCAACTACCCGACGCCGACGTGGGCCGACATGGGAGCGATCGGCTGGCTCGTGGACGGCGCCGCGATCTGCAACCAGGTGCCGCTGTGCCGCGCGTCGTACGGACCCTACGGCCGCGCGATGGTGCGCGTGTGCAAGGAGGAGTCGTTCCACCAGCGGCAGGGGTTCGAGATCCTGCTCGCGCTCATGCAGGGGACGCCGGCGCAGCGCGAGATGGCGCAGGACGCCGTGAACCGCTGGTACTGGCCCTCGCTCATGATGTTCGGGCCGCCCGACGATTCGTCGCCCAACTCGGCGCAGTCGATGGCGTGGAAGATCAAGCGGTTCTCCAACGACGAGCTGCGCCAGCGGTTCATCGGGATGCTGGTTCCCCAGGCCGAGGTGCTGGGCGTGACGCTGCCGGATCCCGAGCTGCGGTGGGACGAGGCATCGGGCCGATGGCACATGAGCGAGATCGATTGGACCGAGTTCCATGAGGTGCTCGCCGGGCGCGGACCGATGAATGCGGAGCGGCTGCGCGCGCGGCGCGACGCGCACGAGGACGGCGCGTGGGTGCGTGAGGCGGCGGCGGAGTATGCGCGGCGGCGGGCCTTTCCCGGGTCGCTGAGCGAGCGCAGCGAGACGAAGCGCGACGTCCCAGCGGATGAACGGGGCGTTTCGTCTCGCTTCGCTCGCTCAACGACCGCAGCCGAGGTGGCGTGATGGCGACGCCGGGCGGGTCCGACCGCGAGACGTGGCCCCTGTGGGAGGTGTTCGTCCGCGCCAACCGCGGTCTGTCGCACGTGCACGCCGGTTCCCTTCACGCGCCCGACGCCGACATGGCGCTGCGCAATGCGCGCGACCTGTACACGCGCCGAGGCGAAGGCACCTCGGTGTGGGTGGTGCCCGCTGAGGCGATCACGACGAGCGACCCCGATTCCAAGGGCGCGTTCTTCGAGTCGCCCGCGGGCAAGAACTACCGGCACGCCGTGTACTACACGGCGTCTGAGGGGGTGCCGCACCTATGACCCCGCCCTCCGACCTCCACGGCGACGTCACCGTCGACCGGCTCGAGCTCGCAGAAGAGCTCACGGGCTCGGCCGGTGCGGCCGCTTCGCCCGACGTCGCCGAGTACGCGCTGTGGCTTGGCGATGACGCGCTCATACTCGCGCAGCAGTTGGGCGGCTGGATCGCCCACGCGCCCGAGCTCGAAGAAGACGTCGCGCTCGGCAACATCGCCCTCGACCTGCTGGGTCACGCCCGCTCGCTGCTGCACTACGCCGGCACGGCAGACGGTCGCAGCGAAGACGACCTCGCGTACTGGCGGGATGAGCCCGCTTTCCGCTCCGCGTGGCTGTTCGAGCAGCCGAACGGAGACTTCGCGCAGACCATCGCGCGTCAGCTCGCGGCATCCGTCTATCTCTTCGAGCTCTACACGGCACTCCGGGCCTCGACCGACGCGACCCTCGCCGCGATCACCGCCAAGGCGGTGAAGGAGGTCGACTACCTCCGCGACCACGCGGTGCAGTGGACGCTGCGGCTCGCCGGCGGCACCGACGAGTCGCGCACGCGGATGATCCGCGCGGTCGGCGACGTGTGGCCGTACGTCGACGAGCTGTTCCGCGACGAGGAGCTCACCGACCGGCTCGCCGAGACCGGGATCGCGCCCCGTCCGTCGACCCTGCGCTCGGCCTTCGACGCCGTGATCGCCGCGGTGTTCGCCGAGGCCGACCTCGAGGTTCCGGTCGGGTTCGTCTCGTCGGGCGGCGGGCGGCGCGGACAGCACTTCTCGACGATGGGGTACCTGCTGGCCGAGATGCAGGTGCTGGCGCGGCAGTATCCGGGGGCGACGTGGTGACCGGGCAGGGGCGCGCGTGGGAGATCGCCGCGGCCGTCGCCGACCCCGAGGTTCCGGTGCTCACGATCGAAGACCTCGGTGTGCTCCGCGACGTCGCGGTCGCGGGGGAGCGGGTGACCGTGACGATCACGCCGACGTATTCGGGGTGCCCCGCAATGGATGTGATCAGAGACGACGTCGTGCTCGCCCTCACCGCCGCGGGCTTCGGCGATGTCGAGGTGCGGCTGACGCTGTCGCCCGCGTGGACGACGGACTGGATGAGCGACGCCGGCAAGCGCAAGCTCACCGAGTACGGCATCGCGCCGCCGACGGGGCGGGCAACCGTCGGGCCGATCAAGCTCGCGATCGCGGTGAAGTGCCCGCGGTGCGGGTCGCTCGATACGCGTGAGGCGTCGCGGTTCGGATCGACCTCGTGCAAGGCGCTCTACGAATGCCGCGCGTGCCTCGAGCCCTTCGACCACTTCAAGGTGCACTGATGGGGTCGGAGGTCGATGTCGCCGAGGCGTTCCTCGCGAGTGCCGTCGGAGGGCCTTCGGGCTCGCGTCGGCGCGCGCGGTTCCACACGCTGCGGGTCGCCGAGGTGCGGCCGCTCACCGACGCCGCGATCGAGGTGACGTTCGCGGTGCCGCCCGAGCTCGCGGGCGATTTCGAGTACCTCGCCGGGCAGCACGTGGCTCTGCGCACCCACATCGACGGTCGGGAGGTGCGGCGGTCGTATTCGCTGTGCCGCCCGCCGGGGCCGGGGGCGATCAGCGTCGCGATCAAGCGTGACCTCGGCGGGCGCTTCTCGACGTGGGCGCAGACCGAGTTGAAGCCCGGCGCCGAGCTCGACGTCATGAGCCCGCAGGGGTCGTTCACCTCGAATCTCGCTGAGCTCGACGGCGCGCATGTCGCCGGCATCGCGGCGGGCTCGGGCATCACCCCGCTGATGGCGCTCGCGGCGACCGTGCTCGCGCGCTCGGAGACCTCACGCTTCACGCTCGTCTACACGAACCGCTCGACGACCGACGTGATGTTCCTGGAAGACCTCGCCGACCTGAAGGACCGGTACCCGACCCGTCTGGCGCTGCACCACGTGCTCTCGCGCGAGCAGCGCTCGGCGCCACTGCTGTCGGGTCGCATCGACGAGGAGCGCCTGCGGCGCATCCTCGACGCGCTCGTGCTGCCCGAGACGGTCGACGAGTGGTTCCTGTGCGGACCGTTCGAGCTGGTGCAGCTGTGCCGAGATACCCTCGCCGACATCGACGTCGACAGGGCGCACGTGCGGTACGAGCTCTTCACGACCGGCGAGCCCGGCCGAGATCAGGGCGACGCCGGGCGGCCCGTCGTCGCCGTGGCGGGAGATCCGGTCCGCACCATCGAGATCACCCTCGACGGGCAGTCCTCGACGATCGAGAGTCCGGTGAGCGCGCACGAGTCGATCCTCAACGCGGCGCTGCGCGTGCGCCCCGACGTGCCGTTCGCGTGCGCCGGCGGCGTGTGCGGCACGTGCCGCGCAAGGCTGCTCGTGGGCTCGGTCACGATGACCGAGAACTACGCCCTGGAGCCAGACGAGCTCGAACGCGGGTACGTGCTCACCTGCCAATCCCACCCGACGAGCGACCGTGTCGCCGTCGACTACGACGTGTGACGACGAGGAGTCCCTGATGATCGACCTCCGCATCGACGGCGACGTCGCCCACGTCGTGCTCGACAACCCCGCGAAGCTCAACGCGCTCGACGAGCAGGCCGTGCGCGATCTCGATGCCGCCTACGCCGAAGCCGAGGCCGCGGGAGTTCGTGCCCTCGTGTTGCGCGGCGAGGGGCGCGCGTTCTGCGCCGGGCGCGACATCGCCGGCGTCGATCCGCGCGACGACGACGTGCTCGGGTACCTCGGCGGTCTCGTGACGCCACTCCTGCAGCGCATGTCGGCGTTCCCCGCCCCGACCTTCGCCGCCGCCCACGGGGCGTGCCTGGGCGTCGGTCTCGGCCTGCTCATCGCGACCGACGTCGTCTACGTCGCCGACACCGCGAAGATCGGCTCGCCCTTCGCCGCGCTGGGCGCGACGCTCGACTCGGGCGGCCACGCCCTGTTCTTCGAGCGCCTCGGCGCGCACAAGACCCTCGACCTCATCTACACCGGTCGGCTCATGTCCGGCAGCGAAGCCGTCGCGTCGGGCCTGTTCTCTCGCGTGATCCCGGCCGACGAGCTCGTCCCGACCACCGTCGAGGCCGCCGAACGCGCGGCGACGGGCGCGACGGGTGCGTTCCGGGCGAGCAAGGAGCTCGTGCGGCAGCTGCGCGACGAACGCTTGGGCCTGTGGCGATCGATGGATGCCGAGAACGCCGCACAGGCCGCGCTCTGCGACACCGACGACTATCGGGAGGGCTTCGCCGCCTTCCAGGAGAAGCGGAAGCCGCAGTTCAACGGCTGAGACGCCCTCGTCAACCCAGGTACGCGTCCGACAGCAGGTCGTCGGCGACGAGGTTCTCGACGGTGTCGTGACCGACGACCCTGCCCTCCGCGAGCACGTACGCCGACGAGCACAGGCGCTGCACGAGGTGGGTGTTCTGCTCGACGAGCAGCACGGTGAGCCCGCTCGAGCAGATTCCCTCGAGCAGCTCGCGCACCTCGATGACCGCGACCGGCGAGAGCCCGCTGGATGGCTCGTCGAGCATCAGCAGACGCGGCGCCGACATCAGGGCTCGGGCGATGGCGACGAGCTGCTGCTGGCCGCCGCTCAGGCGGCCGGCCGACTCGCGGCGTCGCGCCGCGAGCCACGGCGTCCGCGCGTATGCCTCGTCGAGCCGAACCTTCGTCACCGCGGTCGAGGCGCCCTGGGCGCCGAGCACCAGATTCTCCTCGATCGTCATGCCGGCGAACAGCCGCCGGTTCTGCGGGCACAGCGCGACGCCCGCGCCGACGACCTCGCGCGTCGTCGCCGACGAGAGGTCGCGGCCGTCGACGGTGAGCGTGCCCGAGATGCGCGGCGCCGCGCGCATGATCCCCATCAGGGTGGAGGTCTTGCCGGCGCCGTTCGCGCCGAGGATTCCGGTGACGGTCGCCTCCGGCACGTCGAGATCTATGCCGCGCACCGCGGAGACCGCGCCGTAGCCGACGGTGAAGTCGTGGACGGAGAGCATGCTCAACCTCCGAGGTAGGCGGCGATGACCGCCGGGTCGTTGCGGACGATCTCGGGACGGCCGGCCGACAGCACGCTCCCCGTCGCCATGACGACGACCGAGTCGGCGAGCGCCATGAGGAAGCGCATGTTGTGCTCGACCACGATGACCGAGATGCCGTGGTGATCGCGGATGCCGCGCACGACGGCGCTCAGGTGGTCGGTCTCGCCGACGCCCATGCCGACGGCGGGCTCGTCGAGCAGGATCGCCGCGGGACGCGAAGCGAGGGCGCAGCCGACCATCACGAGCCGCTGCTGCGCGTTGGAGAGGTCTCCGACCCCGCGGTCGAGCACGTCGTCGATGCCGACGTCGGTCGCCACCTCACTGACGCCCATGCCGCCGCGACCGGCGGCGAGGGCGAGCGAGTCCTCGACCGTCCACGTCGGCATGACACGCGTCGTCTGGAAGGTGCGCGTGATGCCGCGGGCGCTCTTGCGGTGCGGCGGCAGCGCGGTGACGTCGCCCCCAGCGAGACGGATGCTCCCGGCCGTCGGCCGCGTGGTGCCGGCGATCATGTTGAGGAGGGTGGTCTTGCCCGATCCGTTGGGCCCGATCAGCCCCAGGATGTGGCCGGGCTCGACGGTGAAGGAGACGTCGTCGACGGCGCGCACGCCGCCGTACAGCTTCGTGAGGCCGTGTACTTCGAGAGTCGCGGTCACCGGTTCCCACCCTTCGGAAGGGCGCGCCCGCGGAGTGCACGTTCGACACCGCCGATGATGCCGCCGGGAACCAGCAGCGTGATGAGGATGAAGATGAGCCCGAGCGCGATCTGGCTGACGCCCGGCTGCAGCTTGAGCAGCTGCGAGAGCCCGACGACGATGATCGCTCCCACCAACGGCGTCAGCAGGCGCCCGTACCCGCCGAGGCCGATGGCGACGAACATCAGGAAGCCCTGCACGAAGGTGAACTGCGACGGCGCGATCACCCCGTTGTACTGGGCGAGCAGCACGCCCGCCCAGCCGCCGAAGACGGCAGAGGCCACCACCGCGATCGCCTTGGTGCGCGCGGTCGGCACGCCGAGGTGCTCCGCGAGGTCTTCGTCGGCGCTGATCGCCTTCAAACGGCGTCCGAAGGCCGATCGGGCGATCACGTCGAAGGCGACGAGGCTCGCGCCGACCGACAGCGCGATGGCGATCAGGACGACGGGGAGCGGCATCCCGAGCCCCACCGGCATGCCGTTCGGGCCGCCGGTCAGCTGACTCTCGTTCGTGAAGACCAACGAGCACACGGCGCCGAAGAAGAGCGTGCCGATCGCGAAGTACTGGCCGCGGGTTCGGCTGAACACGAGGGCCACGAGGGTTCCCGCGAGCGCCGCGGCGACCACGCCCCCGATCGCGGCGAGCCAGAACGGCAGGCCGGAGGCCAGCAGGATCGACGAGCTGTACGCCCCGATGCCGAAGAAGGCCGCCTGCGCGAGGCTCGGGTAGCCGCCGAGGCCCTGCACGACGTTGAGGCCGGTGAGCGCGATCGCCCACACCGCGATGAGGATCGCGACAAGCCCCTGATCGCCGCGGAGGAGCGTGATCGCGAGGTAGACGACGACGGTGATCGCAGCAATCGCGGCATAGGTGCCGGCGGCACCGCGGCGCCTGGTCGCAGCCACGGTCGGGGCGGGGCGGGAGAGGATGCTGGTGCTCATGTCATCCGACTCTCTGTGAGGCGACGGAGCGGATGCCCGTCGGGCGGAAGATGAGGACGGCGACCAGGAACAGGAACCCGAATGCGCTCTGATAGGCCGGATCGATGAACGCGGCGCCGAGGCTCTCGACGAGCCCGAGGGTCATCCCGCCGATCACGGCGCCGAGGACGCTTCCGAGACCCCCGACGACGATCACGACGAACGCGCTCAACAGCAGCGAGTCGGCCATGAACGGCGAGATCTGGAAGGTGGGGGCGAACACGACCGCGGCCAATCCGCCGAGGAGCCCGGCGAGGAGGAACGCGAGCACATACTGCCGTTTGACCGAGATGCCGAGCAGCGCCGCAGCCTCGCGATCCTGCGCGACCGCCCGGATGGAGCGACCGAGCGTCGTGCGGTTGAGCACCAGCGCGAGCACGGTGACCGCGACCGCGGCGGTGATGACGACCACGACTTTCACCCCCGAGATCGCCACGTCGCCGACGTGGAGGATCCAGGTGTCGTAGGGGGTGTCGAGGGCCTTCCCCTCACCGCCCCAGATCACCAGTGCGGTGTTCTGGAGGATGAGGAGAAGACCGAGGGCGATGGCAGGCGCTGCTGCCGGATTGCTGCGGATCCACCGGTAGGCGAGCACTTCGGTGAGCACCGAGAGGATGCCGGCCACCGCGATTCCGGCGGCGGCGGCGAGCAGGAAGGGTGCTCCCGCGTTCTCGACCGACCACGTGGTGTACGCGGCGAGCACCATCACGCCCGCATGCGCGAAGTTGGGGATCTCCATGACCCCGTAGACGAGGGTGAGGCCCAGGGCCACGAGGGTGAAGAGGCTTCCGAGGAACAGCCCGTTCAGCAGCGCCTGCGTCATCTCAGCCCGCCGAGCAGGGGTCGTCGATGACGGTGGCGTCTCCGACCTCGCCGCCGAGCCCGTCGAAGACGAGCGCGGTCGCGATCGACGACGACGCGGTGCACCACTGGGTGACCTCCGACAGGGTGCGCGCGTTGCGGTCGGCGAACAAGGCATCGTCGGGCGAGGCGATCCAGCCGCTGACGGAGGCCGCCGGCACCTCGATCTCAGCGAGGGCGGCACCGATCGCGGCGCGATCCGTGGTCGTCCCCGCCATCGACATCGCCGCGGCGATCACGAACGGCAGGTCGTACGACCACATCGTGAGGTCTTGCGGGTACTCGTCGTACCGCTCCTGGTACGCCTCGGCGAAGGCGCGCGTGGCGTCGCTGTCGGCCGTGAGCGGCGTGGTGCCGGCGCAGTCGTAGTTGTCCGCCATCAGCTCGTTGAAGCCGTCGCCGAGGATCGCCTCGGCTTGCTGCGGGTTCACTCCCGCGCTGTGCATCACGGCGCCCGCGTAGCCCGCCTGGCGCAGCTGCTTTAGCACGGGCAGGATGACGCCCGTGACGCTGCTGAGATAGACGACGTCGGGGTCTGCGGCGAGAGCCGCCGAGATCGCGCTGCCGTAGTCGGCGGTGCCGAGAGGGGCGGACGACACGGTGACGTCGAGTCCGGCATCCGTCCCCTGCTGTTCCATCAGGAGCGTGAGTCCCTCGCCGTACGGCTCGCCCTTGGCATCGATGATGCTGATCGCCGAGGCGCCGAGGACGTCCTCAGCCCATTCGACGCAGCCGATCGTGTAGGTCTCGGACGCGCCCCGCATGAGCACGATCTGATCGCTGTAATCGAGGATGCTCGGGAACGTGCTGTCGAGGATGTTGATCATCGGCACCGGCGTGCGCTCCAGCTGCGGAGCGTAGGTCGACGAGCCGAGGCCGAAGGCGATCACGGGCAGCGCGTCGGATTCCACCATCTGGCGCAGGGCCGCGACGCCGGTCGTGGCGGGATCGCTCTTGTCGTCGGCGTAGTCGAACGCGAGGGTGTACGTCTTTCCGGCGACCTCGAACCCGGTCTCGTTGAGGGCTTCGACGCCCATCTCGATCGCGTTCTTCTGCGCGGGGCCGAGGGTGGAGTACACCCCCGACATCGACAGGATCGCGCCGACGGTCACTTCGCCACCCTCGCCGCCGCCGCCGTCGGCGGCTGGCGCAGGCGAGCTGCAGGCTGTCGTGGCGGTGAGCAGGGCGGCGGCGCACACGGCCGCGCTGAGCGCTCGAATCTTCATTGACCTCTCCTTTGAGTGCAGGGCTCCGGCATCGCCGGAAACGGGAGGGCAGCCCGTCTGCGATGGACAGTAGTCCATTGCAACAAGTTTCACAAACAAGTTGCAAAACCGATGATCGTCGATGCAGGATGGGGATGCAAGAAGTTGCAGAAGCCCGCGACGGCAACGCCGATCGAACTCGACGAGGAGGCAGGAGGTGAGTGGTGTCGACAATGTGACCGAACGGTCGCGTTCGTATGCTGACCGTATGTCGCTCGCCCACGCCATCCTCACCGCGCTCAACGAGAAGTCCGCCTCGGGCCTCGAGCTCGCGCGCCGGTTCGACCGCTCGATCGGCTACTTCTGGCCGGCATCCCACCAGCAGATCTATCGAGAGCTGGCGAGCCTCGAGCGCGACGGCCTCATCCGGCAGCTCGACGTCGATGCTCCCGCCCGGGGGGGCAAGCGCACGTACGAGATCCTGGACGAGGGCCGCGATGAGCTGCGGCTGTGGCTGCTCGCCTCGGAGGAGCCCAAGCTCACGAAGGATGCGCTCATGGTGCGGGTGCGCGCCTCGGCGTCGCTCGGCGGCGACCTGCGCGACGAGATCGCGCGGCACCGCGCCCTGCACGCGGAGCTGCTCGAGGAGTACCGCCGCATCGAACAGCGCGACTTCGCCGCCGACGTCCTGTCGTTCTCCGCGGGCAGGCAGTACCTCGTGCTGCAGTGGGGCCTGCACCTCCAGAAGGCACGTGTCGATTGGGCGGATGCCGTCCTCACCCAGCTCGATGCCGAAGAAGAGCGCGACGCCGCTCCCGAGTGAAGAAGGACCGCATGAACCAGCTGACCGAACCGACGACGACGTCGTTCACGGGTGTCACCGGCGACGAGATCGTCGTGTGGCGATGGGAGAACCCGGGTGCGGCGTTCGTCGCCGTCATCGCCCACGGCTACGGCGAGCACGCCCGGCGCTACGACCACGTGGCCGAGCGCCTCGTCGACGAGGGCGCCGAGGTCGTCGCGCCCGACCACTTCGGCCATGGCCGCTCGGGCGGCGAGCGTGTCGCGGTCGAGACTTTCGACGACTTCGCCCGCGACCTTGCCGTGGTCATCGACGACGCCCGCGCGGCCCGTCCCGGTCTGCCGATCGTGCTGATCGGCCACTCGATGGGCGGCGCGATCGCCACCCGGTTCGTCCAGCTCGGCGGCGCCGGTTCTCTCGACGCTCTCGTCCTCAGCGGGCCGTACATCGGCGGCAACCCGGATCTGCAGGCGCTCGCCTTCCTCGATCCGATCCCCGACGTGCCGATCGATCCGGCGTCGCTCTCGCGGGATCCGGCGACCGGCGAGGCATATGCCGCCGACACCCTCGTCCACCACGGCCCGTTCCTGCGCCAGACGCTCCTGGCGATCGGCACCGGCCTCGACGACATCTCGGCCGGGCCGAGTGCCGGCATCCCCGCCATCTGGCTCCACGGCGGCGACGACTCGGTCGCGCCGTACGTCCACGCCGAACCCGCCGCGCGCCACGTGATCGGCGTCGACGGAGCACACATCCGCTACGACGGCGCGCGGCACGAGATCTTCAACGAGATCAACCGCGACGAGGTGCTCGACGACGTGGTGCGCTTCATCCGCGCGAGTGTTCCCGCTCTCGCCCGATGACCGCGTACCCGCTGCTGCTGTCGCCGCTGCGCGTCGGGCCGCGGACTCTGTCCAGCCGCGTCGTCATGGGCTCGATGCACCTCGGGCTCGAGGAGCGGCCCGGCGGCTTCGAGCGCATGGCCGCCTTCTACGCCGAACGCGCTCGCCGCGGGGTCGCGCTCATCGTGACCGGCGGCGTCTCGCCGAACGCCGACGGGCGCCCGTGGCCCGACGGTGCGGTGCTCGCCGATGAGGGGCACGTACCGCCTCATCGGACGGTGACGGATGCCGTGCACGCCGAAGGCGGGATCATCCTGCTGCAGCTCCTCCACTTCGGCCGCTACGCCGAGCACGACGACCTGGTCGCACCCTCCGGGCTCGGGGCGCCGATCTCACGCCGCGTCCCGCGCGAACTGACGGCCGCCGAGATCGACCGGACGATCGCGGACTACGGCAACGCTGCGCGTCTCGCCCGCCTCGCCGGCTACGACGGGGTCGAGATCATGGGATCGGAGGGCTACCTCGTCAACGAGTTCCTCGCGCCGGCGACGAACCGCCGGGACGACCGCTGGGGCGGAGACAGCGCTCGCCGACGCGCGTTCGCGCTCGCCGTGGTCGCGGCCGTGCGTAAGGCGCTCGGCGCCGACGCCGTCCTGTCGTTCCGGCTCTCGGTCGCCGACCTTGTGCCGGGCGGCAGCACGCTCGACGAAGTCCGAGACCTCGCGCGCGGACTCGAGGAGGCAGGCGTCGACATGATCGTGACCGGCGTCGGCTGGCACGAGGCGCGCGTGCCGACGATCGCCACGAGCGTTCCCCGCGCGGCGTTCGCGGTGTTCACGCGTGCGGTGAAAGAGGCGGTCGGCATCCCGGTCGCCGCATCGAACCGCATCAACACTCCGCAGACCGCCGAGGACATCCTCAGCGCCGGCGACGCCGACCTCATCTCGCTCGCGCGGCCCCTCTTGGCCGATCCCGCCTTCGTCGCGAAGGCGCGCGCGGGCAGCCCCGACGCGATCAACACCTGCATCGGCTGCAATCAGGCCTGCATCGACCACACCCTCGCGGGTGAGGTGAGCTCGTGCCTGGTGAACCCGCGCGCGTGCCACGAGACGGTGCTCGTCCTCGGACGCACCCGCAACGCCCTGTCCGTCGCGGTCGTCGGCGCCGGTCCGGCGGGTCTCGCAGCAGCCACCGCTGCCGCGGAGTGCGGGCATCGCGTCACGCTGTTCGAAGCTCGCGACGACATCGGCGGTCAGTTCGATCTGGCCCGCCGCATCCCCGGCAAAGAGGAGTTCGCCGAGACGCTGCGCTACTTCCGCGGCGAGCTCGCGCGTCGGGGCGTCGAGGTGCGCACGGGCACGGCGGTCACCGCCGCGGATCTGGTCGCCGAGGGTTTCGACGAGATCATCCTCGCGACCGGTGTCGCGCCGCGCGTGCCCGAGATCCCCGGACTCGCCCTGCGGCACGTGGTCGACTACGCCCGGGTGCTCCGGGGCGAGGCGCCTGTCGGCGATCGCGTCGTGATCCTCGGTGCCGGCGGCATCGGCTTCGACACCGCCGTCTTCCTCACCCAGGACGGCGCCTCGACAGCACTCGACCGTGACCGCTTCTTCGCGAACTGGGGCGTCACCGCAGACCCGTCGATCCGGGGCGGGCTCATCGCCCCCGGCCCCGCGAAGAGTCGCCGGACCGTGACGGTGCTGCAGCGCAAGGCCACCAAGCCCGGCGCCGGCCTCGGCCGCACGACCGGATGGATCCACCGCGCCGAGTTGCGCCATCGCGGGGTCGCCTTCTACGCCGGCGTCGCGTACGAGCAGATCACGGATGCCGGCATCGAGGTCACGATCGACGGCACGCGTCGGCAGCTGGATGCCGACACCGTCGTGCTGTGCACCGGCCAGGTCTCGGTCGATCATCTTGACCGAGAACTGCGCGCCCTCGGCGCGCGCCCGATCATCATCGGCGGCGCGCGGCTGGCCGGCGAGCTCGATGCCAAGCGCGCGATCCGCGAGGGCACCGAGGCCGCCGTATCTATCGGCTCGCGCGAGCGCGTCGCCGCAGCATCCTGAGTCGTTCCCGTCCCCATCCCACCGCAGACGAAGAGGTCTCTCGTGACGTTCTCCAGCCCGTTCCCCGATCCCGTGATCCCCGACTGCTCGCTCCAGGAGTTCGTGCTGGGCGCGGTCGATGCCGCCGACGCCGACCGGCCGGCCGTCATCGACGGGCCGAGCGGCGAGGTGCTGACCTACGCCCAGCTCATCGCCCGCGTCGACGCCACCGCCGCGGCCCTCGAAGGCCGGGGCGTCGTCGCCGGTGACGTCGTGGCGCTGCACGCTCCGAACTCGCCGCAGTTCGTCATCGCGTACCACGCGTGCGGCGCGATCGGCGCGACCGTCACGACGGTGCCGGTGCTCTCGACCGCCGATGACGTCGAGCGTCAGCTACAGGCGGCCCGCGCGCGCTGGGTGATCTCGCACCCGGATCTCGTCGCGGTCGGGCGTGCCGCGGCGGAGGTGGGAGGGATCGCGGAGGACAGAGTCTTCGATCTGGTCGCCCTGACCGCGTCGCCCGGTGACCACCCTGTCGGCTGGGCCCCGCCGGAACATGATGCGGTGCTGCCGTTCTCGTCGGGCACGACGGGGCACCCCAAGGGCGTGCGGCTGAGCCACCGCAACCTCGTCGCGAACGTCGTGCAGATCGAGGACCGCATGGGGGTCGACCGCGACGACGTCGTCATCGCCGTGCTGCCGTTCTTCCACATCTACGGCATGACGGTGCTGGTGAACCTCGCGCTACGTCGGCGTGCGACCCTCGTCACCATGCCGCGGTTCGATCTCGCTCAGTTCCTGGCGCTCGTCGAGCGCCATAGCGCCACATTCGCCTTCATCGCCCCGCCGATCGCCCTCGCGCTCGCCAAGCACCCGAGCGTCGACGACGCCGACCTGTCGAGCCTGCGCGAGCTGTTCTCGGGGGCGGCGCCGCTGGACGAGGCGCTCAGTGCGGCTGTCGAGCGCCGGCTCGGCGTGATCATGCGGCAGGGCTACGGGATGAGCGAGATGAGCCCGGTCTCGCATTTCGTCGGCCGCGGCGAATCGGCGCCGCACGCGAGCGTCGGCACACCGGTGCCGGGCACCGAGAACCGCATCGTGGGGCTCGACGGGCGGTCGATCCATCCACCGGCGGAGGGCGTGAGCGAGGTCGGCGAACTGTGGGTGCGGGGGCCGAACGTGATGAGCGGGTACCTCGACAATCCCGCGGCGACGGTCGAGACGCTCGACGCCGACGGCTTCCTGCACACCGGAGACCTCGTCACGGTCGACGCGGATCGCAACGTCTACATCGTCGACCGGCTGAAAGAGCTCATCAAGTACAAGGGCTACCAGGTGCCGCCGGCCGAGCTCGAGGCCATCCTTGTCGCGCATCCACTGGTCGCCGACGCCGCCGTGATCGGCGAGCAGCAGGCAGACGTGGGGGAGATCCCGGTCGCGTTCGTCGTGCCCCGCGGTGACGACGGACTGAGCGCCGAGGAGCTCATCGACTACGTCGCCGAGCGGGTAAGTCCGTACAAGCGCATCCGCCGGGTCGTCTTCTGCGAGACGGTGCCGAAGTCGGCCGCCGGCAAGATCCTCCGGCGCGAACTGCGCGCGCGGTTGGTGGCGATGCCCGTCGCTACGTCAGTGTCGTGATCAGGCGCTCCGCCGCGGCACGCGGCGTCGCGGGATCGGTCGTGGTGGAGGCGATGTCGTTGAGGAACACGTTGTGCAGGGCGATCCCCAGCACGCCGTAGGCGACGGCCTCGCGAGCCGCGGGCTCGGCGGTCGGGTAGGCGACCTCGAGCATCCGGGCGATCGCGCGGTGAGTGCCCTGATAGGCGGCCGTCAGCAGCTCGGCGAGTGCCGGGTCGCCGCGGGCGGCTTCGACGAAGCCGAACACGACCGCGTTGTCATTGCCGGGAGCGGAGAAGTCCGCACCGAACAGGTAGTCCAGGGTGCCGGCGATATCGGAGATTCCGAGGGGGAGGATCGATTCGTCCTGCGCACCCTCGTAGTAGAACTGGCGGGCGCTCACCCGAAGCAGCTCGTCGCGATTGCCCACGAAGTGGCGGACGTGGCCGCGTGACATCCCGGCTTCCTCGGCGATGCGCTCGAGGCTCGCCCCGGTGATGCCGTGCGTGCCGATCGCGCGGATCGTCGCTTCGACGATCTGCTGCGTTCGCTCCTGTGCGACGGACGGACGAGCCATCGGTGCCTCCTTCGGACTCGGCATCCCGACCTTATCGCATTTATTGTCTAGTCGGCCTTGACTAACTACGTTTCGCGCCCTAGCGTGTCTCTCACCGTGAGAGGAGAGACGACGTGGTGGAGATCGTGCATGTGGGGCCGGCGCCCGTCAGTCCCGCCGCGACCGAGGAGCGCGTGCGCATGCGCGACGGCGTGCACCTCGCCGCCGACGTCTATCTCCCCGGAGGCGCGGACCTGCCCGATGATTCACCGGGCGACACGATCCTCATCCGCCTCCCATACGACAAGAGCGGCGACTACACCTACATCCCGCTGATCGCCGAGTACTTCACGGCGCGCGGCTACCGGGTCGTCGCGCAGGACGTGCGGGGCAAGTTCCGCTCCGACGGCGAGGCGCTGCTGTTCGTGAACGAGGTCGACGACGGTTTCGACACGATCGAGTGGGTCATCCGGCAGCGCTGGTCGAACGGGCGCGTGGCGATGTGGGGCGACAGCTACTACGGCTACACGCAGTGGGCGGCCGCGGCATCCGGTCACCCTGCGCTCAAGGCGATCGCGCCTCGCGTGACCGGCACGCAGCTGGGGGAGCCGGTGCGCTTCGCCCCCGGAGAGCGCATCGGGCCCGTCGAGTGGGCGATCACCCTGCTGTACCCGCTGACCTACTTCCACTCCCGAGACGCGTACTTCTGGGACCTCGACCTCGAGCGGCGTCCCTTCAGCGCGCAGGCCGAAGAGGTGATGGCGGAGCTCGGCAGCCGATCGCCGTCGTACGACCTGTGGTACCCGCACCCGGTGCACCTGCCCCGATTCCCCGACGGCAGCCCCTTCGCGGCGCGAGCGGTGCCGACCCTCCACACCATCGGCTGGTGGGACAACTGCGCACCGCTGTCGTGGGCAGACGTCTCCGAGATCGACCGCCACCCGGCGTGGGCGCTGAATCACTTCCTGCGCATCGAGTCGATGGACCACGAGTCGTACTACCTGGACGATCCGGAGTCCGCGCGTGTGGAGCACCGCTCCGAAGCGCAGCTGCGCGCCGAACTGTCGCGCATGCTCGATCCGGCGCTCGACTTCTTCGAGGTGTTCGTGCGCGGCGCCGGTTCGCCCGGCGACATCGCCCGGGTGAGCTGGAACCTCGCGGGTACGCACGGCATGCGACAGTCGGACACGTGGCCGCCGGTCGGGGCCCGAACCTCGGTGCTCTTCGCGACGGCGGACGGGCGACTCGCGGCCGAACCGCCGCTCGAGCGCTCCGTCGTGGAGTGGATCCATGACCCGCGGGATCTCGTGCCGTCGAGCGTCCCCGACGCCTTCTCGTTCCTCCGCTACGCGCCGGACGAATCTCCGCTCGGCTCCCGGGAAGACGTGCTGGTGTTCACGACCGACGTCTTCGAGCGCGCCGTCGACTTCACCGGACCTGTGCGGGCCGTGCTCGTCGCGAGCTCGGACGGGCCGGTCATGGACGTCTTCGTGCGCCTGCTCGACGTCGATCCCGACGGCTCGGCGCTGCGGATCGCGCGAGGGCAGATCCAGATCCGGGATGCCGGGACCCCGGCGCGGGTCGAGATCGACCTGGGGCAGATCGGCTATCGAGTGGATGCCGGGAACCGCCTGCGCGTGCACGTGTCCAGCAGCGACTTCCCCGAGTTCCTGCCGCAGCCGGGCACCGGCGAAGAGCCCTGGGGTGCGGTCGAGACCCGTGTCAACCGTCAGCAGCTGACCCTCGGCGGGGAAGACCCCTTCTGCCTCACCGTGACCGTTTCCGCCACCGACCAGCCATCAGGAGCGTCGTCATGAACGAACCCGTCCTCGAGTACGCCTTCGAGATCCGCGTCGACATCGCGCCCTACCTCCGTATCGGCCGGAGCGTCGACGAGGAACTCACCTTCACCCCCATCACCGGCGGATCCGTCGCCGGTCCGCTGCTCCGCGGCGAGGTGATCGCGGGCGGTGGGGACTGGGCCGTCGAGCGGTCGGGAACGGCGCAGCTCGAGGCGCGGTACCTGCTGCGCGCCGACGACGGAGCCGTCATCGACATCCTTAACCGCGGCTACTACCGGGCCACAGCCGAGGTGATGGCGCGCGTGGAGGCGGGGGAGGCGGTTGCGGAGGAGGAGTACTACTTCCGCACGGCTCCGGTCTTCCAGACCGACTCCCCGCGTCACCGCTGGCTCGCCGAGCACCAGTTCATCGGCTTGGCGCGAGACGAAGACGGCCAGGTCTGCATCCGCGTCTACGTGGTGCGGTGATGGCCCGCATCCACTGCGCGCGGGAGCGCGTCGATCGCGGCGTGGACGAGGCCGCGCACGTGCGCCTCGCTCCAATGCTCGGAATCCTCGATCGTCGCGATGTATGCGCCGCGGACCAGGAGGTAGGCGAGCTGCGCCGCACTATGAGGATCGGCGAAGCCGGACTCGGCCGCGGCCTGCTCGAGGAACGCCTGGAACTCGACCGACTCGTGCTGCAGCGCCTCACGCATCACCGGTTCGACGCTCGCGTTGGCGACGATCTCGAGGATGAGGGTGCGCAGCACCGGATCGTCGCTGGTCGAGCTCAGCGACCAGTCGAGGAGGATGCGGAGCCGGTCGCCGGGCGCCGCCGCAGCGAGCGCCGCATCGCGTTCTCCGCGCCAGCGGTCGCGTCCGTGATCGAGCGCGTTGAGGATGAGCGCCGCGCGCGTGGGCAGGTAGTTCGTCACGAGCGTCGTCGACCCGCCCAGCTCCCCGGCTACCGAGCGGATCGTGACGGCGTGCGCACCCATGGTGCGGGCGACCTGGACGGTCGCTTCGGCGATGTCGGCAAGCCGCTGGTCGGCATCCACCTCTCGAGGCATGTCACACACCCTAACCGTGACCGTAATCTAAATGCAACATTGATATACAACACTGTTGTATAAAGTTGAACCACTTCCACCCGAAAGGATCCGAGATGAGAACTCGAGGCAAGGTCGCCGCGACCGTCGCGGCAGGTGTCGCGCTCGCGATGCTGGCAGGATGCACGCCGCGTGATGCGGATGCGAACCCGACCGACGAGGCCGCGCCCGGCCCGATCGAGCTGGTCACCGCACTCCCCGCCGGAACCGAGGAGATCGACGAGGTGATCTGGGGACTCGTCGAGGGCGAGCCGCGCTCGCTCGTGCCGGGCCTCGACTACAACTTCGTCCAGCCCAACCTCTGCGACAGCCTGCTGCGCGTTCAGCCCGACTTCACCGTCGGCCCCGGCATCGCCGAGAGCGCCGACTGGGTCGACCCGGTCAGCTTCGTCATCGATCTGCGGCCTGACGTCACCTTCTGGGACGGCACCCCGGTGACGCCGGAGGACGTCGTGTACACGCTCGAGCGTCATCGCACCGATGTGACGTCGGCGTTCTACGGCGCGTTCGTGCTCGTCGCACCCGAGGGCGGCATATCGGTCACGGGGGAGCGTCAGGTGACCGTTCGCTTCGTCGCGCCCGACTCGACCTTCCGTGACGCGCTCGCGGGCGGCTCGGGTGCCGTGCTCAGCAAGGCGGTGAGCGAGGCTCAGGGTGCCGCGCTCGGCACCTCGGGCGGAGAGCTGATGTGCGCAGGACCGTTCTCGCTCGAGAGCTGGACGCCGGGGAGCGAGATCGTCCTGGTTGCCAATGAGGACTACTGGGATGGCGCGCCTCTGGTGAAGAAGCTGACCTTCCGGTTCATCCCCGACGGCACCACGCTCACGAACGCCCTCCTCGAAGGCGAGGTCGACGGCGCCTTCAACGTCTCGCCCGCCAGCCGCGACGCCTTCGAATCGTCCGACGAAGGACGCCTCGTCGTGGGGCCCTCCACGGCGTCGTTCTCGTTCGGGCCGACGCGCGACACGGGCGCCGGCGCCAACCCCCAGATCCGTCAGGCGCTGAGCCTCGCCATCGATCGCGAGCTCTACATCTCGACGGTGCTGAACGGCCTCGGACAGCCTCAGAGCACCTTCGTCGCGCCGTTCTCGTGGTCGGGGGCGGCTGCGGCCGAGGTCTACCAGGCCGGCTACGACGCGCTCGCCGCGCCGGCGGTCGATCTGGATGCCGCGCGGGCTCTCGTCGAGGAGTCCGGCGAGGACACCTCCGTTCCGCTTCGGATCGCGATCCCGGCAGGGAGCAAGGAGCTGTCGCAGACGGCGGCGATCATCCAGAGTGCGGCCGAGCAGATCGGCCTCACGGTCGAGATCGACGAGCGTCAGGCCGCTGACTTCGCGGCGATCTTCCTTCCTGACCCCGGTCCCCGCGAGAGCATCGACTTCGTCGCGACCACCGGCTACACCGAGACTCCCGGTGTGCTCGCCTACCCGCAGCTGTTCCTGCTGCCCCCGGCGATGGGCGGGATCTTCAACTGGAGCGGTTACGCGGACCCGGCGGTGACGGCGCAGCTGCAGGCGGCGCGCACCACGCCCGACCCCGTCGGGGCCGCAGAGGCCTACGTCGGAGCGCAGGAGATCTTCGCGCCCGACATGCTCCAGGTGACGCTCGCCGGCTCGTACCACACGACATTCCTGAACAATGCACTCACCGGAGTGACGACGTCGGTGGCCGCATACTCGAGCCCGTGGGCGCTGCGCCTCGGCGGCGAGTGACCGGCGAATGAATCACGCGGCGCTGGAGAGGACGGGAGGGACCGGATGAACGCCCACGTGGCCCGACAGCTCGTCGGCAAGCTCGGTGGACTTCTGCTCACCCTGTTCCTCTCCAGCGTCGTGATCTTCTCGGCTCTGCTGCTCACCCCCGGAGACCCGGTCGTCGCGCTCGCGGGCGGCATCCGCCCGACGCCCGAGATGATCGCGCTCATCCGCGAGCAGCATCACCTCGACGACCCGATCTGGGTGCAGTATCTGCACTGGGTGGGCGGCGTTCTCACCGGCGACCTGGGAACCTCGTTCGTGTACAAGACGCCGGTGGTCGAACTCATCGCGCCGCGGTTCGGGATCACGCTCGTCCTGGTGATCTACACGCTGGTGCTGATCGTCGTCTTCGGCATCGGCTCGGGGATCCTCGCCGCCACGCGCGGCGCGCGAACGGATCGCGCGGTGCTTCTGGCCACGTCCTTCGGCGTCGCGATGCCCACCTTCGTCGTCGCGATCCTGCTGATCTGGGTGTTCGGGCGAGTGCTCGGATGGTTCCCCGTGTACGGCGCGGGCGAGGGGTTCTTCGACATGCTCTACCACCTGACGCTCCCGGCGATATCGCTCGCGGTGCTCTACATCGCCTACCTCAGCCGCATCACGCGCGGCGCGGTCGTCGGCCAGCTCCACTCCGAGCACGTCGACACCGCTCGGGTGCGCGGCATCCCGCGCGGGCGCATCTTCCGTCGCCACGTCTTCCTGAACGCCTCTCCGCAGATTCTCGCGATCTCGGGCGCCACGGTCGCCGGACTCTTCGCCGTCTCCGCGATCGCCGAACAGGCGTTCGGACTCGGCGGGCTGGGGTCGCTGCTGACCGAAGCGGCCGCGCGCAAGGATCTGCCGGTCGTGCAGGCGATCTCGCTGCTGCTCGTGATCCTCTTCGTGGTGCTCAACGCCGCGGCCGACGTCGCGATCGCCGTGATCGATCCGGATTCCGTCAAGCCGAGGAGGCGAGCATGAGCGTCGCGCAGCTCGCCGGCGGTCGGATTCCCTCCTTCGCCCGGCGGATGGCAACGCGGGATCCGCTGCTGATCACCGCCGGGATCGTCCTGGCAGGGGTCGTGGCGATGGCGCTGTTCGGCCCGCTGCTGGCGCCCTACGATCCGAACGAGCTGTTCGTCGGCGACGCGTCGGGCGCGCCGTCACCGGCCCACTGGATGGGCACCGACGACCTCGGCCGCGACATCTTCTCGCGCGTTCTCGTGGGTGCCCGCTCCAGCGTCATCGGCCCCATCGCGGTCGTCATCGCGTCGTCGCTGCTCGGATCGCTGATCGCGATCAGCTCGGCGTGGTTCGGCGGTTGGGTGGACGGGATCAGTTCTCGCCTCATCGAGGTGATCTTCGCGATCCCCGGTCTCGTGCTGGCGATCCTCGCGGTCTCGATGTTCGGCAAGGGGCTCATCGCACCGATCGTCGCGCTCTCGATCGCCTATGTGCCGATCGTGGCGCGCCTGGTGCGGGCGACGGCGAGGCAGGAGCTCGCCAAGCCCTACATCGCGGCGCTGCGGATCCAGGGTGTGGGGTCCTTCGCGATCTGCGTCCGCCACGTCGTGCCCGCACTCCTGCCAGCGATCGTGGCGCAGTCCACGGTCGGCTTCGGCTACGCGATGCTCGATCTCGCAGCGATCTCCTTCCTGGGTCTCGGCGCCCAGCCGCCCGCGTCCGACTGGGGCGTGATGATCGCGAGCGGGCAGCCGTCGCTGCTCAACGGCGCGCCCGAGCAGTCGATGTTCCCGGCGATGTTCGTCGTGGTCACCGTGCTCGCCGTCAACGTTCTGGGCGCACGGCTTTCGATCTGGGCGGAAAGGGCCGACCGATGAGCGATCTCGTCCTCGAACTCGACCACCTGTCGATCGCGGCGCCTGGAGACCGTGAGCCGCACACCCTGGTGCACGACTGCACACTCCAGGTGCGCGCCGGCGAAGCGCTCGGGCTGGTCGGCGAATCGGGCTCGGGGAAGACGCTGTCGGTCCGCGCCGTCGCGGGCCTCCTGCCCGACGGCTTCGTCCAGGGCGGCGTGATACGCCTCGACGGCGAAGATGTGTCGGCGGTGCCGACGACGCGCCTTCGAGACATCCGCGCCCGTCGTCTCGGCATGGTCTTCCAGACCCCGCGAGCGCACCTGAACCCCCTGCGCTCGATCGGCGACTTCATGACGGAGGCGCTGATCTCGGTCGCAGGGGAGAAGCCGGATGCCGCGAACCGGCGCGCCCGGGATCTGCTCGCCGAGGTCGGCATCCCCGACCCGGATCGCCGCATGAAGCAGCGGCCGGGCGATCTCTCCGGCGGGCTGCTGCAGCGCGTCATGATCGCCGCGACCCTGGCGATGGACCCGCTGATCCTGCTCGCCGACGAGATCACCACGGCGCTCGATGTCACCACGCAGGAGGAGGTGATGGCGGTCATCGCCGACCTCCGCAAGCACCGCGACCTCGCCCTGCTGTTCGTCACCCACGATCTCGCGCTGGCCGCTGCGGTCTGCGATCGGATCGCCGTCATGCAGCACGGTCGCACGATCGAGACGGTGCAGGCGGGGCGGATGCGACAGGATGCCGCCGACCCGTACACCCGGCGGCTGCTCTCGGCGTCGCTCCCGGCCGATCTGCTGGTGGGCGCCGGTCCGGCGGCCGCGCCGGTGCTCGTCGTGGACTCCCTGCGCAAGACGTTCCGCATCCGTGCCGCTGCCGGCGGGCGTGAGGAGTTCGTCGCCGTCGACGACGTGGGCTTCACGCTCGCTCCGGGCGGTTCGTTGGGCATCGTCGGCGAGTCAGGCTCGGGGAAATCGACCACCGCGGGCATCATCTGCGGGCTCGAGCAGGCAGACTCCGGCACCGTGACGGTCAAGGGCGAGGACTGGACGATGCCCGCGCGCCGAGCGCGCGACCGGCGCGCACGGGCCCGCATCGCCCAGATGGTGTTCCAGGATCCCTACCAGTCGCTCGACCGTCGTCAGAGCGTGAGGCAGTGCCTCGCCGAGGCGGTTGCGGTCCATCGCCGGTCGGTCCCGCGCGCCGAGGTCGACGCTCGCGTCGATGAGCTGATGACCGCGGTCACACTCGACCTGGCCCTTGCCGACGCGAAGCCGCGCTCGCTGTCGGGCGGACAACGTCAGCGCGTCGCGATCGCACGGGCGTTGGCGGCGGAGCCCGAGATCCTGGTGCTCGATGAGGCCGTCTCGGCACTGGATGTGACGACGCAGGTCGAGATCCTCACGCTCTTGGACAGCATCCGCCGCGAGACCGGTGTCGCGCTTCTGATGATCTCGCACGATCTGACGACCGTGCGCCGCGTGTGCGACAGCGTCGTGGTGATGCGCGCGGGCCGCGTCGTCGAACAGGGGTCGATCGACGAGGTGATGAACCGGCCGCGCGAGGACTACACCCGGATGCTGCTGGATTCCATTCCGCGGGACGGATGGGTGCCACGCCGGCGCCTGCCGAACCGAACCGCGTCGCTGCCCACGGTGGCGACGACGACGACGCCCATCGTGGCTCCTCGAGGAGAGAAGAAATGAACGTTCGACCGCTCTGGCATCTCGATCTCCGCGAGCTCGCGGATGCGATCCGCTCGCGCTCGGCGACGGCACGTGAGGTGATCGACGCGCACCTGGATCGCATCGACGAGGTGAACCCGGTCGTCAACGCGCTGACCGTCGTCTTCCACGAGCGGGCGCGCGCGCTCGCCGATCAGGTCGACGCCGCGCTCGACGCCGGCGGCGACCCCGGCCCGCTCGCGGGCGTGCCGTTCACCGTCAAGGAGAACATCGACCTCACCTGGTCGGCGTCCACCAGCGGCTGGACCTTCCTCGCCGACGCCGTGCCGTTGCACAACGCGACGATGGTGCGGCGCCTCCTCGATGCCGGGGCGATTCCGATCGGGCGCGGCAACATGCCGGACTGGGGGCTGCGGTGGGACACCGACAACGACCTGTTCGGCCGCACGCTCAATCCGTGGGACCCGTCACGGGTGCCGGGCGGCTCGAGCGGCGGCGATGCAGTGGCGGTCGCCACCGGCATGACGCCGCTGGGGCTCGGCAATGACTACGGCGGTTCGCTCCGGCTCCCGGCGTACGCCGCCGGGGTGTGTGCGCTGCGGCCCTCGGCGGGCCGCATTCCGGCGCCGACGCTCGAGGTCACCGAGCCCGTCGCGCTCTCGCTGCTCTTCTTCGCCGTCAACGGCCCGATCGCGCGCACCGTCGACGATCTCGATGTCGCGTTCACCCTCATCCACGGTGCCGACGGCAGCGATCCGACGGTCACGACGATCGCGCATCCCACGTCGTACGACGGCCCCAAGCGCGTCGCCGTCGTGCGCGATCCGCTCGGCTGGGGGGTAGATCCGCAGGTCGAGGCCGCGATCGTGCGGGCGGCCGACGCACTGGCCGCCGCAGGCTGGGACGTCGTCGAGGTCGAGCCGCCCATGCTCGAAGAGGCCGCGACGCTGTGGCGTCAGATCTCCACGACCGAGATGGTGGGGGCGTTCCTGCCCGGCGCGCTGCCGCAGCC
Source organism: Microbacterium sp. 2FI (assembly GCF_005502885.1). Classification (GTDB taxonomy): domain Bacteria; phylum Actinomycetota; class Actinomycetes; order Actinomycetales; family Microbacteriaceae; genus Microbacterium. Next base: position 74,930 of record NZ_SCMR01000011.1, read on the forward strand.
GCTGAGTGCCGCGTCGACGCAGTACTTCCTCGACAACGCCAGCGAGACCGAGGTGCTCGAGAGCGGTCAGGCGTATGGCGGAGCCTGGGCTCAGCGTGCGATCGTGGCGGGCGCGTGGGAGAGGTTCCAGGCGGAGTACCCGGTCATCCTCGGACCGGTGTCGGCCCGGCGGATGCCCGAGATCGGGTTCGATCTCTCGGGGCCTGCCGCCACCACTGAACTGTGGCGTGACCACAGGCTGCTCGTCGCGGTCAACTTCCTCGGCCTGCCCGCGGTGGCCCTTCCGACCGGCCTCGACGAGGACGGGCTCCCGACCGGAGTGCAGCTGATCGCACCCCGCAACGCGGATCACATCGCGCTCGCGGCAGCCCGCGACGTCGAGGCCGCGCTCGGGGGCCTCACCCCCGTCGACGCTCGTGTCGGATCGGTCGTCCGGTGAGCGCGTTCGAACCGGGGCTGGAGTTCGTGTTCGAGCTCCAGGTCGCCGTCGCCGATCCGATCCGGGTGGGGCGATCGGCATCCGAGGACCTGAACGTCACGCCGATCACCGGCGGGACGATCACAGGGCCGCGCCTCAGCGGGCGGGTCTTACCCGTCGGTGCGGACTGGTGGGTGACACGCGGCGCGACGACGCAGCTCGACGCCCGCTACGTCATCGAGGCCGCCGATGGCGCGGCCATCGACGTCGTGAACCGCGGCTACTGGCACGCGGATGAAGACATCGAGCGGCGTCTGCTCGAAGGCGAAGACATCGGCGAGGATGAGCTGTACTACCGCACCGCGTTCGTCTTCCAGACGGGCGCCGAGCAGCATCGCTGGCTCACCGAGGGGCAGTTCGTGGGTTATGCCCGCCCCGAGCCCGGGCATGTCTGCATCCGGGTGTTCCGCCTGCGCTGAGTCGACTGAGCCGGCTTCGTCAGGTCAGGCGGTACGCCGCGTACCGCACGTGGTCGGCCTCGCGCACGCACGACGCCACGAAGAGCGCCTGCTCGTACTCGGCCAGGCGCGGCGCCGAGGTCTCGATGCGCAGGGTCGTACGGAAGTAGTACTCCGACGCCTCGACCGACTCGCCCCGCAGCAGGGCCTCGAGGACGGCCGGCGGACCGCTGCGCACCCCCGACACCTGCAGGTAGAGAAGCTCGCCGGCATCGGTCCGCGCCGAGTATCGGCCGTCGATCTCGATCGATCCGTCGGAGCACAGCACCTGCCAGTCGGCGCCGCCGGTGAGGATCTCGGCATCGAGCCCGCCTGAGATGCGCCCGCCGATGATCGGGACGACCCGCCGGTGCCCGACGCGGGTCACGCCGTAGTCGTCGAGAGGGCCGAGATCGACGACGACGTCGAATGCGTGCTCGAGGCCGGGGACCACCGGTGTCGCGCTCATGACGCCCACATCGGAAGGCTCAGTCGCGAGGCTGAGATGCCGTCGTGCGCGATCTCCTGCTCGGCGACGACGACGGATGCCGCCACGGCAGCAGCCTCACCCGTGCCGGGATTCCTCGCATAGCGGGGATGTGCGCCCGAGCTGATCTGCACGCCGATGCGGTGACCCGGCGCGAAGCGGTGGAAAGCCGGCCAGAGGGTGACATCGACCTCGCGGAAGCCGTCGGCATCGGGCGCCGGATCGGTCGCCGTCGTGCCGATCGAGCCGATGCGGCGGATGCCGTCGCAGACCGTCAGCACGCGGCCGTCGGGGTGCACGTCGGTGATGCGGACGAACACGTCGAACGACGTCGCCGACGAGCGCACGCGCACGCGGGCGACAGGCTCGCCCGCGATCGTGACGGGCTCGGCGAGCACCTCACCGCGGAAGACCGCCACGTCGGCGCGCTGCTCGTGGGCGGCGTTGTCCACGGGGAGGGTGTCGGGGGTGAGACTCGGCCCGCCGACGGCGGGCGTCGCGTCGACGGGGTCGTAGCGGTAGCGGGTCGTTCCGCCGGCGGGAGCCTCGATGCCGAACCCGCCGCCCTCGTGCAGGAACCAATCCTGCGCTTCCGACCCGGGCGGAGGCCACGCGGTGAGGTCGTGCCACTGGTCGGCGCCGGTGAGAAACGCGCGAACGGGCGCGGTGCGGCCGGCCGCGGCATCCGTGAAGACCTCGCGGAGGAAGCCGATCGTCTCGGTGTGCGCGGGGATCCCCATCTCGCGCGACGTGTGCCCCCACGGCCCGACCGTCAGCCACGGCTGGTTGCCCGCCGCGACGAGCTGCGCGTACGTGCGCAGCTGCCACGGCAGGAAGATGTCGTACCAGCCGGTGAGCATCGCCACCGGAGCGGTCACGTCGGCCACCGAGGCGGTGTGCGACTGCTGGGTCCAGAACTCGTCGGTGAGCTTCTCGTGGGCGACCCAGTCCTGGTACCAGTGGTTGGGTGCGCCGATGACGGCGCTGTCGCCCGCGCTCAGCGGCAGCACATCGAACGCGCGCTCGAGCTTGGGGTCGGGGAACGCCATGCCGATGAGCGCGAACGGGCCGCGGCGCATGCGGTCCATCATGCGCGTCCAGCCGAGGGCGTTCCGCAGCGAATACGCGCCGTTGTCCCACGTGATCGCGCCGAAGTCGGGCATCGTGATGTGGAGCACGAGGGCATCCTGCGCGGTCTCGGGCTCGTCGCGCTGCAACTTCCCGGCGACGGCCCATTGGGTGAAGCCGAGGTAGCTCGGCCCGAAGGTCGCGAGCTTTCCGGAAAACCACGGCTGGCGCCTCACCCAGCGGAGCGTCGCGATGCCGTCGCGCTGCTCGTCGATCTGCGGCGAGAAGCGGCCCTGCGAGCCCCACGTTCCGCGGCAGCTCTGCACGAACACCGGGAAGCCGTCGTACGCGAGTGCGCGGGCGGTGCCTCCGAAGGGACCGCGGCGGCCGTATGGGCTGCGCATGACGATGGTCGGCAGTCCAGGATCGACGGAGCCGATCGGGCGGATCAGGTCGCCGAGCAGCTCGACGCCGTCGTCCATCGGCACGCGCAGGTCGCGCTCGATCTCGATCCCGTACGGCCCGAGTTCGACGCCCTTGTGGGTTCTGGCGTCGAGCGAGCGCGTGATGCGCTGACGCAGAGTGGTCATTCCGCCTCCTTGCGGGGTGTGGGTCGGGGGGATTCCTCGCCGCCTTCGAGCTGTCGGTCGACGAGCAGATCTCGCAGCCGCTCGAGCGCCGGAACCGCGGCGGCGAGCGCGTCGATGTCGTGGGCCGAGAGCGAGGCTGCGGCAGCCGTCACGATCGACGAGGCCGCTGCATCGAAGCGCCCGAAGTAGCCGAGCGCCTCAGGCGAAGCCTCGACGTCGACCTGGCGTCGATCCTCGGAGCGCGTGCGACGCGTCACGAGACCTGAGCGCTCCATCGCAGCGAGCAGGTTGCTCACCGTCGACCGGCCGAGGCCGAGCCGCACGGCGAGTTCGCTGGGTGAGGCCACGGTGCCGCGCGGCAGCGCCCGGATGATCTCGACCTGCGCGTCAGGGATGTCGGGGAGCCCCTCCTGCGCGCGGGCGGCGGAGAGCAGCGCGCGCCGCAAGGGCGAGATCACGGCGGTGAGCCGTGTCGCGTCGAGGCTCATGGGCGGCTCCGCTCGAAGCGCGACCCCGATGGCGCGCCGTGGCGATAGTTTTGCCTGTGAACTACCTCGGCGTCAAGCGCCGGGATCAGCCCGCCCGCCACGGCAGCCGCCGGTCGAACGTGAGCAGGAGCAGCGCGGCGCCGAGGGCGGCGACCACCCAGCCCTGCGCGTGGAGTCCGGCATTCGTCGGCACGTCGCCGAACGTCACCGCGATCACGCTCGCCGAGAAGATCGCGCCGAGGTAGTTCGAGGTGCGCAGGAGCCCCGCCGCCGTGCCGATCTGGTCGGCCGGGGACTGGATGTACATCGCGGTCTGGGTCGCCACCGTAGTGAGGCCGTACGCGATGCCGTAGACGACCGCGACCGCGACGAGCGATGCCACGAGCGCCGGCGCCTCCGCGTGCACGAGCAGCAGCATCCCGCCCGCCGCGATCAATCCGATCGCGCCGCCGATGAGCGCGCCGCGCACCCAGCCGCGCACCGACACGAGGCGGGCCAGGACCACGCTGACGACCGAGAGCGGCAGCAGGATGACGCCGATCGCGGCGGCGCCCAGGCCCGCCGTGGCACCCATCCACTGGCTGAGGCCGTAGAAGGCGGTGAAGACGGCGAGACCCGTGAGCAGCTGGCGCAGGTACGTGCGGGCGAGGGGGGGCGCGGATGCGAGGAAGCGCACGTCGATGAGCGGGCTGCTGGAGCGCCGCTCCCACACGATGAGCAGGATGCCGAGGGCCGCCGTCGCGCCGAGCAGCCACCACCGCGGGGACTCGAGGTCGACGAGGAACAGTAGGAGCCCGGCCGTGGTCGCGCCGAAGAGGGCGATCCCGGGGAGGTCGAGCTCGGCGAGCAGGGCACGCGGTGGCCGGGGCGTGCGCGGCGGATCGCGGTCGACCCAGCGCAGCACGGCGACGAGGGCGATCACGGCGAGCGGCACGTTGACGGCGAAGAGCCATCGCCAGCCAAGGAGCCCGGTCAGCAGTCCTCCGAGGGGGAGTCCGATCACGAGCGAGACCTGCGCGGCGATCGAGAACAGTCCGAGGGTGCGCGTCGGCGTCTCGAGCTCCGCCCGGTCGGCGCGTGCGCGGACGAGCGTCATCGAGGTGGGGAACGCCGCCGATGTTCCGATGCCGATGAGCGCGCGCGAGAGAACCAGCCAGCCGAACGACGGTGCGAAGGCGCCGACGAGACCGCCGAGCATCACGATGCCGAGCCCCACCGCGAACACCCGGCGGGCGCCGAAGACGGCGCCGAGCCGGCCGACAGCGGGGTTCGCGATCGCGCTGCAGAGGTAGAGCACCGAGACGAGGGCGGCGGCGGCGCCGGGGCTGACGGCGAACTCGCGTCCGATGTCGGTGAGGCCCGTCGCCAGCATCGAGCTGTTCATCGGGTTGAGGGCCGCCGCCAGCAGCAGCGGTGCGGTGAACCGCCAGCCGAAGGCGCGGCGCTCGTCGCGTGCGGTCATGCCGGGCCGGACGCCGCCCGGATCAGCCGGCGCTCTCGGCGTCGACGAACGCCATCTCGTCGAGCTGCGCCTGGGAGTACTCGCGGCGGACGCCGAACGTGAGGGCGAGCCCGACGAGTGAGACGCCGACGAGGAACAGCATGAGGAAGCTCCAGTCGGTCGCATCGACCAGGGCGCCGAGCGCGGCAGGGCCCGCGGACGAGCCGATCGCCTGCGCGACGGCGAAGATGCCCGTGTACACACCGATCATGCGCACCGACGGGGCGAGGTTCCAGAGCATCACGGCGGCGTTGACGGCGAACCCGGCGAAGCCGCACGCGGCCACGAGCACCCCGATGAGGGTCGCGAGTTCCGACGTGTTGAAGGCGAAGGCGATGAGCGCGCCGAGGGCGAACACGACGATCCCGCTGCGCATCATGAGCCGGCGGCCGAAGCGGTCGGAGAGGATCGCGACCGGGATCACGACCACGAGGAACGCGACACCGGCGGGCAGGGTGAAGCCGCCGGCTTCGCCGCGAGACAGGCCGAGCTGCTCGACGCCGTACAGGGTGAGCAGGGCACGGATCGCCGCCCATGCGCCCCACGTGACGATGATGGCGCCGATCATGAACAGGCGGCTGCGATCGCGGTCGGTGAAGATGTCCTTGAACACCGCGAAGAACCCGATCTTCTCGCGGCCCTGCTCGAGGTCTTCGTCGACGACGGCGCGGTAGGCGACGGTGCGCGGTTCGCGCAGCGAGATCAGCAGGATCGCGAAGCAGATCACCATGACACCGGCGGCGATGATGTAGGCGAGTTCGACGCTCTGATCTACGACGAGCAGGCTCAGCAGCGCCGAGACGATGATCGTCAGGCTCGAGGCCGCGCGGCCGAGCGCGTTCGCCTTGCTGCGGTGTTCGGGCACCTGACTGTCGGCGATGAGCGACTCGGTGATCGGCTTGAAGCTGTTCGCCGTCAGGGAGAACAGCACGATGATCGCGATCAGGATCGGGAACGTGCCCGCGGTCGGGATGAGGATGAACAGCAGGGCGGCGATCGGCACCCCCGCCAGGATGAACGGCGTGCGCCGGCCGAAGCGCGAGCGGGTGCGGTCGCTGAAGAAGCCCATGAGCGGCTGGATGAAGATGCCGATGATGTTGTCGAGCCCCATGATGAGCCCGATCAGCGCGATGCTCGTCGTGTATTCGGCGAGGGTCACCGGTGTCTGCGAGTCGTGGAAGTTCCAGACCGATTCCTGCGCGAACACGCCGAGCGCCACGAGCAGGCCGAGGCGGAGATGGAAGCGCCGGCGGGCGGGCGAGGCGACGTTGTCACGGGACACGATTGACTCCATTGTCGTTCGGGCGGCGGGCGAGACCTACGCCCGGTCGGGATGCGAGCACGTTACCATTTGCTATGGCAAATAGAAACCTGCTCGATTCTGAGGTCTCCTACCTCCGCGGAATTGACTCGCCGACGATCGCCAACGCGCTCGAGCGCCTGTCACTGCGCGATCGCAGCGACGGCTACATCGGCGGTTCGGTGCTGTGCGCCTTCCCTGAGCTCGGCCCGATGGTGGGCACGGCGCTGACGGTCACGGTCGACAATGCGGTCGGCCGACCGGCGCGCCAGGACGGGTACTGGGAGCTGTGGGAGGCGCTGGAGGCGGCATCCGGTCCGACGGTGATCGTGATGAAGGATGCCAGCGCGACACCCAGCCGTGTCGCCTACGCGGGCGAGATCATGGTGACCCTCGCCAGCCGGCTCGGCGCGATCGGCATGGTCACCGACGGCGCGCTGCGCGATGTCGCCGAGGTGCGTGCGCGCGGCTTCCACTACTTCATGCGGTACGCCGTCGTGTCGCACGCGAACTTCGAACTGTCGAAGGTCGGCGACCCGGTGCACCTCGACGGGCAGGTCGTCCACACCGGCGACATCCTCCACGGCGACGCGAACGGGATCGTGATCGTGCCGTGGGAGGGGTTGTCCGACCTCCGCGGCGCCGTCGACGCGGTGCGGACGACCGAGCGCCGCGACCTCGACTTCATCGACAGCCCCGAGTTCACGCTCGACGGCTACCGCGCGATGCGCGGCTACGGGCGCTGAGCTTCCGGGCTTCGGTGCCGAAACGACGCAGAGTGTCCTGACGGCGCCCGCAGCCGGCACTCTGCGTCGTCTCGGACGCTTGGGCATCGGCATCCGCTCGCCGAGACGACGCAAAAGGCACTCAGGATGCCGTCACGCAGCAATCTGCGTCGTCCCACCGCCAAACAGCGGGGGACGGATGCTGCGGCCGGCGCAGCCGCGGCGCAGCGCCGCCGCTCAGAGGTCTTCGATCGACGACCGCGCGTGCCCGCGCATGACGCGCTCGGCGGCATCCTCATCGCCATCGGCGAGCACCTCGACGATCGCGCGGTGGTCGGCGATCCGGGCCTCGACCCAACCGGGCGCCTTCGCGTCTTCGGCAGCACGGCTGAGGCGGAAGTCCGAGCCGTAGATCGCGTAGCTGTCGATGAGGCTGCGGAGGGCCGGGTTCGCGGCGGCGCGCGCGATCTCGGCGTCGAAGCGCTGCGCGAGCTCGAACTGCTGCGCGAGGGTCATCGCATCGCGCGAGGCGACGAGGTCGTCGATGTAGCCCCGCATGCGGGCGATCGCCTCGGGCGTGATCTTGCGGGCGGCGATGCGGGCCTCGGCGCCGCGGAGCATGACCTCGACCTCCATCAGCTCCGCCAGCGTCTCAGCCGGGTGGTCGACGACCTGCAGGCGCCGGGGGCCGACCCTCTCGACGAGCCCCTCGTGCTCGAGCTTGCTCAGCGCTTCTCGCACGGGCGTCGGGCTGACGTCGAGGGCGGCGGCGAGCTGGCGCTCGGTGATGCGGCTGCCGGGGGAGAGCCGCCCGTCGGCGATGCTCTCGCGCAGCGACCGGTAGACCTGCTCCGAGAGCGACCCGGCGCGCGCCACCTGCGGCAGAACGTCGTGAAGGCTCACAGGGCCCCGATCCTCGGCATCCCCCCACGCTACTCCCGAGGATTGCGCGACAGCGGCATCGCCGCGCTTGACTCCATTTGCTATAGCAAATAGGTTATGGATGCAGAGAGGATGCTCACCGATGACTTCACACGATGACGTGGAGGATGCCGCGGCCGCACGCCGCCCCGGCTCCGTCCGGATCATCTTCCCGATCGGGATGCTGGGTGGCGGCGTGATCGCCGACACCGTCGCGCGCGGAATCGCGCTCGGGGCCGACGCGATCGCCGTCGACGGCGGATCCACCGACTCCGGTCCTCACTACCTGGGCGCCGGCATCGCCAAGACCTCGCGCGGCTCGCTCAAGAAGGACCTGCGCATTCTGCTCGTCGCGGCGCGCGGCGCGGGGATCCCCCTCGTCGTCACGACCTGCGGCACCTCGGGCACCGACTCGGGCGTCGACTGGGTCGCCGGCATGGCGCGTGAGATCGCGGCCGAGGAGTCGCTCGGCTTCACGATGGCGCTGATCTACAGCGAACTCGACCGTGAGGTCGTCCGCCAGGCGCTTGCCGGGGGTCGCATCACGCCGCTCGAGCCCGCGGGCGAGCTGGATGCCGCGACCATCGACTCCTGCGAGCACATCGTGGGGCTGATGGGACACGAGCCGATCACCGCAGCGCTCGCCGCCGGGTCCGATCTGATCCTCACGGGCCGCGCGTCCGATACGACGTCGGTCGCCGGCATAGCCCTCGGTCGCGGCATCGCCCCCGGACCCGCGTGGCATGCGGCGAAGACGGTCGAGTGCGGCAGTCAGTGCACGACGGATCCGCTCGCCGGCAGCGTGCTCGTCGAGATCGACGACGACGGCTTCACGGTGTTCCCGCTCGACGACTCGGCCGCAGCCACCCCGATGACCGTCGCCGCCCACATGCTGTACGAGAACGCCGACCCGTTCCGCCTGCGCGAGCCTGCGGGCACGCTCGACACGAGCGCCGCCGTGTACGCCGCCGTCAACGACCGCGTGACGCGGGTCGAGGGCTCGGTCTTCGAAGAGGCTGTGCAGACCACGATCAAGCTCGAGGGTGCCGCGATCGGGGGATACGAAACTGTGTCGTTCGTCGGCATCCGTGATCCCCACATCACGGCGCACATGGATGCGTGGCTCGCTCGGTTCTCGGGCGAGCTCGCACGCCGCGCGGGATCGCACCTCGGGCTCGCCGCCGGCGAGTACGACGCCGAGCTGCGCGCCTACGGCCACAATGCGGTGCTCGGCGACCTCGAGCCGGGCGGCGAGCCGCCGCGCGAGGTGGGCGTCATGTTCCGCGCGCGTGCCGCCGATCAGACGACGGCGACGGCGATCGCGAAGATCGCGAACCCGCTCATGCTTCACCTGCCGCTCGAGGGCATGACGCACCTGCCGAGCTTCGCCTTCGCGACCTCGCCCGCCGAGATCGAGCGGGGTGCGAGCTACGAGTTCGTCCTGCAGCACACGATCGACGTCGACGACGAGAGTGAACTCTTCCGCACCGAGTACGAGGAGGTGGGTCGCGATGGCCGCTGAGACCCTCGACGAGATCGCCGACCTCGTCCGCGCCAAGAACGCCGGGCCGTTCTGGATGACCCTCGATGTGTTCCTGCCCACCGACGACGCGTTCACGCGGGTGGCGGCATCCGCTGTCGTCGATCCCGCCGTGATCGCCGGTCTCTACCGGGTCGATGCGGCGCAGGTGCGGGTCTTCCCGATGCCGGCGCTGCGCGCGATCAAGATCTCGTTCCCGCGCCCGGTCGTGCAGGGGAGCTTCGCCGACCGCGACATGCACTCGGGCCAGCAGCACGTGCTGCTGGCCCGAGTTGAGGTGCGCTGACGCGGGCTACCGGATCCGGCGGCGGTAGACCACCATCGAGACGCCGTACGCGGCGATCAGGATGCCGACGCACCACGCCAGCGCCACCCAGATGTCGTCGCCGACGGGCTCCTGCGCGAACAGCGCCCGGATCGTGTTGACGATCGGGGTGACGGGCTGGTTCTCGGCGAACCACGCGACGGGTGCCGGCATCGTGTCCGTGGGCACGAACGCCGAGCTGATGAACGGCAGGAAGATGAGCGGATACGAGAACGCGCTCGCGCCGTCGACGGTCTTCGCAGACAGTCCCGCGATCACGGCGAGCCACGTCAGTGCCAGGGTGAACAGGATCAGGATGCCGGCCACGGCCAGCCAGTTCAGCACCCCCGCCCCGGTGCGGAACCCCATCGCGAAGGCGACGCCGATGACGATGACGAGCGAGATCACGTTGGCGACGAGCGACGTCAGCACGTGCGCCCACAGGGCGCTCGACCGCGCGATCGGCATCGACTGGAAGCGCTCGAAGATGCCGCCCTGCATGTCGCCGAAGAGGCGATACGCGGTGTAGGCGATGCCCGACGCGATCGTGATGAGCAGGATGCCGGGCAGCATGTAGTCGACGTACGAGTACGAGCCCGTGTCGATCGCACCGCCGAAGACGAAGACGAACAGCATCATGATGGCCACGGGGGTCACCGCGGTCGTGATGATGGTGTCGGGACTGCGGAGGATGTGGCGCAGCGACCGGCCGGTGAGGACGACGGTGTCGCCGAAGAAGTGGGTCATGATCGTTCCTTGCTGTCGTCGCCGACGATCGCGAGGAACACGTCCTCGAGGCTCGGCTGCTTCTCCACGTACTCGACCTTCGCCGGCGGCAGCAGGCGCTTGAGCTCGGCGAGGGTGCCGTTCGCGATGATCCGGCCCTCGTGGAGGATCGCGATCCGATCGGCCAGCTGCTCGGCCTCGTCGAGGTACTGCGTCGTCAGCAGCACCGTGGTGCCGCCGGCGGCGAGTTCCTTCACCGCCTGCCACACCTCGAGGCGCGCCTGGGGGTCCAGGCCCGTTGTCGGCTCGTCGAGGAAGATCACCGACGGGTCGCCGATGAGGCTCATCGCGATGTCGAGGCGACGCCGCATCCCGCCCGAGTATGTTCCGGTCCGGCGCCCGCCGGCCTCGGTGAGCGAGAAGCGGGCGAGGAGCGCGTCGGCGATCGCACCGGGGCCGTCGAGGTGGCGCAGCTTCGCGACGAGCACGAGGTTCTCGCGCCCCGTCAGCACATCGTCGACGGCGGTGAACTGGCCGGTGAGGCTGATCGACTCGCGGACGCTCGCGGGCGCCGCGCCGACGTCGAAGCCGTCGACCGAGGCCGCGCCGGCATCCGCCGCGAGCAGCGTCGCGAGGATCCGCACGACCGTCGTCTTGCCGGCGCCGTTCGAGCCGAGCAGGGCGAAGATGCTGCCCCGGTCGACGTCGAAGTCGACGCCGCGCAGCACGTGCAGGTCGCCGAAGGACTTCTCGAGGCCGGCGACCGCGATGGCGGCATCCGTCGTCATTTCGACTCACCCCGCTCCGCGTCCTCGATCGTCTTCGCGAGGCGCGTGCGCTCCTTGTCGATCCACTGGCGACCCGAGTACGCCTGCACGAACGTCTCGCCGAATTCGACGGGGTCGTCGCCGACGATGTCGCGGACGGGCGTGCCGTCGGCGGCCGCGCGCTCCCAGAGGTCGGCGAAGTCGCTCCACATCGTGATGAGGCTGTCGCTGTCGAGCACGCCACCGTAGTACATGAAGTACCGCTGGTAGGCCTTGGAGGTCGTTCGATACGGCTCGGGCAGCGCGTCCATGCGCGCGACGGCCTGCTTGTACTGCTTCTTCTGCTCGAGGGAGCCGGTGAGCATCTCGATCCATTTGGCGGCCATGTCAGTTCTCTCTTCCGTGGAGCTGTTCGATACGTTCTGCGAGGAAGCTCCACGTCCTCCAGAAGTCTTCGAGCTGTTCGCGTCCCTGCGCGTTGAGCGAGTACACCTTGCGCGGCGGGCCCTTCTCGGAGGGGACCTTCTCGATGTCGACGAAGCCCCGCTGCTCGATGCGGATGAGGAGCGCGTAGACCGTGCCCTCGGCGATGTCGGCGAAGCCCTGCTCGCGCAGATCCGCCGTGATCTCGTACCCGTAGGCAGGGCGCGCCGACAGGATCGCCAGGACGATCCCCTCGAGGACGCCCTTGAGCATCTCGGTCACCTGCTTGCCCATGGGCACCTCCGCGTACTACTCAGTGATGTTGACTACCGGTAGATAGTAACACTGAATAGTGGAAGCGCAACAGGGAATGCGCCGACGCCGATCCGGCGCCGTGGGCCGAACGCGTCAGCGCACGCGCAGCGCCGAGGGCTGGATCGTCACGGTGAACGACTTCGTCTGGCCGATGCCCTCGCCGTCGATCTCGAACGCGCGGGGCTCGGGGAGGGTGACGGCGATCGTCTTCGCGCGGGCGTGGGTGACGGCATCCGTGTTCGTGACGTCGTCCTTGTTCGTGATGAGGCGCTTGAGGCCGTTGTCCCACATCATCGTCTTGAGCGTGCCCGCCCACTCGGCGAAGCCCTCGGCGCTGAGGACCAGGTAGTCGAGTTCGCCGTCGGCCGGGTCGGCGTCGGGGAGCAGCGTGATGCCGCCCTGCAGCGTGCCGCAGTTGGCGATGAGGAGCGTGTGGCCCTCCTCGTCGTGGCCGTCCTCGTCGTCGGTCGTGATGTGGAACGGCACGATCTCGCTCGCCGACAGCGCCCGCCCGAGCGACTCGACGTAGGCGAGCCAGCCGGCCTTGTCCTTCAGATCGTCGTCGGTCTCCTCGATCATGTGCGCGTCGATGCCGAACCCGATCATCACGACGAACGCGTGCCGCTCGACGCCGTCCTCGAGCTCGACCTCGACCCAGCCGACGTCGAGAGCGCGCGAGTCGCTCGCGAGCGCCCGCGCGAAGGCGGCGGGCACATCGCCCAGCGGCACGTCGAGGTTGCGGGCGAGCAGATTGCCGGTTCCCAGCGGAATGATGCCCAGCTCGGCCGTCGAGTCCGCGTCCGCCAGGTGCTCGGCGACCGCGCGCACCGTGCCGTCGCCGCCGGCGACGAGGACGAGTTCGGCGCCCGAGGCCAGTGCCTGTTCGGCCGCACCCTGACCGGGGTCCTCTTCGGTGGTCTCCCACCAGGTCACCTCGGCGCCTTCGAGGGCCGCGTCGAGACCCGCCTCGAGCGCCTCCCTGTCGGTCTTCGAGGGGTTCCAGACGACGGCGATCTGCGTGCTCATGTGGGTCTCCAGCCGAGAGGCGGTGCCGGCATCCTGATCGACCCCGACGTTCGAGGCCGAGGCTACACGTCGCCCGCGCGCGTCAGGCGACGGCCGCGCGCGCCCCTGTAGGCCGATCCCGCTCCGTACGAAGGCGCCTGCCATACTTCCGCTGTGGCAGACGACACCTTCTGGAGCGACGCCGAGCGGTACCTCGCGGGGTATGGCGCCCGCTACACACCGCGCATCATCGAACGGGCGGAGGGATCCTTCGTCTACGACGAGACGGGCGCCGCGATCCTCGACTTCACCTCGGGGCAGATGAGCGCGGTGCTCGGCCACGGTCATCCCGACATCGTGCGTGCGGTTTCGGAGTCGGTCGCGTCTCTCGATCACCTCTACAGCGGGATGCTGAGCCGCCCGGTCGTCGACTTCGCCCGAGCTCTCGCACAGACCCTTCCCGAAGCGCTCAGCCGCACGCTGCTTCTCACCACCGGCGCGGAGTCGAACGAGGCGGCCCTCCGCATGGCGAAGCTGTACACCGGCGGGCACGAGGTCGTCTCGTTCGACCGGTCGTGGCACGGCATGACCTCGGGCGCCGCGGGCCTCACCTTCTCGGCCGGGCGCCGCGGCTACGGACCGGTCGTGCCCGGGAGCTTCACGCTTCCCTCACCCGACGCCTACCGCTCGCCGTTCCGGAAGGCCGACGGCTCGTACGACTGGGAGGCCGAGCTCGACTACGGCTTCGCCCTGGTCGACCGGCAGTCCACGGGCGCGCTCGCGGCGTGCCTGATCGAGCCGATCCTCTCCTCAGGCGGCATCATCGAGCTGCCGCTCGGGTACCTCGCCCGCCTCAAGCAGAAGTGCGTCGAGCGCGGGATGCTGCTGATCCTCGACGAGGCGCAGACCGGCCTCGGGCGCACCGGTCATCTGTACGCGTTCGAGCGCGACGGGGTCGCGCCCGACATCCTGACACTGTCCAAGACGCTGGGGGCAGGGCTGCCGGTGGCGGCCGTCGTCACGAGCCCCGAGATCGACGACACCTGCCGCGAGCGCGGCTACCTCTTCTTCACGACGCATGTGAACGATCCGCTCGCGGCGACTGTGGCGCTGACGGTGCTCGAGGTCATCCAGCGCGACGGGCTCGTCGAGCGTGCCGCGGCTCTCGGCGGGCAGCTGCGCGAGCGACTGCTCGGCATGCAGGAGCGGCACGAGGTGGTCGGCGACGTTCGCGGCCGCGGACTGCTGCAGGGCATCGAACTCGTCGCGGATCGGACCACCAAAGCGCCGGCCGATGCCCTCGGCCAGGCCGTCACGGCCGCGTGCCTCGAACGCGGCCTGCACCTGAACATCGTGCAGCTGCCCGGCATGGGCGGCGTCTTCCGCATCGCCCCGCCCCTGACGGTGACGGGCGCCGAGCTGCACCGCGGCATGGACATCCTCGACGCGTCGATCGCCGCGGTGGCGGGCGCCGGTCACCGCCCATGACGGTGGGCATCGAGGTGTGGCTGGCCGAAGCGGTGCTGATCGCGGCGGCGGTCATCCTCGTGCTGCTGCGGCCGAAGGCCGTGCGCGACATCGCCGCGAGCGCCCAGAGCGCGGTGCGCACCGGCGCCGTCGCGCTCTCGCCGACCGCCGAGCCCGATGCGGCGGCGACGCTGGAGGCGGCGGAATCCGCCGGGCGCGCGATGATCGACGCCGGGTTCTCGGTCGAGACGGTGCAGGACGTGCTCGGCGACATCGCACGAGTGAACGGTCTGCCGGCGAGCGAGATGGTGGTCTTCCCGAACGCCCTGATGGTCTCGGCCCGCGGTGAGGGACAGCACAGCACCGGGGCGGTCGTCAGCGAAGGCGGTGGGCTGCTGCTGGTCCAGATCGACGAGGTGCAGCGCGCCGTCGACGCCGCCCGCACCGGCCTTCTCGATCCGCGGTCGACGATCGCCCGGATCGCCGAGATCCGCGCGATGGCGCCGCCCTTCGGGCCCGCACTCCGCGTCGCGGGCTACGCGCTGCTCAGCGCGGCACTCGCCGTCCTCCTCGGATCGTCCTGGGTGGGCGTCGCCATCGCGGCCGGCCTCGGGCTGCTCACCGGCGCGGCGCTCCTCGTGAGCGAGCGCGTGCCGCGCCGCTACGGCGCCCTCATCACCGTGGGCATCGCGTTCGGCGTGTCGATCGCGGTGTTCCTGCTGCTGCGCGCGGGCCTCGGCCCCGGCATCCTCGCCGCCCTCATCGCGCCGCTCGTGGTGCTGCTGCCGGGTGCGCTGCTCACGACCGCGGTGCTCGAGCTCTGCACCGGCCAGATGCTGTCGGGTGCGGGGCGGCTGGCGGCCGGGGCCATGCAGCTGGTGCTGCTCGGGGCGGGCATCGTCGCGGCCGGTGCGGTGGTCGGTGTTCCCGACTTCGACTTCGCCGAGAATCCCGATCTGCTCGGCCCCTTCGCGCCGTGGATCGCCGTGGCCGTCTTCGGCGTCGGCATCACCGTCAACCGCTGCGCGCCGCCGCGTGCGCTGCCGTGGATCCTGCTCGTCCTGTACGTCGCGTACGCGGCGCAGGTGCTGGGCGACCTCGTGCTCGGCGGCGTGCTCTCGGCGTTCGTCGGCGCCCTCGTCGTGACGCCGGTCACGGCCCTCGTCGCGCGCCAGCGCACGGGTCCTGCCGCGCTCGTGAGCTTCACGCCCGCGTTCTGGCTGCTGGTCCCCGGTGCCCTCGGACTCGTCGGGGTGGCCGACCTGCTCGGCGGCGACGCGCGGGCGTCGGCATCCCTCCTCGCGACGCTCGCGACGATGGTCTCGATCGCGCTCGGCGTCCTGGCGGGCTCGGCACTGTCGAACCGCATGCGTCGACCCGCCCTCTGACGGGACTCGCGCCCGGCTACGCGCGCTCGCGCACGATCCCGATCGGCGGGCGGCCGTCGCGTTCGGCGAGGAGGGCTTCCAGCCGGGAAGCCTCGGCAGCCGCCATCGCGTAGCCGTGCCGCGGCTCGGGGTAGCGGTGCTCGCGCACGTCGTCGGCGTAGGCGGCGACCGCCTCGATCATGGGCTCGCGCAGTTCGGCGTAGCGCTTGACGAACCGCGCGGCGCGGCCGTCGTAGATGCCGAGCAGGTCGTGGAAGACGAGCACCTGGCCGTCGGTATTCGGCCCGGCGCCGATGCCGATCACCGGCACGTCGAGGCGCGGCATCATCGCGTCGGTGGCGGCGGTCGGGATCGCCTCGAAGACGATCGAGAAGCAGCCCGCCGCCTGCAGGGCGAGCGCGTCGTCGAAGACCGCGATCGCCTCGTCGGCGGTGCGACCCTGCATGCGGTAACCGCCGAGGGTCGCCGCGGTCTGGGGCGTGAGGCCCACGTGCCCCATCACGGGGATGCCGGCGGCGATGATCGCGCGCGCACGGTCGGCCGACGAGCCGCCGCGCTCGATCTTGACGGCATCGCAGCCTGTGGTCTTGACGAACCGCTGCGCGGTGGCGACGGCCTGCTCGTCGGAGCCCTCGTACGACCCGAACGGAAGGTCGGCGACGAGCAGCGGGGTGGCGAGCCCGCGGCGGACGGCCGCGGTGAGCATGAGCATCTCCTCGATCGTGACCGGCACGGTGCTGTCGTAGCCGAGCACGGTCATCGCCGCCGAGTCGCCCACCAGCACGATGTCGACGCCCGCGGCCTCGGCGATCTGGGCACTCGGGTAGTCGTACGCGGTGACCATCGCGATGGGTTCGCCGTTCGCCTTCTGCGCAGCCAGACTCGCGAACGTCGTGCGCGGACGGGATGCCGCGGCGGCGGCCATCGGCGGGCGGGCGCTCACGACGCCCTCCGGACAGGCATCGGGTTTCGCATCAGCGGGCCTCCAGGATTCGGTTGTCGATCAGACGCGCGGCGCCGACCTGTGCGGCGACGGCGAGGAGCGCGGTGCCCTCCACGCGGGTGAGTTCGCGGAGGTCCTCGGCAGAGCGCAGCTCGAGGTACTCGGGGTCGATGCCGGCGTCGGTGAGCACGGCGCGCGCTGCGGCGAGCACCTCAGGCGCACCCGTCTCGCCGCGGGCGACGACGGCCTCGGCGGCATCGAGCGCGCGATTGAGCGCTGTCGCCCGCTTGCGCGCT
Source organism: Microbacterium sp. 2FI (assembly GCF_005502885.1). Lineage (GTDB taxonomy): Bacteria > Actinomycetota > Actinomycetes > Actinomycetales > Microbacteriaceae > Microbacterium. The sequence goes on from NZ_SCMR01000011.1 coordinate 92,099, forward strand.
GCGGCATCGAGGTAGACGTTGCGCGAACTCATCGCGAGGCCGTCGGGCTCACGTACGATCGGGCACGCCTCGATGCGCACGGGCATGTCGAGGTCGCGCACGAGCCGGCGGATCACGAGCACCTGCTGCGCGTCCTTCTGCCCGAAGTACGCGACATCCGGCGCCACGATCTGGAAGAGCTTCGCGACGACCGTCGCCACCCCGTCGAAGTGCGCGGCGCCGCGGTGCGCGCCGCACAGCACCTCGGTGATGCCGGCGACGTGGATCGAGGTGGCGAAGCCGTCGGGATAGATCTCGGATGCCGGCGGGGCGAAGAGGATGTCGGCACCCGCGCCCGCGGCGAGCTCGGCGTCGCGCTCCTCGGTGCGCGGGTATGCGGCGAGGTCCTCGCCGGGGGCGAACTGGGTCGGGTTGACGAAGAGCGAGACGACGACGAGGTCGCTGCCCTCACGCGCGCGCCGCACGAGCGACAGGTGCCCCTCGTGCAGGGCGCCCATCGTGGGGACGAGCCCGACGATGTCGCCCGCGTCGCGCGCCGCGCTGACGGCGGCGCGCACTTCGGCGATGGTGCGGACGATCCTCATGCCGCGGTCCTGCCCTTCTCGCTCAGCGCGCGCGTGCTCGTGACGAGCTCGTCGAAGAGGGGGAGGAGATCGGGTGCGTTCGTGGTCACGGCATCCCGCTGTCGTCCGACCGTCTGCACGTCGCCGCGCGCGACCGGGCCGGTCAGCGCCGACCCGGCTCCGCGGGCCGCCCAGTTCTCGACCGTCGTGCGCACGAGGGGCGCCAGCAGCGCCCGTGCGTCGGCCCCGGTGAGCCCCGCGGTGGCCGCCAGCTGCTCGGCCGCGGCCAGCAGGGTGACGACGAAGTTCGACGCCACGGATGCCGCGGCGTGATAGCTCGCGCGATCCTCGTCGGCGAGCGGGAAGGGCCGTGTGCCGAGGAGCTCGGCGAGGTGCGCGGCGACATCGAGCGCCTCGGGAGTGCGGCCGGCGATCGCGCAGCCGATGCCATGGAACGCCTCGGGGCCTTCGTCGCCGGTGAAGGTCTGCAGCGGATGCAGCCCGAAGTCGACGCCGGTGATGGGGGTCGCACCCGACACGTGCCCGACGAGCCCGGGGTGATCGGCGCGGTCGGCGAGCGCCGCCGCGGCACCGGCGATCTCGGCGTCGGGCACGCACAGCAGCACGATGTCGGCGAGCGGCACGACCTCGCCTCGACCGAGGGGGCCGAAGACGCGGAGTCCGGCTGCCTCGAGGGCGCGCGCGATCGCGCGGCCGAGACGACCGCGGCCGACGATGGCCACCGTCGCGACCGTGCGAAGCGGGGTGTGCGGTGTGTGGTTCATGGGTGCTGCGCCCCGGCGCCAGGGTGCGGGGTGCGTGTCGAGTATCGCCCAATCCTGCACACGGTACAAAAAGGGCGGTCGGTGTCAGAGCTTGCGCAGCAGCACCCGTTCGACGGCGTGGTCTGCGGCCTTCTGCAGCACGAGACTCGCGCGGTGCTTCGTGGGGAGGATGTTCTCGACGAGGTTCGGCAGGTTGATGCCCTCCCAGAATCCCTTCGCTGTGCGCGCGGCTTCGTCGTCGCTGAGCTGCGCGTACGTGTGGAAGTACGACGACGGGTTGCTGAAGGCACCCGAGCGCAGCGCCATGAAGCGGTCGACGTACCAACGGGCGATGTCGTCGGAGTCGGCGTCGACATAGACCGAGAAGTCGAAGAGCTCGCCGATCGAGACCTCGTTCGCGCCGGGCGGCGGCTGCAGGACGTTGAGGCCCTCGACGATCACGACATCGGGGCGTCTCACGCTCACTCGAGCATCGGGAACGATGTCGTAGCGCAGGTGCGAGTACACCGGCGCGTGCACCTCGGGGGCACCACTCTTGACCTGTGTGAGGAAGTCGACGAGCGCGCGCCGGTCGTACGACTCGGGGAAGCCCTTGCGCGTCATGAGGCCGCGGCGTTCGAGCTCGGCGTTGGGGTGGAGGAATCCGTCGGTCGTCACGAGTTCGACGCGCGATGTCTCGGGCCAGCGACTGAGGAGGTCGCGCAGCAGACGCGCGATCGTCGACTTGCCGACCGCGACCGAACCCGCGACACCGATGACGAACGGGGTCGTGGTGTCGGCCTCGCCCAGGAAGCTGCTGGTGGCGGCCCCCAACTGCTTCGCCGAGCGCGCGTAGAGGCTCAGCAGGCGGCTGAGCGGCAGGTACACCTCGCGCACCTCGCGGATGTCGAGGCGGTCGCCGAGCCCCCGGATCTGGACGATCTCGGTGTCGCTGAGCGGCTGCGGCGTCTCGGGAGCGAGCCGCGCCCAGTCGGAGCGGGCGATCTCGCGGTAGAGCGACAGCGGAGGTGCGTCGGACTCCACGCTGCGGATCATGGCGCCATGCTAGCCGGGATGCCGCGGCGCCACGCTCCGTCGGGGTCGACGCCCTACGCTGTGCGAGTGGACAGAGCGGCGATCGAGCAGGCGATCGAGCTGTCGCGCTGGCGCGAGGTCGTCGAATGGCTGGGCGCGCTCGATGACGCCGGTCTCGACGAGGCGAAGCGCTGGTATCGGGGCACGCTGCGCGCTGCGGCGCAGCACGTCAGCGAGCGGACGTGGAGCGAGTCGCCGCGGCTCGTCCAGCTCGCGCTCGCGCTCGCGCTGAGCGAGACACCGGACGAGGCTTCCCGCAACGGCACGTGGGGTCGGCGGTTCGTATGGACCGATCCTGAGGGAGGGATGCCCAGGCTCGGCGCCCTGCTCGGTGCGCGCGACCCCGCGTGGGCGAGCGCATTCGCCGCGCTGGCGACGGCGACGGTGCTCCGCGGCGAATCGGCGCGCGCCGCCGCCGAGATCACGGCTGTGACGCTGCCCGTCTACGCCGACGGCGACGCGCCGATCCCCACCGGAACCTTCGCCCTCGGGTGGACACAGCTCGTGAGCATGGCGGCGGTCGCGAGTCCTCCCCAGAACGGCGACGGCCGGTGGATCCCGCTGCGGATCCCGCGCGCCGGCGCCGCCGCGCACGCCTACGGGGTCCCGACGACGCTCGCGGAGGTGCTGCGCGCGACGCCGCGACTCGACGACATGCTCGCCGCCGCCCTCGCGACCCCCGACGCGCTCGCCGAGTTCAGCACGATGCGCGGCGCGGGGTGGGACGTCGGGGCGGCGGTGAAGGAGCTCGTTGCGAGCGGCGAGCTCGACCGCGAGCGCGTCGTCGACGGCACGCTCGCCGCACTCACGCGCGCCGATCGCCCGACCGCGCAGCGGGCGATGGCCGCGATCCTGCGTGGTGCCGCATTCGGCGGCGCCGACGTTCGCGCGCGGCTCGCCCTCGTGAGCCACCTCATGCCGAGCGTGCACGGGAGCGTCACGGCGGTGCTCCTGGCGGCCGTGCTCGATGCCGAGCCCGACGAGGCGACTCTCGTCGACGTCGGCGCGGTGATCCTCGCGCGGCCCGAGAAGGCGCAGAAGAATCTGCTGGTCGCCTGGCTCAGCCGCCGCGCTGAGACGCCCGGCGCGCAGACGCTGCTCGCGATGGCGGCGGGTGCCGACGACACCGCGTTCGCGGCGAAGGCGCGCGCGGCGCTGGACGCCCCCGCAGCAGGCGAAGCGCGTGGCGATGCGCCGGACCCCGGCCTCCCGTGGGCACTTCCTGTGGAGGGCTACCGGTCGCACGCCGCCGAACCGTGGTCGCCCGACGCCGCCGGGATGGATGCTGCGCGATCCGACGAGGCGGTCGGGGTGCGAGTCACCACGAATGCTCTGCTGCTCGACCAGGCCGTTCGGTTCGGGTACCGCGATCTCTCACGACTGCGCGATGTCGTGCGGTCCGTCGCGTCCGACAGCGGCATGTGGTGGTCGTCGAATCGGGTGCTGCCGATGCTGCGCCGCTGGGCCGAGGGCGGCTCGACCACGCGCACGCGCACGCACACCACGCCTCCGCCGGCGCACGAGCTGTTCACCGACCGCCTCGTCGAAGAGACGCTGTCGCGACTGGGTGAGCTCTCGGAGCTGGTCAGCACGCCGTCGCGTGCCGACGGCACCGTGACCCTCGACGACCTCGCGGATCGACTTCGGCGAGCGGGCCGGGCAGGCGTCGGCCCGTACGAACTCGTGCAGGCGCTCCTTCGACTCGAGCCGGGCGCTCCGCGCGACGCCGCCCGGTTCGAGGGCTTCTCGGCACCGATGTGGTCGGGCCAGGTCCGGCGCGGCTGGTTCGACCGGCGACCACCGGCGATGGATGCCGCCACGGTCGTCCGCGACTGGATTCTCGCCGGCGGCATCCCTCCTCGCTTCGCCGTCATCGGCCCCGACTCAGTGCGCCTCGCCGCGGTAGACCTGCCGCTGCCGACGCCGCTCCTCGCGCTCGACGGCCTGGCCGAGCTGTGTGCGGCGTCGACGCTCGTCGAGGGTGGCGCGGTGCGCTACGCCCAGAGGCCCCTCGGCCAGGCCGACGACGTCGCCCGCTACCTCGGCGTGGTGCCGTGGTGGACCGACGCGGCGGCGGCGCAGCTCGAGGTCGCGGAGGGCCTCGAGAGCGCCTTCACCGCGAAGGCGCTGACGTTCCTGACGAACGCGGCGGGCGATCCGGGCCCGGGAGCGCACCGGCTGCTGGCGCGGTCGATGAGCCACCCGCGCCCCGACTCGCGCCTGCTCGCAGTCGAGGCGACGGCCGGCTTCGCCGCGCAGGGCCGCCTGTCCGCATCCGTCCTCGAGGATGCCGCGACCACCGCGCTCGCCGAGGGTGCGCTCTCGCTCACGCGCTTCGCCGACGCGTGCGACAACGGCTTCCGCGTCGGGCTGCTCGCGTGGCTGTGGCCGGCGGCGTGGGCGGTGGCCGGCGAGGCCCTCCGTCGCGATCGCCCGCCGTCCGGCACGGCGGATCTTCTCCGTGCGCTCACGCGCGCGGTGCCGGTCGTGCGCCAGCATGGTGAGGTGCCGACGACGCCAGAACTCGACCGCCTCGCCGCCTCGCGGTCGAGCTCGAAGACCGCAGCCGAAGCGCGGGCTCTGCGTGCGGCGCTGGGCGAGGGCGCGTCATGAACGGCTACGCCGCGGCATCCATGCTCGCGCCGAGCGACGAGGGCCGCAGCCTGCTCCTCGAGACGGCCGTCGGGCTCACGCCGGTTGGGCTGCGCGAGCATCCCGCCTTCTTCTCGGGTCTCGTCGTACGCCCCGAGGTGATGGCGGCCGGACTCCTCGCCGTCGCCGATGTCGCGGCGACCACCTACTACGACCTCTCGATGCTGCGGGCGTCGCTGGATCCGGTGGTGACGGCCGGCGGCGACCGGCTGCGATTCGAATCGTTCAGCCGCTGCAACGGCGTCTACGCGCGGTTCGACCTGCTGGAATCAGGGATCGCGTCGGGCGAGATCGGACTCGGCACCACCAACGTCGACATCAACCAGGAACTCCGCACCCACCTCGCGTCGGTGCATGCGACCGAGCTCGTGCACGTCGCCGTCGGCGCCGATCGGCTCGAAGTCTCCACCCCCGATCAGACGCACGTCGAGCGGGAGGTCGATCTCCCCGATCGTTGGGTGCGCGGGCTCGCCGCGGTGCCGTCGATCTCGACCGGGATGGAGCAGGTGGCCGAGCTCACCCCGGCCGCGTCGATGCCGTTCCTCGCCGGACTCCCTCGCAGCGCCCCCGGCCCGTCGCTGAACCTCATGCGCTCGACGCGCGGGCTGCTCCCGGCGGCGACGGCGGCGAGCGCCGACGTGCGGCTGGCGGGGACGGCGCGGCTGTCGACCGCGCGCCGGTTCATGCGCTTCATCACGCGCACACGGGTGTACCGCCATGACTCCGGCGCCAGCGGCTGGGTGTTCGACCTCGACGGTGCGCGCGTCACTCTCGTCATCACCGCCGAGCCGTACCGCGGGTTCTCGGGCGAGGGCAGCGCGCTGCACGATCTGAGTGCCGTCGTCGAGGCTGATCTCGAACGCGTGCGCGAGCAGCTCGCGTGGCAGAGCGTCATCGATCCGGCGGCGCTCGCCACGGACCTGCAGCTCAGCGAGCAGCGCGTTCGCAGCGCCCTCGCGGCGCTCGGCACCTCGGGCCGCATCGGATTCGACCTCGCAGACCAGGCGTGGTTCCATCGCGAGCTCCCGATCGACGCCGACCGCCTCGCGCGCGACAATCCGCGTCTCAGTCGAGCGCGCGAGCTCGTCGACCGTGGCCGCGTGACAAGCGAGGGCGACACCTGGACTGTCGAGACGACGACCGGCACGCGGTGGGTGCGGCCGGAGGGGGAGCGGCTCGTCTGCACCTGCCCGTGGCAGGCGCGCTACGACGGCCGTCGCGGCCCGTGCTCGCACGTGCTGGCTGTCGAACTCGTCCGCGCAGGCTGAGGGGTCACGCGCCGAGTGGCGCCCCACCGGTGGACTCCCTCCAGATCACGCGCGCGAGAGCGGTGGCGGCGGGAGCGGCATCCTCGCCCCGAAGCGCAGCGATCAGACGCGTCATCGCCGATGCGCCGAGCTGCTCGAGATCGACGTCGACCGTCGTCAGCGACGGCAGCAGGTACGCGCCCAGTGCGTGGTTGTCCCAGCCCGTCACGCTCAGGTCGTCGGGCACGCGCCAGCCGCGCCGCACCGCCGCACGGATGACTCCGGCGGCGATCACGTCGTTGCCGGCGATGACCGCCGTGGGGCGGCCCGTCTCGGGCATCGCCTCGATCGCGGCGATGCCGCTCTCGGCGCTCCAGTCGCCCTCGACGACGGATGCTTCGAGCCCCCGCTCAGCGAGGGCGTCGAGGAAGGTCCGTCTACGCGCCCGCGCCGACGCGAACGCGAGTGAACCGGTGACATGAAGGAAGCGGGTGTGGCCCGCTGCGGCGAGCCCGTCGATCAGCTCGACCACCGGTGAAGCGTCGGCGAGCCCGGTGATGCCGCGCATCTCGTCGTCGAAGTCGGCCGAGACGAGGATCGTCGTCCCGCCCACGGTCGAGGCGCCATCTCCGCGGCCCGGCATCGGCTGCAGCGGCGCGAAGCACACGATGCCGTCCACCTGCCGCGAGTCGGCGAGGTCGGCGACGCGCTCTGCCCGTGCCTCGGCGCCGCCGTCGATGCTGAGGATGTCGAGGCTGTACCCCGCGGCATGGGCCTCGGCGCTCGCGCCGGCGAGCAGGCGCGCGGGACTGTAGGTGAGCTTCGGCACGATCACCGCGAGCCGGCCGGTCTGCCGCGTGCGCATCGATCGGGCCACGAGGTTCGGCCGGTAGGCGAGCTCGCGGACGGCGGCGTCCACGCGGGTGCGCGTGTCGGGCTTCAGGCTCGCGTTGTCGCGGAAGTAGCGCGACACGGTCTGGTGCGAGACGCCCGCGAGGTGCGCCACCTCGAGGATCGTCGGCCGGCGCTCGGCAGCGGCATCCGTCATCGTGCCCCCTTCCGGGGTCATCTTGACACAGAAAGTGATCGATCACTATCTTGGGGCGAGACACAAAGTGAACGATCACTTTCCCATCCTCGAAGAGACGCGCCCGACGATGAGCACTGTCCGCCCCCCGTTCCGCATCGGGATCATCGGCACCGGCGGCATCGCGCACGCCCATGCCGATGCGATCCGCGACCTGCATCCCCGTGCCGAGATCGTCGGCGTCGTCGACCTCGACCCCGATCGTGCCGCGCAGTTCGCCGCGGACTTCGGCGTCGGTGCGATCCACGTGACGGCAGACGAGCTGCTCGCGCGTGGCGACGTCGACCTCGTCTGCATCTGCACGCCGCCCGAGACCCACGCACCGCTCGCCGCCGCTGCCGCCCGGTCAGGCATCGCTTCGCTCGTCGAGAAGCCCACCGCGCTGAGCCTCGGCGAGCTCGACGAGCTCGCCCGAGCCGAGGCCGAGACCGGCGCCCCGATCCTCACGGTCTTCCAGCACCGGTTCGGCCCGGCCGCCCGGCACCTGCGATCGCTCGCCGAGAGCGGCGTGCTCGGGCGACCGCTCGTCGCCACGTGCGAGACGCTGTGGTTCCGCCCCGACGAGTACTTCGCGGTGCCGTGGCGCGGCCGCTGGGAGGTCGAGGGCGGCGGGCCCACGATGGGTCACGGCATCCACCAGTTCGACCTCATGCTCGCGATCCTCGGCGACTGGACCGACGTGACGGCGTTCGCCGCGCGCCAGCTGCGACCGACCGATACCGAAGATGTCTCCCTCGCGCTCGTGCGCTTCGCGAACGGGGCGTTGGCGACCGTCGTCAACTCGCTCGTCTCGCCGCGCGAGACCTCGCGGCTGCGCTTCGATTTCGAGTACGCCTCGATCGAGGTCGAGCACCTGTACGGCTACACGAGCGCCGACTGGACGTTCACGCCGGCACCCGGCCACGAGCACCTCACTGCCGCATGGGAGCACCCGAACGAGGCGGGCGCCACGAGCGGACACCGTGACCAGCTCGCGGCGATCCTCGACGCCTTCGAGCACGGCGAGGCGCCGGGCGTCGGCCTCGCCGAGGCGCGCCGCACGCTCGAGTTCGCCGCGGCGACGTATGCCTCGGCGTTCCGCAGTCGCATCGTCTCGGCGGGCGAGCTCATCGGCGACGATCCGTTCGTCGCGGGGATGAGCGGCGGGATCGTGCCGTGGGCGCCCGTAAAGGCGGTGCTCGCATGACGCGCCTTCAGGTCGTTCACACGCTGGATTCCCACGTCGCCGTCATCGACGGCGAGGTCGAGCTGTTCCGGTACACCTATCGCCCCGACAGCCCCGTGCTCGAGTCGCCGAAGCCCTACCTGCATCCGATTCGCACGCGCTCCGGCCACGTCGTGAGCCTCTACCGCCCGCACGATCACGTGTGGCACAAGGGCATCGCGTGGGCGCTCCCCGTGGTCGGCGACGAGAACTTCTGGGGTGGTCCGACGTACGTGCACGGGCAGTTCTACGTGCAGCTGCCCAACAACGGCGAGCAGCGGCACGAGGGTCGCATCGAGCTCGCTTCCGATGGCGACACGGTCTCGATCGCGCACGATCTCACCTGGATCACCGAGTCGGGCGCGCACCTGTTCGACGAGCGACGCGAGCTGACGGCGCGTGCGCTCGACGACGACGCTTGGGTGCTCACGTTCATGACGGCGCTCACGAACGTGACGGACGCCGCGGTCGCGATCGGGTCGCCGACGACGCGGGGGCGTGAGAACGCCGGCTACGGCGGACTGTTCTGGCGCGGACCGCGGTCGTTCACCGGCGGCACGCTCGTCGCACCCGGTATCACGGGATCGGGCGACGACGTGCGCGGTCAGCGTCACGAGTGGATGGGCTTCGCGGGCCGGCACGACCACGTCGACGCGACGTCGCTCGTGCTCATGGTCGACAGCGCCGACAACCCGCACCACCCGCCGCAATGGTTCGCGCGCTCCGAGGAGTTCGCGGCGCTCAACCCGGCACCGTTCTTCAGCGAAGAGGTCGTGATCGATCCCGGCGCGACGACACGCTTCCGCTACGGGGTCGGGATCAGCGACGCGGATGCCGGGGTTGCCGCAGGCCTCGCGAGCGCGGTGCGCGCGGTCCTCGAACAGGCGGCGCGGTCGTGACCGGTGCGGCCGTCTTCCCCGGCGGGACGAGCGTGACGATGCTCGAGGTGTATTCGGATGCCGCGCCCGACGGCATCCGCGGCGGATCACCGCACCTGCACCTCGTCTCGACCGAGAGTTATGTGGTCGTCGGCGGCGAGGGGGCACTGCAGACGATCGACCCGACGGGCTATCGCGAGACCCCGCTGTCGCCGGGCGCGGTCGTGTGGTTCACGCCCGGCACGATCCACCGCGCCGTCAACCTCGGCGGGCTCCGCGTGCTCGTGGTGATGAGCAACGCGGGCCTGCCGGAGGCGGGGGATGCCGTCATGACCTTCCCGCGCGAGACCGTCGCCGATCCCGCGCGGTACGCCGAGGCCGCGCTTCTGCCGCCGGCAGGGGAGCGCGAGCGCGCGCTGGCCGCCGCACGACGGCGCGACCTCGCCGTGGTCGGCTTCCTGGCCCTCCGCGACCGGATCGAGGCCGGGGACGGTGGTGCTCTCGACGAGTTCTACGCCGATGCCGCGCGCATCGTCGCGGGTCGTGCGGCCGCGTGGGAGGGCATCGTCCGATCGGGGCCGCTGCGCGACGCGGAAGCGGGACTCGCCATGGCGACGGCCGTCGCGGGCGGCTCGATCGCGCATCTCTCAGGCGCCGGCGTGCACCGCGCGCAGGCGTCGGGCGGCGACCTCGGATTCGGTATGTGCGGGCGCTTGCGCACCTACGACGTCGGGGGCGGCTACGCTGACGCCGATGTCGACCACACCTGACGACGCGGCCCGCCGGCGATTCCCCGCCGCCGTCTACCGGCGCGGGGTCGAGCCCGACGCGCGCTTCTCGCTCGCGAACGAGCGCACATTCCTCGCGTGGATCCGCACGAGCCTCGCCCTCATCGCGGGCGGCGTCGCCCTCGAGGCGCTCGGCCTCGACATCCATCCCGCGTTCCGCCTCGCCGCGTCGCTCGTGCTGATCGTGACGGGCCTCGTCGCGGCGGTCCACAGCTGGCTCTCGTGGATGAAGTCCGAGCGGGCGCTGCGGCTCTCCCAGCCGCTGCCGGGGGCGTTCGTCGGCGCCACGCTCGCCGTCAGCGTGAGCGTGGTCGGGGTTCTCGTGGCCCTCGGGGTGCTGCTGAGATGAGCGGGCCGCTCTACGACGAGGGGCTCCAGCCCGAGCGCACCGAGCTCGCCTGGCGGCGCACCACCCTGTCGTTCGGTGTCGCGGCGCTCGTCGGCTTCCGACTGGTGTCGGAGGCCTTCGGCGATCCGTCGTGGTCGCTTCCGGTGCTCTTCGCGATCGTCGCCGCCGGCGCCTTGTGGATCGCAGTGCACCGCCGATACACGGCCACGAATGCCGCGCTGCTCGGCGACCGCGCGCACGAGCTGCCGTCGGGCGTTCTGCTGCTGACGGTCGCGGTGATGACCTTCCTCATCGCTCTCGGCGGCCTCGCCGCGATCGTCACCCTCTTGCTGCAGAGGGCGTGACCGCGACGGTCGACGGTCGGCGGATGCCGACGACGCGGGGGCCCGCATCATCGCCGTACCGTGTGCCGAGTGCGACGACGCACACGGCGATCGCGATCGCCGTCAACGCGGGGTAGATCATCCCCTGCAGGGCGAAGACAGCGCCCCACGAGAGCTGGAAGATGACGAAGAAGATCTCGGTGACGACGTAGGGGCGGTGGATACGCACGCGCGACGCTGCGGGACTCTGACCCGGCTGCGCGGCTATGGACGCCGACTTCGGGGTGCGTTCGAACTCGCTGTGCAGGGATCCGAGCAGCCCTTCGGTGAATGCCGTGAACTGGTGGGGCAGCATCCCGGTGCTGATGATGACGTACGGGACGATCCGACCGAGCCGTCGCCAGGGGACACGACGTCGAGGACCCGCCGCGTACAGGTCGCGTGTCTCGATCGATGCGACCAGCGTGGCCCCGATGACCCAGACGACCGGCGGAAGCAGGTACAGCACGATGCCGACTCCGGCTCCCCAGGTGCCGAGCCAGAGTCCGGTGTGGATGAGCACGGGCAGCGTCATGATCCACAGCATCCAGGCCGGCCATTGCCACGGTATGCACATGTGGTAGAGCAGATGCGCCTTGCGCAGCGGCACATCGTCGTGTCGGGTGGCGAGCGTCCGCAGATGGAGACGCTGCACCTGCGCCCAGCCCTGCGTCCACCGCTTCTGCTGTGCCTTGTAGGCGGTGTAGGTCGAGGGGAGCTCCGCGAGCGCGACGACATCCCGGACGAATGTGGTGCGGTAGCCGTGGAACAGGTGCCGAAAGCTCAGTTCGCAGTCCTCCACGAGGCTCGCTGCCCGCCAGCCTCCGGCGACCTCGATCGCCGACGCACGCCACACCCCGGCGGTGCCGGTGAAGTTCACGAACCCCCATCGCGCCGAGCGCCACGACATCTGCACGGTGTGGTGATCATCGACCCACAGCGCCTGGGCGCGTGTGAGAGCGGATTCGTCCTCGTTGAGGTGACCCCACTGCGCCTGCACGAGCGCGAGCGATTCGTCCGCGGTTCCATCGCCCCGATAGAAGTGCGGCACCGTCTTCGCGAGGAAGTCGGGCGTCGGGAGGAAGTCGGCATCGAAGATCGCGATGAACTCCGCGTCGGTTCTCCGGCGTCCCGCTTCGAGTGCGCCGGCCTTGTAGCCCTGTCGCACTTCGCGGCGGAGGATGCTGATCTCCACCCCGCGTTCCCGGCGGGCGCGCTCGCAGGCGGCATCCACGATCGCGCGGGCGACGGGATCCGTCGAGTCGTCGAGGACCTGCACCTCGAGTCGGTGCGCGGGCCACTGCAGTCGGGCGACCGCCGAGATCACGCGGGACGCGACGGCGTCTTCGTTGAACATCGGCAGCTGAACGCAGACCGTCGGCACATCGTTCGGCAGCCGGCCCGGGGCTGCGGCTCGCCGGCCGCGCCAGAAGTAGCCGACCCGTTCGACGGTGCCGGCGCTCAGGAACACGACGATGACGACGAACGGCAGATGCGTGAATGCGGTGACCGCCCACCACGCCGGTGTGCCCGATGCGGGCACGTCGAGCGCACCGGCAGCGGCGGCGATCGAGATCAGCGCGAACACAGATCCCGCCACTGCGCCGGGCAGCCACCAGCGGGCGGGTGCGACAGTGCGCACGGCGACGGATGTCGTCGCGACATGGGTCGTGTGCATGGGGGCTCCGTCCGGGGTCAGTCCGAACGGTGTGTTCGCGACCGTGCCCACGACGCTAGGCACCCCGATGACGACCGCGGCTAAGCCCTCGATGAGGGACTCCTTAGCCGTCGCAGATCGCCGCACGCCGCCGACCGCGGAACAGCGAGAAGATGGAGGGGCGGGTGGCGACACCCGAGCCTTCTGTAGGAGACCCGGAGACCATGGAACAGCTGCTCGCGCTCGCCGTCGACCTCGGCGGCACCAAGGTCGAGAGCGCCCTCGTCGACGCCGACGGTCGTATCGTCGCGGGCTCACGCTTCCGCCTGGCGACCGGCCCCGGCATCACGCCGGATCTGCTGCGCGATGCGATCGACGGGGTGGTGGGCGAGACGCTCGTCGGACTCGGCGCCGGCAGTGCGCTGATCGGCGCGGGTGTGGCCTCGGCCGGGCCGGTCGACTTCCGCACCGGAGAGATCTCACCGGTGAACATGCGGCAGCTCGGCGCGGGGTTCCCGCTCGTGCGCGCCGTCGCCGATGCACTCGGCCCGATCTCGGTGGCCGTCTCGCTCGGGCACGACGGTGGGTGCATCGCGATCGCCGAGAGCTGGCTCGGAGCGACGCGTGACGCCCGTACGTCGCTGTCGTTCGTCGTCTCGACCGGCATCGGAGGCGGCATCGTGCACGAGGGCGCGCTCATGCGCGGCGCGACCGGCAACGCCGGTCACCTCGGCCAGATGCGCGTCGGACCGACGCAATGGATGCTGGAGGAGCTCGCCTCGGGACCGGCGAGCGTGCGGTGGGCTGCGGCGAACGGCTGGTTGGGGCGCACCGGCGAGGACCTCTCCCGCGATGCGGCGGCCGGAGACGCCGTCGCTCGGCAGGCGATCGAGCGCTCGGCCCGCACGATCGGCCAGGCGCTCGCCGACATCGCCGCCCTCATCGACCTCGACGCGATCGCCGTCGGCGGCGGCTTCGCGAAGTCGGCGCCCGACTACATCGACCTCGTCGACGACGCCTTCCGCTCGGCCGTCGTCTTCCCGCACCTCCGCGGGATCGCGATCTCGCCGTCGGCACTCGGCGACGACGGTCCGCTCATCGGCGCCGCGGCGTTGGTGTGGCGTGCGCCCTCTGCTCGACCCCCGCGCTGAAACGGTCCAGACTTCACGAATGGCGGGTTGCAGCATCCGTTGCCCGACATTTCTGAAGTCTCGTCCCAACTCGCGGGCGTGGGCCGAGGCCGCGGCGCGCCCACATAGGCTGTGCCTGTGACTGCGCCGATGAGCCTTCAAGAGGTCGACCCCGCCCTTCACCGGGCACTCCGGTTCACGCCCGACCTCAACCTCGAGAGCCGACTGTCGCTGTGGCTCATCGCCCGTGCGAGCCGTCTCGCGCCCGGCGCACGCGTCGAGGGTGTCGACCGCCGCGTGGTCAAGCGCGACGGCGTCAGCGTGCGCGTGTACATCCCCGAGCAGACCACGGGCGCCGCTCTGCTCTGGATCCACGGCGGCGGCCTCGTGCTCGGCGCCGCGAAGATGGATGACCGCTTCTGCGGCGAGAGCGCCCGCGACCTCGGCGTCGTGGTGGTGTCGGTCGACTACCGAGTCGCGCCCCAGCATCCGTTCCCCGCCGCCCACGACGACGCCTACGCGGCGTGGCAGTGGCTCGAGCGCAATGCGGCCGACCTCGGCGTCGACCGGGGGCGGATCGCCGTCGGCGGACAGAGCGCGGGCGGCGGACTCGCGGCGGCCCTCGTTCAGCGCCTCCACGACGAGGGGACGGATGCTGCCGCACAAGTGCTGCTGTGCCCGATGCTCGACGACCGCACCGCCGCCGATCGATCGCTCGACGCACGGGCGCATCTCATCTGGAACAACCGGTCGAACCTCGTCGGGTGGACGTCATACCTCGGCGGGCCGCCGGGAGATGAGCACGTCCCGCCGTACGCGGTTCCGGCGCGGCGCGAAGATCTCGCGGGCCTCCCGCCGACGTGGATCTACGCGTCCGATCTCGAGCTGTTCCACGACGAGGACGTCGACTACGCCCGTCGCCTGGAAGCTGCGGGAGTGGACACGACCCTCGAGGTGGTCGCCGGGGCGGTGCACGGCTTCGAGGCGTGGGCACCCGACACCCATCTCGCCCGCGACCTCACCGGCCGCGCGCGGGCGTGGCTGGGCGAGCAGCTCGCGCGCTGAGCGCGTCGCGCCGGGGTCAGATTCCGTTCATGCTGGCGGCGATGATCCCCACGCACGGACCGATGACCACGATCCACGTCGCCGCTGACACGATCAGGATGCCGGTGGCGAAGCGACGCCACGTACGGGAGAACATGAGTGCGCCGGCGATCACGGGTATTGCGATGAACGGCCAGATCCATCCCCAGATGCTCCCGATCGTGCCGAGCAAGGTGATCATGAGGATGATCCCGATGAAGTGGAGCCCGCACCCGGTGCCCACTCCGGCCCAGATCCCGGGACGTGTTTCCTTCACCGGGGCGGCGCCTTCGTCGCCCGGCGGCAGCGGCGGCTCGGGCTGCAGCGACGGCCGCGGCTGCGCCTCCACGGGTTCAGGCGCCGGCGGAATCGGCGGCGGCGCCCCGTAGGGCGACTCCGGCTCGGCCGGCGGCGGGGCCGGGGCGGCGGGCTCTTCGGGCCCGGCAGGTTCTTCGGGCTCGGCGGGCTGCTCGGGCTGCTCAGACGGTCTGTCCATGGAGCACCTTCCTCTCTGTAGGCCGGATGAGCTCGCCGCGCCACGACTTGTACGCGATGCGCGCGAGGAGCAGCGGGATCGTCACGATCAGGAACAGCTGCGGCCGGGTCATCCCGAGCCAGGCCACCTCGTTGCCGCGAACGAACTCGACGAAGAAGCGGAAGATGCCGTACGCCGCGATGTAGAGGGTGAGCAACTCGCCCGCCGCGATCGGGCGGTGCCGCAGCCAGAACCACAGCAGGGCGAAGGCCACCGCGTGGAACGCGATCTCGTAGAGGAAGCTCGGGTGGAGGGCCACGCCCGGGATCGCGCCGACGCGGGCGGCGGCTTCCGCATCCAAGACGATGCCCCAGTCCGACCCGGTGGGCGTCCCCGGGTTCTCGGTGAAGAAGCACCCGAACCGGCCGATCACCATCGCGAGGGCGACGGCGGGCGCGAACAGATCGCCGCTTCGCAGGGGGTACTTCACGATGCGCTTGGCGACGTGGACGCCGAGCCACGCCCCGACGAGGGCGCTCAGCATCGAGGCGTGTCCGAAGGCGAGCTGCTCGAACAGGCTCAGGTTCTTCGACGGATCCAGGTGCTGCGCCCACGTCCCGAGCCGGGCGAAGAGGGCGGCGCCCACCAATGCCCCGAGCACGAGGTAGGGGAGTCGCGGATCAGTCTGCTGACGGCGCCGCGACTCTGCGAGGAAGACGAGTCCGGCAGCACCGAGCCCGAGCGCGACGAACACGGAGTGCGTGTCGACAGGGGGTCCCCAGCCGAGAAGATCCGTCAGCGTCGGGAACATGTGCTCAGCTCCAGATCCGGAGCCAGAGCATCACCCAGAAGGGGATCGCGACGGCGGCGAGCACCGCGATGACCGACAGGTACATCAGCACGAGCCGCGTGTCGCCGAGCTTGCACCGAGACCGCAGCAGACCCTCGCGTCGCGCCCGCGCGTAGCCGGCGATCGCGACGCCGGCGAAGGCGAGCACCGCGATCGGACCGAGAAGGCACGCGATCAGCGCCACCGTCGTGTAGACGCACAGCCGCAGCGGATCGAACGGCGCGGGCGCGTGGCCGACCGCCTCGTCGAAGCGGTTGAGGTCGCTGTAGTCGTGGGCGCTCACGGCGCGCTCGCCGTCACCGGGATCTCGCGCCTGCCGCCCGTCGCCGTCGACAGGCGCCGACGCGACAGCGGGGCCCACGCCTGCACGGCGCAGAACGGCGCGCACTGATGCGCGTCGGTGGTCTCGTTCACGGTCGCGACGTGCACGCAGCACTGCGTGAGGCGCTCCTCGATCATGGTGTGGATGTCCATGAAGGGCTTCACGGTGATCCGCAGCACCCGGTCGCCGAGCATCGCCCGCAGGCGCTTGTGCTGACCGGGCAGGGCCGAGGTCGCCAGTGCGGTGAGCGTGCCGATCCCCAGGTCGCAGTTCTGGCAGATGTCGCGCCAGATCGATGTCATCGAGGGGTGCGACAGCGACGACTGTTCGCTCAGCAGGTCGAGCAGCGACCCCTTCACGGCATCCTTCAGCGCTTTGTTGACCCCGCTGTCCGCGATCCGGTTGGCCAGGAGATCGGGCTCGAGGTCGAGGAACTCCTTGAGCCTGTCGTGGCCGATGAGGGCGGTCAGCGACTTCCAGTCACCGGAGTCGTCGCGCAGCAGGTACCCGACCGAGCAGCAGTGCGGGTGACTGCAGGGGAGCGCCGTGAGGTCGCGCCACGTCACCTCGCCGTCGGTCTGGGGTCCGAGCCGGGCGAGCACCCCCGTGTGGGTGAGGCGATCGTCGGGGTCGATGCCCGCTGACCGGCCCGACCCGAAGACCGGCTGGATCGTCACACCCCCGACGTACGGCGTCGCCATCGCGCGCCGGATGACCGCGCCGATCTCGCCGTCGTTGACGCCCAGGGTCGCCGTCATCGTGAGGGTCGTGAAGACCCCGGCAGCCGACAGCCGCTCGATCGCGCGCTCCTTGAAGCGGCGGATGTCGGCGCCCCGATGGTACGCGGACGCCTCGGCGCTCTCGCCGTCGTACTGCAGATAGATCTCGACGCGCTCGCGGTGCCGCTTGAGCGTCTCGACGAACGCGTCGTCCTGTGCGATGCGCAGGCCGTTGGAGTTGATCAGGATCCGCACGATCGGCCGGGCCACGAGGTGGTCGAGCAGCTGTTCGAGCCACGGGTACAGCGTCGGCTCGCCGCCTGAGAGCATGAGCACGTCGATGCGGTCGTTCTCGCGCGCCAGGCGTGCGTCGACCGATGCGAGCACCGCCGCCAGCGGGGCGATCGCGGATGCCGCCGGGCTCGACTCGGCGAAGCACGTCGGGCATCGCAGATTGCAGTGGTCGGTGAGGTCCTCCAGCAGGATGCACGTGTGCTGGGTCTGCATCTGGGGCAGCCCGTCCTCGTACGCCGAGGGCACCGGCTTGAAGTTGCCGATCGTGTCGGGGCCGTGCACCTTGGTCGGCGCCGTCCACTGCTCGAGGTAGGTGAGGATGTCGGCATCCTCGTCGTACATCGTGCGGATGAAGCCGTGATCCGGGCATCCGCGCTCAAGCCACACGCGTCCGCCACGCACCGCCAGCCAGCCCGAGAGCCGACGGACGTCGGCGAGGTTCCGGTCGGGATCCTCCTCGTGGCAGCGCGGGCAGAACGCGTTGACATACCGGTGCACGCGGTAGTCCCGAAGCGGCATTCCGGCACCGGCGCTGGGGGTCATGCGCCCAACATAGTGGTCGGGTCGCGAAATCCTCAGACATACCCGAACGCCGGCGGGAAGACGACGACCACGATCGCCGCCCACGCGAGGTAGATCGGCACGTAGCCGGTCTGCCAGCGCTCCAGCCGCTCGAACGGCGCACGGTGCATCGCGAATCGCAGCTGCAGCCAGGCGGCGCCGGCGAGATTCGCGAGCAGGATCACGTTGAGTCCGAGCGAGGCGAGCTTGTTGGGGCTCGCGCCGTACTCCGCGATACGGCCGACCATCGCGACCAGCACGAGGATGTCGACGACCAGTGCGGCGAGGACCATGACCAGCTGCAGCCGGTCGAACCAGCCCGCAGGTTCGATCGGATCGCGCGCTGAGAGCGCATACAGAAGGAGTGCGAGCACGACCACCAGGACGACGTCGAAGATGATGAGCAGGTCGCGCTGGCCGAACATCTCGACGTCTGCGGCCGACCCCCCTGCGGCGCCCTGCACGAACCACGCCACGATGAAGGCGAGCAGCAGCAGGGTGAACAGCGGCGTGAACAGCTTCGTCAGCACCGGCGCGATGTTCTCGATGACGCTCTGCTTGGCCTCGACGAGCCACGCGGCGATGACGACGGCGCCGGCGATCCCGCACGGCAGCAGCCACTCCGCGACGATCGTCGACGCATCCAGCCCGATGGCGCCGAACACGCCCATCGTGAGTGCGATCAGCACGCCGCCGCCGAGGGCGATCAGAGCGAGGTAGACGGCCCACTCGCCGGTGAAGCGGATGAAGTCCATGCGGGCTCTGCTTGAGCGCACCGCACCGTCGACGTACGCGATGCCGGTGACGAGCCACAGGGCGACCGCGGCGTGGATCGCGGCGAGCACGAGGGTCGCGGCGTCCGGTCCGAAGGGATAGAGCGCGAGTACCAGGGCCGCCGCGGCGAACGGCGCTGCGACCACCGCGATCGTGCTGAGCGCCGCGCGCCGGCGAACGAGGAAGAACGCGGCGACGAAGGGGAGTACCAGCAGGGCGAAGAAGCGCCCGTAGAAGTCGCCGTCGGAGGAGAAGTCGATGCCGAAGAGAGCCGGGATCTTCACGGCGACCGCCGCGCCGACGGCGAGCCCGATCGCAAGCGGCAGCGCACGGGTACGCGGTGCTTCGGGCTCGCCGTCGACGACGAGCTGCTTCCACAGGCGCTCGGAGTGCTCGCGCGCGAACTCGCGCGAGAGGTCGTCGAGACCGCCGAGGCGCTTGACGGCGACGAGGAATGCCTCATCGTCTGCGAGACCGGATGCCGAGAGCTGTTCGATCTGGCCGCGCAGGTGGTCTTCGAGCTCGTCGACATCGCGGTGGGCGATCGCCCGGCGACCGCCGACGTAGGTGCGCCACGCACTGATCTGCTCTTCGAGCTGAGGGCTGTTCTCGACCGGCATGTCATGCACCTCCGAGGGCGAAGGCGCTGCGGTCGCCGTCCCGCTCCGACCACACCTGCTGCAGCGCGGAGCTCACGACACGCCACTGGCGGCGCTGCTCGGCGAAGGCCTCGCGGCCGCCGGCGCTCAGGCGGTAGTGCTTGCGCGGGCGCCCGGTCGGAGACGCACCCCACGCGGCCTCGACGTGACCGAGCCGCTCGAGGCGATGCAGCAGCGGGTACAGCATCCCGTCGCTCCACTCGAGCTCGCCGTCGGACAGCTCGCTCACGCGCTGCAGGATCGCGTAGCCGTACGACTCGCCCTCGGCGAGGATGCCGAGCACCATCGGAGTCGCCGCCGCCGCGACCAGGTCTTTGCCGATCTTCATCACCGCTCCTATACCTAGCACCACAAGGTACGTAGAAGCACAAGGTAACCCGAGAGGCGGCCTGAGCGCAATCCCGGCACAATGGTGCCGCGGACGGCACACAGATCCGCGCCACGCGACCCGAGGAGCCGACATGGCCAGAGCACGCGAGCGGGCGGCGGCCCGCGCTGAACTGAAGAACCCGGCCTACGAGATCTTCATCGGCATCCTGTCGATCCTCTCGATCGCGAACCTCGTGCTCGTGCTCGTGTTCGCGGCCGATCCCTCGCTGCAGCTGATCCTCTCGGTGATGAACGCCCTGTTCAGCGCGATCTTCCTGGGCGACTTCATCTATCGCATCGCCACCGCGCCGTCGGCGGGCCGCTACTTCTTCCGCGGGTTCGGGTGGGCGGATCTCTTGGCGAGCCTGCCGTTCCCGCAGCTGAAGATCCTGCGCCTGTTCCGGCTGCTGCGGGTGGTGCGGCTACTGCGCGACCTCGGACTGCGCGCGATCTGGACGATCCTCATCCACGACCGCGCGAACAGCGCGCTGATGACGCTGCTGCTGATGGGCGTGCTCGTGCTGCAGTGGGGCTCGATCGGAGTCCTCGCGATCGAAGAGGACGCCGACGGTGCGAACATCACCTCGGCTTCCGATGCCCTCTGGTACACGATGGTGACGATCTCGACGGTCGGGTACGGCGACCAGTTCCCCGTCACCAACGCCGGCCGCCTCATCGGCACGCTCATCATCGTCGTGGGCGTCGGCATCTTCGGAACGTTCACCGGTTATCTCGCGAACCTCTTCCTCGGCCCGGGAAGGGCGAAGGACGAGACGGATGCCGAAGGCGATGCCGACACCGACGCTGTGGCGGACGCGGCATCGAGTGGGGTCGCGGGCGGTGCCGCGGCGGGAGCGGTGGCGGTCGGTGTCGCGGCGGGTGCCGACGCCGCCGATGCGGATGCCGACGTGCCCCCGCCACAAGACGACCGCGCCGGCGACCATGCCGAGCGCCTGCAGGAGCTGCTCACACGGTCCGAGGAGAACATCGCCGAGATCAGGCGCATGCTCGCCGACGCGACCCCCTAGGGTGGGCCGCATGCGGACACCGGCGGCGTGGGCTCGGGGGGTGCGATCCCCGGAAGCGTTTCACGGCCACGGTGTCACGCAGGGCTTCTTCGAGGGCTGGTACATCAAGCTCGTCTCCGCCGACCGCCATCAGCGGTGGGCGGTGATCCCGGGGGTCTTCCGCGGGCTCGCGGGTGACGAGGGCGAGCGCGACGAGGCCTTCGTGCAGGTGCTCGACGGGCTCACCGGGCGCTCGTGGTACCACCGCTTCGAGGTGGCCGAGTTCGCGGCATCCGCCCACGCCTTCGACGTGCAGGTCGGCCCGAACCGCTTCAGGCCCGACGGCGTGACCCTCGATCTGCCGCAGCTGTGCGGACGCATCGACTACGCGACACCGCTCGTTCCCTGGCCGGTGACGCTGCGCGAGCCCGGGATCATGGGCTGGTACGGGCTGGTGCCCTTCATGGAGTGCTTCCACGGCATCGTCTCGTTCGGCCACGAGCTCGGCGGCGCGCTCGAGGTCGAGGGCGCGGCCACCTCGTTCGACGGCGGCCGCGGGTACATCGAGAAGGACTGGGGGCGTGCATTCCCGTCGGGGTATGTATGGATGGCGAGCAACCACATCGACGCGACCACCGGCGACGGCGCGGATGCGTCGCTCATCGCATCGGTCGCCGTCATCCCCTGGCTCGGGCGGGCGTTCCGGGGATCGATCGTGGGTCTTCGACACAGCGGGCGGCTCCACCGGTGGACGACGTACAACCGCTCGAAGGAGCGCCGGCTCGAGATCGACGACACGCACGTGCGCTGGAGCGTGGAGGGCCCGGACGGGATGCTGGAGCTCGACGCCGAGCGCGTGCGCGGCGGACTGCTGCACGCGCCGCTGCGGACGGCGATGCACCAGCGGGTCGAGGAGACCCTCGACGCACGCGTGATGCTGCGCCACCGCGACGTCGACGGCCGCGTGCTGCTCGAGGGCATCGCGGAGTGCGCCGGGCTCGAGGTGTTCGGCGACACCGACCGGCTGCTCGCACTGAAGGCGTGAGGGTGGCGCCCGTGCTCAGCGCGGCCGGGTCGACGCGCGAACGATGAGTTCAGGCTGGAACACCGTCTGACGCGCGATGCTGTCGGGGTCTGCGGCCTCTTCGAGCACGATGCGCAGCGCCGTGCGCCCGATCATGCGGCTGGGCTGGCGGATCGACGAGAGCGGCACGGCGGCGGCTGCGGCGAACGGGATGTCGTCGAAGCCGATGATCGCGATGTCGTCCGGCACCTGCACGCGGCCGTCGACGACGAGCGACTGCAGCAGGCCGAGGGCCAGCAGGTCATTCGCGGCGAAGAGTGCGTCGGGCCAGTCGCGGCGGGGGCGGGCGAGGATGCGGGTGCCGGCGGCGGCGCCCTCTTCGACGGTCATCGCGGCGGTCGCGACGACCTCGACCTCGACGCGTGCGGACGCGTTCTCGGCGGCGGCGCGCGCGCCGGCGAGTCGGTCGTTGACCTGACGGATGTCGAAGGGCCCGCCCACGAATGCGATGCGACGCCGGCCGCTCTCGATGAGATGGTCGGTCGCGAGCCGCCCGCCGATCACGCTGTCGACCGAGACCGATGAGAACCGACCGTCGCCGCTGAAGCGGTCGACGAGAACGGCGGCGATCCCGCGCGCCCGCAGCCGCTGGAGGCGCGCGGTGACGTCGCCGTAGGGCGCGATGAGGAGCCCGCGCACCTGCTGCTCCTCGAACAGATCGAGGTAGAGCTTCTCGCGCCCGTGGTCCTCGTCGGTGTTGCCGTAGAGGATCGCGATGCCGTGCCGCGTCGCCTCGTCCTCGGCGCCGCGCACGACGTCGTTGTAGAAGGGATTCTGTCCGTCGAGGACGACGAAGCCGACGGTCGTGCTGATCCCGGCGCGGAGCTTTCGCGCCGCATCGTTGCGCACGTAGCCGAGTTCTTCGATCGCACGGCTGACGCGATCGACCGAGTCGGCCGACACCTCGTCGGGGCGGTTGAGCACGTTCGAGACGGTGCCCACCGATACGCCCGCACGCTGCGCGACGTCTCGGATGCTCACGGGCACGGCGGCTCCCCACTTCTTCGTCGGTCACGATTCGGTCACTGTCGGCATTCGACTTGACCGGCCTGGTCGGTGTACCTAGAGTAGCCTGAAACCAGCCTGAATCGATTCATGAACTTTCACCTCGACGAGGAGGACCCTGTGGCAGACGATGTCGCACCGGCCGCGCCGCAGCACGCACTCGAGCTTCGCCGCGTGGTCAAGTCGTTCGGACCGGTCGTCGCACTCCGCGCCGGGAGCCTGACGCTCGACCGCGGCTCGATCCATGCGCTGATCGGAGAGAACGGCGCCGGCAAGTCCACGCTCGTGAAGATCGTCGCGGGCCTGTACCGCCGCGATGCGGGCGAGTTCCTCCTCGACGGCGAATCGGTCGATTTCACGAGCACGGCGCAGTCCAAGGGCGCCGGCATCGCCGTGATCTACCAGGAGCCGACGCTCTTCCCCGACCTCTCGGTGACCGAGAACATCTTCATGGGCCGCCAGCCGACCGGGCGCCTCGGCCGCATCGACCGCAAGGCCATGCGCAGCGAGGCCCTCGAGATCTTCGGCCGTCTGGGTGTCGCTCTCGATCCCGACCGTGTCACCGAGGGTCTCTCGATCGCCGACCAGCAGATCATCGAGATCGCGAAGGCCATCTCGCTCGACGCGAAGGTGCTCATCATGGATGAGCCGACGGCCGCCCTCTCGGGCGTCGAGGTCGAGCGGCTGTTCGCCGTCGCCCGCAGCCTCCGCGACGAGGGCCGCGCGCTGCTGTTCATCTCGCACCGCTTCGACGAGGTCTTCGCCCTCTGCGACACCGTCACCGTCATGCGTGACGGCTCGTACATCGACACCACGCCGATCGCCGACACCACAGTCGACGAACTCGTCCGCCAGATGGTGGGGCGCGATGTCACCGAGCTGTTCCCGAAGCTCCCCTCCGAGGTCGGCGACGTCGTGCTCGAGGTCGAGGGGCTCACCCGCAAGGGCGTCTTCCGCGACATCACCTTCGACCTGCGCTCGGGCGAGATCGTCGGACTCGCCGGTCTCGTCGGAGCCGGCCGCAGCGAGGTCGCCCGAGCCGTCTTCGGCGTCGACCCGTATGAGTCCGGCAGAGTCACGCTGCTGGGCGCCGCACTCCCGAAGGGCAACCCGCGTGTCGCGACGAACCGCGGCATCGCGCTCGTCCCCGAAGACCGCCGCAAGCAGGGCCTCGTGCTCGACGACGGCGTCTCGCGCAACATCACGCTCGCGATTCGCTCGAAGCTCGCCAAGTGGGGGCTCATCTGGGGCGGTCTCGAGAACGAGGCCGCGCAGGTGTGGGCGAGCCGTCTCGAAGTGAAGACGGCGGCGCTGGATGCCGAGACCGGCACACTGTCGGGCGGCAACCAGCAGAAGGTCGTGCTCGGCAAGTGGCTCGCCACCGAGCCGAAGGTGCTGATCGTCGACGAGCCCACGCGCGGCATCGACGTCGGCACGAAGGCCGAGGTGCACCGCCTCCTCAGCCAGCTGGCCCAGCAGGGCCTCGCGATTCTCATGATCTCGTCCGAGCTCCCGGAGGTGCTGGGTATGGCCGACCGCGTCCTCGTCATGCGGGAGGGTCGCCTCACCGGCGAGTTCACCCGCGCGGAGGCGACTCCTGAAGCCGTCATGTACGCCGCGACCGCCGATGCGGAGGTCGCACGATGACCGCCACCGCCACGCCGGTCGTCCAGCCCGGCGCGAGCTCGGCGTCGAAGCTGGTGCGCCGCATCGCGACCGCGCGCGAGACCGGCATCCTCGTCGCCCTGCTCCTCGTGATCCTGTTCGCCACGATCGCCAATCCGAACTTCCTGTTCTCCAGCGACGGGTTCCGCGACCTGCTGCTCACGCCCTCGCTGCTGCTGCTGGTCGCCGTGGGATCGGCGATCGTGATCATCACGCGCAACGTCGACCTCTCGGTCGGCTCGATCGTCGGCCTCACCGCGTACCTCACCGGGCGCATGTTCATCGACATCCCCGGCATCCCGCTCATCGGCGTCTTCATCGGCGGCGTGGTCCTCGGCGGACTCCTCGGTCTCATCAACGGCGCCCTCGTCGCCTTCGCCCGGGTGCCCGCGCTCGTGATCACACTCGGCACGATGTACATCTACCGCGGCATCAACGTCGCGTGGACCGGCAGCGACCGCATCAACGCATCGGATCTGCCGAGCGAGTTCCGCGCGCTCGGCACAGACCGCATCCTCGGCATCCCGATCCTCACGATCATCGCGGTCGTCGTCCTCGTCGTCGCGGCCTGGTACCTCCGCAACCTCCGCAGCGGCCGCGAGCTCTACGCGATCGGCTCGGACCCTGCCGCCGCCCATCTCTACGGTCTGCGCGTGACGCGTCGCATCATCGCCGCGTTCGTCGTGTCGGGAGCCCTGTCGGGCCTCGCCGGCGTCCTCTACGCCGCCCGCTACGGCACGGTCAGTTCGGCGGCCGGGTTCGGCTGGGAGCTGCAGGCCATCGGCGCCGCGGTGATCGGCGGCGTCGCGATCTCGGGCGGCGTCGGCACCGTCTGGGGCGCCGCGATCGGCGCGTTCCTGCTGCTGACGATCAACCGCGCCCTCCCGATCCTCGGGATCGACGACTTCTGGCAGCGCGCCGTGGTCGGCGCCCTCATCCTCGGTGCCATCGTGCTCGACCGCGTGCTCGCGGTCCGCCAGCATCGACGACTCATCGCACAACGGGAGGAGACACGATGACCGCTCTCACCGAAGCCGCGCCGACGCGCGTCTACAGCGCGCATGCGCGTCCCGCGTGGCGCCGCGTGCTCCTGACCCGAGAGACCGCGATCATCGTGATCCTCCTGCTCGTGGTCTTCGTCTCGCTCGCGACCGTGCGCAACTTCGACAGCCCGCTCACGGTCACGTACCTGCTGCGCGACATCGCTCCGATCCTCTTGATCGCCCTCCCGATGACGCTCATCATCATCACGGAGGAGATCGACCTCTCGGTCGCGAGCATCGTGGGCCTCTCGAGCGTGACGACCGGCATCCTGACCCAGGCCGGACTCCCGTTCCCTGTCGCAGCCTTCGTCGCGATCGTCGTCGGCACGATCGCCGGCGCCTTCAACGGGTTCCTCGTCACCGTCGTCGGTCTGCCGTCGCTCGCCGTCACGATCGGCACGCTGGCGCTCTTCCGCGGCATAGCGGTGGGCCTGCTCGGCACGACGGCGATCACCGACTTCCCCGAGGAGTGGACCGACCTCGCCAAGGCGAACATCCCGGGGACGCCGGTGCCGGTCATCATGATCCCGTTCCTCGTGCTCGCGATCGTCTTCGCGGTGCTGCTGCACTTCACGCCGTTCGGCCGCTCGCTGTACGCGATCGGACTCAACAAAGAGGCGGCGGCGTTCTCGGGCATCGACGTCGGGCGCACGAAGTTCCTGCTGTTCGTCTTCAGCGGCGCGGTCTCGGGCTTCGCCGGCGTCTACTTCACGCTGCTGTACTCCAACGCCCGCGGCGACAACGCGATGGGGCTCGAGCTCCAGGTGATCGCGGCGGTGCTGCTCGGCGGCGTCTCGATCTTCGGCGGCCGCGGCGCCCTGCACGGCGTCATCGCCGGCGTGCTGCTCATCGGAACGCTCGGCAGCGCGCTGCGCCTCGCCGGAATCACCAGCGACATCATCAACGTCATCACCGGGGTGCTCCTCATCCTCTCGGTGGTGTCCGCAAGCCTCCTCGCATGGCTGCAGGCTCGTCGGGCCTCGGCCATCGGGAAGAAGAAGGGGAGGGCCGACGCGCCGACAGGCGGGTCGTGATCCTCCCACAGCGAACCACGCGCAATCAGTGCACCAAGGAAGGAAACAATGATGTTCGGAAACACGCGCAAGGCCCGGCTCGCCCTGGCCGCCGCCGCGCTCACCATGGGTGTCGCGCTGGTCGCGACGGGCTGTTCGGGTTCGGGTGGCGATGGTGGCGATGGTGGCGACGCCGGTGATGGCGGGGATGCGAATCTGTCGATCGTGATGCTGCCGAAGAACC
>NZ_SCMR01000012.1 GCF_005502885.1 Microbacterium sp. 2FI
TGCGAACCGGTCTGCCCCGTCGAGGCGATCTACTACGAAGACGACCTCCCCGACGAGTGGCAGGACTACTACAAGGCCAACGTCGAGTTCTTCGACGACGTGGGATCCCCCGGGGGCGCGGCCAAGGTCGGCGTCATCCACAAGGACCACCCCGTCATCGAAGCCCTCCCACCCCAGGAACACTGATCGTGGGGGTGGCCGACCTCGCCGACTACCCGTGGGATGCCGTCGCACCGTATGCGGCGCGTGCCCGTGCCCATCCGGACGGCATCGTCGACCTCTCGATCGGCTCGCCGGTCGACGCCACGCCACCCGTCGTCGCCCGTGCCCTCGCTGCGGCGACCGATGCCCACGCCTATCCGCAGACCGTCGGCACGCCGGCGCTGCGTGAGGCGATCGCCTCCTGGTACGCACGTCGTCGAGGGGTGCCGGGCCTCGGCCCCGAGAATGTGCTGCCGACGGTCGGGTCGAAGGAGATGGTCGCGCTCCTGCCGCTGCTTCTCGGGCTCGGGCCGGGCGACGTGGTGGTGCATCCGCGCGCGGCGTATCCGACCTACGAGGTCGGTGCCCGACTTGTGGGCGCCACCCCCGTGGCTTCGGACGATCCCGCCGAATGGCCGATCTCGACGCGCCTGGCGTGGATCAACTCGCCCGGCAACCCCGACGGCCGTGTGCTCGACGCCGAGGCGCTGCGCGCAGCCCGCGGGCGAGCCGCAGAGATCGGCGCGATCCTCGCCTCGGACGAGTGCTACGCGGAGCTCGGGTGGGACTCCCCGTGGGATGCGGCCCCGATCCCGTCGGCACTGGACCCCGCCGTCACGGACGGCGATCTCCGCGGCATCCTGTCGGTGTATTCGCTGAGCAAGCAGTCGAACCTCGCCGGATACCGCGCCGCATTCGTGGCCGGGGATTCCGCTCTGATCGCGAGCCTGCTGACGGCACGCAAGCACCTCGGCCTCATGCTCCCCGCGCCCGTGCAGCAGGCGATGGTGGCGGCTCTCGCCGATGACGCTCACGTGGCGATCCAGAAGGAGCGCTATCGCGCGCGACGCGATGTGCTCAAGCCCGCCGTCGAGGCGGCGGGGTTCCGCGTCGACGCGAGCGAGGCGGGGCTGTACCTGTGGGCCACCGAGGGCCGCGATGCATGGGAGAGCATCGGCAGACTCGCCGGTCTCGGCATCCTCGCCGGGCCCGGACACTTCTACGGCTCGCACTTCCCGCAGCACGTGAGGTTCTCCCTCACCGCGACCGACGAGCGCATCGCCGCGGCCGCAGCCCGGATGCGCGCAGATGCACCGGATGCACCCGTCGCACCCGCGTGAGGATTCCTCCATCGGAATTCACAGGGCTTTGGCCGTGTCAACAGTAGGCGCAGGCGCCCACTAGGCTGTAGGGACGCGGCGGCGAGGCATCCCCCCGTCCCCGTTCCGGCTCCCGGAAGGCGTGACATCGCGCTCACGGAGCCGGACGACACCCCCGGCACGACCAGAAATCGCGAGGAGGCGCCGTGAGCGACGCGGGCACCCAGCAGGAGAAGGCCACCCTCACGATCGGTGATAGAGCCGCTGAATTCCCGCTGTTGCGCGGGACAGACGGCACCCCGAGCGTCGACATCTCCACGCTGACCCGGCAGACCGGTCACACGGCGATCGACTACGGATTCGTCAACACGGCGGCCACCAAGTCCGCGATCACATTCATCGACGGCGACCAGGGGATCCTGCGCTACCGCGGCTACCCGATCGAGCAGCTCGCGAAGAACAGCACCTACCTCGAGGTCGCCTGGCTGCTCATCTACGGCGAGCTTCCGAGCGCCGACGAGCTCGCGGCATTCGACGACCGCATCCGTCACCACACGCTCCTGCACGAAGACCTCAAGCGCTTCTTCTCGGCACTGCCTCACACGGCTCACCCGATGTCGGTGCTCTCGTCGGCGGTATCGGCCCTCTCGACCTACTACGAGAGCGAGTCCGACCCGAACAACCCCGAGCATGTCGAGCTCAACACGATCCGCATGCTCGCGAAGCTTCCGGTGATCGCGGCGTACGCCCACAAGAAGAGCATCGGCCAGGCCTTCCTCTACCCCGACAACGGGCTGGGGTTCGTCGACAACTTCCTCAAGCTCAACTTCGGCGTGCTGAGCGAGATCTACGAGGTCGACCCGGTCATGTCGCGGGCTCTCGAGCGGCTCCTCATCCTTCATGAGGACCACGAGCAGAACGCCTCGACGTCGACCGTGCGGCTCGTCGGCTCGACCGGTGCCAATCAGTTCTCGTCGATCTCGGCCGGAATCAACGCGCTCTACGGACCCCTCCACGGCGGTGCGAACGAGGCCGTGCTCGACATGCTCGCGCGCATCCGCGACTCGGGCGAGAGCGTGCAGCGCTTCGTCGAGCGTGTGAAGAACAAGGAAGACGGCGTCAAGCTCATGGGCTTCGGACACCGGGTCTACAAGAACTACGACCCGCGCGCCAAGCTCGTCAAGGAGTCCGCCGACGAGGTGCTGACCGCGCTCGGCGTGAGCGACCCGCTGTTGGATCTCGCGAAGCAGCTCGAAGAGATCGCCCTCAACGACGACTACTTCCGCGAGCGTCGCCTGTACCCGAACGTCGACTTCTACACCGGCGTCATCTACAAGGCGATGGGGTTCCCCACGCGCATGTTCACCGTGCTGTTCGCCATCGGGCGTCTCCCGGGCTGGCTCGCGCAGTGGCGCGAGGCGGTTGCCGACCCGCAGACGAAGATCGGCCGCCCGCAGCAGCTGTACATCGGCTCACCCGAGCGCAACTACCCCGGCATCGGCTGATGCCCGTCGGCGGCTCGCCGCGCTGAGCCCGTCCCGTTAGGGTCGAGGGATGCCGCGCCTCCTCGTCCGTCGTCCCTCGCCGCTCCTCGCGGAGGGTGAGCTGACGCATCTCGACCGGGTTCACGTCGATGCAGCGCTCGCGCAGCGCCAGTGGCAGGCGTACGTCGACGTCTTCCGAGCGCGCGGGTGGGAGGTCATCGAGGTCGACGCTGCCGATGCGCAGGCCGACGGCGTGTTCGTCGAGGACGCGATCGTGGTCTTCGACGATCTCGCGGTGCTGTGCCGATCGGGCGCTGGGTCGCGCCGCGGGGAGGCGCCGACCGTTCGTGCCGCCGCCGACTTGCTCGGAGTCGAGGTGGCCGAGATCGTCGCGCCGGGAACGCTCGACGGCGGCGACGTGCTGAAGGTCGGGCGCACGGTCTACGTCGGCGCATCGTCGCGCGCGAACGCCGCGGGCATCGGCCAGCTGCGCAACCTCCTCGAGCCGCGCGGCTGGTCTGTCGCCGAGATCCCGGTCACGAAGGTGCTGCACCTCAAGAGCGGTGTGACGGCGCTTCCCGACGGCACCGTCGTCGGTTTCGCGCCACTTGTGGACGATCCGTCGCTCTTCCCGTCCTTCCTCGGCATCCCGGAAGAGCACGGCACCGCGGTGGTCGTGCTCGATGAGTCGACCGTCGTGATGTCATCGGACGCGCCCGCGACGGCGGCCCTCTACCGCGAGCGCGGCCTCGAGGTCGTCACGGCCGACGTGTCGGAGTTCGAGAAGCTCGAGGGCTGCGTCACGTGTCTGTCGGTGCGTGTGCGCGACGCCCGGGGCTAGGTGCACTCAGGACGACTTCTTCGCCTCCTTGGCGGCGATCTCCGCGGCATCCTTCTCACGCTCGCGCTTGCCCTTGGAACTGTCGATCTTCTCGGCGGCGTGCCGCGCCTCGACATCGGCGGAGTGGTCGGGCACGTAGTTCTCGACGTTGCGCGGTGGCCGCTCGTAGCCGCCGGCTGGTGGTCGCTCCGGGATCTCGATGTCTTCGCGCTCGACCGGCTCGTAGGGAACGTGCGAGAGCAGGTGGGCGATCATATTCACGCGCGCGCGGCGCTTGTCGTCGGAGCGGACCTCCCACCAGGGTGC
Organism: Microbacterium sp. 2FI; assembly: GCF_005502885.1. GTDB lineage: Bacteria > Actinomycetota > Actinomycetes > Actinomycetales > Microbacteriaceae > Microbacterium. Next base: position 3,933 of record NZ_SCMR01000012.1, read on the forward strand.
CTCGGGGATGTCGGTGTGGATGAACATCGTGTCCTTCGCGCGCGAGTAGTCCTCCCACTTCGTGATCGACAGCACGTCGTTCGGGCTGAGCTTCCACCGCCGCATCGGGTCTTCCGCGCGCGCTCGGAACCGCTTCTCCTGTTCGACGTCCGAGACGCTGAACCAGTACTTGAGCAGGATGATGCCGTCTTCCACCAGCATCCGCTCGAAGATCGGCGCCTGGTGGAGGAACCGGTGGTACTGCTCGTTGGTGCAGTACCCCATCACGTGCTCGACGCCAGCGCGGTTGTACCACGAGCGATCCATCAGCACGATCTCGCCCGCGGCGGGCAGATGCGACACATAGCGCTGGAAGTACCACCGCGTCTTGTCGCGCTCGCTGGGCGTCGGCAGCGCGACGGTGCGCGTGACGCGATCGTTGAGGTACTCGGAGACCCGCTTGATCGTCGACCCCTTGCCGGCGGCATCCCGGCCCTCGAAGATCACCACGATGCGCGCGCCGGTCGCCTGCACCCACGCCTGCATGTCGACGAGCTGGGCCTGCAGCACCATGAGCTCGGACTCGTAGAGGCGCTTCGCCATGCGCTTGGTCACGGAGTGTCTCCTTCTTCGATCGGGGGGCGTTCGTCTGCCGCGGGGGCGTAGGTGCTCCAGACCTCGCCGAAGAAGAGCGACCCGAAACGTGCGACCGCGGCGAGGCCGCCGGGACCCTCGGTGCGGAACGTCGTCATCTGCTTCGCGAAGTCGAGCGTCTCGATGCGGAGAATGCCGGCCCCGACCACACGATCGTCGTCGGCGGCGAGGTGCCCGGTCTCGGAGGTCGCGTCGCCAGGCGGGATGTGGCCGGAGAGCAGCTGCACGTAGAGGGTCGTGGTGTCGGCCCAGATGTCGAAGCCGGGATCGTCGTGCACCTCTTTGAAGCCCACGACGGTGAGGGGCTCGTCATCGATCGTCAGGGTCCAGAGGCGGTACAGCATGCGCTGGCTGCGGGATGCCGCCGGCCCCACGAACAGATTCACCCACCCCTGCACCACCTCGGTGCGCCCGCCGACGACCGCTCCGTCGACGAAGCCGGACGCCGTGCCGGAATGCGTCGGGTCTGCCGCGAAGGCATCGATGTCGGGTGCCGTCACCGTGAGCTCGAACATGAACGCCTCATGGCGTTCGCGGGCCTTCTCGTACGCCGTTCGAGGATCGCCGCCCCCGGTGCGCGTCACGAACCCCTTCATCTGCTCGGTGAAGCTCACCGATGTGCCGCCTGTGGGCGCTGGCTCCGTCGTCATTGTCGGCCCCCTTCCGCGCCCTATCGTGGCACGAGACTGGGGCCGGTGCGCCGAAGTCGGCGAACTCTGCGCCGAACTCTGCGCCGGACTCTGCGCCGGACACTGTGCCGGACACTGTGACGGACTATGCGTGCAGCGCCTCGTTGAGCGTCACCCCGACGCCGGCCCGGCGCACCGCTTCGACGGCGCCGGTGAGGGAGTTGCGGCGGAACAGGATGCCGTCGCGGCCCGACAGCTCGGCACCTTTCGCCGTCGGCCGCGAGCCGTCGGCGCGAGGCGCCTCGTCGGCGAGCACGATCTTCGACCCTGCGGTCACGTACAGGCCGGCTTCGACGACGCAGTCGTCGCCGAGCGAGATTCCGACGCCGGCGTTCGCGCCGAGCAGCGTCCGGGCGCCGATCGAGACCTTGTGCGCGCCACCGCCCGACAGGGTGCCCATGATCGAGGCGCCGCCGCCGATGTCGCTGCCGTCGCCGACGACCACGCCCTGCGAGATGCGGCCCTCGACCATCGACGTGCCGAGCGTGCCCGCATTGAAGTTCACGAACCCCTCGTGCATGACGGTCGTGCCGGGGGAGAGGTGGGCGCCCAGCCGCACGCGCGACGCATCCGCGATCCGGACGCCGGGAGGCGTCACGTAGTCCAGCAGCCGCGGGAACTTGTCGAGGCCCTGCACCTGGATGCCGTCGCGGGCGAGGAAGGGCCGCAGGCGCGTGAGGGCATCGGGATGCATCGGGCCGGCGTTGGTCCATGCGACATTCGGGAGGTGGCCGAAGATGCCGTCGAGATTGACTTCGTTCGGCGCGACCAGGCGGTGCGACAGGGCGTGCAGGCGGAGGTAGGCGTCCGAGGTCGACAGCGGGGCGGCATCGAGGTCGATGTCGATCGCGACGAGGTCGACGGTGACCTCGCGACGGGGATCGGGCACCGCGAGGCGCTCGAGGTCGTCGGGGGCCAGCGCCGGATCGAAGCCGACCGGCACGCGCCCCCGTTCGGGGGCCGGGAACCATGTGTCCAGCACCGTGCCGTCGTCTGCCGCCGTCGCGAGGCCGAAGCCCCACACCCACCGTTCGCCGTTCATCGCGTTCATCCCGGTCATCCCGCTCATCCCCCCACGCTAGCGCGACGGGAAGCCCGGAACCGCGTCGATAGACTCGGGGGATGCCGGTGCTCGATCTCTCCGCGACCTCGCTCGATCTCACGCGCACGATCTGCGACATCCCGAGCGTGTCGGGAGACGAGACGACTCTCGCCGACGCGATCCACGACGCGATCGTCGCCCTCCCGCACCTCGACGTGTACCGCGACGGCGACACGATCGTCGCCCGCACCAACCTCGGCCGCACGCAGCGCGTCGCGATCGCGGGGCACATCGACACCGTGCCGATCAACGCGAACGTGCCCACGCGCGACATCGAGATCGACGGCGAGCCGCACCTGTGGGGTCGCGGCACCGTCGACATGAAGGCCGGTGTCGCGGTGCAGCTGAAGCTCGCGGCCGAGCTCACCGACCCCCGCGTCGACCTGACGTGGTTGTGGTACGACCACGAGGAAGTGGATGCCGACCTCAACGGCCTCACCCGCCTCGCGCGCACACGGCCGGATCTGTTCGCCGCCGATTTCGCGATCCTCGGCGAGCCCTCGAACGGCCAAGTCGAGGGCGGCTGCAACGGCAACCTCCGCGCGATCGTCCGCACGCACGGCGTGCGTGCGCACAGTGCGCGGGCATGGGTCGGCGAGAACGCGATCCACCGCGCGGCGCCCATCCTCACACGCCTCGCCGAGTACCGGCCGCGCGAGATCGAGGTCGACGGCCTGGCGTACCGTGAGGGTCTCAACGCCGTCCGCATCGGAGGCGGAATCGCCGGCAACGTGATCCCAGACCTCTGCGAGGTCGAAGTCAACTACCGCTTCGCGCCGTCGCGGGACGCGGCCGAGGCCGAGCGCCACGTGCGCGATGTGCTGTCGGGTTTCGACGTCGAGATCGTCGACCTCGCCGAGGGCGCGCGTCCCGGCCTCGACGCGCCACTCGCGCAGGAGTTCCTCGCAGCCGTCGGCGCCGAGCCCCGGCCCAAGTACGGGTGGACCGACGTCGCCCGCTTCAGTGCGATGGGGGTTCCCGCGGTCAACTACGGACCCGGTGACCCGCATCTCGCGCACCACGATGAGGAGCGCGTGCCGGTCGCCCAGATCGACGCAGTCGAGCAGGGTCTGCGGGCGTGGCTGACGGGCAGCTGACGCCCGAAGCCCCGAGCCGCTGGGGGCGCCTGCCGGCGGCTGCCCGCATCGGCATCCTGTATCTCGCCGCCCGCGTCGTCACGACGGTGTTCCTCCTGGTGGCGGCAGAGCTCTCGGGCTTCGGCTCTCGCTTCGGCCCCGATGCGCGCCTGAACGACCTCGTGCTCGGCTGGGACGCTCGCTGGTACTGGATCGTCGCCGAGACCGGGTATCCGTCGACCCTTCCGCTGACCGATGCGGGAATGGTGGCCGAGAACCAGTGGGCCTTCATGCCGCTGTACGCATACCTGGCGAGGCTGGTCTCGATCCCCTTCGGATCGTGGGCGGTCGGCGCGTTCCTGGTGTCGATCGCCGCCGGCTACGGCGCCTCGTACGTGCTGTATCGGATGCTGCGCGAGCGCGTCGACGAGTCGGCCGCGACGTGGTCGGTCGTGTTCTTCGCGTCTGCTCCGCTCGCGGCACTGTTCCAGGTGGGCTACGCGGAATCCCTCGCCCTGCTGTGGCTGTTCCTGGCCCTGTGGTGCGTGCATCGCCGCCGCTTCGGCTGGCTGTACCTGCTCATCCCGCTGCTGGGGTACACGCGGCCCGGCATTCTCGCCTTCGCGCTGTTCCTCGCACTCTACGGGATCTGGCGCTGGGTGCGCCGGCGGCGTGATGCGCTCCCGGCGCGCGAGGTCGTGCACATCGTCGCCCTCGGCCTCCTCGCCGTCGCGGTGGGATTCTCATGGCAGGTCCTCGCCGGCTGGGTCACGGGGGATCCCGGAGCCTATCTCGCGACCGAACTGGCCTGGCGGCGCAACTGGATCCCCGGTCCCGCCGAGTTCTTCCCGCTCGAGGGATTCGTGAGCGCCGCCGCGTTCTGGTTCGGTTCGGTGTGGGGGCTCACGCCGCTGGTCGGGTACATCGCACTCGTGCTCCTCGTGCTGGCACTCGCCGCCGTGCTGATGTTCGAACCGCACGTGCGCCGCCTCGGAGTCGAGGTGCGGCTGTGGAGCGCGAGCTACCTGATCTACCTCCTCCTCGTCTTCTTCCCTCAGTCCAGCGTCTTCCGGCTGCTCCTGCCGCTGTCGCCGCTGTGGGGCGCGGTTGCCCTGCCGAGGTCGCCGCTGTGGCGGTCCGGCGTCCTGGTGGCGTGCCTCGTGGGCCAATGGTGGTGGATCTACAACGTGTACGCGCTGGGGAATGCGTTCTGGCAGATTCCGTGACAGGACGGACAGGACACGGTCGGATGTCGCTTTCCCCAGGTGGCCCCCGGCGTCGCCGCCCCCGGGATAAACTGGGGAGTCGCAGACCATCGATGAAAAGGAGCCGCAATGGCAGCCATGAAGCCGAGAACCGGAGACGGGCCGATGGAGGCCGTGAAGGAGGGTCGCCTCATCATCGTGCGGGTTCCGCTCGAGGGTGGCGGACGCCTCGTCGTCTCGGTGAACGACGCTGAGGCCAAGGAGCTCTACGGCGTTCTGGGTGGCGTCGTCAACCCCGCCTGATTCCCCCCGTTGCGAGAATGGCCGGTCCTTCGGGACCGGCCATTCTCGCGTCGCGGGTGGCGCGATCAGTCGCTGGCGACGGTGGTCAGCTGAAGCAGGCCCTCGCCGACGATCGACAGCGCGCCGATCACGGCGGGCGAGGCCTGTGTCTCCTGGATGAGCGAGCGATAGGCGGTGGTGACCGCATCGCGCTTGACGGGGTCGGCCACCGCGCCGCCGGCGAGCACGCGCGGAACCAGCACCGTGCCGCCCGCGCGCACGAGGCGGAGGCCGTGCTCGACGTACTCGATGACGCCGTCGGCATCGGCGTCGACCAGGACGATGTCGTACGACGCCTCGTTCATGCGGGGAAGCACTTCCCCCGCGCGACCGGTGATGAATCGGGCGCGAGCCGCGGGGATCTTCGCGTCGGCGAACGCCTGACGCGCAGCGCCCAGGTGCTCGGGCTCGTTGTCGATGGTGGTGAGGGTCGCCCGCGGCGAGCCGTGAAGCAGCCACAGGCCGGAGACGCCGGCACCCGTGCCGATCTCGACGATGTTGAGGGCGCCGGATGCCGCGGCGATGACGGCGCACTGCGCGCCGACCTCGGGGCTGACGGGAGCGGCGCCGAGTTCGAGGGCGTGCGCTCGCGCCCGGATGATGTGATCCGGCTCGATCGTCGCCTCTGCGGCGAACCGGTGGTTGGCGTCGTGCTCGCCCATGGGTTTCCTCCGCGGGCCAGCCTACGCGGAGGATGTGCGCTCTCTGCCCAGGCTCGGCGGTAACCTGAACTCATGTTCTTGGGTCTGACCATCGAGAAGCTGCTGCTGATCGGCGTGATCGCGGCCTTCGTCATCGGTCCGGAACGGCTTCCGCGCTACGCCGAGGCCCTCGCCGGGTTCACCCGCCGGGCGAAGGAGTGGATCACGACCGCCCGCTCGCGCGTGCGCGACGAGATGGGCGAGGACTTCGACGACGTCGACTGGCGCACGCTCGACCCGCGCCAGTACGATCCGCGGCGGATCATCCGCGAGGCACTCCTCGACGACGCGCCCGTGCCGACGGTCCGCGCGGCGCAGGCGGCGACGGCCATCACGGCGGTCGGTGCCCCCGTGCCGCCGCCGACCGCCCCGGTCGCAGCCCCCGTGAAGTCGCCCTTCCGGGCAGGCGTCGTCCCGCCGTTCGACGCCGAAGCCACCTGACACCGATCAGGCGGCGGATCGGATGGCCATCGGCATCCGGTCCCGAATCAGCGCGGGCGGAAGGGCAGAGCGCGGCCGGACAGCCCGCGTGGCGCGGTGGCCAGCGCCGCAGCGAGATTCTCGATCGCACGTGCGGCAGGGTCGTCGGGCTGTCCGACGACGACGGGGATGCCGGCATCCCCACCCTCGCGCAGGCCCGGGCTGAGTGGGATCGATGCGAGCAGGGGCACATCGCCTTCCGGGCCGGACAGGGCCGCTGCGACGGCTGCGCCGCCGCCGGCTCCGAACAGCTCGAGCACGGTGCCGTCGGGCATCGGGAGACCTGCCATGTTCTCGACGACGCCGACGACCCGCTGGCCGGTCTGGCGTGCGACGAGACCGCTTCGGACGGCGACATCGGATGCCGCGGCCTGCGGCGTCGTCACCACGATGACGTCGGCGTGGGGGAGCAGCTGACCCACCGAGATCGCGACATCGCCGGTGCCGGGGGGCATGTCCAGCAGCAGCACGTCGAGGTCGCCGAAGTACACGTCGGTGAGGAACTGCTGCACGGTGCGGTGCAGCATGGGTCCGCGCCACGCGACGGCGCCGACCGGCTCGTCGCCGGCCGAGCGACGCAGGAACATGCCGATCGAGATGACCTTCACGCCGTGGGCGACGGGCGGCAGCATGAGGTCGTCGATGCGGGTGGGCTGCGGCACCGATCCGTCGGGGGCCGCGAGCCCCAGGAGACCCGGGATCGAGAAGCCGTGCACGTCGGCGTCGACGAGGCCGACCGCGAGGCCCCGCGCGGCCAGCGCGACGGCGAGGTTCGCGGTGACGGTGGACTTGCCGACGCCGCCCTTGCCGCTCGTGACCGCGATCACGCGCGTGAGCGACTCGGGGCCGAACTGCATGACCCGCGCGGCCTTGCCGCCGCGGAGCCGCTCGGTGAGTGCGCGGCGCCGATCGGGTGCCATGACCCCCACCTCGAGGGCGACCTCGTCGATGCCGGGGACCGAGGCCGCGGCGGCACGGACGTCGGCGGTGATGCGCTCGGCGGCCGGGCACCCCACGATCGTGAGCGAGATCGTCACGTGGGCGCGTCCACCCTCGACGGCGACATCGTCGAGCATGTCGAGCTCATCGAGCGGGCGGCGAAGCTCCGGATCCATGACCGCGCCGACCGCGCGGCGCACGGCGTCGGCGGAGGCGCCGGTCATCGCGCCGTGTCCTCGGCCCGCTCGTCCCGCTCGTCGAGGCGCTGCAGGAGCGAGCGGAGCTCGGCGCGCAGCACGTCGCGCGTGACGACTTCCTCCGCGACATCGGTGACCGCCATGCGGAGGGCGACGACTTCGCGGGCGAGGTACTCGGTGTCGGCGAGATTCCGCTCCGCGCGCTGTCTGTCCTGCTCGATCTGAACGCGGTCGCGGTCGTCCTGCCGGTTCTGCGCGAGCAGGATCAGCGGGGCGGCATACGACGCCTGCAGGGAGAGGATCAGGGTGAGAAGCGTGAAGTTCGTCGCCGCGGGGTCGAACTGGAGCTCCGGAGGCATGAAGATGTTCCAGCTCAGCCACGCGACGACGAACAGCGTCATGCCGATGAGGAACCCCGACGTGCCCATTCCACGAGCGAACGCCTCGGAGAAGCGGCCGAAACGGTCGCGCGACGGCTGAGGAGTGCGCTGCAGCATGCCCGAGCGGCCGCGCGGGGCGTCCAGCGCCACGTGGCGCGTCTGCCGTGCCATCAGCGCCTCCGGGGGATCGTGACGGTCGCGGTGACGGCCGCCGGCGGAGCCTCGACGTGGTCGCCGTGCGAGCGCCAGTCATCGGGCAGGAGGTAGTCCAGCACGTCGTCGATGCTGATCGCGCCGACGAGGCGATGCGCCTGATCGACCACGGGGACCGAGACGAGGTTGTAGCTGGCCAGAAGCCGGGCTACGTCGGCTGCCGACGCGCCGGCGGGCATCGGGTCGAGGGTGTCGTCGATGATCGCGCCCAGTCGCTCATGCGGGGGATAGCGCAGCATCCGCTGGAAGTGGACGGTGCCGAGATAGCGACCCGTGGGCGTCTCGTACGGCGGCAGCGTGATGAACACCGCCGCGGCGAGGGCCGGGTGCAGCTCATGCCGGCGGATGAGAGCGAGCGCTTCGGCCACGGTCGCGTCGGCCGACAGGACGATGGGTTCGCTGGTCATGAGCCCGCCCGCGGTGTCGGGGCCGTACTGCAGGAGCGCACGCACATCCTCGGCTTCTTCGGGCTCCATGAGGTCGAGCAGCTCCTCGGAGCGCTCCTCGGGGAGCTGCCCCAGAAGGTCGGCGGCGTCGTCGGGCTCCATCGCATCGAGGATGTCGGCGGCGCGCTCGTCGCCGAGCGCCTCGAGGATGTGCACCTGGTCGTCTTCGGGCATCTCTTCGAGAGCGTCGGCCAGACGGTCGTCGCTGAGCTCCTCGGCGACCTCGATGAGGCGCTCGTCGGGAAGGTCGAGGAGCGTGTTCGCGAGGTCGGCGGGCCGCAGATCGGAGTAGGTGGCCACCAACTGCTCGGCGGACTGCGCTTCACCGGGGTTCTGCTGTTCGCGCACCTCGGACCACCCGGCGAACGTCGTCGGCCCCTTGGCGAACGGCGAGGCGCTCGTGCGCGGACGCCGGAGGAAGAGCTGTCCGATGTCCCACTCGCCCAGGCGGTTGCGCTCGATCGCGACGTCTTCGATCACGGCGACGCCGGAGCCGTCGTTCAGGTAGACCTTGCGTCCGAGGAGTTCGGACATCACGCGGACTTCGCCGCCGCGCTGCTGGAAGCGGCGGACGTTGATGAGGCCGGTCGTGATGACCTGACCGGTCGCGATCGAGGTGACCCGCCCGATCGAGACGAACACGTGTCGGCGCCCGGGGATCTCGACGACGAGTCCGACGACGCGTGGCGGATCGTCCTTCCGGTAGATGACGACCACGTCGCGCACCTTGCCGAGGCGATCGCCGGCGGGGTCGAAGACCGAGCACCCGGACAGGCGCGCGACGAATACCCTCTGAGTGCTCACGCGTCCCAGCGTAGCCCCGGCACCGTGGGAGGATGGGCAGATGAGCATGTTCGGAGGCAGACCGCCGCAAGGCGTCGGCGACGTCGGACAGCCCGTCGCGAGCTTCCCCTCGTACGAGGCCGCGCAGAAGGCGGTATCCACCCTCATCACTGCCGAGATCCCTGCTCGCGACATCGCGATCGTGGGCAAGGACCTCCGCTCGATCGAGCGCGTGACGGGCCGCCTCGGCTACGCCTCGGCCGCTCGCTCGGGCGCCATCAACGGACTCCTTCTCGGCCTGCTGTTCTCGGCGATCCTCGTCATCGGCTCGCCGTCGGTGCCGATCCAGGCCTTCGTCGGCGTGCTCTTCGTCGGCATCGCGATCGGGATGCTGCTGAGCATCGTGACCTACTCGTTCGTTCGGCGCCGGCGCGATTTCGCGAGCGTCATGCAGGTGCTGGCCGACCGCTACGAGGTCACTGTCGCCGCGGCGAGCCTGCAGCGCGCGCGCCAGGCGCTCGGTGCACAGGCGATCGCAGAGCAGGTGCGCGTCGAAGCAACGCCCCCACCGACAGTTCCCGCCGAGCCGCCGCGCTACGGCGAGCGCGTCGACCCGGCGCCGGAGCCTGCGCCCGACGCCGACCAGACTTCCGCACCGCAGCGTCCGACCGACTCCGAGCGCTGACGATCCGCGCTATGAGCGAGAACGTCCACGGCCCGGAACAAGCGGTGCGTTTCGAGGTCGCGCTGCCCGCAGGGCCTGTGGAGGTATCGGGTGTGCTGGCCGAGCCCGCGGTCGGAACTTCCGCCTGGGCGGTGATCGGCGTCGCGCACGGAGCCGGCACGCGGTTCGATCACCCCGGTGTGGTGGGCTTCGCACGCGCCATGGCTGGGCTCGGCGTCGTCTCGCTGCGCTTCAACCTTCCGTACGCCGAGGCGGGGAGACGGATGCCGGGTCCCGCGGCGCACGCGGTCGCGGGATGGGCCGCCGCCTTGGCGGCACTGTCGGCGCATGCACCGGGTCTCGGCGTCTGGGCATCGGGGCGCTCGTACGGCGGTCGCATGGCGTCGATGGCGGCGGCGGAGGGGGCGATCGCGCCGGCGGGGCTCGTCTACCTCGGCTATCCGCTGCATCCGCCGGGAAAGCCCGATCAGCCGCGGGTCGAGCACCTGTCGGCGATCGCTGCACCCCAGCTCTTCCTGTCGGGCACGAACGACCCGTTCGTCGATCCGCATGAGCAGCTCGAAGCCGCTGTGGCATCCTGCCGCGATGCGGAGCTGCACTGGATCGAGGGCGCAGGGCACTCGTTCGATGTGAAGGGGCGCAGGCGCGCCGCCGCCGAGTCCGCCGCCGAACTCGCTGGACCCGTCGTCGAGTGGATGCGCCGGCCCCGCTGACGAGGGGGCGCGCGGCCCTGACGGTCTACCGCCCCGCCGCGTAGCCCTGCATCCCGCGCGGATTCGCCGCAGCCCACAACAGCCCTGCGGCACGGTCGATCCCGACGGCTGAGAGGCGTCCGAGCGCCCAGTCGCCTGCGCGTGTGACGGCGTGACCCCGCCGTTCGAGGCCGCCGATGACTTCGTCGCCGAGCCGATCCTCGACGACGGCGCCCGCGGGCACGAACATGCGGGGCCAGAACGAGTCGATCATCGCGGTCGTGTGCAGCGCCGGCGCGTCGATCGCCTGCTGCGCCGTGTACCCGCCGACGATCATGCGCAGGAGCGCCAGCAGCTGCCATTGGTCCTGCTGGTCGCCGCCGGGCGAGCCGATCGCGAACGAGGGTGCGCCGTCCTTCAGGACGAGCGTGGGGGTGAGCGTCGTGCGCGGGCGCTTGCCGGGGGTGAGGGATGCCGGGTGCCCCGCGTCGAGCCACGTCATCTGCAGCCGTGTCCCCAGGCAGAACCCGAGGGCGGGGATCGTCGGAGACGACTGCAGCCACCCGCCGGACGGCGTCGCGGAGATGATGTTGCCCCAGCGATCGACGACGTCGAGGTGGCAGGTATCGCCGCGGGTCCGCCCCGACCTCTCGACAGTGGGCTCACCGGTGCCTGCGGCACGGCGCACCGCTCCGACGCGGAGCTCGGGTCGGTAGGGCGTGCGCCCGGAGATCCGCCCGGGGCGGAACTCGGTCGAAGCGGTGTCGCCGATGAGCGCGCGACGCTCGGCGAGATAGTCCGCCGACAGCAGGGTCTCGAGGTCGACGTCGGTGTCGCCGTACCAGGCGTCGCGGTCGGCGAGTGCGAGCTTCTGGGCTTCGAGGATCGTGTGGGCCCCGGCCTCCTGCGAGGGATCGAGCAGGTCGTCGGCGAGGGGATCCAGCATCCCGAGCGTCTGAAGGAGTGCCGGTCCTTGGGTCCATGCGCCCGCCTTCGCGACGGTGTGACCGCGGAACTCCCGCGTGATCGGATCCTCGTACCCGGCGTCGAACCGGGCGAAGTCGTCGGGCGTGATCACGCCTGCGTGCAGCCCGCCGTCCGAATGTCGGTGGGGCGTCGCGAGGAATACCGCAGCCTCGTGAGCCACGATGCCCGTCTTCCACTCGTGCCGGGCCGCGTCGATCCGCGCGGCCCGCCCGACGGGTCCGTCGTCGCGGATGGCGCACGAGGCGTGCACCAGGCCGTCGAGGACGGCCGCGTACGCCGGATTGCGGACGACGTCGCCGCCCTTCGGAGGCTCGCCGCCCGGCATCCACAGGTCGGCCGACGTCGTCCAGTCGTCGGCGAACAGCCGCGCGACGCGCGCGATCGTGGCAGCCGCGCTCGGCAGGAGCGGATGCCCGTCGCGGGCGTAGCCGATCGCGAAGGCGAGCACATCGGCGAGCTCCCACGTGCCGTGGTCGCGCAGCAGCAGCAGCCACGCGTCGACGGCGCCGGGCACGGCCGCGGCGAGCCCGCCGGCTCCCGGCACGAGGTCGAGCCCCTCGGCGCGGCAGTGATCGATGCTCGCGCGGGCCGGGGCCGGGCCCTGACCCATCAGGACGGCCGGGCCTGCGGCATCCGCGGGATGGAAGATCGCGACCATGTCGCCGCCCGGGCCGTTCAGGTGCGGCTCGACGACGTGGAGCACGAATCCGGCGGCGACCGCAGCGTCGAACGCATTGCCTCCGCGCTCGAGCACCGCCTGCGCGGTCGCCGTCGCGAGCCAGTGCGTCGAGGCGGCCATGCCGAACGTACCCGACAGCGTCGGGCGCGTCGTGAACGACGGGGGCGGGGTATACGTCACGTCGGGTGCGCTTCGTCTCGCTTCGCTCGCTCAGCGGCCCGGGGGTGAGAGGCGCGCGATCCACGCCTCGACCTCGTCGGCGGTGCGCGGGATGCCGGCCGAGAGGTTCACGGGCCCGTCTTCGGTCATGAGGATGTCGTCCTCGATGCGCACGCCGATGCCCCGGTACTCCTCGGGCACGGTCACGTCGTCGATCTGGAAGTAGAGTCCCGGCTCGATCGTGAACACCATTCCGGGTTCGAGGAGCCCGTCGTAGTACATCTCGCGACGCGCCTGCGCGCAGTCGTGCACGTCGATGCCGAGGTGGTGGCTGGTGCCGTGCACCATGTAGCGACGGTGCTGGCCGCCGCTGTCTGCGACGAGCGCCTCTTCGGCGGTGACGGGCAGCAGGCCCCACTCCGCCACGCGCGCGGCGATGACCTGCATGGCGGCCTCGTGCACCGAGCGGAACGTCACGCCCAGGACGGCGGCTGCGAAGGCCGCATCGGCCGCCTCGCGCACCGCCTCGTAGACGCGGCGCTGGATGTCGGTGAACCGGCCGCTCACGGGGAGGGTGCGGGTGATGTCGGCGGTGTAGAGGCTGTCGACCTCGGCGCCGGCGTCGACGAGGATGAGGTCGCCCGGGACCACGGCGCCGTCGTTGCGCGTCCAGTGCAGGTAGCATGCGTGCGGCCCCGACGCGGCGATGGTGTCGTAGCCGACCGCGTTGCCGTCGCTGCGGGCGCGGCGGTGGAAGACTCCCTCCACGATGCGCTCGCCGCGCGGGTGGGCGACTGCGGCATCGAGGTGCGCGACGATGTCATCGAAGCCGGCCGCGGTCACGTCGACCGCGAGCCGCATCTGCTCGATCTCGTACTCGTCCTTCACGAGGCGCAGCTCCGAGACGAAGCGGGTGAGGTCGGCATCCGTCCCCACCACGGCGTCGTCGGCATGCTCCTCGAAGGCGTCGACATGGGCTGTCGCGAGCCCCAGGTCGGCGGCGACACCGGCGAGGGCCGGGCGCGGGCCGATCCAGAACTCGCCGATCGAGGCGTCGGAGTAGAACTCTGCGGTGGTGCGGTCGGCGCGCTCGCGGAAGTGGAGGGTGACGTCGTGTCCGCTGGTCTCGCGCGGCTCGAACACCAGCACGGCGCCGGGCTCGGAGTCGGCGCCCCAGCCGGTCAGGTGCGAGAACGCCGAGTGGGCGCGGAAGGGGTAGTCCGTGTCGTTGCTGCGCTGCTTGAGCTCGCCGGCGGGAACGACGAGGCGGCGACCCGGGAACGCCGCAGAAACGGCTTCGCGTCGCGCCCGCGCGTACTCGGCCTGCGGACGCTCGGGCGGGAGGGAGTCGGGACGCTCGGCCCACCCCGTCGAGATGGTGTCGAGGAAGCCCTGCCCGTAGGGCTGACGCCGGTTGGTGCTGGTGGACGTCGTCTGGGCGGGCTGCTGCGCGATCGTGTCGCTGTCGCCTGTGGTGCTCATCGTTCCAGTCTGGCACGCGATCGGGCACGCGTCCCGAGGCTGTGGAGACCGGCCCCGCGTTCAGCCGACCGGCTCGAGCTGCACCACGAGCGGTCGATGGTCGCTCGTGGATCCGCCCATCGCTTCGAGCACCAGCGAGCCGGTGGCGCGCCAGTGAGAGGAGGCCATGACATGGTCGATGGGCGCCCCGAGGAGAGCTGGGATCTCGGTCGACCACGTGCCCACCGAGCCGTTGCCGGTGTCGGCGGCGGAGTCGTGGCAGAGCCCGAGCGCGCCGCCGTCGGTGCCGAGCTCACCCATGTGGTCGAGGGTCGCGTTGAAGTCGCCGGCCATGATGACGTTGGCGTCGCCGCACTGGTCGGCGAGCCACCGCAGGTCGTCGCGCCAGTGCTGCATGTAGCTCGGGCGCGGGGCGACGGCGTGCACCGCGACGACGATGGGGCCCGAGCCGTCCACCGGCATCGCGACGGCGCTCGGCACGGTCGACGTGTTGCTCGAGCCGTCCGCAGAGGACTGGATCACGGAGTAGTCGCCGAGATCCGGCGAGATCAGCAGCGTCGTCGAACGCGCATCCCAGCCGTCGACCCCGTACTCGGCATGGTGGACCCACATCGGATGCCCGAGCTCGCGCATCGCGACGGCGACCTCCTCGCCGGTCTCGATCGTCGTCTCGGGCAGTGTCACGATCTCGACGTCCATCGCCACGGCGATCTTCGCCACGGCCTCGGGTGCCGTCGCCTCGCCCGACGTGTTCCACGTCATCACCCGCACCCCGGTGTCGGTCTTGGCGGGCAGCGCCTCGGTGCCGAGGCCGCGCGAGATCATGATCGCCGCGTTGGCGACGACGGCGACGCCGAAGACCAGGGCCAAGGAGAGCGCGAAGGCGCGCATCGGACGCGCCATGCCGAGCAGCAGGGCGATCACGACGGCCACGGCGAAGGCGATCAGCAGAACCCCGCGGAACGAGACGATCTGCGCGATCGGGTACAGCTGATCGACGCGGAAGAACGACGGCCAGGTGAGGACGGCGGTGGCGATCGCGCACAGCACCGTCGCGAAGATCCCCAGGAGGCGTAGCACTCGGCGACTCTATGTCAGCAGTCTGAGAGATCCGTCAGCACGCGCGGGGCCGTCGTCGTACGCGCGCGCTACTGTCGAATCATGCCGGGTACGCGACGCTTCGAGGGGCCGAGCGACCTGCATCTGCACTCGGTGCACTCCGACGGCACCGAGTCGCCCGCCCAGGTGATGGCCGCCGCACACCGCCATGGCCTGCGCACCGTCGCCCTCACCGACCACGACACGACGTCGGGGTGGGCAGAAGCGGCCGAGGCCTCGGCGTCGCTGGGGATGACCCTGATCCCGGGCATGGAGCTGTCGGCACGGCACGAGTGGCGGAGCGTCCACGTTCTCGCCTATCTCGTCGACCCCGACGACGTGGCGCTCCGTGCGATGACCGAGCGGATCCGCGCCTCGCGCCTGGACCGGGCCCGTCTCATGGCCGACCGCATCGCGCAGGACTACGACCTGCACTGGGACGACATCGTCGCCCAGACGAACGACGGTGCCACCGTCGGGCGCCCGCACATCGCTGACGCGCTGGTGGCGCGCGGACTCGTGCGCGACCGCGCCGAGGCGTTCGCGAGCATCCTGAGCCCCGGCGGCGACTACTACGTCGCCCTCTATGCGCCCGACCCCGTGACCGCCGTCGAACTCGTCACGGGCGCCGGGGGCGTGGCGATCATCGCGCATCCCGCCGGGCGCGCCGGCCTGCTTCCGATGCCGCTCATGGAGCGGATGCTCGCCGCGGGCCTCGCGGGGTTCGAGCTGGGTCATCGCGAGAACCTGGATGCCGCGAAGCGAACGCTCGAGCGACTGAGCGCGGATCGCGATCTCATCGTCACCGGGTCCAGCGACTACCACGGACTCGGCAAGCCGAACCAGCCCGGTGAGAACACCACGAGCGACGAGATGGTCGCGCGCATCATCGAGCGTGCGACGGGAATCGCCCCCGTCCTCCCGTGAGGGCGGACGAGGGCGATTCCCTTCAGATCTTCAGAATGCTCAGGCGAGCGCCTTCGCCTTGATGCCGTCGAACTCGGCCTGCGTGATCGCGCCGGCGTCGAGCAGCGACTTCGCCTTGGCTATCTCGTCGGTCGGGCTGGCGGAACCGGCGACCGTCTTGATGTACGCGTCCTGCTGCGCCCGGAACTGCTGCGCCTGGGCGGCGCTGCGCTCGGCCATGCCGTTGCCGCGGGCGATCAGGTAGACCAGCGCGGTGAGGAACGGCAGGAAGATCAGGAAGATGATCCAGATGGCCTTCAGCCAGCCGTTGAGCTTCGAGTCACGGAAGAGGTCTCCGATGATCGAGAACAGGACCATCAAGTAGGCGATGAAGACGAACGCCCACAGGAACCACCAGATGACGGTCCAGAAGTTCGACCACAGATCCATAACTGCTCCTTGATTGCATTGCGAGGTGAGGTGGCCGCGCAGCATGGCGGCCCAACCCATCACACTACCGGGCGCCGGACCACCCCGAATGCACAGAGCGCGGGTGGGTCGCTATGCGGTCGCCACGGGGGCTCCGGCGCCGCCGCGGCCGCCCCGACGCCGGCGTCGACGGGGAGCCGGCTTGCCGTCGTGGTGCTCGCTGCCGCCGCCGTCGTGGGTGCCTGCCCCTTCGGCCGCATCCTTCATGCCGTGGTCGGCGGGGACCTCGGGTGCTGCCGAGACGGGACGCTCAGAGGAGGTCCCGGTGCCGGCGGACGCGCCGGAGCGACGCCGGCGTCGGCGCGGGGCGCCGTCGCGGTCGGTGCGGTCGGTGCGGTCGGTGCGGTCGGGGCGCTCGCCGGACGCCGCCGGGGCGGCATCCGGAGCCTTCGTCGCCTGAGCGCGCGGCGTCGTGGTGATGCGGCCCTTGGTGCCGGCGGGGATGTCGAGGTCTTCGTACAGGTGGGGGCTCGACGAGTAGGTCTCGACGGGCTCGGGCTTGCCGAACTCGAGAGCGCGATTGATGAGCGCCCACTTGTGCAGGTCGTCCCAGTCGACGAACGTGACCGCGATGCCGGTCTTGCCGGCGCGGCCGGTGCGGCCCGCGCGGTGCAGGTACGTCTTGTCGTCGTCGGGGATCGTGTGGTTGATGACGTGGGTCACGTCGTCGACGTCGATGCCGCGGGCGGCGACGTCGGTGGCGATCAGCACGTCCTTCTTGCCGGCCTTGAAGCCGGCCATCGAGCGCTCGCGAGCCTCCTGGCTCATGTCGCCGTGCACGGCGCCGGCATTGAAGCCGCGGTCGTTGAGCTCGTCGACGAGCTTCTGCGCGGCGCGCTTGGTGCGCGTGAAGACGACGGTCTTGCCGCGACCCTCGGCCTGCAGGATGCGCGCGATCACCTCGTCCTTGTCGAGCGAGTGGGCGCGGTAGACGAGGTGCTTGATGTTCGCCTGCGTGAGGCCCTCGTCGGGGTCGGTCGCACGGATGTGGATCGGGTTCGACATGAACCGGCGCGCCATCGCGACGATCGGGCCGGGCATGGTGGCCGAGAAGAGCTGCGTGTGGCGGATGGCCGGGACCTTGGAGAAGATCTTCTCGATGTCGGGGAGGAACCCCAGGTCGAGCATCTTGTCGGCCTCGTCGAGAACGACCTCGGTCGCGTGCGACAGGTCGAGCAGACGCTGGTTGTTGAGGTCGATCAGGCGCCCGGGCGTGCCGACGACGATCTGGGCGCCGGCCTTGAGCTGGTCGATCTGGCCCTCGTAGGCCTTGCCGCCGTAGATCGCGACGACGCTCGTCGAGCGACCCGAGGTCAGCATGTCGATGTCTTCGTAGACCTGGACGCACAGTTCGCGCGTCGGCACCACGATGAGCGCCTTGACGCCCGGCTCGGGGTTGAGGCCGAGGCGCTGCACGACCGGGATGCCGAAGCCGAAGGTCTTGCCGGTGCCGGTCTTGGCCTGGCCGATGATGTCCTGGCCGGGAAGACCCAGGGGGATGGTCTGCTCCTGGATGGGGAACGCATCGACGATCCCCTTCGCGGCGAGCGTTTCGACGATGTCCTGGTCGACGCCGAGTTCGGCGAAGGTCGTCACGATGAGTGCCTGTCCGGCAGTGAGATGCTGCCTGCTTGCGTGCCCTGGCGCGGGACGAAGGTCGCCGTGCGGGCGGAGGTGGGATCCACGCCCTTTTCTCAGCGACAGGCGCGGGAGCCCCGAACCGACGCCGGGGACGGACCCACCCTACCGGAGGAGCGCTGTGACGAGGCGGCGGGCCTAGGCTGTACGGCGTGGTGAAGTGGTTCTGGCAGCGACGAGACGCGGGGCGCAAGCTCCAGCTGCGCTCGCGCGAAGACATCGGCGACGCGACGCGCGTCGACTTCGAGGAGCTCGCCCCGGACATCGACACGTTCCTGGGGCAGGCGGCCTACCTGCAGCTCGGGTTCTTCGAGACGCTCAGCGAGCTGATCTCGCTCACGCCCGGGCTCTCCGACAAGGAGTCGCTCTCCCGCGCCGCCGGGGCCGCCCTGACCAAGCACGAAGCGCTCGTCGCCCTCATCCGCGAGCGTGGGGATGACCCGACGGCGCTGATGCTTCCCTTCCGCGAGCCGCTGGACGGCTTCCGCCGCGCCACCCACGGGGTGCGCGCGCACGAGACGATGCTGTCGGTGCACATCACCGCCGGCATGCTCGACGATTTCTATCTGGCACTGTCGGCCAGCTATGCCGACACCGGCCGCCGCGTGGCTCGGATCCTTCAGGCCGACGACGACCGCCAGGCGATCGTCGACATGATCGCGGCGACCATCGCAGCCGACCCCGAGTGGCGGTCGCTCCTGGCGATGTGGGGGCGTCGACTCGTCGGGGACACCCTGCTGATCGCCCGCGCCGCGCTGCGGCCGACGACCCTGCGCGTGGCGGACGAGGCGAAGGTCGAGCCCGTGTTCACCGAGCTCATGGCGGCCCACTCACGTCGCATGGACGCGATGGGGCTCGCGGCCTGAGGCCGCGGCATCCGCGTCCCGCCGTCGCTCGCCGTTCGCTCGCTGTCGGCCGGCCTGGTCAGCCGATGCGCAGCCGCACGCGCTCGCGCGCGTCGTGCGCCGTGCGAACGCGGGACAGGATGATCAGCGTCGGGTAGGTCACCGCGACCGCAGCGACCGGAGCCGAAAGCCAGAGCCACGGGCTGTCGACGCCGACGCCCGCCCAGGTCAGGATGCTCCAGACCACGCCCGCGGCCGCGGCCCCGACCATCGGGCCGACGACGACGCCGCGCCTCGAGCGGCCGCCCAGCTGGTAGTGGATGCCGAGGCCGATGACGGCGCCGACGATGAGCCCGATGAGGATCTGCATCGGCGGGACTCTCAGGCCACGAAGCCGACGCGGCGAGACTCTTCGGTCCCGAGTTCGACGTAGGCGAGGCTCGCGGTCGGCACGACGTAGGAGTTGCCCTTGGTGTCGCTGAAGGTCACATGAGTGGCGCCGGCGTCGAGTGCGCTCGCGAGCGACTTCTTGACGTCGGCTGCGGGCTCGCTCGTCTCGAAGCTGAGCTCGCGGCCGGTGTTCGCGATGCCGATGCGGATCTCCACGTGTGTGCCTCTTCCTCCACGGATACGCGCCCCGGGCGGGCGCATGGCAACTCTACGACACGGTCGCGGGGGCACAGTCAGCCGGGCGCACGCTGTCGGCGAACGGCGGTGTCGGGTGCTGTCGGGTGCTGTCGGGTGCTGTCGGTGCTGCACGCTACCGTCGAGGTCATGTTCTCAGCCGGCCGCCCGCTCGACGATCACCAGCGCGCCGTCGTGGCTCTCCCGGCCGATGCCTCGGCCGTCGTCGTCGGTGCGCCGGGCACGGGCAAGACGACCGCGCTCGTCGCCCGCGTCGCGCACCTGTCGGCATCCGGCCTCGATCCAGACTCCGTGCTCGTGCTCACCCCGTCGCGCC
Source organism: Microbacterium sp. 2FI (assembly GCF_005502885.1). Taxonomy (GTDB): domain Bacteria; phylum Actinomycetota; class Actinomycetes; order Actinomycetales; family Microbacteriaceae; genus Microbacterium. Next base: position 23,740 of record NZ_SCMR01000012.1, read on the forward strand.
AGACCGCGACAGCACTGCGCGATCGCCTCTCGCTCGCGCTCGACCGTGCGACGTCGGGGCCGCCCGCCCGCTCGATCGCGTCGTTCGCGTTCCAGCTCGTGCGCGCTGTCGCCGTGCAGGCCGAGGCCGACCCGCCGCAGCTGCTGACCGGGGGCGACGAGGATCAGATCCTCCAGGACCTCCTCGAGGGCGACGCCGAGGATGCCGCGGCGGGCCGTGACCGCTGGCCCGAGGCGCTCGGCGCCGACATCCGCGCGACCCAGGGGTTTCGCACCGAGGTGCGCACCTTCCTCGCCGAGTGCACGACTCTCGGAATCGAGCCTGCACGCCTGCGCGCTCTCGCCGAGCGTCACGACCTCCCTGCGTGGACGGCGCTGGCATCTTTCACGGCCGAGTACCGGCAGGTGCGGGCCGGCATGCGCTCGGCGCATCGGGATGCCGCGGGGCTCGTGCGCGAAGCCGTGGGGATCCTGCGCGGCCACCCCCGCGGACTCGGTGCCATCGGTGCCCTCGACCGTGTCGCCACCGTGCTGGTCGACGATGCGCAGGAGCTGACGCTCGGCGGCGTGGAGCTCATGGAGGCGTTCGCAGACCGCGGGGTTCCGGTGCTCGCGTTCGGCGACCCCGACGTCGGATCGGGTGCATTCCGCGGCGCGACCCCCCAGAACTTCGCCCGGCTCGCCGCGAGCCTCGGCCGGCGCATCGTCCTTGCCGGCGCCCACCGCGGCACACCTCCTCAGATCGATCTTGCGCGCCGCGTCACGCAGCGCATCGGCGCCGGCGGCGTCGTCGATCACCGGCTCGCACCTGCGGGCGCAGAAGACGACGGGTCGGTGCGGGCGCTCGTGCTGCGATCGCCCGCCGAGGAATACGACGCGATCGCGCGGCTCCTGCGCGAGCGGCACGTGCACGACGGCGTCGCATGGGGCGATTGCGCGGTGATCGCGCACGACACCCGCCAGGTGACCGCTCTCGAGGCCGAGCTCTCGGCGCGCGAGGTGCCGGCGCGATCCCACGGCCCGGGCGGTGCGCTCGGCGCGCTTGCGCCCGTCCGCGATCTCCTGCGCCTGGTCGAGGTCGCCGCCGGTGCCGACCTCGACTTCGACGAGGCCTCGGATGTGCTGCTCAGCACCTGCGGACGCCTCGATCCCATCGAGCTGCGGCGTCTGCGCTCGGCGCTGCGTCACGCCGAGCTCGCCGCGGGCGGCGAGCGGTCGGCGCGCGACCTGCTGGTCTCGGCGATGCGGCATCCGATCGAGTTCGACCTCGTCGACATGCGCGAGTCCCGTCGCGCGGCGGCCGTCGCGCGCACCATCGAGCTGCTGCGCGCCGAGCTCGCACGCGGGGCGACCGCACATGAACTGCTGTGGACGGCGTGGGAGCGCAGCGGGCTTGAGCGGACGTGGTCCGAGACGGCGCGCGGCCACGGGCCGCTCGCCGAGCAGGCGAACCGCGACCTCGACGCCGTGGTGGCGCTCTTTCAAGCGGCGAAGCGGTTCGTGGAGAGGTCGCTCGACGCCGACCCGCGCGTGTTCGTGCGCGGCATCCTCGACAGTGATGTCGCCGAGGATCGTCTGGACGCGCCCCTGCGTGACGACACCGTGCGCGTGCTCACTCCGGCCGGCTCGCTCGGGCTCGAGTTCGACACGGTGGTGGTCGCCGGGGTTCAGGACGGCATCTGGCCGAACATGCGCCTGCGCGGCGGACTCCTCGACACGTGGCGGCTCGAAGACGCCGCGACCCGTGCCGACGGCGGTGCCGCAGGCACGCTCGACCGGCGTCGGACCGCGATGCACGATGAGCTGCGTCTGCTCGTCCGGGCCGTCACGCGAGCCCGCGCCCGTGTCGTGGTGACCGCGGTCGATGACGACGACCGCGGGCCGAGTCCGTTCTTCGAGCTGCTTCCCGAGGGGGATCGCCACGCCGCCCCGCACCCGCTCACGCTGCGCGGACTCGTCGCCCAGCATCGCCGCGCGCTCACCGACCCCGCGGTTCTCGCGGTGTCGTCCCGCGCCGCCCACGCGGCGGGGCAGCTCGCCGTGCTGGCCGCGTCGGGGGTCGCCGGCGCCGCGCCGCACGAGTGGTACGGCGTGGCGGCGCCCACGTCGTCGGGTCCGCTGCGCGACCTCGCACGCGAGGACGTGCGCGTCTCGCCGTCCCGGCTGCACACCCTCGAGGAGTGCGAGCTCAACTGGGTGATCGGCGATCTCGGCGGTGATCCGGGGAGCACCACCGCCGGTCTCGGCACGATCATCCACGCCGCGCTCGAGCATGCCGACGGCAGCGATGAGGCGAGCCTGTGGGCACAGGTCGAGGCGCGCTGGGACGAACTGAACTTCGAGGCGGCCTGGCGTGACCGTGCGGAGCGCACGCGGGCGCGCGACCTCATCCGGCGCCTGCACGTGTACCTGCGTCGGTTCGACGAGGCGGGCGGGACGCTCATCGGCGCCGAGCCGCATTTCGAGGTGGCGATCCCACTCGACGACGCCGAGGTGTTCGAGCACGGCGTGATCCTGTCGGGCTACATCGACCGAGTGGAGCTCACCCCCGAAGGATCGGTGGTGATCATGGACCTCAAGACCGGCAAGCGCGAACCGCAGACCGACGCGAAGGTGATCGACAACCCGCAGCTGGGCGCGTATCAGCTCGCCTACGAAGCGGGCGCGATCCCCGAGGCGTCCGGGCATCCATCGGGCGGCGCGAAGCTGCTGGTCCTCCGTCCGACCGCCGCGCGGCACGACTTCGTGACGCCCTGGCAGCCGCCCTTCGACGACGAGCGGCGTGAGGCATTCCTCACCCGCATCCGGGCGGCCGTCGGCGTCATGCGCGCGACCGCATTCCGTGCGCCCTACGAAGAGCACTGCCGCGACGAGTTCTCGTACGGCCTGTGCCGCATCCACACGATCGGACCGGTGAGCGCGTCGTGATCGCCACCGGAATTCTCTCGGCTCCGCTCAGTGCCCAGGTGATCGCGGCCGCCCTCGGCCAGTTCCCGCCGACCGCCGAGCAGGCCGCGGTCATCGAGTCGGCCCTCGAGCCCGCGCTCGTCGTCGCCGGCGCCGGCAGCGGCAAGACCGAGACGATGGCGGCGCGCGTGGTGTGGCTCGTCGCCAACGGCATCGTGCGCCGCGACGAGATCCTCGGACTCACCTTCACGCGCAAGGCCGCGGGCGAGCTCGCCGAGCGCATCCAGCGCCGCCTCCAGCGGCTGGCCGAGTTCGAGGCCCGTGGGCTGCTGCCGCACCTGCCCGCTCTCCACGCCGACGGACGCCTGGCCGTGTTCGCCGAAATCGAGCGCGGCGCAGGCCCGCGCGCGACAGCGGAGCGGTACGACGCCCTCGATGCGCTCGCCGCGGCCGTCGGCGCGACGGCGGGGGAGCCCGACGAGGATGCGCTCCTGCATCGCCCGACGGTGGCAACCTACAACAGCTTCGCCGATCAGATCGTGCGTGAGCATGCGGTGCGGATCGGGAGGGATGCCGAGGCAGCGGTGCTGTCGGAGTCGGCGGCCTGGCTTCTCATGCGCCGGGTGGTGTTCGCGTCGGACGATCCGCGCCTCGAGCAGCGTGGCGAGGCCGTTCGCAGCATCGTCGACGCGGCACTGCGGATCGCCCGGGACGGCGTCGACAACCTGGTCTCGTTCGAGGCGCTCGCCGCCTTCCCCGAGCGCTTCGTCGATATCCTCGAGCGTCCGTCGACGAACAGCCGCACCGTCGTGTACGCGGACGTCGCAGAGGCCGAGGGCAAGGTGGCAGCCCTCGCGCTGCTGGCGCAGCTCGCCCAGGCGTACTCCGCCGAGAAACGACGCGTCGGGGTGATCGACTTCTCCGATCAGGTTGCCGGCGCCCTGGAGATCGTCCGGGGGCACCCTGCCGTCGGCAGCGAGCTGCGCGACCGGTTCCGCGTCGTACTCCTGGACGAGTACCAGGACACATCAGTCGTGCAGACCGACCTGCTGTCGCTGCTGTTCGCCGGCACCGCCGTGATGGCGGTGGGGGATCCTCACCAGGCGATCTACGGCTGGCGCGGCGCAAGCGCCGGCAATCTCGGCGGCTTCTCGGCGGCATTCTCGCCCGCCTCGCCCTGCGCGACGTTCGCCCTCATGACGAGCTGGCGCAACAGCGCACGCGTGCTGGATGCCGCCAACGCCGTGCTCGCCCCGCTCGCGGCATCCGCTCCTGTCGAAGTGCACGAGCTCCGCGCACGGCCGGGGGCGCCGACAGGCGACGTGGAATTCGGGTTCGACGCCGACCTCGATGCCGAGGCCGACCGGGTCGCCGCGTGGTTCGGTCGCATCCGCGGCGATCGGACGCGGGTCGGCCTCCCCACCACCGGGGCGATCCTCTTCCGCAGCAAGAAGCACATGGTCCGCTTCGGCGACGCCCTCGGGCGCCGCGGCATCCCGCATCGCATCCTGGGTCTCGGCGGACTGCTGTCGACCCCCGAGGTCGTCGACGTCGTCAGCACCCTGCGGGTGATCAGCGATCCGAGCGCAGGATCCGCGCTCATCCGCCTCCTCGCCGGTCCGCGCTGGGCGATCGGTCTGCCCGACCTCCGCGAGCTCGCCGCGCTCGCGCGCCGCATCGTGCGCCACGACGCGGCGCTGCAGCCACTCGCCCCCGAGGTCGTGGCGACCATCCGCGGCAGTGCGGGCGACGACGGCGGGTCGCTCGTCGACGCCCTCGATTTCGTGCTGCGCCATTCCGGCGACCACGGCTGGCTCGCGGGCTTCACTCCGCCGGCCCGTGAGCGACTTCGCGAGGCGGGTGGCGTGTTCGCGGGGCTCCGGCAGGCGGCCGGGATGCCGCTGCCCGAGCTCGTGCGGCTCATCGAGATCGAACTGCGTCTCGACATCGAGCTGGCCTCGAACGACACCCGCGGCCCGGCTCGCATCGCATCGGCTCAGCTCCGCGCCTTCGTCGACGAGCTCCACGCGTTCCTCGCCGCCGACGAGAGCGGCTCGCTCGCGAGCCTGCTCGCGTGGCTCGATCATGCCGAGCAGCTCGACGAGTTCGCCCCCCGTACCGAGCCGCCCGAAGACGACGTGGTCCAACTCCTCACCATCCACGGTTCGAAGGGACTCGAATGGGATGCCGTGGCGGTCGTCCGGCTCGTGAAGGACGAGCTGCCGAGCATGGCCCGCGATACCAAGGCGTGGCTCGGCTTCGGCATCCTTCCCTACGAGTTCCGCGGTGACGCTCCGTGGCTCCCGTCGCTGCGGTGGGAGCGCGACGATGCGCCGACGCAGCAGGATCTCAAGGCGGCGATCGACACCTTCATCGCCGAGAACCGCGCGCGTCAGCTCGATGAGGACCGCCGGCTCGCGTACGTCGCGGTGACCCGCGCGCGCGATCACCTGCTGCTGACGGGATCGAGCTGGTCGGGTACGCGCAAGCCCCGTGAGCGCAGCGCGTTCTACGCCGAGATGGCCGAGGCGCTCGGCGCCCCGGTGCCGGCTGACGATCCGGGCGACGACCCGTACCAGGGGGAGCGACGGGTTCTGCACTGGCCGATCGATGCGCTGGGCGCCAGGAGGGCGGCCGTCGAGGCCGCTGCGACCGCTGTCGAGGCGGCACGATCGGAAGACCTGCCCGATCCCGATCCCGACGTCGCCCTGCTGCTCGCCGAACGTGCGGACCGCCAGCGCGGCGGTGCGCCGCTCGCGCCGACCCGCATCGCGGCATCGCGCTACAAGGAGTTCGTCGCCGACTATGCGGGCACCGTGGGCCGACTCGCCCGTCCGCTGCCGGAGCGGCCGTACCGGCAGACGCGCCTCGGCACCCTGTTCCATGCCTGGGTCGAGCAGCGTTCCGGCAGCCTCGGTCTCGGCGGCTCGCTCGACGACGCGCTGTGGGAGATCGACGACGATGCCTTCGGGTCGGAGTCGTCGGAGTCGTCGGATGCATCGGCTGCCGATGCCGACGCCCTCGATCGGCTGCGCGCGACGTTCCTGCGGTCGGAGTGGGCCGACCTCAAGCCCATCGAAGTCGAGACCGAGATCGACTTCACGGTCACCGGCCTCGACGACCGTGCGCACGTGGTCATCTGCAAGCTCGATGCGGTGTACCGGCGCGAGGATCGCGGTGGGCGCATCGAGATCGTCGACTGGAAGACGGGCGCGGCTCCCCGGGGCGACGATGAGACGCGGGAGCGGATGCTGCAGCTCGAGCTCTATCGACGCGCCTACCATGCCCGTCACGGGGTGCCCCTCGACGAGATCGACGTCGCGCTGTACTACGTCGCGCACGACCTCGTGCTGCGGGGGTGACCCGCTTCGGGCGGTGTCAGTCCGCGAGCCAGCGGCGCAGCGCCGCCTGCGACGCGGCGTCCGCGTCCGCTCGTGCGCGCGCTTCGTCCACCGGCTCATCCGCCGCTGGGCGATCGAGCAGGCTCGAGATCCCCGACACGTCGATCGGCGCGGTCGAGGTGTCGTCGGCATGGACCGGTTCTGCCGCGACGGCCGCGGCAGCCTGGATCTCGATCTCCGGCTCGATCTCCGGCTCGATCTCCGGCTCGATCTCGGGCTCGGTCGGCGGTTCGACGTCCGAGGGGGAGTCGGCGCGGTCGTCGGAGACGACCCACGAGGCCAGCTCGTCGGGATCGTATGCGTCGGTGTGCATCGACGTGTCCGCCACCGGCGCCGAGGCGTCGGGCATGCCGTCCAGCAGCGCGATGGCGTCGTCGACGTCGAGGGCGGCATCGGTCATGATCTCGTCGCCGGCGACACCCGATGCGAGCGTGTCGAGCAGACCCACGGCGTCGTCGACGATGTCGGCGCGGCCGGCGTCGTGGCCGTGCACGAGCCACTTCGCGAACTCCAGTTCGGCGTACAGTCTCGCCCGCTCCCGCGCACGGCGATCGGGCGCACGCCCGCTGTGCGCGACGTACGAGGCGTACACGTCGTCGGCGGCCGCCGGGGCGGCGGCGAGCCACTGCAGGTCGGTCGCCGGGTCGCCGACAGAGAGCCCGTGCCACTCCAGCAGTCCGGTGACCTCGGGAACGCCGTCCACATCCTCGAAGAGGAACGACGCGGCTCCCGCACCGCCGAGGACCACGGCGGACTCGAAGCGCCACAGCTCGTCGGCGTCGATGGCCCGCCGCCAGCGTGCCGTCAGCGAGGCCGGGAGGCGGCGCGTCGCCTCTGCCCGGTCGATGAGCCGTGACGTGTCGGTGCGCACCTGCTGAGGCGTTCGCACCGGGAGCCCTTCGGTGCGGACGATCGAAAGGGGCAGTGCGTGCAAGGCAGCGAGGGCGGCGCCGAGCGAGGTGGCGGCACCGCGCCCGGGCGGGAGGTGCGCAGCGTCGACCCGGTACCCCGGCAGGAAGTCGACGACCACGGCCCGGGCATCGCCGAGGCCGGCCTCGCCGAGGAGCTCGGGCGCGCGGAAGGGCAGCAGACCCCGCACCCCGGGCGTGAGTGCGCGAAGCGCCCGCACCTCCGCGGCGAGCTCGGGAATCGCGGCGGATTCGGCCGGGACGCGGACCACAACGCGGCGGCCGTCGTCGAGCTCGGCCACCGCGGAGTCGTAGCGACCCGCCGCGCCTTCGGACAGCGCGCCGACTCCGACGACGCCGACCCGGGGCAGTGCCGACGTGACGGACGCGGCTAGAGTGAGGGGTGAGCGTGCCATGTGCCCAGGGTAGGTCGGGCGCGTCCGTCCGGACCTGCGCCACGCCCGGTCCGGCCCAGCCGCAGGAAGCGAGTGTGATCCCTCGATGACGGCTCCCGGCGATCTTCCCGCCCTCGCCCGAACGGTCTTCGACCGCGCCGCCGCCGAGCGCGCGACCCCCGGTCTCATCGAGAGTCTGCGCACCGACGCTGCATCGCGCGTGCTCGTCGTGGCGGGGGACCGCGCACCACTGGCGGAACCCGCACGGCTGCACTGGGTTGCGCCGGACGATGTTCCGGGCGACGCCGAATGGGCTTTCCTCGGGCGCTCGGACGACGGCGCCGCGCTGCTCACGGCGGTGCTTCCCGCGCAGGACGACGATCACTTCGCCGCGCCGTCGGGTTGGGCGAGCCTGCGCGCGGTGGGCGGCGCGCTCGGGGATGCCGATGCCGGCGCGTTCGTCGAGGCGCTCGCTCTCGGCCGGTGGCTGCTGGACGCGCCCTTCTGCCCGGCGTGCGGTGCCCGCACCGACATCGGCGATGCCGGATGGTCGCGCCGCTGTCCCTCCTGCGGACGCCAGCACTTCCCGCGCACCGACCCCGCGGTGATCGTCGCGATCACCAGTGCGCATGACCCCGACCTGCTGCTGCTCGGCTCGAATGCGCTGTGGGGAGCCGACCGCTTCTCGTGCTTCGCCGGATTCGTCGAAGCCGGCGAGTCGCTCGAATCAGCCGTCCAGCGCGAAGTCGCCGAGGAGGCGGGCGTCGCGGTGACCGAGGTGCGCTACCAAGGGTCACAGGCGTGGCCGTATCCGCGCTCGCTCATGCTCGGCTACCTCGCCACGGCGGCGGACGACGACGCGGCACGCGCCGACGGTGACGAGATCGCCGCGGTGCGCTGGTTCACGCGAGCGGAGATCGGGGCGGGACTCCGCGGCGAGGGCGATCTCGTGCTCCCCGGTGCGGCATCCATCGCACACCGGCTCATCAGCGACTGGCACGCGGGGGCGGCGTGAAGGAGGGCGCCCTCGGGGGGCTCGACGACCGGCAGCTGGAGGCCGTGACGACGCTGCGCGGCCCGGTCGCCGTCCTCGCCGGAGCGGGCACGGGCAAGACCCGCGTGATCACGCACCGCATCGCCCACGGTGTCGACACCGGCGCGTACTCGCCCGGGCGCGTCATGGCCGTCACCTTCACGGCGAAGGCGGCAGGAGAGATGCGGGGGCGCCTGCGCGCGCTCGGTGTCGAGGGGGTCGCTGCCCGCACGTTCCACGCGGCGGCACTGGCTCAGCTCAACTTCTTCTGGCCCACCCTCGGCGGCGACTCGGCTCCCGGAATCGTCGACAACAAGGTGCGCCTTCTCGCCCACGCGGCCGACGGCATCGGCATCGACCCGGATGTCGCGACGCTGCGCGATGTCGCGAGCGGGATCGAGTGGCGGAAGGTCTCGATGCTGAGCATCGAGGAGTACGCCGCGGCCCGCCCCCAGGGTGTCGGACGCTTTGCGGTCGAGCGGGTCGCCGACCTCCACCGCGCCTACGAGAAGCTCAAGGACGAGCGGCGGCAGCTCGACTTCGAAGACGTGCTGCTCGCGTGCGCCGGCATGCTCGAAGCCGAGCCGCACGTCGCCCGTGCCGTGCACGAGCAGTACCGACACTTCACGGTGGACGAGTTCCAGGACGTGTCGCCGTTGCAGCACCGCCTGCTCGAGCTCTGGCTCGGCGACCGCCGCGACGTGTGCGTGGTCGGTGACGCGAGTCAGACGATCTACTCGTTCGCCGGTGCCGACGCGCGCTTCCTGCTGGAGTTCGGCACGCGCTACGACGACGCGCGGATCGTGCGCCTCGAGACCAACTATCGATCGGATGCCGCCGTCCTCGCGGTCGCCAACGAGCTCATGCGCGGCCGGCCCGGGGCGCTGCGCCTGTCCGCGGCAGCATCCGCGCCCACGCCCGAGTCCGCGCCGTCGCCGGATGCGCTGCCGACCGTGACCTCCTTCGCCGACGATCGCGAAGAGGCGCACGGAGTGGCCGCGCGCATCGCGGCGCAGATCGCATCGGGCATCGGGCCGCGCCGCATCGCGGTGCTGTACCGCGCACATGCGCAGTCGGCCGAACTCGTCGCGGCGCTCTCGGATCGGGGGATCGCCGCGACGGTGCTCGGAGGCAAGCGGTTCTTCGACCTTCCCGAAGTTCGGCAGGCCGTGATGTCGCTGCGCGGCGCGTCCGTCGCGCCGCTGCAGGCCGGCTTCCTCGACAGCGTGCGCGACGTGCTGCGCTCGCTCGGGCTCACCGATGAGCCCCCGCAGGCCGGCGGAGCGCTCCGGGACTCGTGGGAGGCGCGTGCCGCGATCCTGCGCCTCGCGGAAGAGGCTCCCGAGGGCACGTCGCTGCGGGTGTTCACCGACGAGCTGACCGCACGTGCACGGGCGCACGACGAGCCCGCAATGGAGACGGTGACCCTCGCGACGCTGCATGCGGCCAAGGGCCTGGAGTGGGATCACGTCCACCTCGTGGGTGTCGCAGAAGGCCTGCTGCCCATCTCGTACGCGACGTCCTTCGAGAACATCGACGAGGAGCGGCGCCTCGCCTACGTCGGCATCACGCGCGCCGCGCGCACGCTCTCGATGTCGTGGGCTCGGGGAGCTCGTGAACGGCATCCGTCGCGGTTCCTGCGAGAGATCGGCAGCCGCACTCTGCGTGAGGTGGATGCTCCTGCGCGCTCCGCTGGAGCGAGTCGGCGTGCAGGGTCACCGAGCGACTCGCCGTCGCGGGCGACACCGCGTCGCTGAGGAGCCGCGAGGCCACGATCCCGGCCTCGCACACGACCGCGGCATCGACCGGGTCTGCTGCACGCCCGACGAGCTGCGCGGCGAGCATCGGCCACGCCGGATCGGCATCGCGCCGATGCGCGGCATCGCACGCCAGGCACGGCGTCTGCCCGGGGATGACGAACGGGCCGACCTGTGCCCCGCGGCCGGTGAGGAGGATCGGCAGGTGACGGATGTCGCCCGCCATGAGGGCCGCCGCACGCCGAGGCTCGATCAGGTGGTGGGCGACGACCACGACGGGGGCAGCATCCGCGCCTCGCTCGCCCTCCTCGTGGCCGGATACCACCTCGGTGCCGCCCGCGACGAGCGCGGCGATGAGGGCATCTCTCGCCACACGGGGGAAATCGTCGGGCACCTCGAGCACGACACGCGCCGGCGCCGCCGGCCGGTGCGCCGCGAGGGCGGGGCGCAGGTCGTCGAGAAGGGCGAGAGCATCGGCCGAGGATGCCCCGGCGGCCACTGCGATCGCGTCGAAGGCGTCGTCGGGGATGCCGTGCTCGAGCCTGCGGACCAGGCGCTGCTGCCAGGGTTCGGGGTCGGCGATCACGGCGACGGGATCGGCGCCGAACTGCATCGTGGTGGCCGTCCGCCACAGCGGAGGGTGGGCGGGATCCAGGCGCAGCATGCAGCGATTGTGTCTCGCGACGAGCTGGCGGACGCCGCTTTCCACAGGCCGCGGCGCATCCGGCGAGGATCGTGCGGCCTGGGGAGGAGGCGGCGTCAGACCGGTCGCTGGTCCTCAGGGTCGGTGTCGGCGTCCCCGTCGTCGGCACCGGGTTCGCCCTCGCCCGACTCGCCCGACTCGGGCGCCTCGCCGGAGAGAAGCCGCGCGAGCGCGTCGTCGAACTCGTCCCGCACGGGCTCCTCGCCGCGGGCGCGGGCCTCCAAGCGGGCGACGAGCGCAGCCGGGTCGTCGATGTCGTCGGCGCCCGGCATCAGGTCGGGGTAGTCCCACAGAGCGTCGCGCGCGGCCGGACCGACCGCATCCGTCACGGCACGCCACATCGCAGCAGCCTCGCGCATGCGCCGGGGGCGGAGCTCGAGCCCCACGAGCGATCCGAGGGCGCGTTCGGCGGGGCCGCCCACCGCACGCCGCCGCCGCACCGCCTCGGCGATGCGGTCGGCCGACGGCAGACGCGAGGTCGCCTCGGCGGTCACGACGTCGACCCAGCCTTCGATCGTGGCGAGGAGGTTCTCGAGCCGCGCGAGTGCGGCATCCTGCGCCTCCGACCGCGCCGGCAGCAGCGCACCGCTTTCGAGGGCCTTGCGCAGCTCTTCGGGCTCCGACGGATCGAATCGCGAGGCGAGTTCTTCGAGGGCGTCGGTGTCGACGTGAACGCCCCGCGCGAAGTCGGTGATCTGCGAGATCACGTGCAGGCGCAACCAGCGCGCATGGCGGAACAGACGCGCATGGGCGAGTTCCCGGGTCGCGACGTACAGCGCGAGCTGGTCGTCCGGCACCTCGAGGTCGCGGCCGAAGTCGGCGAAATTCTGGGGCAGGATCGCCGCCTCGCCGTCGGGCATGAGCGGGATGCCGACATCACCGCCGCTGACGACCTCCTTCGAGAGGCTGCCGACGACCTGTCCGAGCTGCGATGCGAAGAGCGACCCGCCCACGGTCCGCATGAGGCGGCCGGCGCCCTGCACGAGTCCCTGCATGTCTTCGGGTGCCTGTTCGCTGAGCGCCGCCGTGAGCGCATCGGCGATGCTCGTCGCCACGGGCTCGGCCAGCTCCTGCCAGACGGGCAGCGTCGCGGTGACCCAACCGCCGCGGGTCATCGTGGTCGGCGGCGTCGCGAGCTCCGAGATCGTCGTCGCCTCGCTCAGCCACAGCGTCGCCAGTGCGAATGCCTGATCGAGATCCGTCCGCTGGCCCGCGGTCACGCCGAGCCCGTCCTGATTGGCGATGTGCAGCGCCTGCCGTTCGGCCATCTCCCACGAGATGCCCCCATCGCCGCCGCCGGCGAAGGCGCCTTGCAGATGCTGCATGACGGTCTGCATCATCGCGGGATCGATGTTCATCCCCGAAAGCTGCGAGAGCTGCTCGGGATCAAGCTCTGCACCACCGCCGAACAGCTGCCGGATCAGCTCCTGGAACTCTTCTTCAGGGCTGCGCTCGTCGTCTGCCACCTCTGCCGCCTTTCAGCCGGTTCATGACGTCGCGCTCTACGCTAGTGGCAGCATCCATCGCACTCCCCGGCAGGGACCAGAACGCCTTACGCCGGTCGCGAACGACCAGGCAGAGAAGAGTCCCCGTGGCGCTGTTCGACGAGAACGTCACCGTGTCGCCGCCCCCGCGGCGCCCGATGCCCCGCGGGCTGCTCGCGGGGATCTGGGCGCTGTCGGTCGCTCTGGTGGTGCTGCTCGCGATCACCTTCCTGCCGACTTCGTACGTGATCCAGCGCCCCGGGCCGGTCTACAACACGCTGGGCTCCGCCACGGCAGCCGACGGCACCGAGGTGCCGCTGATCTCGATCGAAGGAGCCTCGACCTACGAGACGGCGGGGGCTCTGGACCTCCTGACCGTGCAGGTCGTGGGCAACCGCGAGCGGACGCCGTCGTGGTTCGAGCTCGCCGTCGCGTGGTTCGACCCGAGCCGCGCGGTGCTGCCGATCGATGCGGTCTTCCCCGAGGGGCAGAGCACCGAGGAGCGGAACGAGGAGAGCGCTGCGCTGATGGTCGACTCGCAGAACGAGGCGACGGCGGCGGCCCTCACGGAACTCGGCTACGACGTCGGGGCGCAGCTCGTGGTCTACTCGCTCGTCGACGACTCGGCCGCGACCGGCGTACTGGAAGAGGGCGACGTCATCCTCGAGGCGAACGGCGCCGCGGTGGCCGATGCCGCGGGCCTCCGCGAGATCGTGAACGACGCCGACGGCGCGCCGATCGAGCTGCTCATCGTGCGCGACGGCGAGGCCGAGACCGTCTCGGTGACGCCGAAGCAGACCGAGGTGGACGGCGAGCAGACGTGGCTTCTCGGCATCACGCTCATGGTCGACTACGACTTCCCGATCGACGTCACGATCCAGCTCAACAACGTCGGCGGGCCCAGCGCCGGCATGATGTTCGCGCTCGGCATCATCGACACCCTGACGCCCGGCGAACTGAACGCCGGCGAGACGGTCGCCGGAACCGGCACCATCACGGCGGCCGGCGAGGTCGGGGCCATCGGCGGCATCCGCCAGAAGATGTGGGGTGCGCTGGATGCCGGGGCCGAATGGTTCCTCGCCCCCGAGGCCAACTGCGACGAGGTCATCGGCCACATTCCGGGCGACCTGCAGGTGTTCTCGGTGGCGACGCTCGACGACGCCCTCGATGTCCTCGAAGCGGTGCGCGAGGACGGCGACCTCGAGGCGCTGCCCACCTGCACGGTCCGGTGACTCCCGCCGATCGTGCCCGAAACGTTGCGCGATTCCGAGAGTTCGCCCAGGGAGGACAAGGCGGGGGCCGAGATTCCGCCGCCTAGGATGGGACGGTGACCACGACCTCTGCGCCGACTCCGGCCACGCCCTCCCGATCACGTCGCATCATCGCGATCTCGCTCGCCATCATCACCGCCCTCGTGGTGGGGTTCTTCGCCTTCGCGAACCTCTACGCCGACTGGCTCTGGTACGACCAGCTGGGCTTCGACTCGGTGCTGCTGACGCAGTGGGGCGCGCGTGTGGTGATGTTCGTCGTCGGATTCCTCGGCATGGCGGTGCCCGTGTGGCTCGCGATCCAGCTGGCCTACCGCCTGCGGCCGGTCTACGCGCGACTCAGCTCGCAGCTTGACCGCTACCAGGAGGTCGTCGAGCCCCTGCGCCGCCTCGCGATGTGGGGCATCCCGATCTTCTTCGGCTTCTTCGCGGGCTTCGCCGCCTCTGCGCAGTGGGAGACCACCTGGCTGTGGATCAACGGCGTCGCAACCTCGGTGACCGACCCCCAGTTCGGGCTCGATACGGGGTTCTACCTCTTCGCGATGCCGTTCTACATGTCGCTCGTCGGCTTCGTCTCGGCCGTGCTCCTGATCTGCCTGCTCGTCACGGCGCTCGTGGCGTACCTGTACGGCTCGGTCCGTGTCGGCCAGCGCGAGCTCCGCATCTCGAAGGCCGCCCGCATCCAGCTCGCGATCATCGCGGGGCTGTACCTGCTCCTTCAGGCCGCGAGCCTGTGGCTCGACCGCTATGCGACCCTTGTCGAGCCCGGCGATCGCATCACGGGCCCCGGCTACACCGGCGTCAACGCGATCATCCCCGGTCAGACGATCCTCGCGATCGTCGCGGTGCTCGTCGCGATCCTCTTCTTCGTGACCGCGGTCATCGGCCGCTGGCGCTACCCGCTGATCGCGACGGCGCTCCTGGTCGTCTCCTCGATCGTGCTCGGCGTCGGCTACCCGTGGGTGGTCAACACTTTCCAGGTGCAGCCCAACCGCTTCACGCTGGAGGAGGAGTTCTACCAGCGCAACGTCGACATGACCCATGAGGCGTACGGCGTCGAGGGCCTCGACAAGCAGGACTTCACCGCGGTGACGGATGCCGAGGCCGGCCAGCTGCGCGAGGACGCCGCCACGACCGCCCAGGTGCGCATCATGGACCCGGCGATCATCTCGCCGAACGTGCGCCAGCTCGAGCAGTACCGCTCGTACTACCAGTTCCAGGACCCGCTCGACGTCGACCGCTACGAGATCGACGGCGTCTCGCAGGACACCGTCGTCTCGGTGCGCGAACTCAACCTCGAGCAGCTGGGCGTGGCTGCCGACTGGCAGAACACCGCCGTCGTCTACACCCACGGCTACGGCCTCGTCGCCGCCAAGGGCAACGACCGCACCGGCGAGGGCGACCCGGTCTTCCTCGAGCGCGGCATCCCCGCCACCGGCTTCCTCTCCGACGAAGAGGACTTCCAGCCGCGTGTCTACTTCGGCGAGTACTCGCCGACGTACTCGATCGTCGGTGCGCCGGAGGGCGCGGAAGACGTCGAGCTCGACTACCCGCAGGGCGAGGACGGAGCTTCCGAGACGAAGACGACGTTCGACGGCGACGGCGGACCGAGCATCGGCAACGTCTTCAACCGTCTGATCTATGCCCTCAAGTTCCAGGCCGAGCAGATCCTGTTCTCGGACTTCGTGAACGAGGAGTCGCAGATCCTGTACGACCGCGATCCGCGCGAGCGCGTGCAGAAGGTCGCGCCCTACCTCACGCTCGACAGCGACCCGTATCCGAGCGTCGTCGACGGCCGGATCGTCTGGATCATCGACGGCTACACGCTGAGCGCGAACTACCCGTACTCGTCGACGATCAGCCTGCAGTCCGCGATCTCTGACTCGAGCAACCCCGCACCGCGGTTCGCGCTCGACGACATCAACTACATCCGCAACTCCGTCAAGGCCACCGTCGACGCGTATGACGGCTCGGTCACGCTGTACGCGTGGGACGACGAGGACCCGGTGCTGAAGACGTGGCAGAACGTGTACCCCGCGACCGTCGAGCCGATCAGCGAGATGTCGGCTGACCTGATGGCGCACGTGCGGTATCCCACCGACCTGTTCAAGGTGCAGCGCACGGTGCTGGGGGTGTACCACGTCGACGACGCGCGTTCGTTCTACCAGAGCGACAACCGCTGGCAGACTCCGAACGACCCGCAGGCCGACACCCAGCTGCAGCCGCCCTACTACCTGACGATGCAGATGCCGGGACAGGACGACCCGACGTACTCGATGTTCACCTCGTTCATCCCGTCATCGACGGGGGGGAACGCGCGAAACGTCCTCATGGGCTATCTCGCGGTCGATTCGAACGCCGGCGCCCAGGCGGGCGAGAAGGCGGAGGACTACGGCAAGCTCCGCATGCTCGTGATCGATTCCGCGACGACCGTTCCCGGGCCCGGACAGGTGCAGAACACGTTCAACTCCGAGCCCAGCGTGTCGTCGTTCGTCAACATCCTGCAGCAGGGCCAGTCCGAGGTGCTCAACGGCAATCTGCTGACCCTTCCGGTCGGCGGGGGACTCCTCTACGTCCAGCCGGTGTTCGTCCAGTCCTCGGGTGCCACGAAGCTCCCGAAGCTGCAGAAGGTGCTGGTCGCCTTCGGCGACGAGGTGGCGTTCGAGGACACGCTCAACGAGGCGCTCGACGCCATCTTCGGCGGCGACTCCGGCGCCTCGGCCGGCGACGGCGATGTGGAGCCGACTCCGGGGCCGACACCCGAGCCGACCGACCCGGGCGAGCCCGAAGAGCCCACCGAGCCCTCGGACGACTACCAGGCCGCCCTCGCGGACGCCCAGCAGGCGATGATCGATCGGGATGCCGCCCTCAAGGCCGGCGACCTGACGGCCTTCGCCGAGGCCGACGAGCGTCTCACCGAGGCGGTGGAGCGGCTCATCGCCCTCGGGATCGAGGAGTAGCGGGCGCGTGGGTGCTCCCGCGAACCCATCGGGTCACGCGGTGAGCGCCCACCACCAGATGAGCAGCATCGTCACGAGGAATCCGGCGAGCTGGTTGAGCCACAGGAATCGGTCCCACCCGCGGGTCGCGGTCGTCGCGGTGGCGTCGGTGATCGCACGGTACGGCCATACCGTCACGAGATACGGCACCGCGATCAGCGCAGCGAGGGGTCCCGGCCAGGTCGTCGCGAGCATCACGATGCCCGCCACGGCGTAGCAGACCAGCGCGAACCGCACGGTCCAACGGGCGCCTCGTGCCGTCGCGATCGATGCGATGCCCGCCTCGCGGTCGGCGACGACGTCCTGCACCGCGCCGAACGCGTGCGACGCGATGCCCCACAGTGCGAACGCGACGATGACGGCTGCCAGCTGCCACGTCCAGGTCGCCCCGGTGAGCACCAGCGCATACACGGCGGGCGAGAAGAAGTGGATGCTGCTGGTGACCGAATCCGCGAACGGGCGCTCCTTCAGTCGCAGCGGCGGCGCGCTGTAGAAGACGACGAAGAACAGGCTCGCCGCGAGCACCAGCCACGACGCGGGCGATCCGGCGACCACGAGATACACGACGAAAGGCAGGCACAGGAGCCCCGCGGCCCACAGTGTGATGCGATGCAGGCGCCGGTCGAGCACGGCGCCGTGCGCGCCGCCCTTGCGTGGATTGCGGAGGTCGGATTCGTAGTCGAACACGTCGTTGATGCCGTACATCGCGAGGTTGTAGGGGATCAGGAAGAAAAGCGTGCCGATCACGAGCGTCGGGTCGACCTCCCGCGTCGTGAGCAGGTACGCCGCGGCGAAGGGATACGCCGTGTTGATCCAGCTCACGGGACGAGACGACACGAAGAGCTGGCGGGCGACGGCGGCGGGACGCAGCGCCGGGGTCTCGGTCATGTCGGCTCCGTGATCGTGCGGGGGGCGAGCAGCGTGTACACGGCGGGCACCAGGAACGCGGCGCACACAGCGTACGAGAAGTCCTCGATCGGCGCGAGACCGATGCGCAGTCCGCTCAGGTGCTCCGCCGGATAGGTGAAGAGGCCGGCGGCGATCATGACGTTGTCGAAGATCGCCGTGAGGATGACGAGGGCGACCGCCGCCAGCGCCGACGCCGCCATGCGCCGTGCGAACGCGGGGCGTCGCGCTGTCGCGAGCACGATGACCGCGGTCACCGCGGCGAAGGGGAGCACGATGAGCGCGTAGGTCATGCGTCCCCCGCGTCGGCATCCGCTCGACCGCGCGCCGCGAGGAGGCGACCCATCGCCGCCGTGACCACGAGCGCGAGGTAGCTCAGGAAGGCGAGGAAGAACGGCTCCTCGAGCGGCAGCTCGGGGGCGAGGTCGATGCCGAGCAGCAGCGCGCTGTCGCCCTTCACGAACACCCCGGTGGCGATGCCGACCGCGTCCCACGCGAGGAAGAACAGCGTGCCGATGCCGAGCGCGATCGCCGTGCGCGCGGGCGAGCGCCAGAGGGCGAGCCGCCAGCGCGCATCGATCAGCGCGACGCCGACGGCCGACGCGAGGATCGCGACGAGGTACGCACCCGGCACGTCACACTCTCGCCGGCTCGGCGATCGGTCCGGGTGAGCGGTCGCCGCGCAGGCGCTTCACCACGAGCTCCGCCGAGATGAGGCACATCGGCAGGCCGATGCCCGGAAGCGTTGACGCGCCGGTGTAGGCGAGGCCTCGGACCTTGCGCGAGGCGTTACGCGGCCGGAACACCGCGCTCTGGCCGAGGGTGTGGGCAAGTCCGAGTGCGTTGCCGCGCCACGCGCGCAGGTCGGCTGCGAAGTCGCCCGGTGCGACCGTGCGACGCACGACCACGCGTTCGGCGAGATCCGGGATGCCGCACCACGACGACAGCTGCGCGATGACGCGGTCGGCAGCGGCTTCGACCGCTGCGTCGCCGTCGCCGTCGATGCCGCCCCGCCCGATCGACGGGTCGGCCGGCACGGGGACCAGCACGAACAGGTTCTCGTGACCGGCCGGTGCGACCGTCCGGTCGGTGGCGCTCGGCCGGCACACGTAGAGCGATGCCGGGTGCGGGATGCGGGGGCTCGCGCCGAAGATGTCGTCGAAGTTCGCCCGCCAGTCCTCGGCGAACAGGAGCGTGTGGTGGGCGAGCTCGGGCAGCTCGCCGCGGACGCCGAGCATGAGCAGCAGCGCACCCGGGCTCGGGGTCTTGGTGTCCCACCACTTCTCGGGGTACGTGCGCTCGGCGGGTTCGAGGAGAGCCGTCTCGGTGTGGTGGAGATCGGCGGCCGAGACGACCAGATCTGCTCGGATGCTCCCGCCGTCCGCGAGTGTCACGCCCGTGGCGCGCCCGTCGGCGGTGTCGATGCGGACGACGTCGGCGCCGGTGCGGATCTCGACGCCCTCTCTGCGCGCGAGGCGCTCGACGGCGCGGATGACTTCGACGAGTCCGCCCCGCGGGTAGAGCACCCCCTCGTCGAGATCGAGGTGGCTCATCAGGTGGTACAGGCTCGGCACGCCATACGGGGAGCCGCCGAGGAAGACGGCGGGGTAGCCGAGGATCTGCCGCAGCCGAGGGTCGGCGAAGCGCCGCTCGACGTGCGAGGCGAGCGTGCGGGTGAGCAGCGGTGCGAGCTGCGGGACTCGTCGCAGCAGCGCCGGGTCGCGCAGGCCCGCAGTCGTCTCGTACGTGTCATAGAGGAAGCGGGTGACGGCGAGATCGTAGGCGTCGGCGGCCGAGTCGAGGTAGTCGGAGAGCTTCGCTCCGGCGCCCGGCTCGACGCTCTCGAAGAGCGCCGTCGCTGCCGCGCGCCCGGAGTGCACATCCAGCGGCGCGGCGTCCGTGCGGGGGTCGGAGTAGACGCGGTACGCGGGAGTCAGCGGCACGAGGTCGAGCTCGTCGGCCGCGCTCGTCCCGAGAAGCCGGAAGAAGTGATCGAAGACCTCGGGCATCAGGTACCAGCTCGGACCAGTGTCGAAGCGGAAGCCGTCCTCCTCCCAGCTGCCGGCGCGACCGCCGAGCTCGTCCCGGGCTTCGAGGAGGGTGACCTTCCAGCCGTCCGAGGCGAGGAGGGCAGCCGTCGCGAGACCTGCGATCCCGCCGCCCACGACCACGGCGGTGCCGGGGGTGGTGCCGGTCATGCGCGCACCTCGCGCGGCGGGAAGCCGAGCCAGGCGCGGGCGGCGAGGCGGGCCTTCACGGGGTTCGGAACGCGCACGCGGGCGTCACCGGAGCCGCTTCTCAGGCGCCTGGACAGTTCGGCGAACAGATCGTGCGCTGCGGTCACTGCTCGACGGCAGTCGGCCGGGAGGTCGGGGATCGTCGCCGCCGCTGCGGCGAGGTCGGCATCGATGCGGTCGAGCACGCTCTCTCTTGTCACGGCGCCCGAGCCTATCCCGAGGTAGTCGCGCCCGAGCGACGACGCGTCGTGGTCGAGGTCGCGGAGGAAGTTGACGTCCTGGAATGCGGCGCCCAGTCGCCGTGCGCCGTCGACGAGATGCGGTGCCGGCGTCACCGGCCGCGGGGACCCGGCGTTCACGAACACCTGTAGGCACATGAGGCCGACGACCTCCGCCGATCCGTAGACGTAGTCGTCGTGCGATGCATCGTCGTGCCGTGACACCGACAGGTCGGTGCGCATGGAGGCGAAGAACGGGCGCACCAGCGCGGCATCGATCCCGCACTCGCGCGCCGTCCGCGCGAAGGCGTGGACGATGAGGTTCGCGCTGAAGCCGCGCTCGATCGCCGCGAGGGTCTCGGTCTCGAGATCGTCCAGCACCGCTCCCGCCTCGGCCTCGGTGAGGCCGGCGGCCAGCGCCGGACCGTCGACGATCTCGTCGGCGACGCGCACGAGGGCGTAGACGGTGCGCACGTGGGGCCGCGGCCGCGGCCCGAGCAGGCGGCAGGCGAGAGAGAACGAGGTGGAGTAGCGCGCGATCACGGTGGCGGCAGCATCCGTCGCCGCGCGGTCGTAGAGGTCGAGACCCGTCGCGTCGCCCTGACGGGACCGCAGGCGGCTCACGGGACGCGCCTCTCGACGGCGTCGGCGAGGTCTCGCAGCAGCATCCCCGCTGCGGGGGTGAGTGACGTGTCGGCGGACATGCCGCGCACGTCGTCGAGCGTCTCGGCGACGAGGCGGCGCAGGCGCGCGCGGGCACCGCTCTCTTCGAGCGCACGCTGGGCTTCGCGCACGGCGATCGGACCCGTGTGCGCGACGGCGATGGCATCGTTCACTCGCGGCCACGTCGGCGTCTGGCGCGCGAGGGCGACGAGGGGGGTGCGCTTGGACTCCCGCAGGTCACCGCCCGACTCGCGGCCCGCCTGCTCGGCGGTTCCGAAGGCGCCGATGAGGTCGTCCACGAGCTGGAATGCGAGGCCGAGTCGTCCACCGGCGCGATCGATGACGTCCAGCGACGTCGCGCCCGCCCCGGCCAGGAGGGCACCCGCGCGCAGCGGTGCGCTGAAGGAGTAGACCGCCGTCTTGTTGAACGCGGCGTCGAAGATCGCCTCGGGGTCGGCGCAGTCTTCCACCACACTGTTCTCGACGTCGGCCAGTTCGCCGGCGGCTGAGACGTAGACCGCGTCGTCGAAGATCTCGAAGAGCCGCTCACGTGTCGCCGCGTCGACATCGGCGAGAGCGACCAGGCGCAGTGCCTCGTGCAGCAGCAGGTCGCCGGCCAGGATCGCGGCGGCATCACCCAGCAAGGCCGATCCGGCGGCATCCGCGCCGCCGGCGAGCCCGCGCCGGCGGAACTCGCCGGCGATGTTCGGGATGCCGCGACGCACGGTGTCGTGATCGATGACGTCGTCGTGGACCACGAACGCGGTGTGGAGCAGCTCGAAGGCTGCGGCCACCGGAGCGAGGGCCGACGCGTTTCGGGGATCGCCGCCGAACGCGTCGAAAGACGCGGAGACCAGGGCCGGGCGGAAGCGCTTGCCTCCTTGTGCGGCTCGCGCGAGCGCTTCGGCGAGAGCGGTGAATCCGCTCCCGAGCGAATCGGCACGCGTGCGGATCCGCGCGAGCGCGTCATCGATCGCCGCGTCGATCCCGGGATGGGGAACTGTCGCGATCATGACGCGCGAAGGCGCTGCGCCACCGTGTCGAAGAGGTGGAGCTGCTGCGCCTGCAGTACGAGCCACGGGCTGAACGCCCAGGGCGTGGCCTCGATCGATGCCGCGAGATCGGCGGGGTCCACCCATCGCGCGTCCACGACCTCGAGGGGGTTGAGGACGGGTTCATCGGTGGTCATCGCCGTGTACACGGGGCAGACCTCGTGCTCGACGATTCCGGTCGCATCGGTCGCGCGGTAGCGGAAGAGGGGCAGGGCCAGCTCGATCCCGGTGAGTGTCAGCCCGAGCTCGAATTCAGCCCGACGGTGGACAGCGGTGATGACGGGCTCTGCAGGTTTGGGGTGACCGCAGAACGAGTTGCTCCAGACGCCGGGCCATGTCTTCTTGCTCAGGGCACGGCGTGTCACCAGCACCTGACCGAGCTCGTTGACCACGTGGCACGAGAATGCAAGGTGCAGTGCCGTGTCGGTGCCGTGGACGCTGCTCTTCGGAGCCGTGCCGATCGCTCGGCCCTCGTCGTCGAGAAGCACAACGTGGTCGGCGTCTGTCATCTGATCCTCCTGATTTCGCTAGTTTAGCTAGCGATATGGGTGGTGTCGATGATACAACGGGGGAGAGGGGGTGTCCACATGTCGCAGCCGTGGGAGCCGCAGACGACGCACGAGCGTGCCGTGCTCGACGTGCTGCTGGCCATCCGCGCCTTCAGCGACGCCATGGACCGCATGTACGGCGGCATGAAGGGCGACATGGAGATGAACGCCACCGACCTCGCGGCGCTGCGCATGCTCATCATGCGCGAGCAGCGCGGTGAGCAGGTGAGCCCGCACGACGTCGCGCGGCATCTGCGCATCTCGACCGCCTCGACGACCAAGCTGCTCGATCGGCTGTCGGCGTCGGGACATGTGGAGCGGCATCCACATCCCCACGACGGGCGCGGGCGTCTCGTCGTTCTCACCGAGGAGTCGCGGCACGCCTTCTTCCGGCACTTCGGTCAGCGACTGCAGGCGATGCGCGGCGTCGCACTGCGCTACGACGACGACGATCTCGCGGTGATCGCGCGATTCCTCGGCGAACTGGGCGAGGTCCTCGACCCAGAGTGAAGCGCGGAACACGCGGGAATCCGGCGAGAATTCGGCGGGATTCCGGGGAAAAGAAGAAGGCGCCCCATCCGGGACGCCTTCTTCATCTGTTGCGGGGACAGGATTTGAACCTGCGACCTCTGGGTTATGAGCCCAGCGAGCTACCGAGCTGCTCCACCCCGCGGCACAAGATGAAAGCCTAGCACGGCTTCGGAGTGCTCGAGAACACGGGCCGGTTCGCTTGCCGCCCGCAGGCGGGTCGGTGAGGATGAGCACATGGCACTTCCTCGTGACAGCGGACCCCACGACGACCTCGCCGACGGCCGCGACGAATCGCCCGCCGAGCGCGCCGACCGCAATTGGGGAGAGGTGCTGCAGGAGCTGCGAGTCCTGCAGACCGGCACGCAGATCCTCACCGGATTCCTGCTCGCCCTGGCCTTCCAGCCCGCCTTCGGCGATCTCAGCGAAGGGCAGACCATCGCCTACCTGACGCTCGTCGTCCTCTCCGCTCTCAGCTCGATCGTGGCTCTCGCGCCCGTCGCGCTGCATCGCGTCCTCTTCCAGCGCCAGGCCAAGCCCGCCGTGGTCGCCTACGGCCACGCGGCCCTCATCACAGCGCTCCTGACGGTGTCGGTGCTCCTGGTCGGAGTCGTCGGCTTCGTGTTCGATGTGGTGGTCGGCGGGGCGGCGACCTGGATCGCGCTCATCGCGCTGACGATCGTGATCGTCTCCCTCTGGGTGATCGCGCCGGTCAGCATCCGCGCACGGCTTCAGACGGAGGACGAGCGATGACGGTGCCCGACACGGTCGCGCTCGCGGTGGCCCAGTTCGCCCCGATGGCGGATGCCGCGACAAATCTCGACGCGATCTCCGAGCTGACCGGCGCCGCGGCCGCACGGGGCGCTCGGGTGATCGTCTTCCCCGAGTACTCGAGCTACTTCGTCGACCCGTTCGACGAGTCCCTCGCCGCCCACGCGGAGGCGCTGGACGGACCGTTCGCGACAGCGCTGATCGCGTTGGCGACCGCACACGATGTCGTCCTGGTCGCCGGCCTCGTCGAGAAGTCCGCCGACGACCGGCGGGTGCGGAACACCGTCGTGGCCGTGGATGCGAGCGGGGTGCTCGCGAGCTACCGCAAGCTCCACCTCTACGACGCCTTCGGGCAGCGCGAGTCCGACTGGGTCGAGGCGGGTGGGATCGCCCCGCCCGAGACGTTCGAGTACGGCGGACTGCGCTTCGGCCTCATGACCTGCTACGACCTTCGGTTCCCCGAGGTGGGGCGAGTCCTCGCCGATGCGGGCGCCGACGTCTTCGTCGTTCCCGCCGAGTGGGTGCGCGGCCCACTCAAGGAGCACCACTGGCGCACGCTCATCCACGCCCGCGCGATCGAGAACACCGTCTTCGTCGCCGCAGCCGACCACCCGCCGCCGTTGGGCGTGGGGTGCTCGATGATCGTCGACCCCCAGGGCGTCGAGATCGCCGCGGTGGGGACCGCGACCGATATCGCCGTCGCCCACCTCGACCTCGCGGCGGTGGAGCGCGTGCGGCGTGTCAATCCATCGCTGCGTCTGCGGCGATTCCGCGTCGAGCCGCGCGCCTGAGGGTGCCTGAGGGCGGCTGAAAGCGGCTGAGTCCGGGCTCAGCCGGCGGCGGCGAGACGGGCGGCGGCATCCTCGAGAACGGCGACGCGCTTGCACGCCGCAAACCGCACGAGGGTCGCGTAACCGGCGCGGCGCTCCGGCGTGGCGAATGCGGTCAGCGGTATCGCGACCACTCCCGCGCGTCGGGGGAGCTCGCGGCAGAACGCGGCGGCGTCCGTCGCGCCGAGGGGCGCGGCATCCGCCACCGTGAAGTACGACCCCCGCGGCGTCGACACCGCGAACCCGGCGGCGCGGAGCCCCGCCCCGAGCAGATCGCGCTTGTCTCGAAGTGTGCTCGCGATGCCGGTGAAGAACTCGTCGGGCAGCCGGAGCCCCGCCGCGATCGCGGGCTGGAAAGGACTGCCGTTGACGTAGGTGAGGAACTGCTTGACGGCGAGCACCGCGTCGACGAGTGCCGCGGGGCCGGAGACCCATCCGATCTTCCAGCCCGTCGTCGAGAAGGTCTTGCCGGCTGACGAGATCGTCAGCGTGCGCTCGCTCGCGCCGGGAACAGTCGCGATCGGGACGTGCGCGCCGTCGAAGACGAGGTGCTCGTACACCTCGTCGGTGACGATCACCGCGTCGTGGCGCTCGGCGAGCCGGACGACTTCGTCGCGCACCTCCTGGCCGAACACGGCGCCGGTGGGGTTGTGGGGATCGTTGACGAGGATGACGCGCGTGCGGTCGGTCACGGTGCTGCGGAGTTCGTCGAGATCGGGCTGGAAATCCGGCCAGCGCAGCGGCACCGTCCGCAGCCGCGCCCCC
The DNA here is from genome assembly GCF_005502885.1 of Microbacterium sp. 2FI. Lineage (GTDB taxonomy): Bacteria > Actinomycetota > Actinomycetes > Actinomycetales > Microbacteriaceae > Microbacterium. The sequence continues at coordinate 49,112 of NZ_SCMR01000012.1, forward strand.
GCGAGGGCGACCACCGCGGCATAGGAGTCGTAGTGCGGCTCGAAGACGACGACCTCGTCGTCGGGGCCGTCGATCAGGGCGAGGAGGGTCGCCGCGAGAGCCTCGGTCGCCCCCGCCGTGATCAGCACCTCGCGGCCGGGGTCGAGCGCGAGCCCGTAGAAGCGGTGCTGGTGCTCGGCGACCGCGAGCAGAAGGTCGGGGATGCCGCGGCCGGGCGGGTACTGGTTCGCACCCGCGGCGATCGCCGCGCGGGCGGCGTCGAGAACGGCGGCGGGACCGTCCTCGTCGGGAAACCCCTGCCCGAGATTGATCGCGCCGGTATCGGCCGCGAGGGCCGACATCTCGGCGAAGATGGTAGGGCTGATCGTCCCATCCGGGCCGACGAGCCCCGCGCCGGCAGCTGTACGGTGCCACGCACCGGGAATCGCTCGCATTCGGATCACGGTACAGGGCGCGCTCAGTCCGGTTGCATAGTCGAGTCCCATCCCGGTCATAAGAAATGCACAGCATCGGCGGGCAATGTTGGGCCTGTTCGGCAGAAGGAGCATCATGAGCGACAACCAGGGCGAGCGCCCGGCAGAGAACACCCCCGACGACACCGTCACCCCGAGCACTCCCGACGTCGCCCCTGTGGCACCCGAAGCGGCCGCGGCGCCTGCCGGGACCGCTTCGTCGACGGCGCCTGCAGTGCCGCCGGTACCGCCGCCGCCCGCCCCCTGGCAGCCGCCCGCTTCGCAGCAGACGGTGCGTCCCGCAGCGCCGGCGCTCCCGCAGGGCAACACGCAGCTCCCGCCGCAGGCCTATGCGCGACCCCAGGGCTACGCGGGCCAGCCGCCCCAGCCGCAGACCTATGCGGGCCAGACCGCCGGCGCCGCATTCGGCGTGCGACCGGCCGACACCCAGCCGACGCTCCCGATCGGCGGCGCTCCCGCGACCGGCACCATCCCGGCACCGGTCGCCGTCGAGCCCCGCAAGAAGTCGGGCGCCGGCAAGGTCGTCGGGCTCATCGTGGCGGCAGCCCTCGTCGGCGGCGCGGCAGGCCTCGGCGGCGCGTACGCCGGCGTCAGCATGTTCGCCCCCGCCGGTACGACTCCGGCAGCCGGCCCCACCACGGTCACCGTCAACGACACCGGATCGGTCAACCAGACCACCGCGATCGCGGCGAAGGTCGTGCCCAGCGTCGTCACGATCGAGGCGTCGAGCGCGAGCGGCAGCGGTACGGGCTCGGGCGTCGTGCTCACGGGAGACGGCTACGTCGTCACCAACACCCACGTCGTGACCCTCGACGGGGCCGCGGGCGACGCGACGATCCGCGTGACGACGTCGGAAGGCCGCGTGTACGACGCCACCGTCGTCGGCACCGACCCGACGTACGACCTCGCCGTGATCAAGCTCGAGGACGCCGAGGGCCTCACGCCGATCGACTTCGCCTCGTCGGCAGATCTCAACGTCGGTGACGCCACGATCGCCGTCGGAGCGCCGCTGGGCCTCTCCAACACCGTCACCACCGGCATCGTCAGTGCGCTGAACCGCTCGATCGAGATCGCCTCGTCGGCGGTCCCCGACACCGGTGACGCCGAGAGCGACGCCCCCGATACCGAGGGCGAGGGCGAAGAGGACGAGAACGGCCAGGGTGGCCCGTTCCAGTTCGACTTCGGCCAGGGCCAGTCTTCCCAGACTCCCACCCAGACGATCTCGATCGCCGTCATCCAGACGGATGCGGCGATCAACCCCGGCAACTCGGGCGGGGCGCTCGTCGACGACGAGGGCGGACTCATCGGCATCAACGTCGCGATCGCGACGGCCGGCGGATCCTCCGACGGATCGGGTTCGATCGGCGTCGGCTTCTCGATCCCGTCCGACATCGTCCAGCGCATCAGCGACGAGATCATCGAGAACGGCGCCGCCACGCACGGCCTGCTCGGCGCGATGGTCCAGCCCGCGGCATCCATCGAGGGGTCGACCATCACCGGCGCCTACCTCGCGGAGCTCACGGCCGACGGCGCCGCCGAGGCTGGGGGCCTGGAGGCCGGCGACATCGTGACGTCGTTCAACGGCGTGCCGATCACCGACGCGGTCGATCTCACCGCTCAGGTGCGCGCCGCGGCCGCCGGGAGCGAGGCGACGCTCACTTATGTGCGCGACGGCGAGACCCGCACGGCCGAGGTCACCCTCGGCACCCTGGAGCTGTAGCCTCTCCGGGCCTCTCCGGGCCTCCCCGATCTCCGGATCCCCGGACCGGACGCCACCCCGCGATAGGCTCGCGGGGTGGCGTCCTTCTCGTTCGGCGCGGGAAATGCGCGAAAGCTCGCGACCATCCCGCTGTACGCCGTCGGGCGCCTCGCCACCCTCCTGATCCCGCGATCGCACGGCGAGTGGGTGTTCGGGTGCGGCGCCGGGATCGGTGACGGTGCGCTGGCGCTGTGGCGCGCGGCCGCCGCCGACCGGCAGAGGGCCGTGTGGCTTGTTTCGTCGGCTCGCGAGGCGCGGGATGCTGCGGCCCTCGGCATCCCGTCGATTCCCAAGCGATCGATCCGGGGCTTCTGGCGCACCGCGCGAGCCCGCGTGATCGTGGTCACGCACGGCTTCGGCGACGTCAACCGGTACGCGGTCTCGGGCGGCTTCGTGGTGCAGCTGTGGCACGGGATCCCGCTCAAGCGCATCGGGCTCGACTCGCCCGCGACGCTCCGGCTCCCGCGCGGCCTCGCGCGACTTCGCGGTCTCGCCTTCGTCTCTCGCCTGCTCGCGGCGATGTACCGTGGCGCTGCGCAGCGCATCCACATCCTGCCCGCGGCGTCCCATCTGGTGCGCGGCCGCCTGGAGTCGGCATTCGGACTCCCGGGCTCGCGTGTCCCGGTGACCGGCGACCCGCGCGTCGACGTGCTGTCGCGGGGGTCGGCGACCGAGCGGCGCTCGCTCGCGCGCGCCGCGATCGATGCCGCATGCGCACGACTGGATCCCGGTGCCCGGCTCGTGCTGTACGCGCCGACGTGGCGCGACGGCGCCCCCGACCCGGCGGTGCCGACGCCGGAGGAGTGGCGCGAGATCGTCGAGGTGCTCACGCGGAACGACGCCGTCATGCTGGTGCGATCGCACCCGCTCGGTGCGGGGGAGTACGTGCCGCCCTTTCCGACCGACCGGGTGCAGGCGCTCGGCAGCGATCTCGTCGCCGATGTCACACCCCTTCTCCCCGGTGTCGACGCGCTCGTCACCGATTACTCCTCGCTGATCTTCGATGCCGCCCTCGTGCCGTTGCCGGTCGTGCTGCTCGCGCCCGACGTCGAGGCCTACGCGCGGGATCGTGGCTTCTACGGCACGTATCGCGACGTCGGAGGCGACGACGCGGCACGGCAGTGGTCGGACGCGGCGATCCAGTTGGGAGGCGTGCTGGGTGATTCCGCGGAGCACGAGCGACGCGTCGAGATATCGCGCGCGATCAGCGAGCGTGTCCACGCGTACCGCGACGGTGGGAACACAGCCAGGGTGTACCGTTCGATCTTGGCCGGATCAGGCCTGCACCCGACGAAGGGAAACAGATGACGGACGCCCGCTTCACGACAGACGGCGGCGCGTCGCTGATTCTCACGGGCACGGGTCCTCGTCCGTCCTCGGTGGAGTTGGTCGGACCCCGTGCGCGCGTCGGGGCGACCGTGTCTGGGCGGGGGAAGAGCTGGAAGGCGGTCGTGGCACTGCGGGCGGCGCGATGGGGCGGACCCGAGCTGCCGCTTCCGTCCGGCGCGTACGAGCTGCGCATCGTGGGCGCCGAAGCCGGTGTCGCGCTCGCGCAGCCGGATGCCGTCCCGCTCGTCCAGCTCGGCACCCTCCGGGCATCGCTCGACGGTTCCACGGTGCGCATCGGGCCGCCGATCGACCCCGCCTATGACTCCGGCGAAGGGCAGGACGCGCTCGAGCGCCGCTACGCGACCCGCCGCGCGGAGCTGGAGAACGCGGTGTTCTTCGAGAGCTTCTACGGCCGCAACGCCAGCTGCAACCCGCTGGCCATCGACCGCGAGCTCGCGCGCCGCGCTCCGACGGTGCGCCGGTACTGGAGTGTCGTCGATCTGTCGGTCGCCGTTCCCGAGGGCGCGATCGCGGTCGTCGAGGGGAGTCCCGAGTGGTGGCGCGCGCGCGGCGCCGCGCGTCTGCTCGTCGTCAACGACTGGCTGCGCCGCCGCTTCGCGCGACGGCCCGGCCAGGTCGTGCTGCAGACGTGGCACGGCACTCCCTTGAAGCGTCTCGCGCTGCACCGCCCCGGGTTCGATCCCCGCCGGATGGCGGCGGTCGTGCGCGAGTCGCGGCGGTGGAACGTGCTGCTCGCCCAGAACCCCTATGCCGAGCGCATCCTGTCGAAGGCGTATGCCTTCCTCACCCGGCCCGTGTGGGTCGAGGGCTATCCGCGCAACGACGTGCTCGCCTCGGGCGATGCCACCGCGACGCGGCACGCGCTCGGCATCCGTCCCGGCGAGCGCGTGCTGCTGTATGCGCCGACGTGGCGCGACGACCGCGACGAGATCGTCGACTTCGTCGATCCGTCAGCCCTCGCCGACCAAGCCGATGCGGTCGTCCTCGTCCGCGGCCATTCGCGGACTCTGCTCCCCGGGAAGGATGCCGAAGGCCCGCGTGTCGTCGACGTCACCGCCTTCCCCGACACATCCCAGCTGCTGCTGGTGGCCGACGCGCTCATCACGGACTACTCGTCGGTGATGTTCGACTTCTCGGTGACCGGAAAGCCGATGTACTTCCTCGTGCCCGACCTCGAGCACTATCGCGGCGAGCTGCGGGGCTTCTACTTCGATCTTGCAGCCCATGCCCCCGGCCCCGTCGTCACGACGGCGGATGAACTGGTCGCGGCGATCCTCGATGATGATCCCGCGACGCATGCCGAGGAGTACGCGCGCTGGCGCGAGAAGTTCAACGCCCGTGACGACGGACGTGCCGCCGAGCGGGTGGTCGCCCGCATCCTCGACCAGGGCTACATCGACCCGGTCTGAACGCTCGGCTCCCGCTCGGGTCCCGCTACGGAAGCGGCGTATTGCGGTCTCCGAGCCGTGACGTGTCGACGGTGTCGTGCGCGCCTCTGAGCACCCCGATGAGGAATCCCCAGCCCCACGACAGGTGCATCGTCGGGAGCACCGCAGCCGTCCACAGCTTGTCGCGCCAGCCCCTTCCACCCGCGGGGCCGAGGGCCATCACGAGGATGAGGATGCCGTACACCACGACGGGGAGATAGACGACGGATGCCGCAACCGCCCACCAGCCCGTGACGACCCCCGTGGCCTGCAGCACCCCGACGACGATGGCGAACGCGATCGCGAGGACGAGCAGCGGCGGCGCGAAGAACCGGAGCGAATTGCCGCGACCGAACCGGCGCACGAGTTCGCCGCGCCACCGCCCGGTGGCCGCGAACTGGCGGACCAGTCGCGTCCAGCTCTCGCGCGGCCAGTAGGTGACCGAGAGCGTCGGATCGAACCACACCGTGTACCCGGCACGGCGGATGCGCAGGTTCAGCTCCCAGTCCTCGCCGCGTCGGATCGACTCGTCGAACAGGCCCACCTCGTCGAGAACCGCGCGACGCATGACGCCGAGGTAGGCGGACTCGGCCTCGCCCTCCTGCGTGCCGCCGTGGTACGCGCCGCCGCCGAGGCCGACGGGGGAGTTGTAGGCGCGGGCGACGGCGCGCTGGAAGGGCGTGCGTCCGTCGGCGCGCATGACCCCACCCACGTTCGCCGCCCCGACCCGCTCGAGCGTCGCGAGTGCCCGCTGGGTGTATCCGGACTCGAGCTCGGAGTGGGCGTCGACGCGCACGATTGTCGGGTACCGCCCGGCGGCGATGGCGAGATTGAGGCCGATGGGGATGTCGGCGTCGGGGTTGTCCACGAGCGCGATGCGCGGCTCGTCCGCCGCGATCTCTCGGGCGAGCTCCGTCGTGCCGTCGGTGGAGGGCGCGAGCGCCAGGATCAGCTCGGAGGGCCCGTCCACATCCTGCGCGAGCACCGTCTCGACCGCTCGGCGAAGATAGGCACGCTCATTGAGGACGGGCATGACGAAGGTGACTCCCGAGCCGGGAGGGACGACTGGAGCGTCCCTGCGCCCACGATGCTCGAACTGCACGCGTCGATCATTTCACGCCCGGGCGGTCGGTAGGCTGACGGGGTGGCTCTGGTCTCGGATGCGAAGAAGGCGGTCGCGCTCGTCCGCAAGGCGGTCGTGAGCCGGTCTGCCGTCATCGACGTCCGACGCACCCTCGCATCGCGACCGCGGCACGCGCCGTTCCACTATCGCGTCGCCGTCTACTTCGCCGACGGCGCGGTCAACATGTACCAGATGCGGCAGTGGTACAAACCGCTCGCCGAGCTTGCGAAGATCTGGCCGGTCGTGGTGCTCAGCCGTGCCGCCACGGGCGCACAGGCGCTCCTGGCCGAGGATGCACCGCCCGTCGCGTTCGTCCCGACGGTGCGCGACCTCGAGAGGTTCCTCGCGAAGCAGGACATCCGCGTCGTCCTGTACGTGAATCAGAACACGCGCAACTTCCAGATGTTCCGCTACGGCCGTCGGTGGCACGTGTTCATCAACCACGGCGAGTCCGACAAGATGTACATGACCACGAACCAGTACAAGGCGTACGACTACGCCCTGGTAGCGGGGGATGCCGCGCGGGAGCGCCTGTCGCGCGTGCTGTGGGACTACGACCTCGACCGCCGGACGATCGCCATCGGCCGTCCGCAGGCCGACCACTACTCGGGCGTGCTTCCGTACATCCCCGACGATCGGACCGTCGTCCTGTACGCACCGACGTGGGAGGGCGATCGCCCGTCTGCGCACTACGGCTCGATCGTCACGCACGGTGAGGCGCTCGTCGCGGCGCTCCTGGCGACGGGGCGGCACCGCGTCATCTACCGCCCGCATCCGCGGTCGGGCGTCGTCGCCCCTGCGTACGGGTCCGCGAACCGGCGCATCATCGCGGCGATCGCCGCGGCCAACGCCGCCGACCCTGCCGCCCACCACGTGTTCGACGACGGTCCCGACCTCGGCTGGCAGCTCTCGGCAGCAGACGTCGCCGTCGTCGACATCTCGGCCATGGTGTACGACCGCCTCGCCGCCGACAAGCCGCTGCTGATCACGCGGCCCGCCGACCCCGCCGCCGTCATCGACACCCACGGCTACCTGTCGGCATGCGAATGGCTCGATCCCGGCGCAGCCGGGTCGATCGTGGCCGAGACCGAGCGGGTCCTCGGCGATGTGGATTCCGTCGCCCGCCTCGAGGAGTGGGTGCAGCGCTACTTCGGCGACACGTCGCCCGGGGCCGCTACCCAGCGATTCCACGGCGCGATCCGCCACCTGATGGATGAATGGGACCATTGGTACTCCCGCTCGGTGATCGAGTCCGACGAGGACGAGCTCGATCCCGATGAGGCCGAGCTCGACGACGGCATCGAGGCGTGATCAGGACACGGGCGCGGGTCGCCTGACGAGGCGCTCGATCGCGCGGAGCGGGATGCCGACCCACGTAGGGCGGTTGCGAGCCTCGTAGATCGCCTCGTAGACGGCCTTGTCGAGTTCGAGTGCGGCCAGCAGCGGATCCGCGGTGTCGAGGTGCACCCCAGAGGTGCGTGCGTATCCCTCGAGGAACGCGCCGCGAGCGTGAGCTGCCCACGCGCGCACCGCTTCGGGTGGGCGGTCGGGCTCATCTCGTCGGATCGAGCCTGCGACGTAGTCGAAGGAGCGCAGCATCCCCGCGACGTCGCGGAGGGCGAGATCCACGCCGGTGCGCTCGAGCATCGGTCGCAGCGGCTCGCCCTCGAAGTCGATGAGCATCCATCCGCCCCCGGGGACGCACAGCACCTGTCCGAGGTGGTAGTCGCCGTGGACGCGCTGGAGCGCAGGCCAGGCTCCGTTGGCGGCACGCTCGTAGACGGACACTATTCCCGCGCGCAGCTCGGCGATCTGGGGCACTTCGGCGATGGCGATCGTGAGGCGGCGGTGCCAGGTGGCGGCGGTCGCCTCACGATCCGCCGATGACGCGACCGAGGTCGGGAACAGTGCGGCCAACGAGAGGTGGACGTCGGCGGTCGCGGCGCCGAGTGCGTCGGCCGACGAGCGGAAGTCGTCGCCGGCCGCCGCGGCGCGCAGCGCGACGCGCCAGGCATCCTCGACATCGGGGAGGAACTCCTGTGCGGCCGCGAGCGATCCCGTGACGGTTCCCTGCGCGGTGGCGAGATCAGGCCACGTGCCCTCGATCCAGCCGACCGCGCGCGGCACGTGGGGCGAGCCGGACGCAGCGAGAGCACCGGTCAGCTCGATGTCGGGGTTGAGTCCCGGATGCAGCTGACGGTAGATCTTGCAGATCACCGGGATCGGGACTGTGGCGTAGACGACGGAGGTGTTGGACTGCTCGCCGGTCATGACGGTGGCGCTCGTGGCGCTGGAGGCGCTCGCCCATCTGCCCCGTGGCGCGTCGCCCTCGGGCCGACCCACCGCCGTCGTGCGGGGACCCGATGCCGTCGTGCCCTCGGTCACCATCCGCAGGAGAGCCCGCGTGAACGCGGGATCGAAGGGGCCGTCGATGAAAGTGGTGCCGGGCTCCGGACTCCCGACGATGTGGTCGGACGCGGCATCGACCGAGGCGGTTGCGCGCGCCACGATCGGGATCTGGTACACGACGGTGGGGAGCGAACCCTCGTCTGCGACGAGATAGACCCGGACCATCGCGTCGCCGGACTCGCCGGACTCGCCGGACTCGGTGGGATCGGGCTCGGGGTCCCACCACGAGACCAGGCGCAGGCTCGGCGGGCGTCCCTTTGCGGCGTACCACCGCTGCCGCGGCATCCACGCCGCCAGGCACGCCAGCGTGCTGTCCATGTGTCGAGCGTACGCGCTCGCGTGCCGTGGGGCCCTACTTCACCGCGACGGCCGACAGGATCGCGAACGCGACGTCTTCGCCGGTGACCGCGCCGTGGTCGGCGATCGAGTCGTCGGCACGAAGGTTGTATACCGTGCCCTTGCGGAACGCATAGCTCGTCGTGGCGCTGTGCATCTCGCCGTCCACGGCGCCGGGCGTGCGTCGGGCGCCGTTGCGGCCGATGCCCCCGTACTTGTCGTTCGCGTCGCCGAGACCCACACCGACGTGTCCGGCCAGGCGCGCCGCCACCGGGTAGGCCTTGCCCACAGCGCGGTCGTTCTCGGTATGGGTGACGACGATCGGACCCGCCACCTTCGTCGGCACATCGGCGAAGATGCCGTTGCGCGGCGCCTCGCCGCCCGGGTCGTCCCAGTTCTCGGGCGTCCAGTCCCGGCGTCCCCAGTTCTTGGCCATGCCGTAGTGGCTGTACGCCGCCTGCAGCAGGCTCATCGACGCGACGGGGGCCTTCGTCGCGAGCGCAGCCGCAGTCAGCGCGCGACCGCCGAACGAGTGCCCGATGAGGTGCAGCCGCGCGCCGGGGACGCCCGTGTCGAGGGCCTCGAGGAGCTTCGCGATGCCCTTCTCGCCGACGACGCCCGCACGATCCTTCATCGTGTAGAACGAGGTGACGTTCACCAGATCCCGGGCAGCGCCCAGGATGCCGCCGAAGAGGTCGAACCCGGCTCCGCCGCCCGACGCAGCGGTCCCTCCGCCGGCACCGCCGATCGAGGCTCCGCCGCCCGTGCCGGGCGGGGGCGGCAGCGCGTCGTCGTCGTCGCTCGCTGCCGACAGCGCGTCGAAGGCGTCCGCGGCCGGTCCGGTCGCGAACCGCGACGGTGGGGCGTCGCCGTCGTCACCCGCGTCCCGCAGCGCGCGCTTCGGCATGGTCGAGCGCAACAGGCCGAGGAACTCCTCGCGCGCCACAGGATCGTTCTCGAGCCGGGGGACCAGTGCGAGAAGCTTCCTGCGGGTCGCCGGGCTCTCGATCTGGTCCTCGATCGCCTGACGCACGCCATCGGCGGTGCCGCCCACGCTCACGCCGCCACCGGTCGCGCTCTCGTCGGGTGCCCACTGGATCGACGGCCACACCACGCCGACGACGACGAGGCGGCGATCGCGGAGCCCCGCGATGCGGCCGTCGACGACATCCATGCTCGTTCGAAGCTTCTTGTACAGGTCGCTCGCCTGCGCGGGTGTGGTGTTCCACCCGTGCGAGATGACGAGCACATCGGTCGCCTTCTCGGCCGTGGCGAGAGCGATCGCGGCAGGCACATCGCCGGGCGACGCGAACGCCCCCGCCTTCGTGAACCGCACTTCGGCGATGGGGTACATGGGCGAGGACCTCTCTGTCAGGCTTGCGTCGAACTCTGTCAGACGCTCTGGATCGCGCGCATCGCGTCGACCATTCCGCGGCCCTGGAACGTCCGGTCGCGACCGAGGTCGCTCGCGGTCTCCATGAGGATGCGCTTCACATCATCGGGTCGTCCGATGAACTCCCGATGCACCGATAGAAACCCGGCGGCCACGCCTGATACATGCGGGGCCGCCATCGAGGTGCCGGAGTCCTCGACGTACTCGGCCTCTTTGACGCTGGTCAGGGCCTCGGCGAGGAGTTTTCCGGTTCCCGCGCTCACGACGCGTTCGCCGGGAGCCACGAGGTCGGGCTTCATGCGTCCGTCGCCGGTCGGGCCCTTCGACGAGAAGTACGAGACGCCTGTCGAATGGGGCTTGATGGAGGTCGAGCCCACCGTGATCGCGCGCTCGGCGTTGCCCGGGTCGTTGATCGACATGCCGAACGACATCGCCGTCGGCTTGTTCTGCAGGTCGCGCACGAATCCGTACCCGGTGTTGCCGGCCGAGACGACGACGACGACTCCCTGGCTGACGAGCCGGTCGACCTCGCGGCACACCGGGCTGAGCCCTGCGGCGAACCACTCGTACTCGAACGTGTATCCCAGCGAGAGATTCACCCCGTGGACGTTCATCTCGCGGCCGCCGCGGTTGAGGTCCTGGATGTACTCGAGCGCGCGCGTCAGGGTCTCGACATCGCCCACGCGGTTCTCGTTGAGCACCTTGCACGAGAGGATCTTTGTCTTCGGCGCCATCCCGAAGATGCGGTCGAGCTGCATGCTCGCGGTGCCCGTCGTGCGTGTCTCGGTGCGGTAGTACGACGCCGCGTGGATGGGTCGCTTCTCGGTCGCGGTCCGTCCGCCGGCGATGATGCCCGCGACGTGGGTGCCGTGCCCGTTGGCATCGGCGAGCGGGTCATCGTCGCCGTCGACGAAGCTCTTGTGCCAGGCGCCTGGCAGGTCGAGGTTGCGATAGAGATCGAAGTGCCCGTGCGAGGCGTCGACGCCCGTGTCGAGGACCGCCCACACGATGCCGTCGCCGGTCGCCTCGAACGTGCGCACCGCGGCTTCGGATTTCGTCGTCAGGACGCTGCGGTGAATAGTCGCGCGCACCTCGAAGTTCGGCCAGATCCGATGGATGAAGCGGCGGGGTGCCGCGCGCTTGGTGCGCTGCGCCTCGGCGGCGTCGAGCGAATCGCGGCCGTCCACGTCGCGCGTGATGACACGGCGGATCTCGTCGGGGGTGAGGTTCGCGAACACGTACGACCGCGTCGGCCGGCAGATCGCCCCCGGCGCCACCGCCTTCACCAGGGCGGCGACGACCGCGACGGCGTCCTCGGCAGACTTGCCCAGTTCGGGGCGCACCTCGATCATGACGCCGATGGTGAAAGCGGGATCGCCGGCGTTCGCGCCGGCGGCGGCACGCCGTTCGTCAGTCTCCTGCATGGTCTGTGCGAGCGGCCGCGTGATCACCGAGTCGAGCACGAGCGCCACGGTGGGCGGGAGGCCCGCGGGGGCGAAGCTGGCGTCCGACATCGCGGTGGTCTCCGGGTCGGCCATCCCGGCGGGCGACGGGCTGCCCGCGGGTCCTGGAGCGGTCGGGGTGCCGGGGGACGGCGGAGCGGTGGGTGCGGCCCGTCGTCCCTCGTACGGACCGGGCGTCACGATCGGATCGGACGACGCGAATTCGCGCTTCATCGAGCCGACGGACGGCTGGGGCGCGGCATCCGTCCCCGCCGCATCCGAGACGGCCGGCGAATCGTCGGTGCGGACGTAGCGACCCCAACCGAGATTGCGCAGCAGCCCTTCGTCCGTCAGGGCGCGGAGCGCCCGGCGCACCTGATCGGCGCTGACGTCGGGGCGTTGGGCGCGGATGGCCGCGACGACGTCCTTCGGCGCGAACTCGCCGTGAACAGTGGAGACATACGCATAGACGTCGTGCTTCACCGGCATGAGCCCGATGCTAGTGACAGCGGAGGCTGAGCGGGAGGGGCCTCAGGGCCGGGTGCACCTCCCGATCGGCCGCCCGATCACTCGAGTCCCGGCGACTCGGGTTCGCGAGGGGCCTTGCGCAACCTTCCCGCCAGGGCGTCACTCGCGCGGCGGATCGTGCGAACGGCGGCGTGCTCGAGGCGTGCGGCGTCGGGGCGGGGTTCGAGTTCCGGCGGCAGAAGGGCCGGGGGGAGTCCGAACGCGCGGCGCGAGCCGACGAGCACGCGCCGGCCGAGCACATTGTTGCCGACGCCGCCGATCGCAGCCCCGATTCCGAAGGGAAGGGCTTTGCCGAGCCAGGACGCACCACCGCGGGCCGCGAACTGACGGATGAACGTGTTCTTGAGACTGTCGACGAGCGGTCCGACCGCAGCACGGGGGAGGGATTTGGTCACGACCTCGCCCCAGTACTTGTCGCGGGAGGGAGCGCGCCCCGTGGCCTGCCCGGCGAGCTGTGCGACGAGGTCGACGCCCTCTTTTCCGAGGAGGAGGGTCAGCACGAGCGCGCGGGCGCGGTCGGGATCGGCGACGGGGATGCCGTGGACCTCGGCGACCGACTGCGCGAACAGGGTCGTCGCCTCGAGGAAGCCGAGGGTCTCGACGCCGCTGAGGGCGAGGGTCACGCCGGTGCCGATGCCGGGCACCACCGCCGTCGCCCCGACCGCGGCGCCGGCCGTCGTCACGGCGGCGAGATAGCGGCGCTCCAGCATCCGCACGATGTCCGTCGTCGTCGCATCGGGATGACGGAGGCGGATGCTGCGCAGGTGCGCCAGCACGACGGGGCGCTGGATCGCGAGGACGCGGTCGAGTGCGCGGATCGTGAGCGGGTGCTCCGGTGAGCCGGCAGGCGGCAGGCCTCCCTGCCAGCTCGCGTCGTCGGGGAGGGAGTGGATGCGGTGCACCTTTTCAGCCACGCGGCGATCCTATGCGCGCGCGCCTGAGCGTCTGCCGGGGGTTGACAGGGTGCGTGAACCGATGTCAGACGAAGAGGTTCGCCCGCTCGAGGTCTTCGGCGAAGTCGACCTCGACTGCGTACAGGTCCGAGATGTCGAGGGGCTCGAGACGGATGCCGTCCTCGGCGATCGCGAGCTCGAGGCCGCGCTCGAAGTAGTCCTGGTCGTCGACGCGGGAGAGCTGACGCACGAACGCCTTCTTGTCGCGGCTGGAGATGTAGTTGATTCCGACGGCTTCTCCGATGCCGCCGACGACGGTCTTGGAGAGCTCCTTGATGAAGCCTTCGGCGGTGACGGTGTACTTGACCTCTTCGTCACTCACCTTCGAGGTGTTGACCGTGACGAACGACTGGTCGCGCTCGATGAGATCGATCGCGCGGCCGAGGACCATCGGGTCGAAGACCACATCGCCGTTCATCCACAGCACGCCGCCCTTGCCCGTGGTGGACAGGGCGCGCAGCAGGCTCTTGGAGGTGTTGGTCTGGTCGTAACGGTCGTTGTAGACGTAGTCGACGGCGGGGAAGGCCTCGACGATGCTCTCGGCGCGGTAGCCGACGACCGTGGTGATCTTCGCCTCGGCGCCGAATGCGGCACGAATGTTGTCGTGCTGCTGCTGCATGATGCTGCGGCCGTCACCGAGTTCGGTGAGGGGTTTGGGCAGGCTGCGGCCGAGCCGCGAGCCCATTCCGGCTGCGAGGATGACGGTCTGAAGGGTCAAAGTCTGCTCCTGTGGTGCGAGATTCACTGTCGGTTCACCGACTCGACACCCCTTCGTGCCGTGACCCATGGTAGCGATGACACCTGGGAACGTGCAGAATGATGCGCCGCCGTTGTCGATTCGTGACAAAACGCGGTTCCTGCGAATACGCGCAAGAGGTTTCGGACGCGCGGGGGTCGCTTGGTACGTTGGGTCGGTGACAGCCTCCCTGCCGGTGCCCCACGAGGCCGACCCGGAAGAGTCGGCCCGTCACGACCGCGCACCGATCGTGCCGCTGTCGACGAAGGCCCGGGCTTCCGAGCGTCCGCCGCTTCCCGCCGAGGTCGTCGACGCCGACATCGTGATTCCGCCGAAGCCGCCGCTGCCGCCCGTCGTCGCCGAGCCCGAGGCGGTCGTGCCCGATCTGCCCGAGATCCTCGTCGATGCCCCGCCGACCGGCGACGTGCTGGTTCTCCGGGGGGTCAGCAAGAGCTTCGGCGGGACGCGCGCTGTCGAGGGAGTCGATCTCACGGTCCCCGCCGGCACCTTCTACGGACTGGTCGGGCCCAACGGCGCCGGAAAGACCACGACGCTCTCGATGATCGCCGGGCTTCTCGAGCCCGACCGCGGCTCGATCCGCGTCGGCGGAGTGGATGCGGCATCCGATCCCCGCGCAGCGAAGCGGCTCATGGGCGTTCTCCCTGACCGCCTCCGCACCTTCGACCGACTGACAGGTCGTCAGCTGCTGCACTACTACGGCGTCCTGCGGGGTCTGCGACCGGCCGTGGTCGAGAGCCGGACCGCCGACCTCGCGCGCGCCTTCGATCTCACCGATGCGCTCGGACGCGTCGTGTCGGACTATTCGGCCGGTATGGCGAAGAAGGTCATGCTCGCCGGTGCCCTCATCCACTCGCCGCGCCTGCTGGTGCTCGACGAGCCGTTCGAGGCGGTCGATCCGGTCTCCAGCGCGATCATCCTCGACATCCTCTCGACCTACGTCGCCCACGGCGGCACGGTGATCCTCTCCAGCCACGGCATGGACCTCGTCGAGCGCGTGTGCTCGCGTGTCGCCGTCATCGTCGCCGGGCAGGTCCTCGCCGAAGGCACGGTCGAGCAGGTGCGCGGCGAGCTCACCCTCGAGCAGCGCTTCGTCGAGCTCGCCGGGGGGCTCAGCGACGTGGAGGGCCTGGAGTGGCTGCACACGTTCTCGGACTGAGGATCGCGCTGCTGTTCGGCGCGCTGCGCGGCGACGCGGGCCATGTGATCCGGCGCGTCCTCGGGCTGCTGCTGCTGGTCGGGGCGACCGTCGCCGCGTCGTGGGCGTTGTTCTCGCTGGTCGACGCCCCCGATGAGGTGGTGCTGACGGTCACGGTGCTCGCGGGCTCGGCGCTCACGCTCGGCTTCGCTCTGGCGCCGATCATCGGCGAAGCGCACGATCCGCTGGATCCGCGCAGGTTCGCGCTGCTCGGTCTGCCGCGCGGACGACTCGCCGTCGTCCTCGCCGTCGTCGGCGTCGTGAGCGTGCCGATCGTGGCGCTTTCCGCCGTTGCGATCAGCGCGGGCTGGGTGTGGTGGAAGCTCGGCGCCGTCTGGACGGCGCCGACCGTCGGGGTGATCCTCGGCGTGCTCACGTGCTCGCTCCTGGCACGTGTGTGCATGGCGCTGACGTCGCTGTTCCTGCGCGAACGTCGTTCGCGCGAGCTCTCAGGACTCTTCGTGCTCGTGGTGCTGGTCGTCGTCGTGCCGGTCGGGGTGTTCCTCGCCTCGCTCGAGTGGCGCCGTGCCGTGCCGTCGCAGCTTCTGGAAGCCGTGTCGGTGCTGGGGCTCACGCCGATCGGCGCGGCGTGGGCGTATCCCGGACGCGTAGCCCTCCACGACGAGGACGCGTGGCAGTCGCTGCTCGTCGCGGCAGCGACCCTGTCGCTCCTCGCCGCGGTGTGGGGGGTCCTGGTCAAGGCTCTGCTCACCACGACCGAGCGACCGACGTCGGGACGCGTGCGCGGTGGTCTCGGCTGGTTCGGCGTCGCGCCCGGGACGCCCGCGGGCGCCGTCGCCGCACGGAGCCTGCTCTACTGGTCACGCGATCGGCGCTACATCGTCAACGTCCTCGTGATCCCGGTCGCGGCCGCCGTCACGATCGTGCCGCTGCTGATCGCCGGAGTGCCTCCCGAGATCGTCGCGCTCGTGCCGCTGCCGTTCGCGGCGCTCTTCCTCGGCTGGCTCCCGCACAACGACCTCGCGTACGACTCGACGGCGGTGTGGATGCACCTCGCGAGCGGCATGCGGGGCATGTCGGATCGCGTCGGCCGACTGGTGCCGCTGCTGCTCCTCGGCATCCCGCTCCTGGCGGTCGCGATCCCCGTCGCGATCTCGTTCCACGGTCGGTGGGCGCTGCTGCCCGCTCTGACCGGAGTGTGTGCGTCGCTGTTCCTGACCGGTCTCGGACTCTCGAGCATCTCGTCGGCGGCGACGCCGTACGCGGTATCGCGCCCAGGCGAGAGTCCCTTCCGGCAGCCCGAGCGCACGAGCGCCTCGGGTGCCGTTGCACAGGGCGCCGTCATGGTGGGCGCCGTGGTGCTGAGCGCGCCGGTGCTGTGGTGGGCGTGGATCGCGCTCACGCGCGACATCGCGTATGCGACGACGGCGCTGTGGAGCGGTCTCGCGATCGGCCTCGGCGTGCTCGTCGTCGGCGTCGTGATCGGCTCGCTCGTGTTCGAGCGGCGCGGCGGACGCCTCATGGAGTTCGCCGAATCGACCTGAGCGCGGCGGTCGCACACCGCCCTCGGGGATGCCCGTCCGGGCTACACTGGCTCACCATGAGCACCCCCGTCGAAGGCCCCGATCAGGGCGGCATCGCGACTCTGGACCGCGAGCTCGAAGAGCTCATCCGCGAAGAGAACATCGAGCCGGGCGACCACGAGCGGTTCTCGCATTACGTGAAGAAGGACAAGATCCTCGAGTCGGCGATCACCGGCAAGCCGGTGCGGGCGCTGTGCGGCAAGAAGTGGACTCCGGGCCGCGACCCCGAGAAGTTCCCGGTGTGCCCCACCTGCAAAGAGATCTACGAGTCGCTCGCAGGCTGATCAGGTCTGACCAGACGGGTGCGGGTCATCCGGCTTCGACGAACACCGTCGGGATCGCCGGATCCGAACGGCTGAGCGCAAGACCGCGCACCGGCAGCTCCTCGCGGACCCGCAGCTGATGGCGGCGTGCGGCTTCGACGCCGGCAGAACCCTCGTGCGCGGCATCCGGCTCGCCGTCGACGACGAGCGAGACCTGCAGGGGTCGGGCATCGGGATGCTGCGCGGCGGTCTCGACCCGCTCGAAGCCGTCCGACACGGCGATCAGCTCGCTCGTGGCGGTGCCGTGCTCGAGGGTGCGGAACGCGGCCTTGCGGCCGCCCGTGGATGCCTTGTCCGTCGAGGCCTTCGCGACGCCCACCCAGCCGCCGTCCGATCGCTGGCGCGCGACGAGCTTGTAGACCATGCCGGCGGTGGGCGTGCCCGAGCCGGTGACGACCGAGGTGCCGACCCCGTAGGCGTCGACCGGGGAGGCCGCCAGCGCCGCGATCGCGTACTCGTCGAGATCGCTCGTGACGGTGATGCGCGTCGCGGTGGCCCCCAGCTCGTCGAGCTGCGTGCGCACGTGGGCCGCCATCGAGGGCAGGTCCCCGGAGTCGATGCGGACTCCGCCGAGGTCGGTGCCCGCCACCCGGATCGCGGTGGCGACTCCTTCGCGGATGTCATAGGTGTCCACGAGGAGCGTCGTGCCGACTCCCAAGGCCGCGATCTGCGAGCGGAACGCATCCTCTTCGGTGTCGTGCAGCAGGGTCCAGGAGTGCGCGGCGGTGCCCATCGTCGGAATGCCCCACGTGCGGCCCGCCTCGAGGTTCGAAGTTGCACCGAAGCCTGCGATGTAGGCGGCGCGGGCGGCAGCGACCGCGGACTGCTCACCGGCACGGCGCGAGCCCATCTCGGCGAGGGGGCGGTCGCCCGCGGCGATGCTCATGCGCGCGGCGGCCGTCGCGACGGCGGAATCGTGGTTGAGGACGCTCAGGGCGAGCGTCTCGAGGATCACGGCCTCGGCGAACGTGCCCTCGACCGTGAGGATGGGGGAGCCCGGGAAGTACAGCTCGCCCTCGCGGTAGCCGGTGATCGTGCCGCCGAAGCGATATGCCTCGAGGTACGCGACGGTGGCGGCATCCACCACCTTCTCGTCGCGGAGGAACCGCAGCTCGTCCTCGCCGAAGCGGAAGTCGCGCATGAGGGCGAGCAGGCGCCCGGTGCCGGCGACCACGCCGAACCGGCGGCCGCCCGACAGCCGCCTGCCGAACAGCTCGAACACGCATCGGCGATCGGCCGTGCCGTCGCGGAGGGCCGCCTCGAGCATCGTCAGCTCGTACCGGTCGGTCAGCAGGGCGGTCGAGGCGCTCATGTCGGTCAGCCTAGTCAGCCGGAACCGGTCACGGCGGTGACCGGGACCGCTGGCGTAGGCTGGTCGATCGTGACCCTTCGGCAAGCTCAGGACGGCGCCGACGCTCCCATCGGGATCTTCGACTCCGGCGTCGGCGGTCTCACGGTGGCTCGGGCGGTCTCGGCCCAGCTGCCCCGCGAGTCGATCGTCTACATCGGCGACACGGCGCGCTCGCCCTATGGCCCCAAGCCCATCGCCGACGTGCGACGGTACGCGCTCGAGATCCTCGACGACCTCGTCGACCAGGGTGTGAAGATGCTCGTGATCGCCTGCAACACTGCGTCCGCAGCCGTGCTGCGCGACGCCCGCGAGCGCTATGACGTTCCCGTGATCGAGGTGATCGCCCCCGCTGTGCGCACCGCCATGTCGACGACGCGCAACGGTCGCATCGGCGTCATCGGAACTGCCGGCACGATCGGCTCGGGTGCGTATCAGGACATGCTCGAGGTGAACGAGCGCCTCACCGTCTTCGCGCAGGCGTGCCCGCGCTTCGTCGAATTCGTCGAGGCTGGAGTCACCGATTCGCCCGAGGTGCTCGCGGTCGCGGAGGAGTACCTCGCACCCCTCCGTCACGCCGGCGTCGACACGCTCGTGCTCGGCTGCACGCACTATCCGTTCCTCGAGGGCGCGATCAGCTACGTCATGGGCGAAGGTGTGAGCCTCGTCTCGAGTGACACCGAGACCGCCAAGGACGTCTACCGGCAGCTGGTCTCGCGCGACCTGCTCGCGGGGCCGGATGCTGTGCCCCGCCACCTCTATGAGGCCACCGGCGACTCCGCCGACGACTTCCTGCGCCTCGCGCACCGGCTCATGGGCCGCGAGGTCACCGAGGTGCAGCTCGTCCACACCGGCGCCATCGACCTTCCCGCCCCCCCAATCTCTTGAGGAGACCCGATGACCGACATCACCCGAGCCGACGGCCGCGCCGTCGATGACCTCCGCACCATCACCATCGAGCGGGGCTGGAGCGCCCACGCCGAGGGGTCGGCGCTCATCTCCTTCGGCGGGACCAAGGTGCTGTGCACCGCGTCGTTCACCAACGGCGTGCCGCGCTGGCTCGTCGGCAAGGGCAAGGGGTGGGTCACCGCCGAGTACGCGATGCTGCCGCGCGCGACCAACAGCCGCAACGACCGCGAGTCGATCAAGGGCAAGGTCGGCGGGCGCACGCACGAGATCTCGCGCCTGATCGGCCGGGCGCTCCGCGCGGTCGTCGACACGAAGGCGCTCGGCGAGAACACCATCGTCATCGACTGCGACGTGCTGCAGGCCGACGGCGGCACCCGCACGGCGGCCATCACCGGTGCCTACGTCGCGCTCGCGGACGCCATCGAGTGGGGTCGCGCGAAGAAGTTCATCGGGCAGAAGGCGACGCCCCTCATCGACTCGGTCGCTGCGGTTTCGGTCGGCATCATCGACGGCGAGCCCATGCTCGACCTCGCCTACGTCGAGGACGTGCGCGCCGAGACCGACATGAACGTCGTCGTCACCGGACGCGGCCTGTTCGTCGAGGTGCAGGGCACCGCCGAGGGCGCACCTTTCGACAAGCGCGAGCTCGACGCCCTGCTCGACCTCGGCGTCGCCGGCTGCGCGTCGCTGCGCGAGCACCAGCTCGCGGCCCTCGCGGGCGGAGCGGACGAACTGCCGTGACGGCGGCGCCGCGGCAGATCGTGCTGGCGACCCACAACCGGCACAAGGTCGAGGAGTTTCAGGCGATCGTCGCCGCGACGCGCCCCGATCTGCAGGTGATCGGCTACGACGGCCCCGAACCGGTCGAAGACGGCGTGACCTTCGCCCAGAACGCGCTGATCAAGGCTCGTGCGGCGGCCGCGCACACGGGGCTTCCCGCTCTGGCGGACGACTCCGGCATCTGCGTCGACGCCCTCGGTGGGGCGCCCGGCGCGTTCTCGGCATACTGGGCGGGCCATGCGAAGGATGCCGCAGCGAACCTGAGCCTGCTGCTGGACCAGCTCTCCGACATCCGTGACCCGCATCGAGCCGCGCAGTTCGTCTCGACGATCGCGCTGGTCGTGCCGGAAGGCAGCGAGCACGTCGTGGAGGGCGTGTGGCCGGGCCGGCTCGCGGTCGAGGCGTGCGGTGCGGGGGGATTCGGGTACGACCCGATCTTCATCCCCGACGGGCAGGACCCCGCCGCCGAGCGGACGGTCGGTGAGTGGACGGCCGACGAGAAGAACGCGGCATCCCATCGCTCACGGGCGTTCCGCGCGCTGGTCCCGCTCCTCGAGAACCTCTGAAAGCCCGAGCAGTACTGAGAATCACCATCATTCCCGACTGGCGCGATGTGCCCGTGGACGTCGCCCGGCGGGCTTAGCCTGGCCTCATGCACGACCACGCGCACGGCTCCGCCCCGGGGGTACGAGGTGCCGGCGACCGCCGCCTCCTCGCGATCTCGCTCGCGATCACGAGCGTGGTCATGGTGGTGCAGGTGGTCGGCGCCGCGCTCTCGGGATCGCTCGCGCTGCTGGCGGACGCGGCCCACATGTTCACGGATGCCGCTGCCCTCGTGATCGCCCTGGTGGCGAGCATCGTCGCGGCGCGCCCCGCGAACGACCGCCGCACCTTCGGCTACCAGCGCGCCGAGGTGTTCGGTGCGCTGGTGAACGGCGTCATCCTCGTCGTGCTGTCGGTGTGGGTCGCGATCGAAGGGGTCTCGCGACTGATCGCGCCCGCCGAGGTCGAGGTCGCGGGCGGTCTCATGCTCGCGGTCGCGATCATCGGCCTCGTCGCCAACGCGGTGGCGATGTGGCTGCTGAGCGCCGCGCAGCGTCACAGCCTGAACGTGCGCGGCGCATACCTCGAGGTCCTCGGCGACCTCATCGGCTCGGGCGCCGTGATCGTCGCGGCGGTCGTGATCCTCGTCACGGGATGGGCACCCGCTGACGCGATCGCGTCGCTGTTCATCGCCGCGCTCATCATCCCCCGCGCGATCGGCCTGCTGCGCGAGGTCGTCTCGGTGCTGGCCGAGTCGGCGCCGGTGGGCACGCACGTGCGCGAGATCCGCGACCACATCCTCGAGACCCCGGGCGTCGTCGACGTGCACGATGTGCACGTGTGGCAGCTCACGCGCGGCGCGCCGGTGTTCTCGGCGCACGTCGTCGTCGACGACGCGGCGCTTCAGGACGGGCGGGCCGCCGGCATCCTGAGCCAGTTGCAGACATGCCTCTCGAGCCATTTCGACGTCGAGCACTCCACGTTCCAGATCGAGCCCGCGGGACACGTCGAGCACGACGCGCACGCGTAGGATCCCTGCCGCGCGACGGCGTCAGTCCTCGCGCAGCACTTCGCCCGGCGCCTTGTCGGGGCGCAGGCCCCGCCACCGCGAATGACGGAGGATGCCGTCGGGCGTGAACTCGGCGAACTCGACCTCGCCGACCAGATCTGGTCGCACCCACAGGGCATCGGACGCATCGGCGGCCGGAATCCCGACGAACGGGTTCTCGTCGGTCCGCAGCGGCGTGAGCAGCGATTCGAGCTTGGCGAGCGTCGCGTCACTGAACCCCGTCCCCACGCGGCCTGCGTACTGGAGTCCGTCGGGACTCGGAATGCCGACCAGAAGCGATCCGATCGCGCCGGTGCGTCCGCCCTTGCCCGGGCGGATCGCGCCGATCA
Organism: Microbacterium sp. 2FI; assembly: GCF_005502885.1. Taxonomy (GTDB): domain Bacteria; phylum Actinomycetota; class Actinomycetes; order Actinomycetales; family Microbacteriaceae; genus Microbacterium. The sequence continues at coordinate 71,102 of NZ_SCMR01000012.1, forward strand.
CGACCTCTTGCGTTCGGGTGAGCTTGACCTTCAGCCAGGACTCGGAGCGCATGCCGCGGCGATACGTCGACGCCGGGTCTTTCACCACGATCCCCTCGAGACCGAAGCGCCTGCTCGCCGCGAGCGCCCCGTCGACGTCGTCGAATACCGGCGGCACGACGATCGGGTCGATCGCATCGGCGGCGAGGGATTCCAGGATGCCGCGCCGGTCGGTGAGAGGAAGGACCGCGGCATCCGTCCCTGCGTGCGTCAGCACGTCGAAGAGGAAGTAATGCACGGGTGTGCGCGGGGCCTCGCGTTCGATCTCGCGGGGCTTGGAGAGGTTCATGCGCGCCTGCAGGCGTGGGAAGCTCGGTCTGCCCTGCGCGTCGAGCGCCACGATCTCGCCGTCGACAACGGCAGGCTCGGGCCCGAGGTCGGCATCGACCCGCGTGAGCTCGGGGTACTTGGCGGTGATGTCGTTGCCGGAGCGGGCGCGCAGGTGGAGGCGCCGCCCGTCCCACACGCCGATGGCCCGGATGCCGTCCCATTTCACCTCGACCCAGGGATCGTCCTCGGCCGACCAGCGTCGCGCGGCGTCGCGTGCGAGGCCCGGCGTCGCGTTGGTGGCGAGCATAGGGCGGAGGTCGGACGGCCGTGGGAACACGAAGGCTGCGGTGTCGGCCTGTTCGCTCGGCTCGACGGGCTCGGCATCGGGCTGCGGGCGGCCGGCGGCATCCGTCTTCATGCGATGCAGCAGCCACGTCGACTTCTCGCCCGTGCCGTCGGTGCGGATCAGCACGAGGCGCACCCGCCCGAGCGGACCGCCCGGACGACCTTCGAGCGTGAAGATGATCTCGTCGTCGCGCCACTTCTCGAGCTCGTACCGCCCGTCGTCCCAGATCGTCATCGTGCCCGCCCCGTACTCTCCGCGCGGGATGGTGCCCGAGAACTCGGCGTACTCCATCGGGTGGTCCTCGGTCATGACGGCGAGGTTGTTGCGTCCGGTCGAATGAGGGATGCCGCGCGGCACAGCCCAGCTCACCAACACGCCGTCGCGTTCGAGGCGCAGGTCCCAGTGCAGGCGCGACGCGTGGTGCTCCTGGATGACGAAGCGGGGGAGCGCGGTGCCCACTGCCGCTCCCGTCGCGCCCAGCGGGTTCGCCGGCACCGGTTCGGGCGTGCGTCCCGCCGTGCGCTTTGCGATGTATGCCGTGAGCGGGCCGTCGGAGCCGGCGCGGCCGCCGGCGTGGAATCCGAGGGCTGAGAGCGGATCGCCGAGCGCTTCGGTGCGCGCAAGCACCGCGTCGAAGAGGAGATGCTCGAGCCCGGGGTCGTCGAGTTCGTCCCACGTGCGCGGTGCGGCGACCGTCGGGCGTGCGCGGCCGCGCAACGAGTAGGGCGCGATCGTGGTCTTCGCGCCGTTGTTCTGGCTCCAGTCGATGAACACCCGCCCCGGGCGGGCGACCTTCGCCATCTGACTCACGACGAGGTCGGGGTGGTCGGCCTCGATCGCCCGGGCGAGCTCCCTCGCGACCGCGGTGATCTGCTCGCTCGTCTGGGTGCCGGGAAGCGCCGCATACAGGTGGATGCCCTTGCTGCCGCTGGTGACGGGGAGCGGATCCAGGCCCATGCCGCGGAGGATCTCGCGGGCCCACCGGGCCACCTGGGCGCACTCGAGAAGTCCTGTCCCCGGGCCGGGATCGAGGTCGAGCACGAGTCGATCGGGGTTGCCCCGGTCGCCGTCCGGCGCGAAGCGCCACTGCGGCACGTGCAGCTCGAGGCTCGCGACCTGTGCGAGATAGACCAGGGTGGGCACATCGCCGATGAGCGGGTAGTCCTTGGCGCCGGTCGAATGGGGGATCGGCATCCGCTTCACCCACTCCGGCGCACCGCGCTCGAGATCCTTGGCGAAGAACGAGGGCTCGGGGGAGGCCTCGGTGCCGACGCCCTCGGGCCAGCGCTTGCGGGTGACCGGGCGGCCGATCACGTGGGGGATGAGCACGCCCCCGATCCGGCTGTAATAGTCGATCACCTCGCCCTTGGTGGTGCCGGTCTCGGGGTAGAGCACCTTGTCGAGGTTCGTGATGCGGAGCCGCCGGCCGCCGATGCTCACCAGCTGCGGTTCCCCGGACATGAGGCCCAGAGTAGCCGCGACGGGTGTGACAGGTGTGTACTGGTGTGATGAGAGCGATCTGGAAGGGCGCCTTGACGTTCGGGCTCGTCAACGTGCCGGTCAAGGTGTACTCGGCGACCGAAGACCACGACGTGTCGCTGCATCAGGTGCACAATGCCGACGGCGGGCGGATCCGGTACCAGCGCAAGTGCGAGGTGTGCGGCGAGATCGTCGCCTTCCAGGACATCGACAAGGCGTATGACGACGGCGAGCAGACGGTGGTGCTGACAGCCGAGGATCTCGCTTCGCTCCCGTCCGAGCGCAGCCGCGAGATCGACGTGGTGGAGTTCGTGCCGAGCGACCAGGTCGACCTGCTCACCCTCGACAAGGCGTACTACCTCGAGCCCGACTCGATGTCGCCGAAGGCGTATGTGCTGCTGCGCAAGACCCTCGAGCAGACCGACCGCACCGCGATCGTGCGGTTCTCGCTGCGCCAGAAGACCCGGCTTGCGGCACTGCGCGTCCGCGGTGACGTGCTCGTGCTTCAGACCCTGCTGTGGGCCGATGAGGTGCGCGAGGCGGCGTTCCCGGCGCTGGACGAGCCCGTGCGCATCTCGGCGAAGGAGCTCGAGCTGTCGGCATCCCTCGTCGAGAGCTTTGCGAGCGATTTCGATCCGTCACAGTTCGCCGACGAGTACCAGGATGAGCTGCGCACCCTCATCGAGGCGAAGCTCGAGAAGGGCGATGCGCTCGACACCTCCGAGACCTTCGGCGAACGCGACGACGCCGAAGCCGGCGGCGAGGTCATCGACCTCATGGCGGCGCTGCGCGCGAGCGTCGAGCGATCGCGTGCGGCGCGCGACGAGAAGGACAAGCCGAAGGCGGATGCCGAGAAGAAGAAGCCGGCGGCGAAGAAGAAGACGTCGAAAGCGTCGTAGGCGTCGTTACAAGTCGGAGGAGCTATGACGCCTACGGCTTGGGGGCAACGCCGTCGCGGCCCTCGCGGCCCTCGTGGCCGTCGTGGTGGCCGTCGTGGTGCTCGGGTCCGCGCTCGAAGATCTCGGGATCGAGGACGAGCTCCTTCGCCTCTTCCTCGTCGGTGACGACGTCCTCGCCGGCGGCGGCGGCCTTCTTGGCCTTGCTGCGCTCGCGGAAGTAGTGCCACAGCGTCACCGCGGCGGTGCCGCCGACCGCGACGAGCAGGATCACGTCGATGTAGTTCTCGACGAAGTCGGCCACCGGCGGGATGAAGCCGATCGCGTAGCCGAACATCGTGAGGCCGAAGCCCCAGAGCACCGCGCCGATGAAGTTGTAGAGCGTGTATTTGCCCTTGTGCATGTGGCCGACGCCTGCGGCGACGGGGGCGAAGGTGCGGACGATGGGAACGAAGCGCGCGAGGATGATTGTGAGCCCGCCGAAGCGCTCGAAGAACGAGTTCGTGCGTTCGACGTTCTTGACGCTGAACAGGCCCGATTCCTTCTTCTCGAAGACCGCCGGCCCGCCCTTGTGGCCGATGTAGTACCCGACCTCTCCGCCGATGAACGCCGAAAGGCCGATGAGCAGCGCCACCCACCAGACGCTGATGCCGAAGACGCCGTTGGGGGCGTAATCCTGCGGGTGCGAGAGGAGGCCCGCGATGACGAGCAGGGTGTCTCCCGGCAGGAGGAATCCGACGAGCAGCCCGGTCTCGGCGAAGACGATGAAGCAGACCACGACGAGCGCCCAAGGGCCTGCCCATTCGATGATCGCCGCAGGGTCGAGCCAGGGGATGAGAGCGATGTGCTGCAAGGTCGGATTCCCGTCGGTCGTCACGGTCGGCGGTGGTGGCGAAGTGCGGCGGAGGTGTCACCGTGCTCGCGTGCGGAAGGTGGGACTTGAACCCACACGCCCGAAGGCACAGGAACCTAAATCCTGCGTGTCTGCCGATTTCACCACTCCCGCGGGTGGGATCAGTCTACGGGCGCGGCTGTGCGTCGGCTGTGGGGCTGACCCCCGGAGCGACCTCAGCGCTTGATGCCGAAGAGGAAGTAGCTGGCGGGTCCGATCCAGTTGATGAGGATCACCGGGATCCACCAGGGCTTGCGCCCCTGCACGTCGGCGGGGTCGCGGTGGGCCAGGTCCCAGAACGCGAGGAACGCGAAGGCGATCTGCACGAGTCCCACGAGCCCGAGCACGGCCTTCGTCGCGGGGGTGCGGGGCTCTTTCGAGAGTGGCATGGCGGTTCCCTTCGGTGTGCGCCGGCTGCACTCTCCCATCCTGCCCCGCCGCGGCGGGTTCGGCTACGGCGGATCAGCAGAGACGCTCGTCAGCCGACCGCACATGGGCCGATACTCGCGCGTGCCGAACGCATCGTGCCATTCCGATGTCGTGAGGTCACGGCCCGCGACCATGCATGCGTGTCGTGCCCACACGCCCGGATCGGTATCGAACTCGGAGACCGAGCCGTCGGCGTAGCCGATCCGGAGCGTCTCGGCATCACGGAACACGCCGTGCGCCGCCATGCTCGGTCGTGCCGACGACAGACGGGCGAATGGCGCGGCGGAATCGCCGGACGAGACCACGACCTCGCCGTCGTAGCCGAGGCTCACGATCGATTCGCCGTCGTCCGAGAAGACGATCCACGTGACGGGGCCTTGATGGAGGGGCGCCGACGAACCGTACACGACCTCGCCCGTGCTGACGTCCATGACTCCGACGACGCCGTCACGCCCGCCGAACGCGTAATGCGATCCGTCCGGGCTGAACGCTGCGCGGACGGCCCACGAGTCGAGCCGGACGCGTCGCAGGATCGTTCCATCGTCGACTTCCGCGAACACCACCTCGGTGCCCGATCCGGTGTCCATTCCCTGCGAGGTCACCGCAAGTACGCCTTCTCCGACCCGGAGGGCGGTGGCAGTCACACCGACCTCGATCGCCGGTCGCAGCTCATCGAGCGTGTGCGAATCGAGAATGCGCACGGTGCCTGCACGATCTGCCACCATCACACTGATGCCGTCGGGCGAGAACGCGAGCGCACCGTCGTTCGCGCCACCGGGGTCACTCCTCGCGACGAGCTCGCCGGTCGAGGCCTCCCAGAGCTCGGTGACCCCCGCGCCGGTCACTGTTGCGAAGCGATGTCCGTCAGGATGGAATGCCGCCCACCGCGCGAACTCCGCCGGGATGGGGCGAACCATCCCGGTCGCGACGTCGACGATGTCGACGCTCGTCTCACCCACCACCACGACCCGATCCCCCCGCGGGTCCACGACCGGCAAGCCGGCGACGACATGCTCGAGCGGGCGCTCCGACAGGATCTCGCGGAAGAGACCGGAGTCGCCGGTGAGATCCCATTCGATGACGGCGCCGTCCGCTCCTGCGGTGAAGAGGGCACCCGACGGACCGAACTCGACGCCGTGCACTGCGCCGACATGTGCGCGGAGGATCAGAGTCCGCTCGCCCGTGCGGGCGTCCCACACCATCGCCGTGTGATCATTGCCTACCGTGGCGACACGGGTGCCGTCGGGGCTGAATGCGGCATCCCTCACGTGGGCGGTATGCCCGACGAGGGCGATCGTCTGCCCGGTCACGGCGTCCTGGAGGAGCGCCTCGCTTCCCGCGCCGACGAGTGCGATCGTGCGCCCGTCGGCGCTGACGGCGAGGAGCCCGAGCCCGCCGTAGGTGGCAGTCGCCTGCCCGGATGCGATGTCGAAGGCCACCGTCGGGCCGTACCCGCTCGCATAGAGCGTTCGCCCGTCCGGGGCGAACTCGACGACGCCGAATACATGGCGATCGGGGCTCAATGCGGGGTTCTCCCCGAGTTCGGGCAGGTCCATGACGATGGCGGGGGTGTCCGGCTCCCCGGCTCGCCACACCGCGATGTTGCCCGGCGGCGGGTACCACGGCATCGGGGCGATCGCGGCGATCAAGGCGGCATCGTCCGAGAACGACACGTCCGCGACGGGGAGCGGGAACCCGCCGAGTCGCGTGCCCGGACCGGTGGGGTCGCCCGAATCGACCACGCGCACTCCGATGTCGCGGCAGTCGGCCATCCAGCACTCGACGTTGACCGACGACACAGCGACCTGGCGGCCGTCCGAGCTGAGTTCGGCAGCGATGTACGAGGTCCCGTCGCCGCTCAGCCGGGCGATGCGCGATCGGCCCTCGGTCTCGAAGACGGCGACATCCTCGAGATCGTCGACGACCACGATCCGGCGTGCGTCGGCCGAGAGATCGAAGTCGTTGATGGGTGCTTCCCCGTTGCGGATGACGCGGGTCGCGAGCGGACTGCGCTGGATCGTATTGAGCAGGCTTCCCTGCGTCTCGACGCTGTTCCACAGCCCGATCGCCTCGGTCGCCAGCAGGAGAGCGCGATCGTAGGGTCGATCGACGAGGGCGCGAGCCGAGATGCGGCGGGCCTCGGCGACGAGCGCGCGATCGTCGGCCCGCTCCCGCTCGAGCGACGCGAAGGTCGCCGCCCCGGCTGCCACCAGGGCGAAGACGGCGGCGCCCGCGGTGAGTCGCCGCAACCACGCGACGTTCCGCCTTTCCCGGGCGAGCTGGATTCTGGCGGCCCGCAGGTCGGCCCGCTCGCGGCCGACCGAAGCATCGAGGAACGTCTCCTCGATGGATGTGAGCTCGCGAGATGCGGCATCCCGCCAAGCGAGTGCAGCGCTGAGCCGCGCGCCGCGGTACAGCTCGCTGTCGGGTCGCGCCATGGCATCCCACCCCGAGGCCGTCGCGGTGAGGTGCCGGAGGATGCGCTGCCCGTCGACGTCTTGTTCCAGCCACTCCGTCAGACGTGGCCATGCTCTCGCGAGTGCTTCGTGTGCGACCTCGACGGTGCCGCCGTCGCTCGTGAGCAGCCGTGCATCCACCAACAGGCGCACGAGCTCTGCGCGACGAGGGTCGGCCGTGACCACGTCGAACGGCATCCGGCGTCGGGTCGGCAGGGCGTCGGGGGTCGCGTCCACCAGGCGAAGCAGGAGCGATTGCAGGCGGCCGCGCTGCTCGTCCGAGAGCTCGCTGTAGAGCTGCTCGGCAGTCTGTGCGACAGCGCCGCTGATGCCGCCCGCGTCCGTGTATCCAGCGGCCGTGAGCGTGCGACCCTCGCGACGCAGCCACGTCTGGCGGAGTGCGTGCGACAGCAGCGGCAGCGCGCCGCGTTCATCCGCGACGTCGCGCAGCAGCAGATCGACGAGGCCGGGCTCGAGCAGGAGGCCCGCCTGTCGTGCGGGCCGTTCGATCACAGCGCGCAGGCCCCCTGAATCCAGCGGCCCGAGCAGCACGAGGTTCCGCTCGACGAGGCGGGCGAATTCGGGGTGCGTCGCGAGATCGCCCAGTCGGTCGGCACGCAGCGTGATCACGAGGAGGTCCTGCGAGAAGGACTCCGCGAGGGTGCGGAAGAAGAGCTCCCGCTCGGCGGGATCCTGACACAGCACCAGCGCCTCCTCGCACTGGTCGACGATGAGTGCGCGCGGGCTGGAGGCGACGACGGCCTCGAGTGCGGCCATCGGCCGAGCGCCGGGTGTGATCACGGCGACGGTTCGCCCCTGCGCCTGCAGTGCGGCAGCGACACCGGCCCGCGCGACGGAGGACTTGCCGACGCCCGACGGCCCCGAGATGACGAGGACTCCGGACTCCGCGAGTGCGGGCAGCCATGACCGCAGTTCGCGCTCGCGACCGAAGAACAGCTCGGCATCGTCGAGTCCGGCCGGGACGAGGCCGAAATAGGGGCAGTCGTTACTGGGGGGCGTCGAGACCTCGCCGACACGGAGAGCCGAATCATGGCGCAAGATCGCCCGCTCGAGCTCAGCGAGCTCCGGCCCGGGGTCGAGCCCCAGTTCTTCGGCGATGGTCGCGCGCGCCGCGCGCAGCGTCTGGAGCGCGTCGCTCTGTCGCCCCGCCCGGTACTGGGCCTGGGCGAGCAGCGCCCAGCGCTTCTCGCGCAACGGCTCCTGCGCCACGAGCGCATGCGCTTCGCCGATCACCTCGCCCAGCGTTCCGACCTCGAGGCGAGCTGCGAGAAGCGCTTCCTCGGTGTCGTCGCGCAGCTCCTCGAGTGCGGTCGCCTCCACCCGCACGAGCGGTGCGTCGTCGGACTCGCTGTACGCCCGACCGCGCCAGAGCGCCAGAGCCTCCGTGAACACATGGACGGCGCGGTCGGGCTCGCCGAGGTGCTGGAGGTCGTGCCCGCGCGCCACTCGCTCGCGGAAGCGGGCGGCGTCGATCTGAACCTGCTCTGGGACGAGCCGGTAGGCGGAGCCGACGGTCTCGATCACGGCGGCGCCCAGCGCGCGCCGCAGGCGCATGACGCAGCCGGGAACGATCTTCGTCCACGACGCCGGCGGCGACTCTCCCCACAGCGCGTCGGCGAGCTCCGTCGCAGGCACGGCCTCGCCCGCACGGACGACGAGCGCGGCGAGCACGACGCGATCCCGCGGCGTGAGCGCCAGCGCGCCACCGTCAACGGTCACCGGCCCGAGTACGCCGATCTCCACGCGCCCACTCTGGAACTTCGGCGGGCCCTCGTCAATGGGGGTCGTTAACGGGCTGATAACGGGTTGCGCTCCACTGATTCCACAGCGATCGCTGCACAGTTCCAGAAAAGGGGAGTCGGCATGTCACGCAATAGAAGAGGGGTCGCGTACGTCGTTGTCGCGACGTCGATCGTCATCGCTTCGCTCGCCGGCACGCCGGCGCTCGCCATCGACGTCGGCGCCGATGGCTGGGGGCCGTCCACGCCCGTCTCCGGGGTGAACGCGCCGCAGGCCGATGGCTGTCCCATCGAATCCCCTGACGGTAAGAGTCTCTACATCGCCTCGACGCGCGACGGCGGGGACAACGACATCTGGGTGGCGACTCGGGAGAGCGCGGTGACCTCCTTCGGCGCACCGACCATGCTGCCCGTGCCGGTGAACAGCGGGGCGCAGGACTTCTGTCCGACCCCCCTGCCCGGCAACGTCCTGCTGTTCGTCTCCACGCGCGGCGGCACCGACGCCTACGGCACCGCAGCGTGCGGGCTCGGTGACATCTACGTGACATCGCAGGAGCCGACCACCGGCGAGTGGGCGCCACCGCGCAACCTCGGATGCGCGCCGGACGGGCCGAACGGCCCCGGGATGGAGTACGGACCGTCGCTCGCGAGCGGGCCCGGCGGTGTGTCGCTCTACTTCTCGAGCGGCACACCGATCGGCGCCGGCGGTCAGGACATCCACGTGAGCAGGATGATCGACGACTACCGATTCACTGCCCCCGTGCCGGTCGCGGAGCTCAATGTCCCGGGTGCTGACGACGTCATGCCCAATGTGCGGCCCGGCAGTCGCGAGCTCGTCTTCGCATCCTCTCGACCCGGGAGCGCAGGCATGGACATCTACTCGTCCGTGCGCGGCCCCGACGGCACGTGGCAGCCGCCGGTGCGGCTCGGGCCGAACGTGAACACGTCGGGAGCGGAGTCGCGACCGTCCCTGTCGAGAGACGGCCACCGGCTCTACTTCGGCCGCGACGGAGACATCTACGTCGCCACCAGATAGCGCGGCCGCGGGGCGGTAGGGCGGCTGTGGACAACTTTCGGCTGGCTCCGCTGCGAATTGCGATGATGCTGAGGTGACCCCTCCTGCCGCCCCCGCCGCGACCCTGGTCGCGGAGCGCGTGCGTGAGCGACTGCGGGCCGAGCGGGCAGACCCGGCCCGTGATCCCGAGTTCGCGGCGCACGTCGCTCGGTCAGAAGTGCGACGTCATAACGACTTCGCGCTCGCGCGCGGACTCGCCCCGATCGACGACGAGTCGTCGTGCGTGCGGGAAGTGCTCGCCGCCGTCGCCGGCTACGGGCCGCTTCAGCCCTACCTCGACGATCCGACGGTCGAGGAGCTCTGGATCAACGCTCCCGACCGCATCTTCGTCGCCCGCGGCGGCGTATCCGAGCGGCTGCCGCTGACCCTCACCGACACCGCGGTGCGCGATCTCGTGGAGCGGATGCTGCAGTCCACGGGCCGCCGAGTGGACCTGTCGCAGCCCTTCGTCGACGCATCGCTCCCGGACGGCAGCCGCCTGCACGTCGTGATCCCCGACATCACGCGGCGCCACTGGGCGGTCAACGTCCGGAAGTTCCTGCCGTCGTTCGGCGATCTCGACCGACTGGTGGCTGCGGGTGCGCTGGACGCGTCCGCCGCGCGGATGCTGCGTCAGGCGATGGGCGAGGGGCGCAGCATCCTGGTGTCGGGGGCGACGCATGCCGGCAAGACCACCGTGCTCGGCGCCCTCGTCGCGGCCTGTCCGCCGGATCACCGGATCGTCACGGTCGAGGAGACGTTCGAGCTCGCCGTCGCGGCGTCGGACCTCGTCGCGTTGCAGGGGCGACAGCCGAGCCTGGAAGGGACGGGGGAGGTCTCGCTTCGGCGCCTCGTGAAGGAGGCGCTGCGGATGCGGCCCGACCGCCTCGTCGTCGGCGAGGTGCGCGATGCCGAGGCCCTCGACCTGCTGCTCGCCCTCAACACCGGGGTGCCGGGCGCCGCGACCATCCACGCCAACTCGGCCCGTGAGGCGCTCGGCAAGCTGGCGGCGCTTCCGCTGCTGGCCGGACGCAACATCGATTCGGCCTTCGTCGTGCCCGCCGTCGCCGCATCCGTCGACCTGGTCGTGCACTGCGAGCGAGACGCGTCGGGCCGTCGGCGCGTCGCCGAGATCGTGACGCCGACGGGCGTCGTGGACGGCGTCATCCAGGCGCGCACGCTCTACCGGGCGGACTCGGCATGACCTTTGTCTGGGGCGCTGTGCTCGCCGCCGGGATCCTGCTCGCACTGTCGCCGTGGCTGTGGCCGGCGGGTGCCGCGCGGCCGGCGCGCGTCGAAAGCGGGCGGCTCGCCCGGTTGCTGGCGGGCGCCGGACTCTCGCGGATCGCACCGGGCTCGATCGTGATGATCGCCGTGTGCGCCGCGATGGTCGCTGCGGCCGTCGCGTGGCTGCTGACGCAGGTGGGCGCGCTGACACTGGTCGCCGCGGCGGCGGGGGCTTTGGCTCCGTTCGCCTGGCTGCGTGCACGGCGTGGGAAGCTCGTCCGCTCGCGCCGCGCCCTCTGGCCGGACGTCTGCGACCTGCTCATCGCGTCCGTGCGGGCCGGCATGTCGCTGCCTGACGCCGTCGCGAGCCTCGCGGACTCGGCTCCGGTCGAGCTGCGGCCGGCGTTCGCCGCGTTCGGGAGGGATGCGGCGGCATCCGGTCATTTCGATTCGAGCGCCGCCCGACTCAAGAACCTGCTCGCCGACCCCGTCGCGGATCGCATCATCGAAACCCTCCGCATGGCTCGCCAGGTGGGCGGAACCGAGCTCACCACGGTCCTGCGCTCACTCGCCGCTTCTGTACGCGCAGACGCCGCGCTCCGGGCCGAGGTCGAGTCGCGCCAGTCATGGATCCACGGCGCGGCGGTGCTCGGGGTGGCTGCGCCGTGGGTGATCCTGGCGATGCTCGCGATGCGCCCTGAAGGGGCCAGCGCCTACGGCAGCCCCGAAGGGGTGACGCTCATCCTCGCGGGCGCCGCTGTCTCGTTCGTCGCATTCCGGGTCATGCTGCGCATCGGGCGGCTTCCCGAGCCCCGGCGGTGGATCGGATGAGCGCGTTCGCCGTCGACGCCGCAGCCGCGGCGGTCGTGCTCGGCACGGCGCTTGGCGTCGGCGTCTGGATGCTGCTCTCGCTCGCGCCGCGGTGGGCGGCGCCGACGCTCGCGCGCCGCATCGCACCATACCTGCGCGACATCACCGATCCGCGCGGCATCTCGCTCGGCCAGGCGGCGTCCGGCGCGGGGTGGCGCATCGCGTGGCACGACGTTCGCGACCGCTTCGTGCGCGTGGCCGGCACCGACGCCTCGGTCGATCGACGCCTCCGCCAGGCGGCGTGGGCGATGGATGCCGCCGCGTTCCGCGGCCGGCAGCTCGCGTGGGCGATCGGCGGTGTCGCCGCAGGCGGTGTGCTCGCGGTGGCACTCGTGCTCGCCGGGCGGGGATCACCCGCGCTCGGTCTGCTGCCCCCGATCATGGGTGTCGTCTTCGCGGTCGGCGTCGATGCCGTGCTCACGCGAGCCGCGGCGGCCCGCATCGCGCGGATCGAGGAGGAGCTGCCCACCGTCCTGGAATTCCTTGCTCTGTGCCTGTCGGCCGGCGAGGGCATCTTCGACTCGCTCCGCCGCGTCGGCGATGCCGGTGCGGGCGAGCTCACCACCGAGCTGCGCGGCGTCGTTGTCGCGGTCGGCACCGGCTCTTCCCTCCCCGAGGCGCTCGCGCGGCTCTCGTCGCGGCTGGAGATCCCCGCACTCTCACGCGGCATCGACCAGCTCGTGGCGGCGATCGACCGCGGAGCCCCGCTCGCCGCAGTGCTCCACGCCCAGGCGCTCGACGCCCGGGAAGACGCGAAGCGCACCCTCATCGAACGAGCCGGGCGCTCAGAGATCTTCATGCTCATCCCGCTCGTCTTCCTGATCCTGCCGTTGAGCGTCTTGTTCGCGGTGTTCCCCGGCATCTTCATGCTTCGACTCGGAATCGGCTGAAAGGCCAGAAGGAGAAACCCCATGCTGCGAAACTGGATCGCCCGGCTCGGTCGCGTCGCTGACGCGGCCCGTGGCTCGGCAAGCGACCTGCTCGAGGATGAGCGCGGTGACGTGCCCGGCTGGGTGCTGATCACGCTCATGACCGCGGGCCTGGTCGTGCTGATCTGGGCACTTGCCGGACCCGCCCTCGCCGGGCTCTTCGAGCAGGCGATCTCGAGCGTCGCCGGCATCTGAGCCGTGCGTCGTCTCCGCTCGCGACTGCGCGCGGCAGCGGCAGGCGACGAGGGATCGAGTCCGGTCGAGTTCATCCTCGTGGGCACGATGCTGACCGTCCTCACTCTCGCGGTGCTGCAGCTGGGCCTCTCGATCCATGTGCGCAATGTGGTGCATGATGCGGCCGTCGAGGGTGCGTACCATGCGGCGCTCGCCGACACGTCGCTCGCCGAGGGGTCGCAGCGCACGCGCGAGATCGTGGCGCGCGCGGTCGGGTCGGAGTATGCGACCTCGGTGTCGGCGCGGGAGTCGGCTGCCCTCGGCCACCGCACCGTCGCGATCACGGTGCGGGCGACGCTGCCGCTGGTCGGACTGCTGGGTGCCCCGCGATCGCTGGAGGTGGTCGCGCATGCGCCGATCGAATCCTTCGACTGACCCGGAAGACGACCCCGAGCGGGGGTCGGCCGCGCTCGAGTTCCTCGTCGTCGGGATGCTCCTCCTCGTTCCGCTGGTCTATCTGATCGTCACCCTCGGGCTCATCCAGGGCGGCGCGCTCGGCGTCGAAGCCGGTGCCCGCCACGTAGCGCGCGCGGTTGCGACCGCCGTCGATGCGGACGAGGCGCGCGATCGCGCCGACCTGGTCGTCGCGTCCGTCGTGCGGGAGTACGGTCTCGACGGCTCGCGGACCACCGTCGAGACACGCTGCCGCCCTGCGGGGGCGACCTGTCCGCGTGCGGGGGCGACGCTGGTCGTGACGCTTCGCACCACGGTCGCCCTGCCGCTCGTGCCGCCGGTGCTCGGGCTCGACCGGCTCGCGAGCATTCCCGTCGAGTCGACGACGGTGCACAAGGTCTCGCGCGTGTGGGGGAGTGGATCGTGAAGCGCCGGCGCCGGCCCGACGACGAGGGCAGCGTTCTGATCCTCACCCTCGGCTTCGCCGTGCTTGCGCTCGCCGTGGTGCTCGTCTGCGTCGACGCGACAAGTCTGTACCTCGCACAGAAGCGTCTCGACGCGGTGGCGGATGCTGCGGCCCTCGCCGCCGCCGACGGTTTCACGTTCGAGGTGGTCGGCGATGCGGCGGTCGCGACGCTCACGCGCGACGGGATCGAGACTCAGGCCCGGGCGATCGTCGACGAGGTCGGCGGGGATGTCGCGCTCGTCGCGGCAGACACTCCCGACGGTGTCTCGGCACGCGTCACCGTCGCGGGTGCCTGGCGACCGCCAGTGCTCACGATCCTCGTTCCGGACGGGATCGCGCTCGAGGCGACGGCGACGAGCCGCACCGCGCTGCGCTAGCTCCGAAGAGCCGGCGCAGCGCGGTGAGATCTGCTCAGCGCCGTCCTGATCCCTTCACCGCGGTCACCTCGATCGCGCGCACGATCTCCTGCGACAACGTGCTGCCGGCGGCATCCGTCGCCGTCACCCGCAGGTCGACCCACCCGCCGCGATCGGCGACCGGCAGCTGCGCGGTGTAAGCGCTCACGAACGAGCGACCCGTGGCGAAGATCGTCGGCGGCACCTCGGTCGCCCCGTCCGGCGCGTCCGTGGCTGTCGGCGACAGGGCCACCGGCATCCATTCTCCGTCGGCGGAGCGCACCTCGAGGGTGGCCGCGGTGATCCGATCTGCGCCGTCGGCGCCGCCGACGTGGCCGAGCTCGAGCCGCAGCGGCACGGGGGCGCCCTTGCGGCGCCCGTCGCCGACCCGGCCGTCGTCGCCCAGCGCGACGTCGTAGTACGCCTGGATCATCGGCAGGAACCTCGACGAGTAGTCGTCGGCGGCACCTTCGGATGCGAAGGTCCACTCGGTCGTCGTCTTCGTCGATGACGGGACACGCGAGCCGTCGTGGGTCGCCGTGTTGACCACGCGCAGCTCGGTCGATCCGTCGGGAAGGCCCCACACGGTCGCGCCCTGGTACTCCGACGATGCCCGCAGCTCGCCGTCGACGTAGATGTCGGTGAGCTGGGCGATGCCGGTGTGGCCGGCGAAGACGTCGAAGGTGCCGGTGTGGAGGGCGTCGCCGCCGTCGGACCACGACGGCAGGTTGATCTGCGCGACATCGCCCGAGCGATGGGGCGCCCAGTAGCCGGGTCCGACGTTCGGTCGCACGATCCCACCGAAGTAGCTCGCGTCGGTGCGCTCGCCGGGCTGGTAGGTGCGCCGGGTGTCGCGGATCTGCCAGCCGCCGGAAGTGAGTGTCGCATCCTGGTACCAGGCGATCTGGTCGGTGCTGACCCACTCGGTGCGCTCGAGCCCGCGCGTGGCGCGCGTGGGGTAGCCGAGACCGTGTGCGACTCCGGGGGCGAAGTCGTAGCGGAACTCGCCCACCTCACCCGGCTCGCCGTAGTACGTCGTGTCGACGCGGGCGAGACCCTGCGGCGCGTAGGCGAGGTCCGTCGGGATCTCGCCGTCGCTGTAGCGGGCGACGTCCCAGATCGCATCCGAGTTCGCGATGCCGGTCGCCGTCAGCACGACGGCGCGCTGCGCCAACGCCGTCAGCAGCGCCCGGCCTTGGATCCCGCTGAGCGAGGCGACGGGAATCTGCGCCGGAGTCGTGTAGTCCTCCTCCGATCCCACCCACTCGCTCAGCTCGCCGTCGGCGTCGTTGACGACGATCAGCAGCGTCGCTCCGGCCGCCGCGGCGTTCGCCGCCCGAGTGCCGGGGGAGACGGCATCCGATCGCGTGACGACGGCGACGCGGCCCTTCGCGTCGATCGCCGCGAACTCGTCCGCGCTGCCCGCGCCCACAGAGATCGCGCGGCCCCGCGCGACGCCGTCGAGGAAGGTCGAACCGGCCTGCGCGATCACGTCGAGGCCGTCGCGGCCGTTCGCGACGGTCAGCGTCGGCTTCTGCAGGCGCCACCGGGTCGTGAAGTCGAAGTCGGCCTCGGTCGCTGTGAGCGGCTGAGCCCACAGCTCATCGACCCACACCGGCATCATGGCGCTGCCGGCGAAGCCGTCGGCGGTGTAATCCATGCGGCGGAACGACGGCTCGAGACCCCTCGTACCCACATCGACCGTGATCTGCTCCGCGCTACGCGCATCGAGCGCGACCGTGCGCGGGGCGTCGAGCACCACGTCCGGGTCGCCGACGAGCACCGTGGCGACCGTGTCGGGGGTGCGCGCCAGCTCCATGAAGGACATCGCCGCGTAGGTTCCTCCGGGCAGGCGCAGGGTCGTCTCACCATCGACCGCGATCGGCGAGAACCACCCGGTCTCGGCGTTCCACAGCCACGCGTACGTCAGAGTCGGCTCGCCCGCGAAGTCGGTCGCGGTGAGGGTGAGGTCGTACCGCTCGGCCTCGGCGATCGTGCCCAGCGCGGTGCGCGCGACGGGTGCGCCATCGATCGAGGCGACGAGGGCACCTGAGAGCTGCGTACCGGCCGGAACCGTTGCCGGATCGACCGTGAGGGTCACGGCACGCGTCTCGCCTGCCGGAATCGTCAGGGACTCGGCATCCATCACCAGCGAAGCGGATGCCGACGTCGTCGTCATCGGGATCATGCCGCCCGAGCCGGGCGTGGTGTCTTCGAGGGTCGCGGTGAGGTCGATCGTCATCTCGGCGTCGCTGCGGTTGGCGTACTCGATCGTGCGCGACACCGGCGCCGGGGTCTCACCCCACGCGAGCATGCCGAAGTCACCAGATCCCGACGCGACGACGGGCGCCTGGACGGCGGCGTCGACGTCGAGGAGCCCCGAGCCCGCCTGGTAGGGCGTGAGACCGAGATCGGCGGCGCTGCTGGTGAGCGTTGCCTTCAGCTGGGCCGCGGTGTACTCCGGGTGACGCTGCTTGAGGATCGCAGCGGCGCCGGCGACATGGGGCGTCGCCATCGACGTGCCGCTCAACGCGATGTAGGAGCCCTCGCCGCCGCTGTCGGCCGACCGCGCCGCGGTGACGTCGTTGCCGGGACCGGTGAGGTCGGGTTTGAGGGCGCCGGAGCGGAAGAGCGGACCCTGGCTCGAGAACCACGAGAGGGCGCCGGTGGGGTCGTCGACCGAGCCGACCGTGAGGGCGGACGCGGCAGACCCGGGCGAGCCGATCGTCTCGGGCGAGCTCGCATTGCCGGCGGCGACGATGAACAGCGCCCCGGTCTCGGCCGAGATCGTGTTGAGCGCCTCGGCCATGAGGTCGGTGCCGTCCGAGCCCTGTTGCGAGCCGAGGCTCATCGACACGATCGGGGCGCGTTCGCCGGCCCACTCCATCGCGGCGATGATCCACGAGTCCTGGCCGAATCCGTCTGCGCCGAGCACCTTGCCGACGAGGAGGTCGGCGTCATCGGCGACACCGCGGTGCCCTCCGTCGCTCGCGGCGCCGCTGCCGGCGATCGTCGAGGCGACGTGGGTGCCGTGGCCGTTGGGATCGGCGGCGACGTCTTCGCCGGGCACGAAGCTCGTCGAGTCGCTCGACACGCGGCCGGCGAGGTCGGGGTGGGTGTCGTCGTAGCCGGTGTCGAGGACGGCGACGGTGACGCCGTCGCCGGTGTAGCCGAGTGCCCACGCCTCGGGCGCGTCGACGTACGGCACGCTCGAATCGAGGGTGGCGCGCACCTTGCCGTCCAGGTGGATCGCGGAGATTCCGCCCGCCAGCGCAGGGCCGCTCGAGAAGGCACGCGCCTGCGGGCGCGTCAGCTCATCCCACAGCGCCTCGGCGTCGGCATGGGCGGCGGTTCCGGCGGTCGCATCGACGCTCGGCAGTGCGGTCGTGAGGTCGATGCCCGGCAGGGGCGCCGCGTATCGCGCGGCATACCCTGCAGCGGTGCCGGCCCGTTCGACGATGATCGGCGTCGCGTCGACCGAGGCGTCGTCGTAGCCGTAGTCGATGAGCTTGGTGACGTTGAAGAGGTCGCCGTCCAGCGCGCCCGATGCGACGAACGGCATCGCCTCGTCGGGGATCACGTGCAGGTCGCCACCGACCTCGATCGTGCGGACGCCGGCGCCGGGGTCGGCGGTGACGACCTCGACGGCGCGCTCGCCGCCCGCCAACTCGGTCACCGTGACGCGGTCGCCGGTGAGAAGGGTGACCGTCACGGGAGCGGAGCCGTCGGAGCCGGTGAGGGCGGCTGGACGGGGCGTGGGGGCGGGTGCACCGGCAGCGGGCAGAGCCGCGCCGACGCCGGCGATGCCGATCGCGAGGCCGCTCGTGACGGCGACGATCGCGCGGACGCGATGGCGGGTGGGATGTGATCGTGGCATTCGTGAGCCTCTCGGGGGATAGGGGATCTGTCACGAACTTCTCACGCCGCTCGCCTAGGGTGGTGGCGGAGAAGTGCCATGGCTACCTTCCGCCACGGCCGGGCGAAGGAACGATCGCATGCTGGATGCCGTGGGGCTCGACGAGACCGACACCGCGGTGTACCGCGCGGTGTTGCAGCGTTCGTCGGCGTCGGCGAAGGAGATCGCCGCCGAGCTCCACCTCCCGGTGCCGCGCGTGCACGCGATCGTGGCGAAGCTCGAGGCGCTCGGACTCTTCGCACGGCAGGGCTCGCGCTCCTCGCGTGTGGTCGCCTCGCCTCCGTCCATGGCGCTGCGGCCGCTTCTTCTCGAGCACGAACGCGGACTCACGCGGGCGCACGAGGCGCTCGTCGAGCTGAGCGAGGTGTATCGGGCGGTGGCCGAGAAGCGCACCGCCGCAGATGTCGTCGACGTCATCGTCGGCGACGACGCGGTGCGCCAGCGGGTGGCGCAGCTGCAGGCGGCGGCCACGCGCGAGGTGCGCGCGCTCGTGCTCAGCGACGTCGCCCTGCTCACTGCTGAGCAGAACGTCGAAGAGGAGCGCGCTCTGCTGCGCGGCGTGCGCTACCGGGTCATCGTCGAGAGCGGCGTGCTCGAGCGTCCCGGATTCCTCGACGTGGCCCGCGAGAGTGCGGCGTACGGCGAAGAGATCCGCGTGCTTCCGGCGCTCCCGACGCGCATGTTCATCGCCGACGACGCGATGGCTCTCGTGCCGATGCACGGCGACGATCCGGAGCGCGGATTCGGGGCGTTGCTCATCCACCCGAGTGGCCTGCTCGACCTCGTGAGCGCCATCTTCGAGGAGTACTGGCGCACAGCGACCCAGTTCCTCTCGCTCGGCGGCGCGGCCGATGCCGGAGCGCAGGCCGATCGCGACCTCTTGAAGCTGCTCCTCCTCGGATTGACGGATGCGGCAGCCGCAGCCCAGCTGGGTGTGTCGCTGCGCACGGTCCAGCGCCGGATCGCCGAGCTCATGGACCGGGCTCGCGTCACCACCCGCATCCAACTCGGCGCCGAAGCGGTGCGACGCTCCTGGGTGTGAGGCGCGTCAGCGCCGCATCCAGCCGGAGATGAGCGGCGACCCCTGCGGCTGCGAGCCGCCCGCCCGGACGGCGAGCGCGACCGCTTCGATCCGGGAGTGGACGTCGAGCTTGCCGAGCAGGTTGTGCATGTGCGCGCCGACGGTCTTGATGCTGATGCCGAGCGCCGCGGCGACCTGCTTCTGGCTGAGGCCCTCCGTGGTCAGCGCCAGCACCTCGCGCTCGCGCTCGGTGAGGGTCGCGAGTCGGCGCAGGTCGGCGGTTGCCGTCTTCGCCGGTCTCGTGCGCTCGATGAGGCGGCGGACACGGGCCAGGAACTCGTCGGCATCCATGTTCTCGGCGGCGTAATCATCTGCTCCGACGAGCAGACCCGCCACCACGTCCGCGGGCGTGGTGCGGTCGGCCGACACGAGCACGGCCGGCATGTCGGGCCCGTATCTGTCGCGGAGTTCTCGCAGCATGCCGCAGCCGCCGTCCTCCACCTCGAGGATCGCGACGGCGGGCGCCTCCCCGTTCAACCACGCGGCGGCATCTTTTGAATGGGCGAACCCCTGTGCGGGCAAGCCCAGGCGTGCGAGCAGGCGCACGTAATCCTCGCGCACGTGATCCCCAGCGACCACCAGCGCGAAGGCGCCATCGACCTCGGTGTCCACGATCCCCTCCCGATCGCTTCTCGCAGGAGAGCGGATGACCTTAAGGCGTTTCCCCAGCCTTGATGCGTACATCACCCGATGGTCGCCATCCTGCGCGATTCATAGCGTAAGCCCTGAACCGCGCCAGAGAAAGGCTCGCCATGAATGCTCCACGCCCGAATGTCAGTCCGAAGTCGCTCGCCCAGCGTCGGCGAGCACCCTGGCTGGCGGCCGTCTTCGTCGCGGTGCTCACGGCATCGACCCTCACCGCGTCGTCGGCGCTCGCCGCCGACGGACCCTTCGACATCGACGGCACGGTGCCCGATGTGGCAGCGGAGATTTCAGAACTCACGGATCCGACGGGCAATGTGAAGGAGCTCGGCCCCGTCAACTCGAGCACCACCAAGATCGGCGTCATCCACAACGACGCGCTGCCGACGCTCGGGCTCACCAACCCGAACGCGCAGGTCGACCTCCGCCGGGCGTGGCTCGGCACGAAGCAGGACCCGATCACGAACCACGACTGGCTCTACTTCGCGTGGGAGCGCGACTCCAACAACGGCAGCGGCTTCATCGCCTACGAGTTCATGCAGCTCGCCGCTCCGGCGGGCTGTGCGTACGACACGGCCACCGACGCGCAGCTGATCGCGAACTGCAACCCGTGGAAGAACCGCCGGCCCGGCGACTTCATGATCCTGTGGGATCAGCAGGGCAACGGCACCGACCTGTACCTGCGCACATGGGGCGGCACCCTGCCGAACCTCGTGCTCGGTGCGCCGAGCCTGCTCAACGACGCGCAGTCCGACGCCCGGTACAGCGCCGACTTCTTCCGCGGTGAAGCCGCGGTCGACCTCACCGCCGCGATCTTCGGGGGCGTGACCAAGTGTCTTTCGTTCGCGAACACGATCCCGAGCACGGTGACCGGAAACTCCGACACGGCGGACTACAAGGACACGATCCTCAAGAACGCTCCACCCATCAGCAATTGCGGTTCGGAGACGGTGACGGATCCGAGTGACGAGGCCGGAGATCCGATCCCTGACGAAGGCATCTCGATCGGCGACGGCGTCGTGGGCGTGAAGGACTCGGCCGAAGTCAGCCTGACGGGCGGCTCGGCAGCACCCGACGGCTCGGTGTCGTTCTGGCTCTGCAAGCTCGACGGCGACGCCCTCTGCACGGAAGGCGGCACATCCGTCGGGTCGACCGATCTCTCGGGCGCGAACTACCCAGCGACGGTGCTGTCGCCCACGGCGTACGTCACGTCGGTGGGTCGGTACTGCTGGCGAGCGGTGTTCAGCGGTGACGCGGTCAACGGCATCCCCGGATCCAGCGACTCGTCGGAGACGGAGTGCTTCACCGTGAACCCGGTGACGCCCGAACTCTCGACCACCGCGGGCCCGGACGCCGTGCTCGGCAATGCGGTGACAGACGAAGCGGAACTGTCGGGAACGGCTACGGAGCCCGCTGACCCGGTGATCAACCTCACCGGTGACGCAGGTCCGGATGCCGACGGGACCATCACGTTCGAGCTGCGAGGCCCCGACGACTGTGACACAGTCGCCTACACCTCGCCGGGCGTGACTGTCAGCGGTGACGGCACGTACGACGCGCAGGCCACGCCGACCGTTGCCGGTGACTACTCGTGGGTTGCCGTCTACAGCGGATCGACGAACACCAACGGCGTGACGCACAATGCGGACTGCATGGACGGGGCCGAAGACGTGACGGTGACCAGCGTGGCGTCGTCGATCTCGAGTGCGCAGACGTGGATCCCGAACGACGAAGCGACAGTGTCGGCTCCGGCGGGCGGCGACATGGACGGCACCGTGATGTTCGCCTTCTTCGCCTCGGACGACTGCACCGGCGAACCGCTCTACGAAGAGTCGGTCGACGTCGCAGGACCCTCGCCGCAGGACGCGGCGACGAGCAACTTCGGTGAAGACGCCGTGGCTGTCTCGGCGTCGGGCGACTACTCGTGGCGAGTCGGCTACGACAGCGACAACCCGGCGCAGCGCGACTTCCTCCCGGGCAGCTGCCACGAGACGTCGTCGCTGACGATCGCGAACGGGGGCACCGTCGAAGGTCCGTAATGGCCCGCAATGGGTAGGCCCGCTCGGTGAAGGCGGGCCAGGACGGAACGGCCGGGGCCCTCGCACCCGGCCGTTCTCCTGTGCCCGAGCGGCATCGCGGGTGGTCTCAGTCCCGCGGGCGCGGGACGAACCGCGGCACCCACCGCACGAACGCCAGCGCACCGAGCAGGCCGATGACCCCGACCACCCCGGTGGCGATCGAGAGCGAGGCCACCGCGGCGATGCCCGAGACGAGCAGGGGAGTGGCGGCGCCGCCGGCATCGGTGAGCGTGCGCCACGAGCCGAGGAACGGCGCCGGGTCGTCCTTCGGAGCGGTGTCGGCGCCGAGGGTGAGCAGGATGCCGCTGGAGAGGCCGTTGCCGACGCCGAGGACCGCCGCGAACATCGCGAACCACATGGGCGCCTCGGCGAGGTCGTGCGTGAAGGCCAGTGCGATGAAGCCGGATCCCATGAGAACCATTGCCGGGAGGGCCGCCCACAGCCTGCCGAAGCGGTCCATCACCTGCCCGGACGCATAGAAGAGCGCGAAGTCGATCGCCCCCGAGATGCCCACGATCAGCGCGATCGTCTGCGCGTCGAGCCCGATCGACACCCCCCACAGGGGCAGCACGATCTGACGGGCCGACCGGACGGCGGCGAGGGATGCTGCGGCGAGTCCGAGCCGCGACAGCACGCGCCGGTACCGCCACATCGTGCGGAACACTCCGATGCGCTCAGCAGTCGGGATCGAGCCGGTGACGGGCTCGCCGGTGTCCTCGGCGATCGTCGAATCGCCGGCCGCGCGTCGCGCGGTCTCCGCGACGAACGTGGTTTCGGGATCCGGGCCGACGAGCACCAGCACGACGGTGGCGATGAGGCACCCGCCGAAGAACCAGATCGCCGCGTGCTCATCCCCGAAGACGGCGAGGAGCGCCGCCGCGACGAACGGGCCGATGAACATTCCGAGGCGGAAGGTGCCGCCGAGGAGCGACAGCGCGCGGGCTCGGAACGACAGCGGCACCCGCGTCGTCATGAACGAGTGCCGCGCGAGGCCGAAAGCCGCCGCGCAGAATCCGATGAGGAAGACGGATGCCGCGAGCACGCCGAGAGCAGGAGCGAGGATCATGCCCGCGACACCCACGAGGGAGACGACACCGGCCGCCGCCATCGTGACGCGCTCGCCGACGCGGGCGACCGCCCAGCCGGCCGGGATGTTGCCGCACAACTGCCCCACCACGAGCGCCGAAGCGACGAGTGCGGCCGTGGCGACGTCCGCGCCGAGCTGCGCGGCGAGGATCGGGATCAGCGGGATGACCGCGCCCTCGCCGAGGGCGAAGAGCACTGTGGGTCCGTACACCATGGGCCCGAAGCGCCACAGCAGATCTCGGGGGCGAAGCGGCTCGCGACTGTCGGTCACGTGCATCCACGTTAGTCTGGACTGTCATGCTCGACTTCGATCTTTCCGCCGACATCCAGGCGCTGCGTTCCACCTTCGCCGACATCAAGTCGGTGGTCGACGTCGACGCGCTCACCGCCGAGATCGCCCAGCTGAGCGAAGAGGCCGGTGCCCCGGATCTGTGGGACGACACCGAGCGGGCCCAGAAGGTGACGAGCACCCTGAGCCACCGCCAGTCCTCGCTCGCCCGGCTCACCGGCATCGAGAACCGTCTCGATGACCTCGAGGTGCTCGTCGAACTCGCCAACGAGATGGACGACGAGGACTCCGCCGAAGAGGCTCGTCACGAGCTCGCCGAGCTCGAGGACATCATCGGACAGCTCGAGGTTCAGACCCTCCTCGACGGCGAGTACGACGCGCGGTCGGCGGTCGTGACGATCCGCTCGGGCGCCGGCGGCGATGACGCCACCGACTTCGCCGAGATGCTCATGCGCATGTACCTGCGCTGGGCCGAGCGCCACAAGTACCCCGTCAAGGTCATGGACACCTCTTACGCGGAGGGCGCCGGCATCAAGTCGGCCACCTTCGAGGTCGATGCCCCCTACGCCTACGGCACGCTGTCGGTCGAGGCCGGCACGCACCGCCTCGCCCGCATCAGCCCGTTCGGCGGAGCGGACAAGCGCCAGACGAGCTTCGCCGCCGTCGAGGTCATCCCCGTCATGGAAGAGGCCGTCGAGGTCGAGATCCCCGAGGGCGACATCCGCGTCGACGTCTTCCGGTCTTCGGGTCCGGGTGGACAGTCCGTCAACACCACCGACTCGGCGGTGCGCCTCACCCACCTCCCGACCGGACTCGTCGTCTCGATGCAGAACGAGAAGTCGCAGATCCAGAACCGCGCTGCCGCGATGCGCGTGCTCCAGACCCGTCTGCTCCTGCTGCAGCGCGAGAAGGAAGCAGCCAAGAAGAAGGAGCTCGCCGGTGTCATCACCGCGAGTTGGGGCGACCAGATGCGCTCGTACTTCCTGTACGGCCAGCAGCTGGTGAAAGACCTCCGCACCGGCCACGAGGTCGGCAACCCGGCGATCGTCTTCGACGGCGATCTCGACGGATTCATCGCCGCCGGCATCCGTTGGCGCAAGCGCAAGGACGACGACGACTGAGCTGGATCCCTTTCGTCAGAACGGCGGGTCGCTCCCGTCGACCGGCGGTCTGAACGCGGGCACTCTTCTCTCCGGCGCGACGACATAGCTCCGCCCCGCAGGCGATGTCCATCGCAGGGATCCGCCGCTGCCGGCGACCTGTTCGACCCGCCAGCCGCCGTGGTGCTTGACCATATGGTGCCCGCGACAGATCGGCGCGAGGTTCTCGAGCGACGTCGAACCCCCGTGCTCCCAGGCCAGCGTGTGATCCGTGTCGCATCGCGCTGCCGGCACACCGCATCCCGGTGCCATGCAGCGGTCGGCCCGCCATTTCACCAATCGTCGGAGTGACGCTGGCGGCGCGTACTGCTCGCGCCCCACAGAGAGCACCATTCCGGTCTCGGGGTGGGTGAGCACCCGCATCCAGCCGGCATCCCCACCGCACAGCTCGCGAGCGCGCTCGATCGGGATCGGTCCGACACCCTCGACGACGGCGGGATCGAGACCGGCAGGCGAGCCCTCGCCGCCTTCGCGCGCGAGCAGCGCCAGCGCGGGAACCGTCACCACGACGGTCGCCCGAATGCCGCGGGCGACCTCGGGATGCGCTCCCGTCTCACCGTCGATGAGCAGGTCGCAGAGCACATCTGCGCGCACCTGATCGAGCGTGCGCTCCTCCCCGTCCTGCGCGACGATCACCTTGGCGATCGCGGTGGCGCGCTGGTGGATCGCCTGCGCCTCGACGGATGGCAGGTAGGCCAGCAGCCACGACATTCCGTCGTCCGCAGCCTCGACGACGATCCGACGCCGTGCGACCGCGGCCGCGCTCCGCTCGGCGAGGGTGACCGTCTGCACGGTGTCGACCAGCCGTCGCAGAGCGCGCCGGAACGTGCCGACCGGCTGCGACTCCGCCAGTTCCACCGCCCGCGGAAGCAGTTCGGCGCGCAGTTCGGGATCGACCGCATCCAGTCCCGTCGCCAGGATTTCGGCGTGCCGTTCGGTGATGCGCGCACCCTCGAGCGAGGCGAGGGCCGACGGGTACCGGTGCACGAGCGCGTCGGCGAGCTCGATGAGCGCCGACGCCGCGTGCTCGGTGACGCGCAGCGCGGCGGCCAGTTCGAGCCGCACGCCCCGCTCCACCACGTCGGTGAGCACGCGGCCGTGGGCTGCGGCATCCGCCAGCGCCTCGCGGTGCAGGGTCGCTACGCACCGCAGTCGCTGCGCCGCGAAGATCGACATCATGTCGGCCACTTCGATCACGTGATCCAGCGTGTCGGGGATGGCGACGCCGGGGAGGTCGGGATCGAAGAACATGCTTCGACAGTAGAACGTACCTCCGACATTCCCGCCGGGCCGCCGTCGAGGCTTTCACGACGTGCGGGTGTCGCACTCCCGCCGCGCGGACCGCCCGCATAGGCTCGTCTGGCAATGATCCGGTTCGAGAACGTCACCAAGCGCTACCGCGGCACCGCGAAGCCCGCGCTCAGCAAAGTCGACTTCGAGGTGCTGCGCGGCGAGTTCATCTTCCTCGTCGGCGCCTCGGGATCGGGCAAGTCGTCGTGCCTGCACCTGATCCTGCGCGAAGAGACGCCCAGCGAAGGTCGCGTCGTCGTGCTCGGTCGCGACCTCCGCACTCTCTCGAGCCGCAAGGTGCCCTACTTCCGCCGCCACATCGGCGCGGTGTTCCAGGACTTCCGCCTCCTTCCGAACAAGACCGTCTTCCAGAACGTCG
This sequence comes from Microbacterium sp. 2FI, assembly GCF_005502885.1. Classification (GTDB taxonomy): domain Bacteria; phylum Actinomycetota; class Actinomycetes; order Actinomycetales; family Microbacteriaceae; genus Microbacterium. The sequence continues at coordinate 97,158 of NZ_SCMR01000012.1, forward strand.
CGTTCACACTGCAGGTGATCGGGTCATCGCGCGGCTTCATCCAGCAGGCTGTGCCCGAAGTGCTCGCCCTCGTCGGACTCGCCGGCAAAGAGAAGCGGTTCCCGCACGAGCTCTCGGGCGGCGAGCAGCAGCGCGTCGCGATCGCGCGGGCGCTGGCGAACCGTCCGCAGGTGCTGCTCGCCGACGAGCCCACCGGCAATCTCGACCCGGCGACCTCGGTCGACATCATGCAGCTGCTCTCGCGCATCAACGCCGGCGGCACGACGGTGGTCATGGCCACGCACGAGGCCGGCTTCGTGGATCAGATGCAGCGACGGGTGATCGAGCTGCGCCACGGCGAGATGGTGCGCGACGAGCGCCACGGCGGCTACGGCGACACGTCCGGCATCCCGAGTCTCGCCCCCGAACCCGAGCGCGGAGCCGCGGCCGTCGCAGCCCTCACTGCGGTGCTGGAACTCCACCGCGAGATCGTCGAGACCGGATCCGTCGAGCCCGCCGTCGTGGATGCCGCGGTGGCCGCAGCCGCAGAGGCCGCCGAACCCGTCTTCGAGGAGCAGGCGGTGGTTGCCGCCGACGCGGCGCGCGAGGAGGCGGCCGCAGCGCTCGCCGAGGCGGCCGAGCATCCGGCATCCGATCATGCGAACGACGAAGCGGATGCCGCACCCGCCCCGCCGCGCACCAACACGATCCCGGTGGTCGAAGCCGCCGACATCGACGTCGCCGAGCTCGGTCTCGCCGACCGGCTGGGGCTCGGCGAGACCGACCCCGACGACGAAGTGGGGCCGACGTCATGAGGGTCGGACTCATCCTCTCCGAGGCCTTCAGCGGCCTCCGCCGGAACGCCTCGATGGTGATCTCGGTCGTCCTCGTCACATTCGTCTCGCTCACCTTCGTCGGCGCGGCCATGCTCATGCAGATGCAGATCGGCACGATGCGCGACTTCTGGGTCGACCGCGCGCAGGTCGCGATCTACATGTGCACCGCGATCTCGCAGGCGCCGACCTGCACGAACGGGGTCGCGACGCAGGAGCAGCTCGACGAGGTGCAGGCAGGGCTCGACAGCGCGGCGCTGTCGCCGCTCATCCGCGATGTGAGATTCGAGAACCGCGAAGAGGCGTACCAGAACTTCCTCGACCTCCTCGGCGAGGAGTACGCCGACGTCATCACGGCGGACCAGCTCAACGAGACGTTCTGGATCAACCTGGTCGACCAGAGCCAGTCGAACGTCATCTTCGAGGCGTTCACGGGAATGCAGGGGGTCGAGCAGGTCCAGGACCAGCTGCAATACCTCGAACCGCTCTTCTCGGCATTGACCGTCGCGACCTACGTGGCGATCGGCATCGCGGTGCTCATGCTGATCGCCGCGGTGCTGCTGATCGCGACCACGATCCGGCTGTCGGCCTATGCGCGCCGGCGAGAGCTCGGCATCATGCGGCTCGTCGGCGCGTCCAACCGATTCATCCAGACGCCGTTCATCCTCGAGGGCGTCTTCGCGGCCCTCATCGGCTCGCTGCTTGCCGGCGGCGCGGTGATCGCGGGAGTGCACTTCGGTGTGAACGGCTACCTGCGCAACCGCGTCGAGTTCGTCACGACCTGGGTGGGCATGGACGAGGCCCTGATCGTGATCCCTGTGCTGATCGGGATCGGCGTGCTGCTCGCGGCGCTGTCGGCCGGCTTCGCGATCCGGCGCTGGCTGCGCACGTGATGGTCGCCCGCTCCGTCGGGGGATAGACTGAACGGCTGCTGTGCGCTCGGCGCAGCGGTGGATCAGGAGTCGTCATGCCTCGGGAACGCGGTGAGAAGGTCGTCGCGACCAATCGTCGCGCGCGCCACGAGTACACCATCGACAAGACCTACGAAGCCGGTCTCGTCCTCACCGGCACCGAGGTCAAGTCGCTGCGCCAGGGCCGCGCCAACATCTCTGACGGGTACGCGTACATCCAGGGCGGCGAGGTCTTCCTCGACGCGGTCCACATCCCCGAGTACTCGCAGGGGCACTGGACCAACCACGCGTCCAAGCGCATCCGCAAGCTGCTGCTCCACAAGGACGAGATCATCAAGCTCTCGCACGCCGTCTCCGCGGGTGGCTACACCCTCGTCCCGTTGAAGCTGTACTTCTCGGACGGCCGCGCCAAGGTCGAGATCGCCGTCGCCAAGGGCAAGCGCGAGTACGAGAAGCGGCAGACGATCCGCGAGCGCGAAGACAAGCGCGAGGCCGAGCGCGCAATGCGCTCGCGCAACCGCCTCGGGGAGTAGCTCGCGGCCCGCGCCTCAGCGGGCGACGAACCGCGCCTCGACCGCGGCTGAGATCACGATGTCTTCGGGCTGCAGCTGCACGGCGGGACCGCCGCCGTCGGCGCCGTCGGTGTCGAATGACGCCTTCGCCATCAGCATCCGCGGCGCCGCGGCGCTCTCGTGAGCCTCGCCGCGGGTGAGCAGGCCCAGGTCGGCGATCTCGAGGGGGGTGACCGAGGACAGTCCGATCGCTCCGGCGTACGCGGTCGCCCGCGCCACCGCGACCCCGACGGCGCCGGCGGCGATGGCGCGCTCGGTCGCCGACCGGGTCTCGGGGGTCAGCTGCCAGTCGATCCACCCGAACTGCACGCCATCGCGCTCGGCGACATCGCCCGCCCACCATGACAGCGCGGCGAAATCGGCGAACGTCACGGAGAAATCGACCGACGCATAGTGCACCGGCGCGAGGCGCTTGCCCTCGTTGTTCCACGGGCGCTCCGACCACACCGAGACGCGCTGGCTGGTCCATTCGATGAGACCGCCGGCACTCTTGCGGGCCGCGAGGTCGTCGCGCACCGGCTCGCTGAGTGCGGCCATGCGCTCGACGACGGCGCCGCGCTCGGGGCCTTCGGCGCGGATCGTGAGGTGGGCGACAGCGCGCTCAGGCGTGATCCGCTCCTCGTGCTCGCCGCGGACGGTGATGACGACTTCGCTCATGCAGGTGACTCTACGCACTGGCGAGACGAGCGAGAACCGTCGATCTTCATGCGACTGCATCCAAAGCGGTGCCGGGGCCGGAAGGACTCTTTCGAAGGGCGACGACCGGTCGCCCCGACGTAGGAGGACCACCATGCGAACGAAGATCTTCGCGGGCATCGCCGCCGGGGCCATCGCCGCCGTCGGACTGCTCGCTCCCGCGAGCGCCGCCACCGCCGACACCGCCGTGCTGTCGGTGCTCCACGGCATCCCCGACACCCCCGTCGACGTTTGGGTCAACGGCGAGCTCACGCTCGACGACTTCCAGCCCGGCGACCTCGCCGGACCGCTCGACCTGCCTGCCGGCGCGTACGAGGTCGCTCTCACCGCCCCCGACGCCACCGACGACAGCGCACCCGTGCTCGGCCCCGTGAGCCTCACGCTCGACGCCGGCGTGAACTACACCGCGGTGGCCCACCTCGACGAGGCCGGCGCCCCGACAGTGACGCCGTTCGTCAACGACACCGCGGCCACTGCTGCCGGTGAAGGCCGCCTGACCGTGCGCCACACCGCCGCGGCTCCGGCCGTCGACGTCCTCGCCGGTGGCACCCCGGTGATCGAAGGCCTCGCGAACCCCGACGAGGCGACGCTCGACCTTCCCGCCGGCACCGTGTCGGCATCCGTCGCCGCGGCCGGCACCACCGAGCCCGTCATCGGCCCGGCAGACGTCGAGGTCCAGGAAGGCGTCCTCACCATCGTCTACGCATGGGGCAGCCTCGAGGACGGCAACCTGGCAGTCGCGTTCCAGACGGTCGAGGGACTCCACTCGGCTCCGGATGGCGTCAACTCGGGCACCGGCGGTCAGCTCGCCCAGCGCGACGCCAGCATGCAGATGCTGCTGATCGTCGGCGGTCTGGGACTCGCTGCGGCCGTCGCGGCATCCGCCGTCATCGTCCGCGCCCGCAGCGAGCGCTGAGGGCAGGCCGGCCATGATGAGGACGACCGTCGGATCGCTGGGGGGCCTTGGCGCCCTGGCGGTCGTCCTCATGCTGGCGGGGTGCGGCTCGACCCCAGGAGCCGCCCCGCCAGGGCCGACCCCCTCGGCTGATCCGGCGCGATCGGCGACAGCGGCTCCCACGCCTGTCGTCGACGTGCCGGTCGCGGCGGCCACCCCGACACCGGCTCGGCCGTCCGTGCCGCCGGTGCGGGTGGCCGCCCCTTCGATCGGCGTCGACATGCCCGTTGTCTCGGTGGGCGTCGAGACCGGCGGCTTCATGGAGCTGCCGCCCGACCCGGCGGTGGCGGGGTGGTATCGCTTCGGGGCCGCCCCCGCGAGTCCCGACGGCAGCGTCGTCATCTCGGCGCATGTGGACGCCCCCGACAAGCCGATCGGCCCCTTCAGCCGTCTGCGCGAACTGCCGGTCGGCGAGGCGATCGAGGTGACGGATGCCGCCGGTGCGGTGCACCGGTACGCCGTTCAGAGCGTCACGTACTACCCGAAGACGGCACTGCCCGTCGACGATCTCTTCGCCCGGTCAGGCAGCGATGCTCTCGTGCTCATCACGTGCGGAGGCGCGTTCGATGCCGCAACGGGGCGCTATGCGGATAACGTGGTCGCCATCGCGACCCCGACGACATGAGCCGGCGATGACGACGGCGAAGGTGAGAGGAGCGAGTGTGGACGAGGCGCAGGAGCGCGAACTGAGCGATCGGTTCCGCCGAGGCGACGAGCGAGCGCTTGAGGAGATCTATCGGCGATGGTCGCCGATCGTCTTCACGCTGGCGCTGCGTTTCCTCGGCGACCGCGGCGACGCCGAGGATGTGACGCAGAAGACCTTCGTGTCGGCATGGACCTCGCGCGCCTCATATGACGCGACGAAGGCGAAGCTGTCGACCTGGCTCGTCGTGATCGCCAAGCGTCGCATCGCCGACACCCTCGAGGCCCGCACTCGGGTGCGCGCCCTGCAGGAAGAGCTGCAGCGATTCGCCACGCCCGACCAGCTGACGGGGCCTGAGATCGATCTCGGCGACCGCCTGCTGCTCGCCGACGAGATCGATCGCCTCGAACCTGACGCGCAGCGCGTGCTGCGGCTCGCCTTCTACGACGACCTCACCCATGAGCAGATCGCGAAACGCCTGGAGATGCCCTTGGGTACCGTGAAGAGTCATATCCGTCGAAGTCTCACGCGCCTGCGCAGCCGATTGGAGGTGGGCAATGTCGCATCCTGAGCAGTCACATCTCGACCCCGAGCGGCTCTCGGTGCTCGCCCTCGGCGATCCGGCGACGGGTGCCGAGCAGATCCACCTCGACAACTGCGACGAGTGCGCGATCGAACTGGCCGAGCTCGAATACACCGTGACGGTGGGTCGTGCCACGGTCGGACTCGGCGACCTCGAGGCCCCGCCCGAGAGGGTGTGGGATCGCATCTCCGACGAGCTCGGGCTCGGTGCGGGCGAGGCGCCGTCGGCGGATCCCGCGACCGTCGTCGCCGACGCGCCGGAAGCAGCCGACCTGACGCCGGCACCCCGTCGCGGCCGCGCGACCCGCGTGCTCTTCACGCTGGCGGCGAGCGTCGCGGTCATCCTCGTCGTCATCGGCGTCTCGAACATGCTGCGCCCGCCGCAGGTCGTCGAGCTCGCCTCGGCGACGCTGGACGCCTTCCCCGACCACCCCGGCGCAGCGGGAGCGGCCGTCGTCGTCGAGACCGATGGCGGCGAGAAGGAAGTGCGGGTCGAGCTCGACGCCGACGAGGCGTCTGACGGATACCGCGAGGTGTGGCTCATCACCGCCGACGCGTCGGCGCTCGTGAGCCTCGGCGTACTCGAGGGGAGCGAGGGCACCTTCCCGATTCCGGAAGGCATCGACATCCGCGACTACGTGCTCGTCGACATCTCGCAGGAGCCGACCGACGGCGATCCCGCGCACTCGGGCGACTCGATCGTGCGCGGCGAGCTCGGATTCGCGTGATCGGAATGGCGGCGCCTCGGCATCCGTTGTACTCTGGTGTGCTCGGATGCCTCGGCATCCGGGTTCTGACAACTCCACAGCGTGACAACGGCCCTTCACGCGAAGGCTCATGGGGATGATCGGTTTCGACATCGCCTGTGAATCTGCGAGAAGCGGGCCGAGGATGCAGGGTTATCTCGTAAACGATCTCTGCAAACCAATAAGTGCCGAAACCAAGCGCACTGATCTCGCCCTCGCTGCCTAAGCGAGCCTGAGATCCGTCAGACCGCAGGCGTTCCCGCTGCGGACCCTGGCGTCATCTAGGGGACTTGCTGCGTGACGGCGCCTGGACGTCACGCGGGACTCTTCCCAGGCTGGGCTCGTCGACTTAGGTGTCTGTGACAAAGGTCGGAGCCGAGCAGAACGCTTTCATAGACTGCGCCCGGAGAATACGCAGTATCCCAGCGATGGACGGGGGTTCGATTCCCCCCATCTCCACCATTGCCGTTGTCACTGAGCAAGGCCTCGAGCCCCGCGTGATCACGCGGGGCTCGAGGCCTTTGTCCGTCGGTGTCGCTGTCGACTTCCGGGGGCGACTCGGACACACTTGAGAGTCGCCGATCGGCCAGAGAAACGGAGCAGTCGTGCAGTATCTGATCCTGATCCACAACAACCCGTCAGTCGCGGACATGTTCGCGAAGATGACAGACGAAGAGCGGACCGCCGCATACCAGGTCTACTGGGACGTCGAGAGCGACCTCGAAGCATCCGGCGAGCTCGTAGATTCCAAGGCACTGGATGATCGGACCCAGCAGATCGTTCAGCGCGGTTCGGGTGGACCGGTCGTCACCGAGGCGCCGCTGCCCGAAACCACCGAAGTGGTCAGCGGCTACTACCTCGTCGATGTGGCGGCCGTGGAACGCGCGCACGAGATCGCGGCTCGGTTTCCCGAAGCGGCGGCATCCGGCGGCATCAGGGTAGCCCGCACCCTCACGCAAGAAGACTTCGACGCCATGGGCTCATAGGGCCATCCGCCCCGAGGACTTCAGGCGGGCGACGAGATCATCGGCCGCGGATCTTCGGGCGGGCGCTCTCCGGTGCTACCAGTCCAGCACCGCGCGCGCGACGATCGTGGTGACACATTCGGCAGGCCGTCCGCCGGGCGCGATGACGGCGAGGTCGATCTCGTGCAGTGCCGTCCAGTCGGCGGGCATGCTGTTCCCCTCGATCAGCCATATGTATTTCTGGCCGGCCGTGGGAAACGCGCCGAACTCGACATCGGTGCCGTCGTCGAGGCACGAGCGATCCTCCCGCGAGCTGAGGGAGCCGCTCGCGGTGAGTTCGTCGTGCGTCGTCACGAGGTCGACGATCTCGGCCGTGATCGAGTCCCCGTCGACGTGGACGGCCACCCGTCCTCGGGTGGACCCGTCGGGCGACTCGAACGTTCCGAATGCCTCCGGGCTTGCTCCCGATGTCGGTACCCCGGCGGTTACCGGCGGCGGGGTCCTTCCGATGCCTGCGATGCCCGCGATGACCGGAACTCCGAGAACGACGACCGCGACCGCGCCGATCGCGATGGCGGATGCCGCCCACGCACCGACGGGCGGAAAGCGTCGCGCGGGCCTTGCGGGCACAGTGAACCTCCCGTCCCGGAGTCGGTCCAGGTCGGTCTGGGCACGCACGCTCATGCCGTCGCCGGGCTCACCCAGTACCACGCCGACGTCCGCCGCGCTCAGGCGATCCCAGTACGTCAGCTGAAGAACCTCGCGTTGAGCGGCGGGCAAGGCTGCGAGCAGCCGCAGAAGCACATCGATGGCATAGTCATCGGCGTCCGTGTCGGCGATCACAACGGCGTCCCGCACCGCGCGATTCTCGCGCACCTGCCGCCGCACCTCTGCCCTGCACAGGTTGTGCGCCGTGCGGAACAGCCATCCCACCGGGTGCGCATGCCGATGCGGAAGCTTGAGGAGCGCGAGTTCGAACGTGGAAGCGACGATGTCATCGGCTGGCGCCGAGCCCACCAGTCTCACGACGTATCTTCTGACGTCGCCGTGCTGGGAGCGGAACAACTCCTCAAACCTGTCGAGCATGGGATCCTTCTGCGCGCACCCCGTCGGTCCATCGACCCTGTCACCTTTATATGCTCAGGAGGATGAGATCCTGACATCGGGGCGTCTGTGCACCAGCAGCACCGTGTCGTCGAGCGTCGCGGAGGTGCCGTCAGGCGCCGTCGCTCCTCGCGGCCGTGCCTCGGCGATCTCGACCATCCAGTCGGAATCGTCCAGGCCGAGCGCGTCGAGCTCGTCGGCCGCGTTCAGGAAGACATGCGCGCCGCCGTGCCCCGCCGGCGCCCACGGGGGCGGGCCGGCGTGCGAGACGATCAGCATCCGTCCGCCCGGCGCGACGCGTGCGGCCGCGCGTCGGAGTGCCCCGGTGCGATCGAGGGCGACGGGGGAGTGGAAGAAGCTCGCCGTGACGAGGTCGTACTCGCCGACAGTCTCGGCCTCTGACAGATCCGACACGACGAAGTGCGCATCGATGCTCGCGGTACGGGCGGCATCCTGCGCCCGATCGATCGCCGTCTGTGAGATGTCCACTCCGGTGGCATCCCATCCTTGCTGCGCGAGCCAGATCGCGTCGGCGCCCTCGCCGCAGCCGAGGTCGAGCGCGCGCCCGGGTTCGAGGCCCTGCACGACGTCGACCATCGTGCGGTTCGGCCGACCCGACCAGAGGCGGTCGGCGTAGCGTCCGTTCCAGTAGAGCGCCGGTGCGAGGTCGAAGTCCTCCTCGACGAGCGCGGCGTTGACGGCCGCACCGGCCATCGCACCGGCGCCCATCGAGAGCGGTACGTTCGCCATCGGGCTCACGACGTTGCCCGCTGCCCAGATTCGGGCCGAGCTCGTCCGGCCCATCGCGTCCACCTCGAGGAACGAGCCGACCGGGGTGTCCGCCCGCGCCAAGCCCAGGTGCGCGACGAACGCGTCGTGCGGGCGGACGGCGCCCATCGTGAAGAGCGCGCCGACCGCGACGACCCGGCCGTCGCGCAGGCGCACTCCGGTCACCTCCGTACCTTCGCCGACCACCTCGACGACCGGTTCGGCGACGATCTCGACGCCGCGCGCGTGCAGGCGTCGCGCGATCTCGGGATCGATCGCGCCCAGCATCCCGGCGAAGACCACGACGTCGTCGCTCCACTGGCGCACGAGCTGCGCCTGGTGCAGCTGGTGGGGCGAGACGAGCAGCACGCCGAGCCGGCGGTCTCGCACCTCCCAGCCGTGGCAGTAAGGGCAGTGGAGCACGCCCGTGCCCCACCGCTCGGCGAGGCCGGGGATGTCCGGCAGGTCGTCGGACACGCCCGTCGCGAGAACAAGGGCGCGCGCCGACTCCGCGCTGCCGTCGGCGAGGGTGACGGTGACGCGCGTCGCCCCTTCGTCCACGCGCGCGACCGCCACCGCGCGCACCTCGACGTCGTACGCCTCGACTTCAGCACGCCCGCGGCCGAGCAGGTCGCCGGGCGACATACCGTCGTGCCCGAGCACGCCGTGCATGTGCGGGGCGAAGCGATTGCGCGGCGCTCCCGTATCGAGCACGAGCGTGCGACGGCGCGCACGGCCGAGCATCTGTGCGGCGCTCAGGCCGGCCGCGCCGGCCCCGATGACGATGGCATCCCAGGTGTTCATCACCCCAGCCTGATCGCCGCGGTACACTTCGGCAAGTTGGTTTGCGCTATTGGCAAAGGATGCGGACATGGAACTCGAACACGTCGGGCCGAGACTCCGAGCGGCACGCCAGGCGAAGGGACTGACCCTCGAAGACGTGGCGACCAAGTCCGGCATGTCGGTGAGCACGCTGTCGCGCCTCGAGTCGGGGAAGCGTCAGGCGAGCCTCGCGCTGCTCGTGCCGGTGACGCGGCATCTCGGCATCCGCATCGACGATCTCGTCCGCGAGGACTCGCCCGACCCGCGCGTGCGTCGCCCGGCCGTGCGACGCGGTGGCCTCGTGATCGCGCCGCTCGCCCTCGAAGACTCTCCGGTCAGCACGTACAAGATCACGTACCCGCCCGTCGGCGAACTGCCCGAGCTGCGCGTTCACGACGGGTTCGAGTGGCTGTACGTGCTCAGCGGCCGGCTGCGGCTGCGCCTGGGCACGCAGGACCTGGTGCTCGGCCGCGGCGAAGCGGCCGAGTTCGACACGCGCACGCCTCACGCGATGAGCGCCGCCGGTTCGAAGCCCGCAGAAGTGCTGAGCATCTTCAATGCCGAGGGCGAGCGGATGCACACCCACGGCGCGAACGCCGCTCGTGACGCCGGTTGAGCGTCGTCCCGGTCAGGGCGCGGACCACACCTGCTCGATCGGGACCGCGCGCCGCAGGATGCGCTCAGCAGCGCGGTGCCCCGAGCGCATCGCGGCGGGCACGGTCGCGGGGTCCTCGGTCCAGGTCGCCTCGCCGGCGATGTGGAGCACGCCGCCCACGGGCGTCGCGAGGTCGTCGTGATCGGCGGTGGTCGATCCCACGGTCATGTACGCGTACGAGCCGTGCGCAAATGGGTCATCCTGCCAGTCGGTGACGTGCACGTGGGTGGGGCGCTCCACGCGGCTGCCATACAGGCGTCGCAGCTGCGTGAGGACCGAGGCGACGATCTCCTGCTCGCTCCAGTCGCGCGACGCCTCGGCGGCGGGACCCGCGGCGAACGTGAGCAGGGTCGGGGTGTCGTGCAGCGAGGTGAGGTCGTACCACGAGTGCCACCAGCGACCCTCGGGCCCCTGCTGGCGGATCGCGTAGACCCCGTCGTCCCAGAACTTCGTCGGGAATCGCAGGAAGACCTTCTCGAATGCGTTCATCTTGAGGCGTCCGAGAGCACCGGCGACCGGTTCGGGGAGCGGGGGCTCGATCGCGAAGTCGTCGGACTGCAGCACGCCGACCGGCACGGTCACGACGACGGCGTCGGCCGCGAGCGTCCCTCGATCGGTCGAGACGATGACGCCCGACTCCGACCACTGCACGCGTGAGACGACCTGGGTGAGACGCACATCGAGCCCGTCGGCGAGCCGGGACGGCAGGCGGTCGTACCCGTCGGGGAACACGACCTCGTCGCCGTCGATCGCATCGTCGTCGAGACCGTGGGCGGCGAGGTCGTCGATCCAGACCCCGTACTGCTCTTCCGACCGGTGCTCGAGGTATTCGCGCACGCGCTCGGCCCGCTCGTCGTCCCACCCCTGGGCGGCGAGGGCGACCTCGGTGACGTCGCGGTACGAGTCGAGGGGATCGGATGCCGCGACCACGTCGCGCAGCGTGGCGTCGACGGTGTGGATGTCGTCCGTGAAGCGGCGGGTGTCGGCATCCGAGAGCCGTGTCCCGTCGGGACCGTAGTAGGCGATCGGTCGGCTGTCCGGCTGGTAGCCGCCGACCGTGAACTCCGCCGTGCGCATGCCGAACGCCGCCACGGCGTCGGCAAGTGGCTCATCGGTGATGCCGTGGATCCAGGAAGCGCCGAGGTCGGTCGCTAGGCCGAAGCGGCGTTCCGTCGACACCCGGCCGCCGACGCGGTCGCGGGCCTCGAGCACGACAACGCGGAGCCCGGCGTTCGACAGCAGGCGGGCCGCGGTGAGGCCGGCGACCCCCGCGCCGATCACGATCGTGTCGAAGTGGTCCATCTCGCGCCTCCGTGCTGTGGGTCGTCCTTTCGCACGATACCGCGACGGCCGAGGGTCAATGTTCCGCGGTCAGGTGCTGCGTTCCGATCACCGAGAGCAGCTGCAGGCGGTCGTAGCTCTCGGTTCCCGGGTTCGCCGTCAGCACGAGGAGGGTCTGCCCCTGCTCGGGGTCGATGAGGATCTGGCACTGCAGCTGCATCACGCCGACCTCGGGATGCTGCAGGCGCTTCTCGCGCGGGTGGGTCTGGCGCACCTCGTGGGCCTCCCAGATCTCGGCGAACTCCGGGCTCTCGGCCAGCAGCGCTTCGACGATCGCGCCGGCGCGCGAGCGGGCGCCGTGCTTGGCGTACACGGTGCGGATGTCGGCGGTGAAGGAACGCGAATGCATGTCGTGGTCCTCACGCGGGTACACGTCGCGGACGGACGGGTCGACGAACCACCGGTAGCCGACGCTGCGCATGAAACCCTCGTGCCGGGTCTCGTCTCCGAAGAGAGCCCGCGCGGGCGGCGTCTGCGCGAGCGTTTCGCCGAGCTCGGTCATCACCTGGGCGGGGGTGTCGGCAAGGCGATCGAGCACGCGCATGAGGCCCGGTGCGACGTGGTCGCCGCGCACCGCCCGCGCGGGTGCCGTGTGGCCGGCCAGCCGGAACAGGTGGTCGCGTTCGTCGATGGTGAGCCGCAGGCCTCGTGCGATCGCCGCCAGCATCTGCTCGGACGGCTGCGGGCCGCGGCTCTGCTCGAGTCGGCTGTAGTAGTCCACCGACATGTCGCAGAGCGCGGCGACCTCTTCGCGCCGGAGCCCCGCGGTGCGTCGGCGCGAACCCCGTCGCAGCCCGACGTCCTCGGGCTGCAGCACCTCACGCCGACGCCGCAGGAAGTCGGCCAGCTGTGCTCTGTCCATCATCCGAGTCTGCGAGATGCAGACTGCCGCAGCAAGGGATCGACGGTCCCTGGCACCGCGGCGAGCGATGCTGCGGACGGCAGTGCGCTCATACCCCCACCGTGACGCCGGTCATGCGCTCCGACACTTCCCACACGCGGCGCGCGTCGGAGGCGCTCCGCAGACGCGAGTAGAGCGCCTGCTCGGCGGGCAGCCCGCCCAGGTGCCGGAATCCCCGGGGGCCGTAGAGCTTCCCGCCCGCGGCGTCGGGACTCGTCGCGGCATACACGGCCGACAGCGCCGCAGACGACGGGGTGCCGACGATGATGCCGCGCCGCGACATCGCGCGGATGACCTTGACGGCCGTGGTGTCGTCGGGCCGCCCCATGCCGGGCTGCGCGGCCAGCAGGTTCGTCGGCGTGATGCCGGGGTGAGACAGGTTGCTGCGGATGTCCCAGCCTGCGGCATCCGATCGACGCTGCAGCTCGGTCGCGAACAGTCCGAACGCGATCTTCGACGAACTGTAGGCCTTCATCGGGTCGTAGTTGCGAGTCCAGTCGAGGTCGTCCCAGCTGATCGCGCCCTGGTCGGCGGCGATGCTGACCTGGCTTGTCACGTGTGCTCCTCCCGCGATGAGCAGCGGCAGCAGCTGCACGGTGAGCGCGAAGTGCCCCAGATGGTTCGTCGCGAGCTGCAGCTCGAACCCGTCTGCGGTCACCCGGCGCTCGGGCGGCGTCATCACCCCGGCGTTGTTGATCAGCATGTCGATCGGTCGACGCGCGCTCAGAACCTCGTCCGCGAACGCGGCCACGGATGCAAGCGACGCCAGGTCGAGGGTGCGCACCTGGATGCCGGCACCCGGCGTGCGCTCGCGGATCTTCGCCGCGGCACCCTCGCCCTTCTGCGCGTTGCGGACCGGCATCAGGATCTCGGCGCCCGCGCGCGCGAGGCGCGCGGCGATCTCGAATCCGACGCCGTCGCTGGCGCCGGTGACGAGCGCGAGTCTTCCGGTGAGGTCGGGGACGGGGATGTCGAGGGTCTTCGGCATGGTGGCTCCAGGTGTCTGATCAGCGGTTCCGTTCCATGCTGGACCGACTGCGCCCGGGCATTCAGGGCGCGCTCACCCGGGGATCGCCGATCCCTGGCTGTGAGGTGGTGGCTTACGCCCCAGGCGGCCACTCGATCAGCAGCAGGCTCTGCTTCGTGTCGGCGAGCTTCACCCAGCCGTCGGCGAAGAGGTAGGTCATTCCGTAGCCGTCGGCGTCGGGGGCGATCGTCGTCTCGGGGTTCTCGGTGATGTAGACGCCCTCGGGCATGTCCTCGCGGATCCATCCTTCCGCCACGAGCGCGTTCTGCGCCTCGGCCGCGGTCTCGTCGTCGACGACCCCCCAGCCGAAGATCTGCAGGTGGTCTCCGGCAGGGCCTTCGTAGTCGGCCCACACGCACTGAAGGCCCTCGGCAAGCTCGACCTCGCCGAGGCGGAACGGCTCGACCTGCACGGTCCACCCGATCTCCTCGTACTCGGCGAGGATCGCCTCGCCGATGATCGTGTCGCACGCAGGGTCGCCGTGGTCGACGGGTTCTGTCGGGGCTTCGGTTCCCTCAGGCGCCGGCGTCTCGGGCGTCGGAGCGGTGGACGCCGTCGGCTCGGCGGCGGGCGGGGAGGCGGCGCACGCGGGAGCGAGCGCGACGGCCGCGACGAGGGCGAGGGCGGCACCGAGGCGGCTGATGCGGGGGATCATCGGGGAGGCTCCGGG
>NZ_SCMR01000013.1 GCF_005502885.1 Microbacterium sp. 2FI
CCCCCTCCCCCTCCCCCTCGCCGACCAGTTCCGGTCCCGCAGTCGTGTCCGGCCCCTCGTGGGATGGACCGGTCGAGGTCGCCGAGGGTCGACAGCTGAACGCGACGTGCACCGGAGAGGGCAGCCCCGCAGTCATCTATCTGCACGGCATGATCCAGCCCTCCGATGAAGTCGCCTGGGCTCACTCGCCCGAGATGGAGCGTCGTCTGAGCGAAGAGACGACGTACTGCGAGTACGAACGCGCCAACGTCGGCGCCAGCAGTCCACAGGACGGCCCGATTCACGTGTCAGAGTCAGTCGATGACCTCAACGCGCTGATCGAACAGGTCGGGCTGGAACCGCCGGTGATCCTGCTCGGAGGGTCTTTCGGCGGGCTCATCGCCTACACCTACGCGGCAACCCACCCAGACGACGTGGCCGGGGTCGTGCTGCTCGACCCCACACTCCCGGACGAGCTCGCCCTCGACGCGATGTTGCCACCGGAATGGCGGCTGACCGAGGATTCCTGGCGTGATAGCGCCGAGAAGATCGACCCCGTGGGCGCCCTCATGCACGCTCAGTCAGCGGTCGCGAACATTCCCCCGATCCCTGGCACCATTTTCGTCACCGACGAACTGTGGGCGCCCGAGGGTGACATTGCGGAAACGTTCAAGCGAACGGTCCGGGACCAGCAACAGGCCCTGATCGAACGATTCCAGCCTGGGGAAACGATCACGGTCGACGCCCCGCACGCGATGATCCCCGTGGTACCCGACGAGATCGCGGCGGCCGTGATCGCTCAAATCGAGGCGGCCCGATGAACGCTCGCGCTGCAGATCATTCCGATTCACGCTGCTTGCAATCAAGCCAGTGACTAACGCGTGTGCGCCTCGAGCGCCCCGAGCTTCGCCTCGCTTACTACGAACGCGATGAACTCGTCAGGATTCGACCAGAACTCTGCAAACTCGTCTCGTCCCTGTGAGTCGATCCAATTCTCACAGGGTCTCTCCGCGTAGGCTCCGGTCTTCGCGAGCTCCTGGTAGGCGCTCGTGCAGTTGTCCCACGCGATGTCGAAAGCCGCCGGATGACGGGGCTCACTCGCCGCGCATCCCGCGAGAACAGCGACCGTGAGCGAAACTGTGGCCACTGCGACGAGTCTCATGACGCGACCCTACCGAAGCCCGATATCTCGATGCCTGAACGGACGCTGCGCAGGGTTGCCGGACTCCGAAGCTTCACAGCAGGGCGGCGGCTGCGCGCAGGCCCTCAGCATCAGCCCCGGCCCAGCGGGTGACGATGCGTCGGGCGCGATCGGCTTCCGGGGTTAGGGCAGCGTCATTTCGGAAGTGGCCGATGCTCGATAGGTGAGGTAGAGCGGGGCGGCGAAGGCCAAGAAGACCAATGCCCCGATCCAGCCGCTGATGTCTCGGAGATCGGGAAGCAAGAAGATCGACGCGGCACCGACTGCAACGAGCGCGCCGGCGAGAGCGCCGTAGAGCCACATTCCGTAGAGCGAGATGAAGGTGAGGTAGTGGGCGCCCACGATGATCAGCGACGCCGGAAAGAACAAGTCGGCTGTAACGAGCCCAGGTGATGGCAACAAGGAGCCCGAGAGGAACCGTGAACGCGCTCTGCATCGCCAGCGCATTCGACGGATGCCCCTTGGGCAAGGCGGCAGGACTCCCGAGGATCTTCAGCACAAGTGTGGAGAGCGGGAAGCAGGTCGTCAGCGCAGTCGCTTGCGAAGGTAGACGAGCTCTACCTCCGGCAAGGTGACCCGATGTGTTTCGACGTAGCCTTGGCGTTTGTATAGGCGGAGGTTGGCGACGCTGAGCGCGCCTGTGAAGAGCGTGGCCTCCACTGCATCCGATCGTGCCTCGACGGATTCGAGGAGCCGCGTTCCGATTCCCCGGCCCTGCATGTCGGGGACCACCGCGAGGCGCCCGATGCTGAGAACATCGCCGACCATTCGGGCGGTGACAGAACCGACCATCCGCGATCCAGCAACCGCCACGCAACCGCTGTTCGATGCGAGTTCGGCCTTCAGCTCGTCGAAGGTCTGGGTGAGTGCTGGTGTGTCGACCGTCCCGTAGAGGTGGGCCTCCTCGATGAACGCCGCCCGCTGGAGGGTGAACACCTCACCCGCATCGGCCAAGCCAATCGGGCGGATGCAGAAGTCATCGAACATGACCTCACGATAGGGGTTGCCGCTCGTTCGGGTCAGCGATCAAGGACCAGTCGATCCGGTCCGCCACTCGTGGCCGCGCAGCCACTGCTGCAGGGTGACAGGTTCGACGGAGAACTCCGCCGCGGTCTCCTTCATATCGATGGAACCGTCACCGGTGCCGATGATGTAACGCACCTGGGACGCGACCTCAAACGCCACGGTCGGACCGAACATGGGGGCAAGTGCCTGCTCATATGCGTCGGGAGGTATCGGCATGTAGGAGACGCTGCTCCGCAGTAGATCGGAGAATTGGGCCGCCATGCCGCTACCGGTTAGGGCTTCCGGTCCGCCGATGTCGAACGTCCTGCCAGCCAGGTCGGGGCGATCGAGGGCGGCCACCGAATACGCACCCATCTCCGATGCGGATACCCACGACATGGGAAAGTCGGCCGGCAACGGAAAGGCCATCACGCCATTGTCGACAATTCCGGGCCGGATCCATGGCCCGAGGAGGATCTCCATGTAGAAGGTGGGTCTCAGCACGATGCTTGGGACGCCGCTGTCGTGCAGGTAGTCCACCACTTCCTGACGAACCTGGTAGATGTGCACGTCTGCGTCCGGAATGACATGGGCGCTCGTGTTGAACACCACGAGTTCGACACCAGCGGCGCGTGCAGCGTCAATTGCGTTCCGTCCGTATGCCTCGTGTAGGGCGAAGTCGTACTGCAGCGGAAGTTGCAGCACGACCATATCGATGCCTTCGTTGGCTGCCTTCAGCGTCTCTGGCTGCCCGAGGTCGGCGACAGCCACCTCGGCCCCCCGCGCCGCCCAGTGCTGAGCCCGTTCCGCGTCGCGCGTCACAGCACGCACCCGGCGGCCAGCATCGAGCAATTGCTCGACCACGGGACTGCCTTGGGCGCCCGTCGCCCCGTATACAAGTACTTTCCCGTCGTGCATGACGCGCCAACCCCTCTGCCTCGACTCTGCGAGTGCACCGCCGTCAGCCCGGCAATCGGCCGTCCACACTGACAGTCGTGCTCATTGTGGCACCAGTGAAACGGCCACGGAAGTGGGGTCCGAAGCGACGCTGCCGGCTTCCGCTCGAACAGTTCTTGGGCATGTCAGACACCGCAGGATGACGGGGATCCAATGACACGCGCCCGAGCAGGGATCGTCGCCGGCTCAATCAGTCGTCGTCAGCGATGACAACAACGTCGCGGCCCACGTCACGCGAGGGTTGCCGGTCGACCCGCTGTAAAGAGCACGAGGTCGCCCGTCGGGTTATCGGCATGCCGCTGCCGGATGACCGGTGCGCGTCCGATCTCTTCGAAGCCGAGCGCCGCGTGCATGAGGATGGATGCCGCATTGTGGTCGTCCGTGAAGTAGTACACCCGGTCAGAGCGGGACCATACCCACTCCATTCGGGCGCGAGTGAGGGCGAGTCCGATGCCGAGGCGGCGGTGATCGGGGTGGACGGTGACGCCACCGAGGTAATGACCTTCCGGCGCCTGGTCATCCGGCTCGGGGAAGAAGTGGGTCTTGCCCGTTCCCACCAATATGTCGTCGACGACGGCGACAACAACGAATCGGTCCGGGTCCACGAGGACGTCCGCGCCCCATTCCGACCGCCCGCTTGCGGCGTGCACGGCGTTCATGCCGGAGAGGTCTTGAGGAACCGCCTGGCGAATGATCACTCCTCCGAGCGTAATCCCGCCGGCCGAAGTGAATACCGTCTTGGCAGCGTCATGCTTCGCCCAGGCGCCCCCTTTCCCGGTCTTGTGCCCAGGCAGATAATCAGGGCATGGATGCGCCGCAAGGGTCGGCCGGCTTCGAGGAATCGGACGAGTTGCAGCGCCTGCGGCGACGCGCCTACGGACCGCATGCCGACATCGCGGGGGATGCGGCGGCTCAGGAACGCCTTTCCGAGCTTGAGGCCGCCCAACGTCGAGATCGGGCTCCCGTCGTCGATTCCCCCGTCTCGGAATATGTCCCGGTTCTCGAACCTCTCGAAGGGTCGCGCCCTGCGTCGATATCGGTCCCGCAGCCTGTGATGGCGGCCTCCGCCGAGCATGAGCGTGACGGAGGGCCGGTCGCCGAGCAAGGCCCCGCCGGGGCGGCCACAACCGATCCCGGACCGATCGACAGAGCCCGCTCGGCACCGTGGCAGCGCCGCCGCTTGATGCCCTGGGTCATCGCCATGGTGGTGGTGTTGGCCGCAGCCATCGGCGTCAGTGTCTTCGTCGTCGATGAGCCGGGCAGACCCAGACCGGTCGCACAACTCACCCCGCAGGGCCAACCCGGGCCTGCCTCCATTCCTGCCAACGACGAGGTCCCTGTGAGGTATGACCTGACGGTCGCGGACTTCGTCTCGTACGGCTCGTACGGGCCGCTGCAGATATGGAGCACGACGAAGCTGGAAAACCAGCGATGCATCGCCGTGCTTCATGAAAAGCACATCTCGGTGTTCGAGTGCACGGCGCCCTCCGTCGACACCATCGCCGATATCGACATGGACCCGAACGAGCTCCCGCCCGCACCGTGGGGCGAGCTGTCGCCATACGTCCGATTCGTGCTCCACGATGACGTCGTCGACGTATACCGACCGAAAGAGAGGGGCGAGTTCTACGGATCCATGCCGCGCGAAAGCCAGGCACGACGTCAGACCATGGTCACGGCTGACTATCGCTTCGAGAACTCGCTCGCCGACTCGGTCGGCGCCGCCACGGAGCTCACAGCGACCGGTGCCAACGTCACCGGATTCATCGACGAGGCAGTGCTCGGGCAGGAGCGCCCTGTGCTGACGTTCGCTAGGGGCAGCGGCCTCGAGCTCACCCCCGCATCGGTAGCGATCGACAGTGAGTACACCATCGAGTTGGTGTTTCGCTTCGATCGCCTCGATGGCTATACGAAGATCGTCGACTTCAACAACGCCACGGAAGACTGTGGCCTGTACAGCTTCGACGGACGGCTGGAATTCTGGCCGCTCACCGCCGGCCCCGGCGCGGCAGTCGAAGCGAACTCGTACGCCCACGTCGTGCTCACCAGGGACGCCACCGACAACGTCGACGCCTACCTCAACGGGGCCAGGCAGCTGTCCTTCCACGACACCGGCGGCATCGCTGTGATCGACGCCAACGACACGCTTCGGCTGTTCAGTGACGACACCGTCACAGCGAATGAGGACTCCGGCGGCGCGGTGTCCCGGATCCGGCTCTACGACGGGCCCCTCAGCGCCAGCGACGTCGCCGCGCTCGCCGCCGAGTTGCCTATCACCGCGCCTACCCTCGCCGACGTCGAACCGTCCCTGCGCGAGGAGGCCGCAACGGACCGCTTCATCGGCGATGGGAGCGGATGTGTCTTGTAGGCAGCTCCAAGTGCCAGGGTCAGACCGATCCACAAACGGGCACTGTGCGGAAGAGGGTGGCGTGCGTGCGGATCCGCGCGCGTCGCTCCTGTGGCGATGTCGCCCACAGGTCGTAGAGTGGGCTCACGTTCAAGAGTTGCGGCTGTCGGTACCTGGCCGGCCGCACGGCAACCCGAGTCCCATCGACTTCCGGGTGCCCCAGGGGAAGAACGGGCGTGGCGCCGATCGGCGGCCCGCAAGTTCGATGGGGCATCGCCCCGGAGAGGGGCGATGCCCCATGTTGATTGACCCTACTGACGGAGAACCGACGGCTAGCTCGCTGGTTCCTGCTTCGGAACTTCGCAAGCCAGGCGGAATCGAGCGATTCCTCGAGGCGCTCGAGGAGGGACGGCGCGCCGACGCCGAACGAGACCTGCGGGACGAGGTCGACTCGGCCGTGTGGCAGGAGAGCATCGCGGCCAGCAGTTACGAGCAGGCGCGGGCACGAGTCGACATCAACCGGCTTCTGCACTACGGCCACCCGATCCCGGTCGGCCGCGGCTACACGTTCGCGTACGTCGCGGAGAACTATCCCGGCTGGACCTGGAACGAACTGCTCGACGTGCTCGAGGACGCCCGTGTGGTGGTGCACGGAGTCCCACCCCGATGCCATCCCGGGGTAGGCGCGGTTCACTTCAGCCATGACGGATCCTGGCTCGTGGAATGGGAGGACGGACGCGTCACCCGAAGCACCGACGTCCGAACGGATACGGAAGGGGCATGACGTGTTCAGAACCTGCGATGTCGAGCAGCTGGCAGAACTGCTGTACTTCCACGACCCGATCGGGCTTCGCGCGCTCGGCGCACCGCCGGACGAATACTGGCCGGAGGCGGAGACCATCGCGAACCGGCTACCTGCCGCCACCTCAGCCGCGGACGTGAAGCGGATCCTCCACGAGGAGTTCACAACCTGGTTCTCCGCCGACATCGCCGGAAACGAGGAGCGGTATCTGGGCATGTCCCTCGAGCTGTGGGAGGTGCCCGCCAACTAGGCCGCGCGGGATCCCCGCCCCCTCGATCCGTGGGTGTCGCCGCGAGTCGCGCAGCGTGACGAAGTCCGTCAGGGTGCACGCGGTGATGACTCCCATCACCGCGTGCACTCCCGGACGGAGACCAACCGCGGGTCCAACGAGCATCGATCAAGCACAGGCAAGGGCCGTCCGTTCGCTCGATGGGCTACGCCCCGGGTACGACTAGCAGCGCAGACGGATCCCCCCTCGCCGGAGCAGGTCAGCTATGCACGCCGGAGTGTTAGCCCGAAGCGCAGAGGATCGGCTGGCGGGGCGCCCTAACCCTCGCAACGGCAGTCGCCGCTGGCGGCGAACTCGGTGAAGCATTCGGGGCAGGTGTCGTAAGTGCGATGCTCAGTTCTGCTCGCAGCGCCCTGGCCGCCCTGTCCGATCTTGTTGACGGGATGCGATACGCCCCACCGAGTGCTGTGGGGTTTGTCTTGCCAGCAGTCTTCGGCTCGCGTCGCGCTGCGTGCTTCATCCTCTGACGTGAAACCGGTCGACCAGCCGTAGGCGATTAGCAAGTTCGGCCCGCCGTCGGCTCGCACGGCCTTGATGTAGCTGCTCCGGTCGTAGTAGCTTTCGCATCCGATGGCATCTGTGAACCTTCGGATGAGTTCGTGATTCTCCAGCGGGATGTGTTTTGCCCGCAGCGCCGCATCCAGGCTGGCGTACCTGTACTGCGCGGACGTCCGGCCGCTCACGGCGTGACTCCATTCGCGGCTGCCCAGTCGAGAATGTCGGCGGGAATGCTGCGTCGTTCCCGTTCGTAGTAGACCGCCAGATGCCTAACTCCACCTCCTGCAATCCACCGGCCGTCTTCACGGTCCTCGTAACCGTCCCACGCGTTCCAGCCGCGACCATCTCTATAGCCTGCGTCCTTAGAGAACTGGATGTACTCCTCGCGGGTCGCGCCGCGGCCTTCCCGAACGTTGACGACGGCGAGCTTTGACCAAAGCACGATGGTCACCCAGTTGAGCTGCGCACGGTTCCCATTGATGTCGGGTCGCACGGCGGGCTCGTCGGTCTCCGGGTCGAACACTGGCCACGCTGCACCTTCGACGAGCTCAGCCATCCACTGGTTGTCGGCGAGCACCTGCTCCAATCGATCGGCGAGCTCACGCTGGTCAGCGACGATCTGCCTGATGTCCTCTTCTGCAGTCACAGTCTTTACCTTCTCTTGCTCGATCGGATTGCGGCATCTGTAATATACGCCTGTTCGAGCAGATTGGCACGTTCTCGATGAACAAATTCATCACCTGGCACTGTGATTGGTCTGACGAAGCGCGTCGGGACTGGCCCCGAACGAGATGCACTTGCGTGCCGACGATCACAAGCGCGTTGACCTCCGGCCCATGTGTACAGCGCCGCCGAGCTCCGAGTGCGCAAGCGTGCCCATGAACGACGGACGGAGGAGAAGTTCTTCGGCGAGGGCGACGAGCCCACGCGGCTCGTGCTCTCGGCCCGAATGTCAGCCCATGCCGTCCCTGCGCGCCTTGCGCGCGTGGTCGTTCACCGCACCGAGCCAACCGCGTACGGCGTCATAGCGAAACAGCGCGATTCCGGCGCGGTCAGCGAACTCGCTCCCACCGGTGGAGCAGACCCCGCTGGTGAACATCGCCGCCTTACGCCGGTCCACCGATGCGACACCGGCCAGGTCTCGGATGTGTGCGACCGGAACGGCGGCCGCAGGACCCAGGTTCTTCACCTGGGCGATGTAGGAGCGGCTGACAACGTCGATGCCCCCGTCGCCGGACACCTTCGTCGGTTGCGCATCCAGCGCCCCAAGGTGACGCATCCACGCAGCGACGTAATGCTCGGCGCCGGCGTGAGAAACCCCGTACGGCTGCGCCGCTGGCGGCTCGGGGCGCGGGGCACTCACCTCGGTCGACGCGGGTTCAGGCTCCTGCCCTTCGACGCGAAGTCGAGTGTTGAGGTGGAACTTCAGGTCGGGGTTGGCATGTAGGAACGCGTTCACGCGTCCGGCGAAGTCAGCAATGTTCCGGTCATCCGGCTCGTTGATGCGTGGGTCGTACTCGGCCCAGTGAATCATCGAGCGCCGGCAGTTGATGGCTGCCTCGAACGCGTAGGTAGCGGTCTGGCTGAGCTCCTCAAGTACGGGGCGCAGCAATGTGATCTGGTTCTCGCTGAGCTCTTGCTCTCCAGGGCCTTCGTGCCAGATGCCGAAGTACTTCTGCCCGATGGTCAGGGTGACCTCATTGAGGTGCGGATCCGCGTACTCGATCCACGCCTTCCCCAGGACGGCCAGGTCCGTGTTCGGCTCCGGGTGCCACGCGCCGTAGCGCAGACCGAGCCGCCATGCCCAGATGCCGTCCTGCTCGCTTGCCCTCACTCCCACGCGCTCATCTTGGCAGGTCCTCGCGACACAGCCGGGAGCCTATTCAGCCGAGGCGCCAGCCCGTCCTGGGCCGTTGGCTCGAACTCGGTCAGGAGCAGCCCAAGAGCCCGGCCGGAACCGATTGTCTCGATGTGCGTGAGCGACGAACAGAAGCCTGGCGTCAAGCGTTTCTCGAAGACGGTGACTCGGTTCGAAGGCGGACGTCTGCCCGGCGCCATCCCTCATCGGGCCAGGCACGAAAGCGGGACCGTCCACGTGCTTTCGGCCTGCGCGTTGTTGGTGAGCCACCGCAAGGATCTGCGCGGGCCAGCGAGGGGCAAGTGCAGGGGATGCCCGAACCGTCCGTCGGCGGCACCGGCCCTCGTGGGGTCAGCGTGGCGTGATGGCGGGAAGACGATATGTGCCCTCGGCAACCGCCGTGTCACCGCCGTAGGCGCGGATGATGACAGTGAATGGGCCCTCGGGGGCAGGTAGCCAGTTCGCGGCCTCGAGCCGATCGGCCGGCCGGCGGTGCTGAACATGCAGGGTCAGTGACCCGTCGTCGCCGTATCGGATGCCGGGGGTGCGGTCGCCGATGGAGTACCGGTCGATCTCGTTGGCGCTGAGCAGCCGCTGCGGGAGGGTGTATAGGGTCGCCGACCAGAAGAACCGGGCTTTGGGGAGTTGATCAGCGGCGAATGTGATCGTGTAGTCGGTGGCGCCGGTGATTGTGTTGCCGGCGGAGTCGACGAGCCAGCCGCCGTACCAGGCGATCGCCGGCGGAAGCCCATAGAGCCCCTTCTTCGCACCGACGTTGCGGTTGTCATACGCGCCCGCCATCTCATTGCGGGTTCCGAACAACCCGGTCGAACTCGAAGCAGGGGATGCGACGTCGTCGAGGTGGGCGATCCCGTCGGCCAAACCTTGTTCGAATGCCGCGCGCTGGTCGGCATCGAGGTCGCTGGTGCGGAACGTGCCACCACCATCGAGGCCGACCGAGGCCATGCGATCTCTGATGTCGCCGTCTTCGTCCAACGCCGGCGCGAACTGCAGGAGGTGGTCGAGATAGTCGTAGAAGCGGATGTCGGTGGCAGCGGCCTCGTCCCAGGTCGGCCATGACAGCGGCTCGGCGGCGGGAGCGGGGACGCCCAGGTGCTCCGACAACGGGACCGCCGAATAGGAATGCTGAATGCGCCGCAGCTCGTCGACGTCCCCATCGGTGAACGCGGTGCGCCCAAGGCAGCCGACGAAATCCGTGGAGGCGGCGATCACCCCGTCGAACCCCTCAGGCATCTCGCCCGTCCATGTCGGGCCCGCGAGAAGATAGCGGCCAGGACCGGTGCCGGTGGTGGCCGCACTGACGTACCCCGCGTACACCGTGTAGAGGTCATGGAACGGGAGGATGTAGAACCGGTCGATCGCCGGCACCGTGATCACCCACGGCTCGGCCCGCAAATCGAACCAACCCCACGAGTACGGGGTGTCGTTGTTCGGCGTCACGATGTCGGTGTTCGCCGGCGTGAACGGCTCCGAATAGTGCCGGTAGCGCCCGAACCCCCCGGTGAAGCGCGGATCCTGGGCGTCGACGGCCTGCTCGTACATGGTGCGGTAGTTCTCGATCATCGCGTACCCGAAGGTGTACGCGTCGCGGGCAATGAACCGGAGAGCTTCCGCATCAGTCATACACCGACGCTATCCAAACACCGTCACGCACGTCAGATTCCCCGCCCGATCGGATCCCTTACCGTCCGCCAGCGGGTCGACAGCCTGGTTCACTGACTCAATCTCGCTGCACTTCGGCCGCGGGCACTCTGTCATTCCGCCGGTAGCTCTTTCGACGCGCTTAAGCGTGCTGACACTATTGCCGTGTGAAGCGCATCATTGTCTGCTTTGACGGCACCTGGAATGGCCGACCGCAGTCTCGAACAACGAACATCGGGCGGATCTCCACGTGCCTTGCCCGTCGGGGGCCCGATGGGATCGAGCAGGTGGTGCTCTATCTCCCTGGCGTCGGTAGCAGCTACAAGCTGGACCAGTACCTTGGCGGGGCTTTTGGGCTAGGTCTCGTTCAGAGTCTCATGACGGCATACAAGTTTCTCGTCGCAAACTACGACGATGGCGACTCGATAATCCTGTTCGGCTTCAGTCGCGGCGGGTTTGCGGCACGGAGCCTTGCGAGTATGCTCCACTTCCCCGGTCTCCTTCGCCGAGGATTCATGTACGACCGCTACGACTATGCGGGCTACTTGTACGTTATTCACAGTCGAGCGCAGGCGGCCGGTCGTGATCCCATGTCTGAGTACTGCGAGACGTTCGGCCCGCACTCACGGCGTGCGACGCTGAAAGACGCTGCCGAGGATTTCCGGTCTGCGTTGAGTTGGGCGCCTGTCGAGGTCGCCTTTCTGGGGGTGTTCGACACAGTCGGTTCCCTCGGTAGGGAGGGACTCCGCGCGCCCGGAAGCAACCATAATTTACAGCTCAGCCCGGCCGTACTCGTTGCGCGGCAGGCTTTGGCCATCGACGAGCATCGGCTCACCTTTGAACCCGAGATATGGAAGGCGCCCGCACCAATTGTCTCCAGCGACGCCTCCGATCGCGTCAAGCAAGTCTGGTTCGAGGGCGCCCACTCAGACATCGGCGGCGGGGCAATAGATTTCAACAGCCTCTCGAACACCACCCTGTTGTGGATGCTGCTGGAGGCTCACAAGCACGCGGGCCTCGAGGTGGCATACTCGAGGGCCCTTGAGTATGAGGTCGACTTCGTGAAGCCCTCCTACTCACACGACGTCCACAGGTCTTTGAAATGGTGGTTTCGTCCGATCGACCTGCCTCGGCTCTCCCGCCAGCTGGTGCATGCCGATCCCTCCTTCAATGGACGTGACCGACACCTGAAGCCGCCCGGAGCGTGGAACGTCAAAATTGCCAGCAGCGCTCTACGCCACTTTGACGGTCACGCTCCATCTCCGCAATCGACCAGCGCCAAGGACTCTTACCGTCCGCCTAGTTTGGTGGCGCTGCAGGAGTCCGGAGTCCAGTTGTCCGATTTGGAAGAGCAGGTCGTCTGGGTGCCGGTCGACTCAGTCGGGCCGCGTGGACTTCGGAAGGTCCTGGACGAGTCATTCACACACATACTCGCTGAGGAGGCAGCCGCTCAGAAAGAGCGAGCGGAACTCATGGAAGGAGTGGATGAGGTCGAACGCTGGATGGTCGAGATGCGGGAACGAAGTGTCCCGCTGGACCCCGTTGCAGCCCTTCGAGAAAAGCACTAAATCCCCAAGTACGCGTCAACGCTGCTTCACCCATGAGACGCGCTCGAGAGTTGAGCCGCGCGTGCGCGATGCGGGTTGCTCCGCATCCCAGGGGTCGTTTAGCGAGCGAGGCTGGTGGCGAATCATGGGGTACTTCCGGGCTCGACTGGACGTTGCTAGCGTACGGCTGTGGCCGACAGGGAAGTCGAGTACTCAGTGTCACCCCTCAATGCCCCGTCACGGGATGCCCGGCCTGTCGAGGTGCGGGTGCATGGCATGGGCGACCATACGTTCAACGACTCGCTGGGTTCGTCCCCGCTGGTGACGAAGCGCTCGCCGCGCTACCCGGATACTGCTCGCCCGCCGGTGCTGCCAAAGCACCATCTGCGACTTCTCAACTGGTCGCGCACCTCACGCCGCCGCGCCGGTCTGTTGTGGTATCTGGCTCTCCCGTTCACGCTGGTGAACCTGATGGGGTACATGGCGCCCGCTCGGCGCGGATGTCCACGCATTGTGGCGTTCGCCGTCACCGTGTTGGTCGGAATCGTGGCCACCATGACCGCCCACGTGTGGCTGATCGCAATTGGCGAGACCTTCTTCCGCGCGTTTCAACCGTTGAGGGAATGGGAGTTGCTCGGCGAAGTAAACGTGACGGTGTGGAGCGTGTTGCTGTTCGGGCTCGTGATCGTTCGTTGGATCCAATGCCAGGGAAAGCTGGACAAGGAGAAGCATCCCTCGGGGAGAGTGCTGCCACGGCAGTGGCTGGCCTGGACCTCTCTGCTGTCATTGACCACCATCGTCCTCACGGGCGCGCTTCTGGCGATCGTGCCGGCCACTCGCCTGACGATTCCAACGCTTCCCCTCATATCGGTGACCACGCCGAAATCCCCTGGCCAGATGGAAGCGATCGATGAGGCGTATCCCGGAAACCTTAGCGAATCAATGTGCATCGCGCTCCGCGACGGCAACTCCCAACATGTCTTCGCGTCGTTCTTGGATCCACTCAGCGCGATCGTCGTGCTCGGTCTCGCAACAGGAGTCCTGTGCTGGCTCCTCCTAACCCTCGTCGGCCTTCTAAGCCGTGGTCGGCAGGCGCTTGCATCCTTGAGCGCAGCCAGCCTTGCCGCGATTGTTGCCCTGATCCTCGTAAATCTCGTCGGCGCGACACTTCGTCTAGGGCTCACATGGCTGCTTGTCCTTCTGAGCGGGATGCCGTCTGCGGCGGGTTGGGTGAACCATAGGAGACCGTGGTCGCTTTTCGAGCGGCATGTCATGGCCTATCAGGGAGATCGTGTACCGGCGTGCGAGCTCGACATGGGCTTCATCTACAACGGCACGAAGTACATCGATACGATCCCTGTGATCTGCGGACTCGGACTGCTCGCCGGATGGATCGCGCTTCGTGTGGTCAATCGAAGTAGGTCTCGCGCGTTGAAAGGGCTACCCAAGGAGGTGCGAAAGGCGCGTCTGCACCACGCGGCGATTAGTACACTCGGCGACTGGTTGTGGTGGGCGATGCTGCTGACCGGGATCCTATGGGCGACCTTCGTCACCCTCGGCTGGACGATCTTCGACAATCACTTGATCCAGTGGCGCGTGTCCGAGTGGCACCTGTTCGGGTGGTACGTACCCGAATGGGACCTCTTCGAGTCTGTTCAACGGGTCCTGAACGACCTCATCGCAATCGTGACAGTAGTCGTCGCGATATTCGTCCTCGTCTTCGTCCTCAGCGGGGGGCGCCTCTCCAAGACACGAGAGGCGCTTGCTCTCGTCGCGGACATCGCCGGCTTCTGGTACGTACGATTCCATCCACTCGCCGGCGACACCTACCGGCCGCGAGTCATCGCGGGACTCAGGGACGAAGTGGAGTCTCATGGTGATGCACCGCTTGTGCTTGTGGGCCACTCACAGGGGTCGGTGATCTCAGCCTGGTTCGTCGCCACGACGGCGCCGTTCAAGTTCGGGCTCGTGACATGCGGCTCGCCGCTCCGCACGCTCTACGCGACGTTCTTCCCGGAACACTTCGATGAGAAATTCTTTGCCGCTGTGAATGCCAGATCCACGGGCTGGCTGAATACCTGGCGCGAAACTGACCCGATAGCAAGCCCCGTGGTCGACGGCGATGAAGAGATGCGGCGAGACATCGAGCTGCCGGATCCAACTGCACGAGGTGACACAGATGCCCCAGTGCTCCTCGGTCACTCCGACTACTGGGACATTCCAAAGCAGGCGGCGGCAGTCAGACTTCTCGCCTGCATCCCCAAACAAGAACTGGATCGCGACTCATCGACCGCCCCCGAACTAACGGCGACCTGACGGGGCGATCAGTCGCCGACGCAGACGCAGGCGGCGCGGACCCCGGAATTCATGCAGCAGAAGCCGACAGGCGCCACCAATCAGGTAGTGCGCAGTTGGGCCAGTGTGGGTGCTTGCCCCTTGCTTGGCACATGCCCCCGCCTGCCGCCGCTGATCAGGAAGCGGAACGCCCATCTGCTAACCCGCTCGGCGACCGCCCGTAACCCGGTCGATCAGCGGGCGCGTCTTGGGTCGCATCTACGGCAGGAGGTCGAGCATTTGCGGCCGTGCCCTCATCGCGTGAATCACGAGTTCATTGCCGCTGTCGAAGACCAGTACAACTGTCTCGAGAAGCCGACCCTGTCCGTCGAAGCCCAGCCGAAGTTGGCGTACCGGTGAGTCGTCGTCGAGATCCTCGATCCACAGCGGCCAGGATGCCGCTTGGACGATGTCCTCGGGAAGGATGCCGTGCTTGAGCGCGGAGTCGTGGACCTTCACGCAGCGTATGCCGCGATCGCTTCGCGGATGAGCTCCGACCGTGACTTGTGCTCCTGTGCGGCGCGAGCATCGAGCGCGGCGAGTTCCTCCGTGGTCAGCCTCAACGCGACAACCTGAGCTGGTTCGGCTCCACGGCCGGGCCGGCCTCGTCCGCGACGCTTGAGAGCGTCGACGTCATAGCCCACCTCAGCCTCTGCCGCCCACGCTGAGATCTGTTCCTCAGTGACCGGCACACCGTTGATCGTCTCTCCACCACTCATGTCGCCATCGTATTACGAAATTCGTCCACCGTCTACGCGATGCCATGCCCGCAGCCGGTCCCCGCACGGGCCAAGCACGGGAGCGGCTCGACGCGCGTGGGCGCTGGGCTGTCAAGAGGCACCCGGACTGCGGACAGTGCGCACAGCGCGGAACGAATGACGAGGTGATCGTGCTTCGGCCCGTTCAAGACGTCCGAGGTGATCCTCCGCTATCGAGCTCCGTTGCGACGTCGCAATTGCGGGCGCACCGCGGTCGCCTTGTTGGCGCCAGGATGCCAAGGAGCCGCGAGCACCGCACCGCGTAGCGTGCAATCATCAAGAAGCCAAAGACGACTGGAGCCACCCTGCATGGCACTAACCCCGAGTGATCCGCTTCCCCGGTTCGCGTGGCAACGCCGCGCGCTAGCGCAACGCATCGACACCACCTCTGAGACCCTGAGCAGGCTCGCCGCCTCGGCGCGGTCCACTGCCGCCATGTACAAAGAGGGTTCTGTTCGAGTGGCTGTCGCTGGGAATCGCAACGCACTCCCCGGCACGCTGGCAGTCCTTGCCCAGGACCCAGACGCAGACGTGCGCAGGGCGGCGGCGGCGAACCCGTGCACACCCCTCCCCGCCCGCGCAGCCCTAACCCAGGATGTTTCCGCGGGTGTGCGCGCCGAGGCGGAGAGGAGCGATGGAATCGCGCATCGTGTCTCTGCAGCGAAGAGCAGTCCGCCAGCGAGCAACGTGTTCGATCTCCGCACGGCCGACGAAGCGATCGCAGCTTTGGTTCGTGGCGATCAACTCTCGTATTACACCAGAGGTGACGAGCGGCCGGAGGTGCTCTTCGTACTCGCACACTCCGCTCGCGAGGACCTGCGGGACTACGTCCTCAAGAATGCCCACACTGACTCCGCCACCCTCGATTTCCTCGCCAGCTTTGTCACGCTGGATGTCGTTCCCCGCAAGGGACCAGACCTCGCGATCGCGAAACATCGGAACGCTTCCCCCCAGGTTCTCGAGCGGCTCGCAGGCCACACCTGGGATTTCGTGCGTGAGGAGGTCGCAAGGAACGCGAACACGCCCGCGCGAGTGCTCGACACGCTGGCGACCGACACGTCCTTGATGGTGATCCGTTCAGTCGCCGGTAACCGACAAACCTCGACATCGACGTTGCGCAAGCTTTCCTTGTTTCCTGACACGCCGAAGCCGGCGGTGTACCTCACTGGGTCGTCGCCGCAGCCTTACCACGATCACATATCGGGCTCCGATATTCGCCGGGGAGTAGCAGGAAACCCAAGTTCGCCTGAGGTGGCGCTTTCGCACCTGGCGCGACACGGGTACGCCAGCACGGTGGCGGAGAATCCCGCGACTCCTGCGGACGTTCTCCGCTGGATCTCAAAGCACAAGAAGAGCTGGAAGCACAGCACCACGATCCGCGACGTAGCGTCCCACGCGAACACGCCACCTGCCGTGCTCGACCGAATCGCTGAGGAGTGGGAGGACGACGAGTACGTCTGTGAGGCAGTCGCAGAGAACCCGAACACGCCGGCTGAAACACTGCTCGGGTTAGGCGAGAACTGGGCGTACTCGGTCCGGACTGCGGCGTCGCAAGCGTTGTCGTCGAGGACGGTGCACTAGGTCGCGAAGCGCCCCGGGTATGTGGAGGGTGTGAAACGAGTGAAGGACGACCGTAGGAGTGATCAGAGCGTCAGGAGCCGCTTCCGGCAGTCCGTCGGCAGTCGCGCGATGCGCTAGGCAGCTCGAGCGCGGCGACCGGATAGCGGTCGTGCGCCAGGCTCGTGGGCTCGGCCGCAGCCGAGATGGCAGTCGAATAGCGCTCGGTGAGCGGCCCCGGTAGGGTGTCGCGCGCACGCAAACTCAGAATCCCTCTCACGAGGCATCAGAGCCTCGTCCTCAGTACCGTCGTCATTGCCGCTTACGACAGCCTCGATGGAAGCGAGCGGGAGTCGTTGGGTGGGACGCAAGCGCAGCTCATGGAGTTGCATCACGAGTTGTCTGATGCCTCCGAGCATGCGACGTACGAGGTGTCGGAGGGTGGTCACATTGTCAGACCGCAACTCACAAGCAAGCAATACAACAATCTCATGATCGCGCTTATCGACTTCCCAGCCACCCGCTCCACCGAACAAGAGCGTGCGCGCTGGTTTGCATCGGATGAATTGGCCGAGTTGCGCACCAAGCTGACCAATGCCTGGAACGAAGGGATCGTGGAGGACATTGGTATAGAACCGTCCGCGTGGGGTTCTGGGGTCGTCCGCAACGGCACGTTGGTTGCCGTGGATATTCATCAAACCCGGGGCGGGGCCGAGCGCGACGTCGCTCGGCACGAGCCGTTGCCCGACGAACGAGTAGTTCTCGTCAGCATCCGCGTCGAGGAATGAGTCGCGAAACCGTTCAGCGGGATGAAGTCGTCCCATCTGCGGATCAGTCACCATCACGCGAATCGTATCCGTGGTGATCACGTGTCCGAGCTGCGCGTCGTCACGGATTCGACCCGGACAGATGCCGAGGATTTGGTGATCGTCCTTCCGCAAAGCAGACACCGCGGAGGTCCCTCGGACGTTCACCACCGTCGCACCGTTCGGACAGTAGAGGTCCGGAGCGCCCGACCGTCCTTAGATCACCGCCCGCGCGGCGTTCTCTCCGGCAGGCGCATAGGCGACACGGCTCCGGCCCACGCCAAACGCATCTGCGGGCGCAGCGGATCGGTCGCGCGAGTCTCAGAATTGCTCGCTCGGTCTGCGGAGAAGTTCCGTTACGCTCGCGCCATGACCGACCCCCTCACTCAAAAGCTCGTGGATCACGGAGCGAAGTCCCTCGGTGCAGTCGTCGACAAGCTCCTTGGCCCGACAGCTGAAGTCATGGGGCACGAACTAGTCGATTGGTACACCCGGAAACGCAACATCGCGAAGGTAGCAGAGCGCGCAGCCGAGCGATCGAACCTTGAGCGGGCAGGAGCTATCCCTGCGCGCGTAGCGGCCGAAGTCTTCGATAAGGCACAGTGGGCCGACGACGAATTCGTCGCCGAGTACTTATCCGGCGTGCTCGCGT
This sequence comes from Microbacterium sp. 2FI, assembly GCF_005502885.1. Classification (GTDB taxonomy): domain Bacteria; phylum Actinomycetota; class Actinomycetes; order Actinomycetales; family Microbacteriaceae; genus Microbacterium. Next base: position 18,253 of record NZ_SCMR01000013.1, read on the forward strand.
CCGCGCGGACGACGGATGGACTGAACGACTCGGGCGTGTCTTGGACAGCTCTTGTTGGGCGACTCTCGGCGGATCAGCTCGCATTGCACTGGTCAATCTACACAGGCGTGCAACGCCGACACCGCGGCGGCGACAGTGAGCAGTTCTGGACGATGATCCGCAAGCAAGTCGTCGTCGACTACCCGACGCTGTTTTCGACTTTGGGATGGCCCATCGACGACGATGCGACCGCAATGCATCGTGTGATGGACGCCGCATACGGCTTGAGGCGCGAGGGCCTGCTGAACGACCTGACTCATGGTCCCGGTGACTACCTACAGAACGAAATTTCGTGGACGAAGGGACATCGGTTTGACAGCGATAGGGGCTACCTCACTTTCAAGGTGACCGCGGACGGCGTGGGCCTACTTCTCCATGCGATCGGCGAAGGTAAGCGCTGGTTCGGCACCGTGGTGACTCACGAAGTCAGTTTGGCCGTTGACGCGAGCGCAACCCTCCCGTCCGCGGCCCCCGCTTTGCTCGTAGAAGACCTTCCGCCTGTCGCAGCATCGGCCTAGACGTACGCGCGACGCGATGCTCACCGGCGTCGTCGCATCGCCTGGTAGCGAACGTGCCTCTGCCAGCTCGGTCGCCCGAAAGCCGGTCCCTCATCGGGCAAGCCCAAACGGACCGCTCAGTGGGCAACGTGGCAGGACATCCCACGTCGTCTCTTGCGCACCGGTCCGCGGCGCCGGGAACCCGCTAGCTCCTGGATGCCGTTGACAGCGGCCGACTTCGGCAAGGCCCAATCGGCCCGCTGCCGGACCAATCTGCTGTCTCGCCGTGGTCATGCCTGCTCGAGCGTCGCCTTCCACGTTGGGGGTTTTTTCAGTTGGCGGCTCTACTCTGGCGGCAGAGGGAAAATCGCTGGCCGCACGATTGGCTAGGCGCGTATACGCGGCATCGGATGAGTCGCCACTTCTTCACCTCGAAGGAGTGCCATGTCTACCAGTCCCTCAACAGCGCACGCGCCCACGCGGCTCCGTGATGCGTGGATCGCCCTGGCAGGGTTGTCCGCCGTCTTCTTGTTCGAGATGCTCGACAACTCGGTGCTCAACGTCGCATTGCCGACCATCGGCCGCGAACTGCACACGTCGACGATCGAACTGCAGTGGGTGACCGGCGCGTACTCCGTCGTGTTCGGCTCGCTCATGCTCCTGTTCGGAGCACTCGCCGACAGGTTCGGCCGGCGCCGCGTGATGCTCGTCGGCTTGGTGCTGCTCGGGCTCGCCAGCCTGGCCACCGTCGTCGTCACCACCCCGGGTCAACTCATCGCCGTTCGCGCCTTGATGGGGCTTGCCGCAGCCATGACCACTCCGGGGTCGATGGCCCTCGCCTTCCGGCTCTTCGAGGAGCAGGGACTGCGCATCCGCGCGATGACCGTGATCTCGACCGCCGGCCTCGTCGGCCTCGCGATCGGACCCACCGCGGGCGGCTTCGTGCTGGCGGTCGCGCCCTGGCAGGCTCTGCTCCTGATCAACGTGCCGATCGCACTGCTCGCGTTCGTCAGCATCCGCGTGGGTGTCCCGGTGGACCGGGGAATGGACCTCCATCCCGACCGTATCGACGTCGCAGGAGCGGCACTCGGCACGGCGACGCTGGTCGCCGCACTCGTGACACCCACGCTCTTCGTGGAGATGGGCGCGGCATCCTGGCAGGCTTGGGCCGGTGTCGGCGTCACACTCCTGGCAGCCGCGCTCTTCGTCTGGCGGGAGCGGACCGCGGCGCAGCCGATGCTCGACCTCCGTCTGCTCGCCCGGCCGCTCGTCGCAAGCGGCCTCGCCTACAAGGCAGCCTCCGGCCTGGCAGTCGCAGGCCTGTCGTACATGACCACCCTTCAGCTTCAGTTCGTCTGGGGGTGGCCACCCGCTCTTGCCGCGATCGCGATGCTGCCGCAGGTGATCGTGCTCCTCGCCAGTGGCCGGTTCGTCGGACCATTCGTCCAACGAGTCGGCCTCAACCGGGCCGCGTGGGGGAGTGCCGCAGCCGTGGTGGTCGGGCTCGGGATCTTCGCCCTGGGCAGCTGGGCAGGTTACGCCTGGGTCTTCGTCGCCTTCGTCCTCGTCGCCGCCGGCATGCGCGTCGTCGGCGTTGTCGCAGGCAACAACGTGCTGCAAGGACTCCCCGCCAACCGGACGTCCATCGGCTCAGCACTCGTCGACACCTCCAGCGAAGTAGCCAACGGCATCGGAATCGCCGTGATCGGCACCGTCCTCGCCGCCCTCGTCTCGGGCAGCATCGCGACCTCGACGACCCCCGAACAGCTCTCGCAGCTCCAAAACGGCATTACCACCGCCGGCGTCATCCTCACCATTATCGCCACGTTGCTCGTCGGCGTCGGCATCCTCAAATCTAAACGGGGAAGCACCGAACGTCCCGAGTAACGAGTTCAAGCAGAAGCAGCCGTCCCGCTCGGAACTCTCCGCCCGCGGAGGGTCGTCCAGCGCGCGGTGCGGGGCCACCGAACGGCTGCGTGGTTCGACTCGGTACCCGCTCGCCCCTGCACCCGAAAAGGCTGTCAGGAATCGAGGTCGTAGACGACGAAGTCCGCAACATCGGGGCTGGTCTCCAGAAACGAGGCGATCATGCGCTGATGTTGTTTCGCAACCCGAACGTAGAAGCGGTCACCGCCTCGTCGGTTCACTTCGGCGCCTGGCAAGCCAAGCTGGTCGGCCTCGTGCTTGGTCATCACCCGCGCGTCGGTTTCGTCCAGTACCTCCGCTGAGAGAAGGTTCTCCGCCCGGCCCGCCGCCGCGGCAGACACCTCGAACATCACGAACATGCAGCCACGCTACGCCAGGCCGCAAGGTAGAGACAGCCACTGACGCTGACATTGACAGGTCGCGCGCGTTGCCGGATCCCTTATTGCACTCTCGCGCGGTGCCGATCGGTCATAAGGGTCATTGCGTCGAGCAGCTCGCGCATTGCGTCGAGCTGCTCGATCCCTACACCGTCGAACACGTTCTGCCCGTCCTCGACGAGTGGTCCATACGCGGCCCAGATGCGCTGTCGTCCGTCGTCCGTGAGCTCCACGAGCACTCGCCGGCGGTCGTCAGGCGACGGGACCCTTCGGACGAACCCTCGCTCGGCCAGTCGATCAATAAGGGTGGTGGTCGCCGCCGGTCGCAAGCCGACCGCGACAGCGAGCTCCCCGGCCGTGCGGGGGCCTTCACTCAACCAATCGAGGCACCGCATATCGGCCGGGCCGACCTTCAGCATCCGTCCGACAGCGTCGTCGAAAGCTTGCACGCTCCGCTGATACCGCTGCAGCGCGACGCCGGCGTCCTGGATGGCGGCTTGACGGGATCGGGACACGTGTGGAATCCTTTCGGATATCGAACTATTCGACAATCGTAGTAAGTCCTGAAGGGAAGCATATGGTGCGCGCAGTGGTGGTGGGGGGCGGAATCGCCGGATCGGCCGCTGGGATGGCTCTGCAAGCCGTCGGGATCGAAGCGATCGTCCTGGAATCCCGCACGGCCGGCGTCGGTCGCGGATCGTGGCTCACCGTCGCCCCGAATGGGGTCGCCGCGCTGCAAGAGATCGGTGCGTTGGAGGCAGTGCGCAGCATCGGTGTGCCGACCCGCCGAAATGTCATGATCGGAGCGACCGGAGTCCCGCTCGGCTCCATCGGCTTGGGTCGGCCTCTGCCGGACGGCACGCCGGCCCTGTCGTTCCGGCGGCCAGAACTCGCCGAAGCTCTCGCTGCCGAGGCTCGCCGGCGAGGGGTCGACGTTCGGCACGAAGCCCGGGTCGCCGCCGTCGAGACGACCGACCGGGCCGCTGCGGTAACCCTCGAAACGGGTGCGCGGCTGGAGGCCGACGTCGTCGTCGGGGCCGACGGCATCCACTCCCTCGTCCGCCGCGCGGTCGATCCTCATGCTCCCGCCGCCCGCTACCTGGGTCTCGCGAACTTCGGCGGCATCACCCGCAGCACCGGCATCGCGGCGCAACTGCCGGCCGAGGCCTGGACATTCGTGTTCGGCCGGCATGCATTCTTCGGGGCGCTGCCCACACCCGCGGGCGACGTCGTCTGGTTCGTCAACGAGCCGCGTCCCGTCATCGATCGGACCGAGCGAGCAACCACGACGGATGCCGCGTGGCAGCAACATCTCGAAGACCTCGCCGCAGCCGACGCAGGGCCGTTCGCCGAGCTCATCGCTGCGGGGACTCTGGAACTTGTCGGCGACAGCACCTTCGACCTCCCGCGCTTACCGACCTGGAGCCGAGGACGCCTCACCCTCATCGGCGACGCCATCCACGCCCCCTCCCCGAGTTCGGGACAGGGAGCATCGATGGCGCTCGAGGATGCGGTGGTGCTTGCCGCGTGCCTGAGCGAGCAAGTCGAGGATTCGCCCGCGGCCGCCTTCGCCGCCTTCGACAACCGGCGCCGTCGCCGAGTGGAGAAGATCGTCGCGGACGGCGCTCGATCGAGCAGCTCCAAGACGGCCGGTCCGGTCGCGCGGATCTTCCAGGACCGGATGCTGCGCCTCGTCTTCCGGCACTTCGTCACCGACAAGAGCCAGGCATGGGTTCACGACTACCGCGCTCGCCTCGGCACCGCGCGAGCAACCCAGTAGCTCCGGCCTCCAGAGGCGCGCAAGCCCGTCGGGCTGCCGGCAGGGCACGGTTGAGGGGCCGTGGCGTGCCTGCTGTCAGTCGGCCAGGCGCGCGGGGATGTCGCGGCTGGAGTGAAGCACGTGTCGGATGTCGACGAACTCGTCAGCGTCGAAGTACACGATGACGTGCGGATAGGTGCGCAGGGCGAAGGATCGAACGCCGGGGATGCCGAGCTCCACCTCCAGGCGAGGCGATCCGATGCCGGTATGGGCGCCGATCACCGCCAGTGCTCGCTCGAACTCATCGACCAGGCCTAGCGCCGCGTCAAACGCGCCTTCCTCCAGGTAGTAAGCGATCGCGGGCTGCAGGTCGGCTTCCGCGGTGGTGCGCGTGCGCACCGGCTTGCCGATCACGCGGGAGCTGCGTCCTCGGCGGCGGCTTCGATCGAGCGTCGCAGCCCTGCGAAGTATGCCGCGTCCATCGGCTGAGAGAACTCCGCATCCGCTGATGCCAGGATGCGCTCTCGGAGGCGGGATCGATCCCGGTCATATCGGATCAGGTCACGGACATACTCACTGGTCGTGCCGAATCCGCGCTCCGACACCTGCTCATCCACGAACTGCTTCAGTGCATCGGGGAGCGAGACGTTCATCGTGACCATGCCCCCAGAATACGAGCCTTGGCAAGAATTGCCAAGGCTCAGGATTGGTCCCGCTAGGGATGGGCGGAGCCACGAGGTCGCTAGAAGATGTGTGCTTCGCAAGTGGCGAAGAAGGCTGCGCGGCGCCGCTGCAATTCGCGGTAGACGGTCGCGCGGGAGACGTTGAACAACTCGGCGATCTCGGTCTGGGTGTACTCGCCCCGGTCCTGTACGTCGAACAGGAGCTTGCGCTGCGTAATCGACAGCTTCGGTTGCTTGCCCTTCAGGTGACCCTTCGCGCGGGCGACCGCCATCCCTTCCTTCGTGCGCATGCTGATCAAGTCGCGTTCGAACTCGGCGACCATGGCGAGCACATTGAACAGCAGCCGTCCCACCGGGTCGGTGGGGTCGTATCTGCTGCCTCCGAAACTGAGCGCGACGCCCTTCGTCGTCAGTTCGTCGGCGATGTCCCGCGCGTCCTGCACCGATCGGGCAAGCCGGTCGAGTTTGGTTACGACGAGGGTGTCGCCTTCGCGGACGGCGGCGAGTGCCTCGCGCAGTCCGGGCCTGGCCCGGTTCGTGCCGGTCAGCCCATGATCGACGTAGATGTTCGAATCGAGAACCCCCAGTCTCAGCAACGCATCCCGCTGCGAAGTGAGGTCCTGATCGGCGGTGGAGACTCTGGCATAGCCAATCTGTAATCCATTCATGCCGCAGAGCATGCCACCGGAGGCGCCCACGCGCACGAGTCGGATCCTCTAGCGCGCGATCGCACGCCTGACCAGTTCAATGACCTCCGCGCGGTCGTAACCAGGATGCACTTCAACGAGGGTGCAATCGTTCGCGTCGCATGCTGCGCGCTTTCTCGCGTCCCTTTCCAGCTGACGCTCGAAAGCCACGACTCCACCGAAGCGCTCGACCGGCTGTGAATGCTGGATGCCCTGGTACTCGAGGGCAACTGATCGCTCCGTGAAGTAGATATCCAGCGATTGCGGCTTCAACCACTCGGGCCGCGCCTGATGTTCGATGCGTTCGTTGGGGAAGGCAGCCCGAATTTCGTTCAACAGACCGACCTCGGAAACCCAACCCTCGCCGACTAGAGGCAGGCCGCTCCGCGTGCGAAGGAGATTCTCCGCCTGGCGGTAGGCAAACCTCAGCCTTGCGTGCGCGATCGGATGAAACCAATCCGTAGATTGCCAGGACGCTGGCCACTCGATGGACTCGCTCAAGTGGCGCATCCCTTCAAACGCCCTTCGTTCCTTAGCGTCAACCGGTGTTCGTTCCAATGCGTACTCGCCCTCGGTCACGTAGTACCAAATTTCGTCGTCCGTCATGAAGCCGCCGAACTCGTCCTCGAGAGGCGGAGTTGGGTCGCCCACCTGGCGCTCCGCTCGAAGACGTCGCCACAGGTCCGTGACCAAGCTTTGGCCGAGCTCGTCGTGGGATGCGTCGAGTAGGTCTTGCAGATGCGCCCGCACTTCGCCTCGCCTTCGACGTCCGAGTGCCGACAAGCCGTTCTGATCCCCCAACCACCCATCCACAGTCGCCGTCGTGAGTCGAGTGTCGACGAGCCTCTGAGCAAGCGTGATGTAAAGGTCGAGACTCATGCCGTGCCTCGCGAGATCATCGAAGCCGGCTTGGAAGTCGCCATCCAGAAAGCGGAGATCCGCGAGCCATGTATGCGCGTGCGATGCGAGTGAAGTGCTCGGATACTGCTCGATGAATAGCCTCAGCGCATCTTCGAACGCACGGGGCTCGAGACGTCGAGATGCGACGAGTTCGTGGAGGAGAACGAAACCGTACGACAAATTGCCTTGGAGGTCGGGTGCCGTTCCCGCGAGAACCTGTCCTCTGAACTCAAGGTAGAAGGCCACCTGCTCAGCAGTCTCGAGGTCAGCGGTAGTGGAGAAGTAGGCCTTCAACCCCGGGACCGCCACAGCCTGCGGTTCCTCAAGCCGATGGGGCACAGCCTCCATAAAGAACGCGCCTTAGCCGGCCGCGCGACGCATCAAGGCAGTCAGGTTTGGCGCGGATGCAAGGGATTGGTGCATGGCACTCAAGGTAGCCGAAGGTGCTACCAACTCTCACATGAACTCCAGCTCGAACGTCCGACCCGGATCCTCTATCGTCCAGCGCCGAAGTCAGGCTTGCGCCCGTCGGGGTATAGGGCGGGAGGCAGGTTCGAGAAGTCCGGCACGCCACCAGCTTCGAACTGTGCGGTTGTCCACTCGACGATGCCGCGGATCGTCTCGCCCGCTCCTCCCACGTCGGCCACGAAGCCGACCGCTGCGGCCACCCCCGCGATGACGCTGGTCAATTTCGATCGCTTCAACTTCGTCCGCAGCGCATCGAGCTCTCGTGCAAGGTCGGCGTTGGTCGCCTCGAGCTCCAGAATCTTCTTCTGCAGAAGGGCGTCGGCACGCGCATCCGAGTATCGATCGTCGGCCAGTGCTTGGGCTGCCGGGAGAAGGATGCCTCGGATCGCCTGCGCCTGGATCGCCGTCAGATGGAGCACGGCACGCACCGGTGCTGCGGGCGAGTCCTTGATGTAAGAGCCCTGAACTATGGAGCCTCTCTGACCGCACACGGGACAGGCGGTAGTAGCGGTCGGGCCGAAGTTTACAGTCCCAGCTGCCAAGCCGATGGCGCCGCTCAGATCGACCACCTGCAGCCCGTGTTGGCCGCACTCCATCCAGACCTGGTCCATGCGGCTCATCATGGCAGACGCCGCTTTTGACCTCGGCCGCATCCAACGATGGTCCGCGTCGGCATGGGGATGGGCTGTGGCAGATTCTATGAGCGCCCGGCTTGCCATCGATCCGCAGGTGGCACGAGGAACGTCGTTCTGTATCGATAGTGTCGAGACCATGTCGAATCCGGCCCGAGAACTTGCGGGACTAATGTCGAGTTGGCAGCGGCTCCCGGCCACCAACAACGTCCACAAAGTGCGCAAGACGACCAATCAGAACCCTGACGGTTGGCGCACCCAAGTTCACGCGGTTGCGCTTCTCGCAGACGTGCAACGGTTTGTTGCCACCCTCAAGCTTGCTGGCGAGCCGACGGAATACTACGAGCGCTGGATACCGAAGTGGGCCTTCGCTCTTTTCATGCCGGATCGTCAATGGTCCGCCAACCCGCCTCAGAACGGCGAAACCGCCTTTGACCAGTCCCTGATTGACATGCTCAACGCTCTCGCCGACAGGATCGATTCAACGGGTATCGGAGTCCAGCTATCCACTGAGAGCACCCAGTCGAGCATCGACGCTCTCGACGAGATCGTGGCTGCGCTCAAGTCGCCGGACGTCAACCTCAACGAGGTCGAGCGCCGCTACATCTTCGAACTGATCAACTCCTGCAGGACTGTGTTCCAAGAAGCAGACGCGATCGGTCCGGTTGACCTTCTCCGCCGAGTCCATGAACTCCTCGGTGTGATGACAATGCTGGCTGAAACCTTGGCGAAGGATCCGGTGACCGAGGGCGTCGCCAAGAGGATCCTTCGCGCCTCGCGCAAGGTTGTTCCATATGTCGCTTTTGGGGCAAAGGTGACAGCCGGAACATTGGGTGCCACGGCAGATCTACTCCAGATCACCTCTGGGTGAACTAGCGACCATTCATCTCCGTCCGTATGGCGGTCCCTCAGCGACACACTTCGAGCCGCACAGGCGTCATGCGTGGGGCATCGGTACCTGCACCGGAATGTGGATCTGCAAGGTCGGCGGCAAGGAGATCGCGGCCGGGTGAATGAGATTCTGAGTTACGTCCACGGTTGCGCTCCGTTCGTCAGGGTGTGTGTGATGAAGTGCCAGGCGGAACCAGCGCTCGCGACTTAGCTGGCGACCGGTCCGTCGTCTTTGGGCTGGCTGATTGTGCCGGGGTCGGTTCGCCAGACGACCCGGAGGACGTTGATCACGTCGACGGGGTCGGCGCCCGCTGCGGTGGCTTCGTCGACTAATTCCCGGATCCGGCGGATGACCGATCTCGGTAGTACCGCTGCGGACTCGGCGACGCGGGTGCCGGCGGCGGTTCGGCTGACGACGAGACCGTCTTGCTCGAGCATCTTGTAGGCCTTCGCTGCGGTGCCGGGAGCCACGCCCAGGTCGCTGGCGGTTTGCCGCACCGTGGGAAGACGCTCGTTCGCGCCGAGCTGACCGGACACGATCAGGCCGCGGAACTGCCGGTAGATGTCCATGGTGGGACTGCCCTCGTCAGTCGCGGACAGGATCGGGTGCGTCGTCACAGCACAGCCTCCACGCCTGTCTTCAGTTCGGCCTTTTCGGACGGCTTCGTGGTTCGCCTACGGCGCAGGCGGGTGGCGACGAGCAGGAGCAGAACGAACGCGGTGATCTCGAGGGCTGGTGCGACCCAGCCGGCGGCCGCGGCGAGTTCCGCGTATCGCCAGGCGACCTCGTAGGGGTCGCCGCCGTTTTGGCCGTTGACCGTCAGGCGTGAGACGGATCCGGCGCTGGCGATGAGCCGCGACGCGCCGGCCAGCGCGAGCAGCATTCCGGCGGTCGCGATCCGCACGGTACCGATCGCCACCTCGCGGCGTGCGTCGCGTTCGGCGGTGACGGTCTCCGGTCGGATGTAGGGACGTGCCGCGTTGGTGTGGAGTGCCGCCCAGGTCACTGTGGTCAGGACGGCCAGACAGATCAAGACCGGCACCCCGTACGCCCATCCGTAGAACCCAACCCGGATCGGGTCGATCGCTGCCTCGTTGGGCACCGGGATCACGAGCCAGACGTACCGCCCCTGACCGTCAGGTGACGAGGCCAGCCCGGCGGCGATCGTGGTCGCCAACAGGACGAGCAGCGTGATGCTCGCGCCGATGATGCTCCGGCGCGGGCTGAAACTCAGCCACGTCCGTCGTGCCGCGGGCACGACGGGCGACTCGGGCGGTGTGGTCCCTCGCGTCACGATCAGGCCGAGAACCACGCTGATGCCGAGGAGCGCGGAGAACACGGGCGTGGCGTACCGCCACCACGAAACTTGGTCGATGAGGTTGAGATCGAAGAGGTTGAGGAGGTAGCCGCGCACCACGTTCTCCACCGCGAACAACACGATGACCGCGACCCCCGCGATCGCCAGGGCGCGGTGCTCGGGCCGGTATCTGGTTCGGACCGATCGGGCGATCGGTTCAGAGAACTGTCCCGCGCCACGATCCTCGCGGCGCGGTCGCGAGGCAACGACGAGCATGCCCCCTGCCACAAGCACCGCGATGACCAGGGAGAACAAGGGCAGCGAAAACGCCGCGGCCACAAGCTCAAGCGGGCCGAACGAGAACAGACTGCTCTGCGGCATGCCGCCTCCAATCGATGAGTTGTGTCATATGTCTATCACAACTTGTGTCAGATTGAGGATACAAATGTTTCGTCGCTGTTCGACGCCATCCGTTCGGTCAGGTCGCGGACATACTCGGTGGCGCGGACGCTTGGAGCGGGTCGGCCCACCTGTCGATTCGGATCATGACGTGGCCGCATGCCGGTCCCCGATTGGGCGTATCGGTCGGTGCTGATCGGGGCGTAGCGTCGGACACATGACGGAGCGGTTCGCGGATCAAGTGACCGTGCCCGACGTCGTCGGGCTTCCATTCCATGTCGGCCGCGACCTGGCCAACGACTCGGGCGTGACGCTCGCCAACCCCGATCCGGATGGCCCGCCGATCGGCGCACTGGCATGGCCGGGGCTCTACTACATCACCTCGCAGATCCCAGCGGCAGGAACCACGTTGTACCGCTGGGATTCTGTCGCGGTGGAGATCGTCCCCTATGGCGAGGCGGACTCCAACGCGGTCGCACGTCCTCAGGAAGTCCCACCTGCCGACAACGCCCACGCCCATCCGCAGCACGACACATTCATCGATCTCACCGACTCTGACGATCAGAGCCACTGACCCCGGCGCATCGCGCGAGGGCCGGTCGGTCACCGTTCGTTCGATGTCAATGAACGGAGGGGTTCGAGCAGGCGTGCGGCTCGCGCTGGATCGTGGTGCGCGATCTCGTCCAGGAAAAGTTCGATGGAGATTCGCAGCGCTACTTCGATCGCTTCTTTGGTGACCTGTGCAGGTCGGGCGTGCGCAAGCGCCGCGAGCTCGTCCGCCGGCAGCCGATCGATCTCGCGTCCGTGCCATGCGTTCAGATCGTGTCGCGCGCATGCGAGGGTGAGTATCTGATTCCGCAGGTCGTCGAGCATTGTCACGGCCTGCCAGAGCTTGCCTCTTGCGAGGGCGGATCGCGCGTGCAGGGCGCAGAGCCAGCCCATCCCGACCGCTTCGCTTATCTTCGGGGCGGGCGGCAGGGTGGCCGGATTGGTGGAACCGAAGATGAGTTGGAACCCTTCGTCTGTGGTCGCGCGGAACTCATGGTGGGGCCAGAAGGAGATGTCGACTTGGAGTGATGTGCTCAACAGAAAGACGCGGTAGCGGACGCCCCCAGCGACAACGTCCAGAGTGTCTGCAGTGCCAGCTTCGGTATCCATCCATCGCGTGAATCGATCGGCGACTGCTGCCTCATCGGCGTCGGGAACGAGCTGAAGGACGAGGTCGATGTCAGACCAGGCATCCTCTGCCCCCCGAGCAGCCGAGCCGACCAGCGCGGCACCAGCCACGTCGATGTCGACACGAGCGAGCGCGATCAGTGAGTCTCGCAGATGCGAACGGCTGTCGGGTGTGAACACATCACAACCCCACCGCCCGAGAGCCGCGGTGTCAATTGGGCATCAACGAGGCGAAAGAGCGTCCGTGCCTTGATGAGTGTGGTCGTGCACGTCGCACGTGAGTAGGGCATGCTCGGAGCTATGACGGGTGCTCCGAGTGGATTCGAGTTCACCGTGCAGGGCGAACGTATAGCGATACGCCATCACGGTCGCCCGGCAGCGACGCTGCGAAAGTCGGCGGCGGCCAAGTTCCTCGATGACGTCAACCGTGGGGATGACCCGCAGGAGTTGATGGCACGGATCACCGGCAACTACAAGCGCGGCAACGAACGATCGGGCATTCACCGGCCATAGCTCCCAGCAAAGCGATGATCGGCCCGGAAGGCGCTCGCGCACCGGTCCGCCTACGAACCCGCGTCGTTCGGTCGGTCGTTTCGGCCCCACGCAGCGGCTTCTTCAAGCCACCCCAACCTCGACACCTCGTCGATCTCGTCAGCCGTGCGCACTTCGATCTGGTGGGTGAACTTGTCAGGCCGATAGCGGATGACGGTGCGAACCATCGGGTCCTCGTGCTGATGCCACAGATCGATCACCAGCAGAGCATTGGTCTTGGTGAGGGGCGTGAGCCAGACGAACTTTCGAGCCAGACCAAAACTCACTTGAGTCTTCTTGAACTCCTCGATCACGCCGTCGTCGAGCGCCAGTACGTGTTCTCGGAGAGCGCAGTACACGGTTTCCAGCGGGCCCGGGAACAGGGATTGCGCGTCCATGCCGACCATCGTCGCACTCGACCCGTTCAGTGAAGTGCCCGATCGCGGCGCCACGTACGCGCACCGCTCGCCGCCCCGTTAGGCTCGGCCGGGTGGGAGAACTCGACGACTTCGCCGATCAGCTGGAACGCCTGACGGGCGATCCGCTCGCCGACGCCGTGCGCGGACACGTGCGCGTCGTCTCGGCGAGCGAGCCGACCGGGCGGGCGCGCTACCAGGCGTGCAACCTCGATGTCGTGGTCGAAGCAGCCGAAATTCCCCCGGTGACGGTATCGACCGAGGTCGTCACGACCCGCAAGCACTGGCCCCGCGTGGGGATGATCCTGCCCGCCCGCATCTCGGTCTCGGACCCGACGCACATGGACGTCGACTGGGACGCCCTCGCCCGCTGACCACCCGCCGCCCGGCGCCCGGCTAAACCGAGTCCGAGCCGATGAGCGGCGGCACGGCCACCTCGCTCGTCACCGTTCCCGTCCAGCCGCGGGCGGCCAGGAGCGCCGTGAGCCCCTGCACCACGTCCGAGGTCACCGAGATCCCCGACTGCGGGTCGTGCCAGAACTGCACGCGAGCGCGCACGCGGTCGGCGGAGACCGCCGTGAGCAGGGTGCGCGGGGCGGCATCTCCGAACACGCCATGGACGGATGCCGCGGCATCCGTCACCGCCGTCACGACGTCGTCGACCGACGCCTCGCCGCGCTCGAGGCGCACCTGCACTTCACTCCGTCGCGCGCCCTTGCGCGAGTGGTTCACGAGCGTCTCGGCCAGGAGCTTGCTGTTGGGGACGTGAGCGGTGCGGCCGTCGAAGGTCTCGAAGATCACCGCGCGCGAGTTGAGCTCGACCACGGTGCCCACCAGCGGCGCGCCGTCGGGGCCTTCCACCATGATCTCCTCGCCGACGACGACGGGCTTGCGAGTCTGGATCAGCACGCTCGCGGCGAAGTTGTCGGCGACACCGCGCACCACCAGCAGCACGATCGCGGTGACGATGAGCGCCACCACCAGCAGCGGCTGCACATTCGCGCCGAGGAAGGCCAGCGCCAGACCGATGCCGAGGAACAGCACCGTGTACTGCGCGATGCGGGCACCGGCCGACACCATCGCCGGAGTGACGTTCGGCACGCGCACGAGCACGCGCTGGGCGCCCTTCTTCGCGAAGCGCGAAGCGATCCAGCCGGCGATGACTGCGAGGGCGGCGAACAGCACGTCCCATCCGCTGATCGTGCCGGTCAGGAGCGCGCTGAAGTCCACCCCGTCAGGATAGGAGCGCACCGCGCCCACGCGCGGACGCCTCGCCGCTCACTCGTGGCCGACGACCTTGAGGCCGACGACACAGCCCACGAGGCCGAGGATCAGCAGCATCTTCACGATCGAGAACGCCTCGTCGCCCGTGATCATCGCGTACACGACGGTCAGCGACGCGCCGATACCCACCCACACGGCATACGCGGTGCCGGTCGAGATGTCGCGCATCGCCCACGCGAGGCCGCCCATGCTCGCGATGAGCGCGACGCCGAAGATGACGCTCGGCCAGAGCTTGGTGAATCCTTCGGACTTGCCGAGCGCGGTTGCCCACACGGCTTCGAGGATTCCGGAGAGGACGAGGATGACCCACGACATGACTGTGCTCCTGGCCAGTCTTGTCGCTCACCGGGTACTGATCCGTCGTCCGGGGATCCGGTCGTGGATCCGAACCCGACCCTAGCGGCGCTCTCTGGGCAGGGCCTGGGCAGCGCCTGTGCACGCCGGCCGGTGTCACACCAGGAACAGCCCGTCCAGCATCCCGGGATTGTGCGCGTGGACGAGCACGAGGAAGACGACCGCGTCGAAGAGCAGGTGGACCGTGACGACGTAGGCGAGCGAGCGCGTCCGCATGAAGATGTAGCCCATCAGCAGCGCGAACGGGATCGTGAGCACGGGACCCCAGGCCTGGTAGCCCAGCTCCCACAGGAACGACACGAAGACGACCGCCTGCAGCACGTTCGCCTGCCAGAAGCGGAAGTGCCGCCGCAGCAGCGCGAAGCACGTGCAGATGAAGAAGAGCTCATCCCAGATGCCGACTCCGCCGACCCCCAGGAACAGCCGGAGGATCAGATCGGGCGTATCGACGACCGGCCAGTTCATGTAGACGCCCGAGGTGATGAAGTAGAACGGCAGGATCAACCAGCCGAGCACCAGGACCGCGGCGAGCCACCCCCATTGGAACGCCGTCCATCGGCCGCCACCGCGCCACGGGAAGCGCACCGCATGATCGCGGTACACCCACCGCGAGATCACATAGGGCACCGCGACGGCCGCCCCCAGCACGAGCGTGAACCGCATGATGGCGATGTCGTCGAGCTCGGCCTTCAGCGGAATCGCGCTCACGATGAGCAGACCCACCGCGATGAGCGAGAGGTCGCGCACCAGGTCGGGGCGACGGATGCCGTCGGCCCCTGCCTCGGGTTCGCCGGCGTCGACCGGGTCGGCGGCCGCGGCATCCGCTCGACGAACCACCAGCGCCACCGCGAGCCCCGCCGCGAGGAACAGCCACCCGAGCCACGGCACGCGCGCGACGAAGAAGGCGGGGGCTGCGAGGCACACGAGGAGGGCGGGGACGAGTCCCCACGACCAGGCACGGAGTGTCGGAGCCGACGTGGACGACAGCGCGGGCATCAGCCCGCCTCGGGGTCGGAGACCACGCGCCGGTAGGCGAGATCGCGGATCGCGCGCCCCGCGCGGGCGCCCTTGCGCTCGAACGCGGTCAGCACGCGGCCGTCGTGGCGCTCGGCCCACTCCCCCGCGAACGCCGGCTCGAAGTCGGCCGACCGCGCGAGCACCTCGCGCATCTGCAGCGCGTAGTCCTCCCAGTCGGTGGCGAGGCGCAGCATCCCACCCCCGCGGAGCGCCCGCGCCGCGAGCGTCGCGAAGGCGTCGGTGACCAGGCGCCGCTTGGTGTGCTTGTTCTTGTGCCACGGATCAGGGAAGAACACCCAGAGCTCGGTGAGGCTCGCCGCCGGCAGCAGGTGCTCGAGCACTTCGGGCGCGTTGGCCTCGACGAGCCGCAGATTCACCGCACCCGCGCGGTCGGCGTCGAGCATCGTGCGCGCGAGCCCGGCCTTGAAAACCTCGATCGCGAGGAAATCCGTGTCGGGCGCACTCGTCGCGGCGTGCACGATCGCGTGCCCTTGACCCGAGCCGATTTCGGCGATGAGCGGGGCGGAGCGCCCCCACACCGCGATCGGGTCGATCTCGGACCCCGGACGGATGCTGGTCGAAGCGGCATCGCGCGGCGCGTCGATCACGTAGCGGGGCGCCAGGTCGCTCCACGCGCCGTCCTGAGCGTCGGTCATGCGGCCGCTGCGACGGACGAACGAGACGGGGCGGTCGCGGTAGCGCGGGGGCTCGTCTGTCGACTCTGGCACCCGTCCAGGCTACCGATCCACGGATGATGCCCGGATCAGCCGTCGACGGTCACGAAGTCGATGAGCTCCTCGACCCGGCCGAGGAACGCGGGCTCGAGGTCGCGATAGGTCTTCACCGACGCCAGAATCCGCTGCCAGGCGCGCGCGATGTCGGTCTGATCCCGCGCCGGCCAGCCGAGCGCGCGGCACACGCCGACCTTGAACTCGGTGCCGCGGGGCACCTCCGGCCAGCGATCGATGCCTACCGCACTCGGCGTGACGCACTGCCACACGTCGATCCACGGATGCCCGACGATGCGCACGTGCGCGCCGTGCGGCCCGCGGGCGACAGCATCGGCGATGCGGGACTCCTTCGAGCCCGGCACCAGATGATCCACGAGCACGCCGTAGCGGCGGGTGGCGGAGGGCGGCTCGTCCTCGAGCGCCGCGTCGAGCAGATCGATGCCCTGCAGGTACTCCACGACGACGCCCTCAGCGCGCAGATCGTCGCCCCACACCTTCTCGACGAGCTCGGCATCGTGGCGGCCCTCGACGAGGATGCGGCTCGCACGGGCCGTGCGGGCGCGGGCCTCGGGGGCGGCGAACGAGCCCGACGCGGTACGGCGGGGAGTGGATGCCGCAGGCGAGGCCGCAGGGAAGATGAGCACGACGTCATCGCCCTCGATCAGGAAACCCGGCCCCAGCGGGAAGAGGCGACGGCGACCGGTGCGATCTTCGAGCTCGACCATCCCCGACGAGACGCCGACGACGGCGCCGCAGAATCCGTCGTCCGCAACCTCGACGACGAGATCGCGCGACGCCTCGATGCGGGCGAGCTGCCGCTGCCCGCGAGATCGCCAGCCTGCGGCGAGCACGTCGCCGCCGTATCGATCGTCCATATCTCCTCCGAAGCGCACAGGCTACCCGGCGCCGCAGGCAGTGGCGGGCAGCGACCCGCCCGGCGCAGGACTCCCCCGGCCGGGCTACCACCGCGCGCGCCCGCCTGCATAGACTCGCGTGGGGGCAGGATTCCGGCATCCCGAAGGGGGATCGATGCGCGCGCGATGGGCACTGATGCTCGCGGCCGCCGTAGCGGTCGTCCTCGCGACGGGGGCGGGTGCGGCATCCGCCACCGATCCGGTCGAACTCGGCGCCGGCACGTTCGTCGTCGATCAGGTCGGGGCGCTCGACGACGCCGAGCTCGATGCCGCCGAAGATCGCCTGTCGGGCCTCTACGACTCCACCGGGGCCGACCTCTTCGTCGTCTTCGTCGACGATTTCACGAACCCCTCCGACAGCCAGCAGTGGGCGGATGCCGTCGCGCAGGGCAACGGCCTGGGCCCGTCGCAGTATCTGCTCGCGGTATCGACCGTGGGCCGCCAGTATTACCTGTCGGCCGACAGCACGGGGCCGCTCAGCGACCAGCAGCTGGCCCAGATCGAGGCCGACATCCGCCCCTTCCTCAGCAGCGGCGACTACGCCGGCGCGATCGACGCCGGCGCCGACGGCATCGAGTCGGCGCTCGGGGCGGGCGATTCCGGCGGGGGCTTCCCGACCGGCATCCTGGTGCTTCTGGTCGCCGCGGGAGGAATCGCGGTGATCGTGTGGCTCGTGCTGCGCGGGCGCCGCAAGAAGCCCGGGGTCGTGCGCACGGGCAACGGTGCACCGGAAGAGCCGCAGCTCGAGACGGCGGAGCTCGTTCGCCGAGCCGCATCGGCGCTGGTCGAGACCGACGATGCACTCAAGACCAGTGCACAGGAACTCGGCTTCGCCAAGGCTCAGTTCGGCGACGCCGCGACCGTCGAGTTCGAGCAGGCGATCGCCGCCGCGCAGGAGAACCTCAACCAGGCCTTCACCCTCAAGCAGCAGCTCGACGACGAGATCGCCGATTCCGAGGCCGACGTCCGCGCGTGGAACACCCGCATCATCGCGCTGTGCGACGAGGCGAACGCGGCGCTCGACGACAAGGCCGCCGACTTCGACGAGCTCCGC
Organism: Microbacterium sp. 2FI; assembly: GCF_005502885.1. Taxonomy (GTDB): domain Bacteria; phylum Actinomycetota; class Actinomycetes; order Actinomycetales; family Microbacteriaceae; genus Microbacterium. Next base: position 36,285 of record NZ_SCMR01000013.1, read on the forward strand.
AAGCTCGAGCAGAACGCGCCCGAGGCCCTCGCACGGGTGCAGGAGGCGCGCGCGAAGGCCGCGGCATCCCTCGACAGCGCCGCAGCAGGACTCGCGACCCTGGCGGGCGCGTACGCCCCCGAGGCGCTCGCCACAGTGGCCGATAACCCTGAGCAGGCTCGTCAGCGCATCGTGTTCGCCGACGAGCAGCTCGCCGTCGCGCAGGCCGCGATCGGCGCCGGCAAGGGCGGCGAAGCCGCCGTCGGCATTCGTGCCGCCGAGGAGTCCGTCGCCCAGGCGGTGCTCCTCCAGAACGCGATCGGCAAGCTCGGCGCCGATCTCGCCGCCGGCGAGACCGCGGCCCACGCGCTCATCGCCGAGCTCGAGGGCGATGTCATCGCGGCATCCGCCCTGGCTGATCCCGACGGCCGCATCGCCGCCGCGATCGCCGCGACGACGCGGCAGATCGAGACGGCCAAGGCGAATCTCGCCACGGCCGCGAAGCGCCCCCTCGTGACGCTGCAGAGTCTCGAGGCCGCCAACCAGCAGATCGACGCGCTCGTTCAGGGCGTTCGGGATGCCGAGGCCCAGGCCCAGCGCGACCGCCAGATGGTGGGCCAGCTCATCCTGCAGGCGCAGGCGCAGGTCTCCACGGCCGAGGACTACATCACCGCGCGACGCGGCGCCGTCGGCGCCGAAGCCCGCACCCGCCTGGCCGAAGCCGGCGCCGCGCTCGTGCGCGCGCAGCAGCTGCAGCAGACCGACCCGCAGCAGGCGACCCAGCACGCACAGCGTGCGGACCAGCTCGCGGGGAGCGCGATCCAGCTCGCCCAGAGCGACGTCGGCGCGTTCGGCGCTCCCGGCGGCGCGGCCGGCGGCGGCGCGCCCGGCGGCGGAATGCTCGGCGCGGTCCTCGGCGGCGTCGTCATCAATTCCATGCTCGGAGGAGGCGGCGGGCGCTCGTCGGGCGGCGGCAGCCTCGGCGGCATGTTCGGCGGCTCTTCCGGGGGCGGCGGCCGCAGTAGCGGCGGCATGCGGCCCGGCAGCTTCGGCGGTGGCGGAACACGCGGTCGCCGAGGAGGTGGTCGCTTCTGAACCCCGAGACCCCGCCTCGCGGCATCCCATCCCCCTGTCAGCACAACTCACCGCAATCCACCGAATAGGAAGGAACCCCGATGGCGAAGCAGTCCATCTTCGGTCGCATCTCGACCCTCATGAAGGCGAACATCAACGCACTCCTCGATTCAGCCGAGGACCCGCAGAAGATGCTCGACCAGCTCGTGCGCGACTTCACGAACTCGATCGTCGACGCCGAGTCGGCCATCGCCGAGACGATCGGCAACCTGCGTCTGCTCGAGCGCGATCACCAGGAGGATGTGCAGGCAGCGGCCGAATGGGGCAACAAGGCGCTCGCAGCAAGCCGCAAGGCCGACGAGCTGCGCGGAATCGGCAACACCGCCGATGCCGACAAGTTCGACAACCTCGCCAAGATCGCGCTCCAGCGCCAGATCAGCGAGGAGAACGAGGCCAAGGCGATCGCGCCGACCATCGCCGCGCAGACCGAGGTCGTCGACAAGCTCAAGGACGGCCTCAACGGCATGAAGCAGAAGCTGGAGCAGCTGAAGTCGAAGCGCTCCGAGCTCCTCGCCCGCGCGAAGACCGCCGAGGCGCAGAACAAGGTGCACGACGCCGTCAAGTCGATCGACGTGATGGACCCGACGAGCGAGCTCGGGCGGTTCGAAGACAAGGTCCGCCGTCAGGAGGCGCTTGCGGCGGGCAAGCAGGAGCTCGCGGCATCCAGCCTCGACGCGCAGTTCAACGCGCTCGAAGACGTGGGCGAGCTCACCGAGGTCGAGGCGCGGCTGGCCGCGCTGAAGACCGGCGGCGCCCCGTCGCAGGCGGCGATCAACGCCCCCAGCGTGCCGTACACCCCGTAGTCGCGACAGTGACACGTCGGGCGCCGCATCCGGATGGGATGCGGCGCCCGACGCCGTTCCGGGAGAAGATGTCAGGATGACGCGTTTCGTGATCGTGCCCCAGTGGCAGGGCTCCCCTTCGGCGCGCGCGATGCAGCTGATCGACGGTGCCCAGTCGATCGCGGGCGACCTGCCTCGAGCGGCGTGCCACCCCGTCGACGTGCCGCTCGAGGCGGGCGAGGCGATCGGCACCGGCGTGCACCGCTACAGCGCCCTGCTGCGCACGCGCGCCCTGATGGACGAGATGCTCGCGCCCTTCGTCGAGCCCACCATGGTCGTCGGCGGCGATTGCGGCGTCGCGGTCGCCGGCGTCGCGCACGCCGCCGCGCGGCATCCCGGTGTCGCCGTCGTCTGGCTCGACGCCCACGCCGACCTGCACACCCCCGCCTCGACCGTGTCGGGCGCGTTCGGCGGGATGGCGCTGCGCGCCGTGCTCGGCGAGGGCGCAGACGCGCTCGCGCTCGCGCCGGGCGCGATCGACCCCGCGCGAGTCGTGCTGGCCGGCGCACGCGAGTTCGACGCCGCCGAGTCGGACTTCATCGCGGAGCGCGGCATCCGCACCCTCGACGCAGGTGCCCTGGCCGAGGTCGGCTCGCTCGCCGAGGCCGTTGCGGCGACCGGCGCCGAGCGCGTCTACGTCCACGTCGACCTCGACGTGCTCGACCCCGCAGCGATCACGGGAGTGACCGGACCGGTGCCCTTCGGCGTCGAGGTCGCGGTTCTCACGGCAGCCCTGGCGGAGCTTCGCCGCGCGGTTCCCCTCGTCGGCAGCAGCATCAGCGGGTTCGCCCCGTCGTCCCCGGCCGCTGCGGTCGACGACCTCGGCACGATTCTCCGCATCGTCGGGGCGCTCGCGTGAGTCCGATCCCGACGCCGCCTGCGGGGTGGGAGGCGACCGCCGCGCGCACAGTGGAGCGAGGTCGCCGCATCGACCGCCTCATCCCCGCCTTCCTGCTCGACTCCCCCGTCAGCCGCGTCGGCTACTGGTACGGCACCACGGTCGGCCTCGTGTGGGGGTCGCTGTGGAGCACCGGTCGCGTCGAGACGCGCGGGGGCCTGCGGATCTTCCGCGGAATGCCGTCGTGGGCGTTCCCGCGCGGCGGCGTCTGTGCCGGCGGCTGCTTCCTCACGGGAGACGCGCCGGTGACCGAGCGCCTGCTCCGGCACGAGGCCGTGCACAAGCGCCAGTGGCAGCGCTACGGGTTCCTCATGCCGCTGCTCTACCTGCTCGCCGGGCGCGATCCGCTGCGCAACCGCTTCGAGATCGAGGCGGGTCTCGAAGACGGCAACTACGTGCCGCGCGGTCTCAGCTCGCGGGGGTGAGACCGAAGCGCGCCGGCGTGTTGATCGCCTCGGCTGCGATGCCCCGGCGCGTCGTCAGGTGGTCGACGATGTCGGCCGTGCCGAGGTAGCCGCCAAGCAGATGGATACGCGTAGCGTCGTCCTCGTCGCACAGCATCTCGTCCGCCCACGCGGTGACGGCGCGGGCCAGCGCCTGGCCGGGCGCGCAACCGCGCCCGGTTCCGGGGTCGCCCGAACGGAGCGAGCGGTCGAGCCACGTGACGATCATGCGCGTGGGGATGTCGAGGGCCGCCTGCCACGAGGAATCGGGGATCTCGATGAAGACACGACCCGTCGAGCAGATCGGCAGCGTCGTCAGGAGCGCCTCGAGCTCGGCGAGCGAAGACTCGTCGGCCGTGATGAGGTGCTGCACGCGCGTGTGACGAGACGACCGGCAGGTCGCCGCGGTGTGCTCGGTGCTGTGGCTCATGACGGTTCCCACTATACCCGAGGATAGGGTTGCCTCACCTTAGTGTCACCGTGTGACAGTCACCGCGTGACGATGAGCACCCGTCGCAGCTCCTCGACCTCGGCATCGGTGAGTCCGTGCGCGTGGAGATACTCGCGCGGCGAGCCGAACCTGGCCGTCAGGTCGTCGAGGAGGCCCCGCATCACGGGCGCCGGCGACCGCGTCGCGAGCTCTTCGAGGTTCTGCGCCTCGGGATGCATCGTGCGGAGCATGTCGACGATCCGGCGGTTGCGCGCATCGGGCAGCAGCCCCTCGGTGCGGGCGTAGTCGGCGATGATCGCTTCTTCGTCGACGCCTGCAGCGGCGAGGGTGAGGGCGACCGTGACGCCCGTGCGATCCTTTCCGACCGTGCAGTGCACGAGCACCGGCTGGTCGGCGACGATGCCGCGGACGACGTCGACGACGCGATCGGCGGAGTCGTCGACGAGGCTGCGGTACATGCCCTCGAGGCCCATGTCCTCCTCGAAGAACGACGCGACCGACCCGAGGAACAGGGGAACGCGCACCGTCTCGGCGGCGAGCCCCGCCGGGCTCGGCGCGTAGCCGACCTCGTCATCGGCGCGCAGGTCGATGATGCGGCGAAGGCCCAGCTCTGCGAACGACGCGGCTCCCCCCTCATCGAGGCGCGCCAGGTTGCCCGACCGGTAGAGCACGCCGTACCGGGTCGCACCCGGACCGGCAGGCAGTCCGCCCACGTCGCGCAGGTTGACGGCGCCCGCGATCACAGGATCCGGCGTCGGCCGATCGCTCACCACGCTGCGCCCGAGGCTGCGTCGCGGTCTTCACCGGCCAGGTCGTCGCGCGGCGGCACGCTGTAGCGGCCGGCGATCGCGACGCGGTTGAAGGCGTTGATCGAGACGAGGATCCAGCTGAGAGCAACGTACTCGTCTTCGCTCAGGATCCCGCCGACGTGGTGGTAGACCTCGTCGGGGATCCCCTCCTCGTGGATGTAGACGAGGGCCTCGGCGAGCTCGAGTGCCGCACGCTCACGCTCGGAGAACACCCCCGACTCGCGCCACACCGGCAGCTGTGCGATGACATCGGCGGTGATGCCGGCCGTCACCGCCCGCTCGACGTGCACGCGCACGCAGTAGGCGCAGCCGTTGAGCTGGGAGGTGTGGATCTGGACGAGCTCCTTGAGCCTCGCGTCGATCCCCGCGTCGGCGGCGAGTCCGCCGGTGACCTTCGAGAATGCGGCGAGCGCCTGATAGGCCGGCGGCGCGGATCGCGAGAGGTGGACACGGCGTTCTTCGCTCATGCAGGCCAGCCTACCGACGGCCGGTCGCGCCCGGCCGGTGCGATCGCGCGCGACAATGGATGCCGTGAGCGACCCCACCGACGAGTTCTCCTTCCTTCCCGAGCAGGCGGCCGAGGCCGGCATCGACGCCCCGATCCCCCGCGGCGAGCGCGTGTCCGCCACGCTGCCCGACGGACGCTCGCTCAGCGCACTGCGCTACGGCGACGGCGCACCCGTCGTCACACTCCTGCACGGCGCCGGCCTCAACGCCCACACGTGGGACACCACGATCCTGGCGCTCGGACTCCCCGCCCTCGCGATCGACCTGCCCGGCCACGGCGACTCGTCGTGGCGCGACGACCTGGCGTACGTCGGGCGCGCGCTCGCGGTCGACGTCGCGGTGGGGATGGATGCTTGGACCGACGCCCCGCAGGTGCTCGTCGGGCAGTCACTCGGGGGGCTGACGGCCGCGGCGGTGGCAGCATCCCGTCCCGATCTCGTGCGCGACCTCGTCGTGATCGACATCACGCCGGGCATCGACTCGAACGCCGGTCCCAGCCAGATCCGCGACTTCTTCGCCGGCCCAACCGACTGGGCTTCGCGCGACGAACTGGTGGACCGGGCCCTCGCTTTCGGCCTCGGCGGCGGCACCCGGCGGCGCGCCGAGCGCGGGGTGTTCTTCAACTCGCGCATCCGCCCCGACGGTCGCGTCGAGTGGAAGCACCACTTCGCCCACCTCGCCGCGGCGATGGCCGCGAACCCCGCGGCTGCGGCTCCCGCTGGCCCGCCGCAGCCGGATCCAGTCGCCGCCGTCCTCGGCCTGTCGGGGTGGGAGGACCTCGCGTCGACGACCGCACCGATCACGCTCATCCGCGGCGAACGCGGCTATGTGACCGACGCAGACGCCGCGCAGTTCCGCGAGCGGGTGCCCTCGGCATCGGTCGTCACCGTCCCTGCCGGCCACAACGCGCAAGAGGACATCCCGGCCGACCTCGGCGCGCGCCTGCGAGCTCTCGCGGCGACCGATTGATCCGCGGGAAGGATTAACGCTTCTGTTTCGTTCCGGGTAGCGCGTTCGAACGCACACCCGCTCGTTCCCTAGGCTGGTCACCGCACCGGTTCGCGCAACAGCCCCCGCCCGGGGCTCCGTCGCCCGCCCGGCGCCGATTCGGCCCTCGAAAGGACCCCCATGCTCCGCCGCACCACACTCGCCGCCACGGCGCTGCTCGCCACCGGAGTGCTGCTGTTGTCCGCCTGCACGGCAGGGGGCGAGCCGAGTCCCTCGGCCACCTTCGAGCCCGACCCGAACGGCGAGATCACGGTGGGCCTCGTGCTCGAGCCCACGAACCTCGACATCCGGCACACGAGCGGTGCCGCCCTCGAGCAGGTGCTCATCGACAACGTCTACCAGGGACTCGTCACGCGCACGGAGCAGAACGAGATCGTGGGGGCGCTCGCGTCGGACTACGAGGTCTCACCCGACGGGCTCACCTACACGTTCACGCTCACCCCCGGCGTCACCTTCCACGGCGGCCAGGAGCTCACCGTCGAAGACGTCGTGACGAGCCTCGCCCAGGTCAAGGATGACGAGACGATCGTCGGACACGGAGACTTCGCCGGAGTCGCGACGATCACGGCGACCGGCGAGGACACCGTGGAGATCGTGCTCACCGAGCCGAACCAGAACTTCCTGTTCACCCTCACCGGCCCCGCCGGCCTCGTCTTCAAGGCCGGCGACACGACCGACCTGCAGACCGCCGCCAACGGCACCGGTCCCTTCACGCTCGTGGACTGGATCCAGGGCGACAGCATCGAGTTCGCCCGCAACGACGCGTACTGGGGCGAGGCGGCCGGCGTCGCGGGTGTCGTGTTCCAGTACATCCCCGACTTCACCGCCGGTGTGAACGCCGCCCTCGACGGCAGCCTCGATGTGCTGACGGCTGTCGACCCCAACCTCAGCCCGCAGCTGGACGAGGCCTCGGGCTTCACGCTGACGACGGGCAGGACCACCGACAAGGGAACGCTCGCGTTCAACAGCGCGCAGGCACCTCTCGACGACGTCCGCGTGCGCGAGGCCCTGCGCCTGGCGATCGACCACGACGCGCTCGTCGAGGCGCTGGGCGCCGGGCAGACGATGTACGGGCCGATCCCCGAGCTCGACCCCGGCTACGAGGACCTCTCGGACGTCGTGTCGTACGATCCGGGCCGTGCGCGAGAGCTGCTCGCCGAGGCCGGCGCCGACGACCTCGAACTCACTCTCACGATCCCCTCGTTCTACGGCACCACGGTTCCGCAGGTGCTGGTCTCGGACTTCAACGAGGTCGGCGTGACCCTTACCGTCGACCAGGTCGAATTCGCCACCTGGCTGCAGGACGTCTACACGAACAAGGACTTCGATCTCAGCTTCGTGCTGCACGTCGAGCCGCGCGACTTCGGCAACTTCGCGAACCCCGACTACTACTTCGGGTACGACAACCCCGAGGTGCAGTCGCTGTACGCCGAGGCCCTGGCCACGGTCGACCCCGACGAGTCGGCGGCGCTGCTGGCCGAGGCTGCGCGCATCGTCTCGGAGGACCACGCCGCCGACTGGCTCTACAACGGCGCCACGATCACCGCGGTGGGGGCAGGAGTTTCGGGGTTCCCGGTCGACTCGATCAACTCGCGCATCAACCTCGCGGGTGTGACAGTCTCGTCGGAGTGATCCGCTACGCGCTGACGAGACTGGCCCTGCTGCTGGTGGGGCTGCTCGTAGCCAGCGTGCTGATCTTCCTGACGCTGCGGGTGCTGCCGGGCGATGTCGCGCAGCTGATCGCCGGGACCCAGGGCACACCCGCGCAGGTCGAGGCGATCCGTGAACGGCTGGGGCTCAACGAGCCACTGCCGACCCAGTATCTGGAGTGGATCGGCGGCGTCCTGCGGGGCGACCTCGGCACGTCGCTGTTGACGGGCACCCCGGTCGCGACCGAGCTCGCCCAGAAGGCGCTCGTGACGGTGCCCCTCGGCATCCTCTCGCTCGTGATCGCCCTCGTGATCGCCGCGCCCCTCGGCGTCCTCTCGGCGATGCGACGCGGCCGCGCCGACGGCACCTTCCTGAGCGTGGGCGCGCAGGCCCTCGCCGCCGTGCCGGTCGTGTGGGCGGGCATGATGCTCATCGTCGTCTTCGCGGTGTGGCTCGGCTGGCTCCCGGCCCAGGGCTTTCCGCGCGCGGGCTGGGAGGACCCCGCGGCAGCGCTGCGCTCGCTTCTGCTCCCCGCCCTCACGATCGGGATCGTCGAGGGTGCGATGCTGCTGCGCTTCGTCCGCAGCGCGACCCTGCAGGCTGTCGGCGAGGACTTCGTGCGGACGGCCGCGGCCAAGGGATTGACTCGGGATACCGCGCTGATCCGGCACGGCCTCCCCACCGTCGGGCTGTCGGTCATCACCGTCCTCGGGCTCCAGGTCGCCGGCATCATCGTGGGCGCCGTCGTCATCGAGCAGCTCTTCACCCTGCCCGGCATCGGGCGGATGCTGGTCGCCGACGTCGGCGCACGCGACCTCCCGAAGGTCCAGGGCGAGCTGCTCGTCCTCACCGGGTTCGTGCTGATCGTCGGGTTCGTCGTCGACCTCGTGCACCGCGCGCTCGACCCCCGGCAGCGGGAGGCGACATGAGCGCAGCGACGGGACCGGTCGAGCGCCGCCCCTCGCGCCTGGCCTGGCTCGGGCGCCTGTGGGCGCTGTCCACCGGGCGGTTCGGGCTCATCGTGGTCGCGGTGATCGCGCTCACGGCTCTCGTCGCGCGGTTCTGGACGCCGTTCGATCCGCTGCAGGTCGACCTCGGCGACCGATGGGCGGCGCCCGGCTGGCCGCACCTGCTCGGCACCGACGGGTCGGGTCGCGACATGCTGAGCCTGCTCATGGCCGGCGCACGAACGACGGTCTTCGTCGCCGTCGGCGCCGGCATCATCGCCACCGTGATCGGCATCGCCCTCGCAGCCCTCGGTGCGCTCACCGCCCGATGGGTGCGCGAGTCGGTCGCGGTCTTCGTCGACATCCTCATCGCCTTTCCCGTGCTGCTGATCGCGATGATGATCTCGTCGGTGTGGGGCGGGTCGCTGTGGGTGGTCATCTGGTCGGTGGGCATCGGCTTCGGCGTCAACATCGCACGTGTCACGCGTCCCGAACTGCGTCGCGTGCTGCACAGCGACTTCGTGCTCGCCGGCCGCGCGTCCGGCCTCACCCCGTCGCAGAATCTGTGGCGCCACCTCATGCCGAACGTCGCGCCGGTGTTCATCGTGCAGCTGTCGTGGGCGATGGCCGTCGCCGTGCTCGCCGAGGCGGGGCTGTCGTACCTCGGGTTCGGCGCGCCCGTCACCGAGCCGTCGTGGGGGCTGCTGCTGAGCGATGTGCAGCGCTACATCGCCATCCACCCGCTCTCCGTGGTCTGGCCGGGGCTCGCGATCACGGTCACCGTCCTCGGGCTGAACCTGCTCGGCGACGCCGTACGCGAAGTGACCGATCCCACCCTCTCGCGTCGGCGCGGAGCCGCACGAGCCGCCCGCGCGCACGTGCCGGAGGTGGTCGCATGAGCCTCGACGTGCAGGAACTCACGATCGAGATCGACGGGCGCCGCGTCGTCGACGATGTCTCGTTCGCGGTGCCTGACGGCGCACGCCTCGGCCTCATCGGCGAGTCAGGATCGGGCAAGTCGCTGACGGCGCTCGCCATCCTCGGGCTCCTCCCCGACGGCGCGAGCGCGAGCGGAAGCGTGCGCTGGAACGGTCGCGAGCTGATCGGGCTCCCCGACCGCGAACTCGCACGTCTCCGGGGCGACGAGATCGGCATCGTCTTCCAAGAACCCCGCACGGCTCTGAACCCGATCCGGACCGTGGGTCGCCAGATCGCCGAGTCGATCCGCATCCACGAACGTCTGTCGAAGCGGGATGCCGCCGCCCGCGCGGTCGCCGAGGCCGCACGTGTCGCCCTCCCCGACCCCGAGCGCATCGTCGCCCGCTACCCGCACCAGCTCTCGGGAGGCCAGCGGCAGCGGGTCGCTATCGCGATGGCTCTCGCGTGCCGGCCGCGGCTGCTGATCGCCGACGAGCCGACGACGGCCCTCGACGTCACGATCCAGGCCGAGATCCTCGACCTTCTGCTCTCGCTCGTCGAGGACGACGGAATGTCGCTCGTGTTCATCACCCACGACCTGGCGGTGCTCTCGCAGATCGCCACGCACGGCGTCGTGCTCGAGGACGGGCACGTCGTGGAGAGCGCGCCGGTGCCGACGCTGCTCACTGCGCCGTCCTCGGCTGTGACCCGGGGCCTGCTGCGCGACGCCACCGCGACGCTGTGGCGGCCGGGCGGGAACGGCGGGACACCATGAGCGACACACTGCTGCGCGCACGCGGCCTCACGCGCCGGTATCCGGCGCCCGCGACGAAGCTCTTCGCGAAGAAGATGTGGACGACCGCTCTCGACGACGCTGACGTCGACATCGCCGAGGGGTCGGCCGTCGGCATCATCGGCGAGTCGGGATCGGGGAAGTCCACGCTCGTCCGTCTGCTGCTCGCCCTCGACACCCCATCGACAGGCTCGATCGAATTCGACGGGCGACCGGTCGATGCGGACTCGAGCGCGCGGTCGCTGCACTGGCTGCGCCGTCAGACGGGCATGGTCTTCCAGGATCCCTACGCATCGCTCGACCCCCGCATGAGCGTGGGCAGGATCGTGGCGGAGCCGCTGTGGGCGCTCGGGATCGAAGGCGACCGTCGCGCGCGGGTCCGCGAGGTGCTCGCCGACGTCGGCCTCGAGCCGGCGATGGCCGACAGATTCCCGCACGAGTTCTCGGGCGGCCAGCGCCAGCGCATCGCGATCGCCCGCGCGATCGTGCACCGGCCACGGCTGCTCGTCGGCGACGAGCCGCTGTCGGCGCTCGATGTCACCGTCCGCGCGCAGATCCTCGAGCTCCTCGCAGGGCTGCGCGCCCGCGACGGCCTCACCCTCGTGCTGGTCTCGCACGACATCGGCGTCGTGCAGAACCTGTGCGACGAGGTGCTCGTCATGAAGAACGGCCGCATCGTCGAGGAGGGTCCGACCGAAAAGGTGCTGCTCGAGCCGCAGGTGTCGTACACGCGGCGGCTCCTCGCGTCGATCCCCGCGATCGATCCCGGCGGAGCATGACGGCGCGCCGCCCGACCGAGTATGACGTCCGGCCCCGGCGCTAGCCTCGGATCATGCCGCACGCGATCGTCCCCCCGTACCTGCTCGCCCGCATCGCCGCCGCTCAGGAGCCGCATCTCGCCCATGCCGCCGAGGCCGCGCGCGCGACGCTCGCGACGCCCCGCGAGTACCGCCCGGTGCGCTCACGGCTGCGGCTGTCGATCGAGGACGAGGGCACGCTCATCGTCGAGACCACACCGGCACCCGATCGCGAGATCAGCGATGCCCAGCAGCGCGAGGTGCTCCCGGGCGTCCGCGTGCGCGGAGAAGACGACCCGGTCACCGGCGACGCCGCTGTCGATGAGGCCTTCGACGGGCTGGGCGCGACCTTCGACTTTCTGTGGGATGCGTTCGCGCGCAACAGCCTCGACGGCGCGGGAGGGCCGCTGCTGGCGACGGTGCACTTCGGCCGCGACTACGACAACGCGTTCTGGAACGGCGAGCGCATGGTCTTCGGCGACGGCGACGGCGAGGTCTTCGTCGGGTTCACGCGATCGCTCACGGTGATCGCCCACGAGCTCGCGCACGGCGTCATCGAAGACGAGGGCGGCCTCGTGTACCGAGGACAGTCGGGGGCACTCAACGAATCGGTCGCCGACGTCTTCGGCGCCCTCGCCGAACAGCACCACCGCGGCCAGCGCGCCGACGAGGCGTCCTGGCTCATCGGCGAGGGCATCTTCACCCCCGCCGTCGAAGGTCGGGCGCTTCGCTCGATGGCCGAGCCGGGCACGGCGTACGACGACGACGTGCTCGGGAAAGACCCCCAGCCCGCCCACATGGACGACCTCGTCGTGACCCGCAGCGACAACGGCGGCGTGCACATCAACTCCGGCATCCCCAATCGCGCGTTCCACCTGACGGCGACGGCGCTGGGCGGCTACGCCTGGGAGCGCGCCGGCCTCATCTGGTATCGCACCCTCACGGCGGGCACCCTCTCCCCCACGAGCGACTTCGTCGCCTTCGCCCGCGCGACACTGGCCGCGGCCGCCGCGGAGTACGGTGAGGAGTCGGAGGAGGTCGACGCCGTCCGCACCGGCTGGACGGGCGTCGGCGTGATCGACGATGGACCCGGAACCTGACCGCGGCACCGACGCCGAGGCGTCGCTCGTCGTGCTCGTCGCGCGCACCGGCGGGTTCGCCGGGCTGCGCCGCGAGTGGCGCGCCGAGCCCCCCGAAGACGATGCCGACCGGTGGATCGCGCTCATCAAGCAATGCCCGTGGACGGATGCCGCGGCGGAACTCTCCGGCGACCCAGACGTCGACGTGCCCGATGTCGAGCCCCCGCCGAATCGCGGCGCCGATCGATTCGCGTGGGAGGTGAACGCCCGCTGCGCCGGCGAGGTGCGCGATGCCCTGCTGCGCGAGGACGACGTGCACGGACCGTGGGAGGCCCTCATCGATGCGGTGCGCGCGTTCGGTGCGCACCGGACAGCACCGCCGGCCGTCAGCGACCGAACAGACCCCGCTTCGCCTTCTTCTTCGGCGTGAGCGATTTCTGCAGGTAGATCGTTCCGAGCCACCGCCCGAATTTGAACCCCACACGGCCCATGCGACCGACCTCTTCGAAGCCGAGCCGCTCGTGGAGCGCGACGGATGCCTCGGCGCCCTTGTCGCTGATCACGGCGACGATCTCGCGGATTCCCTTTTCTTCGCAGGCTGCGATGAGCGCCTCGAGGAGGGCGCGGCCGAGCCCCTTCCCCGCCGCCGCCTGCCCCAGGTAGATCGAGTTCTCGACGGTGTAGCGGTACGCCGACTTGCCCGCCCAGGGCTGGACCAGCGCGTAGCCGAGGATCTGCCCGCTCGGCGACTGGGCGACCAGGAACGGGAGGTCGAGCTTCTTCAGGTGTGCGAGCTTCTCGCGCCACTGGGCGAGCGTCCACTTCTTCTCGTCGAAGGTGACGACGGAGTTGGTGACGTAGTAGTTGTAGATCTCGCGGATGTCGGGGACATCGGCGTCTCGCACGGGGCGGATCACGTACGAGAACGGCGCTTCGGGTGCGGGCTTCGCACGCAGGTGCCGCGGCAGCGAGCGCCGGTCGCGGTCGTATTCCTCCTCCAGCATGCCGACAGCCTACGCGTCGGCGGGAATTCGCCAATCCACCGGCGTAGCACCCTGTGCGACGAGCAGGTCGTTCGCGCGCGAGAACGGCCTCGAGCCGAAGAATCCGCGGCTCGCCGACAGCGGCGAGGGGTGCGGCGACGTGATGAACGGCGTCGATCCGAGGAGCGGTGCGAGGTTCGCAGCATCCTTCCCCCACAGGATCGCGACCAGCGGCGCGTCGCGCGCGACGAGCGTGCGGATGGCGTGCTCGGTCACCTTCTCCCAGCCCCAGCCCCGGTGGGATGCCGCCTCCCCCGGCGCGACGGTGAGCACGCGGTTGAGCAGCAGCACTCCCTGATCGCTCCAAGCCGACAGGTCGCCGTGCGGCGCGGGCGGGATGCCGAGATCGTCCGAGAGCTCGCGGTAGATGTTCGACAGGCTCCGCGGGAGCGGCCGCACGTGCCGCTCGACCGCGAACGACAGCCCGATCGCGTGGCCCGGCGTCGGGTAGGGGTCCTGCCCGACGATGAGCACCCGCACATCGGCGAGCGGCCGCTGGAACGCGCGCAGCACGCGGTCACCGGCCGGGAGATACCCGCGGCCCGCCGCCGTCTCGGCGCGGAGCCGCTCACCGAGCGCCGCGATATCGCCGGCGACGGGCTCGAGAGCGGTCGCCCACCCCGGGTCGATGAGACCGGCCTCGGCGAGAGCTGGGAGCGTCATCGCCATCGATCAGTGCGCATCCTCGTCGAGGACGGATCCCTCCGCCGACCACGGGAAGTCGATCCACAGCCCGGTGTCCTTCCACGCGTAGTCGGGCTGGATGATCGTCGACGGCTTCGTGTAGATCGTCGCCGACCGGACCTCGGCCCCGCGCTCCTGCAGCAGCCGGACGGCGAGTGCGAGCGTGCGCCCGCTGTCGGCGACGTCGTCCACGAGAAGCACGCGGCGGCCGTCGAGGTAGCTCATGTCGAGAGCCGGCGGCAGCACCTCAGGGGCATCGAGGACGGTGCCGATCCCGGTGTAGAACTCGACGTTGATCGCCCCGCAGTTCTTGATGCCGAGGGCATAGGCGAGGGCGCCTGCGGGCAGGAGCCCGCCGCGCGCGATCGCGACGACGACCTCGGGTACGAAGCCGTCCGCGACGATCGCGCGGGCGACATCGCGCGATGCGGTGCCGAAGGCCTCCCAGGTGAGCGTCTCGCGCTCGATCGCCACGTTCTCCACAGGCTCGCCTCCCGGCACTCGATCCCCTCAGACTAGGGCGGCTGCGGTGTTATCCTCGCCCTCGTGTCTCGCGCCTCCTCTGCCGCCGACCGCCTGCGCGGCTCGGCCCTCGGCATCACCGCCGGCCTCATCGGCTGGTTCGTCCTGGTCGAGGTGACCAGCGGCATCCTCCAGGGCTTCTACGTGCCGCTGTTCAGCGACATCGTGACCGCGCTCGGCGTCCACGACTCCGACGTGAACTGGTTCGAGGCCGCGCAGCTGCTGCTGTCGGCACTCGTGGTGCCGGTGCTCGCGAAGCTCGGCGACATGTACGGGCACAAGCGGATCCTGCTGATCGCCGCGATCCTCACTGCGGGCGCGAGCTGGTGGCTCGCCTTCGCCGGCGACTTCTGGAGCTTCCTCATCGCGTGGGCGCTGCAGGGGTTCTACGTCGTCTGGCTGCCGTTGGAGATCGCCCTGATCTTCGAGCGCGGCCGACGCCAGAACCGCGGGGTCTCCCTCACCCGGCGTGCCGCGGGCCTGCTCGTCGTCGGTCTCGAGGCCGGCGCCATCATCGGCGCCCTCGCGGCCGGACGCATCTTCGCCGCGACCGGCGGAGATCTGACCCTGACGCTGATGGTGCCGGCGATCGTCGTGACGCTCGTGTGCTTCGTGATCTGGCTCGGCGTCCCCGAGTCCGAGCCGTCGCCCGGGCGCCGGCTCGACACGTGGGGCTTCGTGATCCTCGCGTGGGGGCTGCTGCTTGTCACGAGCGCCCTCGTCTACATGCGCCTGATCGGCGAGCTCGATCTCGGGGCCGGCGCCTGGTGGTGGGTCGTCGCGCTCCTCGCCCTCGGCGCGGCGGTGTTCGTATGGTTCGTGCGGTACGAGCTGCGTCAAGACGACCCCGCGATCGACATCCGAGTCCTCCGGCGCCCCGAGATGTGGCCCGTGCAGGCGACGGCGTTCCTCATCGGCATCAGCCTGCTCGGCGCACAGGGCCCGCTGTCGACCTACGCCGGCACCGACTCCTCGCTCGGCTACGGGCTCGGCCTCGACGCCACCGGCCGCTCGAACGTGATCGGCATCTACCTCGTGTCGCTCATCGTGGGCGCCATCCTCTTCGCCGTCACCTCACGGCGCGCGAACCCGCGCCTGATCCTGATCGTCGCCTCGACGATGGTCGGCGTCGGGTACCTGCTGTTCATCCCCTTCCACGTCGAGCTCTGGCAGGTGCTGTTGAACCTCTCGATCGCCGGCCTCGGATCCGGCGCCCTCGTCGGAGCCCTGCCCGCCGCCGCAGCCGCCGCGGCACCACAGGGCCAGACCGGCGTGGCGTCGGCGCTCACGAACACGACCAAGACGATCGGCGGCACGTTCGCCTCGGCGGTCTTCGGCGTCGTGCTCGCGGCGGGCGCCGGCATCGTCGCGAGCGAAACGGCGGCGGCCCTCGGCGGCTACCTGGCGGTGTGGGCGATCTGCGCCGCCGGCGGCTTCCTCGCCGCAGTGCTGCTCTTCTTCGTGCCCAAGGTCGCGTTCGCCGACGAGATGCCCGACGAGGCCGAGGCTGTCGCCGGAGAATCGCAGATCATCTGACGCGGATCAGTCCGCGGTGCGAGGGCGCAGCGGCCCCCGCGCGAGCAGGTGCTGCGCCGACTGGGCGACCGGCCGCATCGTCACGAGGTCGAGGTTCACGTGGCCGGGGGCATCCAGCGCGTAGACGATCACGTCGGCGACATCGCCCGCGGTCAGCGGAGCCTCGACGCCCTCGTACACGCGCTCGGCCGCGTTCGCGTCGCCGCCCAGGCGGTTGAGGGTGAACTCGGGCGTGTGGACCATGCCGGGTGCGATCTCGATGACCCGGATCGGCTCGCCGTTGAGCTCGAGGCGCAGGGCGTGCGCGAGCATCGCCTCCCCGGCCTTCGCGGCGTTGTAGCCGGCCCCGCCGGCGTAGGCGGTGACCGCCGCGGTCGAGGTGACGAAGAGCGTGTCGGCGTGGCCGGTCTCGGCCGCACCGCGGCGCAGCAGCGGCAGCAGGGCCGCGACCACCCGCTGGGCCGAGAGCACGTTGACATCGAACATCCACTGCCAGTCGGAGACCAGGCCGTCTTCGACGCGGTCGGTGCCGCGCGCACCGCCGGCGACATGCACGAGGGAGTGCACCGGTCCGGAGTCGGCGAGGAAGGCGGCGAGGGCTGCGACGTCCGCATCGCTGGTGAGATCGGCGGCGAACGCGACCGCTCCCGTCTCGGCTTCGATCTCAGCCAGCCGGTCGGCGCGACGGGCCACCGCCACGACCTCCCAGCCCCGTTCCCGGAGAGCCCGAGCGGTCGCCTCGCCGATTCCGGAACTGGCTCCGGTCACCACTGCACGTCTGTTCGCCATGTAACCCACGCTAACGCCGGGTTACGGCAGATTTCCCCATCGTTGGCGATCGGCGGGAGGCTCCGTACTGTCGGAGACGGCCGCAGACACTTCGTCATCGGCATCCGACCCCGCAGGAGCAAGCCAATGTCCGCACCCGAGAACTGGCGTTTCGAGACCAAGCAGATCCACTCCGGAGCCCAGCCCGATCCGGTCACCAAGGCTCGCGCCACGCCGATCTACCAGACGACGTCGTACGTGTTCGACAACGCCGACCACGCCGCGAACCTGTTCGCCCTGGCCGAGTTCGGCAACATCTACACGCGCATCCAGAACCCGACGCAGGCTGTCGTCGAGGAGCGCCTGGCTGCCCTCGAGGGCGGCACCGGCGCGCTGCTCGTGGCCAGCGGCCAGGCCGCCGAGACCTTCGCGGTGCTCAACATCGCCGAAGCCGGCGACCACATCGTCTCGTCGTCGTCGATCTACGGCGGCACGTACAACCTGTTCAAGTACACCCTCGCCAAGCTCGGCATCCAGACGACCTTCGTCGAGAACCAGGACGACCCCGAGGAGTGGCGCGCCGCGGTGCGCCCGAACACGAAGCTCTTCTTCGCCGAGACGATCGGCAACCCGAAGATCAACGTGCTCGACATCCGCACCGTCGCCGACGTCGCCCACGAGGCCGGCATCCCCCTCATCGTCGACAACACGATCGCGACGCCGTACCTCATCAAGCCGTTCGAGTTCGGTGCCGACATCGTCATCCACTCGGCTACGAAGTTCCTCGGCGGCCACGGCACCGTCATCGGCGGCGTCATCGTCGACGGCGGCACGTTCGAGTGGTCGAAGAACGTCGAGAAGTTCCCCGGCCTCACCGAGCCCGACCCCAGCTACCACGGTGCGAGCTACACCGCCGCGGTCGGCGACGGCCTGGCCTACATCATCAAGGCCCGCGTGCAGCTGCTGCGCGACCTCGGCGCCGCCATCTCGCCGCAGAGCGCTTGGCTGCTCATCCAGGGCATCGAGACCCTGTCGCTGCGCATCGAGCGTCACGTGCAGAACGCGCAGGAGATCGCGGAGTGGCTCGAGAACCTCGACGACGTCGCGTCGGTCAACTACTCGGGGCTTCCCACGTCGCCCTGGTACGCCAAGGCGAACGAGTACGCCCCCAAGGGCGTCGGTGCGGTGCTGTCGTTCGAGCTCAAGGGCGGGGTCGAGGCCGGACGCACGTTCGTCAACTCGCTGAAGCTCTTCAGCCACCTCGCCAACATCGGCGACGTGCGCTCGCTCGTGATCCACCCCGCCTCCACCACCCACTCGCAGCTCACGCCCGAGCAGCAGCTCACCACCGGCGTGACGCCGGGCCTCGTGCGCCTCTCGGTGGGCCTCGAGAACATCGACGACCTCAAGGCCGACCTCGAGCAGGCTCTCGCAGCCGCTCGTCGCGTGTCCGAGGCCGCGCGCGCGTAACGACCTCCTCATCGACGCGGACGGATGCCGCGGCCCACGCCGGGCCGCGGCATCCGTCGTCCGATCCCCCACATGCCGCCCCGCGCGCCGTAACACGCGGCCCGCCGCGCCGGCGGCAGACCAGAATGGGCCTCATGGACTGGCAGACCTCCGAAGACACCGTGCCCTCGGCACCGGTGACGGAGGCCGACGCGCGCCTGCTGCTCGGGCGCCCGCCCGCCACCGGCGCGTGGCGCGACGGGGATCCGGCCGGCGACCGGCACTTCGCGGCATTCGGATCGTTCCGCACCGAGGTCGGGCAGGAGCTGCCCGCCTACCGCCTCGCTTTCGAGACGTGGGGCGAGCTCAACGCAGCCCGCGACAACGCGGTGCTCGTGCTCCACGCACTCACGGGCGACAGCCACGTGCGCGGCGCCGCAGGACCCGGTCACCCCACGTCGGGCTGGTGGGACGACATCGTGGGCCCCGGCGGCCCGATCGACACCGACCGGTGGTTCGTGGTCGCCCCGAACATGCTGGGCGGCTGCCAGGGCTCGACGGGCCCGGCCAGCATCGCCCCCGACGGCTACGAATGGGCGTCGCGCTTCCCGTACCTCACGATCCGCGACCAGGTCGGCGCACAGGTGCGGCTGGCCGACGCCCTCGGGATCGACGTGTGGGCCGCCGTCGTCGGCGGCTCGATGGGCGGCATGCACGCCCTCGAGTGGGCGGTGGGCGTCCCCGACCGGGTCGCGAGAGTCGGCATCCTCTCCGCTCCCCCGGTCAACACCGCCGACCAGATCGCCCTCAACTCGGTGCAGCTCGAGGCCATCCGCATCGACCCGCGGTTCCAGGCCGGCGAGTACTACGACGCCGCCGACGGCGACGGCCCGAACCGCGGCCTCGCCCTCGCACGGCGCATGGCGCTGCTGAACTACCGCTCCCCCACCGAGCTCAACCAGCGCTTCCAGCGCTCGTGGCAGTCGGGTGTGAGCCCGCTCGGGCTCGGCGGGCGCTTCGCGGTGGAGTCCTACCTCGACTTCCACGGCAACAAGTTCACACGGCGCTTCGACGCGAACAGCTACATCACCCTCGTCGAGGCGATGAACTCCCACGACGTCGGCCGGGATCGCGGCGGCGTCGACGATGCGCTCGCCCGCGTCACCGCGACCGCGCTCGTGCTCGGGATCGACAGCGACCGGCTGTTCCCGATCGAGGGTCAGCACCGCATCGCCCGCGGCCTCCGCACGACCCTCGACGGCGACGCGGCCGTCGTGCTCTCGAGCGACTTCGGGCACGACGGATTCCTCATCGAGACGCACCTGGTGGGCGCGCACCTGCGTCGACTGCTCGCGGCCTGAGCTGTCAGCTTCGCGGCCGCGCCCAGCGGAGCTGCGCGACCAGTCCGCGGCCGACATAGATCACGGCGCCCGACACGGCGAGGACGATCCCCCACAGCGTCGCGAGCACGGGCCATTGCCCACCCGTGGCCGGCAGCGCTCCGGGCAGTGGCGTCGGCGGCGTCTCCTCGCCGGGGTCCACCGGCGGCTCGGGATCAACGGGGTCCACCGGATCGACGGGGTCGATCGGGGCCGCGAGTGCGATCTCGATCTCGTCGTAGTTGTCGGCGCTCTGGGAATCCTGAGCCGCCGAACCGACCAGCGCCCCGTTGCGAACGGACCGCATCTCCGAGTCGGGGAGTACGGTGATGAGCACTCGGGCGGTCGCACCGACCTCCAGCCCCCCGATCTCGCATGTCACGATGTCGAGGCCCTCCGGGTTCGTCAGCCCGCAGGTTCCGCCGGTCGTGGACACGAAGGCGAACCCGGGTTCGAGGGTGTCGCTGACGACGACGCGAGGAGCAGACTGCGGACCGCGGTTGACGACGTCGATCGCGAACACGAGCGGGCTTCCCGCCGTCGGCTCCGCCGTCACGACCGACTTCGAGACGGCGGTATCGGCGAGCACGAATGCGTCCACGACGACGGATGCCGCATCGTTCGCCGGCTCCGGATCCGGCGTAGCCGACGAGACACGGACGGCGTTCTCGACCGGACCCGGCTCGAGTCCGGCAGGCAGCGCGAGGACGATGGTCGCTGAGGCCGTCGCTCCGGGCGCGAGCGTCGGCGCGGTGCACGAGACGACACTGTCGGCGAAGGTGCACGCGAGTGAGTCGTGGCCGGTCGCGGACACGAAGCCGAGACCGGCGGGGATCGGGTCGACCGTGACGACGTCCGTCGCCACCGACGGGCCGGTATTGGTCACCGAGGCGGTGTAGGTCACGTTCGATCCGACCCGGTAGCCGTCGGCATCGGCGGTCTTCGCCGCGACCAGGTCGGCCGAGGCGACGATGGCGACCGAGGCCTCGCTGATGTTGTTGGAGAAGTCGAGATCGCCGCCGACGATCTGCGACGACGCCCCGGCGGTGTTGATCACCGTCGTGGGCGCCGTATCGGCCGCGATCCGACCCGAGACTCGGACGGTGCGGCTTTCGCCCGCGGCCAGTGTGCCGATGAGGCACTGCACGTAGGTCGTCCCCTGCTCGGTGGCGAGGTTGCAGGCCGGATCCGATTCCGCCGGCTCGAAGACCATCTCCGGCGGCAGGATGTCGGCGACATCGACGATCTCGGCATCGGACGGGCCCGCATTGGTGACGACGAGGCTGAACCCGGCGATCGCACCCGCCGCGACCTCGGCCGCGTCGGACACCTTCGTGATCGCGATGTCGGCGACGGCGACGACGCGCTGCGTCACGTCATCGGAGGCCTCCGCCGAGATCGGCGAGGTGACCGTCGCGGTGTTCGTCAGCATGGTCCCGGTCGACAGGCTCGGCGCGGCCACTCCCGACACCGTGATGAGCACCGGCGGCGGCTGGGGGATCCTTCCGGGACCGAGCACCGTCCCGAGTGAGCACGTCACCGTGCTCGGCAGTGTGATCTCGCACGTGCCCTGCGTGCTCGTTACCGCCGTGGGCAGGAGTCCGGGCGGCAGCGTATCGGTCACCACGACGTCCGGTGCATCCGCTGCGCCCTCGCGCGTGATGTCCACGATGTTCTCGACCGCGAGCTGGTACCCGAACGGCGTCCCCGGCACGATGTCGGGCTCGCCGTCCTCGTCGACGTCGCGACCCCCGACGACGGTCTTGTCGATCGTGAGCGTCGCGACCGGTTCGGTGACGGTGATGGGCGCCTGCGAGGTGTTGTCGGAAGCGTCGGGGTCGGGTGTCCCCGAGGTGACCGTCGCCGTGTTCACATACGCGCCCGCCGGCGCGTTCGACAGCGTCACCCCGTCGACCTGGATGCGCCAGCTCGCGTCCCCCGGCCCGAAGACGGGCAGGTCTCCGATCGGGCACTGCAGGTCGCCCCCGCTCCACGAGCAGGACGCGGTGATGTCGAGGGGCTCGGCATCGACGCGCACCACGACGACCCGGTTGACGAAGAAGTCGGTCATCGTCGAGGCGTCCACGACCACGACGTCTCGCGCGATGCTCGGACCGTCGTTGCGGATGTCGAGTCCGTAGCCGGTGTTGGTTCCCGCGGGGGCGGAGGACGGCACCGTGAACGTGAAGTCCGGCAGGTCGAGCGAATACGTGCTCTTGACGATGCCGAGGTCGGCGGAGGTCACGACGGGGTTGGTGACGGACGTGAAGTTGTTCGACGAGACCGGATCCACCCGGTCGGGGTCGAGGAGGGTGATCTGGACGCTGTTGGTCAGCTGCGTGCCCTCGGGGAGATCCGGGTCGAGCTGCACCCGCACCGGGAAGACCGCCGCCCACTGCGAAGGCACGGTCGGCAGGTCGCACACCACCCGGTTCGGCTCCTCGAACCGGCACTCCGGCACGGAGTCCAGATACGTCACTCCGGGGGGCAGCGTGTCGACGACCTGGGCGGAGGCGGCATCCGAGGGTCCGAAATTGCCGACCGCCAGCCGGTAGGTGACGATCTCACCCGCGGCGAACGCCCTCGGCGGCGTCCCCGGCGCGGGCGGGAGGTCGGTCGTGTCCCACTTGAGGGCGATGAGGTCGGAGATCGCGCGCGCCGTCACGGTGGCGGTCGCGATGTTGTTCCCCGTTGCCGGGTCGGTCGTCGTGCTGCCGACGGTCGCGGTGTTCACAGCACCGGTCTGCAGGTCGAAGTCGGCCGGGATGTTCATGACGACCGACACGGTGGTCGACGCTCCCGGCGCCAGGTCACCGATCGCGCACGTGATCGTCGCCGCACCGTCGCACGTCACCCCCGGATCGCTCGTCACGCCCAGGAGGGTGAGCCCAGGCGGCGGCGGATCGGTGAGCACCACATCGCGGGCCGTCGATGGACCCGCATTCGTGACCACCATCGTGAACGTGACGTCGGCACCCGCGGCCGGCTGAACAGGGGCCGCGGTCTTCGTGATCGACACGTCGGCGAGGGCGCTGACCGTCGAGGTGGCCGTCGCGGCGTTGTCGGCAGGATCGGGGTCGGCCGTCGCCGACGTCGCCGTCGCCGTGTTCGTGAGCGCGCCCACTGCGGCGTCGGGGGCGACGTCGGCCACGATCGTCACCGTCGCCGACGTCGCCCCTCCCGACGCATCGGGGCCGGGCAGGTCCCCCAGGTCGCACGACACCGTCTGGCCGAGCGCGCACGTGCCTCGCGACGGCGTGACGCTGGTCGCGGTCAGCCCCGCGGGAAGCGCGTCGGCGAGGGTCACGCCGCGCGATGTCGACGGCCCCCGGTTCGTCACGACCACGGTGTACGTGATCTGCCCGCCCGCGACCACGTCGGCGGCGGTCTTGGTCGTCTCGATGTCGGCCTGCGGCTCGTCGACGGTCACCATGACGGAGTCGGTGTTGTCGGACGAGTCCGCATCGGGCGTGCTCGCGCTCGCGGTGGCGACATCGACGAGCGACGCACCCGCTGCGGCATCGGGCGAGACGCGCGCCCCCACGGTCATCAGTGCCGTAGCGCCTGGCGAGAGTCGCGGGAGCTCACAGCGGACCGCCGAGCCGCTCACCGTGCACGTCGCTCCGGCGAGCGCGGCCGAGGTCAGCACGAGGGCGTCATCCTGGACGGTGTCCGAGATCACGACGCCGACGGCATCCGAGGGCCCGTCGTTCCTGACGTTCACCGTGAACGTCGTCGTCGACCCCGGGGCGATCACGGAATCGGCTGCGGTCTTCACGACCGAGAGGTCGGCATCGCGCACGACGGCCGCCGTAGCACCGGCGGCGTTGTTGCCCGGCTCGGGATCCGCCGTCGCCGCGGTCACCGAGGCGACGTTGACGATCGATGCGACGGTCGACCCCGGCGGGATCTCGACGACGACGTCGACGTCGACGACCGCGCCGTCGGCCACGGTTCCCAGCGCGCACGTGACGACGCCGGCGGAGTGCGCGCAGTTCCCCTGCGATGTCGCCGCCGACACGAAGGTCACACCGGCCGGAAGCTGATCGGTCACGACGACGCCGGCCGAGGCGGTGGGTCCCGCGTTGGACACCGTCAGTGTCGAGGTCACCCGCGTGCCGGCGAGCCCGGTGCCCGGGCTCAGCGACTTCGCGATCGAGAGATCCGCAAGCGCGTCGACCGCGATCGTGGCGGGCGCGACGACGTAGGTGAGGTCGCGACCGAGTGTCGCGGCGCGATAGTCGAGCACGGCGGCGTTGATGAGGGTGGTTCCTGCCGCGCCCGCACCGACGAGGACCCGAATGCGGGCCTGCCACGTCGCGCCCACGCCGATCGTGCCGACCGCACAGCTCACATCGCGCCCCGAGCCCGTGCACGTGCCGGTTGTCGGCGTCGCCGAGAGGAACGTCGTGCCGGGCGGCAGCGTGTCGGAAAGCTCGACCTGGGTCGCGGGATCCTGGCCGGTGTTCGGGTAGGTCAGCGTGTATTCGAGCTCGTCGCCCGGAAGTGCCGGCGTGCGCCCCGCCAGATTCGCCACCGTCTTGGAGCTGGTCGAGAAGTCCGGCGCGAACAGGCGGATCGCCGTCGTCACGACCCCCGGGAAGTACCGGTCGCCGGTGCTCTCGAGCGAGATGGTGGCGCTCGTCGCGCCGTTGGGGATGCCGGTGGCGGCGAGGTTCTTGATGTCGAACCCGAGCATGTTCACGTGCGCAGGGCTGCGCGCGCCGACACTCGTGCCGTTGTCGTCGTTGGTGCCGTTGAAGAAGTTGCTGCCGCGCGAGAGCGGCGTCGTCGACAGCAGCGTGCTGTTCAGCCGCGCCGAGTCGCCCGAGGTCGAGAAGTCCCCCTCGTACGCCACCATGCCCAGCTGCGACTCGACCGGACCGACGACCGGAGTGCGGAACCCGGAGAGGTTGACCTGCTGCGGCTCGTCCCTGCCGACGTCGGCGAAGCCGTCGAACACCGTCAGATTGCGCAACGGCAGGCCGGGAGCGCGGTACACCACCACGAGCGACCAGCCGGCAAAGCGATCCTCACCCGTGCCGGCGACGACGTTCGCTCCCCAGTAGGTGCCTGGCCCGGCCGAGCGCACGAGCGCGGTGACATCGGAGAACTGCTGGTACGCCTGATCACCGCTGGTCGGCCCGAAGCCCGCCTGCGACGGGATCTGAGCGTACGACGCCGACCCCGGCACGCGAAGCTGCATCACCGTGCGATCGCCTACCCCTGCGGTGCCGCCGACGCCGCGGCTGAGGCGCGCGCCCCAGTAGAGGCCTGCCCACAGCACCTCGCCTGACGGCGGAGCGCTCACCTGGGCGCTCGACGAGTTGAAGGTGGAGGTGTCTGCGTCGGTGTCGAGGTGGGTCATCGCGAAGCCGTTGTTGTTCAGCGATGTGGTGCCGGCGCGGGTGCTCGCGCATCGACTGTCGCTCGCCGGGCACGAGAGCAGGTTGTTGCCGAAGATCGAGACCGTTCCGTTGTCGTCGGCCGAGAAGCGCGCCGCGAACGGCACGATCGGAACGGCGGTCGTCGGCGGCGCGACCACGAGCACCGAGGCGACGAGCAACAGGACGGCGAGCACCGCGACCACCGACCGCGATGCTCGTATGCGACCCCCCGCATGCGCCATCCCGGGCAGTGTAACAGCGCACTTCGATCCGCCGCAGGTCTCAGCGGACGGCGCGCTTCGGGCTCACCCGGTGCGCGTGTAGATCCACGGAAGCACGCCGACTTCGAGGCGATGACGGGATCCGGATGCTGCCGCCACGGCATCCGTCGGCTCGTCGTACTCGGCGTCGTCCTGCCAGAGCAGCAGGGGTCCGCCGGGGCCGCGCCGGGCGACCGTCTCGAACTGCTCCACGTCGCCCAGGCGCAGCGCCGCGAGGAGCGCGGTGGCGTCAGGCTGGCCACGGAGCGCGTCGAGAGTCACCCACGTCGGCGGATACAGCGTGAGCTCGCCCCGGCCGTGGCGCTCGAGGGCCTCGGCAGGCCGGATCCACTCCGCGCGGATCGCCTCGTCGGGCGAGAGCGCGAGCCCCGCCACCGCCGGCGGATCGGGAAGGTGCACCGCGAAGAACCACGTGCGGATGCGCAGCGGCAGCCCCGGCGGCGGGTCCCAGCACGAGATCGTGACGAGGTCTTCGGCACCCACCACCAGGCCGGTCTCCTCATGCGTCTCGCGCACACCGGCACGACGGGCGGAGTCGACCTCGGGCTCGCCGGCGTCGTCTCGATCGGCGTCATCGAGCTTGCCGCCCGGAAACACCCACGCCCCCGCGAACGACCCTCGGTCGGGGCGCTCGAGCAGCAGCACCTCGGGGCCGGTGGCGCCGTCGCGGACGATCACGACGGTCGCGGCGACCGGGATACCGGGGTCCGACGCATCTTCCGGCCGACGCGGGCGCGAGTCGCCGACGGCGTCTGCGAGCACCCGGAACGCCGACGTCACGCGGTCGTGGGGCTCCGGCATCCGCTCAGCCTAGTCGCGCGGTCGAAACCGCCACCCGCGGTCGCCGACGCCTGGCGCGGTTACCGCTTTCGACAGCGCGAACGCGACGCCAGCCCACGAAGGCACGCCGTCGTCAGACGAGCGCACCCGCCCGCCGGCGCTCGGCCGCGAGGCTCGCCACGGCGATGCCGAGACCGCCGAGCGCGAGCAGCACGCCGACCCAGGCGGGTGCGACGAAGCCCCAGCCGGCGGCGATCACGAGACCGCCGAGGAAGGCGCCGAGGGCGTTTCCGATGTTGAGGGCGGAGTGGTTGAGGGCCGCCGCGATCGACTGGTTGTCTTCTGCGACGTCCATGAGCCGTGTCTGGATCGTCGGGCTGAGGGCCGCCGAGACGAAGCCGGTGAGGAAGACGAAGAAGGCGAGAGCCCAGATCCAGTGCGAGGTCACCGCGAGCAGCGCCTGCACCACGGCGAGCGCGAGCAGCCCGCCGACGAGCGTGCGCTTGAGATCGACGTCGGCGAGATGGCCGCCGACGAGGTTGCCGATCGTCATGCCGAGGCCCATCAGCACGAGCACGATGGGGACCACCCATTCGGGCGACCCGGCGACCTCGGTCACCATCGGCGCGACGTAGCTGTACACGGCGAAGAAGCCGCCGAACCCGATGGCGCCGACCCCGAGCGCGAGCCACACCTGGCCGATGCGGAAGACCTTCAGCTCCGCGCGCAGCGTCCGCCCCGGGTCGCCCGGGTGCTCTGGCACGAAGAAGGCGATGAGGACCGTGGCGGCGCCGAAGATCGCCGCCACCACCATGAACGCCGCGCGCCAGCCCACCTGCTGGCCGAGGTAGGTGCCCAGCGGCACGCCGACCACGTTGGCGACCGTGAGACCGGTGAGGACGAACGCGACGCCCTTCGCCCGCTGTCCGGGGCCGAGCACGTCGGCGGCGACGAGCGCCCCGATGCCGAAGTATGCGCCGTGCGGGAGTCCGGCGAGGAAGCGGGATGCCGCGACCAGCTCGAACGTCGGGGCGAGGAAGGTCAGCGCGTTGAAGACGGTGAGGGCGAGAGCGAGCCCGATCATCACGCGATGCCGCGGGTACTTCGCGACGCTGCCGGCGATCGTCGGCGCTCCGACGACGACCCCGAGCGCGTACAGCGTGATGAGCCACCCGGTCTGGGCGATGGCGTCGGCCGAATCCGCCGCCCACAGGGTCGGCAGCAGATCTTCGGCGATGTTCGGCAGCAGGCCCATGACGACGAATTCGGTCATGCCGATGCCGAAGCTGCCGACGGCGAGGGAGAGGAGCGCCCACGTCGCCGCCCCCCTCGTGAGGTTCGAGGAGGTCACCGGCTCATGCTAGTGGCCGCCGCGGCATCCTGTCGAATCGATTCGAGCGGATGCCGTGATCGCCCGCTCAGTCGTCGTCGACCGAGCCCTCCGCGCGTTCGATCGCGGCCTCGAGGCGGTCGATCTTGCCGTCGAGCTCGCCCGAGAAGCCCGGACGGATGTCGGCTTTCAGCACGAGCGAGACCCGCGAGCCGAACGGCATGACTGCGTCGGTCGCCCGACGGACGACGTCCATCACCTCGTCCCACTCCCCCTCGATCTCGGTGAACATCGATGTCGTGCGGTGCGGCAGACCGCTGTCGCGGACGACGCGCACAGCGGCTGCGACCGCGTCGTGGACCGAGCCGTCGGCACGGCCGGTTCCGGATGGGGCGACGGAGAAGGCGACGAGCATGGGGAACCTCCGGGTTCGGGATCGGGGATGGGAAGTGGTTCAGGGAGCGGATGCCGGCACCGCCGCGCCGCGGCGGCGGGTGCGCACGAGGACGAGGCGCACCAGTGTCCATCCGAACAGCAGGACGAGCAGCAGATTGCGCGCGACGAGGGCGAACACCCCGAACGGCTCCAGCACGAGGATGCCGTCGTACCAGAACGGGAAGATCCCCTGCGTGACGGCCAGGATGACGAGCGCGAGCACGGCCGGCAGCGCCCAAAGCCGCCGGTTGAGGACGAGACCGATGACGAGCGGCGGGATGAGCCAGGTCATGTACTGCGGCGATCCGACCTTGTTGAGCACGATGAAGCCGAGCACGAGGGCGAGGGCGAGCGGCGGGAAGAGTCCGGCGAAGGTCGCACCGCGCCAGGCCTGGAGGGCGCCGATACCGGCGATCAGCAGCATCCCGATCATGAGAATGGGGGTCATCGCGGCGATCACCGGATCGACCCACGGGCCGGTCACCTGGAACGTGATGAGGTCGGGGTCGTAGAACACCCACGCTCCCTCGACGCGAGCGAGGGCCATCAGCATGTAGAACGTGCTCACGGGCGCCTCGATCTGCAGGCCGCGCGTGGCCTGGTCGCCGATGAAGCCGAAAAGGTGCGCGGCCCCGCCCGCCGATACCACGAGCGCGATCGCGGCCGCCGATACCGCGGCCGCACCTCCCACGATCGCGAGCCGGCGCCTGACCGCGATGACCGCTGCGGCGAGGAGAGCCGCCGGCCACACTTTGATCCAGGTCGCGACGGCGAGGAGCACCGCAGCGACCCACGGCCGACCGACGAGCCATAGCGAACCAGCGATCGCCAGCGGCACCGTCACGGCGTCGAGGCGGAACATCCCGACGCCGCCGAGAGCGAGGATCGCCGCGAGCCAGAACCACGCCGCCGTCACGCGCCCGCGCGACCGGCCGCGACCGACCAGCAGGGCGAACGCGCACGCGTCGGCGACGGTCACGAGCAGCCCCCACGCGAGCGTGTAGTCCAGCGCCGGCGTCGCGAGCCCCGCGAGCAGGATCGGTATCTGCGCGAGGATCGGGTAGACCCAGTCCTCGGTGATGCCCGGCACGGCGTCACCGTTCTGCATCTGCCAGGCCCACCAGCGGTAGAGCTGATCGACATCCCACGACGCGGCATGGTCGCCGGCGAATCCGAGCGCGATCACGGCGGCGTGCACGAGCACGAACCCGACCCACAACGCCGCCCGCCTCGACACCCCACCATCCTAGGGAGCCGTCACGCCGCGGCCCGACGACGGGTGTCAGCGTGCGAGCGCTTCGGCGACGGCGAGCGGCAGGGCCTCTGCAACGTCGAGTGCGGTGATCGGCCCGCCGCCGCGGGCGTGTGACGCCAGCACGCCCGCGCGACCGTGCAGCCACGCCCCCGAGGCTGCGAGGGCTGCCAGCGACGCCGG
Source organism: Microbacterium sp. 2FI (assembly GCF_005502885.1). GTDB lineage: Bacteria > Actinomycetota > Actinomycetes > Actinomycetales > Microbacteriaceae > Microbacterium. The sequence goes on from NZ_SCMR01000013.1 coordinate 65,569, forward strand.
GTCCGCCGGCCGATCGTCGGCCGCAGCGGCTGCGGCGAGCGCGCCGATGACGCCGGCGAGCACGTCGCCCGTTCCGGCTGTCGCCAGCCACGGTGTGCCGGCATCGACCAGGATCACGGTGCCGTCAGGAGCCGCGACGACGGTCACCGCGCCCTTCACGAGCACGACCGCGCCCGTCGCCTCCGCCGTCTCGATCGCGGCCGCGGTGCGGTCGCCGCGAGGAGCACCGAGACCGAGCGCCGCGCGGAGCCGCGCGTGCTCGCGCTCGTGCGGGGTCAGGATGCGCGGTGCCGAGGCGGACGACGCGAGATCGAGCGCCCCCGCGTCGACGACCACCGGATCGGTGTCGGCGAGGATGCCGCGGACGGTGTCGGTCTCGGCGCGAACGCGGGATGCCGTCTCGGTGCCCGACCCGACGACCCAGGCCTGGACGCGCCCCTCGGCGGTCACCGTCTCGGGTCGCCGCGCGAGCACGAGCGCGGTCGGGCGCACGGGCCCGAGGTAGCGGACCATGCCGAGCCCGGTGCGCCACGCCGCCTCGACGCCGAGGACGGCGGCACCCGGGTACGCTTCGGAGCCGGTGCGCATCCCCAGCACGCCCCGGGAATACTTGTCGTCGGCCGCCGTTGGCACCCGGAGGACGCGCCCCGCGTCCTCGATCGTCCACGACCGCGTCATGGCGCCACACTACCCGCGGAGCACCCGAATGAGCCTGCTGTTCTCCCCCCTCACCCTCCGCGGCATCACGATGCGCAATCGCCTGTGGGTCTCGCCGATGTGCCAGTACAGCGCCGTCGACGGCATCCCCCAGGAATGGCATCACACCCACCTCGCGCAGTTCGCGTCGGGCGGTGCGGGGCTGGTGGTCGCCGAGGCGACCGCGGTCTCGCCCGAGGGGCGCATCTCACCCGACGACACCGGGCTGTGGAACGACCGCCAGCGCGATGCGTGGGCGCCGATCGTCGCCGCGATCCGCTCGCGCGGCGCGGTAGCCGGCATCCAGCTCGCCCACGCCGGACGCAAAGCCTCGACGTGGTCGCCCTTCTCGGGCCACCGGGGATCCGTCGCAGTGGCCGACGGCGGCTGGCAGACTGCAGCGCCGTCGGCGATCGCGTTCGAGGGGTTCGAGACGCCCGCAGCCCTCGACACCGCCGGGATCGACGCGGTGGTCTCGGACTTCGCAGCCGCTGCCCGCCGTGCCATGGAGGCCGGGTTCGAGGTGCTCGAGGTGCACGCCGCCCACGGCTACCTGCTGCACCAGTTCCTCTCGCCGCTGTCGAACCGGCGCGACGACGAGTACGGCGGCTCGCTCGAGGGCCGCGCGCGGCTTCCGCTGCGCGTGATCGCCGCGGTTCGGGATGCCGCTCCGGCCGCTGCGCTGATCGTGAGGTTCTCGGCGACCGACTGGGCCGACGGCGGGTGGGATGCTGACGACACCGCGACGGTCGCGGGATGGGCGCGCGACCTCGGCGCGGACTTCTTCGACATCTCCAGCGGCGGGCTGGTCGCCCATCAGCAGATCACGACCGGCCCCGGCTACCAGGTCCCGCTCGCCGCGCACGTCCGCCGCGTCGCCGGGGTGCCCGTGAACGCCGTCGGCATGATCGACGACGCCGCGCACGCCGAGCGCATCCTCGCGGGCGGCGACGCGGATGCCGTGATGGCCGGCCGCGAGTGGCTCCGCGACCCGCACTACGGCCTGCGCGCGGCCGGCGAGCTCGGCGCCGACATCGACTACTGGCCGAAGCAGTACGTGCGCGCGCGGCTCTGAGCCGCGACGGTCACGGAACCTCGCGGTCAACGAGTCGCCGCGGTCACGGCATCCGGCGCACGCCGCGACGCGTCGCGTCCTGCACCTCGCCGATGAGCTCCTCGATGATGTCCTCGAGGAAGAGCACCCCGGTCGTCTCGCCCGCGGTGCTGCGCACCTGCGCGAGGTGACGCCCCGCCCGTCGCATGAGGGCGAGCGCATCCTCGAGATCGGTCGTCTCGAGCACCGGCACCATGTGGTGTATGCGCTTGGCGGGGATCGGGAGGGTGACGTCGGTCGCGGCATCCGCTCCCTCGGCCGCCCGCAGGATGTCCTTGAGGTGCACGTAACCCACGGGGGTGCCGGACTCGTCGACGATCACGTAGCGCGAGAAGCCGTGCTTCGCCACGGCGCGCTCGATCTTCGCCGGGGTCGTCGTCTCGGGGAGCGAGATGAGGTCGGCGAGGGGCACCGCGATGTCCTTCGCCTTCTTGTCGGTGAACTCCACCGCGGCTGCGACCGTTCCGGCCGCGTCGTCGAGAACGCCCTCGATGCGCGACTGGTTCACGATCGTCGCGACCTCTTCGAGCGTGAAGGTCGAGGCGGCCTCGTCCTTGGGCTCGACGCGGAACAGCCGCACGACGTGGTTCGCGATCCAGTTCAGGACGAAGATCACCGGGTGGAAGAGCTTCGAGATCCACACGAGCGGCGTGGCGAGCATCAGCACCGCCCGGTCGGGCAGCGAGAACGCCAGGTTCTTGGGCACCATCTCGCCGAACACGACGTGCAGGTACGACACGATCAGCAGCGCCACGATGAACGCGATGACGTCGACGGTGCCTTCGGCGAGGCCCGTGAGCGCGAGAGGCTCGGCGAGCAGGTGGTGGATGGCCGGCTCGGAGACGTTCAGGATCAGCAGCGAGCAGATCGTGATGCCGAGCTGGCTCGTCGCGAGCATGAGCGTCGCGTGCTCCATGGCGTAGAGCGCCGTCTTGGCCGAGCGAACGCCCCTCTCCGCGAGCGGCTCGATCTGCGAGCGCCGTGCCGAGATGACCGCGAACTCGGCGCCGACGAAGAACGCGTTCGCGATCAGCAGCACGACGAGCCATGCGATTCCCGCCCAGTCGTTCATCGGGTCTCACCCCCGTCGGTCGCCGCGTCGTCGTGCGGCATCGGGGTGGGGGTGAACCGCACGCGGTCGACGCGGCGGCCGTCCATGCGCTGAACCTCGATCGTGCCGTCCTCGACCTCGACCTCGTCGCCGGTGACGGGGATCCGCTCGAGCACGCTCATGATGTAGCCGCCCACGGTGTCGTACACGTCTCCTTCGGGGATCCGGATGCCGGTGCGGTCGAGCACCTCGTCGGGGCGCAGCTCGCCCGGGAAGATCACCGAACCCTCGGCGCGGACGACACCCGCGCGGCGGCGATCGTGCTCGTCCAGGACCTCGCCGACGATCTCCTCGACGAGGTCCTCGAGCGTCACGACGCCGGCAGTTCCGCCGTACTCGTCGACGACGATCGCCATCTGGTAGCCGCGGGCGCGCAGCTCCGACACGAGCACGTCGAGGTGCACGGCCTCGGGGACCCGCAAGGGCTCGGTCGCGAGTGCTGCAGCCGGCACGTCCGTCCGTCGCTCGCGCGGCACGCCGACGGCCGCCTTCAGGTGCACGATGCCGGAGATGTCGTCCATCGACTCGTCGTAGACCGGGAAGCGGCTGTGACCGGTGCGTCGCGCGAGCTGGATGACGTCTTCGGCCGACTCCTCGGCCGAGAGGGCGTGGATGCTGGGCCGCGGCGTCATGACATCGGCCGCCGTGAGCCTCGAGAAGGTGAGGCTGCGGTTCAGCAGCGACGCCGTGTCCTCCTCGAGGACGCCGGCGAGGGCCGAGCGCCGCACGAGGCTCGAGAGCTCCTCGGCCGTGCGCGCACCCGAGAGCTCCTCCTTGGGCTCGATCCCGACCGCCCGCAGCACGCCGTTGGCGCTGCCGTTGAGCACGACGATGGCAGGACGGAACACCGTGGTGAACGCGACCTGGAACGGGATCACGAGCTTGGCGGTCTGCCTCGGCACGGCGAGGGCGAAGTTCTTCGGAACGAGTTCGCCGATGATCATCGAGAAGATCGTCGCGATCGACACGGCGATGACCACCGCAAGCGGGCTCACGAGGCCAGACGGCAGCCCCCACGCGGTGAACACCGGGCGCAGGAGGTTCGAGATCGCCGGCTCCATCGTGTAACCGGTGAGCAGCGTCGTCAGCGTGATGCCCAGCTGCGCGCTCGAGAGGTGCGTCGAGGTGATCTTCAGAGCGCTGATCGTGAGCCCGAGGCGCGTCTCGCCGGATTCGCGGCGGGCCTCGAGGTCGGCGCGGTCGAGGTTCACGAGCGCGAACTCACTGGCGACGAACAGACCGGTACCTATCGTGAGCAGAAGCCCCACGCCCAACATGACGTAATCCATCACACGTCACCCCCGATCGAACGGGAGGCGGGTCGGTGGGGCGAGGGTCTGCAACTAGGAGGGTCGTCCATCGTGCCGACAAGTCTACGACAGGCCCCGGTCGCGCTCGCCGACGGATGCCGCGGCGGCAGCATCCGTCGTCCCCGCCCCGCCTTCTCCGGCGTTCGCGCTGTCGAAACCACCACACGCGCGTGAACACGACGACCGCGACGACAGGTTTCGAGAGCGCGAAGCGACACGAAGACAATGACGGACGCGCGAGCCGCAGCCGCGTCTCCTCCCCAACTCGGCCAGCACTCGGCTTGTCCACAGGACGGTCCGCACAGCACCTGCAGCCAGCCGAAGCGAGCACGCTGGAGCGATGGAGGCGACGCGAACGGCCCGCCACGACACGATCGTGGTCTCGCGGCGCAGTGAACAGCTCGATGCCGTCGACGACAAGCGCTTACGACGCCTCGTCGCCACGAAGATCTGGACCCGCGTCGCGCCCGGGGCGTACGTCCTGACCGACGAATGGAGGCGACTCAGACCGATCGAGCAGCATCGGATCCGCGTCAATGAGGTCGCCCGACGCCTCGCTCCGGGAACCGTCGTGTCCCACGCCGCGGCCGCCGCACAGCTCGACATCGATGTTCTCGGATCGTGGCCGCAGACCGTCGACGTCACCATCGAACGCGCCGGCGGCGGACGCTCAGGCGGGTGGGTTCGTCGTCACGCCGTCGGGCTCGAGCATGTCGAGCGGATGCCGTTCGGGTGCCACGAGATCACGACGACTGCGCAGACGGCGGTCGATCTTGCCCGCTCGCTTCCGTTCCTCCGCGCATCCAGCGCCGTAGATCAGGCGCTGTGGACCGGGCGCGAAGGCGGCTCGCTCACGACGAAGGAGGAGCTCTTCGCGCTTCTGGACTCCGGCGCGCCGCGGCGCGGGGACGTCCGTGCACGACGGGTCATCGAAGGCGCTGAGACTCTCGCTGCGAACGTCCGCGAGACGCAGGCACGCGTCCTGATCGGACAGCTCGGCTTCCCGTCATCGAGACCGCAGGAACGCCGCGTGCTGCGCACCGGGCGGCTGGTCTTCGGCGATCGCTACTTCCCGGAGCACGATCATTGGCTCGAGATCGACGGGCGGGGCAAGTACCGGAGCCCCGAGTTCGGCCCAGACCGCGACCCTGCAGCGATCGTCATCGATGAGAAGAACCGCGAGAACGAGATCAGGCGAGAAGTTCGCGGATTCTCACGACTCGAAGCCACCGACCTCGACCATCCGCTTCGCGTGTACGACATCCTCACCGGCGACGGGCTGCCGAGCTCGAAGCCCCGCCCCTGACGACGCTCCAGGCGATCGCGCTGTCGAAACCGCCTCCCGCGCCGGAACCCGACGACCGCGTTTGCCGCTTTCGGCAGCGCGAGCGAATGAGATCGGCACCCTACCAGCTGACCGGAAGCGCCTTGCCCTCTTCGTAGCCGGCCGCGGACTGCAGGCCGACGCGCGCGCGGTCGTGGAACTCGGCCACCGACGCCGCGCCGGCGTACGTGAACGACGAGCGCACGCCCGACGTGATCATGTCGAGCAGATCCTCCAGCCCCGGCCGCAGCGGGTCGAGGTAGATCTTCGACGACGAGATCCCCTCGGCGAAGAGCTCCTTGCGGGCGAGCTCGTACGGGTCGAGACGTCCGAACCGCTCGTGCACGGCCTTGGTCGAGGCCATCCCCCACGATTCCTTGTACGCGCGTCCGTCAGCGTCGAGCTGCAGCTCGCCCGGAGCCTCGATGGTCCCCGCGAACCACGAGCCGATCATGACGGATGCCGCGCCCGCCGCGAGCGCGAGCGCGACATCCCGCGGGTAGCGCACACCGCCGTCGGCCCACACGTGCGCGCCCATGACGCGCGCAGCCTCGGCGGTCTCGAGCACGGCCGAGAACTGCGGGCGACCCACCGCGGTCATCATGCGGGTCGTGCACATCGCGCCGGGGCCGACGCCCACCTTGAGGATCGTCGCCCCCGCGGTCACGAGATCGTGCACGCCCTCGGCGGTCACGATGTTGCCGGCGGCGATCGGGATGCCGAGGTCGAGATCCGACACGGTGCGGAGGGCTCGCAGCATCCCCTCCTGGTGGCCGTGCGCCGTGTCGACGACGAGGACATCCACCCCCGCAGCGGCGAGTGCTTTCGCCTTGGCTGCGACGTCGCCGTTGATGCCGATCGCCGCGGCGACGATGAGGCGCCCCGACGCGTCGACGGCGGGTCGGTAGAGCGTGGAGCGCAGAGCACTGCGCCGCGACAGCGTGCCGACGAGGTGGCCGTGGTCGACGACGCACACCGTCTCAGCACCCGCGGCGACGATGACGTCGAATGCGTGGCGGGCGGATTCGATGTCGACCGCGTCGACGGATGCCGTCCGCCCTCGCGCCAGATCGCCGAGGCGCGCGTCGGGGAGGGCGGTGCCGAGACGTTTCGCCGGGATCACGCCGAGGATGCCGTCCATGTCGACGCGGCCGGACGAGGCATCGGCCACGATGATCCCGTGGCCTTCGGTCGCCGGCAGCAGTCGCGCGGCGTCGGCCACGGTGGAATCGGGGGGGAGCACGATCGGGGTGTCCCACAGCACCGGCTGCGCCTTCACCCACCGGATCGCAGCATCGAGATCCTGCAGCGGCAGGTCCTGCGGCAGCACGCCGAGGCCTCCGCGACGAGCAAGCGTCGCGGCGAGGCGAGCGCCCGTGACCGAGTTCATGTTGGCCGAGACCAGCGGAATCGTCGCGGCGGTGCCGTCGCCGGGCGACAGATCGACGTCGAGGCGGCTGGTGACGGACGAGCGCCGAGGCACCAGGAAGACGTCCGAATAGGTGAGGTCGACTTCGGGCTGCGCGCCGTAGAACTCCATGTCCGCCAAGGGTAGCGACTGTTCCTGTGCGGATAAGGTTGCGCGAAGTTTCCGGGGCGGCATCCGCGGGCGCCCCGACCACTGCGCCAGACTGGGTTACGCTTAACAGTCGTGCGTGTGGGCGTGGTAATGCCCCGCACGTTCTCACAATCTTCACCGATGAAAGCAGGCGATCCAGCGTGTCGAGCCAGGTGACGGGCGTCGGGGTTTCGAACGAAGGAGAGTTCGGAGCCAACGAGTGGCTCGTCGACGAGCTGTACGAGCAGTTCAAGATCGACAAGAACTCCGTCGACAAGGCGTGGTGGCCCATTCTCGAGGCCTACCACCCCGTCGACACCGAGTCGGGGTCGACGACACCCCCCGCGCAGGCTGCATCGCCGGCGGAGGCCGCGCCGGCAGCGCCGGTGTCGGAGGCGGCTCCACCCACCGCGACCGCGACCGAGCCGCACCCGGTCACCGCGCCCGTGCCGATCATCGGCGCACAGCCGGTGGCGCGGACGACCGCCCGCCCCGCCGCTCCTCAGCCGATCCCCGCGCAGGCGCCGAAGGCCGAGCCTGCGGCCGTCGCCGAAGCGGCCGAGGACAAGGTCACCGCCCTCAAGGGGATGCCGAAGACCCTCGCCGCGAACATGGACGAGTCGCTGACCGTCCCGACGGCGACGAGTGTGCGCACGGTCCCGGCCAAGCTCATGATCGACAACCGGATCGTGATCAACAACCACATGTCGCGCACACGCGGCGGCAAGGTGAGCTTCACGCACCTGATCGGCTGGGCGCTCATCCAGGCGCTCAAGGAGTTCCCGAGCCAGAACGTCTTCTACGCCGAGATCGACGGCAAGCCGTCGGTCGTCGCGCCGGCGCACGTGAACCTCGGCATCGCGATCGACCTGCCCAAGCCCGACGGAACCCGCGCACTCCTCGTCCCGAGCATCAAGCGCGCCGACACCCTCAGCTTCGGCGAGTTCCTGGCCTCGTACGAGGACCTCGTCACGCGCGCCCGCGGCAACAAGCTGACCGCGGCCGACTTCCAGGGCACGACCCTGTCGCTGACGAACCCGGGCGGCATCGGCACCGTGCACTCCGTTCCCCGCCTCATGAAGGGTCAGGGCTGCATCGTCGGCGCCGGCGCCCTCGAGTACCCGGCCGAGTTCCAGGGCGCGAGCGACAAGACGCTCAACGAGCTCGCCATCGGCAAGACCATCACGCTCACGAGCACCTACGACCACCGCGTCATCCAGGGCGCGGGCTCGGGCGAGTTCCTCAAGAAGGTGCACGAACTGCTCATCGGGCAGCGCGGCTTCTACGACGACATCTTCGCGGCGCTTCGCATCCCGTACGCACCCATCCACTGGGCCGCCGACATCAACGTCGACCTCGCCGAGCGCGTCGACAAGCAGGCCCGCGTGCAGGAGCTCATCAACTCGTTCCGCGTGCGCGGCCACCTGATGGCCGACATCGACCCGCTCGAGTACGTCCAGCGCACCCACCCCGACCTCGAGATCGAGCAGCACGGACTGACCTTCTGGGATCTGGACCGCGAGTTCGTCACGGGCGGCTTCGGCGGCAAGCGCACCATGAAGCTGCGCGACATCCTCGGCGTCCTCCGCGACTCGTACTGCCGCACGACCGGCATCGAGTACATGCACATCCAGGACCCCGACCAGCGTCGGTGGTTCCAGGAGAACGTCGAGCAGAAGTACCAGAAGCCCGGCCACGACGAGCAGCTGCGCATCCTCGACAAGCTCCAGCAGGCCGAGGCCTTCGAGACCTTCCTGCAGACGAAGTACGTCGGCCAGAAGCGCTTCAGCCTCGAGGGCGGCGAGTCGCTCATCCCGCTGCTCGACGAGCTCCTCCAGGGCGCGGCCGAGGCGGGCCTCGAGGGCGCCGCGATCGGCATGGCCCACCGCGGCCGCCTGAACGTCCTGACCAACATCGCCGGGAAGACGTACGGACAGGTGTTCCGCGAGTTCGAGGGCTCGGTCGCCATCGGAAGCAAGCGCGGCTCCGGCGACGTGAAGTACCACCTCGGCACCGAGGGCACCTTCGTCGACGACCGCGGCGCCGAACTCCCGGTCTACCTCGCCGCCAACCCGTCGCATCTCGAGACCGTCGACGGCGTGCTCGAGGGCATCGTCCGCGCCAAGCAGGACCGCAAGCCCATCGGCACGTTCTCGTGGCTGCCCATCCTCGTGCACGGCGACGCTGCGTTCGCAGGGCAGGGCGTCGTGGTCGAGACGCTGCAGATGTCGCAGCTGCGCGGCTATCGCACCGGCGGCACGATCCACGTGGTCGTCAACAACCAGGTCGGCTTCACCACCACGCCGACCGACGGTCGCAGCTCGGTCTACGCGACCGATGTCGCCAAGACCATCCAGGCGCCGATCTTCCACGTGAACGGCGACGATCCCGAAGCCGTGACCCGCGTGTCGCAGCTCGCGTTCGCGTACCGCGAGAAGTTCCACCGCGACGTCGTCATCGATCTCGTCTGCTACCGCCGCCGCGGCCACAACGAGGGCGACGACCCCTCGATGACCCAGCCGCTGATGACCAACCTCATCGAGGCGAAGCGCTCGGTGCGGCGCTTGTACACCGAGGCCCTCGTCGGCCGCGGCGACATCACCGAGGAAGAGTACGAGCAGGCCAAGCGCGACTTCCAGAACCGCCTCGAGATCGCCTTCGCCGAGACGCACGCGGCCGAGACCGGCACCTCGAACGTGGTGGATGCCGATGCCGAGGCGGCCGCCGAGCCGCCCGCAGGTGAGCCAGACACCACCGGTGTCGCCCGCGAGGTCGTGAACCTCATCGGCGACGCGTTCGTGAACAAGCCCGAGGGCTTCACCGTGCACGCGAAGCTGCAGCAGCTGCTCGACAAGCGCCTCGACATGAGCCGCAACGGGTCGATCGACTGGGCCTTCGGCGAACTGCTCGCATTCGGCTCGCTCCTGCTCGAGAAGACCAATGTGCGTCTCGCCGGCCAGGACTCGCGCCGCGGCACCTTCGTGCAGCGCCACTCGGTGCTGCACGATCGCGCGAACGGCCAGGAGTGGATCCCGCTCGCGAACCTCGGCGCCGATCAGGGCCGCTTCTGGGTCTACGACTCGTTCCTGAGCGAGTACGCCGCGATGGGCTTCGAGTACGGCTACTCCGTCGAGCGCGCCGACGCCCTCGTGCTGTGGGAAGCACAGTTCGGCGACTTCGCCAACGGCGCCCAGTCGGTCGTCGACGAGTTCATCTCGTCGGCCGACCAGAAGTGGGGCCAGCAATCGAGTGTCGTGCTGCTGCTCCCCCACGGCTACGAGGGCCAAGGACCCGACCACTCCTCGGCCCGCATCGAGCGGTACCTGCAGATGTGCGCGCAGGACAACATGACCGTTGCGCGCCCGTCGACGCCGGCATCCTATTTCCACCTTCTCCGCCGCCAGGCCTACGCGCGTCCGCGTCGCCCGCTGGTGGTCTTCACCCCGAAGGCGATGCTGCGGCTGCGCGGCGCGACGAGCCCCGTCGAGGAGTTCCTCTCGGGCAAGTTCGAGCCGGTCCTCGACGACAGCCGGGTCGCCGACAAGGCCGCCGTCAAGCGCGTGCTGCTGCACTCGGGCAAGATCCACTGGGATCTCCGCGCCGAGCTCGAGAAGAACCCGAACCCCGAGATCGCCCTCGTGCGCCTCGAGCAGTTCTACCCGGCTCCGATCGCCGAGCTCAACGCCGTCATCGACAGCTACCCGAACGCCCAGCTCGTCTGGGTGCAGGACGAGCCCGAGAACCAAGGTGCGTGGCCGTTCATCGCACTCGAGGTCGTCAAGCACCTGCACGGGCGAACGATCCGTCGCGTCTCGCGCGCCGCGGCTGCCTCGACTGCGACCGGCTCGCCGAAGGTGCACGCGATCGAGCAGGCAGCGATCATGCAGAAGGCGCTGACCCTCTAGCTTTCGCGACGTTCCGAAAACCTGCTCGGTGACGGCGACACGCCGCATCCGGACGCCGCTCGGCGGCGTGTCGGATCACCGGGCAGGTTTTCGGCGCCCCGACGCGGGTCAGATCGGGTCGACGCCGGCACGGGCGAACGCCGCAGCCGCGGCATCCGTCGACGATTCGCGATCGGCTGCGACGAGCCCGAGGCGCGTGCGCCGATCGAGCAGGTCAGAGACGCTGAGCGCGCCCTCGACGGCGACGCCCCAGTGCAGCTCCTGCGCGGTGACGCCGCACGCGGCGGCGGGCCCGTCGGGGAGTCCTGCGGCGAACGGGGCCTCGGCGCCGTAGCGACGCACGAGACGGGATGCCGCGGCGATCTCGCCCAGCCGATGGCGCGGCCAGGCTCCCACGAGCGGGATGCCGCGCGTCCGGCACGAGGCCGCATCACGGCCGTCGAGCCGGCTCACGGCAACCACGTCGACGGCATCCTGGGCCATCCGGCGGTAGGTCGTGAGCTTTCCGCCGACGACGCTCAGCACACCCGACGACGACGCGACGATCGCGTGGCGTCTGGACAGGTCGCTCGTCTCGTCCGACGCCGTGGCGCCGTCCAGCAGCGGGCGCAGGCCGGCGAAGGTCGCGATCACATCGGAACGGTCGAGCGGATGCCGCAGCACGGTGTTGACGGTCGCCAACAGCATCTCGATCTCGGGCTCGGTCGCATGCGGCACATCGGGGATGGGTCCGTCGGCGGGCACATCGGTGATCCCGATGTAGGTCCGGCCGTGCTGTGCGGGGAGCGTGAAGACGAAGCGGCTCGAAGACCCCGGCACGGGCACCGTGAGCGAGGCTTCGGATCCGCCGAGTCGATCCGATGCCACCACGAGGTGCGTGCCGCGGCTCGGCCGCAGCCGCAGCGCGTGATCGAGCTCGCCTGCCCATACCCCGGTCGCGCTGACGACCGCGCGGGCGCGCACCGCGATTTCCGAGCCGGTGAGCACATCGCGCAGCACCGCACCCTCCCCCGCGGCCGAGACCGCCTCGACGCGGGTGAGCACCGAAGCGCCGTAGCCGGCGGCGGTGCGCGCGATCGCCACCACCAGGCGCGCGTCGTCGATGAGCTGTCCGTCCCACCCGCGCACCGCGCCCTGAAGGGCCGCGGGGTCGACAGCGGGGACGAGCCGCAGCGTCTCGCGGCGGCCGATGACCCCTGGCGAGTGCAGGACGACTCCCGGAGTGCCGACGAAGCGGCGGAGTCCGTCGCCGAGACCGTAGCCGAGACTGAGGTATGCGCCGCGCGACATATGTCCGGGCGCATACAGCGGCACGACCTGGGGAAGTGCCCTCGTGAGGTGCGGGGCGAGCCGCGTCATGAGCAGATGCCGCTCGGCGGCGCTCTCGTGGGCGATCCCCAGCTGTCCGGATGCGAGGTACCGGAGGCCTCCGTGCACGAGCTTCGAGCTCCACCTGCTCGTGCCGTGGGCGAGATCACCTCGTTCGACGAGCACGGTGCGCAGGCCCCGGCTCGCGGCATCCAGCGCGATCCCCGCCCCCGTGGCGCCGCCGCCGATCACGAGCACGTCAACGACGGGGTCTGCCGCGAGCGCGTCGAGCTCACGCGATCGTCGCGAGGCGTTGAGCGCCGACGGATGGGGCGTCCGCCCCACGATGGAGACCGTCACGGCGCGTCCTGCCCGAGATATCCGCGCAGCGCCTGAGCGAGCTCGTCGCGCCATTCATCCGCAGACAGCCACTCCGCGACGAGCGGCGAGGACTGCACCGCCGACTGCGCGATGAGGAGCACCATCGCCGCGAGCGCGGCCGGTTCGCCCTCTCGGATCCACGCAGCAGCCTGCCCGGCGGCGATGCCGTCCGACAGCCGCGCATGGATCGCGCGCTGGCTGGTGCCGAGCCGCTCGAGGATGTAGCGGGCGAACAGCTCGGGATCGGTCTCGCGCAGGCGCTCGACGAGCGGCATCCGCCGGATTCCGTCGGCGGTGTCGACGAGGACCGCGACGAAGTCGTCGAGGTCGCTGGGCCCGGTCGTCGCCGGCAGCACGGCGAGGAGCTCGCGGGTGACCAGGGCGGCGAACACCGACTGCGCGTCGGGCCAGTAGCGATAGAGCGTCTGGCGGGCGATGCCGCAGCGCCGCGCGATGTCGGATGCCGTCGTGCGCCGGATCCCGTGGGCGAGAACCTCGACGAGGGCAGCGTCGAGAATCGCGTTCTCGGTGTCGGGGGCGCCTTCGGCCATGTGACAACCATACAGAATGTGTCATACTGTCGCCATGTCTGCGACGAAGCCGGCGAGCTCCGACGATTCCTCCGCCCCCGAGCTGCCGACCCCGCGCTCGCGCTCCGCGTGGGACGCGTGGGGCACGGAGCCGGCGCATCTCCCGGCCGCCGCCCGTACCGTGGTGGCGACGCTCCTCCCCGGCAAGGCGCATCCGGTGTCGCGGCGCCGGCGACCGATTCTCACTCCGTCGGCCCTCCCCGACGCCGACCTCGCTGCGCTCGGAGCCCTCGTCGGCGAGGCCAACGCCACCCGCGACGACGACGTCCGGATGCTGCATCTCGGAGGCAAGAGCACGCCCGATCTCCTCCGCCGTCGGCTCGACGACCCGCAGACCGCGCCCGACGCGATCATCGCGCCCGCGGACCACTCCGAGATCGCCGCGGTACTGGCCGCATGCGACGCGCGCGGGATCGCCGTCGTCCCGTTCGGCGGCGGCACCTCGGTCGTCGGCGGCGTCGATCCGGAATCCGGCGCGCACCGCGCGGTCGTCGCACTCGATCTCGCGCGCACGGCCGCGCTCCTCGCGCTCGACGAATCGTCGCGGCTCGCGACCTTCGGCGCCGGAACGACCGGACCCCAGGCCGAGGAGCTCCTCGCCGCGCACGGCTGGACGCTCGGCCATTTCCCGCAGAGCTTCGCCTACGCCTCGCTCGGCGGCTACGCCGCGACGCGCTCGAGCGGGCAGGCATCGCGGGGCTACGGGCGCTTCGACGATCTCGTGCATGCACTGCGGATCGCGACGCCGGCCGGCGACCTCGAGCTCGGCCGTGCGCCCGCGAGCGCTGCCGGCCCCGACCTTCGGCAGCTGTTCCTGGGATCCGAAGGGGCATTCGGCGTGCTCACCGAGGTGACCGTGCGCATCCGGCCGATTCCGGCGGCCACCGCCTACGGCGCCTGGACCTTCCCCGACTTCCGCTCGGGCGCAGACGCCGTCCGCGAGGCGACGCAGCGCGGCATCCGTCCCACCGTCCTCCGGTTGAGCGACGAACCCGAGACGCGCGTCAATGCGATGCTCGGCGGGCACCTGACCCGAACGCGCGGCGCTCTCGCCGTCGCCACGTGCGAGGGCGAGACCGACCGGGATGCCGCTGAGACGCTCGCCGCCCTCGACGCCGTCTTCGCCGCGCACGGCGCGAAGTCGCGCGGCGCGGAGCCCGCCCGATCGTGGGAGCGCGGCCGCTTCGCCTCGCCCGCCCTGCGCGACAGCCTGCTCGACATCGGCGTCCTGGCCGAGACCCTCGAGACGGCGACGACGTGGGCGAACCTGCTCCTCCTCAAGAGCGCCGTCACGGACGCCCTCACGGCGAGCCTGGCCGCCCGCGGCACGAAGCCGATCGTGATGTGCCATATCTCGCACGTGTATCCCGCGGGGGCGTCGCTGTACTTCACTGTCGTGTCGGCCCTCACCGCCGATCCCCAGGCGCAATGGGCGGACGCGAAGGATGCCGCCTCCCAGGCGATCGGCGAGGCCGGCGGCACCATCACGCACCATCACGCGGTCGGCCGCGACCACCGCCCGTATCTCGAGGCCGAGATCGGCACCCTGGGCACCGAGATCCTGCGCGCCGTCAAGAGCGTCGTGGATCCGCGGGGGATCATGAACCCGGGAGCGCTCGTCGTCCCAGCGGCAGTTCTCCATAGCGGGGAACCGAACGCATGAAGCTGGCACTCCTGACGAATCCCGCCGCCCGTTCCGGTGCGCACACGGGAGCGGCGATGGAGGCGGCCGAGCACCTGCGCGCGCACGGCGTGCAGACGAGCATCGTCAGCGGTGGCAGCGCCGCGGAATCCAGCGCGCTGCTGCGGACCGCGATCGACCTCGGCGTCGACGCGGTCGCGGTATCGGGCGGCGACGGCACGGTAAACCTCGCGATCCAGGAGCTCGCCGGCACCGGCATCCCTCTCGGCATCATCCCCGCCGGCACCGGCAACGACTTCGCCACGGCGCTCGGGCTTCGCCAGATGGATGCCGCAGCCGCCGCCGCCGCGATCGTGACGGGCTCGACCCGGACGATCGACCTGGCACGCGTCACGCGCGAGGACGGATCGACCGCGTTCTACGGCAGCGTCCTCGCAAGCGGATTCGATTCGAAGGTGAACGACCGCGCCAACGCGATGCGCTGGCCGCGCGGCGGGTCGCGCTACAACATCGCGATCCTGATCGAGTTCCTGACCCTCGCAGGCATTCCCTACGAGATCGAGGCCGTGCTGGCGGACGGCACGACCGAGCGCTTCACGGGCGACCGGGTGATGGCGACCGTCGGCAACGGCACCAGCTACGGCGGTGGCATTCCGATCTGTCCCGACGCGGACGTCGAAGACGGTCTGCTCGACCTCATCCTCGTGCGCCCGGCGGGGCGGCTGCGACTGCTGCGCCTGCTGCCACGCGTCTACCGGGGCACGCATACGAGTCTCGAAGAGGTGACGACGCGACGCGTGCGCTCGGTGCGGCTCTCGGCGCCGGGGGTGACCGCCTACGCGGACGGAGATCCGATCGGCGCGTTGCCGCTCACGATCGATGTCGTCCCGCGCTCGCTGACGGTGTTCGCGCCGCAGCCCTGACGAGGCTCAGTGCGCGGCCTGGACCGCCCGCAGCTTCGCGAGAACCTGATCGCGCAGCTCTTCGGGAGCGCTCTCCTTGCACGCGCGCGCGACCACCTCGGTGAGGGTGCGCGACACGAGGGCCTCATCGCGGCATCCGGGGCAGTGCTCCAGGTGCTCGGCGATGTCGGCGTGCTGGGTCTTGCACACCTCGTTGCGCAGGTACTCCTCGAGGTCTCGCCGCGCCTTGTCGCAGCCGCAGTCGGTCATTTCGTGCTCCTCGTGGCGGCGGTGATGCCGCGCTCTTTCGCATAGTCGGCGAGCAGTTCACGAAGCATGCGCCTGCCACGATGCAGGCGGCTCATGACCGTGCCGATAGGGGTCTTCATGATGTCGGCGATCTCCTGGTAGGCGAAGCCCTCGACGTCGGCGAGGTACACCGCCAGCCGGAAATCCTCGGGGATGGACTGCAGCGCGTCCTTGACGACCGAGGCCGGCATGTGGTCGATCGCCTCGGCCTCGGCCGAGCGAGTGCTCGTCGCGGTCGTCGACTCGGCACCGCCGAGCTGCCAGTCCTCGAGTTCGTCGATCGTGCCCTGGTAGGGCTCGCGCTGCTTCTTGCGGTACGTGTTGATGTAGGTGTTCGTGAGGATCCGGTACAGCCACGCCTTGAGGTTCGTGCCCTGCGTGAACGTCTTCCACGACGCGAAGGCCTTCACGAAGGTCTCCTGCACGAGGTCAGCGGCGTCGGCGGGGTTGCGCGTCATGCGCATCGCCGCGGCATAGAGCTGATCCATGAACGGCAGCGCCTGCTCTTCGAACTGCGTGCGCGCGTCCTGGGGTCGCTGGGCCTGGGCCTCGTCATCGGTGGTGGTCATCACGCGCCAGTCTACGGCGGCGGCCTCCGAGTCCGGAGGAAGGAACGCGAGGACCGCTTCGGCGTCGGTTCCGGTGTCGGTGCGATCGAGAGTGGCGATCATCCGTCTCCGCTTCGGTTTGTCAGAACCTGCCCCGGCGGCAGGGTTCAGTAGGGTAGAACCCGATGACAGCCGATGGGTATTCCCCCGCTTCCGCGCCCGCTGCGCGCGGACCCTGGCGTGCGCCGGTCGCCACCCGACCACTGCACGCGACCGTCACGGTTCCGGGGTCCAAGTCGCTCACCAACCGCGAGCTCATCCTGGCGGCCCTCGCCGACGGGCCGAGCCGACTCATCGCGCCGCTCCACTCCGACGACTCCGCCCGCATGGTCGAGGCGCTGCGGGCCCTCGGCGTCGGAATCGAGCTCGAACCGCGCGAAGGCGGACTCGGCGACGACATCGTCGTCACCCCGGTCTGGCCGCTGCGCGGCAGCACCGAGATCGACTGCGGGCAGGCCGGAACCGTGATGCGCTTCGTCGCGGCCCTCGGGGGCTTCGCGCGCGGCGACGTCACGATGACCGCTCACGAGAGCGCCCTGCACCGCCCGATGGGCGCCATGATCACCGCCCTCCGCGAGATCGGCGTCGACATCGACGACGGCGCGCGGTGGACCCTGCCCTTCATCGTCCGCGGCCACGGTCACGTGCGCGGCGGCGAGGTCACGATCGATGCGAGCGCGTCGAGCCAGTTCGTCTCGGGCCTTCTGCTGGCGGCCCCCCGGTTCGACGTCGGCCTTCACCTCGTCCATTCCGGCGAGCGGCTGCCCAGCATCCCCCACATCGACATGACCGTCGAATCGCTCGCCCACCGCGGCATCCACGTCGAGCGCCCCGCTCCGGGCGAGTGGATCGTGCCGCCGGGGTCGCTGCGGGGCAAGGACATCGCGATCGAGCCCGATCTCTCCAACGCCGCACCGTTCCTGGCCGCCGCGATGATCGCGGGCGGCTCGGTGGCCGTCACCGGATGGCCCGCACACTCGACGCAGCCCGGCGCCATGCTCACCGACATCCTCGCGCTCATGGGCGCCCGAGTCGTTCGCCGGGGCGGTGCCCTCACGGTCACCGCCGGCTCCGGGATCCACGGCGTCGACCTCGATCTCTCGGCCGCGGGCGAGCTCACTCCGACGATCTTCGCCCTGGCAGCCTTCGCGGACGCACCCTCGACGCTGCACGGCATCGGCCACATCCGCGGGCACGAAACCGACCGCATCGCGGCCCTCGTGGGAGAGTTGCGCGCGCTCGGCGGCGAGGCTGAAGAGCTCGCCGACGGCATCCGCATCGTTCCCCGCCCGCTCCACGGCGGACGCTGGCGCGCCCACCACGACCACCGCCTCGCCACGACCGGCGCTCTTGTCGGGCTCGTGGTCCCGGGCGTAGAGGTCGACGATATCGGCACGACCGCGAAGACCATGCCGGAGTTCCCGCAGCTGTGGCAGCGGATGCTCGACGCCGGCGACACTCCGGGCAGCGTCCCGGCGGAGGCCATGCAGGCATCGTGAGCTGGCTCGACGATCCCGACGACGACGACGAACCCGAGTTCGACGAGGCCGACGTGCGGGTCCGCCCCAATCCCAAGGCGAACAAGCCCCGCACCAAGCGCCGTCCGGCGCACCTGGACGCCCAGATCGCGCGCGTGCTCGGGGTCGATCGCGGTCGCTATACGGTCCTCGCCGACGAGGACGGTCCCGACGAGCGCACGGTGCTCGCCACCCGCGCCCGCGAGCTGCGCAAGATGCCGATCGTCACGGGCGACCGCGCCCGGGTCGTCGGCGATCGCACCGGCTCGGAGGGCACACTCGCGCGCATCATCGGCATCGAAGAGCGCCGCTCACTCCTGCGGCGCAGCGCCGACGACACCGACCAGGTGGAGCGGGTGATCGTGGCCAACGCCGACCAGATGCTCGTCGTGGTCGCCGCCGCAGACCCGGAGCCCCGCGAAAGACTCGTCGACCGATATCTGGTCGCAGCGTTGGATGCCGGCATCCGTCCGCTTCTGGTGGTCACCAAGACCGACCTCGCCGACCCGACGGCCTTCCTCACGCACTTCGACGGGCTCGATCTCGAAGTCTTCACGAGCGCGCGCGAGTCCGACGACGACACCGGCGGGATGCCGATCGAGCGGATCGGCGCGGCGCTCGTGGGGCACTCGACGGTATTCGTCGGGCACTCGGGCGTCGGCAAGTCGACCCTCGTGAACGCCCTTGTTCCCGCCGCGCACCGCGCGACCGGCCACGTCAACACGGTCACCGGGCGCGGACGCCACACCTCGAGCTCGACCGTGTCGCTGCGGTACGTCGGCGAGGCGGGCAACGGCTGGGTGATCGACACACCGGGCGTCCGCTCATTCGGCCTCGGCCACGTCGACACCGCCAACATCCTGCGCGCGTTCACCGAACTCGCCGAGATCGCCGAGGATTGCCCTCGCGGGTGCACCCACCTGCCTGACGCGCCCGACTGCGCCATGATCGAGGCGCTCCAGGCGGGCCGGCTTGGCCCCCGCGGCGCGGCGCGGCTCGACTCTCTCCAGCGACTGCTGGAGACGTTCGCCGACAAGTCCTCGTCCGGCGGCGGCCGCGGCGCCTAGGGTGGAGGGGTGGCGACTGCACTCCTGGAAACCGGCTCCCCCGCTCCCGACTTCACCCTCACCGATCAGGACGAGCGCTCCGTCTCGCTCGAGGGCCTCCGCGGCGGCGGAGTCATCCTGTTCTTCTACCCCGCGGCGATGACCCCGGGCTGCACGACCGAGGCCTGCGACTTCCGCGACAGCCTCGTGCCCCTGCAGGCCGCCGGTTACACGGTCCTGGGCATCTCGCGCGACGACGCCGCGACGCTCCGGCAGTTCCGCGAGCGCGACTCACTCCCCTACGACCTGCTCTCCGACCCGGACCACGCGGTCCACGACGCTTACGGCGCGTGGGGCGAGAAGATGAACTACGGAAAGCTCGTCGAGGGAGTCATCCGCTCGACGTTCGTGATCGACGCCGGCGGCGTCGTGCAGCACGCGCTCTACAACGTCAAGGCCACCGGCCATGTGGCGCGGGTGCGCGGACTCCTCGGCGTCTGAAAAGCGTCAGGCCGACGCCGCGTCCTTCGCGGCGCGACCGGCCGCGTGGACGGCGAGCACAAGCAGCACGAGGGCGACGATCGCCGGCGCCGCCAGCACCAGCCCCGACAGCGGGTCGGCGTACGCGCCGGTCGCGGCGCCCAGCGCGACCGCGAGGATGAGCACCTGCGTGACGATGCCACCCGAACGGCCCCATGACCGGTCGCGCCAGATCGCGACGGCGAATGCGAGCACGGCCACGGCGCCGACCGCTGTCAGCACCACGAGTGCGATCGAGCTGGCGAGCGAGCCGGTGTCGCCGGCTACCATCGCGAGGATCTGCCACACGACGAGAGCGGCGATCCCGACTCCCTCGAGCGCGACGACGACCGCTGCGGCGTATCCGGACGCACTTGTCCGCATTCTTACCCACCTTCCCGCCCAGACCGGGCTCGTTTGTGCGATTCCTCCACTGCGTGGAGCAGATCCACAGCAACGTGCACAGAGACACGTTGATCAACCCTTGATTTCCGGTTAACCGCTATGGGACGATTGTTGAAGCCGTGTGCTCCCACAGTGACGTGGGGCGAGCAAGACTCGCACCCCCACAGGGTACCGGACCCGAATCCGGGCCCACCGCAATTACCGACACATCGTCACAAGGAGCACCACCATGGACTGGCGCGACAAAGCCGCCTGCCTGACCGTCGACCCCGAACTGTTCTTCCCCGTCGGGAACACCGGTCCGGCTGTCGATCAGATCGAGAAGGCGAAGTCCGTCTGCGCCCGGTGCACCGTCACCGAGATCTGCCTGCAGTACGCACTCGAGACCGGCCAGGACTCGGGCGTGTGGGGTGGGCTCTCCGAAGACGAGCGTCGCGCGCTCAAGCGTCGCGCTGCTCGCGCCCGTCGCGCTTCCTGACCCAGGACGGGTCGGATGCCGCGGCGTCCGACCCAGCCGTCAGCTCTTCGCGCGCTCGATGTAGCGCAGCGGGATCTCGATCGTCACCTCGGTGCCGCTTCCGGTGATCGTGTGCCAGTCGATCGTGCCGCCGAGCTCGCCCTGGATGAGCGTGCGCACGATCTGCGTGCCGAGCCCCCGGCCGACCTGACCCTCGGGCAGGCCCGAGCCGGTGTCGCGCACGCGCACCTCGAGGTGCTCGTCGGTGCGTTCGGCGATGATCTCGACGTCGCCCTCCTGCCCGGCGAGCCCGTGCTCGACGGCGTTGGTGACGAGTTCGGTGAGCGCCAGCGCGAGCGGCGTCGCGTACTCGCTCGGGAGCGTCCCGAACAGTCCGCGCGAGTGCGTCCGCGCACGCGTATTGGGGGCCGCTGCGACCTCGGCCACGAGCTTGAGCACCCGCGCGAACACCTCGTCGAAATCGACGTTCTGCGCGAGGCCCTCCGAGAGCGTGTCGTGGACGACCGCGATCGCCGAGACGCGGCGCATCGCCTGCGTGAGCGCATCGCGCGCCTCTTCGGAGTGCGACCGGCGCGCCTGGATGCGAAGCAGTGACGCGACCGTCTGCAGGTTGTTCTTGACGCGGTGGTGGATCTCGCGGATCGTCGCGTCCTTCGTGATGAGCTCCTGCTCCTGATGGCGGATCTCGGTGACGTCGCGGCACAGCACGATCGCACCGACGCGCGTGCCGTGGTCGCGGAGCGGAATCGTCCGCAGCGAAACGGTCACCCCTCGCGCCTCGAGGTCGGTGCGCCACGGCGCCCGTCCCGTCACCACGACCGGCAGCGACTCGTCGAACTGGCGCTTGGTCGGCAGGATGCTGGTCACGACGCCGACGAGGGACTCGCCCTCGAGTTCGTCGTCGAAGCCGAGGCGGTTGAAGGCGGACAGCGCATTCGGACTGGCGAAGGTCGTCACACCGTCGACGTCGAGGCGGATGAGGCCGTCAGATGCGCGGGGGGCGCCACGGCGCGGAGCCGTCGGCGCCGACAGATCGGGGAACTCGCCCGACGCGACCATGCCGAACAGGTCGTCCGCGCAGTCGTTGAAGGTGATCTGCTGGCGCGACGGCGTGCGGGCCTCGCCGAGATTCGTGTGGCGGGTCACCACGCCGAGCGTCTGCACCTCGGTGCCCTTCGCGCGGACGACCGGCACGGCGCGCACGCGCGTCGGGGTCTCCTCGAACCAGTCGGGCGACGCCGAGTCGACGATGCGGCCGGTCTGGAAGGCGTCCTTGACCTGCGTGCGCCACTGCGGGCGCACCCGATCGCCGACGATGTCGCGATAGAAGAGCGTGGCCGCGCCGCTCGGCCGGGTGTGCGCGACGGCGACGAACGAGTCGTCGGCGGTGGGCACCCACAGCACGATGTCAGCGAAGGCGAGGTCGGCGAGCAGCTGTCCGTCGCCGGCGAGGCGGTGAAGCCACTCCACGTCCGCTTCGCTCGACCGGCCCTGGGCGTAGACGAGATCGCTGAGGGTCGACATCCGTCCAGCCTAGAGCGCCTCTCCCCTGGGCCGGGAAATCCTGCGACGGCGCGCCCCGATCACCCTCAGGCGGCGCGCTTCGCCGTGCGACGGATGCTGCGACCCGCGCGCTGCGCGGTGGTCGGAGCGGCGATCGCCTCACCCGCGAAGCGGCGCACCGCGAGGGTCAGCGGCGACTTCGGGGCGACGTCGGCGATGGGGCGCGCCGCCAGGAGAGCAGCGTCGGCGGATCGCGGGTCCTGCGGCAGGAACCACACCTCGCCGATGCCGCCGAAGCGGTCGAGCGTACGCCGCACCTGGCCTCGGGCGTCGATTCCGAGCGCGCCGGGGCGCAGCCGGTTCGCGACGACCGCCACAGGCGTCGCCCCGATCGTGGCGCGGAGGTCGGGGTAGGAGCGGAGGAAGCGCGAGACGCCGAGCGGATCGGCGCCGGCCACGGCGACGACGAGATCGGCAGTGCGCAGCACCGCAAGAGTCGCGGCGTTCCGGCGCGGACCGTCGAAGTCGCTCACGATCTCCTCGTCGCGCTCGAGCGAGGAGGCCACATCGACGACGGTGAAGTCCGCCCAGTCACGGCAGACCGCCACAGCGCCGCTCACGCGCGCGTCGGTGAGCTCGGGCCACCGGGAGGGCCGGTTGATCCCCGTGAGCACCTCGACGCCCGTGCGGCCGAGTGGGATGCTGATGCGCGACAGCTCGCGCACGTCGAGTCCGCCGATCTCGGCCTGCCGGCAGGCGGCGGCGAACCCCGGCCCCTCGTCGGCGAGGCCGAGCGCGAGCGCGATCGAGGGCGCGTGGGTGTCGGCATCCACCAGCGCGACGTGCCGCCCGCCGCGGGCGAG
Source organism: Microbacterium sp. 2FI (assembly GCF_005502885.1). Classification (GTDB taxonomy): domain Bacteria; phylum Actinomycetota; class Actinomycetes; order Actinomycetales; family Microbacteriaceae; genus Microbacterium. The sequence continues at coordinate 88,658 of NZ_SCMR01000013.1, forward strand.
TTCGGCGGCGAGCTCGATCGCGAGGGTGGATCTGCCGGGTGCGCCGGCCGGTCCCCACACCGCGATGACCCGTGGCAGCGGCGGCTCCGTCGGCGACGCCGGCGGGTCGGCGCGCTCGGCCCCGGTCACGCTCGCGTGCGATCGTACGGGCATCGCGTCGAGCGCCGCTGAGATGTGCCACGGCTCCGCATCGAACGGCACCGGGCTCTCGAGGCCGAAGGCCGCTGCGACGCGCTCCTCACCGACCGACGCGCACAGCGGCACGATGCGGGTGCCCGCGCGGTCGCACATCGCGACGACCGCGGCGCTCATCGTCGAGCGCGTCACCTCGAGCACGACAGCCTCGGCGTTCGCGACCGCGCGCAGCACGCGCTCGACGTCGTCGCCCGGCATCCGATCGTCCGTCGCAAGCACCAGGGCGGATGCAGCCACCACGGCGATCACGTCGTGGCCCTCGCGCGTGAGCGCCGACGCCAAGGCCGATCCGTCGTCGACGGCGACGACGACCTTCACGAGCCGGCGCCCGCCGTCGGCACCACCGAGAGCGCCGACTCGTCGGCCATGGCCGCGAGGGTGGCGGCGACGTCGGCGCGAGGGATCACGAGTTCCAGCGCTGCCGCCCCGCCGCCGAGCATCGAGTCGTCGCGCGTGACGGAGACCACGGTCGCGTCGGGGACGAGGATGCGCGGCACGTCGAAATCGCCGTGCTCGTCCAGTGGCGCCGCCCACACCTCGACGACGGTCCCCGCCTCGACCGATGCAGGGACGTCGACGGCACTGCGCACCACGACACTCGTTGTGCGGGCCTCAGCCGCGTCGCCGACGGCATCCGCCGGGACGAGCTCGCCGGCGGAGATCGTGCGGGTCGCGACGAGGCCGGCGTCGAGCTCGCGCTCCGACAGATAGAGGTCGCGGAGCTGTCCGAGCGCCACCTCTACCGCGCGCACATCACCGCTGCCGATCGCCTCTCCCGGCACGATCGTGCGCGTCGCCGCGAACACCGGCGCAGTCTGACGTGAGGCCGAGACCACGAACCACACGCCCGCCACGGAAGCGACGATCAGCAGGATGCCGAGGAAGAAGCGGGCGTCGCCCCAGAAGGCGCGGCGCACGGCGCGGGCGGGCTCGAGTGCGGTCATGACAACCATGGTGACCCACGCCGCGGAACGGCCTTCGTCGTTATCCACAGGCGACCGGGCGTCCGGTCCCGGCCGAGAGCCCGGGGCCATAATGGGGGTCATGCCCGAGAACCCGACGTCTGACGTGCGTCTGCTCGCCCCGGCCCAAGTGGCCGAGGTGCTCGGTGTGACCGTCGACGAGGTCATGGCCCTCGTGTACGAGAGCCGCCTGCGCGGCGTACGCGTCGGTGCTCCCGCACGCTGGCGCATCGACGAGTCGAGCGTGACGGCGTACCTCGACGACGAGGCCGAGATCGCCCGCCGCATGGCGTTGTGGCGCGAGTCGAGCGCCGCAAGCTTCCCCGAGCTCTGGGGCACCGGCGTGGTCCGCAACCCCGACTGAGCACCGGAGGTCAGCGCCGCGCCGCTCAGACGAGCGAGCCGGCACCGTCGACGCGCACCCACGCGATCGCCGTGAACGGCACCAGGCGGTGGCCTGTGACGGCGTCGGCACGGCGCGCTGATCCGGGTTCGTGGAGTGCCAGGTCGAGGTGGTCGGCCCCGGCCCGGTCGATCGTGCCCGCGAGGGTGCGACCCGATGCCGTGTGGACGGTCACCGACGCACGGCGCCGGACGAGGTCGCGCAGCACGAACCCGAGGGTGAGCCGCTCGGTGAGGGAGGAGCGTGACGGCGCGGGTCGCGCCGAGCGCAGCAGTTCGGCATGGGCCATGCCGATCGACGCCAGCGCCCCGAGCGGGACGAGCGCCCCGGCCGGCCGCCCCTCGGTGAGGGCGAGTGCGACCCAGTCCGCTCCGACGCCGCTGACCGCGGCCCGAAGGATCGTGCCGTCCGCGAGCTCGAAAGTCGGGACCGCGGCGCTCGGATCGCGCTCGGCGAGCAGTGTCAGCCGATCGCGCAGCGTCACGCGCGACAGCCGCAGCCGCTCCGCCTCGGTGTCGAGAGCGGCGCGCTCGGCCTCCCATTCAGAGGCGAGCTGATCCTCGAGGTCGTCGAAGAAGCGGTCCCAGTGCACCCAGTGAGGGTAGGGCACTTCATCACGACTGCATCACAAGTTATCCACAGGAGCCCTCGCCGATTCTTCCTGTGAGTTCTCCGTGTGTTCTACTGTCCGCAAGACATCCCCCCTGTCGAGATAGGCACCCATGGCAACGACGCCCGCGGGCTCAGCCCGCGCATTCCGCGCGCCCGGCGACGCGCACGAACTCGCCGAGTTCTTCGCGCCGCAGCGCACTTCCCAGCACGCCCTCCCCGACCCCGAGCCGTTCCTGCGCAACCTCACCGTCGGCGTCCTCGAGGTGCTCTCGGGGGTGCGCGAGGTCGATCAGCTCGCCCGCTGGCTCACCGAGGATCCGTATCGCAAGCTGGTCACACGCGCCAATCTGTCGGCGCGGGCTCGCAGCGCCCGCGGAGTCCCCGCCCGGCGGCCCGTGCACGCGATCCTGGCGCTGCGCAGCCAATCGCCCGCCGACGGCGTCGTCGAATCGGTCGTCGTCGTGCAGGGACCGGCGCGAACGCGCGCCGTCGCGGTGCGCCTCGAGGGCATGGACGGCCGCTGGCGCGCCACCTCGCTCGCGCTGCTCTGACACGCGTTCCCGACCGGCGGGCGGGCGGGCCCCAACGATGTGGCCGCCCGGTCGTCTCTTCTCGCGCCGTCCGTGCGGGCTCACACCTCGTCGATGAGCCGCAGCAGCGCCTTCAATGCGTCGCGGATCTCGAGGTGGCCGTGCTGGCCCGCGCGGCTCTCCGCGGCGATCACACCCGATCGATGCACCTTGCGGAAGTCGCCGAACGGGAATGAGTACGCCTGCTTGGTCTCTTCGCTCTCGCGGCCGTCGCAGCCCAGGTGCCATCGGCCGTACGCTTTCCAGCCCTCGCGTTCGATGAACGCGTTCTCTTCATCGGGGGTGGGTTCAGCCTCGGACCAGTCCCCCTGCTCGTCCTTCACAACCCTGCCGTCGCGCACCAGGGTGCGCGCGTGGCGAAAGGCCGCCTGATTCATCTGGATGGCCATTCCTCGACGCTAGCGCCGACCGGCCGCGTCGGGCGAGGGGGTTGACGGATGCCGCGGCATCCGTCAAAGGGTCACTGGCGGTACGACGAAAGGAAGTTGCCGAGGCGCTCGATCGCCTCGGTGAGGACACGGGCCTCGGGGAGCGTGACGATCCTCAGGTGGTCGGGAGTCGGCCAGTTGAAGCCGGTTCCCTGGACGAGGAGCACATGCTCGGCGACGAGGAAGTCGTAGACGAGCTTGCCGTCGTCGCGGATCTCGTGGACGTTCGGGTCGAGTCGCGGGAAGGCGTACAACGCCCCCTGCGGCTTGAGGCAGGAGACACCCGGAATCGCCTCGAGGGCGCTCCATGCGGCATCCCGCTGCTCGTGCAGCCGCCCCGACGGAGCGATCAGGGCGTCGATCGACTGGACGCCCGAGAGCGCCGCCTGCACCGCGAACTGCGCGGGGACGTTCGGGCACAGCCGCGTCGAGGCGAGCAGCTGGATGCCCTCGAGGAACCCCGCCGCGTGCGCCTTGGGCCCGGTGATCACGAGCCAGCCCGAGCGGTAGCCGGCCACGCGATACGTCTTCGACAGCCCGTTGAAGGTGAGGCACAGGAGGTCGGGTGCGAGGGTCGCGAGCGGGATGTGCTTCTCATCGTCGAACACGATGCGGTCGTAGATCTCGTCCGACAGCAGCAGCAGCGAGTGCTCGCGAGCGATCTCGACGATGCCCTCGAGCACCTCCTTCGTGTAGACCGCACCCGTCGGGTTGTTCGGGTTGATCACCACGATCGCCTTCGTGCGCGGCGTGATCCGCTCGCGGATGTCTTCGAGATCGGGCTGCCAGCCGTTGTCGTTGTCGCAGCGGTAGTGCACGGGCGTCCCGCCGGCGAGGCTCGTCATCGCCGTCCACAGCGGATAATCCGGCGCCGGGATCAGCACCTCGTCGCCCTCGTCGAGGAGCGCCTGCATCGTCATGGTGATGAGCTCGGAGACGCCGTTGCCGAGGTAGACGTCGTCGGGGTCGAAGGCCGGGAATCCCGGCTCCTCCTCATACCGCGAGACGATCGCACGCCGCGCCGACATGATGCCGCGGCTGTCGCTGTAGCCGTGCGAGTGCGGGACGGCCTCGATCATGTCGCGCACGATCTGGAACGGCGCCTCGAATCCGAACACCGCGGGGTTGCCGGTGTTGAGCTTCAGGATCGTGTGACCCTCGGCCTCGAGCCGATCGGCCTCGACCAGGGCCTGCCCGCGGATCTCGTAGAGGACATCCTTGAGCTTGCTGGACTGATCGAGGGTGCGAAGCGGACTCATCGCCCCAGGATATCGGCGGGATGCCGAGGCCAATCGACCGCCCGTGGCCCGCATGAGATCTCGATACGCGGCGCTACGCGGCGCTACTCGATCTGATCCGGCACGCCTCAACGCCGCTTCGCGGCATTGACCCGCGCCGCATCACTTCTTGCGCTGCTCGGCCGCCCGGCGCTGCGCGCGGTTCTGCGGCGCCTGCTGCGCGGGCGCGGGGGCCGCGGCATCCGTCTTCTGCCCGAACGCACCGCGCTGGGGCTCGGCCGCCGGTGCGGCAGCCGGAGCAGCCTGCGCCGCCGCCTGGCGGAGGCGATTGGTCGCCGCCTGCTGCACCTGACCGCGGTCGTTGCGCACCTCGACCTCGCCGGCGTCGTTGGCCGCGGAGTACTGCAGCCGCTGACCTTCGACGGGGGCTGCACCGAGGCCCTTGGCCTCGACCTGCGCGTCGCCTTCGCCGGCGCGACGCACCTCGACCTCGAGGTTGTAGAGGTAGCCGACCGACTCCTCCTTGATCTGCCCCATCATCGCCTGGAACATCTGGTAGCCCTCGCGCTGGTACTCGATGAGCGGGTCGCGCTGGGCCATCGCACGCAGGCCGATGCCGTCCTTGAGGTAGTCCATCTCGTAGAGGTGGTCGCGCCAGCGGCGGTCGAGCACCTGCAGCACCACGCGGCGCTCGAGCTCGCGCGTGGCGGGGGTCCCGAGCGTCTCCTCGCGCTTGCCGTAGGCGATCATCGCGTCCGACAGGATCTCGCGCTGAAGCCCCTCGGCGGTGATGCCACCGCGGCGTCCGGCGCCTTCGGCCACGACCTCGTCGATCGTGACGCTCACGGGGTACAGCGTCTTCAGCTCGGTCCAGAGGGCGTCGAAGTCCCAGCTCTCGTTGTGGCCCGAGCCCGTGTGATCGTCGATGACGGCGTTGATGGCGTCTTCGATGAAGTGCTGCACGCGGTCGGCGATGTCGTCGCCCTGCAGGATGTGCCGGCGGTCCGAGTAGATCGCCTCGCGCTGACGGTTGAGGACGTCGTCGTACTTGAGGACGTTCTTGCGGATCTCGGCGTTGCGCGCCTCGACCTGGCTCTGCGCCGACTTGATCGCGCGCGTCACCATGCCGGACTCGATCGCGACCTCGTCGGGGAAGTTCGTCCGCGCCAGGATCGCCTCGGCGGCGCCCGACTGGAACAGGCGCATGAGGTCGTCGGTGAGCGAGAGGTAGAAGCGGCTCTCGCCGGGGTCGCCCTGACGGCCGGAGCGACCGCGCAGCTGGTTGTCGATGCGGCGCGACTCGTGGCGCTCGGTGCCGAGCACGTAGAGACCGCCCGCCTCGACGACCTTCGTGCTCTCCTCGGCGACGCGCTCCTTCATCGTCTCGTAGACGGCGTCCCACTCGGACTCGTACTCGTCCGGGGTCTCGACGGGGTCGAGGCCCTTGGCGCGCATCTCCTGCACGGCGAGGAACTCGGCGTTGCCGCCGAGCATGATGTCGGTGCCGCGACCGGCCATGTTCGTGGCGACGGTGACGGCGCCCACGCGCCCGGCGCGTGCGACGATCTCGGCCTCGCGCGCGTGGTTCTTCGCGTTGAGGACCTCGTGCTTGATGCCCTTCTTGGCGAGCAGCCGCGAGAGGTACTCGCTCTTCTCGACGCTGACCGTGCCCACGAGCACCGGCTGGCCGAGCTCGTGACGACCGGCGATGTCTTCGACGACCTGGGCGAACTTCGCCTGCTCGTTCTTGTAGACGAGGTCGGACTGGTCCTTGCGGATCATCGGCTTGTTCGTCGGGATCGGCACGACGCCGAGCTGGTAGGTCGACATGAACTCCGCCGCCTCGGTCTCGGCGGTACCGGTCATGCCGGCGAGCTTGTCGTAGAGGCGGAAGTAGTTCTGCAGCGTGACGGTGGCGAGGGTCTGGTTCTCGGCCTTGACCGGAACCGCCTCCTTCGCCTCGATCGCCTGGTGGATGCCCTCGTTGTAGCGGCGGCCCACGAGGATGCGGCCGGTGTGCTCGTCGACGATCATGACCTCGTCGTTCATCACGACGTAGTCGGTGTCGCGCTTGAAGAGCGCCAGCGCCTTGATCGAGTTGTTGAGGAACGAGATGAGCGGGGTGTTCGCCGACTCGTAGAGGTTGTCGATGCCGAGGTAGTCCTCGACCTTCTCGATGCCGGGCTCGAGCACGCCGATGGTGCGCTTCTTCTCGTCGACCTCGTAGTCGACGCCGACCTCGAGGGTCTTGGCGATCTTGGCGAACTCGACGAACCAGCGGTTCGCCTCACCCGACGACGGCCCCGAGATGATCAGCGGGGTGCGGGCCTCGTCGATGAGGATCGAGTCGACCTCGTCGACGATCGCGAAGAAGTGACCGCGCTGGACGAGGTCTTCCTTGCGCCACGCCATGTTGTCGCGCAGGTAGTCGAAGCCGAACTCGTTGTTCGTGCCGTAGGTGATGTCGGCGTTGTACTGCTCGCGACGCACCTCGGGAGTCTGGCCGGCGACGATGTTGCCCGTCGTCATGCCGAGGGCCCGGTAGATGCGGCCCATGAGCTCGGACTGGTACGACGCCAGGTAGTCGTTGACGGTGACCACGTGCACGCCCTTGCCGGCGATCGCGTTGAGGTACACCGGGAAGGCGCCGGTGAGCGTCTTGCCCTCACCGGTCTTCATCTCGGCGATGTTGCCGAGGTGGAGGGCTGCGCCGCCCATGATCTGCACGTCGTACGCGCGCTGGCCGAGCGTGCGCTTCGCCGCCTCGCGGACGGCCGCGAACGCCTCGGGCATGAGCTGGTCGAGCGTCTCGCCGGCCTCGTGACGGGCGCGAAGCTCTACGGTCTCGCCGCGCAGCTCGTCGTCGGTGAGCTGCGCGTAGTCCTCTTCGAGGGCGTTGACGGCCTTCACGACCTGCTGGAGCCGCCGGAGGATGCGGCCCTCGCCGGCGCGAAGCAGTTTCTCGAGGGGGTTGGCCACAGGACGATCTCCATCTGTCAGGTGCGGCGCGAATCGGCGCCGATGCCGCCCGGGCTCAGACTCCCGGGCATACCCGCCCATGTTACCCGCCTGTGATCTTGGAATGGGCTGGATGCTGGACACCGCGTTTCTCGGTATGTATATACTCGGCAACTAGATACCCGGTATGCATCGGGAATGACGGGAGACGACGATGTCGGTGCGACAGAGCCTGCTGGCGATCCTCGATCAGGGGCCGTGCTACGGCTATCAGCTCAGAACCGAGTTCGACCGGCGCACCGGGTCGACCTGGCCCCTGAACGTCGGCCAGATCTACAACACCCTCGACCGCCTCGAGCGCGACGGCCTCGTCGTCAAGGGCGACACCGACGAGCAGGGCCACGTCTATTGGGAAATCACGGATGCCGGATCGTCCGAGGTTCGCGACTGGCTGGCCTCTCCCGTCGAACGGTCGTCCGGCACGCGCGACGAACTCGCGATCAAGCTGGCCGTGGCGTCCACCCTTCCCGGCGTCGACGTCGCGCAGATCATCCACGCGCAGCGGCGCGCGTCCCTCGGGCAGCTGCAGGAGCTCAATCGCGCAAAGTACGCCGGCAGCAATCCCGACGGCCCCGAAGAGCTCGCGTGGTCGCTCGTGGTCGACTCGATGATCTTCGCCGCCGAGGCCGAGGTGCGCTGGCTCGACCACACCGAGCAGCGCCTCGCACTGCATCCGGAGCATGCGATGGCCCTCACGCTGTCGGCCGACCGACCCAAGCGCGGGAGACCTGCGAAAGATCCGGCCATCACCGAGACGCCCGCTGCGACGGGATCCGTTCGATGACCGAAAGCATCCTCCGCCTCATCGGCGTGACGCAGCAGTACGGTTCGGGTGAGACTGCGGTCTCAGCACTCTCGGGAGTCGACCTCGAAGTCTCTCAGGGCGAACTCGTCGCCATCATGGGCGCGTCAGGCTCGGGCAAGTCCACGCTGCTGTCGATCGCCGGCGGGCTCGCGACTCCGACCACGGGCGAAGTGGTGATCGAGGGTCAGCACCTCTCATCGCAGACCCCCAAGCAGCTCGCGGCGCTGCGGCGCCGCTCGCTCGGGTTCGTGTTCCAGGACTTCAACCTCATCCCGACCCTCACGGCGCTCGAGAACGTGACGCTGCCCCTCGAGCTCGACGGCTTCCGACCCCGAGTGGCGCGCCGGGCGGGTCGGGACGCGCTCGCCTCGGTCGGGCTCGAAGCGAAGCTGCACGCCTACCCCGACGATCTGTCGGGCGGCCAGCAGCAGCGTGTCGCGATCGCCCGCGCCGTCGTCGGCGGGCGTCGGCTGATCCTCGCCGACGAGCCGACGGGCGCGCTCGACTCGGTCACCGGAGAGATGGTGCTGAAGATGCTGCGCGCGCGGGTGGATGCCGGCGCCGCCGGCATCCTCGTGACCCACGAGGCGCGCCACGCGGCGTTCGCCGACCGCATCGTGTTCCTGCGCGACGGCCGCATCATCGACGAATCGCGACGCGACGGCGCCGAGACGCTGCTGGCCGCCCGATGACTGCGGTACTCGAGGCGCATACGGAAGCCGCCGCGACCGCCGAGCCTGCCGATCGGCGCCCGTCGCGATCCTCGCGCTGGCGCGCCGACATCAGGATCGCGCGACGCCAGACGTGGCGGGCCAAGGGTTCGAGCGCCCTGGTCGCGCTGCTCGTCGCCCTTCCGGTCGCAGGGCTCACCGGAGCCGCCGTGTTCTGGCAGAGTCACGTGCCGAGCGCCGAGCAGAAGGTGACCGTCGAACTCGGCCAGAACGAAGCCTGGATCGAGATCGTCGGCGGACCCGACCCGAGTCGCTGGCAGGCCGTCGACCAACCGTGGAACTCCGACATCGATCGCGACGAAACGGGCGCGCCGGAGAACCCCGAAGAACCTGCGCCGGTCGGGCCGCCCGAAACGATCCCCGCTGGCACGACCGTCTTCGAGGTGAGCCCATACGTCACCGTCGGCGTCGAGACAGCCCGCGGTGTGGGCTGGCTGCCGACAACGGTCGGCGATGTGTGGGATCCGGCGTTCGAGGGGATGTATGTCCTGATCGACGGCGCCGCCCCCACTGCCGCTGACGAGATGATGGTGTCGCCCGGCGCGCTGGACAGACTCGATGCCCAGATCGGCGACGATGTCGTGTTCCCTGACACGGGTCGTTCGATGATGATCACCGGCACGATGAGGTCGGTCTCGGCACAAGCATCCGTCGAACAGCTGTTCCTCCCGCAGCAGTCTGCCGACATCGCCGCCGACGGCGCGATGGTGCGCTGGTACACCGAGAACTGGCAGCCGACCCTCGCAGAGCTCGAAGAGCTCAACCACGCCGGATACGTCGCCTACGCCCGCGATCTGGTGATGGACCCACCGGCGGATGCGCGCCTGAGTGAGTGGGGTGGAGGCGAGACCCCACTGTGGACGGTGCTGCTGGTCGGCTCGATCGCCGCGGCGATCTGCGGCTACATCGTGGTGCTGCTGGCGGGCGCCGCGTTCTCGGTCGCGGCCCGTCGCCAGCAGCGCGCGCTCGCGGTCGCCGCCAGTGTCGGGGCATCACGCCGCGATGTGTTCCGCATCGTGCTGCTGCAGGGAACTGTGCTCGGCATGGTCGGCGGCGTTCTCGGCGCCGTCGTCGGTGCGGCCGGCGCCGCGCTGGCGCTCCTCATCACGGATCGCGGAGCGCAGGGCACCTTCTGGGGCAACTTCGGATTCCAGCTGCCGTGGATGCTGGTGCTGCCGATCCTGGTGTTCGCCGTGATCGTCGGAACGCTCGCGGCGGCCGCACCCGCCCGCGCCGCCACGAAGGGCGACACGCTGTCGGCGCTCCGAGGCGCGCGGCGCCCGGCGCTGCTTCGGCCGCACCGCCCGCTCTGGGGGCTGATCGTCATGTTCACCGGGCTCGGCGCCGTCGTCGCCGGGGTGCTCGTGATCGGCGGCACGCTGGCGCTCGGTGAGGACGGCGACCAGCAGAGTCCCCTGTTCTTCACGGCGCTCTACGCCGTCGTGCTCGGCCCGCTCGTCTTCCAGATCGGGGCGCTCATCCCCTCCCATTGGCTGCTCGTGCAGATCTCGCGCATCCTCACTCCCCTCGGGCTCGCGCCTCGGATCGCCAGTCGGGATGCCGCGGCCACACCCTCGCGCGTCGTGCCGGCCTTCGCCGTGATCGGCGCATGCGTGTTCGCCGCCTCGTTCGCCCTCTCGTCGACCGCTCTGACCGCAGCACAGAGCGCACGCCAGCATTGGTATCAGGCGCCCGAGGATGCCCTCGTGGTCGGCATGTGGCAGATGGGGTCCGCCGACTCCGCCGCCCTGGTCGATGCGGCGACCGATGTCGTCGCGCCGACGAGTCCGCAGGCGACGGCCCTCGTATCGACGATCTCCTGGCCCGAGACGGACGCCACCGGTCAGCCGGTCGATCCCGACGCACCGTACTTCGCCGTCGCACGTCAGGGCTACGGCGACTGTCAGGGAGAGTGCGTCCAGCCCTACGACGCTGCGTCAGGCAACCTCTCGATCATCGCGGTCGACGACATCGAGACGGCCCTCGGCGCCACCCTGAGCGACGACGTCCTTGCCGCGCTGCGCGGAGGCGCGGCGGTCGCCACCAACCGCGACTTCCTCACGGAGGACGATCACGTCGTCCTGACGGAGTGGACGGCCGAGAGCTACAACAGCCTCATGGCGTGGAACGGCACTCCGGGCGAGGACGCCGCAATCGACCCCGAAGCCGAGCACCCGCTCGAGGTCGCGTTCATCGATGTCGGACACCAGCAGCCGTTCGAGATCATCGTCACACCCGAGACGGCGGCTGCGCTCGGCATCGCGTACGTGCCGTCACAGCTCATCGCGACCTACGCTGTGCCGCTCGATCAAGGAACGATCGACGAGATCACGGCTCAGACGCAGGACATGCGCGTCGGCGCGGATGCCGGACTGTATGCCCAGGTCGAGTCCGGCCCTGCGCCGATCGATCCCTGGCTGTGGCTGATCCTCGGCGTCACCGTCGTGCTCGTGCTCGGTGCCAGTGCCGTCGTCCTGGGTCTCGCGCGGTTCGAGCGGCGCCCCGATGATGCCACGCTGACCGCGGTCGGCGGGAGCACCATGTTGCGACGCAACGTGAACGCGTGGCAGGCGATGGTCATCGTCGGCATCGGCGCGCTGCTCGGCACTGCGTCCGGGTACCTGTCGATCTGGGGTCTCGCGATGGCCAACCCCTCATCGTTCGACATCGCCGACACGCCATGGGTGTGGCTCGCCCTTCTCGGGCTCGGGCTGCCGATCGGCGTGACGCTCGCCGCGTGGCTCGTGCCGCCCCGGCATCCCGACCTCACCCGCCGCACCGCGATCGCGTGAGACGAATCCGGGCGATCCGGACACTACCCAGTGAGTCATCAGACCATCAGAGAGGACGAGTCATGACACCGACCGCTTCCGCCATCGATCCCGCGGCGATCAGCCTGCCGCCGACGGAGCCCATCGACATCACCGAGCTCGCACTCGCGAGCACACGGCCGCGCTGAGCGCGGCTCGGCCACGCGTCTCGGATGCCGCGGGCGCGGCATCCTGTCGCCTCACAGGCCGCACGCACTACCCTGAAGCGTGACCGAAACCGACGCCCCGATCGAAGCCGAGGCTCCCGCAGAGCCCGCAGCGATGACGTTCTCCGACCTCGGCCTGGGCGAAGCGGTGCTCAAGGCACTCCGCGACGTCGGCTACGAGACCCCGTCCGCGATCCAGGCGGCGACCATTCCGACGCTGCTCGCGGGCCGCGACGTCGTGGGTCTCGCCCAGACCGGAACCGGCAAGACCGCGGCCTTCGCGCTGCCGATCCTCGACCGTCTCGACGTGTCGCAGAAGACCCCGCAGGCCCTCGTGCTGGCCCCCACGCGCGAGCTCGCATTGCAGGTGTGCGAGGCGTTCGAGAAGTACGCCTCGCACGTCAAGGGCGTGCACGTGCTCCCCGTCTACGGCGGGCAGGGTTACGGCGTGCAGCTGTCGGCGCTCCGCCGCGGCGTTCACGTGATCGTCGGCACCCCCGGCCGCATCATGGACCACCTGGAAAAGGGCACCCTCGATCTGTCTGAGCTGAAGTACCTCGTGCTCGACGAAGCCGACGAGATGCTCAAGATGGGCTTCGCCGAAGACGTCGAGACGATCCTCAAGGACACGCCCGACACCAAGCAGGTCGCGCTGTTCTCAGCGACGATGCCCGCGGCGATCCGACGGATGTCGCAGCAGTATCTGCACGACCCCGAAGAGATCACGGTCAAGACCAAGACCACCACCTCGGCGACGATCACCCAGCGCTACCTCATCGTGTCGTGGCAGCAGAAGATCGACGCCCTCACGCGCATCCTCGAGGTCGAGAACTTCGAGGGCATGATCGTCTTCGCCCGCACCAAGAGCGCGACCGAAGAGGTCGCCGAGAAGCTGCGCGCCCGAGGCTACTCCGCCGCCGCGATCAACGGCGATGTCGCACAGCCTGTGCGCGAGAAGACCGTCAACCAGTTGAAGTCGGGCAAGCTCGACATCCTTGTGGCCACCGACGTCGCCGCCCGTGGTCTCGACGTCGAGCGCATCTCGCACGTCGTGAACTTCGACATCCCCACCGACACCGAGTCGTACGTGCACCGCATCGGCCGCACGGGTCGCGCCGGCCGCTCGGGCGACGCGATCAGCTTCGTGACGCCCCGCGAGCGCGGGCTCGTGAACGCGATCGAGCGCGCGACGCGCCAGCCGCTCACCCAGATCCAGCTGCCGACGGCAGAAGACGTCAACGTCACACGCCTCGCACGCTTCGACGACCGCATCACCGCCGCGCTCGGCCAGACCGACCGCATCGACGGCTTCCGCGACGTGATCGCACACTACGTGCGCAACCACGACGTGCCCGAGGTAGACGTCGCCGCCGCCCTCGCCGTCGTCGCGCAGGGCGAGTCGCCGCTGCTGCTCGAGCCCGAGCCCGCCCGCCCTCAGCGCGACTTCGCCGACCGCACCGACCGCGGTGACCGCCCCGGCCGCTTCGATCGCACCGACGGCGGCGAGCGCCCCGAGCGCCGCCCGCGCCAGCCCCGTGAGGGCATGGCGACCTACCGCATCGCCGTCGGCAAGCGCCATCGTGTCGAGCCGCGCCAGATCGTGGGCGCGCTCGCGAACGAGGGGGGACTGCGTCGCGACGACTTCGGCGCGATTCAGATCCGCCCCGACTTCTCGCTCGTCGAGCTGCCGTCCGATCTCCCCCGTGACACCTTCGCCAAGCTCGCCGACACGCGCATCTCGGGGAAGCTCATCGAACTGCGCCTCGACACCGGCGGCCCCGGCGGCCGCCGCCGCGATGGCGACGACCGTCCGGCGCGCAAGCCCCGGCACTAGCCGCACGGCTCGGGACCGGCATCCGCTCACAGCGGTCAGCCTGCTCCCCAGGAGCGCCCGTAGGATCGATCCATGGCCGGATTCTGGGGCAAACGCAAGCGTGACAAAGAAGAACTCGACGCACAGGACGCCGACCTCGCACGGCGCGCACGGTCGGCGCTCGTCGCCGCCGATGAGCGCGTCCGACTGACGACCGACGAACTCGCCTTCGCTGAGGCGGAACTCGGCCCCGGTGCGACGAAGGACCTCCGTGAGGCGCTGGACGCGGTGCGTACGCACATGCAAGAGGCGTTCCACCTGCACCAGCTGAACCACGACGAGATCCCCGACACCCCCGAAGAGCTGCGCACGCGCAATGCCCGCATCGCTCAGCTGTGCGAGTGGGCCGAAGAGCTCCTCGACGACCGCACGACCGCTCTCGCCGAGCCGATCGCCCGCGCTCGTCGGGCGCCCGAGATCATCGCGAAGGTGAGGGCGGATGCTGCGCGCCTCCGCACCCGCATCCCCCACGCCCGCGAGACCGTCCAGCGCCTCGGCGCGCGGTACTCCGCGCACGCGCTCGCACAGGTCGAGGCGAACCCGGCCGAGGCCGAGCAGCTGCTCGGGTTCGCCGAGCACAGTGCGGGGATCGCCGAGCGCCGGCGCGAGGCTGGGCAGCGCGAGCAGGCCAACATGGCGCTCGAGGCGTCGACCGAGGCAGCCCGTCGCGCCGAGACGCTCATCGACGCGGTCGAGACGTTCGAGGTCGAGGCGCTGCGTGCCGAATCCACCCTCGCCGCGATCGTCGAGGACTCGCGCGAAGACGTCGCGGTCGCCCTCAAAGAGCCCGCGACCCCCGCCGTCACCGCCGCGATCGCGGCGCTGCAGTCAGCTCTCGCCTCGCTTCCCGCTGCGGGCGTCAACACCGACCCGTTCGAACTGCTGACGCGCCTGCGCGAGGCCAACGCGGGGCTGGATGCCGCGATCGCCACGGCCCGCGAGCGCGCGGCGCGACCGATCCCCCCACTCGAGCACGTACGGCACGCGATCGACGACGCCGACCGGCAGCTCGCCGTGGTCCGCGACGTGATCGCGGGGCACCGCGGCTGGATCGGCGCCGACGCGCGCACGCGCTTCGCCGAGGCCGAGCGCACGCGCATCGACCTCGACCGCTACCTCGGTACGTCGGCCGCCGCCACCACCCTCATCGATGAGGACCACCGCGAGCAGGCATTCGCGATGGCCCGACGAGCCGCGTTCCTCGCGAGTGAGGCGCTTCAGCTCGCACAGCGTGACATCGACTCGTCACGCCCGCAGAGCGGCCCTGGCGAGTGGGGCGGTCCGCAGCAGCAGGGCTGGGGCGGCGGCCGGCGCGGCGGCGGCGGCAACGACCTCATGGGCGGCATCCTCGGCGGCCTCGTGATCGGGAGCCTCCTCGACGGGATGTTCGACTGACGACATGCGGATGCCCCGGCCTGGTGGGCCGGGGCATCCGATCAGTGAGTCAGTGGGCGTCCGCCGGACGCCGTGCGCTTACGAGGCGACCGCCTCAGGCGCTGCCTGCGTCGTGAGCGAGATCACGCCGTAGTCCCAGCCCTTGCGACGGTAGACGACGCTCGGGTGGTCGGTGCGGGCATCGACGAAGAGGAAGAAGTCGTGACCGACCAACTCCATGCGGTCGACGGCTTCTTCGACCGACATCCATTCAGGGTGGAACTCCTTCGTGCGGATGACGACGGGGGTGTAGTCCGCCTCCTCCTCGTTGCCGGTGATGATGGGGATCTCTCCCGTCGCGACAGCGCGGAGGAACTCGACCGAGGCGGGCTGCACGTCGATGCCCTCGAGCGAACCGGTTCCCTTCTCGAACTTCGCGCCACGCGGGTGGTTGCGCGCGTCGACTCGCTTGTCCTTGGCCCGGCGCAGCTGCTCGCACAGCTTGTCGACAGCCATGTCGAGAGCGGCGAACTTGTCGCCGTCGGTGGCCTCGGCTCGGACGATGGGTCCCTTCCCGTTGAGGGTGAGCTCGACCGTGTCGTCCTCGACACGGCCGTTGTGATACGCGCGATGCGTGACCTTGACCTCCACGCGCTGAGCGCGCGGCGCGAGGTGTTCGATGCGGGCGGCCTTGTCTTCGACCACCGAGCGGAAACGATCTGTGATCCCCACTCCCACGCCGACGATGCTGGTATCCATCCCTGACCTCCTTGTTCCGGTCCACCCGGCCAAGGGCGGACCTTCAGTCGCCTTGTCCCCCCAAGGTAGCCGCGCACCCCGCCCATGTCACCTGTGAGTTTCGGATGTGACTGCGATGCGCCCGGTGAAGGGCGTGCGCCGAGGCGTCGCGGCGACCGCGACCGCGCCCACGACGTCGGCGCCGGCGGCGCGCAGCGCCCGCACCGCCTCGTCGAGCGTCGCGCCGGTGGTCACGACGTCATCGAAGACGACCACGCGCACACCGTGCACGCCCCGCGCGACGAGGCTGCCCGCGACGTTCCCCCGGCGCTCGAGTCGGCCGAGGCCACGCTGATCGGCCACGCGCCGCACGGGCCGCAGCGCCCGCGTCACCGAGAGCCCCGCGCGAGCGGCGATGAGATCGGGCACGCGGAAGCCGCGGCGGCGGAACGAGGCTCGCGAGGTCGGCACGGGCACGAGCAGCGCGTCACCGCCACCCGCCCGCGCGACCGCCGCCGTCAGCGCAGGGGCGAGCTGACGGGCGAGCGAGAGGCGCCCGTCCTCCTTGAGCGCGCGCATCACCCGGGCAGCGACACCTTCGAAGGCGAGGCCGCCCCCGACCGGCAGGGAGCCCGCGCCGGCGGTCTCGCGGCGGACGGGGCACGGTGCGAGGGCCGCGCGGCACGCCGCGCAGAGCGCGACGTCGGGTTCATCGCACCCCGCGCACGAGACCGGCAGCACCAGCGCGAGAGCGTCGGCGAGGGCAGCGCGCACGATCTGCGGCACCGACGGGACGGCATCCATCGCCCCATCGTCGCCGTGCGACGCTCTGCGCACGCGTCCGATCGCACGATCGGGGAGAGTCGCCGCGCACTCCCCCGCTGGGGAGGAACCGGCCTCAGCGGGGCGTGCCCTGCTGGGTGGCGAGCACGAGGACGTCGGCCGCGGTCTGCTCCCAGTTCGTCGCGCGCTTGACGTAGAGGATGCCGTCCGCGGCGCGCAGGCGCACCGTCGACAGCGACGTTCCGCCCGCGATCTGCACCATCGACGCCGCTGCGGCCGTCGTGCTCGCCGGGCCGCCCACGACCTGCTCGAGGATCGCCGAGGCCTCGCCCTCGTGCGAGAGCACGCCGACGGTGAGGTCGTCGAGCCACGCGATCCCCACACCGGTGCCCGCGATGAGGGCGAGCTGCACCGGATCGCCCAGGCGCACCGGCACCGAGTCGGGGTCGCGCTCGATGCCCGCCACCCAGAGCGCCGTCCTCCCGCCCGAGCCGATCACCGCCGCGATCCGGGTGCCGTCGCGCGACACCGCCATCGCGGCGATGCCGGTGGCTCCCGGCCACGCATCGGCGACGTCCAGGCGCCGGCCGTCTTCGAGAAAGGCGACGACCTCGGCAGGACGATCCTCCGGCACGCTCCAGACCGTCCCGAACGGGTCGATCGAAGGATCCACGAGCGATCCGCGCTGATCGAGCGTCTCGTACGAGCCGTTCGCCCCCACGCGCACCACCGAATCGTCGGCGAGGCGCAGTGCCGCCAGATCACGGTCGGGCGCAATCTGCACTGCGACGGGCTGGGCCGCTTCGACCGCCGGCGAGAGGCCCGGTATCGGATCGATCGCATCGCCGGTGAGGAACCCGAAGCCGTCCGCCGTGAGGACGAGCGGAACCGCCGGCACGCGGGTCGACCGGGTCTCGACGGGCGATGCCGTCAGCGGCGCCGCGCCCACCTCCATCTCGACATCGGTCACTCCCGCCGAGGCGAGGCTCGCCTCGAGCTGGGTGAGCATGCGATCGAGGACCGCGGGCTCCACGGCGAGCGCGGTATCGCTGAGCTCGACTTGGGCGGAGCCCGCCGAGACGGGGACGGCAGGCAGCGCCGACACGCTGTCGGGGAACGCGTTGTAGATGGATGCCGCGAGCCAATCGCTCGGGGCCTTGTTGACGAGGGCATCGGTGATGCGGCTGGCTGCGTTCGACGTCGGGAACCAGCGCACATCGGGCACGAGGTACTCCCAGGTCTGATCGAAGTACATCACCGAGTAGCGGTGGAACACGCTGGGGAAGAAGTCGCGGCTGAGCACCACGCCGTCAGGCGCCTCGGTGATGCGCCACTCCCCGTCTGCCTGCTGCGCGAGGCGGAACGGGAGCGAGCGGGCGCCGATTTCCGTCCGTTGATAGGTGCCGCGCTCGTCGACGGTCGCGACCGCGATGAGGGCGAGGTCGACGCGGCCGTCCTCGGGCGCGACGGCGACGCGATCACCCGGCAGGTCGATGGTGACCTGCGCCTCCGGCTTCCACTGCGACCGCAGGCTCGGCGCGAGGAACTCGCGGGCGCGATCCCACTGCCCGTTCGCCCCGGGGCCGGCGCCGGCCCGGATGAAACCCTCGACGATCTGCTCGGGCGTCGCGCCCGGCTGCGGGCGATCGGGGATGAAGAACGACTCGGACTGCGACGAGGTCGCGCCCGCTTGCAGGCCCGGGTGGACCGTGCCGCTGGTCGGCAGGCCTGCGCACGCGCTGAGCGCGACAGCGGCGACCGCGGCGAGGGCCGCGAGGAGGGCACTGCGCAGGCGCCTCATGACGCACCCCCGCGTCTCGTCGCATCGCGGCCGTCGAGCGCCCGAAGCTCGTCCATGTCGAGGACGTCGATCGGCTGGGTGAGGCCGAGGTCGTCCAGCGCCGCGACGGCGTCGTCGCCCGGATCGACCGGGATCGGGGATGGTCCGGTGAGCCCGCCGGGCTGACGGGGCACCGTGAGCACGAAGTTGGTCCCGCGGCCGAGTTCGCTCCACACGGCCAGCTCGCCGCCGTGCAGGCGCGCGTCGCCGATCGCGATCGAGAGGCCGAGGCCGGTGCCGCCGATCGTGCGCGTGCGCGACGGATCGGCGCGCCAGAACCGGTCGAACACCCGATCGACGTCTTCGGGCTTCATGCCCAGTCCGTAGTCGCGCACGCCGAGGGCGACGGACTCGCGGTAGCTGTCGACCGACACCACGATGGGGCGGCCCTCGCCGTGCTCGATCGCATTGCCGAGCAGGTTTCGCACGATCCGCCGCACGCGACGGGGATCCATGTCCACCGGCGAGTATCCGCCGGGTGCCACGAGGCGCACGTCGGTGCCGTGCTGCTCCGAGAGCTGCTGCATCGAGGCGATGACGTCTTCGGCGAGATGGGCGAGGCTCGTGGGCTCGAGTTCGAGCTGCACCGAGCCCGCGTCGTAGCGGCTGATCTCGAGCAGATCGGTCAGCAGAGTCTCGAATCGCTGCACCTGCGCGTTGAGGAGCTCCGCAGCCCGCGCAGTGGCGGGATCGAACTCGTCACGCTGATCGTTGATCATGTCCGCCGCCAGGCGGATGGTCGTCAGCGGCGTCCGCAGCTCGTGCGAGACGTCCGAGACGAAGCGCTGCTGCACGAGCGACAGGTCGGCGAGCTCTTTGATCTGCGATTCGATGCTGTCGGCCATCGCATTGAACGAGCGCCCGAGGGTCGCCAGCTCGTCCTCGCCGCGCACCGGGAGTCGCACCCGCAGCTCGCCGGCCGCGAGCTTCGCGCTGGTTTCGGCGGCCTCGGCGATCGGCGCCGTCACCGATCGCAGCACGAACCACGCGATGGCGCTGATGAGGAGCACGAGCCCGATGCCGGCGAACCACAGGGTGCCCTGCACGAATCCGAGGGTCTGCGATGCGTCCTGCATGTCGTAGGCGAAGTACAGCTCGTACGGGCCGACCTCCGGCACCTGCAGCTGCTGGCCGATCACGATTCCGGGGATCTCGCTCCCGTCGTCGGCCGGAAGACCCACCGACTGCCACCACTGCAGGTCGGTGCCCTCCTCAAGCCTGACGCGATCGCGCAGTGCCTCGCTGATGATCTCCTCGGCGCGGGGATCGCTCGTGAAGTTCAGCGGCGCGATCGCCGACGGCGGGCCGATGCGGAACGCGGCGAACATGTCGCTCGCGGACTGCCGCGACAGCGCACCCTGAACGCTCGTCATGAGGTTCTGCAGCTGGACGGCATCGCCCTGCACCGCTGCGCTGTCGAGCGTCTCCTGGGCGGCGACCGTCGCCCGCTGCGCGTCGGCCTGTGCCTGCACCAGTCGGGAGTCGAAGAGGTCGTTGCGGATGAGCAGCGCCATCCACACGCACGCGACGGTCACGGCGAGCGCCGTCAGGCCGAAGGTGACGACGATCGTGCGGAAGCGGAGGGACCGACGCCAGAGGCTGGAGAGCGAGTCCGGCCACGCGCGCCAGTCGCGCCAGGCCGCCATCGACGAGCGGGATGCCGAGACCCCCGCACCGGCGGAAGTCACGCCGACCTCACACCACCGCGCCGGCGCGGTAGCCGACGCCGCGCACCGTCGTGACGATCTTGGGGTTGTCGGGGTCGAGTTCGACCTTGGCGCGCAGGCGCTGGACGTGCACGTTCACGAGGCGCGTGTCGGCCTTGTAGTGATAGCCCCAGACCTGCTCGAGCAGCATCTCGCGAGAGAAGACCTGCTGAGGCTTCGACGCGAGCGCGACGAGCAGTTCGAACTCCAGCGGGGTGAGCGCGATCGCGGCGTCGCCGCGGCGCACCTCGTGAGCGGCGACGTCGACGGTGAGGTCGCCGATCCGCAGGGTGTCGCCGGTGGTCTGGCCGGTCGGGCGCAGGCGTGTCTTGATGCGCGCGACGAGCTCCTTGGGATTGAACGGCTTGACGATGTAGTCGTCCGCGCCGGACTCCAGGCCTTTCACGACGTCGGCGGTGTCGGTGCGCGCCGTCAGCATGATGATCGGGACGCCGGACTCGGCGCGGACGCGCGTGCAGATCTCGATGCCGTCCATGCCCGGGAGCATGAGATCGAGGAGGATCAGGTCGGGTCGCTCGGCGCGCCACGTGTCGACGGCCTTCGCGCCGTCGGCGCAGAACACCGTGTCGAATCCCTCGGTGCGCAGCACGATGCCGATCATCTCGGCGAGGGCGGTGTCGTCGTCGACCACCAGGATGCGTGAAGTCATTTCGCGCGCTTCGTCCTTTGCGTCCGGCACGGGCTCGGCAGAGGCGTCCCCATGCGCTCTCCACAGAGTAGTGGACGCCGCCTGAGCGCACGCCGAATGCGCGGCTGAGACGTCGGCGCGATATGACACGATAGGACGGTTCGCGCCGATGTGGGCCGCGCGACACCGCGACGCATGAGGGGGAACGCGTGACCGCCTATCCGGCCTGGACACCGGCTTCTCGACCCGGCATCATCCCGTTGCACCCGCTGTCGTTCGGCACGATCCTCGGACGCTCGTTCGCAGCGCTGCGCCAGAACCCCAAAGTGCTGCTCGGGTTCGCCCTGGTCGTTCAGACCCTCGCCTACCTCGTCGTGATCGTCGCCGTCGCCGGCGTCGCGATCGCGTCGTTCACGCGCCTCGACACGCTGACGCCCGGCACCGAGGAGTTCGACACGGTGCTCGCCGGGTCGGTGGCGATCACCCTGATCGCCGGCATCGTGCTCGGCCTCGCCGCCGGCGCCCTGGGAGTGATCGTCCAGGGGATCGTCGTCGTCGAGGTCACCCACGCCGCTGTCGCGGAGAAGCTCACGCTCGGCGCGCTGTGGCAGCAGGTCAAGCCGATCGTGTGGCGCCTCATCGGATATGCGCTCGTGCTCACCCTCGCGGTGATCGCTGCGGTGGCGGTCGCCGTCGTCGCTCTGGTGGCGATCGGCATCGCCTCACCGCCGATCGCGATCGGGCTCACCGTCCTCGTGATCCTCGGATCGATTCCCCTGATCTACTGGCTCACGATCAAGCTGCTCCTCGCCCCGGCCGCGATCATCATCGAGCACGCCACCATCGGGCAGGCGATCGTCCGATCCTGGACGCTCATCCGCGGTCGATTCTGGGTCGCCCTGGGTGTGATCCTGGTGATCTCGCTGGTCTTCGGAGCGGTCGCGCAGGTCGTCAGCATCCCGATGACCTTCCTCTCGACGGGGCTGACGACGGTCCTCGCGCCGACGGGTGATCCCACCGTCTCCGAGATGATCGGCGTCGTCGTCGTGCTCCTGACGACGCAGGTGCTGACGCTGTTGCTCCAGGCCGTGCTCGTGGTGGTCCAGTCGAGTGCGACCGCCCTCATCTACATCGACTGCCGCATGCGCCGCGAGGGACTCGACCTCGACCTGCTCGCCTACGTCGAACGGCGCGATTCCGGCGCAGACGGACTGCCCGATCCCTACCGACAGCACATCGGCCGCACGATCACGGTGCGGCAGGGCCCGGGCACCGTCCCCCCGCAGTACCCGCCGTACGGTCAGCCACAGCAGTATGCGCAGCCGGTCTACGGTCCGCCGACGACGGTGTATCCGCAACGAACCACCCGGACCGGCGATCTCCATGTCGTCGATCTCGATGCCGTCGGGGATCGGCAGCGTGAAGTCGACGGCGAGCCGGTCGGAGAG
>NZ_SCMR01000014.1 GCF_005502885.1 Microbacterium sp. 2FI
TGGGGCTGGGTGGGCCTGCGGCGTCCGATGCCGGACCCTCGACCACGAGCACCGTGACGGCGGCCGCCGCCCCGACGAGGAGGGTCGCGCCCGCCGCGAGCACGAAGGCCAGCACCCATCGCGCCGCCCGCGGATGCCGGACGTGCTGCGCGGGGATCGGCGGGGCAGCGGTGGCGTCGGTGGTGGCGTCCGTCGTCCGGGCACTCCGGTTCGCCTCGTCGCGCCGTGCTCGATACGCGCGGCGAGACTCCGGGTGCCCGTGGGGCTCGGGGTCCGTCACGTTGCCCATTGTCTCTCCCGCGAGCGTGCCGGGTCGAATGCGTCGGCATCCGGTGTCTGGATGGTTTCGAATGCCACCCTTTCACGGTTGACACTAAATCGAATCTATGTTCCCCTGGTGACATGAGATGGCAAGGTCAGGAGCTGGGCGTCCCCGACGCTGCGGCGCTCCCCGGCCTCGAGCAGCTCAACGGCCTCGTGCAGTCGGTGACGACGCCCGACTTCGCGGGGGTCACGTTCCACGAGGTGCTCGCGAAGACCGCGCTCAACCGTGTGCCGGGGGCATCGGCGATGCCGTTCGACTGGACGGTCAACCCCTATCGGGGATGCAGTCATGCATGCGTCTACTGCCTACACCCCGACACGCTCGTGCTGACAGGGGATGGACGGCAGCAGGCGATCGGCTCGCTGATGATGGGCGACGACATCATCGGGACCGAGGTTCGAGGCGACTACCGCCGGTATGTTCGCACGACGGTCCTGGCGAAGTGGACCACCCGCAAAGGCGCCTATCGCGTCACGCTCGCTGACGGCACCGTGCTCATTGCGAGTGGCGATCACCGATTCCTCAGCGATCGCGGGTGGAAGCACGTCGCAGGCTCCACCAGCGGCTCAGGCCGCCGCCCCCACCTGACGGCGAACAACAGGCTCATGGGATTCGGGCTCGGGCGCGCAGGCGAGGACAGCGTCGGCACGGCCGTCAAGACGGTCGCCGACCTTCGGGTCATCAGTGTCGAGGATCTCGGTGAGGACATCGAGCTGGTCGACATCACGACCGGGACGGGCGACTTCGTCGCCAACGGCGTCATCAGCCACAACTGCTTCGCCCGCGGAACGCACGAGTATCTCGAGCTCGACGCGGGGCGCGACTTCGACACCCAGGTGATCGTCAAGATCAACGTCGCCGAGGTGCTGCGGCGCGAGCTCGCCCGGGGGTCGTGGACGCGCGAGCCGGTCATGCTCGGCACCAACACCGACCCGTACCAGCGTGCCGAGGGGCGCTACCGGCTCATGCCCGGCATCGTCTCGGCGCTCACGGACTCGGGCACGCCGTTCTCGATCCTGACGAAGGGGACGCTGCTGCGGCGCGATCTGCCGATGCTGCAGGATGCCGCATCCACCGTGCCCGTCTCGATCGCGATGTCGATCGCGGTGTTCGACGACGCGCTCCAGCATCTGATCGAGCCGGGCACGCCGACCGCGTCGGCGCGACTCGAGACGGTGCGCGCGGCCGCCGAGGCCGGATTCCGGGTGACGGTGTTCCTCATGCCGATCCTCCCCCATCTCACCGACTCGATCGCCGCGATCGATCATGCGCTCACGCGGATCAAGGCGGCGGGCGCATCGCGGGTGGTCTACGGCGCGCTGCACCTGCGACCGGGAGCCAAGCAGTGGTTCATGCGGTGGCTCGAGGAGCAGCATCCCGAGCTCGTCTCGTCATACCTCGGGCTGTATCCCGGGGTGTCTGCCACCGCTCCCAAGGCGTATCGCTCATGGCTCGGCAAACGGGTGCGTCCGCTCATGCGGGTACATGGCCTCGACGGTCACGACGAGGACGACCACCCGCGCGGTACGCCGGTCGCCGGCCTCGCGGCACGGTCGGATCAGCGGGCGGCGAGCGTCGTGACGACCTCGCGCGGACGCGCGGTGGCCGGGGCTTTGGCGCGGGATGATCGCGTCGGCAGCGGGGAAGCGCCGGCGATGCTGTTCTGATCGAGGGTTCGGGCGCCGGGCTTGGCGACCGCGAGCATGTCGATCACGGCGTCGAGGACGGGGTCTGCCTCGAGCACGCGATTGTGGCCGAAGCTCCGCGTGACGAGGGTGTGCGCACCCGGGTTCGCGGATGCGATGCGCGAGACCTCGCCGAGCGGCACGAGCCGATCGCGCTCATCGTGCACGGCGAGCAGCGGGATGCCGGCCGGCAGCGGTCGCCGCACGGGTGAGAGCCGGGCGAACGGATCGGCCTCGCCGGCGAAGTAGCGTTCTGCGAACCGCGTGCGAAGTGCGGCCGCGGTGGCGTCTCCGTAGTCGAGCATGGCCTGGAACTGGATCAGCAGCGTGTCGGCGTCGGCGGGCGCGGCCACCGTGACGACCCGGTCGATCACGACCCCGTCGGCCGCCGCGATGAGCGTCGCGAGCCCGCCGAACGAGTGCCCGATCGCCGCGTGCAGACGGCCGTACCGGCGCTGCAGGGCTCCGAAGGCCTCGATCCAGTCGATGAGGTATGTGCCGTTCCCCGGAGTCTCGCCGTGGCCGGGCGCATCGAACGCGACGACGCGATGCCCTTCGGCGACGAGCTCGCGCACCAGGACCGCGAACTGACTCGCACGTCCGTTCCAGCCGTGTGCGAGTGCGACCACGGTGTCGCCGCGGCCCCACTCGTAGACGACGACATCCACGCCGGTTCGTGCGAGCCCTGGGATGTGGACGGTCGAGCGGCGCGCCTGCGCCATTGTCGGCTGCTCTCGCAGGCCGACGGGGCGCGGTGCGGCGACGCGGGCGAACAGCGGAAGCGCGATGGCGGCGCCCGCACGAGGCGACAGCGCGCCGACGTTCCGGACGACGGCGCCTACCGCCGAGAGTGCGAGGTTCACGGCTTCTCCGATCCATGGCATCCAGGTATACGAACGATCGTACGTATGAATACGAACGATCGTACGGTAACCTCGGGGCGTGGCACAAGCGCAGCAGGACGGACGCCGGATCCGCGGCGACGAGTCGCGGCGTGTGATCCTCGCGCACGCGATCGACACGGCATCCGTCGATGGGCTCGACGGGCTCACGATCGGACGCCTCGCCGATGCCGCCGGGCACAGCAAGAGCGGCGTCGCCACGCTTTTCGGGTCGAAGGAGCAGCTGCAGCTCGCGACGGTGGCCGCGGCCCGCGAGGTCTTCGTCGAGCGCGTCATCGCTCCGGCGCGGGCGTCATCCGACCGCGGGCTGGAGCGTGTGTGCGCGCTCATCTCGGCGTGGCTCGCGTACTCCGACGAGCGCGTCTTCCGCGGTGGCTGCTTCTTCGCCGCGGCATCCGTCGAGCTCGATGCCAAGCCGGGGCCGGTGCGCGATGCGGTCGTGGCCGCAACGCAGTCCTGGGAGGACTACCTGACGCTGTCGATCCAGCGCGCGATCGATGCGGGCGAGCTGCCGCTGCTCGATGACGCGGCCCAGCTCACGTTCGAGGTCGTCTCGTTCCTCGAGGCCGCCAACACCCGGTCGCTCCTGCACGCGAGCATCGAGCCGTACGCCCGCGCCGCGACGGCGCTGCGATCGCGGCTGCTCGCGCTCGGCGGCGACCCCGGCCGCGTGTCGGGCATCGTCGCAGTCGCGGCCGCCTGACCCCTCCGCCCAGCTCGACCGTCGGGGTTTCCCACCGCCTCGATAGCCGTCCGCCCCCGGCACCCACGCACCGGCATCCTGTTTCAAACCGACCGGCGACGCCACAATGAGTGGAGGAGGCCCTTCATGGCACGGTTCCTGATCTCGGCGATGCCGTTCTCGGGCCACGTCGCGCCCATGCGCGCGGTGGCGGCGGCGCTGGTCGGGCGCGGGCACGACGTGAGGTTCTACAGCGGAGCCGCTTTCCGCGACGCGATCGAGTCGACCGGTGCGCGGTTCGTGCCCTGGCAGGCGGCACCCGACTTCGACGAGAACGACCTGCAGCCGACCTTCCCACGGCTCGTCGGCAAGAAAGGGTTCGGCCAGCTCCTGATCAACGTGGAGGACGTGTTCATCAACACCTCCCCCGCCCAGGTCGAGGACCTCCGCGCCGAGGCCGAGCGCGAGACGTGGGATGCGATCGTCGGCGACGAGATGTCGATCGGCACGGCCCTTTTCGCCGAGCTCACGGCCTGCCCCTGGGCCACCGTCGCGATCGTGCCCCTCAACCTGGTGGGATCTCAAGGCCCGCCGAGCGGGATGGGGATCGTGCCCGGCCGCAATCCGCTCACAAAGGCGAGGGATGCTGCACTCCGCGCGGCCGTGCCGCTCATCTCACGGTCGTTGAGCGCTGCGATCGGCCGCGCGCGGCAGTCCGTGGAGCTGGCGCCGACCCGACTCACCATGGACAAGCTCGTATTCTCGCCGCAGCTGGTCGTCGCCAGCGGCGCCCCGGCGCTCGATTACGAGCGCACCGATCGGCCGGAATCGCTCCACTTCGTCGGCGAGCTTCGGACGCCGGGTGCATCCGCAGCGGAAGACCTGCCGTCGTGGTGGAGCGAGCTCGAGGGCAGGCGGGTCGTCCACGTCACCCAGGGCACGCAGAACATCGACCCCGAGGATCTCATCCGTCCGGCGCTCGAAGCCCTCGCCGACGAGGATGTGCTCGTCGTGGTCACAACGGGTGCGCGCGGGCACGACGAGCTGCCGTTCCCGGTGCCGCCGAATGCGCGGGTGGCCGGCTTCCTGCCGCACGCCGAGCTGCTGCCGCGCGTCGATGCGGTCATCACCAACGGAGGCTGGGGCGGCACCCTCGCGGCGCTCGCCCACGGCATCCCCCTCGTCATCGCCGGAGGCGACCTCGACAAGCCCGAGATCGCCGCGCGCGTCGCGTGGGCGGGAGCGGGCGTGAACCTGCGCACCGGAACGCCGTCGGTGACCGAGGTCGCGGACGGCTACCGTCACGTCGTCACCCACCCGGCGATTCGGGATGCCGCCGCCCGCGTCGGCGCGCAACTGCGATCGCTCGGCGGTGCCCCGCGCGCGGCTGAGCTGCTCGAGACGCTCACGTGAGTGGGGACCGGACCGCTCCGGTGCTCGCCTGATCGTTACGGCAGAGCGCTGCGGATCGCGGCTGCGTAGGCGACGTAACCCGCCGCGTTCGGGTGGAAGCTGTTGGTGCTGCTGAGCCACCGCCAGTCATTGATCCACGGACTCGAACTGCCGATGCCACGGCCCGCGAACGCGGGTTCGACATCGACGAACGTCGCGCCGTTCGCCGTGGCGACCTGCTCGATCACGTCGTTGAGGGCAGAGGTCTCCAGGTTCACCTCGTCGGCCCACGCGTACTTCGGGTTCACTCCCGACGCGTTGAGCCAGAACAGCCGCGGGTAGCCGGTCACCATCACGGTGGCATTCGGCGCCCGAAGCTTGACCGCGGTGATGACCCCGGCCAGGTTCGCCCGGAAGCCCTCGGACTGCGCGAGCGCCGCACCGGCGTCGATCTCGGACCGGCAGCTCGAGCTCGGAAGCACGAAGCAGTTCTGCATCACATCCGCGAAGCCCACATCGTTGCCGCCCACCGTCACCGTCACCGTCTTCAGGGTGGTCGAAAGCGACGCGGCCTGCGACGTCACGGCGGCGGTGTCTGCACCCGAGCAGGCCAGGAATGAAACGAGCTGCTTATCGGTGTCGGATCCCAGCAGGCTCGGATAGCTCTTCGAGCTGCGGTAGCACGTGTTGTCGAGGTAGCTGCCCGCGCCCACGCCCGAGGCGAAGGAGTCGCCGATCGCCCCCCAGGCCGCTTCGGTTGTCCCACCACCACCGCCACCGCCGCCGCCACCCTTGCCGCCGCCGTTGCCGCCCTTCCCAGCGAGCACGCTGATGCCGGCAGCCGAGGCCGGTGGTGCGGCGATGGTCGCCGCCACGACGATCCCGCCGGCGAGAAGAAGCCCCGCGACGGCGAGGGCGATCTGCCGGCGGCGGCGCGGCGAAGCACCTGCGGCCGACATGGCACCTGCGAATCCGGACATCGGAACCTCCCCGTTCCATCGATGACACGCTGCGCGAACGACGGTCTCCCCAGACATCCCTTCGCCGCGGCGGTCCCCACCGTCGCGTCGCGTTCTCCCCGGTTCGTGCGCTGGTGTCAGGTATAGCACCGGCATCCCGCCGCGGATAGACGGTGCGCGAAAAAGCGCGGGCTCCGCCGGGCCGAAGCCCGAAGCGGAGCCCGCGATCGACTGACCGGGTCAGCTCACCGGGTTGACCTGACGGCCCGTGATCTCCTCGAGGACGTCGTCGCCGATGCGCGCCTCTTCGAAGGGCGCGTCGATCTCGGCACGGTCGAGCATCTCGGTCATGCGGCGGCGGCGCTGACGCGTGATCAGCGTGACGACGGTTCCCGATCGGCCAGCGCGGCCGGTGCGGCCGGAGCGGTGCAGGTACGTCTTGTACTCATCGGGCGCATCGGCCTGGACCACGAGATCGATGTCGTCGACGTGGATGCCGCGCGCGGCGACATCGGTCGCCACGAGCACCTGCACCCGGCCCGACGTCAGCTTCTCGAGGTTGCGCGTGCGCTTGGCCTGGTTGAGGTCGCCGTGGAGTGCGACCGCGTGGATGCCGGCATCGTCGAACTGCTCGGCGAGCATCTCGGCGTAGGCGCGCGTGCGGGCGAACACGAGGGTCTTGCCGTCACGGTCGACGAGCGTGTTGAGGATCTCGGCCTTGTCACGGTGCTCGATCACGAGCACGCGGTGCTCGATGGTGCCCGAATCCTGGTCTTCGCCGGCGACCTCGTAAACGGCCGGCTCGACGAGGAACTCGTCGACGAGGGCTGCGACCTCACGGTCGAGCGTCGCCGAGAACAGCAGCTTCTGCGAGCCGTCGGCGGTGTGGCGGAGGATGCGCTGCACGGGCTCGAGGAATCCGAGCTCGCACATGTGATCGGCCTCGTCGAGCACGGCGATGCGCACGTTCGAGAGGTCGAGCTTGCCCTGGTTCACGAGGTCCTCGATGCGACCCGGGGTGCCGATGATGATGTCGACGCCCTTGCGGAGCGCGCCGACCTGGCGGCCCTGCGGCACGCCGCCGTAGATCTGCGTGGTGAAGAGGCCGACGCTGCGCGCGATCGGCTGGATCGTGCGGTCGATCTGCAGGGCCAGCTCGCGCGTCGGCGCGAGGATGAGCGCCTGCGGGGCACGAGCGAACTCACGGCGCTTGCCGGCCTGTCCACGCAGGGTGCTCTCGACGAGCGGTGCGCCGAAGGCGATGGTCTTGCCCGAACCGGTGCGGCCGCGCGCGAGCACGTCCTTGCCCTCGAGGATCGGACCGATGGTCGCCGCCTGGATCGCGAACGGGCTCTGAGCACCCAGGTCGGCGAGCACGCGCACGATGTTGTCGCCGAGACCCAGGTCACCGAACGAGACCTCGGTGACATCCTCGGCCTGGATGGCTTCGGCCTGCAGGCGCTCGTGGACGACGTCGACGTGCTGTTCGTACGCCTTGTCGCGCGCCGGAGCGGTCTTCGTGCCGTTCCAGTCGGAACGGCCCCCGCCCTCGGTGCGACGCGGGCGGTCATCGTACGAGCGCGCCGGACGGTCGTCGCGGCGGGGACGGTCGTCGTACGAACGAGCCGGACGGTCGTCGCGGCGCGGACGGTCATCGTACGAACGAGCCGGACGCTCGTTCGGGCGATACGAGGGACGCGCGTCGCCGAACGAACGGCGGTCGTCGCGGTTCACGCGGTCGAGGCGCTCGGTGCGGGGGCGCTGAGCGTCATCGCGACGGGGACGGTCGTCGTACGAGCGGGGCTGGCGGTCACCGGTCGGACGAGCGGGACGGTCACCGTAGGAACGGGCCTGACGGTCATCGTACGAGCGAGCCGGACGATCGCCGGTCGGACGAGCGGGACGATCCCCGTACGAGCGCGCCCGGCGGGCGTCATACGAACGGGCCGGGCGGTCGTCGCGACGCGGCCGGTCATCGTTCGACCGAGCGGGGCGATCGCCGTACGAACGGGCCGGACGGTCATCGTACGAACGAGCCGGACGATCCCCACCCGAACGCGCGGGACGATCGCCGTACGAACGAGCCGGACGGTCATCGTACGAGCGAGCCGGGCGGTCATCGTACGAGCGAGCCGGGCGGTCATCGTACGAGCGAGCCGGGCGGTCATCGCGACGAGGGCGGTCATCGCGCGCGTGGGTGCGGATGCCGCGAGCCTCGTCGCGGCCGGCCTTCTCCTGCGCGTTCCAGCGGCGCTTGGGGGCGGCGGCCTCGGTGGCCTGCTCGGCACGGTATCCGCGGTGGCCGGCGCTCTTCGAGCCGGCCTTGCCGGCCGACGACTCGCCGGGACGGCGCTTGCGGTCCTGGTAGCTCGTCTGGGCAGCGTAGCGGGGTTCGAAGTTCTTGGCGGGACGACCGCCTGCGGGCTTCTTGCTCTTGGGCATGGGTGTTGTCCTTCTGGGTTGTTCTCGTGAGAACAGCGCTCCACACATCGCACACAGGCGACAGCCGCAACCGCGGCACGGAGGGACCCGGACTCTCGTCGGCCGGGGGCCATTCAACTGATGGTCGTCGAGACGGAAAGCGTCTCCACCATCGGCCCCTTGGACTCACAAACCCAACCGCGCGACGCGCGGTGTCCAGAGCCGACCTTCCCACCCTAGCGAATCGACCTGTGAGCCGCCCGGACGGCCTGCGGCCCGAGAATGGAGGCATGGCAGAACCCGAGGCCCACCCCATCACCGTCGCGATCGAACGCCGCATCGACCCGTCCCGCACCGCCGAGGCCACGAGTTGGATGCAGGCCGGCACCGACCTGGCGACCGGATTCGCTGGATTCCTCGGCTCGGGGTGGGTCCGCGCGGGCGAGGCGAGCGACCTCTGGTACATGCTGTACCGCTTCCGCGACATCCCGACCCTCGAGGCGTGGGAGCAGTCCGGGCAGCGTGAGTGGTGGCTCGACTCGGGTCGCGCATTCGCAAGCGAGGTGCGCGTCGAGCGACGCACGGGCATCGAGGGATGGTTCGACGCGGCGTTCGCCACGCACGTCGAGTCTCGAGCGGGGACGGATGCCGCGACACCCACGGGTCCGATCCAGCAGCCGATTCCAGCCGCTCCGCCGCGGTGGAAGCAGGCCGTCACGATCTGGCTCGGCTTCTTCCCCACCAATCTGCTGGCCTCGTGGCTGCTGGGCTTCGTGCCCGGCTTCACCGAGTGGCCGCTCGTGCTGCGGGTTCTGCTGGCCACCCTCGCGCTCACCCCCGTCATGACGTATCTCGTGCTGCCCTGGGTGACACGGATGCTGCGCCCCTGGCTTCAGCGGCGCGCCTGACGCGCGGCATCTGTCCCGCGGGTTGGCGCGGATCTACACTGACGCCATGACCTCGCAGGCCCCATCCTCGAACCCGCAGCCCTCGGACTTCCCGACCGAGCGGCGAACCGAGTCCGAGGCGGTGTACGCGGCCCTCGGCGCGGGCGTCGTCGGCGCCGTCTACGGCTTCTTCGTGGCCCTGCTCGCCACGAGACTGACCATCGGCGGCGACGACCCGTTCGCCGTGTGGGCGGCGATCGGTTCTGCGGTGGTCGCCGCCGTCGCCTCGACGTTCGAATACTGGCGCGCACGCAACCGCCCCGGGCAGGAATGGCGTCGCGAACTGGCCTCGTGGAAGTTCACGGTCAACACGATCTCGGTCGTGGTCGTCCACACCGCGCTGGCCTTCGTGTCGACCTACGCCCTCTACCGCGTGCTCGCGCTCGGCTTCATCGGGCTGCCGGTGATCACGTTCTGGGCTGTCGTGCTGATGGCGGTCACCCTGGGCCTCACGACGTGGGTCGTGTACCTGTCGGTCTCGCGGATGACGACGCAGCGCATGTCGTCGCTGCTCATGGCGTTCATCGTGATCGGCACGCTGACGGCCATGGTCACGACCCCCGACCCCGAGTGGTGGAAGGTGCACTTCAGCTGGCTGGGAACGTTCGACGAGCTGTCGAGCTGGGTCTTCAACGGCACCCTGATCGCCGCCGGCCTGCTGGTGACGACGTTCGCGGTCTACATCGCGAATGATCTGCGCGAACTCACCGCGGCCGGCGTGCTGACGAATCCGCGCGGCCCGCGGATCGTGTCGGTGCTCTTCGCGGTGATGGGCATCATGCTCGCGTGCGTCGGGATCTTCCCGGTCGATGTCAGCATGCCGCTGCACAACCTGTCGGCATCGGGCATGGCCGTGATGTTCCTGGTGCTGTTGATCGGAGGGCCGAAATTCCTCGCCGGGATGCCGCGCACCTACTTCGTATCGTCGTGGGCGTTCCTCGGCGCGACGATCGCGTCGCTCGTGCTGTTCGTGGTGCAGTACTTCTCGCTGACGGCGTTCGAGATCCTCGTCTTCGCGCTGATCTTCGGCTGGATCGCGGTGTTCATCCGCTTCCTCGGAGTGGCCGGCGCCGCGCGCGAGTGACCTCCGCTCAGGAGCGGGTCGCCATCAGAGTCTCCCCGAGCGCGACGACGAACCGATCGGCATCCGCGTCCGAGAACGGCAGCGGCGGCCGCACCTTGAGGGTGTGATTGCGGGGGCCCGATGCCGCGATCAGCACACGCCGATCCCGCATGCCGTTGACGATGTCGAGCGCCCGGGCCTCGTCGGGCCGGCCCGCGTCGTCGACGATGTCGATGCCCCAGTAGAGTCCTGCGCCGCGCACGGCGCCGACCTCGGGTGCGTCGAGGGCGCGCACCGCAGCACCGAGTCTCGACCCGATACCGGCGGCGTTCGCGACCAGCTCTTCGTCCGCGATCACATCGAGCACGGCCTGCGCCGCGGCGACTGAGACGGGGGTCCCGCCGAAGGTGTTGAAGTAGCGCTGGCGTGCGCCGAAGCCGTCGATGACGGCATCCCGCGCCGCGAATCCGGCGATCGGCATGCCGTTGCCTGCCGGCTTGCCGAAGGTGATCGCGTCGGGGACGATGCCATGGCGCTCGAAGCCCCACATGCCGTGGCCGAGGCGTCCGAAGCCGGCCTGCACCTCGTCGGCGACGAAGAGGCCGCCCGCCGCGCGCACGAGGCCTGCGACCGGCTGCAAGAACGACCCCTCCGACTGCACGCCGTCGCTCGAGAAGACGGTGTCGACGAAGAGTGCGGCGAGCCCGATGCCCGCCGCGTCGAGCGAAGCGATCGCGTCGCGCACGCCGTTGACGAAGGCGGCCGGGTCGTCCACCGGCGACGGGACCAGCCGCACCCACGGCTCGACGGCATCGGCGCCCACCAGCGAGGGCGAGAGTGACGCGGTCGCGATCGTGACGCCGTGATAGGCGTACGCGGTCACGATCGCGCCGGTATGGCCCGTCACATCGCGCGCGACACGCAGAGCGAGGTCGTTCGCCTCCGATCCGGTGCAGGTCAGCATGACGTGGCCGATCTCGGCCGGCAGCGTCGCAAGCAGCCGCTCGGAGTAGTCGACGACGGCGGGGTGCAGGTAACGGGTGTGCGTGTTGACGAGGCTCGCCTGCGCGGCGATCGCCGCCGAGACCCTCGGGTGTGCGTGGCCGACCGACGGGACGTTGTTGTACGCGTCGAGGAACTCCTCGCCGGCCGCGGTGTACAGCTTCGTCCCGGCGCCGCGGACGAACTCGACCGGCTCGCGATAGAAGAGCCGATACGCGCCACCCATCGCGCGGTCGCGGCGCGCGATGAGAGCACGCGTGCGCGCGTCGAGGCCCTCCGCGTGCTCGGGGCGGAAGTAGGTGCTCGGACCCACGGGACGATCGGTCATCGCCACTCCTTCGGTGCTTCGGCGGCCTGGCCGGGCGGTGCGCTCGCGACCGCGATCAGGTCGCGCAGCGTCGACGCGAACCATTCCTCGTCATCGCGCGTCGGCGTCGTCGCGGGCGCCGCGCGACGGGATGCCGCCACGAGCACGCGCTGTGCGAGTCGCGCACGCGCGACGGCAGGGACGAGCGCGATCTCGGCGCTCGTGAGGCCCGCCTCTTCGGCATACCCGGCGGTGACGGATACCGCGGCATCCCACCCCGCCATGGTCGACGCGGCAGCCGACTCGGCGGCGGCGTAAGCGGCGGCGATCCCGACGTCGAGCACGCGCGGGGCGTGCGCGGCGTCGCCGAAGTCGATGATCCCCGAGACGAAGCCGGGGTCGTCGGGAGAGACGAGGATGTTGCCGCCGTTGAGGTCGTTGTGCGAGAGCTGCTCGGGCAGCTCGGCCATCGATTCGACCAGGCCGGCGTGCGCGTCGAGCACGTGCTCGACGAGTGCGCGCGCGATCGGGTCGACGACGAGCCCTGCCGCGGGGGCGAGGGCTGCGAGATCGCGGAGGTCCCACGGCACGCGTCTCAGCGCGACGGGGTGGGTCACCCCCGCGAGCGCGCGGCTCAACCGACCCGCGGTTCGCCCGATTCTGCGGCGAGCTGCGGCATCGGGGCGAGCGTCGACGGCTGCGACCCCGGCGAGGTGCTGCATGAGGCGAGCCGTGCGCGGGCCGCCGGCGAAGTCGACGGTCGCGAGGGCGCGCCCGTCGGGGGTCCGGATGCCGCGCGCGAGCGGCAGTGCGGCATCCCGCTCGAGCGCCTGCTCGACGAGGTCTGCCTCGAACGCGAACCAGTCCGCGCCGCGGCCGGGCTCGGCGACCTTGAGCACGGCGCGCGTGCCGTCGCCGAAGGCCACGAGGAAGGTCTCCTCCACGTCGGACGACACCCGCCGCACCGCAGTCGGGCGCCGCGCCCACTCGAGGCCGACGACGTCAGCCGCGTCGGCCTCGAGTTCGGCGGTCATGGGCTACTCGGAGCGCTCGTTGTGCTCGTCGGAGTTGTGCTCCGGCTCGCCGGACGCGTCGCCATCGGACTCCGCCTCGGGGTCGGCCTCGGGCTCAGGCTCGGCGTCCGCTTCCGCGACCTCGGCGTCGACCGGCTCGGCCTCAGCCTCCGGCTCGTCGACGGTCTCGGCGTCCGTCGGCTCGGCCGGCTCGATCTCGGTCTCGGCCTCCGTCGGCTCGGCCGGCTCGATCTCGGTCTCGGCCTGCGGCTCGATCTCGGCGTCTTCCTCCGCCACCTCGGCGGCGATCGCCTCGTCGGCGACCGCATCCCCGGGCTGGGCGTCCGAGGGCACCTCGATGTCGGGGCCCTCCTCGATCGCGGGCACGTCGACCTCTGCGAGCTCGGCTGCCGACGCGACGCCACCGGCTTCACGCGCACGGCGCGCGCGACGCGATTCGAAGACCGCCCCACCGGCAGTCGTTCCCGCCGCGGCGCCGACGAGCGCAGGCTCGGCGTCGGTGTCGGCATCCGTCATCCGGCCCTCGCCTCGACGAGCCGCACGACGCTCCTTGGCACCCTCGACGAGGTTGTAGAGCGTGGGCAGCACGAGCAGCGTCAGCACGGTCGACGACACCAGGCCGCCGATCACGACGATCGCGAGCGGCTGCGAGATGAAGCCGCCCTGACCGGTGATGCCGAGGGCCATCGGCGTGAGCGCGAAGATCGTGGCGAGCGCCGTCATGAGGATCGGGCGCAGACGCCTCGAGCCGCCGGCGACCGTCGCATCGTGCGACGACAGCCCCTTCTCGCGGTACTGGTTCACGAGGTCGACGAGCACGATCGCGTTCGTGACGACGATGCCGATGAGCATCAGCACGCCGATGAGGGAGGCGACGCCGAGCGGCACCCCCGTGATGATCTGCAGCAGGATCGCCCCGGTCGCCGCGAACGGCACCGAGATGAGCAGCAGCAGCGGCTGGCGCAGTGACTTGAAGGTCGCGACCATCACGATGTAGACGATGAGGATCGCCGCGAGCATCGCGAGACCGAGCTGCGAGAACGCGTCCTGCTGCTGCGAGACGACACCCCCGAGCGACGCATCGGCCGACGAGGGCAGATCTGCGCCCTCGAGCGCCGTCGTCACCGAGGCGGACGCCGTCGCGAGGTCGTCGGTCGACGGGGTGACCGTGACCGTCGCGGTGCGCTGGCCGCCCTGCGTCGTGATCGAGGTGGGGCCTTCGCTCTGCTCGACGGTGGCGATGTCTTCGAGCGGGATGGGTCCGGCCGCGCTCGGCACCGTCAGCTGGCGCAGCTCGTCGAGCGACGCCGGCGTCTCGGACGCCGCGAGGTAGACCGTCAGCGCGGTGTCGTCGATCTCGACGGCGCCGATCGACTGCGGCTGCATCGTGCTCGAGACGAGCGCGCCGACGGCGACCTCGGACAGGCCCAGTTCCGCTGCGGCGTCGCGGTCGACGACCACGGCGATGTAGGGGAGGGATGCCGAGAGGTTGCTCGAGACCTGGCCGACGCCCTCTTCGCCCTCGACGGCGTCGACGACGGCATCCGTCGCCTGCTGCAGCGTCTCGGAGTCGGGAGCGGTGACGTCGATCTCGATGTCGCTCGATCCGAAGCCTCCGCCGGATCCGGCCACGGTGATCGTGCCCGCGTCGTCGAGATCGGCGACGGCTTCCTGAACCTCTTCGCGGAGTGCGACCTGATCGGCCGCCGGGTCGGTGGTGATGGAGTAGGTGATGCCGCTGCCGCCGCCGGAGAAGGCGTCGCGGAGAGCCGACCCGCTCGAGCCGATCGAGACCTGGACGGTCTCGATGCCGTCGATGCCGATGAGCACCTCTTCGACCTGCTCGGCTGCGGCGCTCTCGGCCGCGAGGCTCGGGGCCGCGCCGATCGACTGGGTCATCGTGAAGGTGTTCTGCCCCGAGTCGCCGAGGAAGTTCGTCTTCATGAACGGCGCGACCGCGATCGTGCCTGCGAGCACGAGGACGGCGAGGCCGAGCGTCACCCACGAGTGCTTGAGCGTCCAGCGCAGGATCGGCAGGTAGCTCTTCTGCAGGCGGCTGGGCGGTGCCGCCGGGTCCTCCGGATCGACCTGGGCGCCCTGCTCGTCGAGCAGCGGCTTTCCGGGGCGCAGGAACCAGTACGCCAGCACCGGCACGATCGTGAGCGCCACGAACAGCGACGCGGTCATCGCGATCGTGACGGTCATGGCGAACGGACGGAAGAGCTCGCCGGTCACATCACCGACGAACGCGATCGGAAGGAACACGGCGACGGTCGTGACGGTCGACGACGTGATCGCCGCGGCGACTTCGCGCACGCCGAGCAGGATCGAGGTCTTCTTGTCGGCATCCCCGACGTAGTGGCGCTTGATGTTCTCGATCACGACGATCGAGTCGTCAACGACGCGGCCGATCGCGATCGTGAGGGCGCCGAGGGTGAGGATGTTCAGCGAGTAGCCGAATGCCTGGATGCCGATGAAGGTGATCAGCACGCTCGTGGGGATCGAGATCGCCGTGACGAGGGTCGCCCGCACCGACAGCAGGAACACGAGGATCACCAGCACGGCGAAGAAGAGGCCGAGCAGGCCCTCCTTGGCGAGCGTGTCGATGGATTCCTGGATGTAGGGGGCCTGGTCGAAGACGACCGTGAACTCCGCGCCGTCGAGGGAGTCCTCGAGGTCGGGGAGCACGGCGAGCACGCCGCGCGAGACCTCCACCGTGTTGGCCGAGGGGAGCTTGGTGACCGCGATCGTGAGGGCGGGCTCGCCGTTCACCCGCGAGACCGTGGTGACCGGGTCGGCCTCCTGCGCGACGGCGGCGACATCGGCGATCGTGACCGCGCCCGCCGCCAGCTGCTCGGCGCTCGACGGCACGAGCGGGAGCGAAGCGATCTCGTCGACCGAGGTGACCTTCGACCCCGTCTGAACCGTGAGCGTCTCGTCGTTCTCGGTGATCTCGCCGCCGGGGAAGAGGACGCCGTTCTGGTCGAGCGCATCGCGGATCGCCTGCTGCGTGTAGCCTGCGGCGGCGAGGTCGCCCTGATCGGGCGTGATCGTGACGCGCTGGCCGACGCCGCCGACGATCTGGGCGGCGTTGACGCCGGGCACGTCTTCCAGCTCGGGGACGACCGACGCTTCGAGCTGCGCCTGGATCGCGGCCTCGTCGTCATAGCCGGTCACGGCGAGCTGGATCACCGGGAAGTCGTCGATGCTGGCGGAGATCACCGTCGGCTCCACGCCCTCGGGCAGCTGGCCCTGGATGCGGTTGATCGCCTGCGTCATCTTCTGCTCGGCGGTCGCGAGATCGGTGCCGTAGGTGAACGAGGCCTGCACGATCGAGGCGTTCGTGGTGCTCGTGGCGGTGCTCGACTCGAGACCGGGCACCCCCTGGATCGCGGTCTCGATCGGGGTCGAGACGTCGTTGTTGACGACCTCGGGCGACGCGCCCGGGTAGGTCGAGACGACGATGAGGGTGGGGAACTCGATCGAGGGGATGAGCTCCTGCTTGAGGTTCACGAGCGCGAGGCTGCCGAAGAGGGCGGCGACGATCGTGACGAGCGCGATGAGCGCGCGGTTCTTGAGACTCAGGACGGCGAGGTTCGACACGGATGCCTTCGCGGGAATGGTGCTGATGGGGTGCGCGCCGATCGGCGCACGGATACGGGAATGTATCCGAACAAGTATCGCACCCGGTTCACATGCCGCCGCCGGGTACGGCGATCCAGAGACCGAGCGCGAGTCCGACTCCCGCGGCGAGCACCGCGAGCCCCAGCGTGCCGAAGAGATTGGCCGCGGCATCCCGCCACCGCCGGCGCTCGGCGAGGAGCACCGTCTCGACCGACACCGTGCTGAAGGTCGTGTACCCGCCGAGGAGTCCGGTGCCGAGCACCACCGCGACCTCGGGCGCGACCGCCGCACCGAGCCCGGTGAGCAGTCCGAGCGCGAGCGAACCGGTCACGTTGATCACCAGAATCCCCCGCGGGAACCGTCCGGGGCGTGATGTCATCACGCGATCGAGCACGTAGCGAAGGCCCGCGCCCACTCCTCCGGCGAGCGCGACGAGCACGAGCAGTCCGGGGTTCACTCGGCCTCCTCCACGGGCTCGACTTCTCCGGGCACATCGGCGATGCGCCGCCCGATGACGAGCCCGACGAAGGCTCCGACGACACCCGCGGCGAGGGATGCCGCGGCGAGCGCGGCCGCCGACCACGGCGCAGCCGCCCATTGCGCGGTCTCGACGGCGAAGGCGCTGTACGTCGTGAAGCCGCCGAGCACGCCCGTGCCGAGGAAGGCCCGGAGTCGCGGCTGCCGGTCGTCGAGCCACCCGACGACGATCCCGAGAAGAAGCGAACCGACGGCGTTGACTGCGAAGGTCGCCCACGGCACGAGGCCCGGGTCGGTCACCGGGGCGATGATCGCCGCGCGGGCGAAGACCCCGACGGCTCCGCCGGCCACGACGAGCCCGAGCACGCGCGGGTCGACGGGCTGCGGCATCCCCTCACGCTAGCGGGTGGGCGTTCCGCACTTCGTCTCGCTTCGCTCGCTCAGTGACCGGATCCTCAGGGCTGATTCGCTCACTCAGTGACCCGCGATCCTCAGGGCTGATTCGCTCGCTCAGTGACCGGATCCTGAGGGCTGATTCGCTCACTCAGTGACCCGCGATCCTCCCGGTCGCTGAGCGAGCGCCAGCGAGACGAAGCGGCGCTCATCGACCCGACAGCAGCGCTCGGATCGCCGACTCGGGCGACACCGTGAGGTCCAGCAGCTGCCCGTCGCGGTACCGCGTGAACACGCGGGGGTCGATGTACGACCCGCGCGCCACGGCGGGCGTGTTCCCCAGTGCTTCGGCGGTCGACTTCACCGCCAGCACCTCGGCTCGCTTGCGGTCGGACTTCGTGTCGACCGTGCCGATCCGCGCGAGCGCCTCGGCGGCGAGGATCGTGCCGCGGAGGGTCCGGAAGTCCTTCGCCGTGAACTTCCCACCCGTGAGCGAGCGCACGTAGGCGTTGACCTCTGCGGGGGTGAGCGGCACGCGACGCCGCCCCCGGTCCCACGCGAGCAGCGCCGAGCGCGGACGCCCGGCGGCGAGGAGTTCGACGACCGCGGCGAGGTCGGCGTCCTCGATCTCGAGCAGCTGCCGCTTGCCGCTCTTGCCGGGGAACGAGAGCGAGATGACGGATGCCGCGACCGACGCGTCGCGCCGCTGCAGCGTCGTGAGCCCCCTGCTGCCGTGCGCGGCGAGATACCGCTCTGAGCCGATGCGGGGCGCAGCCATATCGAGGAGGCGGAACGACACCGCCAGCACCCGCTCGCGGTCGAGGTCGGGGCGGCGGAGCGACGTCGTCACACGCCCGCGCGCACGCGGCAGCGCCTCGGCGAGCGCGAGGGCCCGTGCGAACTTGCCGCGGTCGCGACCGCTGCTCCACTGCTGGTGGTAGACGTACTGCCGGCGCCCGGCGTCGTCGGTGCCAACGGCTTGGATGTGGCCGTCAGGACGCACGCTGATCCAGACGTCCTCCCAGGCCGGCGGGATCACGAGGTCGCGGATGCGGGTGACGTGGCGCTCGGCGACCGCCCCACCCTTGCCGTCGACGTAGCGGAACCCCGATCCCGCCCGCACGCGCCGGAAGCCCGGATCGTCGAACGGGCGCACGCGCGCGAGTTTCGGCATCCGTCGCTCAATGGTTTCGAGTGATCGAGGTCATGCCGAGACCGTATGCCGGGCAGTCGAAACTCTCACGGGGCTTGACAGTGCCCGTGCAGCACGTCTATCCGACGGTACGGCGAACCGATATCACCGGGTCCCGAGCGGCGTCAACCCCCTCCCCGCGGATTGCCAGGGGTGCCAATGTGAGTCTGTGCCCACGAGGCATCCGATGCGTCACCCCCACGCATCGACTAAGGAGAAGGAGAACCTCCATGAACCTCGCCCTCATCATCATCATCATCATCGCGGTCATCCTCGCCATCACCGGTGGCCTGGTCGAAGGACTGCAGTTCCTGCTGTGGGTCGCCCTGATCGTGGGTGTGATCGCGCTGATCGTGTTCTTGTTCCGCGCCATCAGCGGCAGCCGCCGCACCTGATGACGGCTCCCGGGCCTCCCCCCGGTGAGCACGGATGCCGCGGCCTATCAGGCCGCGGCATCCGTCTTTCTGTCTCCGAGCAGCCTCAGGCGGGCTCGACCCATACGGTCGTCGCGCCCGGCACCGATCCCGCCGGAGCGGGTCCGCTCGTGAGCACGACCGACGCCGCGGGCAGCTCGTAGGATTCCGCGCCGAAGTTGGCGATGATCCCCCAGCCGTTCGGCCGCACGATGTGCAGCACATCCTCGCGGCCGGTGTTGATCCACTCGAGCCCCTCGTCGGTCTGCAGCCGCTGCCGCAGCGCCAGCGCCTCGCGGTACAGCGAGAGGGTCGACGACTCGTCTCCCACCTGCAGTTCGACGGCGAACGCCGCGAACCACGCCGGCTGCGGCAGGTGCGGCGTGCCCCCGCCGAACCCCAGCGCCGTGCCGCCCGCGGTCCAGGGCAGCGGGACGCGGCATCCGTCTCTCCCGAGATCCGCACCGGGACTCCGGAAGAACGTCGGATCCTGGCGCTCGGAGTCGGGGATCTCGGCCACTTCGTGCAGGCCCAGCTCTTCGCCCTGGTAGAGGTACGCCGAGCCGGGAAGACCCAGCACGAAGAGGATGGCGGCCCGTGCCCGGCGGAGGCCCGCCGCGCGATCCAGAGCCGGCTGCGTGCCCCCCGACAGCAGCCATTCGTTGCCGTGCTTGCGCACGGGCCGCCCGTCAGGAGTGCGCTCGGCCGGAGGCAGCCCGTAGCGCGTGGCGTGGCGCACCACGTCGTGGTTCGACAGCACCCAGGTCGTAGACGAGCCCGACTCGGCGGCGAGCGCGAGGTTGCTCGTCACGATGCGGCGGAACTGCGCCGCATCGAAGTCGGCTTCGAGCAGGTCGAAGTTGAAGGCCTGGCCGAGGCTCTCGGCGCTGGCGTACAGCGGGATGCGGGCGGGGTCCACCCAGGCTTCGGCCACCGCCGTGCGCGGCGGGTCGTACGAGTCGAACACCGCGCGCCACTCCGCGTAGACCTCGTGCACGTCGTCGCGGTCGATCAGCGGGTGCTTCCCGTCGCGCGGCAGGGCATCGAGCTCGGCGCGCGAGGGCAGCGGCTCGGTCAGATCCTTCGTGAGCATGTGGGCGACGTCGATCCGGAAGCCGTCGACACCGCGGTCCGACCAGAACCGCAGCGTCTTGACGAAGTCCGCGCGCACCTCGTCGTTCGACCAGTTGAGATCGGGCTGCTCGACGGCGAAGTTGTGCAGATACCACTGGCCGTCGGCGACACGCTCCCACGCGGATCCGCCGAACACGGAGTCCCAGTCGGTCGGGGGCTCGGTGCCGTCGGGCCCCGTGCCCTCGCGGAAGATGTACCGGTCGCGGGCTGCCGAGCCGCGCCCTGCGGCGAGCGCCTCCTGGAACCAAGCGTGCTGGTCGGACGTGTGGTTCGGCACGATGTCGACGACGATGCGGATGCCGGCGGCATGCAGCGCGGCGAGCATCTCGTCGAAGTCGTCGAGCGTGC
This sequence comes from Microbacterium sp. 2FI, assembly GCF_005502885.1. Lineage (GTDB taxonomy): Bacteria > Actinomycetota > Actinomycetes > Actinomycetales > Microbacteriaceae > Microbacterium. The sequence continues at coordinate 20,301 of NZ_SCMR01000014.1, forward strand.
CGAGCCGCGGGTCGACGTCGCGGTAGTCGGCGACGTCGTAGCCGCCGTCGGCGAGCGCCGAGGGGTAGAACGGGCTCAGCCACACGGCGTCGATCCCGAGGTCGGCGAGATAGGGCACGCGCGACGTGATGCCCGGGATGTCGCCGATCCCGTCGCCGTCGAGGTCGGCGAAGCTGCGCGGGTACACCTGGTACACGACGGCCTGGCGCCACCACTCGGGGACGAGGATGTCGTGCTCTGCGGACGGGGAGACGGCGGAGTTCATGGCGGTGGTCACGGGGACCGGGTTCCTTTCGTTGGGAGACGGATGCCGCGGGCCTCAGCCCTTGACGGCACCCTGGGTCACGCCTTCCATGACCCATCGCTGGGTGAACAGATAGACGATGATGGCCGGCGCCATCGCCATGAGGTACGAGGCGAAGGCGACGTTGTAGTTGTTGCTGAACTGCGACTGGAAGAGCGAGTTCAGCACCGGGAGGGTCTGCAGCGCCGGGTCGGCGATGATCAGCGACGGCATCATGAAGTCGTTCCACGCGTACAGGAACGCGAAGATGCCGATCGTCGCGCTCATCGGTGCGAGCAGAGGAAAGATCATGTGCCAGAACGTCTGCCATGTGCTCGCACCGTCGATGCGCGCGCTCTCCTCGAGCTCGAACGGGATCGAGCGGAGGAATGCCGTGAACAGGAGCACGCTGAAGCTCAACTGGAACATGGTCGCGAGGATCACGACGCCGAAAGGATTGGCGAGCCCGAGCAGTCCCGTCATCTGCACCTGCGGCAGGGCGACGACCGGGAACGGGATGAACATCGCGGCGAGCAGGTAGAAGAACGAGTAGCGGAAGAACTTCCGATCCCAGTTGCGCACGATCGCGAACGACGCGAACGCGGCGAGGAAGATCGTCGCGACGACCGTGCCGGCGGTGACCAGCAGCGACATCGCCGCGCCCACCGGGAAGTTGGTGAGGTTCCACGCGGCGACGAAGCCCTCGACGCTGAAGGGCGCCGGCAGCGAGAACGCGTTGCCGTCGACTGCCTGCGCGCTCGTCTTGAACGCCATCATCACGGTGACGTAGAGCGGAAGCAGGACGGTGACCGCGCAGAGGATCAGGATGATCGTGCCGGACCAGTTGACCCGCTCCATCGTGAAGCGGCCCTTCGACGGCTTCGGGGCGACGCCCCGCAGAGATTCCGTGGCCTCGACCGATTCGAGGACCAGAGCTGGCTGAACAGACATCAGAGGGCGTTCCTTCCGCGCGTGATCGAGAGCTGGACGACGGCGATGACGACCGTGACGACGAAGAACACGGTCGCGTTGGCCATCTGGTAGGCGTAGTCGCCGGTGGTGAGACCCGAGACGACCGTCATCGCGATGCTGTAGGTCGAGGTTCCCGGCCCACCGCCGGTGAGGCCCTTGATGACGTCGTAAGCGCTCAGGAAGCCCTTGAAGCCGATGAGCACGTTGATCATGATGTAGCCGAACATGAGCGGGACGGTGATGCGGAGCAGCTGCTGCGCCTTGCTCGCCCCGTCGATGTCGGCCGCTTCGTAGACCTCGCCCGGGATCGACAGGATGCCGGCGATGTAGATCAGCAGCGCGCTCGGGATCGCCTGCCACGCCGTGACGATGACGATCGCCAGCCACGCCCAGTCGGGATTGGCCAGGATGCTCTCCTGGAGCCACGCGATGCCCGAGATGTTGCCGAGGACCGGGAGCGAGTTGGAGAACAGGAACTTGAAGACGAACGAGATGACGATGGCCGAGATCACCATCGGGATCACGAAGATCGCGCGCAGCGGCGTCTTCAGTCGGATCCGCGAGGTCAGCGCGACCGCGAGGAGCAGCGCGATGATGTTCACCGCGAGGACGGTGACGAGCGAGAAGCCGAACGTGAACAGGTAGCTCTGCACGACCAACGGGTCGCTGAAGAGGGCGACGTAGTTCCTGAACCCGACGAAGTCCCACTCGCCGAGCCCGATCGAGTTGGTGAAGCTGAAGAAGATGCCGATCACCGCCGGGACCGTGATGGCCAGCGTGAACAGGATCAGGGTGGGAACGAGGAACCAGTAGTAGATGGGCTCGACGCGTGTCCGAGGTCGCGCTTGACCGGGGCGTCGCTTGCCCTGCGTGACGATGTTCGTCGTGGTTGTCATGAGGGACTCCTTCGTGCCCTGATCACTGCTGACGGAAAGCGAGCCGCGCGTAGTCGGCGTCGATGGTGGCGAGGATGCGCTGCGCGTTGCTGCCGAGCATCATGGCCTGGGCGTAGTTCATGATCGGGATCGCCCGTGGGACGAGCTGCGTCGACCCCTGGTACATGTCGCCCGCATCGATGTACTTCTCGAGGCCCTTGATGCGCTCGTCCGACACCGGCGGGGCATCCTCGGTGGGGAGGAACCCGAGCTGGGCCTCGTTGTACTCCTGGATGATCTCCGGCCGGTACAGGTAGTCGAGGAAGTCGCGGGCCGCCTCCTGGTGGCTCGAGGCCTCGGGGATCCAGGCGGCGAGGTCCATGTTGATACGGGCCTTGAGGTCGTCGGGGTCGTCGGTGACCGGGAGCGGGAACATCCCGAGTTCGAGGTCGGGGGACGTCTTGGCGATCTCGCCGAGGGCCCACGGCCCCTGCATGTACATCGCGGCCCGGCCCTCGGCCATCGCCGTGTTGCCGTCACCGTACGTGCGGCTCGACGCATCGTCGTTGACGTACGCCGACAGCTCTATCATCTTCTCGACGGGCTCTGCCTGATCCTTCTGGAACGACACCGACGAGTTCGGCCCGACGTTCACGCCCTCCTCGGCGAGGGCTTCGAAGAACGCGAGGGTGTCGAGCGAGCCGCCCACCGTGTAGTCGTACCAGCCCTGCCCGATCGTCCAGTTGTCGGCGAAGGTCGCATAGAACGGGGTGATGCCCGCCTCCTCGAGCGTCTCGCACACGGCGATGAGCTCGTCCCACGTGGTCGGGACCTCGAGGTCGTTCTGCTCGAAGATCTCGGTGTTGTAGATGACCGCGGCGCCCATGATCGAATACGGGATGGCGCTCGTGCGGCCCTCGCAGACGCCGAACTGCTCCATGAACGGCGTCAGGTCTTCGCGCACGCTCTGCGCCGCCGCGGTGTCGGACAGGTCCGACATGGCGCAGCGCTGGATGAAGCGCGCCGTCTCCTGGTTGTAGTTGTTCAGCCCGATGTCGGGCGGGTCGCCGCGAACGAAGCCCGCCGAGAACGCGTCGACGCCAGAGGTGTCGAGCACCACCGTCACCTCGTCCTGCGAGCTGTTGTACTCCTGCACGAGCTCCCTCATGTAGGGGATCGCCTCGGGCTTGGCGAAGGCGAACTGGATGGTCTCCCGGCCGTCGCCGGCGCACGCGGCGAGGGACGAGCCGACCAGCCCCAGCAGCACTCCGGCCGCCAGCGCCTTCTTCCATCGGGGGGACGTCACAGCCACGTCGCTGTCCTCTCGTCGATCCATCGTCGGTGATGCCTATTTTGGTTCGATGAGTAGATTTACTCGCCGAATCAACTAGTTGTGCACCATAATGCAGGGTGGAGCCGGAAAGGTCAAGACCCGTGTCGAACGCGATCACCCCTGTCACGTCGACCCGTCGCGCGAGCCTCGACGCGGTCCTCGGATACGCTTGGGATGCCGAGGCGTTCACGGCCAGCGATGCGATGGCCGCCGTCGGCCTCACTCGCTCGACGACGATCGACGTGATCGACGAGCTCACGGGCCTCGGCATCCTCCACGAGCTCGAAAATGCTCGAGCGGTCGGCGAGTACAGCAAGGGCAGGCCCGCCCGCAGGTTCGCACTGCGCGCCGATGCCGGCGCCGTCGTCGGCATCGACGTCGGTCCCGACCAGATCGTCACGGCGGTCGCCGACCTCCGCGGCACGATCCTCGCGCGCGAGCGAATGGTCACCGATCTCTCCCACGACTCCCCCGACGAGCGTCGCGCGGCAGCCGAGGCGGCCGTTGCGAGCACCCTCGCGGCGGCGGGCAGAACGCGCTCCGACGTGCTGGCCCTCTGCGCGGGCGTGCCCGCGCCGGTCGATGCGTCCGGCCAGTCACCGTCGCACCGCAACGGGTTCTGGCGGCGGATGAATCCGAACCTCGTCGAGCTTTTCAGCCGGTGGGTGCCGATCGTGCGGATCGAGAACGACGCCTCGCTCGCCGCCGTCGCCGAGGGTTCGGTGGGTGCCGCCATCGGCATCCGCGACTTCGTGACCGTGCTCAGCGGCGAGTTCCTCGGTGCCGGCGCCGTCGTCGACGGCAACCTGCTGCGCGGCGCCCACGGCGGAGTCGCCGAGATGGTCGCGTTCGATCACGTGATCGGGGTCGAGGATGCCGGCGGTCTCACGGTCAGGATCGGCCGGTGGGCACGCGAGGCCCTCGTCGCCGGCGAGCTGTCGGCCGCGATCACCGCGGATGCGCAGCAAGACGCCGACGCCGAGCGTGGTCGCGCCGTCCTCGCCCGCGCTCGAGCGGGCGACGCCGACGCGCAGCAGATCGTAGCCCGCGCGGGCGCCGCCCTCAGCATCATCGCGGGCGTCTTCGGCAGCCTGTTCGACCCGCGGCGCGTGATCGTCTCGGGCATGCCCGCGGAAGACGCCGACGCGATCGTCGACGCCGCACGCGCTTCGCTGTCACTCGAGCTCGACCTGCCCGCGCCCGAACTCGTCGCCTCCGACCTCGGCCGTGACGTCATCTGCATCGGCGCGGTGTCGGCCGCTGTCCGCGAGGCGCGTGCGCGCGTGCTCGATCTCGGCGATCGATGGACGGCGTCGCCCTCGCGGGCGGACTCGGGTGCGCAGAAAGGGGATGCCGCGACCTGATCCAGGCCGCGGCATCCACTCCTTCGCGCTAGAGGTTCGCGTCCGCGTAGACGCGGAGCGCATCGCGCACGAACTCGGCGCCTGCTGTGCCACCCGCGCTCGTCGCGTAATTCGCGCCGAAGCGCTCGTCGGCGACGTACATCTCGCCGAGGCCGATGACGTAGCCCTTCACGTCGCCGCCGGAGACGGCCGCGGGAGTTCCGGGCACGCCGGTCAGCCACTCGACGTGGCGCTGCGCGAGCGCCTGCGCCTCGTCGCTGTCGGGTGCGATGCCGCTCTCGGCCGTCGCGACCCAGTCGCGCGCGAGGTCGGATACGCGCCGCTGCCACGCCGACTTGTCGTCGGCGCTCATGCTGCGCCACCAGCGGTCGCTGTCGGCGTACGCCTGCTCTCCCCAGCGCTGCTGGACCTCATCCTTGTACGTCGTGTGGTCGAAGCCGTCGAACATGTTCTCTGCCATGAGTCGTTCACCTCCTCTCAATGCCTGGATGGTCGTCTCGACCGACGTGATCTGCCGCGTCAGGCGGCCCTGCTCCTGCCGCAGCCACGCGAGGTGGGTCTCGAGCGCATGCGCTTCGGACGCCTCGCGATCGAGGACCTCGGCGATCTGCGGCAGCCCGAGGCCCAGCTCGCGCAGCAGCAGAATCCGCTGCAGCCGCACGAGCGCGGCCTGGTCGTAGTGGCGGTAGCCGTTGTGGCCGATGCTCGACGGCGCGAGCAGTCCGATGTCGTCGTAGTGACGCAGGGTTCTGCTCGTCGTGCCGGCGATCCTCGCGATCTGCTGGATCGACCACTCGGTGTCGTCGTTCATACGGACCACGTTAAAGGTTGACGTATCGTCAATGTCAAGACGGCATTCTTGCTCACTCGCGATATATCGTGTTACGGTGGTTGTACGCGATATATCGCGATCACCCCATCACCCCTGGAGGGACAATGACCCTGGAGAAGTGGATCATCCACCCGGGCGAGACGCGCGTCATCGACATCGAGACCGTCCGCTCACTCAAAGTCGGCCTCGTCGGCGGCCAGATCGACGTCGTCGCCCACGACGAGCCGGGCGCCCGCATCGAAGTGCATGGCGTCACCGTGAAGGACCTCCGCATCGAGGTCACCGGCGACACCGTCGAGATCGACCACCCGCAGCTGCGGTGGGACAACTTCCTCGAGGTGTTCCGCAACTTCGGCTCGGGCGGGCCCCGCGCCGAGATCAGCGTGGCAGTCCCCCGCTCGGTCGCCCTCAACCTCGGCGTCGTCTCGGCGAGCGCCCTCGTCTCGGGCATCCGCAACGACGCCCGACTCAACACCGTCTCGGGTGACATCATCGTCGACGGCCTCACCGGCGACCTCACCGTCAACGCCGTCTCGGGCGACGTGCAGATCCGCGAGCTCGTCGGCGCCCTCAGCGCCAACAGCGTCTCGGGCGATGTGGCCACGACCGGCGAGGTGCGCAAGGCTACGATCGACACCGTCTCGGGCGCCACGCTCGTCGATTCGACCGGGCCGATCAGCTCGATCGGCATCAACACCGTGAGCGGCAGCGCGACCGTCCGGCTCGACCAGGGCCTTCCCGCGAACTACGTCTTCCGCAGCGTCAGCGGGCGCGTCCAGGTCGACGGCGTCGTGCATTCGGGCAAGGGCCCCGGCCCCACGACGAACTTCTCCGGTTCGACGGGCGAGCTGTCGGGCATGTTCGTCGACGTCCGTGCGAACACCGTCTCAGGCGACGTCACGGTGCTGCGGCGCGCAGTCGCCGCGACCCCGGACGCAGCAGCCACCGCCGACGCCGACGGCGAGGAGTGGTGATGAGCCCCGTGTTCTCGCACGGCGACCTGCGCCTCTACCTGCTGAACCTTCTCGATGAGGGTCCGCGCCATGGGTACGACATCATGCAGGCGCTGTCGGATCGCACCGGCGGCACCTACACGCCGAGCGCCGGCACGATCTACCCCCGCCTCGCAAAGCTCGAAGAGGAGGGGCTCGTGTCGAAGTCGGTCGACGGCCGCAAGACCGTCTATGCGATCACCGAGACGGGCCACGCCGAGGTGATCGCCCGCGCCGGCGACCTCGAGGGGATCGAAGCAGGCCTCACCGACAGCGTCCGCCTCATCGCCGACGAGGTGCGTGGGAGCGTCCGCGAAGCGATGAAGAGCCTGCGCGCCGACCTCGCCGCCGCCGGCCGCGAAGAGCGTCAGTCCCCGCCGGCAACGCCGGCCGGCGACGATCCGCGTGGACAGAGTCGCGAGCAGCTGCATCGCGCCGATGCGGCGGTGAGCGAGTTCCGCGCACGTGTTCGCAGCGACATCCGCTCGCACGTCGCCCGCGGCGGCGAGCTCACCGTCTCCTCGGTCGACCGCCTCGTCGACGACCTCGAACGCGTCGCGAAGGACGTCACTCGAGCACTGCGCGGCTGACCTGACTCAGGAGGGCCAGATCTCCTCGTCGTCCGGCACCGGCTCACCGAGCGGGACGACGAGGATCGACCGATGCTGCCGGTGCGCGAGGCGCGCGGCGACCGAGCCGGTGAAGAACTCGCGGATCGACTCGCCGATCCCGCGCTTGCGGGTGCCGACGACGATCAGTCGGGCATCCACCTGGTCGGCGAGGTGCTTGATGGCCATCGCCGGGTCGCCGACGAGCTGACGCACGCTCCACGGAACGCTCGATCCCTCGAGCAGTTCGGCGGCCGCCGCCTTCACGCGAGCGAGTTCACCCTCGCCGGCAGCGATGTTGATGTCGATCGGAGCGGAGTGCACGTAGCCGTCGGGATCCTCGTAGGTGACGAACCGCGTGACGTCGACGTGGACCACGAGAAGGTGCGCCCCGAAGACCTTCGCGTACCGCGCGGCCTCCTTCACGACGCGCGAAGCCTGGTCGGGGATCGCCCCGACGATCACCGCGCCGTGCACGGCTTCGTCGGTCACTCCGGGTGCAGCCTCGGGTGCCTCGTCGGTCATGTGTCCTCGCCCCTCTCTGCGCCGGTGCGGCGGGTGCCCTGCGCCGCCGAAGGGCGGGGCCGCCGTGTTATTCTGAATGCTACTCTTACCGGCTTCGAGCCGAATCAGCGGCGGACTCACGTGAAAGTCCGCGACTCAGAAATGAGGGGGTCTCGCATGGGGCGTGGCCGTCAAAAGGCGAAGAACACCAAGATCGCCCGCGAACTCAAGTCGTTCAGCCCGAGCGTGAACTACTCCGCTCTCGAGCGCGAGCTGGGTCACCCGGCCGACGAGAACGCGTATGTCGACAAGTGGGCGGATCAGTACGCCGACGAGTACGAGGACGAGAAGGCCTAGCCGCTACGCGGCGACCTTCCGGTCGGCTTTCGCCGCTGCATTGCGCGCCCGTCGCGCTCGCCACCAGGTCCAGAACCGATCGAGCATGCGCTTGAGCCATGCCGAGATGCGGCGAGCCCAGTGGAACTCGGTGCCCAGCACTGCGAGACCGAGGAAGACGACGAGCCATCCCGGCCCCGGCAGCGGCACGAGCACGAGGCCACCGACGGTGAGGACTCCACCGACGACGGCGACCGCGATGCGGTACGCGAGTTCGAGCCTCGGATGCCGTGACACCCACGCACGGGCTCGGCGCAGCATCCGTCTGATCGGTCGATCTGGCTTCTCGGCCGCCGCGATCTCGGTGCGGACGGCGAGTTCGAGGGAACCGGGCTCAGTCGTCATTGCGCGACCGTAACACGATATATCGCGAAATTCCTGGGAGTATCGTGACGGCTCACCAGGTGCCGTGGCGGCGTTCCCAGTCGTCCTCGACGGTGTGGGGGCGAGCAGCGATCACACCCGCGGGGACGGCGGCGGCGACAACGCACGCGAGCACGATGAGCGGCGCCGTCCACGAGTCGGTCGCGTCGTGAAGCAGGCCGATGCCGAGCGGGAAGAGCGCCGCGATCGCGTACCCGACGCTCTGCACGAAGCCGCTGAGGGCGACGGCACCCTCGTGCGTGCGCGAGCGGACGCCGAGCAGTACGAGGATCAGGGGGAACAGCAGCGGCGTGATCCCCAGCAGCACGACCCACAGCCACGGCGCGGCGGACGGCGCGAAGAGCAGCCCCGCGATGCCGGCGAAGCCGCTCACGACGGCGACGCCGAAGAGCACCCGCGTCGCGTGGAAGCGCGTCACCAACAGCGGCACGAGCAGCGAGCACGGAAGCCCCATCGCGGCGAAGAGCGACAGCAGCACGCCGGCGGTCACGGGCGTCACGCCCGCGATGTCGACGAGCAGCTTCGGCATCCATGCGAACGAGGTGTACGCGATCGAGCTCGACACCGCGAAGCCGACCATGAGCGCCCACGCGATCGGCAGTCGCCACATCCTGCCGAACACCCGCGGGTTCGCGCCCTCGATGTCGACGTCGACCGCATCGGCGCGCCGCCGGGCGGCGAGTCCGATCCACGGGATCAGCGCGACGACGGCGAACACCGCCCAGAGCCCGAGCGACGACCGCCACCCCACCGTGTCCGCCACCGGCACGGCCACGAGGGGCGGCACGAACGTCGCGACGGCCATCGTCGTCGAGAACACCGTCGTCATGAGCCCGATGCGGTCGGGGAAGTAGCGCTTCACGAGCGGCGGCAGGAGGATGTTGCCCACGCCCACCGCCGCGAAGATGAGCGCAGTGCCGGCCAGCAGCAGGCCCGAGTTCGGCGCGAACCCGCGAGCGATGAGCCCGATCGAGACGACGATCATCGCGGTGACCGCGAGCGGCTCGAGGCCGAACCGGCGCTCGAGCGCGGGCGTGAGCAGGCCGAACACTGCGTAGCAGAACGGAGGCGCCGTGCCGATCAGACCGATGACGACCGCGGGCAGTTCGAAGTCGGCGGAGATGTGGTCGAACAGCGGCGACAGCGACGCCACCGCCGATCGCAGCGAGAAGGCGAACAGCACGATGCCGACGAGGGCGAGAGCCCTCCCCTGCCAGAGCGGTCGGGGAGGGGAGGTCGTCACTCATCCAGCGTAGGCCTCCCCGGAGAGGCCCTTCGATGCCAGGATGAGCGCATGGAAGAGTACCTCTGGGTCTTGAAGCGGTCGGAACTCGATCTCATGCGCGAGATCGAACCCGAGCGGATGCACGCGCTCGACGAGGACGCGCTCCTCGCCCTTCACCGGCGGATCCGCCGTGCGCGGAACAAGCACGTCACGAACTACCGCCGCAAGGCCGCCCGCACCGTCGAGGATGCCGGAAGTCGCGGGGAAGCCCACCCGAAGGGCGCGAAGGAGCGCCTGCGCGCCGAGGCGTTCGAAGAGGCGCTGTCACGCGTCTCGGACCGCCTCGCCGCTGTCGCACACGAGGAGGCGGAGCGCCTGAAGGCTGAGCGGCTCGCGCGCGCACAGGAGGGCAGGTGGGCGGGCCCCGGCACGGAGTCACCGGGTGGCGGAAAGGTGGCGGATGCCGGCCGGATGCGCAGCCACGAGAAGTCGACGGGCGGCGTCAAGAGAGACGCCTCAAGCCAGGCCCAGGGCGCCCGCCGCCAGGCCAAGAGCGACTCGCGCTGAGGCGTCCCGACGCGCGTCAACTCTCCTGCGAGCCTTCGACCCACGCGAGGTACTCCTCCGACACCGTGCCGGTGACGTACCGTCCGTCGAAGCAGCTCATGTCGAGGTCGTCGACGTCGGAGCCCTCGAGGATCGCGGCCTTGAGGTCTTCGACCTCCTGGTAGACCATGTAGTCGGCGCCGAGCTCCTCGGCGATCTCGGGGATCGTGCGGCCGTGGGCGACGAGCTCGTGCCGAGAGGGCATGTTGATGCCGTACACGTGCGGGTAGCGCACGGGCGGGGCGGCCGAGGCGAACGTGACGCTCTTGGCACCGGCGTCCCGTGCCATCTGGATGATCTCCTTCGACGTCGTGCCGCGCACGATCGAGTCGTCGATGAGGAGCACGTTCTTGCCCTTGAACTCGCTCGACATGGCGTTGAGCTTCTGCCGCACGCTCTTCTTGCGAATGGCGTGGCCGGGCATGATGAACGTGCGGCCGACGTAGCGGTTCTTGTAAAAGCCCTCGCGGTACTCGATGCCGAGCTTGCGGGCCACCTGCATGGCCGCGGGGCGCGATGAGTCGGGGATCGGCATGACGACGTCGATCGAGCCCTGGGGCGTGTACTTCGCGATCGTGTCGGCGAGGCGCTCACCGAGCCGCAGCCGCGCCTCGTACACCGAGATGCCGTTCATGATCGAGTCGGGGCGGGCGAGGTAGACGTACTCGAACGAGCACGGCACGAGCTTCGGATCGGCGGCGCACTGCTTGGTGTGAAGGTGCCCGTCGAGGTCGATGAAGACGGCCTCGCCGGGGTCGACGTCGCGGACGACCTCGAACTCGCCGTTCTCGAGCACGAGCGACTCGCTCGTGACGACCCACTCGTAGCTGCCGTCGTCGTTGCGACGCGTGCCGAGGATGAGGGGACGGATGCCGAAGGGATCGCGGAACGCGAGCAGGCCGTAGCCGGCGATGAGGGCGATCGCCGCGTACGAGCCCTCGACGCGCTCGTGGACGCGGCTGACGGCCTGGAACACCTGGTCGGGCTCGAGTTCGACCCCCGAGATCGAAGCCTGCAGCTCGTTGGCGAGGACGTTCACGAGCAGCTCGGTGTCGGAGGACGTGTTGAGGTGTCGGCGGTCCTTGTGGAACAGCTCGTCGGTGAGCTCGCGCGTGTTGGTGAGGTTGCCGTTGTGGACGAGCACGATGCCGTACGGCGCGTTCACGTAGAACGGCTGCGCCTCTTCTTCGCTCGATGCGGTGCCCTTCGTGGCGTACCGCACATGGCCGAGGCCGAGATTGCCGAGGAGCGCCCGCATGTCACGGGTGCGGAAGGCCTCGCGCACCTGCCCGCGCTCCTTGTGCACGTGGAAGACGCCGTTGGGCTCGGCGGTCGCGATGCCGGTCGAGTCCTGACCGCGGTGCTGCAGGAGAAGCAGCGAGTCGTAGATCTCCTGATTGACCGAGCCGCGGCCCACCATCCCGACGATTCCGCACATGGGGTGTTACTTCGCTCCGTTGTCTGAGGATTCCGCGTACGCGCCGACGAGTCGGACGGCACCGCCGTCGACGCCCTTGGCGCCCTGCTCGAAGTGGCCGTCGGGACGATTGTCGGAATGGACGACGCCGACCTGCCAGGTCGCGATGCCCTCGCTCGCGAGAGCGGATGCCGCGGCATCCGCCTTCTCGGGAGAGACGATCGCAAGGAAGCCGATGCCGAGATTCCAGGTGCCCTCGGTGGTCTCGAGGTCGAGGTCGCCGAGGTCTGCGAGGACCCGGAACACCGGGGGCGGCGACCAGGTCGCCCGATCCACTTCGACCCACGTGCCGATCGGGAGGACCCGCGCGAGGTTGGCGGCAATGCCGCCGCCGGTGACGTGGCTGAGCGCGTGGACGGCGCCGCCGCACTCGGTGATCACGCGCAGGAGCGGCTGCGTGTACAGGCGCGTCGGCTCGAGGAGCGTCTCGCCCCACGTCGTGCCGAACTCGGTCGCGTGGGCGCCGTATTGGATGCCGGCGCCGGCGACGATGTGCCGCACGAGCGAGTAGCCGTTGGAGTGCAGGCCGCTCGAGGCGAGCGCCAGCACCACATCGCCGCCCTGCACGCGGTCGGCGCCCAGCACGCGGTCGGCCTCGACGACGCCGGTCGCGGCTCCCGCGACGTCGTAGTCGTTGAGTCCGAGCAGGCCCGGGTGCTCGGCCGTCTCGCCGCCGACGAGGGCGGTGCCGGTCGCGGCGCACCCCTGCGCGATGCCGCGGACGATGTCGGCGATCCGCTCGGGGAAGACCTTGCCGCACGCGATGTAGTCGGTCATGAAGAGGGGCTTCGCACCCACGACGACGATGTCGTCGACGACCATGCCGACCAGGTCGAGCCCGATCGTGTCGTGCTTGTCGATGGCCTGCGCGATCGCGACCTTCGTGCCGACGCCGTCGGTGCTCGTCGCGAGCAGGGGCTTGGCGTATGCGCGCAGCGCGCTGGCGTCGAAGAGGCCGGCGAACCCGCCCACGCCGCCGAGGACTTCGGGACCGTGCGTCTGGCGGACGGCGGACTTCATGAGTTCGACGGCCAGATCGCCGGCGGCGGTATCGACGCCGGCTGCGGTGTAGGGGTTCACGGGGGCGTCGCGAGAGGGAGAGGCCACGGCCCCAGCCTACCGGGGCGGCGGCCGTGCGGCTGCCGGGGCGGTCCTAGACTGATCGCATGGGCGGCGCCGGCACTCCGGAGTGGCTGATCCGCGAAGACGCCGGTCAGCCGGTTCTGCTCGCCCTCTACCTGCGACAGGTGCTCGGCATCCGCTCTCCTGATGAGCTGCCGCATCTGCGCGGGATCCCGCCGCGCGAGAACTCTCGCACCGAAGACGCCCAGGCTCTTCTCGAGCGGCAGTGGCGCGAGTTCTGGGCCATGACGGTCGAGCCGCAGGCTCATCCGTCGCCCGTTCCACTCGATCTCGTCGACGGCTTCCAGACGCTGCTGGCACTGCCTGCGGAGGGCGCCGACGAGTTGCGCGCCGCCGTGACACCGCACGCGGCCGAGGCGCTGGCGTTCACGCAATCCGCCCACGCGCGGTATCGCCGCGACGCGAGCCCCGGCAGCGGAACCGCCTACCGCGCCTATGCGAGCGCGATCGCCGAGTACGAGCGGCAGGTCGGACGCCGCGCGCACTCGTTCGAGCTGAACGTGCAGGTGCTGCCGCTGAGTCAGCGCGGCGTGTGGTGGATCGGTTCACTCACGATCGCCGTCACCGACGGTCTGCGGGGGGATGTCGCGGCCTTCGACGCCGCGATCCACCCGATCATCGCCGAGCTGGCCTGAAGCGGCTTCAGGCCCGCGCGTCGGGCTCGTCGAAATCGTTGCGGGCTTCTTCGGTGCCAGGCGCCGGTTCGACGTGGACCGACTCGTGGTCGACCGTCACCTCGCGGATGTGCCGCGACGACGAGCGATCGAAGATCAGCGCGACGATCGCTGCGAGCGCGACGCCGACAGTGACGCACACGAGCGTGAGGAACCCGAACACCTGACCCGACGAGTACACGACGCCGGTGTTGGGGCTGACCGCGTCGCTGCCGTCGAAGGCGAACGTGAGGATCAGGGCGACGAGGATGCCGAGGCCCGCGCCGACGACCAGGAAGACCGAGAACTTCGGGGCGCGGCGCACGCGCACCGTCTCGATGTGGTCTTCGACGCGATCAGGCATAGGTCCATTGTCCCACCGCCTCGGCGCGTGCGGGTGCCCGGCGGTGGTCAGGGGCGCAGCGGCAGCAGGTCGGAGAGGTCGGCGCGGACGCCCGAGGCCGCGATCCGACCGGCGGTCGCGGCATCCGTCCATGAGATCGCGCCGGTCGCGAGCGCGATCCAGGTCACAGCGTCGGTCTCGACGACGTTGGGCGGCGTGCCGCGGGTGTGCCGCGGCCCCTGCACGACCTGAACGGCGCCGAACGGCGGCACACGCACCTCGACCGAGTTGCCCGGCGCCTTCTCGGCCAGCAGCTGCAGCAGGTACCGCACGGCCGTCGCCTGGTCGGTGCGGGCGGGGGCTGCCGAAGCCGCGGCGGCCGTCGCGACCGCGTCGAGGGCGGTGCGTCCGACGGCGGTCTCGATCTTGCGGGGCACATGGCCAGGCTACGCCGTTCATAATTCCGGATGGTTGGACGCCGCTTCCCTTCGCACCCGCGGAAATCCGCAGGCTGCACGCGAGCCGCGCAGCAACCATCCGGAGTTATGAACACGACGCGCCCGCCACCGCGGCTGCGCGTCACCTCACAGCGTCGCGGGGTCGACGCCGCGCGCCGTGAACGGCGGCATCGTGAGATCGCCCGCGCCCGTCACCCAGTACACGAGCCGGTAGCGGGTCGCCCAGCCGAAGTCGTGCCACGATCGCACGCGCACTTCGAGCGCGGCCGTGCCGAGCGTGCGCGCCACGATGTAGGCGCCGAAGCCGCCTGAGACGGCGCCCGGCTCGCCCAACCGGGTGCGTCCGACGACGACGTTGCCCCAGTCGAGCAGCTCGAGCACGACGTCGGCGACCGTGAAGCCCGCAGGCAGCGAACTGTTCTCGTACACGATGTCGCCGTAGCGGCGCCCCGCGAAGAAGGGGTTGTCCCACCAGTGCGCGACGCGCGGCGACGTGGCTGCGACCGTCGGTGGAGCCGGCGGCGTGCCCGGCACCTGGACGACGCGCATGTCGCTCGCGACCGCCAGCTCGGTCATGTTGGTGGTGCTCGTCGTCGCCCGCACCTCGGCGTCGCGCGAGCCGATGCCGTGCTGGGTGATGGATGCCGTCACCGTGCCGTTCTGGAACGAGCTGCTCGCGCCGCCTGCGGGCAGGTCGATGATCCCGAGGAACGCCGTCGCGCCGGCGTGCTGACGCCAGCTCGACACACGCAGCGTCACTCCGCTGACGCGCTGGTCGGCGCCCACCTCGACGCCCCCGCGGAACACGTGGTCGGTCGACGCGGATCCCGCCACGTGGAACCACCCGCTCTGCAGAGCCAGGTCGAGTTCCACCTCGCGGAACGCCCAGAGGACGTGCGCCGGGTCTGCAGCGGTGAACGGCGGGGCCGTGGTGCCGGCACCCGGCGGGCGACGCCGCTGCGCCGGCCGGCGACGAGTTCGCTCGTCACCTGCCAGGCGTTCGCAGCGAGATCGGCGTACGTCGACCAGGGTCCGAGCCGGGTGGCGAGGGTGTCCCACCAGATGCGCGTGAGCCGCTCACGGCCGAGTCCGGGGCGCAGGCCATCGCCGTCGGCGATGAGCACCGCGGCGCGATTGCCGATGCCCGAGTTCGTGTGCACGCCGCCGAAGTCGCCCGCCGCATCGATCGTGCTTGCCGCGTAGGCGCTGTAGCGATCGATTCCCGGACTGACGAGGTTCCGGTTGACCCCGGCTGCGATGCCCATGATCCACGGGCGCGGGGTCGGGACGATGAGCTTGCCGAACACATCCGAGAACGACTCGTTGAGCGCACCCGGCTCGGCGGCGTAGACGAGGCCCGCCGTGCTCTGGGTCAGCGCGTGCGTGAACTCGTGTGCGACCACGTCGGGCTCGGCGAAGCCGCGGGACGCGCTGACCTCGAGTTCGGCCGGCGACCACCAGGCGTTCATCTCGACCGCGGGTGTCGTGGGGTCGTCGAGGTTCATATCCAGCCGCAGCACGCTGTTGTCGGCACGGTCGTTCCAGCCGTCGCGCCCGAAGAGCGCCCACAGCGCCTCGGTCGCGGCGATCGCGGCATCCGCGGGCAACGACTCGGGATCAAGGGTCGCCGAGCGCTGCACGCCGTCTTCGAGATCGAGGGTCCCGCCGCTGCGCGCACGGTTCGCGTCGTACACGAATCGCGTCGTATGCCGATTGCTCACGCGCCCGACGAGCGCTCCGGTGTGCGCCGAGACGAAGCGGTCCTGGTCGGGGAAGCGGAACCACCACGCGAGGTGGTTCTCGGCATCCCGATCGGCGAGCCGCCAGGGAAGGATCACGAGTCCTCTCGACTCGGGCACCGTTCGCGCGGACCCCTTGTCATCGCCGCGACCCTCGGCGAACGCGTTGAAGGCATGCGTGAAGGCGGCCTGCTCGGAGACGGTCGGCGTCACGTCGACCTCGGGCTCGCGCATCCACCGACCCGAGATCGAGGTGATCGCGAGCGCCGGTGTCAGGTGCACGCCCAGCCGGCAGCCCCACACCGACAGCCCCGCGTGCCGCTGATCGAATTGCACGTGGATGCCGCCGTCGAGATCCTTCTCCACCCGCTGGACGACGAGCTGCGCCGATGGGTCGGCCGTGCCGAAGACGCGAGGAAAGCTGCGGAAGAACTGCAGGGCGACCGCGATGGGATCGCCGCCGGCCGCGATCGGAAACAGCAGATGAGGGTGGAAGGAGATGAAGCGGGGGACGCCGGTCACATCGTCGAGGAGGTACCGCGGCGTGATCGCGGCGAACAACGGGTTGTCGCCGCCGGGATCGATCGTCACCACGGCCAGCGCGTTCTTGCCGTCGAGGTCGACGACGACGTCAGCGGCGCGATCTCCGGTGAACGAGAATCTCCAGGCCCACTGCGGCTTGCCCTCACGGTCGAACAGCTGCGGATCGAACCAGACGAGCGTCGGCTTCGGCGCGTCGGGTTTGTCGAGGTCGCCCTCCAGCACGCGCGCCGCGCGCACGAACTCGATCGCCGCCTCGGGTGAGGCGCCGCGCGGGGGCTTGCGGGCCGACTTCGCCTCGGGCCGCACGATCGTGGCTGCGCGCACGGTCGCACCGCCGATCGTCAGCATGCCCGCGCGGTAGACCGGAGCACCCGTCGCCGTCACGAGCGGGCGCCACGCGCCGCCTTCGAACTGCTGCGTCTCGCCGAACGCGGCGTCGGAGACCAGCGCGGCCATCGACCGCCCGCCGACAGCGGATGCGATCGCGAGTGGATCGTCCTTCGTCACGAAAGCACCGGCGATCGACATCGCGATCGGCGACCTCGTCGCGGCGACCGGGCGCGACGACGCGCGCTCGGCGTGGGCGATCAGTCGTCCTGTGATTCGATCTGTCATGGCAGCCTCCTCAGTGGCGCCTCCCCACCGCCAAGAGTGCCAGAGCGGACGCTCCGGCACACCTGGTGTCTTCGCACCCGCCGGTAGGCTGGCCGGGTGAGAATCCTGGTCCTCGGTTCGGGCGCGCGCGAGCACGCCATCATCCTGGCGCTGCGTGCAGAGGAGTCGTCGCACGAGATCTTCGCGGCTCCCGGCAATGCCGGCATCGCGCAGGACGCGACCGTCGTCGACCTCGACCAGAACGATCCGGCCGCCGTCACCACGTTCGCGAACGAGCGCGGCGTCGACCTCGTCGTGATCGGGCCCGAGGCTCCGCTCGTCGCCGGTGTCGCCGATGCGCTGCGCGAGCGCGGCATCCCGGTGTTCGGCCCGGGCAAGGCCGCGGCCCAGCTCGAGGGCTCGAAGGCCTTCGCGAAGCGGATCATGGATGCCGCAGGCGTCCCCACCGGACGCGCGCTGCGCGCGACGACCCTCGCCGAGGTCGAGGCCGCGATCGACGACCTCGGCGCTCCGTACGTGGTCAAGGCCGACGGGCTCGCCGCGGGCAAGGGGGTCATCGTGACCTCCGACCGCGCCGACGCTCTCGCACACGCCGCGACCTACCTGCCGATCGGCCCGGTGCTGATCGAGGAGTTCCTCGACGGTCCCGAGGTGTCGCTGTTCTTCGTCAGCGACGGCGACCGCGTGCTGCCGCTCAGTCCCGCTCAGGACTACAAGCGCCTCGGCGACGGCGATGCCGGCCCCAACACCGGGGGCATGGGCGCGTACTCGCCGCTGCCGTGGCTCGCCGACCTCTTCGGCGACGAAGACACGTTCGTGCACCACGTCACGGTCGAGGTCGCCGAGCCCGTGATCCGCCAGCTCGACGCCGAGGGCACTCCGTTCATCGGGCTCCTCTACGCCGGCCTCATCCTCACCCATCAGGGCATCAAGGTGATCGAGTTCAACGCCCGATTCGGCGACCCCGAGACGCAGGTCGTGCTGCCGCGCCTGGTCGATCCGCTGTCGGGGCTGCTGCTGGCGGCGGCATCCGGCACGCTTGAAACCCACCCACGCCCGTCGTTCTCGGACGAGGTCGCGGTGACGGTCGTGCTCGCGAGCGAGGGCTACCCCGAGGCGCCGGTCACGGGGCGTGCGCTCTCGGGGCTGGATGCCGCGGCATCCGTCCCCGATGTGCACATCGCCCACGCCGCCACGGCTGTCGGCGCCGACGGACTCGTCGCGACAGGCGGCCGCGTACTCAACGTCGTCGCCGTGGGCTCGTCGTTCGGCGAAGCCCGAGACCGCGTGTACCGCGCCATCGACGAGATCGTGCTCGACGGCTCGCAGCACCGCACCGACATCGCCGCGCGCGTCGTCGAGGGCTGAACCGCTCCGCACGCTCGCGACCGGCGCCTCGTTGCGAACGCGGCACGACCGGCAACCTAGGCTTGCGCGTTCGGGCATTGTCGAGGCCGGCGACCCCGGGCGAAGCTGGAGCACGTGCCGCGCCGTCGCGCGGGCGCGGGAGCTTCAGGAGGCCGACGATGACGACGAGCACGCTGCCGAACCTGATCGGGGGTGAGTTCGTCGATGCCGACCCCGGCCACGTGATCGAGGTCACCAACCCGGCGGACGGATCCCGCGTCGGCGCTGTCGCCGCGCTCACGGCGGCCGAGGTGACCGCCGTCTTCGACGCCGCCGAAGCGGGCGCGAAGACCTGGCGGACGGCCGGCCCGCTGGCACGCGGCCGGGTGCTGCTGGATGCCGCATCGCTCATCCGCGCCGAGGCGACCTCGCTGGTCGAGCTCATCGTCGCCGAAATGGGGAAGACCCGCGCCGAGGCCACCGGCGAGGTCGGCAAAGCGGCGGAGTTCTTCGAGTACTACGGCGGGCTCGGGCGCGCGCCGTTCGGCGAGCTCATCCCCGACGCACGCCCCGGCACGTTCGCGATGCAGACGCGCGAACCGATCGGGATCGTGGTGCTCATCACACCCTGGAACGATCCGCTGCTCACCCCCGCACGAAAGATGGCGCCGGCGCTCATCGCGGGGAACGCGGTCGTGATCAAGCCGGCGACCGAGACGCCGCTGATCACCCTGCGCCTGGCCGAGATCCTGCACCGCGCCGGGCTCCCCGCGGGCGCGCTCGGCACGGTCACCGGCCGGGGCTCCGAGATCGGGGACGCACTCGTCGCTGACCCCCGCATCGCCGCGGTGTCGTTCACGGGATCGACCGCGGTCGGACTCGGCCTGCAGCGCACGCTCGCCGGCCGCGGCATCCGCGTGCAGACCGAGATGGGCGGCAAGAACGCCGCCGTCGTGCTCGCCGACGCCGACCTCGACCTCGTCGTGCCCACTCTCATCGCCGGCGCTTTCGGACAGGCCGGGCAGCGCTGCACCGCGACCAGCCGCCTCATCGTCGAGCGCGCCATCGCCGGCGAGCTGCAGTCGCGGGTCGCGGCGGCGGTCGCCGGGCTGCGCGTGGGCGCGGGGGCGGATGCCGGCACCGACGTCGGCCCGGTCGTCAGCCGGGCCGC
This sequence comes from Microbacterium sp. 2FI, assembly GCF_005502885.1. GTDB lineage: Bacteria > Actinomycetota > Actinomycetes > Actinomycetales > Microbacteriaceae > Microbacterium. The sequence goes on from NZ_SCMR01000014.1 coordinate 40,164, forward strand.
GCAGCGGGACATCACCGAGCGTGTCGAGGCCGGGCTCGCCGAGGGCGCCACCGTGCTCGGCCGGGCCCCGCTGGCCGACGGTCTCGTCGCGCAGGGATCGTTCGTCGAGCCGCTCTTCGTCGCGGTCGGGGTCGAGAACAGCCTGTGGCGCGAAGAGGTGTTCGGGCCGGTGCTCGGCATGGTCGTCGTCGACTCGCTCGATGAGGCGATCGCCGCCGTCAACGACTCCTCGTACGGCCTCTCGAGCGCCGTCTTCACGCAGCGCCTCGATGCCGCGTTCCGTTTCGTCGACGAGGTCGACACCGGTCAGGTGTCGGTGAACCAGCCCACGAGCGGGTGGGACATCCACCAGCCGTTCGGCGGCTTCAAGGAGTCGGGTTCTCCCTTCAAGGAGCAGGGGCTGGAGGCGCTCCGCTTCTACACGCGCGTGAAGACCGCCGCTGTGAGGACCCGCTGATGGCGGCGGCATCCGGCTCGACCGCGATCATCGGCGGAGGGATCGTCGGCGTCGCACTCGCTCGGGCGCTCACCGCCCGTGGCGACCGGGTCACCGTGTTCGAGAAGGAGGCGCGGCTGGCCGAGCACCAGACAGGCCACAACTCCGGAGTCGTCCATGCGGGCCTGTACTACAAGCCGGGTTCGCTCAAGGCGACGCTGTGCGCGGCGGGCCGCGCGTCGATCCGCGAGTTCTGCGAAGAGAAGGGGCTCCCCTTCCGCGCTGTCGGCAAGCTCGTCGTCGCAGTCGACGAGTCCGAGCTCGAGGCCCTCGCCGAGATCGAGCGCCGGTCGATCGAGAACGGCGTCCCCGACCTCGCCCGCATCGACGACGTCGAGCGGCTGCGTGAGATCGAGCCGCACGTCGCCGGGGTCGCAGCGGTCCACTCGCCGCAGACCGCCGTCGTCGACTACGCCTCGATCACGGAGGCGCTCGCGCAGGACGTGCGCTCGGGCGGAGGCGAGATCCGTCTCGGTCACGAGGTGACCGGCATCCGTCTCGAAGCGGGACGCGTGCGGGTGACGACGCCGATCTCGGACGACGTGTTCGACCGGATGATCGTGTGCGCGGGGCTGCAGTCCGACGTCGTCGCGCGCCTCGTCGGCGCCGACCCGTCGCCGAAGATCCTGCCGTTCCGCGGCGAGTACTGGGAGCTCGCCCCCGAACGCACCGACCTCGTCCAGGGCATGATCTACCCGGTTCCGGACCCGCGGTTCCCCTTCCTCGGGGTGCACTTCACCCGCGGCGTGTACGACAACGTGCACGTCGGCCCGAACGCGGTGCCCGCGCTCGCCCGCGAGGGGTACAGCTGGCTGCAGTGGTCGGTGAAGGACACGTGGGAGTCGCTGCGGTGGCCCGGAGCCTGGCCGCTCGCACAGCAGCACTGGCGCATGGGCGTGGATGAGATCTCGGGGTCGCTCATCAAGCCGCTGTACTTCCGGAAGGCCCAGCGGTTCATCCCCGAGCTGCGTTCCTCCGACCTCGCGCACAAGCACGGCGCGGGCGTGCGGGCACAGGCGTGGGGACGCGCGGGCGAACTGCTCGACGACTTCGCGGTCGATCAGGTGGGTCCCGTGACCCTGCTGCGCAACGCTCCCTCGCCCGCGGCGACCTCGTCGATCGCGATCGCCGAGTACGTCATCGAGCACTACCTCGCGAAGGCCGCCGCGTAGGGTTTCGAAAATGCCCACCAGCACGGCCGACGACACGCGACGGATGCTGTGGCGCTTCGCTCCGATGATCTACGGGCCGACGCTGCTGTTCGGCCTCGCCGAAGGCGCGTTGCTGCCGCTGCTGCCCGTGATCGCGGCGGCGCTCGGCGCCGATGTGGCGCAGGCTGCGCTGATCGTCTCGGTGATCGTCGTGGCGCGGCTCCTCGGAAACCTCCCCGCGGGTTGGCTCGTCGCCCGCATCGGCGAGCGCCGCACGATGGCCATCGCCGGGTGCCTCGCGATCGCCGGCGGAGTCGGCGTACTCCTCGCCCCGAACCTCGGCTCACTCGCGGTCGCGGCGTTCCTGATCGGGCTGTGCGCCTCCGCGTTCGGCCTCGCCCGCCATGCGTTCATGACGACGCGCGTGCCGGTGCGCTACCGCGCGCGGGCGCTGTCGGTGCTCGGCGGGTCGTTCCGCCTCGGGATGTTCGCGGGCCCGTTCGTCGCCGCGGCTCTCCTGGCGATGACGGGCGCGACGGATGCTGCGGTCTGGTTCTTCCTCGCGATGCTGGTCGCCCTCGTGGTGCTCGTGCTGGTGGGTCGCGACCCCGAGGAGCAGCTCGCGGCCGAGGGCCAACTGCCCGCAAACGGGTCGCTGAGCGAGCGCAGCACCGCAAACGGGTCGCTGAGCGAGCGCAGCACCGCAAACGGGTCGCTGAGCGAGCGCAGCGAGACGAAGCGCACCCCCGGCGTCTTCCGCACGATGTGGCACCACCGGGATGTTCTCGCGCGGCTCGGCCTGCCCGCGGCATCCCTTTCGGGTCTTCGCCAGGCGCGCGTCTACCTGCTCCCTCTGTGGGGTGTGTCGCTCGCGCTCGACGCCGAGGCGATCGCGCTGATCGTCGGCCTCACCGGCGCACTCGAGTTCGCACTGTTCTACTCGAGCGGGCAGATCATGGACCGGTGGGGGCGCCTGTGGGCGTGCCTGCCCGCCATGGTGCTGATGGGCGGCGCGTTCGTCGGCCTCGCCTTCACGCACGACCTCGACCACGCGACCGCGTGGTTCGTCGCGGCGGCGGTCGTCGTGGGCATCGGCAACGGGCTGTCGAGCGGCATCCTGATGACGCTCGGCGCCGACGTCGCGCCTCCGGCCGATCCGGCGCCCTTCCTCGGCTCGTGGCGGACGCTGACGGATGCCGGTGCCGCCGCGACCCCGCTCGCCATCGCCGCGATCGCCGCTGTGGCGAGCCTGCCGGTCGCGACGGCCGTGATCGGGCTCGCGGGCCTGGTCGGCGCCGTCGGGTTCGCGGTCTTCGTGCCGCGGTACGTGCCGCGCCCGCGCTTCTCGCCGCCGGGTTTGGACTAGACCGCGACGGCGACCGTCACCTCGGGTGGCGCGGTCATGAGCCCCGCGACCCCGTCGCGCAGCACCTGCACGGCCGCGCCGGTGCTGTGCGCCGCGAGCGCTTCGCGCGACGTCCACCGCTCGACGATGAGGATCGTGCCGTCGTCGGCGAGGTGCGGGTCGTACTGCTCGCACCCCTCCTCGGCGCGGATGCCGTCGACGGCGGCGAGCACCGCGGCGACCGCGGCGTCGACGTGCGCAGGGTCGGGACGGAGGCGGGCGACGACGGTGACGGGGTGCGCTTCGTCTCGCTGGCGCTCGCTCAGCGACCCGGTATCCGTCATGCCTCGTTCCCCCAGATCATCGTGGCGAAGGTCTCGACGAGTTCGAGCTTACGGCGCTGGTCCTCGGCCGTGAGGTTGACCGGCTGGTAGTGCACCGGCTGGAACGGGCGGTGCGGCAGCAGCGCGATCCGATCGTAGTCGTGCACGTCGACGACGCCGTCGATGCGCGCGAGCACCGTGTCGATGTCTTCGAGGTCGGGCACCGTCGCGTCGACGATGCCGATGCCGATCTGCTTCTCGTCGGGCACCAGGCGCGGCAGGTCCTGCGCGACAGCGGCATCGGAGTGGTACGGGAACGTGAACTTGTCGTAGTCCAGCGCGAACAGGCGCTCGGCGCGTGCGACGTCGGGTGCGGCATCCAGGTGCTCGCCCCAGCCGATCGTGAGGGCGACCTTCTGGTCCTCGTCCTTGTCGATCCCCGCGACCACGGCGTCGTCGATCTCGAGCGCCTCCTCGAACGACAGCTCGCCGGCCTCGCGCCCGGCGAGGTGGGCGGCGTAGTCGGGGTTGTCGAGCTGGACGAACTTCACGCCGATCTCGAACAGGTGCTCGATCTCGTCGCGCAGCAGCTCGGCGATGGCGTCGCCGAGGGCCGCGGCCCCCGGGTACGCGCGCACGGCGTCGTCGGAGTAGGTCTGCGCCGCGATGTGCGCCGCGGACGGCAGGTTCACCTTCACCGGAAACCCGGTGTTGTCGAGGAGGAAGGCGGCGGCATCCGCGGCGATGGGCTTGCGCAGCTTCAGCGGACCCTCGACGGTCCACCGCCCGAGGCCCGATGGGGTCATCTGGTCGGGAACACGCACGAAGCCCGCGACGGACTGCAGGATCGGGGCGCGGTAGTCGCCGTTGCGGTACCCGCCGTCGGTCAGCGCCGACAGCGTGAGGTGGCGCTGCTGCGTGATCCACTCGAGGATCGCGGCGTCTTCGATCTCGCGCAGCTCGGCTGCCGACAGCTCGCCGGCGCGCACGGCCGCGCGGCCCCGCTGGATGGTCTCGGGACGGATGCTGTCGCCGTGGTTGTCGATGCGGTACGAGTACAGGTTGGCCATCAGCGGCCCCTTCCGTGCGTGTCGGAGTCGGGAGCTGCAGCGCCCGCCCACTCGGAGAAGTCGGTCTCGTAGCCGAGCTCGGCGATGACCTGCTCGGCGACCAGCTGGTCTTCGCCCGGGGTTCCGCCCGAGACGCCGATGCCGCCGACGAAGTCGCCGGCGACCTTGAGAGTCATGCCGCCGCCGGTGGCGACGATCGGGAAGTTGCCCATGGTGGCGACCTGGCTGAAGAACACCGGATCGGCGTTCGACCAGGGCTTGAGCATGCCGCTCGGCCGCTGCATGACGGCGGAGGTGTACGCCTTCGACAGCGCGATGAGCGGGGTCATCGGTCGCGCGCCGTCGAAGCGGCGGATGCTGACGATGAAGCCGCCCGAGTCGACGACCGCGATCGAGAGACCTTTGCCGATGCGGAGGGCTTCGCGCTCGGCGATCGCCATGATCCTCTCGGCGTCACCCTGCAGGACGTTGGGCATCAGGCCACCGCCTTCTCGCGAGCCAGCGCATCGGTGAGCTTCGCCACCGCGGCGTTGAACAGGTCGGGCCGCTCCCAGTACATCGAGTGCGGTGCGTCGGGGACGATCTCCAGCAGCGACCCGTCGACGAGCTCGTGGGCGCGCGTCACGGTCGCGGGGCGGATGACGGCATCCTTCTCGCCCGCGAGGAACGCGACCCGCACGCCGGAAGCCGCGACGTCGGCAATGGTGGGGCCGTCGGTCGTGAGGTTTCGGAGGTCTTGCATCCGCGCGGTGTTGAAGGTGCCCATCTGCGTGAACAGGAACGTCTTCGCCTCCTCCTCCTCACGGAACCGCGTCGTGAGGAGCCGGTCGATCACGGGCAGCTTCTCTGCCTCGGCGCGATCGGCGCGCACCAGCGGCGTCACCTCGGGGGCATCGATGCCGCCGAGGGAGTGCGCCAGGATCACGCCGCGCACCCGCTCGGGTACGCGCAGCGCGGCTTTCAGCGCGGCAGCCGCACCGATCGACTGACCGACGAGCACGGCATCGGTCAGGTCTGCGTCCTCAAGCACCGCGACGATGTCGCCCGGGAAACTGAGGCTGTCGTACGTGTCGTCGGGATCGGACTTGCCGAAGCCGCGGAGGTCGAGCGTCACGACGGCGTGGGAGCCGCGGAGCGCCACGACCTGCTGCCACCACGCGGCGTGGTGGCCGCCCGAGCCGTGGACGAAGACGATCGGCGATCCGGCGCCGTGCACCTCGTAATAGATGCGCGTGCCGGCGTTGTCGACGACGGGCATCAGGCGGGACGCTTTCCGTGGAAGACGAGCTCGATCATGGTGTGGTCGGGGTCGTGGATGTAGCAGAACTTCGACTGGTTCTCGGGCCGCTCGACCGTGCGCGTATGACGGATGCCGAGGCTGTCGAGGTGACCGAGGAAGCCGTCCCAGTCCTCGACCTCCATGGCGAAGTGGTACGGCGCCATTCGGTCCATCTCCTCCACCGGCGTGAAGTGCAGGTCGAAGCGGCCCTTGGTCATGAGCACGACGCGCGTGTTGCTCTTGGGCATGACGCGCTTGAGCCCGAAGACCTTCGTGTACCACTCGACGGTGCGGTCGATGTTGGTCGTCGGGAAGTTGACGTGATGGATGTACTTCGGCTCGATGCTGCGGCCTTCGGCGTCGACCTTCGGCTCGGGCAGGCTGAAGCCTCCGCCCGCGGGCGCGGCACCCGGAGTGGTTTCGGTGATGCTCATCGCATCGTCCTTTCGTCGTGGTCGTCGGCGGCCTCGCCGACGACGCGATTGGTGAGTGTTCCGATTCCGGAGATTTCGATGTCGATGACATCGCCCACTGCCATGGGGGTATTGCCGTCCGCGCCCATCCACAGCACGTCGCCGGGGTGGACGGTGATGTACTTCGTCATCTCGACGAGGAAGTCGTACGGGTCGAAGATCATGTCGCCGGTGGCGAAGGTGGCGTCGACGGCACCGTTGCGACGCACCGTCGTCGTCGCGGCGAGGGGGTCGGCATCCGTCTCGATCCACGGCCCCATCGGCTTGAACGTGTCGGCGTTCTTCGCGCGGTAGAAGGTGCGGTCGGCTTGCTGCCACTCGCGTGCGCTCACGTCGTTGCCGATCGTCCAGCCGAAGACCGCCGCCTTCGCCTCGTCGCGCGTCGCGCGTCGGAGCGTGCGGCCGATCACGGCGACCACCTCGGCCTCGGTCTCGAAACGGCCCTCGACACCTGTGGGCTTGACGATGTCGGCGCCATGCCCGACGAGCGCGCTCTGCGCGCGATAGCCCACCTCGGGGCGCGGGCCGACCTTCACCGGGTCGTAGCCGAGGGCTGCGTGGTGGCGGTTGTGCGCCTTGTAGTTGAAGCCCGCGGCGTAGAAGGTGCCCGGCATGACGGGCGGCAGGAGGGTGACGGAGGAGAGGGGATGCCGCGCCCCCCGCTCGTGCGGAGCCCACGGCGCGGCCGAGATCTCGACGACCTCGTCGCCGTCGACGGCCGCGAAGAACTCGCGCGCTTCGTCTCGTCGCTGCGCTCCTCGCTCAGCGACCGGGTTCAGCCGCGCCCGCACGTACCGCATCCGTCTCTTCCGGCTCAGCGCAGCTTGTGGCTGACGCGCTTGGTGATGAGGTAGGCCTGCACGCCCTCGGGACCCGACTCGCGACCGAGCCCGCTCTCCTTCACGCCGCCCGACGGGGCCTCGGTGACCGAGCCGCCGCAGTGGTTGATCGAGAGGATGCCGGCCTCGAACCCGCGGGCGAGGATGTCGGCGGTGGACGCCGACTCGGTGAAGCCGTAGGCGGCGAGGCCGAACGGCAGTGCATTGGCGACCGCGATCGCCTCGTCGAGGTCGTTGAAGGTCGTGATCGGTGCGATCGGGCCGAAGGGCTCTTCGTGCATGACCTCGGCGTCCAGCGGAACGTTCGTCAGGATCGTCGGCGCGTAGAAGGTGCCCTTCTCGCCGATCCGGTGGCCGCCGAACGCGAGGGTCGCGCCGTGTGCCACGGCATCGGCCACCAGGTGCTCGGTGGCCTCGACACGCTTCTCGTTGATGAGCGGGCCGAGGGTCACCGTGTCGTCGAGCGGATCGCCGACGACGAGGGCCTCGGCGCACCGCACCATCTCGGCGGTGAACTCCGCCGCGATCGACTCGTGCACGAAGAAGCGGCTGGGCGACGTGCAGACCTGCCCGGCATTGGCCCACTTCGCAGCCGAAGCGCGGCGCGCGGCCTGGACGGGATCGGCATCGGCCGCGACGATGACGGGAGCGTGACCGCCGAGCTCCATGATCGTGGGCTTCATGAGGGCGCCGGCGCGGGCGTTGAGCTCTTTGCCGACCGGCACCGAGCCCGTGAACGCGATGAGGCGCGTGATCGGCGAGTCGATGAGGTGCTCGGCCGTCTCGGCGCCGCGCCCGAAGACCAGGTTGAGGACGCCCTTCGGGAGGCCTGCGTCGTGGAAGACCTCGGCGAGCGCGCAGACCGTGGCCGGCACCTCTTGCGACGCCTTGATCACGAGCGTGCAGCCCGCGGCGATCGCGGCCGACATCTTGCGCATGGGGGATCCGGCGGGGAAGTTCCACGGCACGATCGCGCCGACGACGCCGACCGGCTCGTAGCGGACGGTGAGCGACGTGTCGACATCGGTCGGGATGATCCGGCCGTACAGTCGCCGCGTCTCCTGGGCGCACCACTCGAGCGTTCCCGAGACGCGCATCACCTCGGTCGTGGCGTCCTTCAGGGGCTTCCCCTGCTCGACCGCCATGAGCCGGCCGATCTCAGGTGCCCGCTCGCGCAGCAGCGTGACGGCCTTCATGAGGATGCGGCTCTTCTCGAAGGCAGAGGTGTCGCGCCAGAGCGGGAAGGCGCGGGCGGCCGCGGCGAGCGCATCGTCGAGATCGGCCGCCTCGGCCCGCGCGACCTGGCCGATCACCTCGCCGGTCGCGGGGTTCCGCACGTCGAACGATCGGCCTGCGGCGCCCTCGCGCCATGCGCCGTCGATGTAGAGGCCGAGCCGCGCGCCGGCGTAGATCTCGGCAGCGCGCGACGGAGATTCGGTGATGATCGTCATGCCAGTGCCGTTCCTTCGGAAGTGTTCGGGGCGGGGGTGTCGCGGTTGGTCTCGAGCACCCAGATGTGGTGCGGCGGGGTCTCGTCGTGAACGCGCGTCGGGTACGAGTCGTCGACGCGGTCCATGTCGGCGGCGTATTCGACGCGGCCGCCGGCGGGATTGTGGATGAAGCGGAAGACGTTCGAGCCGACCGTGTGACGGCCGAGGCGGCGCGCTTCGCGCCAGCCCTTCTGGATCATGTGGTTGCCGCCCTCGATGACATCGTCGAACCCCGACACCTCGTAGGAGGTGTGGTTCGTGCCGGCGCGATCGGGGCGGTGGCACAGCAGGAAGTTGTGCTGGTCGTCGTCGCCCTCGATCTGCATGAAGACGCCCATGGGCTTGACGATGTCGATCGCCCGGAAGTTCAGGCGATCGGCGTAGAAGCGCATCGCCGCTTCCCATCCTTCTTTGGGGATGTTGAGCGCGACGTGGCAGATGCGGATCGGACGGATGTCGGCGATCGGCGCGTGGGGGCTGTTCCATCGCTCGATGCGGCCCCGGCTGTTGTACCGGCGGGGGTCGTAGTCGAGGTGCTCGGGCGCGGTCACGGCGAGCCCGAGCCCGAAGCCGGTCTCGTCGTAGGTGTGGACGATCCCGTCGCCGTCGACGGTCACCGCGCGGTCGGTCGCAAGGCGCTGGACCAGAGCATCGAGGGCCCCCTGCGAGTCGACGCCCCAGACGACCTCGCGGATGCCGGGGGTCTCCTCGACGGATGCCGGGAGCGAGGGGTCGTCGATGTGCTTGAGCACGAGGGTCTGGCCGACCTGGGTCGTGAAGACGACGCGACCCGCCTCTTCGCTGCGGAGCGTCAGGCCGAAGTCGGCGAAGAACCGCGTGCACTCATCGAGATCGGCGACCCCGTAGGTGACGGACTCGATGCGTTCGATGGACATGGACGACGGCCTCTCAGATCTGACCCGACGAGTCTTCGCCGTCGTCCGCATCGGAAGGAGTAGCCGACAGGAAGCCTTTCGTTGCGCGATCTGCACTGCGGTCCGCGCTCAGCCGGTCACGCAGGCCCTCGAGCGCGTCAGCGACGACGGCCAGGGTCGACGCATCGCCGACGGCCGGTTGCACGGTCCACGCGCTTTCGAGGAGTCCTGCCCACGAGTCGGTGAGCTTGCTGATCGTGTCGTCCGAGAGTCGCGTCGCCGAGATGCGGATGGCGCGGCCGTCCTGCTCGTCGCGCAGCGACGTGAGGTAGCCCCGCGCGCGGAGCTCTCGCAGCGCGGTCGAGACGTTGGTGCGCTGGAGCCCCGCGCCGTCGGCGATGTCGGAGGCGGAACAGCCGGGGTGACGGTGCACGTAGCGCATCACCTGGCCCTGCGTCGGCGTCAGCGGGACGACCGGCGTGTGCTCCGCGGCGCGGAGCTGGATCTCGCGGGCGATGTCGATGATCACCTCGGCGAGCGCGGTGAACGCGGGGTCCGTTCGGTCGGCGGCATCCATGGGGCCTCCTCGCCTCATTTTGATTATTGAATCATAATTATTTTGTCGTACAGTTGCATGCACGTCCTGCAACATGCACGACCAGTTCTGCAAGGAGGATCATCGTGGATCGCCTCATCGTCATGAAGACGTTCGTCACCGTCGCGAAGTCGTCGAGCTTCAGCGCGGCCGCGCGCGAACTCGCCATCTCGGGCTCGCTCGTCTCGCGTCATGTCGCCGACCTCGAGCGCCAGGTCGGCGTCCGGCTCGTCAATCGCACGGCGCGGTCGGTGAGCCTCACCGACGCCGGCACCCGCTACGCGGAGTTCGCGCAGCGCATCCTGTCGGAGATCGAGGACGAGGACGGCGCCCTGTCGGAGTCGCGCGACCGACCCGAGGGCACCCTGTCGGTCATCTGCCCGAAGTGGATCGGCACCCTCGATCTCGGCGACGCCATCGCCGCCTTCGTGCGCAAGCACCCCCGCATCACGATGCGGTTCGAGCTCGGCGGGATGTCCGACCGCAACTACGACTTCCTCGACCGCGGGTACGACGTCGCCTTCCACACGAGAGACCTGCGCGACTCGAACGTCCTCGTGCGGCGGGTATCGGAGCTCCCCTTCGCCCTGGTCGCCTCGGCAGACTACGTCCGGCGCCACGGTTCGCCGGCGACGGCCGCAGACCTCGCCGAGCATCAGTGCATCCTGCATCCGAACGATCCCGTCTGGCGGCTGGGGGCCGGCGCCGAGACGATCCACTACAAGGTGCAGAACCCGGCCGTGGTGGCGAACTCGTACCTCGTCATCGAGAAGCTCGTCGAGCAGAGCACCGGCATCGCGCTCATCCCGCGGCGACCGGCCGAGGCGAGGCTCGCCGCGGGCGACCTGGTCGAGGTGCTGCCGCAGCACCAGCCGCCCGCGCGGGCGCTGTACGCGGTGCACGGACCCGGCGGGCGCACCCCCGAGCGCGTGCGGATCTTCCTCGATTTCATGACCGCATGGTTCCGCGCGCGCACGGCTGCTCAGGCCGCGTGAGGATCCCGCTCATCGTGCACGGTTATGTTGCGTCTCGGGGCACTGTGCCCGATCGATCACGCGGGTAGCTTCATGCAGACACAGCCGCCCCGACCCGCGGGGCACACCGGCACCACCCACTCGGCTGTCCGCGCAAGGAGGCGCTCCCCATGAAGTCAGCGATGAAGAAGGCCGCCATTCCCTTGGCGGTCGCCGCCCTGGTGCTCACCGGATGCACCCCGAGCGGAGAGGAAGCCCCGTCGGAATCGGCGGCACCCGAAGCGTCCGGGACACTGCGCCTGAACTTCGGCGCGTTCCCCGAGACCTGGGCCCCCGGCTACGAGTTCGAAGGCGGGCCGATGCGCATCGTCTACGAGACCCTCGTCAGCCGCGACGACGCCGGCGAGCTCGCGCCCGGCCTCGCCGAGTCGTGGGAGCTGAGCGAGGACTCGACCTCGCTCACCCTCGCGCTCCGCGAAGGCGTCACCTTCCACGACGGCACCGACTTCAACGCCGAAGCCGTCAAGGTGAACCTCGAGACGGTCAAGGGCACGCCCGGACCTTTCGCCGGCTCGCTGCAGGCGATCGAGTCGATCGAGACGCCCGATGACTACACCGTCGTGCTCAACTTCTCCGAGCCGACGCCCTCGATGCCGACGACGCTCTCGACCCGCGTCGCCCCGATCGCCAGCCCCGCAGCCATCGAAGACGGCTCGATCGCGACGAGCCCGATCGGCACGTCGCCGTGGGCCTATGACGAGGCGGGCTCGACGACCGGAACGGTCATGAGCTTCACCGAGTACGAGGACTACTGGGGCGATGCCCCGGGCTTCGCCAACGTCGAGCTGTACGCGATCCCCGAGGACGAGGCTGCCGCTGCGGCACTCGTCAACGGCGAGATCGACATCACCGACACCGAAGAGACCGTGCTCGCCCGCTTCGACGGCACGACGGTCGAGTCGTTCGACTACCCCGCGATCCGCAACAACGTGATCTTCTTCGACCGGGGCCCCGGCGGTCTGTTCGAAGACGTGAAGGTGCGCCAGGCGGTCTGCTTGGCGATCAACGTGCCCGAGATGGTCTCGGTCGAAGGCGGCGAGGCAGCCACGCAGCACTTCCTCGAGGGGACGCTCGGCTACAACGCCGACATCGACGGCTACCCGACCGATCTCGATGCGGCGAACGAGCTGTGGGCCGAGGCGGGAAGCCCTGAGATCGCGGGCGAGATGATCGCCGCGCCGTTCACCGCGACGCAGTCGACGATCTACATGGACCAGGCCTCGCAGCTGCCGGGCTTCGCGATCGCGGTGACCACGGTTCCGCCGCCGGAGTGGTTCCAGGGCTGGAACAGCGGCCGGTACCCGATCGGCCTCGGCTCGAACGATGAGCTGACCCCCTTCGAGTGGTACAAGGCGTGGTTCGCCGCCGGCGCCGGCGGCAACGCCTCGGGTGTCGAGAGCGACGAGCTGAAGGAGGCCGCCGACGCGGCGATCGCCGCCGGTGACTCGGACGAGGCCACTGAACTGTGGGCAGAGGTGACGAAGATCATCGCCGACGAGGCGCTGACCTGTGCACACGCCCGCGGCGTGGAGATCATCGCGTACAACACCGACACCGTGCAGAACGTCGAAGCGCCGAACTACCCGTTCGAGGCGAACAACATCGACCTGCGCGAGATCCAGCCCGCAGGATAGTAGTGACGACATTGCGGTACACGGCGAGGCGGGAGGACTGATGGCCAAGCTCATCGCCTTCCGCCTCGCCCTCGCCATCCCCCAGCTTCTCCTGGTCGCGCTGCTGGTCTTCTCGATGACGTACCTCGTCCCGGGAAGCCCGGCGGCCGCGATCCTCGGATCGGCCGCGAATCCCGAGCGCATCGCCGAGCTCGAGGCCCAGCTGGGTCTCGATCAGCCGTTCTTCGAGCGACTCGTGGCCTGGTTCGCCGCCGCCTTCCAGGGCGACCTCGGCACGTCGTACGCGACGGGCCGCTCGGTCACCGAACTCCTCATGGAGCGGCTTCCCGCCACCCTGTCACTCGTCGCCGGCGGGCTCGTCGTCGCGATCATCCTCGGGCTCGTGCTCGGCCTCCTCGGCGGCACCCGCCCCGGATCCACCACCGACCGCGTCAGCACCACCATCACCGCGATAACCGTGGCCGTTCCCGAGTTCTGGCTCGGCATCGTGCTGCTGCTCGTCTTCTCGGTGCAGCTCGGATGGGTGCCGGTGATCGCCTACGTGCCGTTCTCGGTCGATCCGGCCCGCTGGCTGCAGGGCCTCATCCTGCCGGCGATCGCGCTGGGTGTGGGCTCGGCCGCTCTCATCGCGCGGTCGATGCGCACGTCGATGGCCGAGACGCTGTCTGCCCGCTGGGTCGACACCCTCACGGCGACCGGCATGCCTCGCAGTCGCGTCATCTTCGGCTACGGGATGAAGAACGCGCTCGTGCCGGTGCTCGCCTCGACAGGCCTCACCGTCAGCATCCTGATCGGCGCCAGCTTCGTCGTCGGCCAGGTCTTCGCGTTCCCCGATATCGGCGGCATCCTCATCCGCGCGACGATCGGAAAGGACTTCCCGATCGTTCAGGGAGGCGTGCTCATCATCGCGACCATCGTGATCATCGTGAACCTCGTCGTCGACATCGGCTACGGCCTGCTCAACCCGAAAGCGCGCCCCGAATGACCGACACCTACACCATCAACATCACCAAGACCCGGCGGCGCCAGGGCGAGAAGAGCCCCTCGGGACTGCAGCGCATCGTGGGGCGTGTGCGGCGTCAGCCGATGACACTCATCGCCCTCGGATTCATCCTGGTCCTGGCCGTCCTCGCGATCTTCGCGCCGATCATCGCGCCGTACGACCCGAACGAGGCGCACTACGCGAACCTGCTCGAGGGCCCGTCGCCGCAGTTCTGGCTCGGCACCGACGACATCGGCCAGGACTACCTGAGCCGCCTGATCTACGGCGCGCGCGTCGCGCTCGTGGTCGCCCTCGGCTCGGTCCTCATCGCCATGGTGCTCGGCGTGCCGATCGGCCTGCTCCTGGGCTTCCGCGGCGGCTGGACCGACCGCATCGGCTCGCGCCTGGTCGACGTGGCCCAGGCACTCCCGGGGCTGCTCGTCGCGATCGCGGTGATCGCGATCCTGGGCAGGAACCTGTGGACGCTGATGTTCGCGATCGGCCTCATCTTCACGATGGCATTCGCCCGTCTCACGCGGGCCGTCACGCTCACCGAGCGTCACAAGCTCTACGTCGAGTCCGCGCAGGTCTCGGGCCTGCGCGGCTCGCAGATCGTGTTCACACAGGTGCTGCCCAATCTCATCGGACCCGTGATCATCCAGGCCGCCGTGTTCTTCGGCTCGGCGATCATGATCGAGTCCGGGCTCAGCTTCCTCGGGCTCGGCCTCGATCGCGACACCCCGACATGGGGCGGGATGCTGAGCATGGCCGTCGCGCATCAGGCGCAGCAGCCGTTCCTGGTGTGGCCTCCCGGCATCGCGATCATGCTCACGGTGCTCGCGTTCAACATCTTCGGCGACGGCCTCAACGACGCGCTCACCGGTGGCATCCGCCGGTCGCCGCGGAAGCGCCTGACCTCGAGCGCCCTCCCGTCGATGAGCAACGCGCCCACCGCTTCGGCAGCGGTGCTGCCGGGCAGCGACACCGCCCTCGGCGCGATGAGCGCCGATGACTCGGCCCCCGATGCGCCGAGCCCGTTCCCCGCCGAGACCGGGACCCGCATCCCGGTGGTCGTCGCCGCAGACGAGCCGGCAGCACCGGTGAAGGACGCGATCCTCGCGGTTCGCGAGCTCACCGTCGAACTCGAGCGCCCCGAGGGCGACATCGTGCCCCTTGTCGCGAACGTTCAGCTGTCGATCGCGCGCGGCGAGATCGTCGGCCTGCTCGGCGAGTCCGGCTCGGGCAAGTCGATGTTCGCGAAGGCGGTCATGGGTCTCCTGCCGCCGCGCACGCGCCTCGCGTCGGGATCGATCGTCTTCGACGGCACGCAGCTCGCCTTCGAGTCGCAGCACGTGCTTCGGACCGTCCGGGGCGCCGGCATCGGCGTCGTCTTCCAGGATCCGCTCTCGGCCCTCTCGCCGGTGCATACGGTCGGCAAGCAGCTCATCGAGCCGCTGCAGCAGCACAAGGGCATGTCGAAGTCGCAGGCCCGCAATCGTGCGGTCGAACTCCTCGATCGCGTCGGCGTGAACGACCCGCGCCGGCGCCTCGACGACTACCCGCACCAGTTCTCGGGCGGCATGGCTCAGCGCGTGGCGATCGCGATGGCGCTGGCCGCCGACCCGAAGCTGCTGATCGCGGACGAGGCGACCTCGGCGCTCGACGTCACGACGCAGAGCCAGGTGCTCGATCTCATCCTCGACCTGCGCGAAGAGTACGACATGGCCGTGCTCATGATCACGCACGACCTCGGCGTCGTCGCCGAGACCTGCGACCGGGCGGCGGTCATGTACGCGGGGCAGATCGTCGAGGTGGGCGAGGTGGCGACGATCTTCGATGCGCCGCGGCATCCGTACACCTCGGCCCTTCTCCGGGCGAACCCCTCGGGCGACGCGCACGTGGACCGTCTTCCGACGATCGCCGGCCGCGTCCCGCTCGCCGGCGAGTGGCCCGGGGGCTGTCACTTCGCGAACCGCTGCGCCTTCGCCACCCCGGAGTGCAGCGCCGCGCCCGTCGCCCTCGTCGACGATGTGCGCTGCATCCGCGCCGACGAACTCACCCTCTCGGAGGCCGCACGATGACCGCGACAGAGACGCCGACCGACACGCGCACTCCGCTTCTTCAGGTGCGCGGACTCGCGGTCGAGTACGAGGCCGGCGGCGGCCTCCCCTGGCGTCGACACAAGGCTCGGGCGATCCAGGACGTGAGCTTCGACGTCTTCCCCGGCGAGACACTGGGCCTCGTCGGCGAATCCGGCTCGGGCAAGAGCACGACGGGCCGCGCGATCCTGCGGCTGGCCGAAACCGCCGCCGGATCGATCGTGTTCGACGGCACCGACGTCACCGCGATGGGGCGCACCACGCCGCTGTCGTATCGGCGCGACGTGCAGGCGATCTTCCAGGATCCGAACTCGTCGCTGAATCCGCGCCACGTCGTCGCGCGCTCGCTCGACGACGCCCTCCATCGCCACGGCGTGACGGATGCCGCGGAGCGCCGCATCCGCTCGATCGAAGCCTTCGAGCAGGTGGGCCTGTCGAAGGACCACATGAACCGCTTCCCGAGCGAGCTCTCGGGCGGCCAGCAGCAGCGCGTCGCGATCGCGCGGGCGCTCGTTTTGAACCCGCGCCTCGTCGTCTGCGACGAGGCGGTGAGCGCGCTCGACCTGTCGACGCAGGGGCAGATCATCAATCTGCTCGCCGATCTGCAGGAGCGCACCGGGGTGAGCTACCTCTTCATCGCCCACGACCTCGGGATCGTCCGGCATCTGTCCGACCGGATCGCCGTGATGCAGAAGGGCCACCTCGTAGAGATCGGCGAGGCGGAGGACGTCTTCCGGCATCCCCAGCATCCGTACACCCGCAAGCTCCTCGCTGCGAGCCCGGCCTCGCACCCCGAGGGTCGCGAGGAGCGTCGCGCGAATCGTCAGCGCTTCCGGATGGATCAGCGCATCGCGGCCTCTTGAACCGGCCGCAGACGCGAGAACGCCCCGCTCCCTCGTTCGAGGAGCGGGGCGTTCTTCGTGGTGTCAGTCGGTCTCGGCTCCCTGGCAGAACTCGCACGGGTCGTCGACGCAGGCTCCGTCGCCGGAGCCCCGCACCCACCGCAGCAAGGTCACGTCAGGCCGTCGCCGGCGCGACCTTGGCGTAGCCGCGCACGTCGGGGAACGGCGGCACGCGATCGGGCTGCAGGTCGACCTGGAAGGTGTTGAGGCACATCGACAGCAGCGTGAAGTTGCCGAGCAGCCCGATGGCGTCGACGAGCTGCTGATCGGTGAAGACGGAGCGGGCACTCGCGAAGGTGTCGTCCGAGACGAAGTGGGTCGTCAGCAGCTCGGTCGCGAAGTCGTGGAAGGTCGAAAGCTCGACATCGTCGCCGAAATCGGGCTCGGCCCACGTCGCGAGCGCCTCCACGGCCTCGGGCGGGATGCCGGTCTCGATCGCCTTGTCGATGTGCGAGTTCCACGAGAACTGGGCGTCGAAATGGCGCGAGGCGATCAGCAGCGCGTACTCGCGGATGCGCTCGGGCATGCTGCAGTCGAAGCGCACGAACGCGCCGAGGGCTTCGACCCGGTCGCACAGCTCGGGGCTGTGCAGCCAGACCTTGAACGGGCCGCCGATCTTGCCGCGCTTGGCGACGATGCGGTCGGCGAGCTCGCGCTGGCGGTCGGTCATGTCTTCGACGGGGGTGACCTCGAGTCGCATTCGTCGTTCCTTCGGTTCGGGCAGTGGCTTCCACCGTGAGACTAGGTCGGTGCCGGAGCCGGGAGAAGGGCCCGACGGGCAAGGTAATCGTGCACCCTCTGAACCGACCTGCGACCTACCGTGGGAACGTGCCCGCACTCATCACCTCGCTCACCGCCGAGCTTCGTCACGACTCGGCCGCCGTCGCGACCCCGACGCCTCGGCTCACGTGGGCGACGGCATCCGATTCCCCCGACTGGGTGCAGGCGTGGGCCGAACTCCGCCGTGACGACGAGATCGTCCGGCTGGATGCGCGCGACAGCGTGCTGGTCGCGTGGCCGTTCGCGCCGCTCGAGGCCGGCGAGCGCGCCATGGTCTCGGTGCGCACCGGATCGACCGCGGGCGACGAGACGCCGTGGAGCGCGCCGCTCGAGGTATGGGCGGCCTTCACCGACGAGTGGACCGCCCTGCCCATCGGACTCGCGAACCCTTCGCGCGTCGCGCAGCCGGTGCTCTTGCGGACGACGTTCGCGCTCGACCGGCCGGTGCGCTCGGCGACGCTCCACTGGGCGGCGCTCGGTGTGGCCGAGGCCTCGCTCAACGGCGAGGCGGTCGACGACCTCGTCCTCACCCCCGGCTGGACGAGCTACCGCGAGCGCCTCGTGCACGAGACGAGCGATGTCACCGCGCTCGTGCGGGTCGGCGAGAACGCACTCGGCATCGCGCTCGCCGGCGGCTGGTACACCGAGGAGTACCACGTGCTCACCGCGCCGAGGCGGTTCTTCGGCGATCAGCCGCGCGCGCTCGCGCAGCTCGTGCTGGTCTTCGACGACGGAACCATGCGCACGATCGCGACCGGCGACAGGTGGCGCGCCCTCGGCGACGGACCGATCGTCTCCAGCGGCATCTACGCCGGTGAGCACGTCGACGCGAGGCGTCTTCCGGCCGGCTGGGACGAGCCGGGCTTCGACGACGGGGATTGGGCACCGGCGCTCGTGACCGACGACGTCGTGCCGCGCCCCGAGGCGCGAATGGCGCCGCCGGTGAGGCGCATCGAGCGGATGCCGGTGGTCGAAGCCTCACGCACGCCCTCAGGCCGCATCCTGCTCGACTTCGGCCAGAACATCGTCGGCCGGCTGCGGCTGCGCGTCACCGGACCCGCCGGCACCGTGATCACGCTCCGTCACGCCGAGGTCCTCGAGGACGGCGAACTGGCGCGGCGCCCCCTGCGGCTGGCGGAGGCCGTCGACTCGTTCACGCTCGCAGGCTCGGGCGAGGAGGAGCTCGAGCCGCGCTTCACGTTCCACGGGTTCCGCTACGCCGACATCGAAGGATGGCCCGGAGAGTTCGATCCCACCGCTGTCGAAGCCGTCGTACTCGCGAGCGACCTGCGCCGCACAGGGTGGTTCGAATCCTCCGATGCGACGCTCGACCGGTTCCACGAGAACGTCGTGTGGACGCTGCGCGGCAACTACCTCGCCGTCCCGCAGGACTGCCCCCAGCGTGACGAGCGCCTCGGGTGGACGGGCGACACGCAGCTGTTCACGCCGACCGCGGCCTTCCTCTACGACTGCCACGCGTTCCTGCGCTCGTGGCTGCGCGACCTCGCGCTCGAGCAGCAGAAGCTCGGCGGACTCGTGCCGCTGTTCGCGCCGAACGTCGTGCCCGGATTCGCCGACCGCGGACCGGTCGCCGCGTGGGGGGACGCGATCGCGGTCATCCCGCGGTTGCTCGCACACAGTTCGGGCGACGCGACCCTCCTCGCCGAGTTCTACCCCGGCATGCGGGCGTGGGCCGACCTCGTGCTGAGTCACCGCGATGCCGAGGGCCTGTGGACGAGCGGGCGGCAGCTGGCCGACTGGCTCGACCCGAACGCGCCACCCAACGCCCCGTCGCGCGGGCGCACCGACACCGACATCGTGGCGACGGCCTACCTCGCGCGCACGCTGGCACTCACCGCCGACATCGCGCGCGAACTCGGCGACGATGCGGATGCCGACCGCTTCGCCGCCCAGGGGATCGCCACCCGCCGCGCCTTCGTCGACGCGTTCGTGACACCCACGGGCCGCATGATGAGCGACACCCAGACCGCGTACGCGCTGGCGATCGCCTTCGACCTCATCGACGATGATGCCCTGCGCGGGCGCGTCGGCGACCGCCTCGCCTTCGTCGTCCGCCGCGACGGGTTCCACATCGCCACCGGCCTCGTCGGCACCGCCGTCATCGCCCCGGCGCTCACGAAGGCGGGCCACATCGATGTCGCCGAGCGCCTGCTGTTCCAGACCGAGGCGCCGTCGTGGCTGTACCCGGTCGGCGTCGGGGCGACCACCGTGTGGGAGCGCTGGGACGGCCTCCGCCCCGACGGCACCCTCAATCCGGGCGCCATGGTGTCGTTCAACCACGTGGCCCTCGGCTCCGTCGCCGCGTGGCTGCACGAGGAGGTCGCGGGGCTCTCGGCCCTCGAGCCCGGTTACCGGCGCCTGCGCATCGCGCCGCACCCGCTCACCCGACTGACGCATGCGCGTGCCGAGCACGAGACCCCCTATGGACCTGCGGCAGCCGGCTGGGAGCGCGTCGACGGTGCCCTCCGCGTGCGGGCGGTCGTGCCGCCCAACACGACCGCGCTCGTGCGGCTGCCCGACGGAAGCGAGTTCGACGTCGGCTCGGGCACGCACGAATGGACGTGCCCCGCGGATGCCGCCCGGCCCCTGCCCCCGCTCGACCTCGACTCGTCGCTGGCCGACCTCGCCGACAGCCCCGCCGGCTACGGCGCCTTCCACGGCGCGCTCGCACGCCAGCCCAACCGCTTCCTCGCCGGGGCGGTGCGCGCCAACGCCCTGTACACGCCGGGCCGCAGCATCCGCGACGCCCTCGTCTTCGCCGACGGCGCGACGCTCTCCGCCGTCGCGGCGGCGCTGGCGGCGGCATCCGATCCCGTGGCCCCGATCGCCACGCCCGTTCCCCACCGACAGGAGCCCTCATGACCACCATCCGCATCTTCGCCGAGATCGAGGTGCTCGACCGCGGCGGCGCCGTGAAGACGTGGCCGCTCATCACGACCGAGACGAGCGGCGGCGAGAACGACCTCGCCACCGGCATCAGCGTCTATCCGGTCGGCGCGGGGGCGCCGCTGCACTCCCACAACTGCGACGAGCAGGTGCTGATCCTCGACGGCGAGGGCTTCGTAGAGGTGCACGAAGGAGGGAAGGATGCCGGCATCCTTCGCCGCGACCTCGTGAAGGACGACACCGCCTATGTGAAAGCGGGCGTCTTCCACCGCTACCAGAACACCGGCGACACCCCGATGCGGATCCTGTGGATCTACCCGCAGGCCTACGTGACCCGCACGTTCGGCGACACCGGCAAGACCGTCGAGCACCTCACCGCCGAAGACGCCATGGGCGGGCGCTGAGACGGTCAGACCGTCAGCACGACCTTGCCGTCCGGGTGCCCCGTCGCGACGAACCGCAGCGCCTCGGGCGCGTCGGCGAGCGAAAACGTGCGTGCGATCGTGAGGGTGAGATCGCCGGATGCCGCGAGGGCCAGGATCCGCGCACGCGCGGGCATGCGGAACGCGATGCTCGCCGGGGCGGCGCCCGCCGAGATCCCGACCCCGGCCTCGCGAGCCTTCGGGCCGGGCGCGAGCGTCGCGATGCGCGAGGGGTCGGCTACGAGGTCGAGCGACACCGCGAGCGCCTCGTCGGTGCCGGCGGCGTCGACGGCGGCATCCACACCTTCCGGTGCGAGCGCGCGCACGCGATCGGTGAGACCGTCGCCGTAGGTCGTCGGCTCGGCACCCAGCGCGCGGAGGCGCTCGTGGTTCCCGGGCGAGGCGGTCGCGATCGTGCGCACGCCCGCGAGACGGGCGAGCTGCAGCACGAGGGAGCCGACCGAGCCCGAGCCGGCATGGACGAGAAGCGTCTCGCCGTCGCGCGCGCCCGAGAGCGCGAGAAGTTCGGCGGCGACGACCCCGACGTGCAGAAGTCCCGCCGCGGTGACGTCGCCGATCGACGCGGGCAGCGCGAAGACGTCGGACGCCGAGACGGTGAGGTCGGTGGCGAATCCGCCTGCGACCTTGAACGCAACCACGCGATCGCCGGCGGCGACGTGCGTGACCTCGTCGCCGACCGCGGTGACGACCCCGGCGGCCTCCTGGCCCACGCCCACCGGCAGCAGCGACTCGTCGGCGTTCCAGCCGCCGGAGAGACCCTTGTAGTCCGAGGGGTTCACGCCGGCGGCGGTGACCGCGATGGTCACCTCGCCGGCGGCCGGTGCCGAAGCAACGGCATCCACGAACTCGAGCGCGTCGATCCCGCCGTACGTCGGGAGGACCCACCGCTTCGACACGTCAGCCGACCTCGGGCACGACGACGCCCAGCGCGGCAGCGAGGTCGACCAGCTCGGTCCAGAGCTTCTCGCCCACCGGGATGCCCGCTTCCGACCGGTTCGCGGCCTTCGCCGAGCTGCGCTCGCCGGGGACGAAGATCTCGTCGACACCCTCCGCCTTCGGAAGGGCGTGGATCGTCTCCACGGTGGCGTCGACGTTCGCGATGAACTCGCCCACGTCGCCGAAGGCGGCCGGATCGATCACGATCAGCGTCGCATTCTGCCGGTGCTTCTTCG
Source organism: Microbacterium sp. 2FI (assembly GCF_005502885.1). GTDB lineage: Bacteria > Actinomycetota > Actinomycetes > Actinomycetales > Microbacteriaceae > Microbacterium. The sequence continues at coordinate 62,053 of NZ_SCMR01000014.1, forward strand.
TGCCCGCGTGGTACGGCGTGAGGATCGGAGCGGTGACCAGAACGCTGGTGACCAGCTCGAACATGAGCGAGAGTCCCGAGCCTTTGGCACCGCCCAGCGGAGTCGGAACCTTCGCCGCCTCGGGGTCGGTCGTCGGGGTGCCGTCGGCGGTCGTCGCTGACCCATCGGGGAGCGGCAGCCCCTTGCGCTTGTAGTCGGCGATCTTGCCCATCGCGATCAGCGACGTCGCCATGTCGAGCAGCACGGTCGGGCGCCCCGCGCCCGACGGCACGCCGATGGCCAACGGGCTCGTGGCGACCGAGGCGCCGACGGCGCCGGTGTACGACATCATCGGCGAGCCGGCCGCGATGCCGATGCCGATCAGCCCCTGGTCGGCGATCAGCGATGCGTAATAGCCGATGGCGCCGGTGTGGACGGTGTTGCGCACCGAGACGATCGCGACGCCCTGCGACTTGGCCTTCTCGACGGCGAGCGTGGCCGCGCGCGTGAGTGCGATCGGCCCCGGGGCGAAGTCGGCGTCGACGACGGCTGCGCCGGGCCGGGTGTCGTCGACGGTGATGCTCGCCGTCGGATTCGCCACCCCGCTCTCGAACATCTCGACATAGCGGGGCACGCGCGCGATGCCGTGGGAATCGATCCCCCGCAGGCTCGCCCACACGAACGAGCGGGCGAGTGCGGTGGAGTCGTCGACGGAGAGGCCGGTGGCGACGAAGATGTCGCGGGCGAAGTCTTCGAGGGCTTCGGCGGGCACGGTGACAGGACCGGGCATGGTGGTGCTCCTTGCGGTGAGGGATGTCAGCGGGTGACGGCGACGTTCACGACGGCGGTCGTGCCGCGCTTGACGGCGTCGACGGCGTCGGCGAGCACGCCGTCGAGCTCGTCCGGGTCCGAAACCTCGGCGGCGAACATGCCGAACGGCGTGGCGAACGCCGACAGTTCGGGCTGCGACGACAGGTCGACGCCGAGGTGGTTCCGGGTCCGCACGGCTGCACCGTCGGGGTAGAAGCGCAGGTGGTTCATCTTCATCGACAGGTACTTCTTGTTGTTGACGATGACGACGAGCAGCGGCAGTCCGTTGTCGGCGGCCGCGAGCAGCGACTGCACGATCGGGTTGTAGAGGAACGCGCCGTCGCCGATGGTGAGGATGACGAAGCCGTCCTGCACCGCGAGCTTGACGCCCAGGGCGACAGCGATCCCCTGGCCGAGACCGCCCTGCACGTAGAAGTACGAGTCGGACCGTTCCCAGCCGACGTGGCGCTGCACGACGCGGCTGTGGGTGATCGTCTCGTCGACGACGACCGCGTCTTCTGCTCGCGCGATGCCGCGAAGGGCCATGGCGAGGGCGACCGGGTCGATCCCGCCGGAGGCGCCGGGGGCCCGCGAGCGCTGCTCGGCGGCATCCGTCTGCGAAGCCCACGCATCGTGCGCGGGCGCGAACGACGCCGCCCGCGCCGCGAAGTCGCCGCCGACCACGAGCGTCGCCTCACGCAACTGGGCGAGCGTCTCGGGCAGCGCGCCCTCGAGGTAGTGGTCGGCGTTCAGCACCTGGTAGACGATGTGCGGGCGCTGCGGCACCTCGTCGATGACGACCGTCTTCGCCGAGCCGGGCTTGCGGCTCGGCGGATAGAACGGGGCGCGGCAGTTGACGAGCAGGATCAGGTCGGCCTCATCGATGTGCGGCTCGAGGTCGGCGCCGAGGGCGAGCGGCCCGGTCTTCGGGTAGTTCGCGCATACGGCGGATGCCGGTTCGATCACGCCGATGCCGAGGTCGTCGGCGAGCGCGCGCAGCGCCTCGAAGCCGCCGGGCTCGCGGCCCGCGGTCTCGGTGATGATGATCGGACGCTCGGCACGGGCGAGGAGCTCGGCCACCGCCGCGATGTCGGATGCCGCCGACACGCGTCGTCCGCGGGCGACGACCTCTTTGCGCACGGGCTTCGCTGCGGGCTCGAGCAGCACCTCGAGCGGCACGTTGAGGTAGACAGGCCCGGCCGGCTGACGCTCGGCGATCTCGCCGGAGCGCTTCACCAGCTCGTAGAGGGTCGAGACCGAGCCCGCCATCTGCGACCACTTGGTGAAGGGATCGGCGATCGGGTGCGTGCCGCCGACGATCGAGAGGTTGCGGTACCACTGGCCGCCGGGATCCTGCCCCGGTCCATCGCCGTAGGTGGTCGACTCGCTCGAGGCGACGACCATTCCGACGCCCGCGAGCAGTGCCCCGTGGACTGCCATCGACCCCTGCAGGAGTCCGGGTGCCGCGTGCAGCAGCACCGCCTGCACGCGGCGGGTGACGAGGCCGTACCCCGTCGCCATGCCGACGGCGACCGTCTCGTGCGTGAGGTCGAGGTAGCGGGGCGCATGCTCGCCGGCATCCTGACGACGAGCGAACGCCTCCCACGCCGGGGCCCATTCCGACCCCGGCGATGAGAAGACGACGTCGACGCCGAGGTCGGTGAGCGCGTCGATGAGCAGCTCACCGCCGTCGTACGTCTCGGTCATGGGATCAGCTCTCCGCCTTCGCCGATGATCCTGCGGCCGCGCCGGCCGTCTCGGGGATGTCCCAGTCGAGGACCTTGCAGATGCCCTTGCCCATGATCCAGTCCAGTTCCTCGGGCGAGAAGGTGTAGTACTTCGTGAACTGCTCGACGGTATCGGTCCAGGTGAGGCCGTGACCGAGCAGGCGCGTGATGTCGGTGCCGAAGTGGGCACGTTCCGGACCCATCTTGTCAACAACCTCGCGCACGTACTTCTCGATGTTGTAGTTGGGGAAGGGCTCGGTCGAGTAGCCCGGCAGCGCCGAGACCTTCACCGAGATGTTCGGGTGCACGTGCAGGTCGGCGGTCTCCTGAACCCAGTAGCCGATCGCGTCATCGACGCAGCGGGCCATGATGCCCATGTGGTCGATGATGATCTTCAGATCGGGGTGCTTCTCGGCGATCTGGCCGAGCTCGGCCTTCCAGATCGGCGCGTGCACCATCGTCGGGATGCCCAGCTTCTCGGCCAACGGCCAGTACCAGTCGTTGGTGCCGTCGATCATCCAGTTGCGGTCCTGCGGGCGGTGGAAGGTCAGGCGCACGCCCTTGATGTGCTCGCTGTCCTTGATGAAGTGCAGCAGCCGCTCGCCCTCTTCGGGATCGTTCTGGGGCACGCGGGCCATGATCCCGAACCGGCCGTCGTACTGCTCTGCCGCCTCGAGGGCGTAGTCGATGCGGTCCCCCTCCCACGACGGGGGCAGGATCAGCGCGCGGTTGACGCCGGCCTCGTCCATGAGCGAGATGGCCTCTTCCGCGAGGAAGGCCTCCTCACGATGCCCGTTGAGACGAATGCGCTCGCGGGCGCCCGGGACCCAGGGGCGGTCCGGCGTCTCTTCCTTCCAGAGGTGGATCTGCGAATCGACGATGAACAACGGTCTTCCTCACGTTCGTGTTGCTGGGCCGGTCTGCCGCGTCGGCGATGACTCGGTCACCGGCTGGGCCAGTCGGCTCCAGTGCAAGCGAACGTATCCCGGGGTCTCGGCGCTAGCCAGGGTCGGGAGCGCACGTTTAGGTTTCCGGATCGTGCACGGTTCCGGGGCAGTGCACCGGTGTCGTCGTGGTTGGCTGAGATGGGCCCGTCCTGTGGGCGGCGCCGGAAGGAGATCACCCATGACGGATGCCGCTGCCGCCGCTTCGGGACCGCGCGGGCGAACCGGGCGCCCCGGTGTCGACCCGGCTTCGCCGTTCTTCCGCGCCGGCGGGCGGAACCGGTTCACGGCGCGCCGCGCCCGCGTGATCGGCGTCGAGCAGGTGGCGCCGGCGATGCTGCGCGTGCGCGTGTCGGGACCGGACTTCGCCGACTTCGTCAGCACCGGACCCGCCGACCACGTGCGCGTGTTCTTCCCCGACCCCGAGACCGGCGAGCTCGTCGCACCGGTCGCCGTCGGGCCGGGCGAGGACGGCATCGTGCGCCCCGAGGCGCCCGTGCATGCCCGAGACTTCACGCCGCTGCGGGTGGCGCGGGTCGGCGCCGAGGTCGCCGTCGACATCGACTTCTATCTGCATCCGTCACCCGGGCCCGCCGCCGTGTGGGCGTCACGGGCCCGGCTCGGCGACGAGCTCGTCATCGTCGGCCCGCGCGGCTCGAAGGGCGCTCCGCAGGGGGCCGCCCGGCTCGTGCTGGTGTGCGACGAGACGGCACTGCAATCGGCGACGCGGTGGGCCGCGGAGGTGCCGGCATCGACCGTCATCGACCTCATCGCGGTGGCTGCGGACAATGGCGAGTGGATCGCCGGCTACATCGCCGAGACGGCGGGGCGGGCTGATGTGCGCCTGCGCCTCGTCGGCGCCGGCCGCGATGACGCCCTCGTCGAGGCGGTGCGGGCGACGGCTCCGGATGCCGAGACCTTCGTGTTCGCCGCGGGTGAGGCGTCGGCTCTCGTGCCGGTGCGCCGGTTCCTGCGCAGCCTCGGCCTCGCACCCGAGCAGGTCGCCCTCAGCGGGTACTGGAAGCAGGGCACGACGGGCTTCGACCACCACGCCCCGATCGACCCCGCCGACCCCGACTGAGCGGGTTACTGCGCCTCGACCGGCGCCTCCCACGCAGCCGTCGAGGGCACCGGACGCCGCAGGAACAGCACCGCGACCACGCCGACGAGCATGACGGCGGCCGGCAGCAGGATCGCCTGTGACATCGCCACCGCGAACGGCTCGGCGATCGCGGGCGGCAGCGCGCCGCTGCCGAAACTGCCGCCCGACTCGCCTGCGCCCGGGATGTTCGCCTCGATGCGGGCCTGCATGAACACGGCGATCGCGGCCGAGCCGAGAACCGAGCCGATCGTGCGGGTGGTGTTGTAGATGCCCGCGCCCGCGCCCGCCTGCCGCGGCGAGAGGTTGCGGGTGGCGGTGGTGGCGAGCGGCCCCCACATGCCGGCGTTGCCGACGCCCATGATGAACGACGGGATCAGGTACATCCAGATCGGGGTGTCGAGGTTCATCAGGACCGAGTAGAGGACGAGCGACCCGGCGACCAGCAGCAGGCCCGGCACGAGCAGCACGCGCGGGTCGGTGCGGTCGAGCCACCGGCCCGCGAGGGGCGAGAGGACGCCGGCGGCGACCGCCATCGGCACGAGCAGCAGCGCGGCCTCGGTGGGCGAGAGCCCCCGCGCGAGCTGGATGAAGAACATGAGCGGCAGCGACATGCTGGTCACGGTGAACCCGACCGTGGCGATGCCGATGTTCGCGACCGAGAAGTTGCGGTCGCGGAACAGCTCCATCGGCACGAGCGGCTCGCTCTTGGTGCGGAACTGCTGCCAGATGAACAGGCCGAGCACCCCGACGCCGGTGATGATGAGCCCCCACACGGTGATGGGTCCCCAGATCACGCCCCAGTCATAGGTCTCGCCCTCCTGCAGCCCGAAGACGATGAGGAACAGCGCGGTCGCGCTCAGGAACACGCCGACCAGGTCGAACCGGTGGGGGTGCGTCTCGAGCTTGGGCACCAGCATCCAGGCCAGGACGAATCCGACGATGCCGACGGGGATGTTGATGAAGAAGATCCACTCCCACCCGAAGCCGTCCACCAGCAAGCCGCCGGCGAGCGGGCCGACGAGCATCGCGACGCCGGACGTCGCGCCCCACAGGCCCATCGCCGCGCCCCGCTGGTTCGGCGGGAAGGTGCGCGTGATGATCGCCATCGTCTGAGGCGTCATCATCGCAGCCCCCAGGCCCTGCACCGCGCGGAACGCGATGAGCGCGCCGAGCGTCGGCGACAGTCCGCACGCGAGCGAGGCGAGCGTGAAGACCGTGAGGCCGATGAGGTAGATGTTCTTGGGTCCGAACCGGTCGCCGAGGCGCCCCGTGATCAGCAGCGGCACGGCGTAGGCGAGCAGGTACGCCGAGGTCACCCACACGACGTTGTCGAGGTTGTTCGAGTCGGGGTCGAGGGCCGCCTTGATCGCGGGGTTCGCCACCGACACGATCGTCGTGTCGACGAGGATCATGAAGAACCCGATGACCAGCGCCCACAGCGCCGGCCACGGATTGCGGGCGGGCGGCGTCGCGGCGGATGCGGTGCCGGCGGGTGCTTCGGCGGGGCGGGCGGATGCTGCGCCCGGCGTCTCGGAGTGCTTCACTGTCGTGCTGCCTTTCGCTGAGCGAGATAGCGTTCCGAGGGCTCGGCTGCGCGCCCCCAGGGGAAGTCGGGTCGGTCGATGCGCTCGAGCAGGGCGTCGAGCCACGCGAGCTCGGCGCCGCGCAGCGTCTCGTCGCGGTCGACCTCGAGCAGATACTGCGCCGGCACGCCCTTGTCGCGGGCGAAGCGGTGGCCCTCGGCGAGCGCGGCGCGCGCCTCGGCGAGCGCCGTGCGGCGGATCCGCAGCAGGGCCACGGCCTCGGCCCGCTCGAGGTTGTGCGCCTCGGCGAGGGCGATCCGGAACTCTGCGGGCCGGTCGATGCGCGCGAGCTCGCGCCGCACCCACTCGCCGACGACGGCGGATCCGGCATACGTCAGCGCGTACGTCGTGCGCTCGGGGCGGTTGCCGCCGCGATCGACGCCGACCTCGGCGACGAGCCCCGCCTTCTCGAGCCGCGCGACGGTGTGGTACATCGTGCCGTTCGTGATCGGCACGAGGCGATCGTCGCGGCGCATGCGCATGAGCCGGATCATCTCGTAGGGGTGCATGTCGCCCTCGTCGAGGAGCGCGAGGACCATGATCCCCAGCGGGGTGATGCGGTCGACGGCGTCAGTCATGCGATTGCTCCGAATTGGTTAGTCCACGTGGACTATACGCGGCCCCGCGGACGGTTGTCACGTTCTCGCGCCACGCCGGGATAATGGGCGGGTGACGGATGCCGCTCCCCTCGACCTCGCCGGATGGCGCCACGTCTACTCAGGCAAGGTGCGCGATCTGTACGAGCCCGACTCCGATGCCGCGTCGGCGGCTGCCGCCGACCGGATGCTGGTCGTCGCGAGCGACCGCGTGAGCGCATTCGACCACGTGCTCTCGCCCGGGATCCCCGACAAGGGCGTGCTGCTGACGACGCTGAGCCTGTGGTGGTTCGATCAGCTCGCCGGCGCCGACGGCGGGCGCAGCATCCCGAACCATCTCGCCGCGGCGCATGTGCTGACCCTCGGCGCCGACGGTCGGGCGAACACCGCCGACGACGTGGTCTCGCTCATCCCCGCCGCCGTCACGGGGCGATCGATGGTCGTGAAGAATCTCGACATGCAGCCGATCGAATGCGTCGTGCGCGGCTACCTCACCGGCTCGGGCTGGGCCGAGTACCGCGAGAGCCGCACCGTGTGCGGCATCGCGCTGCCCGACGGACTCACCGACGGCGACCGACTTCCCGAGCCGATCTTCACGCCCGCCTACAAGGCGCCGATGGGCGAGCACGACGAGAACATCTCGTTCGAGCAGACCGTCGAACTCGTCGGCGCCGAGCGCGCGGCGGAGCTTCGTGACCTCTCCCTCGAGATCTACACGCGCGCTGCGCGCACCGCCGAGGCGCACGGGCTGATCCTCGCCGACACGAAGTTCGAGTTCGGCCTCGACGCCGAGGGCGTGCTGACCCTCGCCGACGAGGTGCTCACGAGCGACTCGTCGCGGTACTGGGATGCCGAGGCATGGGCCGCCGGAACGACGCCGGCCGAGCGGATGGCGAGCTTCGACAAGCAGATCGTCCGCAACTGGCTGGCCGAGAACTGGGACAAGCAGGGCGAGCCGCCGGCACTCCCGGCCGAGATCGTCGAGCGCACCGCCGACCGGTACCGCGAGCTCCTCGGGCTCCTCACCGGCTGACCCCCTGGCCCCCGGCCCTGGCCCCTGGCCCCTTCTCCCGTACCGAAAACCTGGTCGGTCACGACGACACCCCGACGGACGGTCGTTCGGCCCGGCGTGTCGGATGACGGGCCGGGTTTTCGGCCCGCCGACCGGGTCAGGCGACCGTCGCGTGCAGGGCGTTGCGCCACGGATCGTCGAACGAGACCGTCTGCCCGTCGTCGCGCAGGGCGACGCCGTGGTGCCGCAGGCGCTCACCCAGCGAGCCGAGGGCATCGGCATCCGGCAGTGCGAGATCGACGCGACCGAGCCCGAGGGCCGGCATCCGCGGACCCGCCCCGCGCGAGTTCCACACGTTCATCGCCATGTGGTGGTGGTATCCGCCCGCGCTCACGAAGACGGCCTGGTTGCTGAGCCCGGCCGTCTCGTCGAAGCCGAGTGCGTCGACGTAGAAGGCGCGCGCGGTCGCGACATCGCCCACCGACAGGTGGACATGGCCGATGGATGCCGCATCCTCCGCGGTCGAGCCGCGCACCACGTCGTCCGACAGGTGCTCCGAGAGGAATGTGTTCGGATCCAGGTACAGCGTCGCCATCTCGATCTGGCCGTGCACCCACGACCACTCGGTGCGCGCGCGGTCCCAGTAGAGCTCGATGCCGTTGCCCTCGGGATCGGTGAAGTAGAACGCCTGGCTCACCAGGTGGTCGGCGGATCCTGTGAAGGTTCCCGGCGCGCTGCGCGCGACCGAGTACAGCGCGGCGGCGAGCGCCGCCTGAGATTCGAACAGGATCGCGGTGTGGAAGAGGCCGGCCGAGCCTGGCGTCGCGTGGCGCAGCGTCGCCTCGTGTCGCAGCACGACAAGTGCACGGCCCGCGCGACCGAGGGTCACCGTGTCGCCCTCGGCGGCGAGCACCTGCAGAGTGACGACGTCTCGGTAATACCGGGTCATCGCGTCGAGGTCGCCCACGAGGAGCGTGACGGCTCCCATGCCGGTGGCGGGGGCCAGTCGATCGGATGCTGCGCGCTCTTCATTCACGTGAATGAGAACCGTCGGCATCCGCCCATCATTCCCCGACCCCGCTGTACCGAAAACCCGGTCGGTGACGACGACACGCCGTCGGTGGCGCCCCGCGCCCGGCGTGTCGGATGACGGACCGGGGTTTCGGCACGCGCCGAGGACAGGTGCGGGGACGCCCGGAACGGGTCAGACCGGGTCAGACCGAGTCGCGGACGACGAGCTCGGTCTCGAGGATCGTGACGTGGCGGGGGTGCTTGCCGGCCAGGAGGTCGAGCAGCACGGTCGCCATGCGCTCGCCCTGTGCGAACGACGGCTGCCGCATCGTCGTCAGGTGCGGGATGACCGAGGTGGCCACGGGCGAGTCGTCGAAGCCCATGATCGCGATGTCTTCGGGCACGCGCAGGCCCGCGCTGCCGATGACGGCGAGCGCACCGCGGGCCATGAGATCGCTCGCGATGAACACCGCGTCGGGTGCGTCGCCCGCGTCGAGGATGCGCTGCATGGCGGCGGCGCCGCCGTCGGCGGTGAAGTTGCCGTCCTCGACCGCGCCGGGCGTGAGCTCCCACGCGGCGAGCGCCTCGTGGTACCCCTGCAGCCGGTCGACGCCCGCGGGCATGTCGAGGGGCCCCGCGATCGTCGCGATCCGGCGGCGTCCGCGCTCGATGAGGTACGTCGTCGCGTCGTGGGCGCCGCGCACGTTGTCGACGTCGACGTAGTAGTCGCGCTCGCGCTCGCGCACGGGGCGTCCGCCGTACACGACGGGCACGGACGATGCGATGCGATCGATGAACGTGTCGCTCGTGTGGTGCGACACGATGATCGCTCCGTCCACGGCGCCGCTGCGCACGTAGCTCGTCGTCTTGTCGCCCGGGTCGTCGTTGGCGATGAAGAGGTTGAGCACGTAGTCGGATCGGCTCAGCCGCGCGTTGATGCCCGAGACGATCGCCGCGAAGAACGGGTCGCCGAAGAAGCGCGTCGTGTCTTCTGGGACGATGAGCGCCACCGCGTGTGTCTGCCGGCTCGCGAGCGAACGGGCGGCGCGGTTGGGCACGTAGTTGAGTTCGGCGATGACCCGCGTCACCGCCTCGAGCGCCTCGGGGCTCACCGCCGACGACCCGTTGACGACCCGCGACACGGTCGATCGTGAGACACCGGCTGCCGCGGCGACCTCTTCGATCGTCACGGAACCGCGCATCGCTTCCGTGGTCATGTCGCCCTCTCCCTCTCGCCCCCGACGGGCCTAGACCCCGACCGGCGCCACCGCCGGCTCGAGAGCGCGTGCCGCGATGATGCGGCTGTACTCGCGCCCACTGTCCTTGACGGTGCGTTCCTGCGTTTCGTAGTCCACTCGAACGATACCGAACCGCTTCTCGTAGCCCCAGGCCCACTCGTAGTTGTCGAGGAGCGACCAGTAGAAGTAGCCGCGAACGTCGACGCCGGCATCCTGCGCGTCGAGGATCGCGCCGAGGTGCGACCGCACGAAGTCCACGCGGTCGTCGTCGTGAACGCGGGTCTCGCCGTCCTCGACGACGGCGACGTCGTCGTACGCGGCGCCGTTCTCGGTGACGTACAGCACGGTGCCTGCGGGCTCGGCGTAGTCCTCCCACACGCGGACGAGCAGGCGCGTGAGCCCTTCGGGCTGCACCTCCCACTGCATGGGCGTGCGCGGAAGGCCGCGCTCGTGCCAGTAGATGCCCTCGTGCGAGGGGAAGGGCGACGCCGACACGCGGTCGGTCGGCGCGTCGCCGCCGATCGGCGGGTTCTGCGGCGCGTGGCCTCCGACGAGCTCGCCGTGGTAGTAGTTGACGCCCAGCGAGTCGATGCGCGTCGAGATCGCCTCGAGATCGCCGGGGCGGACGGCGGCTTCGAAGGATGCTGCGGCAGCGGCATCCACCGCGCGCATGTCTTCGAGCACATCGGCGGGGTACTCGCCCTTGTAGATCGGGTCGAGGAACCAGCGGTTGAACTGTCCGTCGATGCGGCGTGCGGCATCGAGGTCGGCCGGGTCGGAGGCGTCGACCGGGTCGGCGACGGTGAGGTTCACCGTGATGCCGAGAGTGAGCGACTCGTCGCGGGCCCGGAGCTCGCGAACGGCCTGGCCGTGACCGAGCAGCAGGTGGTGCGAGGCGAGCATGCCCTCTTCGACGCTGTAGTGGCCGGGGGCGTGGATGCCGGCGGTGTAGCTGAGGAACGACGAGCACCACGGCTCGTTGAGCGTGGTCCACACGTTCACGCGGTCGCCGAGCGCGTCGTGCATCGTGAGCGCGTACTCGGTGAAGAGGTCGGCGGTGTCGCGGTTCGCCCAGCCACCCTTCTCCTGGAGCGCCTGCGGGAGGTCCCAGTGGTACAGGGTCAGCCACGGCAGGATGTCGGCGCCGAGCAGCTCGTCGACGAGGCGCTTGTAGAAGTCGACGCCCTGGGCGTTGGCGGGGCCCCCGTCGGGGTGCACGCGCGACCACGACGTCGAGAAGCGGTAGGTCTGCAGACCCATCGACGTCATGAGCGCGACGTCGTCCTGGTAGCGGTGGTAGTGGTCGCACGCGACGTCGCCGTTGTCGGCGTTGATCACGGCGCCCGGAACGCGGGCGAACGCGTCCCAGATCGAGTCGCGCCGGCCGTCCTCGTGGGCGGCGCCCTCGATCTGGTACGCCGCGGTGGCGGCTCCGAACAGGAAGTTGGAGGGGAATTCGCGCGGGGTGGTCGCGGTCATAGGACAGCGTCCTCTCTGGGGAAGTGGGAAAGTGTGCGGGTCGGCTGTGGTCGGGGGTGTCAGCCCTTGACGGCGCCGGCCATGATGCCGCTGACCAGCTGCTTGCCGGCGACGGCGAACAGGATCAGGAGCGGGATGGTCGACAGCAGCACGCCGGCGAGCACGATCGAGTAGTCGACGAAGTAGTTGGACTGCAGGAGCGACAGCGCGACGGGGAGCGTCGGGCTCTGGCGATCGAGCACGATGAACGGCCAGAAGAAGTTGTTCCAGGCGCCCACGAAGGTGAACAGGAACAGCATCGCGGCGGCGGGGCGGGCTGCGGTGACGCCGATGACCCAGAACGTGCGCATCATGGATGCCCCGTCGACACGCGCGGCCTCGATGAGCTCGTCCGGCACCGACTGCTGCAGGTACTGCGTCATCCAGAACACGCCGAACGCACTCGTGAGGGCCGGAATGATGATCGCGCCGATCTGCCCCGTCCAGCCGAGGTCGGAGAACAGGATGTACAGCGGCACGACGCCGAGCTGCATCGGCACGGCCATCGTCGCGACCACGAAGACGAGCAGCGCCTTGCTGCCGCGGAAGCGGAGCTTGGCGAACGCCCAGCCGGCGAGCGTCGAGGTGATCACGACCGCGGTCGCGATGAGCGTCGAGCTGAAGATCGAGTTCCACAGCGCCAGCCAGAAGTTGACCGCGGGGTCGTTGACGACGGCGGCGGCGTTGGCGAAGAAGTTGCCGCCGGGGATCCACGACATGTTCGGATCGTTGATCGTCGTCGAGTCACCCGAGCCGATGAGGAACGACCAGTAGTAGGGGAACACGGCCGACAGGAGCACGACGCCCATGCCCGCGTACACCCAGAACCCTGCGCGGTAGCCGCGGATCTTGGTGGTCTTCTCGCCGCGGCTGCGACGGGAGGCATTGGGGATGTTCTGCTCGACGATGGCGAGCGGCGGGGTCGAAGTCATCGACGGATTCCCTTCTTGCGCGGTGCGACCACTCCGCGGCCGCCCTCGTCACGGACGAGACGCCGGGTGACCATCAGGTTGATCAAGCCGATCACGATGATGATGAGGAACAGGATCCAGGCGAGCGCCGCGGCGCGGCCGAAGTTCCACTCGCGCCAGCCGAGGTTGTAGAGGAACAGCGTGATCGTCAGCCACTGCTGCGCCGCACCACCCTGACCGGTGTTGTCGAACTGGCTCGGCTCGTCGAAGATCTGGAGGCCGCCGATGGTCGAGGTGATGATCACGAAGATCAGGGTCGGGCGCAGCGACGGAAGGGTGATCGCGGTGAACTGGCGGAACGCGCCGGCACCGTCGACGGTGGCCGCCTCGTAGTAGTCGCGCGGGATCGCCTGCATCGCGGCGAGGAGGATCAGCGCGTTGTAGCCGGTCCAGCGGAAGTTCACCATCGTCGCGATCGCGACGTGGCTCCAGAACGGGTCCTTGTGCCACGGAATGGGCTGCAGGCCGAGGTCGGTGAGGGTGTTGTTCACCAGGCCGTGGTTGTCGCCGAACATGTTGCTGAAGATCAGCGCGACGGCGACGGGGGCCATGACGTAGGGAAGCAGGACGCCCATGCGCCAGAAGGTCTTGGCGCGGATGTTGCGGTCGAGCATGGCGGCGATGAAGATCGCGAGGATCAGCTGCGGCACGGTCGAGAGCAGGAAGATGCTGAAGGTGTTGCGCAGGGCCGTCCAGAACTGCGGGTTCTCAAGGATCCAGATGTACTGGGCGAATCCGATGAACTCGCCCTCATTGCGGACGAGATCCCAGTCCTGGAACGAGATGACGGCCGTGAACGCGATGGGGAAGAGCCCGACGATCGCGAAGAGGATGAAGAACGGCGAGATGTAGAGGTAGGGCGAGAACTTCAGGTCCCACCGGCTCAGCCGGTGCGAGAAGGAGATCACCCGGGGCTGCCGGTCGGGGGACGGCCGGTCGGCCGGCCCGGATGCCGTGGGGCGGGTGGCGGTCGAGGTCACGGGTGGGGCTCCGTATCGGTGTCGAAGGGGGCGTGGGATAAGACGAGTGCGCGCGGGCCGCGGACGACCCGCGCGCACTCGGCTAGGAGGCGATGCCTATCAGAAGGCCTCGACCGTGGTGACCCACGTGTTCCACGAGGTCTCCTGGTCTTCGACGCCGTCGAAGACGCGGGTGACCGCGTTCTGCAGTTCGTCGTGGTACTTGAAGTAGCTCGCGTCCTTGTACGGAGCGACCGTGACGGCCGCGGCGCGGTTCGAGAGGATCTCACCGGACGGAGCGTTGTTGAAGTACTCGTTCGTCGCCTCGGCGAGCTCGTCGCTCTCCAGCGCCTCGAGCTGGCTCGGGAAGGTGCCCGCGTTCGCGAACGCCTTCATCTGCTGCTCGGGAGCCGTCAGCCAGTCGGCGAGCGCGAGCGCTGCGTCGACGTTGGCGCCGTTCTCGGGAACGGTCAGGTACGAGCCGCCCCAGTTGCCGCCGCCGTTCGGGAAGACATCCGCGATGTCCCACCCGGTGGTGTCGGCCGCGTTGCCCGAGATGACGCCCAGCATCCAGCCCGGGCACAGCATCGTGGCGAACTCGCCGTTGGCGAGTGCCGCGAACCAGTCGTCCGACCACTGACCGGCGTAGGCCGAGTTCGGCACGGCGCGCGAGGTCACGAGCTCGTAAGCAGCCTGGATCTCCGGGTTCTCCGTCGCGATGACGGTGCCGTCGGGCTCGGTGTACGTGTACTCGATCTGGTTGACGATGCCCTGGAGCACCGAGTTGGCCGAGTCGATCATCGGCTTTCCGGTGGCTGCCTTGTACTCGTCGGCCACGTCGAGGAAGTTCTCCCAGTCGCCGTCGAACAGTGCGGCGACCTCAGCGCGGTCGGTCGGAAGCCCGGCGGCCTCGAACAGGTCGGCGCGGTAGCAGATGCCCTGCGGGCCGATGTCGGTGCCGAAGCCCACGAGACGGCCGTCGCCGTCGGTCGCGGCGGCTTCCTTCCAGTCGAGCCAGCGGCCCTTGACGCTGTCAGGCGCCTCGGCGAGCAGGTCGGAGTACTGCATGGCCTCGGCGAACCAGTCGATCTCGACTGCTTCGATGTCGGCCAGGCCCTCCTTGCCGAGCTTCTGGAAGTAGTTCGTGCGGGCGTCGCCGGACTCGGCGGCGCGGTTGTGGACGATCGTCACGTTCGGGTTCTCGTCCATGTATTCCTGGAGGAGTTCATCGGTGTAGCCGAAGTCGTTGAACGTCGCGATCGTGAGGGTGATCTCGGCGTCGGGGTCGGACGTGGGCTCGTTGCCGCTGCCGCCGGCGCAGCCGGCGAGAACGATGGCAGAGGCCGAGAATGCGGCGACCGCCACGGCGCTCCTGCGGAAGGCACGTGAGTTCACTGTCACTCCTTTGTGTTTGTCAGGGTCGGATGTGTTGCAGGTGCTCGGTCTCGGACGGGTGCCCGTGACCGCGGTGTCGTGGGAGCGTTCCCACCGGACGGAAGGTCACGTTACGGGAGCGCTCCCATGGATGTCAAGGGAGCGCTCCCATGAAATGGTCACGGTTGCGTCACGGCGTGACCACGAGGACGGATGCCGCGCCCCGTAGACTGTGATCGACCCCTGCCCGCGACATCCGGAGCCCTCGTATGCCCACCATCGTCGTAGACGTCATGCCCAAGGCCGAGCTGCTGGACCCGCAGGGGAAGGCCGTGGCCGGTGCACTCGACCGCCTCGGCATCACGGACTTCGCGTCCGTGCGCATCGGCAAGCGCTTCGAACTCACCGTCGAGGGCGAGGTCGGCGACGACACGCTCGCGACCGCCCGACGCATCGCCGACGAGATCCTCTCGAACTCCGTGATCGAGGACGTGGTCGGCATCGAGGTCGTCGAGTGAGCATTCGCGTCGGGGTCATCACCTTCCCGGGGTCGCTCGATGACCGCGACGCGCAGCGAGCGATCGGGATCGCCGGCGCCGTCGCGGTGCCGCTCTGGCATGGCTCGCACGACCTCGATGGTGTCGACGCGCTCGTCCTCCCCGGCGGCTTCAGCTACGGCGACTACCTGCGCGCCGGCGCGATCGCGGCGCGGGCTCCGATCATGGCGGAGGTCAAGGATGCCGCTGCGTCCGGCATGCCGGTCCTCGGCATCTGCAACGGCTTCCAGATGCTCGTCGAGGCGCACCTGCTGCCGGGCGGCCTGATCCGCAACGCCCACCAGCAGTTCATCCGTCGCGATCAGCGCCTGCGCGTCGAGAACGCCGACACCGCGTGGACCTCGGAATTCGGCTCTGGCCAGGAGATCGTCATCCCGCTGAAGAACGCCGACGGCGGGTACATCGCCTCGGACGACGAGCTCGATCGCCTCGAGGGCGAGGGCCTCGTCGCGTTCCGCTACCTGGGCGTGAACCCCAACGGGTCGCTCCGCGACATCGCCGGCATCGCGAACGAGCGCGGCAACGTCGTGGGCCTCATGCCCCACCCCGAGCACGCGGTCGAGCCGGGTTTCGGCCCCGACACCGACGCCGCGATGCGCTCGGGCGTCGACGGCCTGCCGTTCTTCACGTCGGCCATCGCCGCGGTGGTCGCCGCCGCAGCGTAGGCTGCGGCATCCCCTCGTCCTAGACGGTTCCCGCCGGCGGCCACACGCCGATGATGAGGCCCATGACCACGAAGGTCACGAGTTCGTGGGCGATGTTCATGACGGTGAGCGACGACGGCCGACCCTCGAACTGATCGTGGGTGATGAAGCGCGCGGCGGTGAAGCCTGCCCACAGGATCACGGCGGTGCCGAGGGCCGACAGCAGGAACCCGCCTCCGTAGAAGTGCCATGAGATCGCGGTCGCCCCGGCCAGCACCCATGCCGACAGGAAGCTCACGAACACCGTCACGATGATCGGCATCCAGGCTTGCAGCGCGGTCTTCTCGGCATTCATGTCGACGTTCGCGAGCTTCGCCCAGCGATTGCCGAAGACCTTCGGCGCGTACCAGACCGACCCGACGATCATCGTCGAGAGTGTCGCCAGCAGAACCGCCCAGTAGTTGATCTCGGGGACCATCATCGCCTCCAGTGTCCGGTTGCCCGAACTCTAGTCCTCTCGGCGCCGGTAGCGTGGGAAGAGTGAGCAGCAGCATCCGCCCCCTCGTCGTCAGCGTTCCCACCGAGAAGCTGGCGGCCGACATCGGGCCGGTCCCGGCGGGCGTCGAGCTGATCGTGTGGGCAATGGATGCCGAGGCCCCCCGCGACGAGATCGACATCGTCGTGCCGCCCTACATGAGCGCGAGCGTGATCCTGCCGCGCCTCGAGGGCGTGCGGACGCGGCTCGTGCAGAGCCAGTCGATCGGGTACGACGGCATCGCCGCGCACCTTCCGCGCGGACACGCGTTCGCCAACGCCGCGTCGGTGCACGAGGCCTCGACGGCCGAGCTCGCCGTCGCGCTGACGCTCGCGTCGCAGCGGCGGATCCCGGCGTTCGTGCGGGCGCAGGACGAAGGACGGTGGGCGCCGGAGTTCGCCACGAGCCTCGCGGATCGCCGCGTGCTGCTGCTCGGCTACGGCGGGGTCGGCAAAGCGATCGCGGCCCGCCTCGCCCCCTTCGAAGTGCAGCTCGTGGCGGTCGCCTCGCGCGCGCGTGACGAAGAGGGGATGCCGGTGCACAGCGTCTCCGAGCTTCCGGCTCTCCTCCCCGACGCCGACATCGTGATCACATCGCTTCCGGCCGGCGAGGCGACGAACCGCATCATCGAAGACGCCTTCCTCTCGGCGCTCCCCGACGGCGCGCTCGTCGTCAACGTCGGGCGTGGGTCGCTCGTCGACACCGACGCGCTCGTCGACCACGTGCGCCGCGGACGCGTGCGCGCTGCCCTCGATGTCACCGAGCCCGAGCCGCTGCCGGCGGACCACCCGCTGTGGTCGCTCCCGGGCGTTCTCATCTCGCCGCACGTCGGCGGGGCGTCCACGGCGATGCAGCCGCGCATCGCGCGCCTCGTGCGCACCCAGATCGAGCGGATGCTGGCGGGCGAGCCCCCGTTGAACGTCGTCATCGCGGCCTGAGGCCGCTCGGCGCTCGCGCTGAGCACAATGGCGGGTCGTCCTCGCGACACGCCGCATTTCGGCATCCGTCGTCCCGCGTTTCGCCGTGTTCGCCCGCCATTGTGCACAATCGCGTCCTGTCTGCAGTTGCAGAACCTGAGCGGTCGGTTTCACGTGGGTGCGCTCCCATGAGCACCTTTTGACGAAGTTTGATGAAAGTTGCATGAGAAGCATTTTTCTTTTGCTTGACCGAGTTCTGACAAATGCCCTAGTCTCCGAGAAAGTCGAGGACGATTTCGAAGGCACGCGGACGTGCCGTGATCAACACGGATGCCGCATGCGAAGCGCGGAGGGTGCACTTCGCACTTCGAACCCCCCGCCCCCGACATCACCGGAACGATCCGTGCAAGGGAGCATCATGGACGACCTCACTTATCAGGCCGAAGAAGACGCCCGCGTCCTCGGGCGAAAGCTCGGCCTCAGCCGCCGGCAGCTGCTGGCCGCCACGACCGGAATGGCGGCAGCCGCCGTCGTCGGGCTCGGCGGTGGCCATGCGCACGCCCACGGCGGCGTCGCAGGCGGCGTCGCCGCGGCGAAGGGCGCCAACGGCGTCCTCGTGCCCCCGGGCAAGCGCGGCATCATCCTCTACACGGTGCGCGACGCTATCGGCCGCGACCCGAACACGAGCGAGTTCGCGTCGGGCTTCAAGGAGGTGCTGACCGAACTGTCGCGGATCGGCTACAAGCAGATCGAGTTCGCCGGGTACAACCAGAACGCCAACGCAGAGGGCGGGAACGTCAACAACGTCGCCGGAGCACAGCTCATGCGCACCTGGCTGGATGACCTCGGCCTCGAGGCCGAGGGCAACCACGGTTCGATCCCGTCGACGATCACCGACGCGACCCTCGCGAGCTTCGACGCGGCGTGCGAGGTGGCAAACATCCTCGGGTTCGGCCACATCGGCACCGGCAACGACCCGACCAGCAGCAGCTACCTCGCCGACTGGCAGCTCGCCGCCGAGCGGTGGAACATCCTCGGAGCGCGGGCGGCAACCCACGGTCTGAAGCTGTACACGCACAACCACTCGCCCGCATACAGCTTCCTGCTCGACAGCGGCCCCAACGACGGGTTGGGCCGCCCGACACGCTCGAGCGGTCTGCGGCGCCTGGAGTGGTTCCTGCAGAACACCGACCCGAACTACGTCTACCTCGAGATGGACGTCTACTGGGCGCACGTCGCGCAGCACCAGCACCGGCAGTACACCGCCCCGGACGGCACCGTCGTGGAGAAGATCTTCGACCCGGCCGGGCTCGTCGCCGCGCAGACCACGCGGTTCCCGCTCTTCCACGCGAAGGACGGCCGGACCAACCCGGCAAGCAGCAACGGCTACGACATCGTTCCGTTCGGCGCCGGCAACATCGACTACACGACGTTCTTCCAGCGCATCGGGGCCAAGGGCTACCACAACTCGATGTGGGAGCAGGACAACGCCGGTGGCGGCTCCGCCAACCCCGGCCAGTCGCTCGCGTTCGCCCAGTCGTCGTACGACAACCTGGCGGCCCTCCGCGGCTGACACACGGTCAGGCCGCCCGCATCCGCGCGGACGGTCGGAGGGGGGCGCCGATTCCGGGTCCAAACGCCCCCCTCCTCACTTCCTCCCTGAATCCCGCGAACCTCTCACCCCGGACCGGAAACCGGTCCACCTCCGCTGCACGACCCCAGATCTCGCAGCGGCTCGTCCGGGCCGCACGGCACCGCCGTGCGGCCCGGCTCCAGCAACGGATCCCGCCACCCCCATCCGACTGGAGTCCCCATGCGTACGTCCCCGCCACGAATCGTGGCACTGGCGACCGGCTTCGCCGTCGCAGCATCCCTCGTCATCGCCGCCCCAGCGGCCGCTCATCCCGGCCACGATCACGGCGATGAGATCACCGCCACCACGTGGGCGAACTACGAACGCGTCACACTGTCACGCAGTCTCGGCGAGCCGATCGACATGGCCGTCCTGCCTGACTCGCGCGTGCTGACCACGGCTCGCGGCGGCCAGATCCGCCTCACCGACCCCGCCCAGGGCACGACGACGATCGTCAACACGATCGACGTGTACGCCAACTCGGAGGACGGCCTGCAGACCATCACCCTCGACCCCGCGTTCGACGAGAACGGGTGGGTGTACCTCTACTACGCCCCCCGCGAGATGGTCGCCCCCTACCCCGCGACGACGGCGACAGGTTCGGCGCCGAACACGCTGCCGGCGGGCGCGGACGCCACCTACTGGAACCAGTGGCTCGGCTACAACCAGGTGAGCCGCTTCCAGTGGAACGAGGAGACCGACTCGCTCGACCTCACCACGAAGCAGGACATCATCCGCGTCGAGGTTCAGCGCGGTCAGTGCTGTCACGTCGGCGGCGACGTCGCGTTCGACAAGGACGGCAACCTGCTGCTCTCGACGGGCGACAACACGCCGGCGAGCACCCCGGGCGCCAACGGCTTCGCGCCGATGAACGACCGGGTCGGCTACAACCCGGGCTTCGACGCACGGCGCGGGGCGGGCAACACCAATGACCTGCGCGGCAAGATCCTGCGCATCGACGTGCAGGCGGACGGCAGCTACACGATCCCCGCGGGCAACCTGTTCGCGCCGGGGACGGCCAATACGCGTCCCGAGATCTTCGCGATGGGCCTGCGCAATCCGTTCCGCATCGACTCGGATCCGGTGACCGGCGCCATCACGTGGGGCGACTACGGGCCCGATGCCGGCACGGCCAATGCTCTCCGCGGCCCGATGGGGTACGTCGAGTGGCAGTCCACGACGGTGCCGATCAACGGCGGCTGGCCGTTCTGCCACGGGCCGAACGCAAACTACAACGATTGGGACTACGAGACGCTCACGCCGGGCGCCTTCTACGACTGCGACGGCACCCTCGTCAACAACAGCCCGTACAACACCGGGATCAGCGTGCTGCCGAGCGCAACCGCGCCGCAGCTCTGGTACGGCGATCAGCCGACCCACCAGCCGTGGCCGGAGTTCGGCTCGGGAGGTCAGGGGCCGATGGGCGGACCCACCTACCGCTACGACGAGGAGAACCCCGCGACCACGAAGTTCCCGGCGTACTGGGACGGCAAGGCGTTCATGGCCGAGTTCTCGCGCGACCGCGTGTTCGTCTACAGCCAGGACGACCCCGACGGCGAAGTGACCCGCATCGAGAACTTCCTGCCCAACGCGTCGCTCACCGCCGCGGGGATGCCGCCGTGGGACAACCCGATCGACATCGAGTTCGGCCCTGACGGATCGCTCTACGTTCTCGACTACGGCGACGGCTTCTTCCGCCCGAACCCCGACTCGGGCCTGTACCGCGTCGACTACGTCGAGGGCACGAAGGGTCCGCGCGTCGATCTCGAGGCGTCGGTGACGTCGGGCCAGGGCCCGCTGACCGTCGACTTCTCAGCAGCCGACTCGACCCACCCCGACGGGCTCGCACTGAGCTTCGCGTGGGACGTCGAAGGTGACGGAACGTTCACACCGGGCGAGGCGACCACCTCGCACACCTACACCGTTGACGGCCAGTACGCAGCCCGCGTGCAGGTGACCGACTCGGCGGGTCGCGTGAGCCTGGCATCGGTCACGATCACGGTGGGCAACACCGCGCCCGTGGTCGAGATCGTGACGCCGGTCAACGGATCGTTCACCGACTGGGGTGACATCGTCGAACTCGAGGTGAAGGTCACCGATCCCGAGGACGGCGCCGCGATCGACTGCAGCCGTGTGCTGTGGAGCTACGGCCTCGGACACGACAACACCCACACCCACCCGCTGTTCACCGGTTCGGGCTGCACGGCCCAGGTCGAGACGTCTCTCGAAGCCGGCCACGGCGAGACCGAGAACATCTACGCGCAGATCGGCGTCTCGTACACCGACCTCGGCGGAGCGGTGGCGCCGGCACTCACCGGTGACGCGGTGACGCTGCTGAATCCGCGTGAGCTGCAGGCCGAGCACGCCGACGCCCGCACGGCGGGTGTCGCGGTGGTCGACGACGAGTCGGCCTCGGCGTTCCGCAAGCTCACCGGCCTCGTGCCGGGCGAGTCGATCTCGTACGAGCCGGTCGAGCTCGGCGGCATCACAGGTGTCGAGCTGCGTGCGATGGGCACCGGTCAGGTGTCGCTGCACTGGGGCGATGCCGCGGCCGACGCGTTCGCGACGTTCAACGTCTCGTCTGCGGGTGCCTGGTCGCTCGTGTCCACACCGCTGATCGAGGTTCCGGAAGGCACCGGCACGATCGTCGTCACCTCCACCGGAGGCGTCGATCTCGACCGGCTGCTGTTCACGACGTCGATCGCCGACATCAAGGCGACTCTGGCGGCGCTCCGCGCTGACGGAGACGTCACGAACGGCGCGCTGACCTCGCTCGGCATCCGTCTGGATCGCGCGTCGGCGGCCCTCGCCGCAGGCAACGAGGCGAAGGCGCTCAGCGAACTGCGCTTCGTGCTCGTTCAGATCCCCGAGCGGGTCGAGAACGTCGAAGCCCGCGCCGTGCTGCAGCGCGCGGTCGAGGCGGTGATCGCCGACATCGAGCAGCCGAGCGCACAGGAGTAACCCGAATACAGGCCGGTGCGGCCGGATCACTTCCTGGCGGGATCCGCCGGCCGCACCCCCTTCGACCGGGCCGTGTTCCTTCGGGAGCGCGGCCCGGTCCTTGTGGTTGCAGGGGTGGGTCAGCGGGTGTCGATGTCGGCGCCCGACCACAGGTCGCCACACTCGACGTCGACGACGCCGTGCGTGGCGAGGTAGGGGCGCGCGCCGCGGTCGCCGGTGACGGCCGCGGCGACAGCGTCGAAGTGGTGTGCGCCGATCGCGACGGGGTGGCCGGGCCTGCCGTCGTAGATCGCCTGCGCGAGGCCGTCGCGGGGCTCGGGGCCGAGGGCGGCCAGCACACGGACGACGGCGGCGGGTGCGGCATCCGGCGTATCGACGGGCGTCACGACGACCGCGTCGCACGCGAGGACGGATGCCGCGGCCAGCCCCGCCCGCAGGGTCGCCGACACTCCGTCGCTCCAGTCGGGCACCGTGACGACCTCTGCGCCGGGCGGCACGAGGGCTGCCACTTCGTCGCCGTGCGCACCGACGGCGACGAGCACCCGGTCGCAGCCACCGTCGTGCAACATGCGCACGGCGAGGTCGACCCAGGGGGTGCCGTCGGTCGCGCGGGCGAAGCCCTTCGGGCCGCCGAAGCGCGTTCCGCCGCCGGCGGCGAGGACGAGTCCGCAGGCGTGCATCGCGCTCCTCGCGTCGGGGTGCGCCGCGGGTCGGCGCCGCCATTTCCCTGAGCGTAGTGCGCCGGAAACACGTCGGGATTAGCGTGAGGAGCATGCTCGAACTCGCGAGGGAACTGCTGCCGGTGCTGCACCGCGGCGAGCCCGTCGCGGTGGTCGTTGTCACGCGCGTCGCGCGCAGCGCGCCCCGCGGCGAGGGCGCGTCGATGGCGGTCACCGCCGAGGGCCGCGTGATCGGATCGATCTCGGGCGGGTGCGTGGAGGGCGACGCGGTCGTGCTCGCCCACACCGCCCGCTTCTCGGGGGCTCAGACCGCGCGGCTGGGGTTCTCGGACGACGCGGCCCATGCCGCCGGCCTCGCGTGCGGCGGCAGCGTCGAGGTGATCGCGTTCGCGGTCGCGCCCGACGCGGTCACGATGGCCGCACTCGAGGCGGCTGCGGCAGGGCGGGCGGTGACCGTCGGGATCACGGCGGCGGGGCGGGTGGTCGCGATCGACGGTGGCTTCGCGGCGACGGATGCCGAGAGCACCGACCAGCCGATCGTCGTCCTGTCGGTCGCCCGAGCGCCGCGGCTCATCATCCTCGGCGCGAGCGAGCACGCCGTCGCCCTCTGCCGCATCGGGGCCGCCGCCGGCTTCGCCGTCACGGTGTGCGACGTGTGGGAGACCCTCGCGACGCACGAGCGCTTCCCCGACGCCGCCGAGATCGTCGTCGGGATGCCGCACGAGTTGCTCGCTGCGCTCGACCCGCACGACCTCGATGCGAACACCGCCGTGTGCGTGCTGACGCACGACGAGCGGCTCGATGTGCCGGCACTCGCGGTCGCCCTTCGGCTTCCGGTCGGGTTCGTGGGTGCGATGGGCGCGCGCGGCACGGTCGCGCATCGGGCACGGATGCTGCGAGACGCGGGTGTCTCCGAGATCGACCTCGCGCGCCTGCACTCCCCGCTCGGACTCGACCTCGGGGGGCGGACGCCGGACGAGACGGCGCTGTCGGTGCTCGCCGAGATCGTGGCCTCGCGGCACGGCGGCAGCGGTGCTCCGCTGCGCGAGCGCGACGGAGCGATCCACCGGGAGCGCCGACCGGATGCACACGTCGATGCGGCGCGCTCGTGCGCAGCATCCATCGCCTTCACCCCCGACCCCGCAGGAGCAGCCGAATGACGCGCACCATCATCGAAGGCGGTCATGTCGCCACGGTCGACAGCGAGTCGGCGGAGTACGACGGCGGCCACGTGGTCGTCGACGACGGGCGGATCGTCGCGGTGGGTGCGGGCCGTGCGCCCGAGCAGTGGCGCGACGGCGCCGAGGTCGTCGATGCGCGCGGGTGCCTCGTGACACCCGGGCTCATCAACACGCACCACCACCTGTACCAGTGGCTCACGCGCGGGTACGCGCAGGACTCGATCCTGTTCGACTGGCTGACGGCGCTGTATCCGCTGTGGTCGCAGATCGATGCGCGGCTCACCGGCGTCGGGGCGGCAGGAGCGATGGCGGTGCTGGCGCGCTCAGGCTGCACGACCGTCGGCGACCACCACTACATCTTCCCGAAGGGGTCGGGCGACATCGTCGGCGCGCTCGTCGAGTCGGCGGCGACCGTCGGCGTGCGGTTGCACGCGACGCGCGGCTCGATGGATCTGGGTGCTTCGGAGGGCGGCCTGCCTCCGGATTTCGCGGTCGAGACGACGGATGCCGCACTCGCGGCCTCGCAGGAAGCGGTCGAGCGGTATCACGACCCTTCCTTCGACGCGATGGTGCGAATCGCGATCGCGCCGTGCTCGCCGTTCTCGGTGACCGCCGATCTGCTGCGGGAATCGGCGGTGCTCGCGCGGTCGCTGGGCGTGCGGCTGCACACGCACGCGTCGGAGACCGTCGAGGAGGACGCCTACTGCGCCGAGCACTTCGGCAAGACGCCGACGCAGTACCTCGAAGACCTCGGCTGGCTCGGCGACGACGTGTGGATGGCGCACTGCGTCCACCTCGACGATCGCGCGATCGAGCGGTACGCGGCCACCGGCACGGGCGTCGCGCACTGCCCGTCGTCGAACGGACGCCTGGCATCGGGAATCGCGCCGGTGCGCGACCTGCTGCGGGCGGGGGTTCCGGTGGGGCTCGGCGTCGACGGCGCCGCGTCGAACGAGTCGGGGCAGCTGGGCATCGAGATCCGCGAAGCCGTGCTGATGGGGCGCCTGCGCACCGGCGCGGATTCGTTCAGCGTGAGAGACGGGCTGCGCATCGCGACGATGGGCGGGGCTCGCGTGCTCGGCCGGCAGGACGAGATCGGCTCGCTCGAGGTCGGAAAGCTCGCCGACATCGCGGTGTGGCAGGTCGACCGGGTGGAGCACGCCGGCATCCTCGACCCCGTCGCGGCTCTCGGGCTCGGCGCGATGCCGCCGCTCAAGCGCCTGTTCGTGGGTGGTCGGGTGCTCATCGAGGACCAGACGCTCGTCACCACCGACGAGGACGCGCTGGCGCGAGGTGTCGCCGCGGCGTCGCGGGAGCTGGCCGAGAGGCTCTGAGGCGGGGTCGGCCGCGCGGCGCACGCGGCCGGCGCACGCGGCCGGCGGCGAGTGCACGACCTAGCGCCGAGTGCACGACCTAGCCGCGCGGGCACGGCGTGCGCTCGGCGGTAACCCGTGCACTCGGCGGTCCGGCGCGCCGCTCGGCACAGGGGGAGGAACCGGCATCCGGCCTCGGCTGCTCGTCGAGATGACGCAGATCGTCGCGTGCGCGGAGCGGCAAGAGCAATCTGCGTCGTCTCGGCGGCAGCAGGGTGGAGGGGAGACCGTCCGGCCCCCGAAACACCGCCGAAACCGCGTCTTGGTTGACTGACCGCCCAGGCCCGCACAGCATGGGACACGAGGGAGGTGGTGCACCGTGGACGTCGTGACGGTCACCGGCTATCGCCGCGCGCGCACCCGAGCCGACCTCGCGCTCGCGCCGGGCGAGGTCTTCCTCGCGGGCGGCACGTGGCTCATGAGCGAGCCGCAGCCCAGCACCACCGGCTTCGTCGACCTCACCACCCTCGACTGGCCCGCCCTCGAGATCACCCATGCGGGGCTGCGCATCGGCGCGACCTGCACGATCGCCGAGCTCGTCGCGTGGGCCGAGGGTCGCGCCGAGCTCGCAGTTCCCGAGGGGTGGGCGGCAGCATCCGTCATCC
The DNA here is from genome assembly GCF_005502885.1 of Microbacterium sp. 2FI. Taxonomy (GTDB): domain Bacteria; phylum Actinomycetota; class Actinomycetes; order Actinomycetales; family Microbacteriaceae; genus Microbacterium. The sequence goes on from NZ_SCMR01000014.1 coordinate 87,963, forward strand.
CCGACGCGGCGAACGCGCTCCTCGCGTCCTTCAAGATCTGGAACACCGCGACCGTGGGCGGCAACCTCTGCCGCACGTTCGCCGCGGCATCCATGGTGTCGCTCGCCGTCGCCCTCGACGGCACCGCCGAGGTCTGGACGCCCGACGGCGGTACCCGCACGCTCGCCGTCGCCGACCTTCCCACCGGCAACGGCACCAACGCGCTGGCGCCGGGCGAGATCGTGCGCGCAATCGACCTGCCCGCCGACGCCCTGCGCGCCCGCACGCTGCTGCGAAAGATCGCGCTCGCCGAACTCGGGCGCTCGGGCGCCGTCGTCACCGGCCGCGTCGACCTCGACGGCTCGGCGGTCTTCGCGGTCACGGCCGCGACGCTGCGGCCTGCGGTCTTCCGCTTCGCGGGGATTCCGGATGCCGAGGCCCTCGCCTCAGCGATCGGCGACGCGCCGGACTTCTACACCGACCCGCTCGGCGCCGCGGACTGGCGCCGCGGGGTCAGCATCGTGCTCGGCGAGCGCATCCGCGCCGAACTCGAAGCCGGAGTCGCGGGAGCAACGCCGTGACCGCCGTGAACGAGGCCGGACGCATCGCGCTCGAGGTCAACGGCGAGCGGATCGAGGCCGAACCGCGCGCCGGCCAGTGTCTGCGCACGCTGCTTCGTGAGCACGGCCACCACGAGGTCAAGAAGGGCTGCGACGCCGGCGACTGCGGAGCCTGCGCTGTGCTCGTCGACGGCGTACCCATGCACTCGTGCATCATCCCGGCGGTGCGCGCCGACGGCATGCGCGTGACGACGGCTGCGGGCCTCGCGCCGGGTGATGAGCTGCATCCGGTGCAGGAGGCGCTGGCCGAGGGCTTCGGCTTCCAGTGCGGATTCTGCACCGCCGGCATGGCGGTGACCGCCTCGACCCTCACGGCCGACGACCTTCCCGATCTCGACCGGCGCATGAAAGGCAACCTGTGCCGCTGCACGGGGTACCGCCCGATCCGCGAGGCGATCGGATCGGCCGTACTGGGTCCCGTGCGCGAGACTGGCGCGCCAGCCGGCGCTTCGACCGATGAGACGGATGCCGGCACCTCGCGAACCGTCGAGCCCGCAGCATCCGCCCCCCGCGTCGGCGAGTCCGCCCGACCCGAACCCGCGCGGCGCATCGTGCAGGGGCTCGAGCCGTTCACGTTCGACACCCCCGCGACCGACGCGCTCGTGCTGCGGGTGCTGGGTTCGCCCCACGCGCACGCGCGGATCACCGCGATCGACACGACCGCCGCCCGCGCCGTGCCGGGCGTGGCCGCGGTCTTCACGCACGAGAACGTGCCCGCGCGCCGCTTCTCGACCGCCCGCCACGAGCACCGTGAGGACGACCCCGACGACACGCGCATGCTCGACGACGTCGTGCGCTTCGCAGGTCAGCGCGTCGCGGCGATCGTCGCCGAGACCGCCGAGGCGGCCGACGCCGCGTGCCGGCTGATCGCGGTGACGTACGACGTGCTTCCGGCCGTGTTCGACGCCGAGGCTGCGCGCCTGCCGGGCGCTCCGCTGCTGCATCCCGACCGCACGCCCGACGATCGCGTCGCACAGGCCGGGCGCAACGTGATCGCGTCGCTCCACGACGGCATCGGCGGCGATGCCGATGCCGCCCTCGCGGCGAGCGCCGTCACCGTCTCGGGAACCTGGCGCACCGGACGCGTCGCCCACGCGCAGCTCGAGACCCACGGAACCCTCGGGCGGCTCGACGACGACGGTCGGCTCGTGATCCGCTCGAGCACCCAGGTGCCGTTCCTCGTGCGCGACGAGCTCGCACTGCTGTTCGACCTGCCTCGCGACCGCGTGCGCGTGGTCGCCGCGCGCATCGGCGGCGGGTTCGGCGGCAAGCAGGAGATGTTCACCGAAGACCTCGTCGCCCTCGCCGTGCTGCACACCGGCCGGCCGGTAGCGTTCGAGTACTCGCGCACCGAGGAGTTCCGGCGGGCGTCGCTGCGGCATCCGTTCCGTGTCGAGGTTTCGCTCGGTGCCGATGCCGACGGCACCCTCACCGCGATGAAGCTCGATGTGCTCAGCGACACCGGCGCGTACGGCAACCACTCGATCGGGGTGCTCTTCCACGGCGTCTCGGAGTCGGTGAACGTCTACCGCAGTCCCGTCAAGCGCATCGACGCCGAGGTCGTCTATACGAACAACGTTCCGTCGGGAGCGTTCCGCGGATACGGCCTCGGCCAGGTCAGCCTCGGCGTCGAGTCGGCGATGGATCTGCTCGCCGAGCGCCTCGGCATCGACCCGTTCGACCTGCGTCGCCGCAACGCGGTGCGCTCGGGCGACCCGCTCGTCACGGTGCACGACGAGCACGAGGAAGGCCTCGTGTGGGGCAGCTACGGCCTCGACCAGTGCCTGGACCTCGCGCAGGGCGCGCTGCGCCGCGGCAACGGGGTCTCGGGGCCGGATGGCTGGCTCGTCGGCGAGGGCATGGCGATGTCGTTCATCGCGGCGATGGCGCCCGGCGGCCACCACGCGCACACCTCGGCGACCCTCCGGCCCGACGGAACCTTCGCGCTGTCGGTCGGCACCGCCGAGTTCGGCAACGGGACGAGCACCGTGCACCGGCAGATCGCGGCGACAGTGCTCGAAGCATCGGCCGATCGCATCGTGCTGCGGGCCTCCGACACCGACCTCGTCACACACGACACCGGAGCCTTCGCCTCGGCGGGCGTCACCGCCGCCGGCAAGGCGCTGCAGGCCGCGTGCGCGGCCCTTCGCGGGCGCATGCTCGCGATCGCGCGCGATCTCGCGGAGACCGAATCGGGGGGAACGGATGCCGCGACCCTCGCCCCCGACGGCGTGCGGGTCGGCGGCCTGCTCGTCCCGTTCTCAGACATCGTGCGCGCCGCCGGTGCCGACGAGCGTGCCGCCGAAGGACTCATCGCGCACGGCAGCGAGCACGGCGACGAGCGCAGCCTGTCGTTCAACGTGCACGCCGTGCGCGTCGCGGTCGATCCCGACACCGGAACCGTGCGCGTGCTGCAGTCGGTGCAGTCCGCCGACGCGGGGTTCGTCATGAACCCCGCGCAGTGCCGCGGCCAGGTCGAGGGCGGCGCCGCGCAGGGACTCGGGAGCGCGCTGTACGAAGAGGTTCTCGTCGACGACGCCGGCGAGATCTCGAACCCCGTGTTCCGGCTCTATCGCGTGCCGCAGTTCGCCGACGTGCCCGTGACCGAAGTGCTCTTCGCCGACACGCACGACACCGTCGGACCCTTCGGCGCCAAGTCGATGAGCGAATCGCCGTACAACCCCGTCGCCCCCGCGATCGGCAACGCGATCGCCCGCGCGATCGGCCGCCGCCCGTATCAGCAGCCCTTCACGCGCGAGCGTGTGTGGCGGCTGCTGAACGACGCCGGGTAAGTCGTCACATCCGCGAAACACCCCGACGCCTGCGGTGAAATCTGCGCGGCCTAACGTCGCTCTGATCACACTGCTTCAGAAGGGGAGCCAACCCGATGGCCACACACAGCAACTTCTCGCGGCGAGCACGGCTGGGGGCCGCCGCCGCAGCATCCCTCGCCACCGTCCTCGTCCTCGCCGGCTGCGCATCCGGCGGCACCGAGCCCGCGGCATCCGGTGACGAGGAAGCCGCCTCGTACGGCGAGATCAGCGTGCAGTACTCGTGGATCAAGAACGAGGAATTCGCGGGCGAGTTCTACGCCTACGAGAACGGGTACTACGACGAGGCCGGCTTCGAGAACGTCGTCGGCATCGCCGGCCCCGACACGGGCGTCGCCAAGCTGCTCTCGGGAACCGTGCAGTTCGCGCTCAGCGACGCGGCCTCGGTCGGCGCAGCCGTCGCCGAGCAGGACGCCCCGCTGAAGATCATCGGCGCGACGTTCCAGAAGAACCCGTTCACGATCCTCTCGCTCGCCGAGGGCGGGAACATCGAGACGCCCGAAGACCTCATCGGCAAGAAGATCGGCGTGCAGGACTCCAACGCGTCGGTGTTCGCGGCGCTGCTGGCCGCCAACGGCATCGACGAGAGCGAGGTCGAGATCGTTCCCGTCGACTTCGACCCGACCCCGCTCATCAACGGCGAGGTGGACGGCTTCATGGCCTACCTCACCAACGAGGCGATCACGGTCGAGATGGCGGGCTACCCCGTCACCAACCTCGCCTACGCCGAGAACGGCCTGCCCTACGTCGCCGAGACCTTCACGGTGACCGACCAGTACCTCGCCGAGAACGCCGACCTCATCAAGGCGTTCCTCATCGCCGAGATCAAGGGCTGGACCGACACGTTCATCGAGCCGACCGACGACACCGTCGCGCTCGTGACCGACTACTACAACGAGTCGGCCGCCGCCGGCGACCTCACCTTCGGCGAGCTCGACCCCGCCAAGGTCGCAGCCGGCATCATGGCGCAGGCGCTGCTCATCTCGACCGAGGAGACCGAGGCCAACGGCCTCTTCACCATCTCGGACGAGCTCAAGGAGCAGACGCTCGCGTCGCTCGCGGCATCCGGCTGGGAGCTCGAAGCCGACGACCTGTTCGACACGACGATCATCGACGAGATCTACGAAGAGAACCCCGACCTCCTGGCATACCTGCCGTAAGGAATCATGACCATCTCTTCGAACGTGGATGCCGGTGCCCTCACGGGCACCGGCATCCAGATCACCGGAGTCTCGAAGTCGTTCGCCCTGCGCGGCGGCAAATCGCTCCTCGCCCTGCAGGACACCGACCTGCACACCGAGAAGGGCTCGTTCCTGGCCCTTCTCGGGCCCTCGGGCTGCGGCAAGTCGACGATCCTGCGGATCCTCGCGGCCCTCGAGCACCCCAGCACCGGCACGGCGCTCGTCGATGGCCAGACGCCCGACCAGTTGCGGGCGGCGAGCGAGCTGGGCATCGCCTTCCAGGACCACGCGCTGCTGCCCTGGCGCAGCGTCCGCAAGAACATCGAGCTGCCCTTCGAGGTCGCCGGCCGCCCCGTCGAGCGGGACTACGTCGACGAGCTGATCGCCCTCGTGGGCCTCAAGGACTTCGCGAACGCGAAGCCCGCCCAGCTCTCGGGCGGCATGCGGCAGCGCGCATCCATCGCCCGCGCCCTCGTGCTGAAGCCCTCGGTGCTGCTGCTGGACGAGCCGTTCGGCGCGCTCGACGACATGACGCGGCAGAACCTCAACCTCGAGCTCCTGCGCATCTGGACCGAGAAGCCCGCGACGACCCTGCTGGTCACGCACGGCATCAGCGAGGCGATCTTCCTCGCGGACCGGGTCGCGGTCATGTCGCCGCGGCCGGGCCGGGTGAAGGAGATCATCGAGATCGACCTGCCGCGCCCGCGCACGCCCGACCTCATGCGCACGCCCGAGTTCCACGCCTACGTCGACCGGGCCTCGGAGCTGCTGTTCGGTTCCGACGGACGCGCCGAAGCGGAGGCGTGAGCGTGCGCACCGTGCGGATCCCGACGTGGGCGGCCGGCTTCATCGGGGCCGCCCTGCTGATCCTGGTGTGGTGGCTGTTCTCGCTGACGGCCTTCCAGATGCAGGCGGGAACCAGCTTCACCCCGGTGCCCTCCCCCTGGGCGGTGTTCTCGTGGCTGTTCGTCGAGGGCAACATCGCGGGCGCGTGGGGCGTCTTCCAGCCCACCCTCACCGCCGCGGGGATCGGGTACCTGTGGGGCAACGGGATCGCCCTCGTGCTGGCATCCTTCGTGCTCGTCTTTCCGAAGACCGAGACCGTCGTCACCCAGATCGCGGTGGTCAGCTACTGCCTGCCGATCGTCGCGGTCGGCGGCATCTCGGTCGTCGTCCTCGGCGGCGCGAAGAGCCCCGGCGACCCGTCGGCGACCGCCATCTTCCTCGCCGCGCTCGTGTGCGTCTTCACGACGGTCGTCGGCGCGATCCTCGGCTTCAAGTCGGCCGACCGGTCAGCGCTCGACGTCGTGCGCGTCTACGGCGGCGGGTCGTGGACACAGCTGCGCAAGGTGCGCCTGATCGCGGCGCTGCCTGCCATCCTCAACGCCCTGCAGATCGCCGTTCCGACCGCGTTCCTCGGCGCCGTGCTCGGCGAGTACCTGGGCGCGATCACGGCCGGAGTCGGCCCCACGCTCATCCGACTGCAGGGGCAGCTCGACGCCGCCGGCGTCTGGTCGGTGTTCCTCCTGTGCGCGGTGTTCGCCCTCGTCGCCTACGGCCTCGTCGGCCTCGTCGTGCGATTCGTCACGCCCTGGGTTTCGGGGAGCACATCATGACCGAGAAGATCGTCGACACCGCGCACCCGCCGGCTCCTGCCACCGGCAAGCTCGTGCTCTCCGCCGACCCCGCCGCGCAGGCGCGCCTGAAGGCCGACCGCCGCCGGGCGCTGATGCGCACGATCGGCCGGTCGGTCGGCAACGCCGGCATCACCTTCGCGGTCGTGCTGCTGCTGTGGCAGGGCATCGTCAGCTTCAGCGGCATCTCGCCCTACGTCGCGAAGGGCCCGGTCGACGTCTGGAACTTCCTCTTCACCGCGGAGGATGCCGCCGAGAACCGCGCCGAGATGGCACCGCTCGTCGCCCAGACGCTCATCGACGCGTCGATCGGGTTCGTGTTCGGCATGATCACCGCGATCGTCCTCGCGGTGCTCTTCAGCCTGTCGAAGGCGGTCGAGGCCGGCGTCATGCCGCTCGTGCTGCTGCTGCGCACCATCCCGCTCGTCTCCATCGCCCCGGTCATCATCCTCATCACCGGTCGCGGCACCGTGGCATCGGTCGCCGTCATCGGCACGATCGTGGTGCTGTTCCCGGCGCTCGCCAGCATCCTCTTCGGGCTGAGCCGAGCCAGTCGTCAGAGCATCGACGTCGTGCACGTGTTCGGCGGCGGGCGCTTCACCGCGCTGCGCAAGGTGAGCTTCCCCGGCGCGGGGCCGTCTCTGTTCGCAGCCTCCCGCGTCTCGGTGCCGGGAGCCGTCACCGGCGCACTGCTGGCCGAATGGCTCTCGACCGGGCAGGGGATCGGCGGATCGATCCTGAAGTTCAACGCGCAGGCGCAGTTCACCGAACTCTGGACCTCGATCGCCCTCATCACCCTCATCACGCTGCTGCTCTACAACATCGTTCAGATCGTCGAGAACATCGTGCTGGTGCGGATGGGGATGACGCCCGGCCAGCGCTGACCCGGCTTCCGGTGCCCGTGTCGGCGGGTCGGCGTAGCGTGTCGCGCGTGCCGCGGCACCGGCTGCCGCGGCGGAGGAGCGACCGATGGCCTCCAAAGTGGGCAACATCGTGTTCTACGCCGAAGACCCCCCTGCCCTCGCGCGGTTCTGGGCGGCGACCCTCGGCTATCCCGAGCAGACGTGGGACGAGCCGCTGAAGTCGCAGCTGCTCGCGTCGGGCCTGACCGAGGCCGACCTCGCCAAGCGCGGTCTCGCCGAGGATCCGACCGGCGAAGGACCGCGCCTGTTCTTCCACCACGCCGACGGCGGCAAGGACGAGCGCAACCGCATCCATCTCGATGTCAGCGCGACGCCCGGTCGAGCGCCGACGCACGACGAGCTCGAAGCCGAGAAGAATCGCCTGGTCGCGCTCGGGGCCGAGGTGGTGCGGCTCGTCGATCAGTCGTGGGGGCCGTGGCCCGAGCATTACTACCAGCTGCGCGATCCCGAGGGCAACGAGTTCTGCCTGCAGTGACGATCGGCGTGGCGTTCAGACCGGTTCTGCCGCGCGATGCAGCACGGCTTCGGCGAGGGCCTGGATGCCGCGAGCCACGTCTCCGGCGGCGACGGCCTCGTCGGGGTGATGGCTGATGCCGTCAGGATTGCGGAGGAACAGCATCCCGACGTCCGTGACCGCCCCGATCGCCATACCGTCATGGCCGGCCCGGCTGAAGATGACGGCGGGGTCATCGGCACCGGACGGCAGAGTCGAGAGGATGCCCTCCCGCACGACATCCTGCAGGAGCGGCGCGCAGAAGACCGCGGGCGCGCTGTGGATCTCGCGCGCGTGCCAGCGGAGCCCCCGGCGACCCATGATCTCGTCGACATCGCGCGAGATGGCACCCCACACGCGGTCGCGTTCGCCGTCGAACTCGCCGCGCAGGTCGAGCGACAGCCGCGCTTCGCCGGGAATGATGTTGACCGCTCCGGGATACGCCTCGAGCTGCCCGACCGTACCGATGATGTGGTGCTCGGCCCGGCAGATGCGCTCGACGGCGAGCGCCGCCTCGCTCGCCCCCAGCAGGGCGTCGCGGCGGAGGTCGTACGGGGTTCCGCCGGCGTGCCGGGCCTCGCCCTCGACGACGAGCTGGAACCGCCGCGCGCTCGCGATCGACGAGACCACCGCGAGCGACTCGCCGCGCCGGTCGAGCTCAGGACCCTGCTCGATGTGCGCCTCGAGGTAGCCGACCAGCTCATCGGGGTGCCGTGCCGCCTCGCCGATGCGGCCGGGGTCGAGTCCGAACTCGCGGAAGGCCTCGCCGAGCGTCGTTCCGTCGGCATCCGTCAACGCCCACCAGTCGGCGTCCCACGTGCCCGCCACCGCCGACGACCCCAGCAGCGCCTTGCCGAATCGCGTGCCCTCCTCGTCTGAGAAGGCGATCACCTCGAGCGCGAAGGGGAGGGCGGGATCGGATGCCGAGCCCTCGGCCCCCGGCGGGCGGAGGAGGCGCACGACCTCGAGCGCCATCAGCACGCCCACGATGCCGTCGTAACGGCCGGCGTCGGGCACGGTGTCGAGGTGGGATCCGAGCAGGAGCGCCGGCGCATCGGGCGGGCCGATGCGGCCGAGCTGGTTGCCGGCGGCATCCTGCCTCGTGGTCATGCCGATCTCGCGCATCCACTCCGCCGCGAGGCGATTGACGCGCGCGTGCTCGGTCGAGAGGTACACGCGCTCGATCGCGCCCGACGTCGCCGACACGCGGGCGAGCTCGTCACAGCGCGCCATCACGCGGCGCGCGGCCCCGGCGATGCGGTCGTGGCCGGCGACGAGGAGGGATGCCGGCACCTCAGCCGCTCCGATAGACGTCGGCCGCGGCGGCCACCCCGCCGCCGGCCGGAACGTGTGCGCCGAAGCGGCGGAGCACCGCCTCGAGGGCGACGAGCGTCGTCAGCACAGCGTCTTCGCGGGCGTTGTAGCCCATCGTGCCGATACGCCAAACGCGACCGTGGAGGGGTCCGAACGACGTGCCGATCTCGATGCCGAAGTCCTCGAGCAGCGCCGCTCGCGCGGCATCGCCGGGAACGCCCTCGGGGATCTCGACCGCGACGACGTTGTTCATCTTGTGGGCGATGTCGCCGAACATCTCGAGCCCGAGGCCGCGGACACCTTCGAGCATCGCGGCGCCGGCGAGCCGGTGGCGCTCGATGACGGCATCCCGTCCCTCGAGGAGCAGCACCCGCGCGCACTCGCGCGCGCCGTACAGCATCGACGTCGCCTCGGTGTGGTGGTTGAGCCGGCGCGGACCCCAGTAGTCGAGGATCATGCCGAGGTCGAAGTAGTTCGAGCGCACGAAGTCGGCGGCGTCCGGGTCGCCGTCCTCGCGGATGCCGGCCTCGATCTTCGCGCGGGAGCGGATGACCTCCACGGCCCGATCCGAAAGCGTGATCGGCGCCGATCCGCTCGGCCCGCCGAGGCACTTCTGAAGCCCCGCGGTCGCGGCATCCAGCCCCCATGCATCCGCCTCGAACGCGTTGCCGCCGAGCGAGGCCGTGGCGTCGCTGTAGAAGAGCACGCCGTGCTTCGCGCAGATCGCGCCGACCTCATCCAGCGGCTGGAGCATCGTGGTCGAGGTGTCGCCCTGCACGAGCGCGAGGAGGGCGGGCCTCACGCTCACGATCGCCTCTTCGATCGCCGAGACCGGGAACACCTGCCCCCACGCCGTCTCGATCGTGTGCACCTCGGCCATCGCTCGCTCGGCGATCTCGGCGAGCAGGTGCCCGAAGCGGCCGAACACCGGCACGAGCACGCGGTCGCCGGGGCGGATGAGCGACACCATCGCGGCCTCGATGCCCGCGCGGCTCGTGCCGTCGACGAGCAGCGTCGCCTCGTTCTCGGTCGCCCAGACCCCGCGGTAGAGCTCCTGCGTCTCGGTCATCGTCGCCGTCATGAACGGGTCGTACTGTCCGACGAGCGGCGCCGACATCGCCTGCAGCACGGAGGGGTAGGCCGAGATGGGTCCGGGCCCCATGAGCAGGCGGGGCGGCGGGGCGATGGGCCCGGGGATGCCGGTCATGAGGTCTCCTGGGGGTTGACGCGATTCGGGCCCTGTTCCCTGCCCTGTTCCCTGCCCTGTTCCCTGCCCTGTTCCCTGCCCTGTTCCGCGAGTGCACGACTAACCGCCGAGTGCACGGCATACCGCCGAGCGCACGGCCTACCCGCGCGGCGAAGCCGTGCACTCGGCGATGGGGAGGGGGCGGGGGCGGCGGGGGCGGGGGCGGTCACGGGGCGACCGCCTCGGCGAGGCGGCGGGCGAGGCGCACCAGGGCGATGTCGGTGCCGGATCGCGCCGTGACACAGACACCGACCGGCGCGGGACCGAGCTGCGACGGCACGGTGAGCAGCGGCGCCGAGAGCGACGGGAGCCCGGCGACCGCGGCGGGCGTCGTCATGCGGAGCGTGTCGATGCGCACGGCGTTCACGCGATCGCCCGCGGCCGTGCGCATCGGCGCGGGTCCGGGCACGGTCGGCATCAGCAGCACGGCGCCGGCGACGAGCGCGTGCAGGCGGTCGGCGAGCGGCTCGAGCGCGCGGCGCGCGGCCTGCTCGTCCTCGGCGGTGACGACGGATGCCGCGCGGAGGCGCTCCGCGACGGCGGGCCCGACGGCATCCGGGTGCGCCGTCACCCACTCGCCGTTGTTGCGCCAGGCCTCCGCCCCCTGCACGGTGCGGAACGGAACGAAGTACTCGTCGAGTTCGCCGATCGACACGGTCTCGACGGGCGCAGCATCCGTCGACGAAGCGAGCGCGGCGAGCAGTGTCTCGAACGCCACGCGGGTGTCGGGTTCGACCGCGGCGAGCACCTCGGCCGGCACGACGAAGCGCCAGGGCAGGTCGTCGTCCGACTCGCCGTACACCTTCTCGGTCGATTCCGACCCGTCGTAGCTCAGGCACCAGTCGGCCACGCGCTGCAGGGTCTCGCCGTCGCGGGTCAGCCACCCGACCGTGTCGAACGACTGCGCGAGAGGGAGCAGCCCCTGTCGCGGCACGAGGCCGTGGGTCGTGCGGAGTCCCCACAGCCCCTGGTACGACGCGGGTACCCGCACGGATCCCGCGGTGTCGGTCGCGAGGCCGATGTCGGCCTGGCCGGTGGCGACGGCGGATGCCGGACCGCTCGACGATCCGCCGGGGAGAGCCCCCGGCAGCGCGCCGTTGGGCGGGGTGCCGTAGTGCACGTTGTCGCCCGCGATGCTGTACGCGAACTCGTCGGTGCGGGCGATGCCGCGCAGCGACGCTCCGCCGCGCAGCAGATCGGTGACGGATGCTGCGGTGGTCGTCTCTGCGCGTGCCGAATCGAGGAAGGTCGGGTTGCCGGCGCCGATGCGGTAGCCCTTGATCGCGAAGAGGTCCTTGACCGCCACCGTCAGACCGGCGAGCGCTCCCTGCCACGCGCCTTGCCAGAGCGGCGACCCGACGGTGCGCCACACCGAGGTGTCGAGGGCCTGGGCGCGCGGCGTGACGTGGGCCGCGGTGATCGACCACGTGCCGTCGATGAGCTGCCACAGCTGGGTCTGCAGTCCGGTGCCGCCGCCGGCGTAGCGCGAGATCGAGACGAGGAGGGCGACGCCGGGAGCGAGTTCGCGGTACTCGATGCGCTCGATGACCCGTTTCGGCACACCGCCACGCGTGCCGCGGAAGGCGCTGATCGCCTCGTGGCCGACCAGCAGGCCTGCGGCGTCGCCGCGCATGGTTCCCACGCCCGGCGCAAAGGCGGCATCGAGCGCGTCGAGGTCGTTCGCGATGATCGCCCGCTCGTACTGCTCGAACGCGGCGAGGAGGTCAGCGGGCACGGCGTCGGCGCCGCGGATGCCGCTCGGCTCAGCCACGATCCACCCCGGCGAAGTCGGACTCACGGATACGCGCGTGCACGCCGCACACGATGTCGACCACCTGCGAGATGTCGAAGTCGGTCGCGGCGCTGAGGTACGCGTAGGCGAGGTGCTCGTCGAGGCCCCAGCGTGCCCGGATCAACGCGATCGCCGCGCGCACGCAGTTGCGCATCGCGACGTTCAGGTCGGGGTCGAGTCCGGTCGGCACGATGTAACCTCGCGCCCGGACGAGCGGACCCAGCACGTCACCGAACTCGCGCAGCGCCTCCGCCCGCGGCACGACGTCGAACCGCAGCGTCGCCCGCAGCGATGCCTCGAGCGCGGTGAGGGCGACCTCGCCGTCGCCCTGCGCGAAGTGCGGGTCGCCGACGTAGGCGAGGGCGCCGTCGACCTGCACCGGCAGGTAGAGGACGGCGCCTTCGGTCAGCAGATTGATGTCGATGTTGCCGCCGTGGGATCCGGGCGGCACCGAGTGCGGGCGCTCCCCACCCGCCACCGCGACGCCCATCGTGCCGAGGAACGGCGCGAGCGGGAACTCCACCACCCGCTCGCCGCCCTCGACGACCGGAAGAAGCCCGACGAGTCCCCCGTCGCGCTCGGCGACCGGGGCGAAGACGCTGACGTTCGCCTCTCCCCGCGGGAGCTCGCCGACGAGTGCCCCCTTGCCGTGCCGGTTCGAGATCACGCCGTACGGCACGCGCGGATCGAGCCGCACGACCGTGATCGCGAGCAGGTCACCGGGCCGAGCCCCCTCGACACGGATCGGGCCGGTGACCACGTGGGGTCCGTCTGCGCTGGGGTCGCGGGCGAGGGTCGCGGCGATCTCGATCGCATCGTCGAGGACGGCTGCGGCATCCACCCCGTGCCCGCCGAAGAACGCCAGCGGATCCTTCCCCTGGTCCTCGAGGATGCCCTCGTGGCTCACGGTGTCGATCGTGACGGTGTCGCCCGGCGCGATCGTGAGGACGGCGGCATCCGTCTCGCAGGGAAGCCGGCCCCACACCACGTTCACCGGCGCCGCGGGCAGATAGTGGTCGCCGGGGATGGGCCCCCGGCCCCGCTGCAGGACCTCGGTCACCGTGCGCATGCGCCCATCCAATCCCATCGGCGTCGTCTCGTGTCGGGTATCGGTCACTCGGCGTCGGCGGGGGCCGTCACGAGCAGGCGTCCGCGCGGCTTGCCGCGGAATCGCGGCGCCTCGCCCGCGCCGCCCTCGGTGACGTTGTAGATCGCCTTCCCGTGCACCCACGTACGGCGGATGCGGCCGGTGAGGAGCCGATGGTCGTAGGCTGTGATCGGGTTCTTGTGCAGCAGTCGTGCGGCGTCGATCGGGAACGCGTCGTCGACCCCGAACACCGTCAGGTGCGCCGGTGCGCCCACCGCGATGATGCCGGCGTCGACACCGGCGACGGTGGCGGGCCCGGTCGTGAAGAGGGGAAGGATCGCCTCGAGGGGGATGCCGCGGTCTCGCGCGTCGGTCCACACGGCCGACAGTCCCACCTGCAGCCCGGCGATGCCGCCCCATGCGAGGCCGAAGTCGCCGCCGCCCGAGCGCTTGAGATCGACCGTCGACGGCGAGTGGTCGCTGACGATGGCGTCGATCGTGCCGTCGACGACGCCCGCCCACAGCAGGTCGCGGTTGGCGGCGTCGCGGATCGGTGGGCAGCACTTGAACTCGCTCGCGCCGTCGGGGATCTCCTCGGCCGTGATCGTCAGGTAGTGCGGGCACGTCTCGACCGTGAGCGCGATGCCCTCGGCCTTCGCCGCGCGGATCGCGGGCAGCGAATGCGCATCGCTGAGGTGCAGGATGTGCGCGCGAGCGCCCGAGCGGCGAGCCGCATCGATGACGGCGTCGATCGCCGAGGCCTCGCTCTTCGCCGGCCGCGACGCCAGGAACGCGTCGTAGCCCCGGCCGAGCGCGCCGTGGTCGTGCAGCAGCGCGGGGTCTTCCGCGTGGACGATGAGGCGCGATCCGAGCGCGGCGATCTCCTCCATCGCGGCGCCGAGCTGAACTCGGTCGAGATGCCCGAACTCGTCGACGCCCGACGGCGACAGGAAGCACTTGAACCCGTACACCCCCGCGTCGTGGAGAGGCCCGAGTGCGCCGAGGTTCTCGGGCACGGCCCCGCCCCAGAACCCGACGTCGATGTAGGCCGAGGGGGCCGCGGCGGCGCGCTTGATCGCAAGCGCGTCGACCGTTGTCGTGGGCGGGAGCGAGTTGAGCGGCATGTCGACGATCGTCGTCACGCCGCCCGCGGCTGCGGCGAGGGTGGCCGAGCGGAAGCCCTCCCACTCCGTGCGTCCCGGCTCGTTCACGTGCACGTGCGAATCGACGAGCCCCGGCAGCAGCACCGCGTCGTCGGGCACGAGGACGGTCGTCGCGATGACGCGGTCGCGGAGGCCCACGATGTCGGCGACGACGCCGTTCTCGACCACGACGGCCGCGGGCCGGAATCCACCGTCGACCCACACGCGTGCGGCGCGGATGACGGTGATCCGGGCGGAATCCTTGTTCGCTCTCGGCATCCGGTCCCCCTTCCTGCGTGCCAGCCTGACCGATCGACGTCTCCGCTGGTTGCCCGGCGCGTTTCGGTCGTGTGAAACGTATGCCCGGCAACAGGGTTTTTACACCCGGGTAACCGTCGGAGCGTGTCGCGGTCGTAGCGTGGGGCAGAGGCCCGGTCGCGGCCGTGGACGGGAGCGCAGACGTGGGCATCGACGAGTTCGACGAGGCGGATGCCGCCGCCGCCGTCGCGGTCGTGCTCGTGTGGGCTGCCATCCCCGCGTGGGCCGAAGCGGTGGTCGCCGGTCGCCCCTACGGCTCGGTCGACGCGCTCACCGCGCACGCGGGCGCCCTCGCCCGGGACTGGACCCGCGACGACCTCGACGCCGCCCTCGCCCACCACCCCCGTATCGGCGAGCGCCCCGCGGGCTCGGGCGCGGAGGCTGCGGCATCCGTCCGTGAGCAGGCGTCGATGCAGGATGCCGCCGACGACGTCACCGCCCGGATCGCTGCGGGCAATCGCGCGTACGAGGAGCGGTTCGGCCGGGTGTTCCTGATCCGCGCGGCGGGCCGCTCGCCGGAGGAGATGCTCGCCGAGCTCGAACGGCGCCTCGGCAATGATCCCGACAGCGAGTGGCGGGAGGCGGCATCCCAGCTCGCCGAGATCGCGCTCGGACGGATGCGCGCGACGATCACGGACGACAGGATGGCGTCATGAGCTCGCACATCACGACCCACGTCCTCGACGCCGCCACCGGATCCCCCGCCGTCGGAGTCGGCGTCGTGCTCGCCGCGGTCTCGGGCGAGACGGTGGTGGCCGAAGCCCCGGGCGCGGTCATCGCGCACGGAAGCACCGATTCCGACGGCCGGCTCGCGCTCGGCCCCGAGCAGCTCGCGGCGGGCGACTACACGCTCACCTTTCTCACCGGCGAGTACTTCGCCGAGCGATCCGTCCCGACCTTCTACCCCTTCGTCACCGTGACGTTCAGCGTCGAGATCGCGGCCGACGGCACCAGCGCGCACCTGCATGTGCCGCTGCTGCTCAGCCCGTTCGCGTATTCGACCTACAGAGGGAGCTAGTCATGGTCTCGGTGAGCCTCGGCGCCAACAAGTACGGCAAGGCGGAGAACCGCGTCGTGCGGATCTACCGCGACACCCCGCGCCACGAGATCGTCGATCTCAACGTGTCGTCGCAGTTGCGCGGCGCTGCCCTCGTCGACTCGTACCTGACGGGCGACAACGCGCTCGTCGTCGCCACCGACACCCAGAAGAACACCGCGTTCGCGTTCGCGAAGGAGTTCGGCATCCCCTCTCCCGAGGAGTACCTGCTGCGCCTCGGGGAGCACTACGTGTCGGAGTTCGACTGGATCGAGGGCGGGCTCTGGCACGCCGAGCAGTACGAGTGGGAGCGGATCGTCGTAGGCGGCGTGCCGCACGACCACTCGTTCGTGCGGAAGGGCCAGGGCACGCGGCTCGCCGCCGTGCAGACGATCGACGGCGCGACGCACGTGACCGGCGGCGTCAAGGACCTGACGGTGCTGAAGTCGACGGGGAGCGAGTTCGCCGGCTTCCCGCGCGACCGGTACACGACGCTCGTCGAGACGAACGACCGCATCATGGCGACGTCGGTGACCGGTCGCTGGCGGTTCCTGCCCGCGGCGGTCGAAGCCGGGATCGACTACAACGGCCTGTACGCCGAGGTGCTCGACGTGCTGCTGGCGACGTTCGCGACCGTGCACTCGCTCGCCCTGCAGCAGACGCTGTTCGCGATGGGGCAGGCCGCGATCGAGGCACGGCCCGAGATCGCCGAGGTGCGCTTCGCGATGCCGAACAAGCACCACTTCACGTACGACCTGTCGCCCTTCGGGCTCGAGAACCCGGGCGAGGTCTTCTGGGCCGCCGACCGCCCCTACGGGCTGATCGAGGGCACCGTCACGCGCGACGGCGCCGCCGAGGCGCCCGGCGCGTGGGTGGATCTGCCCGCTTTCGTCTGAGGCCGACGGTTCGCGCGGCGAGGCCGCGCACGCGATGGCGCCACTTTCCGGCATCCGCGCCATCGATCTGTAGAGCGGATGCCGGAAACTGGCGCCGACGTGTTGTCGACGGCGGGGCCGGGCTTTTCCGGTCGCCCGGGCCCCCGCCGTCGTTCGATCGGAGGGCGCGAGCACTGCCTCCGACTTTCCTCAGACACTGGCAGGTCTCCGAACGCACGCACCCCACGCCTCCGGGGTGCGCCGAGATCCGGAGCTGTGCGGATCCGAGAAGCGCTGCTACGGGGCCGGGTCGGCCGTGCCCCGTCCGGGTTCGGGTGACGTCGGCTCGGGTGACGCGTCGACGGATGCTGCGGCATCCGTCCTCTCGCCCTCGAGAAGCTGGGTCGGGATGAGCCCCGTGCCCTCGGCCTGCGGGTGGACGAGTGCGGCAGCCGCCGGGCCGCGCACCGCGTCGTAGGCGCCGAGGGCGGGGTCGCCCGCTGCCGCGGCGCGCATCTCGTCGGAGTTCAGCAGCAGATTCAGCAGGATCGCGGTGATCGCGCCCGCCGAGATGCCCGAGTCGAAGATCAGCGTGAACCACTGCGGGAACTGGTCGTAGATCGTCGGCGCGACGGTCGGCAGGAGCGCCACCCCGACCGAGATCGCGACGATCAGCACGTTGCGGTTGTTGAACTTCACTTTCGTGAGGGTCCGGATGCCGGATGCCGCCACCATGCCGAATAGCGCGATGCCCGCGCCGCCGAGGACCGCGCGGGGAACGCCCTCGACGATCGACGAGATCTTGGGGATGAGCCCCAGCACCACGAGGATGACGCCGGCGGCGGTCGCGACCCACCGCGACCTCACGCCCGTGAGCGAGACGAGCCCGACGTTCTGCGCGAACGCGGTGTACGGGAAGGTGTTGAAGATGCCGCCGATCACGGTGCCGAGGCCGTCGGCGCGGAGGCCGTCGGCGAGCTGGCGCCGACCCACCGGCTTCTCGACGATCTCGCCGACGGCGATCATGTCGCCGGTGGTCTCGGTCATGATCACGATGCCGACGATGATCATCGACACGACCGACGCGACCTGGAAGGTCGGAAGACCGAAGTGGAAGGGCGTGACGACAGCGAACCACTGCGCATCGCCGACAGCCGACCAGTCGACCATGCCCGGCACGAAGAGGGCGGCAACGGTTCCGAGCACGAGGCCGAGCAGCACCGAGACGCGCTGCAGCGCGGGTGGCCCGAAGCGCTCGATCAGCACGATGAGCAGCAGCGTTCCGAAGGCGAACGCGACGTTGATGGGCGGTGCGCCCTCGGTCGAGCCGTCGATGATCCAGCCGGCGGCGACCCGCATGAGCGAGAGTCCGATGATGAGGATCACGGTGCCCGTCACGATCGGCGGGAAGAACCGCAGCAGCTGCGAGAAGAACGGCGCCACGATGATCATGAACAGACCGCAAGCTATCGTCGCGCCGAATACCGCCTGGATGCCCTCGCTCTGCCCGATTGCGATCATCGGCCCGACGGCGGCGAACGTGACGCCCTGCATGAGCGGGAGCCTCACCCCGAACCGCCAGAATCCGACCGACTGGATGATCGTCGCGATGCCGGCGACGAACAGGTCGGCGCTGATGAGGAACGCGAGGTCGGCGGAGGAGTACCCGAGCGCCCCGCCCACGATGAGGGGCACCGCGACCGCGCCGGCGTACATCGCGAGCACGTGCTGCAGACCGAGCGGGAACAGCCGTGCGAACGGCGGGATCGAGTCGACGGTGTTCGCCGCCGCGCGCTCGCGTCGCGCCGCCTTCTTCGCAGCCTTGTCGACCTCGGCCGGATCGTCGGTCTTCGTCATCGCGCGCTCCCGTCGTCGCGGAGCGCAGAGGGAGACGCGCTCCGTTGCTGACTCCGAAGCATGGCGGGCAGCATCCGTCCTCCGCCAGGTCGGACCGCGACTCGTCGCAAGGAATTCACGCCCCGAAACAGCCCCGCAATGCGGCTCGCCCGTCAGCTCTCCACGTGCACAACGGCGGGTGGATGCTGCGACGCGCCGGCCGGCGGCATCCGTCCCCCGGCCTGTCGTCCGCTGCGCCCGCAGCTGTGCACGACCCCGAGCGCGTACACGGGTCAGGCGGTGAAGACGGCGTGCACGTCGCCGACGGCGGCGCGGCCGCCGAGGGCGGCGAGCTCCATCAGCACGGCGGTGCCGACGACGGTGCCGCCGAGCTCGGCGACGAGGGAGTGGGCCGCGACGAGGGTGCCGCCGGTGGCGAGCACGTCGTCGATGAGCAGCACGCGCATGCCGGGCGTGATGTCGTCGTGCGCCTCGATCGTCGCGGTGCCGTACTCGAGGGCGTAGTCGACGGATGCTGCGGGCCGGGGGAGCTTGCCGGCCTTGCGGATCGGCACGAGGCCTGCTCCCGCCTCCATCGCGGCGGCTCCGGCCAAGAGGAACCCGCGGGCCTCGACGCCGGCGACGACGTCGAACTGCCCGGCGAACGGCGCGATCAGCGCGTCGATGACCGCGCGGAGGGCCGCGGCATCCGCCAGCAGGGGTGTGATGTCGCGGAACAGCACGCCGGGCTCGGGGTAGTCGGGGATCGAGCGGATGAGCGATTCGGCGCGGGTCAGGGCTTCGGAGGACATGCGCCCACCCTAGAGGCGTCGGGAATGTAAGCGCTTGCAGTACCCTGGAGGGATGACCTCGCCCGAGACCGCCGAACGCAGCGCCGTGTTCCCCGCCCACGCCGGCTCCGAGTGGTGGCGCACCGCCGTCATCTACCAGATCTACCCGCGCTCGTTCGCCGACCAGTCGGGCGACGGCATCGGCGACCTCCCAGGCGTCACGGCGCACCTCGACGACCTCCGCGACCTCGGTGTCGACGCGATCTGGCTGAGCCCCTTCCAGCGCTCGCCGCAGAAGGATGCCGGCTACGACGTCGCCGACTACTGCGACGTCGACCCGCTCTTCGGCACGCTCGTCGACTTCGACGACATGCTCGCGGCGGCGCATGAGCGCAGCATCCGCGTGATCGTCGACCTGGTGCCCAACCACTCGTCCGACCAGCACGTGTGGTTCCAAGAGGCTCTCGCCGCCGCGCCCGGCAGCGCCGCACGCGCGCGCTACATGTTCCGCGACGGCCAGGGCGTCGAGGGCGAGATCCCCCCGAACAACTGGGAGTCGGTCTTCGGCGGCCCCGCGTGGACCCGCATCGTCGAGCCCGACGGCACGCTCGGCCAGTGGTACCTGCACATCTTCGACTCGTCGCAGCCCGACTTCGACTGGGGCAACGACGAGGTGCGCGAGGAGTTCCGGCGCATCCTGCGCTTCTGGCTCGACCGGGGCGTCGACGGCTTCCGCGTGGACGTCGCCCACGGCATGATCAAGGCCGAGGGCCTGCCCGACTACAGCCCCGACCCCGAGGCCGGCTCGATGGGCGGCGAAGAGGCCGACGTGCCGTACTGGGGTCAGGACGGCGTGCATGAGATCTACCGCGACTGGCACATTCTCCTCGCCGAGTACGACGGCGACCGGGCCCTCTGCGCCGAGGCGTGGCTGCCCACGCCCGAGAAGACGGCGCTGTGGGTGCGTCCCGACGAGATGCACCAGGCGTTCAACTTCGCCTACCTCGAGACGGCGTGGGATGCCGCGGCCCTCCGTGCCGTCATCGCGCAGTCGATCGCCGCGTACTCGGACGTCGGCGCGCCGAGCACGTGGGTGCTCTCCAACCACGACGTCGTGCGCCACGCGTCGCGCCTCGCGCTCACCGCCGAGAACCCCCAGGGCCACGGCATCGGCCCCGAGTCGCCCGGCAAGCCCATCCCCGAGGTGGGGCTCCGCCGCGCTCGCGCCGCGACGACGCTCATGCTCGCGCTCCCGGGCTCGGCCTACCTGTACCAGGGCGAGGAGCTCGGGCTTCCCGAGGTCATCGAGATCCCCGGCGAGGCGCGTCAGGACCCCACGTGGTTCCGCACGAACGGCGAGCGCTACGGTCGCGACGGCTGCCGCGTGCCGATCCCATGGACCGCGGATGCCGCCGCCTACGGCTTCAGCCCGACCGGCGCCGCCTGGCTCCCCCAGCCCGCCGAGTGGGCTGGGCTCGCCCGCGACGCGCAGGTCGGCGACCCCGACTCGACGCTGTCGCTGTACCGGGCGCTCACCGCTCTCCGTCGCGAGCATGGTCTCGGCGCCGGCTCGCTCGAGTGGCTCGAGGGCTTCGGCACCGACGTCGTGGCGTTCCGCAACGGCGCCGTCACCGTCGTGGCGAACACCGGTGCGACGTCGGTGGCGCTGCCGGACGGTATCGTGATCGCGCAGAGCGGTCCGCTCGCGGGGGACGAGCTGCCGGCCGATACGACGGTCTGGCTCACGAACGACTGAGACGCGCGCGGCCTACGGGACGCTGCGAGAAGTGGGATGACGACGTGGTCAGCATCGACGAGGTGGCCCGCCACGCGGGCGTCTCGACGGCGACCGTCTCGCGCGCGCTGAGCGGTCGCGGCCACGTCTCGGATGCCACGAAGGCGCGGGTCGAGGCCGCCGCGAAGAGCCTCGGCTACGTCGTGTCGGCATCCGCATCGAGCCTCGCGTCGGGCCGCACGCGCAACATCGGGGTGCTCGTGCCGTTCCTCGACCGCTGGTTCTTCTCGACGGTGCTCAGCGGCATCGCGTCGGCGCTCATGCGCCGCGGCTACGACATCACGCTCTACAGCCTCACCGCCGACCGCGCGGAGCGCCGCGACGTGTTCGACACGTTCCTGCGCCGGCAGCGCGTCGACGGCGTCATCGCCATCGCGATCGAGCTCGGCGAGGAGGAGACCGGGCGCCTGCTCGAGCTCGACCTGCCGGTCATCGCGATCGGCGGCCCGAACCCCCGGCTCACGACCCTCACCGTCGACGACGTCGCCGTCGCGCGGCTCGCGACCGAGCACCTGCTGGCCCTCGGGCATCGCGAGATCGCCCACATCGGCGCGAACCCGCAGTTCGACATCGACTTCCACATCCCCACGCAGCGCCGGCAGGGCTTCGAGCAGGCGCTGGCCGATGCCGGCCTCACCGCCCGCCCGGCCCTCTACGAGCCGGCCGACTTCACGATCGAGGGCGGCTTCCGCGCCGCCAAGCAGCTGCTCGGCAAGCCCGGAGGCCGCCCGACCGCGATCTTCGCGGCATCCGATGAGATGGCGATCGGAGCCCTGCTGGCCGCCCGCGAACTCGGCTACCGCGTGCCCGAAGACCTCTCGGTCGTGGGCATCGACGGTCACGAGCTGGGCGACTTCTTCCGCCTCACCACCGTCGACCAGTTCCCGCTCGGGCAGGGCGAGCGCGCGGCCGACGCGATCCTGGCGGAGCTCGAATCGAAGGATGCCGCCCCCCTCGCCCACGAGCCGGGCGAGCTGCCGTACGAGCTCATCGTCCGGGGCTCGACAGCCCGGCTCGTCTCCTGATCCCCCGGGACGCCCCGCCC
>NZ_SCMR01000015.1 GCF_005502885.1 Microbacterium sp. 2FI
CCTCCGCAGCCAACCTCCGGATCAGCGCCCAGTCCTCCAAAGTGATCACTCTCCAATCGTCGAGTGTTCACTTTTCACCGCCGAAACTGACCAGTTTTCGAGCGTCGTCGACATGCGGGAGGGCGCCGCTGGTTCAGAGGTCTCCCTCTCGACCGTTACGCAGTTCGGCGAGGAGATGGGCCAGACGGCGATCGACCTGCTCATGGAGCGGATTCGATCAGGACGCACAGCGGCCCGTCACCGCCAGCTGCAGCCCGAGTTGCGCGTCCGCTCGTCGTCGCGACGAGCGAGGCCGGAAAGGTCGTAGCGGGGCCGCGGGGCTGAGAGGGACCATGAGCCGGACCTCGGCGAGCAAGCGCCGCGTGCCATGCGCGTCGTCAGGACGCCGATTCGCTCGGGCCTCGATTCGGATATGGTGCTCGACCCGTTTCGGGCTCGTCACCTTTGCCAGCTAGATAGCGCCAAGAGGGTCACCACCAGTGGAAGGGTGTGGTCCCCCAGCCGCCGTCGCCGATCAATACCGCGGAATCACACGGGTGGCGACGCGCCAACAGTCGAGCGTCGTGAGGGTGATGCACCACAACGGTCCCCCAGCGGTCCCCGCGGGGGACCCTTCGGCGGCGAAATCGCGCTCGATATGGGCGCAGGCGGCTGGGGGTCAAGGGGAGAAAAACCCGGCTTAACCAGGGCTTTATTTGCGGAGACGGAGGGATTTGAACCCGGGCTGGGCGAGGACACTCAGGTGGGTCGGAGCGCGTTCATGTGGATTTGACGCGGTTCGCGGTCGCTTTCGTGGAGGTTCGCTTGCGCGTGCGGTGATTCAGTTGTTCGCAAATTCTTCGCATGTGAACGGGGGCGGCTCAGCGCTCCAGTCGACCAGGCGGTTCAGCCCTCCGCGTGCGAGCGAAGCTCCGGTTCGAGTGTACTTAGGTTGATCTCTCGACAGCGTCTTCGGCCACATCGACGAGGTCGGGCTCCTCGCTGCGGAACGACTTGAGGCAACTGTCGATCCTCCCATTGCCGCGGCGCATCCACCCCTTACGCCGGAGGCCGCCGCCCGCTATCATTCGACCCAACATCTCCTTTCTTGGAACGGGGTGTGACGTGTCCGAGTTCGCGAACGGCCGAATTCCGGAGTCCAGACTGGTCGCGCTGGGTAGTGGTCGTGACGCAGACGGCACTTGGAAGCACCTAGCGCCGCCCGGCACTGCCGCGCGCTGGAACTGGCTCAGGGCAACCGGACGCGCCAAGTATGGCGTCACGCTCAGGGTCACACCTGGCTGGAATCTCTTCCGCCCGCTCGACATCCAATTCCTCTACCGTCGACGGCTAGGGATCATGGCTGCGCAGCCGGGATTCTCATCCCACGGCGGGGTCTTCCGCGGCCGAGACTGCATGGCGATCGATGTGCAGAACTGGGGCGACCTCGCCCCCGGAAACTCATTCACCGCGTGGGCGCGGTTCGTCGCCTTGTGTCGTCTCGCTGGGTTTCAAGTCGACTTCGTCAAGCCGCGAGAGACCTGGCACATTGGCGATTTCGACCCATGGAAAGTGCCGGCCGCGGCCAAGGACTTTCGCATCAACTCCATCAGAGTTCGAGGTCAGGAGGAAAGTGATATGCCGATCATCATCGTTCAACGAGCAGACGCGAAGCTTGCAAAAGGGCTCTTCGACACCACAACCGGGAAGCTCCGCCGCGAGATCTCGAAGTCTGAGAACAACCTCTATCGAGCCGCACAGAAGACCGACCCGGCCGCAGTAATCTACGCGACCGTCAGTGACAAGGACTACGCGGTCCTACGCGGATGAATCGCCGCGAAAGTTGAGAGCATTCTCGACCCTCCTCGGCTGAGTCACCCAGCCGAGCATCCCGTTCGAGCACCACCGGCTACACCCAACTGAGTGTGGCGACGACCGCTCGAGGCGGAGGTTCCCCGCCGTGGCGGAACATTCGGCGCGGTTGTCGGCAATCAGAGACGAGGGGCGTTATCCCTTCGCACACGAACTCGCGCGATCGGTCAGATTCGCCTTCTGACCTGGGGCTTGCACCGGTGCCCAGAGCGAGAAGTGCATGGCGCGTCACATCTTTTGCGAACAGATTCCGTTCTCAAAGTGTTCGCAGATCGCGCACTTCGCCAAAACAATTACGTCTTGATCAGGGCTATTTTTTGCGGAGACGGAGGGATTTGAACCCTCGGTCCCCGTGAGGGGACTCCACCTTAGCAGGGTGAGATCGATCACTTACGCGACGGCCAACTCAATCGGCCACCTGCCGCGGATCGCCGCGGTTTATGCACTTCATCTGGGTGTTTCTGGACTATAGGCGTTCGCACTCCTCGCACTCCTGGCACTTCACACTCGTCGAATCTCCGCGTCCTCGGGGTTCTCGGGGACCCCTGGGGGACTATTAGCTCGGATCGATACCCGCGCGCTTCCGCGCCGGAACATGTGTCACCGCGATCAACCTGCCGCAATTCTGGCGGTAACACAAGATCAGGACTTCGGGCCTCTTCGCGCTGCCACAGAATCGATCTGTTCTAGGCCGGTGCAGACGCACCGGCCAGGCCAGCGACGCCTGCACCGGGCACTCGTCTCAGCGACGCGCGAGCACCTCGACGAGTGCACGTGCAGTTGCGACGCTGGACTGCGGATTCTGACCGCTCACGAGTGAGCCATCGGTGACGACGGTTACCGACCAGGGCTCGCCAGGCTCGACGAGAACACCGAGCTCCCTCAGCCGGGACTCGACCAGGTAGGGCGAGGCATCGCCGAGTCCGCCCTGGCGCTCCTCATCATCGGTGAACACCGCCAGCCGGCGACCCGCGAACGCGAATGTACCGTCTTCGCGCACCGCGCTGAGAAGCCCAGCCGGCCCGTGGCACAGCACACCAACGACGGCGTCGCGATCAATGGCGTCGACGAGGAGGCGCCCGAGATCGGCGTCGACCGCGAGATCGACCATCGGGCCATGTCCGCCCGGCAGCGCGATCGCGTCGTACTCGCCCGAGCGGACGTCGGCAAGCGCACGCGGGTGCGCGAGAAGTTCGTCGATCGAGGAGAGGTAGGCGCGCAAGTCATCGGCGGGTTCGCCGGCGAGACTGCCAGGATCGACCGGAGGACGCACGCCGCCCGGCGTCGCAATGTCCACGTCGTGACCAGCAGCGACGAGGCCGCGGTGCAGTTCGACGAGCTCCTCTGCCCAGAATCCCGTCTGGTGCGCCGTGGAGTCCGCGAGCGCGATGGCGTCCGCTCCGGTGACTGCCAAAAGTACGTGTGCCATGTCTTCTCCTGTTCGGCGACTTGCTCAAGCCGCTGAAGTTCGAGAACGATGCACCCATCACTCGAATTTCCTATGCTGTTCCTGAGTCATCACTTTTCTGATGGGAGCGGCTTGTGCAGAACCTCGATCTGCTTCACACGTTCGTCGAGGTGCACCGGGCAGGATCTGTCACTGCTGCCGCGACACGACTCGGCATCAGCCAGCCAGCCGTGAGTGACCGGATCACGCGACTGGAGGAAGACCTCGGCACGGCGCTCTTCACACGGACCCCTCGCGGCTCGGTGGCGACCTCGGCCGGCGACGCACTTCTGCTGCGGGTGGCGGGTTCAGTCGACCGCCTGCGCGATGTCTGGTCGGCACCGCCGTCAGGACCAGGCGCAACGGTGCGCGTGGGCGGGGCGAGCGACGTTGTCGCTGCCCGAGTGATCCCCGCGCTCGCGCCGCTCACGGCCGAGAGCATACAGCTCGAGTTCACCCTGGGCTTGGCGCCGGACCTGCTCACCCAACTCACTGACGGTGCTCTCGATGTCGTGGTGTCGTCAGTGCGGAAACCGCTGAAAGGCATCCGGTATCGCGGACTCGTCGACGAGGAGTTCGTTCTGGTCGGCGCTCCGTCTCTCGCCCGCACGATCGATCGCGGCCGCCTGGCGACCGATCCGGCGACCGCCCTGCAGCACCTTCCCCTGGTCGCGTACGACGCCGATCTGTCGATCGTGCGCCGATACTGGCGCAGTCAGTTCGGCGATCGACCCGCAAATCCCGTGGCACTGACGGTCCCCGATCTGCGCGGCGTTCTCGCCGCAGTCGCGGCGGGTGCGGGCATCTCCGCGTTGCCGCGCTACCTGGCCGACGCCGCGATCGGCGCCGGCACCGTGGAAGTTCTACACCGACCAGGGGAGGCACCGATCAACACCCTCCACCTCGCGATCTCGGCCGACACACGAATGACGGCCTCGACGAAGAGGGTGATCGACACTCTGGCTGAGCGCGCACGTGACTGGGACGTCTTCTGATCGCCCGCCCTCATGACGTGGCCCAGTTCAGTCCGGGCTCGTCTGGATCCGTCCTGCAGTCTGGCGGTCGTCATCGCTTGGCGCGTCTGGTCCGAGGTCGTCCGCCGCTCAGCTCGTAGCGCGCACGATCGCGAGCTCGAGCGCAGCCGTGACGATGTCGAGCGACGCGAGGGAGACCCACTCGGATGCCGCATGGGCGCCCCCTCCATCGACCCCGAAGAGCACCGTGTCGATCCCGGCCGCACTCAACAGCGCGCAATCGGTCCAGAACGCCTCACCCCGTTGCAGGGGCGACTCGCCGGTGAAATCTTCGATCGATGAGGCGAGGACGCCCGCGATCACCGAGTCGTTCGCCGCGGCGAACGGGGGCCGGTGCGCTGTCACTTGTACGTCGAACCGGAACTCAGAGTCGGTTGACGAGATCTGCTCGAGCAACCCGCGAAGCTCACGTTCCGTCGTGAGATCATCCTCACCAGGGATGGTGCGGCGTTCGATGACCATGCTGCACTCGGCAGGGTAGGTGGATGCTTCTGTGCCGCCGCTGATGGTGGATACGTGGATGCTGCCGGTGCCGAGCATCGGGTGTGGCGCGCTGGTCGCGAGTTGGCGTCCGTGGTGGTCGATGGCGGTGAGGAATCGGCCCGCCTTCGCGATCGCGTCGACCCCCAGGTCGGGTCGCGAGCCGTGGGCGGACGTGCCGTGGATGGTGACATTCGCCCAAACGAATCCGCGGTGGGCTATGACGAGGTCGAGGCCGCTCGGCTCGACGACGATCGCGCAGTCTGTGACGATGTGTCGCAAGACCTCCGCCGTGCCCCCGCTCGCCCACTCCTCATCGGCGACGAGCGCGACGACGATGTCGCCGGCGTGCGGACGGGATGCCGCGGCCGCAGCTGCGATCATGATCGCGGCGACGCCCGACTTCATGTCGTACGCGCCGCGGCCATACAGCTTGCCGTCGCGCTCGACAGGTTCCAGCCCCTTCCCCTCGTAGCTGGAGAGCGCCACGGTGTCTAGGTGTCCGTTGAGCATGATGCTCGTCCCCTGACCAGTTCCGTCCGCGATGGCGAGGATCGAGGGGCGTCCCGGGGTCTGCTCCAGAAGCCGGCAGGCGAATCCGCGCACGCTGAGCCACTCGGCCGCGAACTGCGCGATCGCGGCCTCCCCGGCACCGCCGGGCACCAGCTCCGGGTTCACGGAATCGATCTCGATCAGCTGCTTCGCGAGCGCGATCGTCGCGTCCTGGTCGACCATCACATGCCCTTCGGCAAGGGATTGGCCGTGCGGCTCTCGGTGCTCAGAAGCAGCACGTGCGCGTTGGCCGGAAGGGGCTCGGTTGCGATGAGAGCGCGGAGACCGGCGAGGGATGCCGCGCCGCACGAGCCCGCGTCGATGCCGAGTGACTCGAGATCGTGCACGGCGCGCGCGGCCGCAGTATCCGTCACAACAACCGCTGCGTCGATACCTGCTTTCAGGGTCGGCCACCCGAGGTCGGTGACGGTGCCGCAGTTGAGTCCAGCCATGATCGTCTTGCGCGTCGGCACGACGAGGGGTCGACCGGCGTGGAGCGACGCGATGAGGGCGGGAGCAGCCTCCGGTTCGACACTGAGCACAGTGGGCGCAGAGTCGGTGGATCGGTAGTGACGCACGACGGCTTGCGCGAGCGACCCCACCCCTACCGGAACTGCGACCGCGTCGATTCGATTGACGCCGACAGCGCGAAGTTGCTGGTCCGCCTCCAAGAGGAGGGTGGAGTAGCCGTCGACGATCCACTCGGGTATCTGCCGGTAGTCGTCCCACGATGTGTCCTGAATCAGCATTGTGGCCTGCTCGGCGCTTCGAGCGAGGCCCGCCGCCCTCGTCACTACGTCGTCGTACGACTCATCGAGTTCGATGAGCGCCGCTCCTTCCGACGCGATGCCCTCCTTCGACGCGCGAGTGATGCCAGAGGGGACGAAGATCCGCGAGTCAAGGCCGAGGAGCCGGGCGATCCGCGCGACAGCGCGCCCGTGATTGCCGTCGGTCGCCGCGACAAGCTCTATCGCGTCATGTCGGGCGATCAAAGCCCGAAGATCGGCGATGGGGAGAGCCGCTTCAGGCGCGCCGTAACGTGCACCCAATGCCCGCGAGATCGCATACGAAGCGCCGAGGATCTTGAAGGCGGGCAGCCCGAGCCGGGATGACTCCTCCTTGACATGCACGGTGGCCACACCGAGTTCGCGGGCTAGGTCGGGTGACGGCACGAGCCGCGTCGGCACATATCCAGGGAGCGAGCGGTGGAACTCGAGCACGTCGGGAGCTGGCGTCGTGCGCCACTCGCGCGCAGCGGGATTCCGATAGACCGTGGTGCCGATGTCATCCATGAGACGACACTATGTACAGCTAAGTAACGCATCAATGGCATCATTCAGATGAGTATCGATGAAGAGAGTTGACGGATTGCGGCATGTACGACCTTCACCGACTGCGACTTCTACGTGAGGTCAGCCAGCGCGGCACACTGGCGGCGGTGGCCACAGCGCTGGGGTTCAGCCCCTCGGCGGTTTCGCACCAGCTCACCGTCCTGGAACGCGAAGTCGGCGTGCCACTCCTGGAACCGGCCGGCCGCGGGGTGCGTCTCACACCAGCGGCGGCATCCCTCGTGGAGCACACCGAGGTCATCCTCCTCGAAATGGAACGGGCAGCCGCGTCCATCGCGGCAAGTCGCTCCGATGTGACCGGGGCGGTACGCGTCGCCACCTTCCAGACCGCAGCGCACGCAGTCATCCCCGCCGTGCTGCAGGGGCTTTCATTGCGCCATCCGAATCTCACCCTGTCGTTCGCGCAGGTGAGCGCGGATGCCGCGATTCCTGCGCTTGCAGCCCGCGAATTCGACGTCGTCCTGTCCGAGCGGTATCCCGGAGGCCGGTCGCACGCCCACCCCGGGGTCCACTCCGAAGAGGTGATCTCCGATCCGCTCTCGCTCGCGACGCCTGCTTCTTGGGGCGAGGTCCGCTTGAACGACCTCGCCGACGCATCGTGGGTGATGGAGCACGCAGCGAGCCACCCGCGAGAATGGTCGACCACGCTATGTCGATCCGCCGGATACGAGCCGCGCGTCGCATTCGAGTCAGCCGACCTCTACCTGCACGCCCTGCTCGTGGCCCACGGCCAGGCGGCTGCACTCCTTCCATGGCTGGGATTCCGACCTCACGACGAAATTCGGCTTACACCGACGGGCCGTCGCCGATCAGTGGTGCTCTCCCTGCGGGCCGGAAGCGAGTCCAATCCTGCGATCGCCGCAGTGCGGAGTGCGCTCCGCCAAGGGCTCAAGGAGCAACTCCTCGCGGAGCCATCACCGGCGCCCGGGACGGACTAGTGCACCCACGTGCTCTTGCGCGGCCGACGCCACTAGCCTTCAAAGGTCCCGTCGATGGTGATACCGCCGTCGACCTTGAGGACGGCACCGTGTACGAAACTGGCGTCCTCTGACAAAAGAAATGCGATCACGTTCGCGATCTCCTCAGGCTCGGCGAGACGTCGCAGTGGGGTGCGTCTCACAAGCGCCGCCTCGCTGAGCGCGCCGCTGCGCAATCCGCTTCTGACCATCTCGGTCGCGACGTAGCCGGGTGCGATCGCGTTCACGCGGATGCCGTACCCACCCCATTCGACCGCCAGGGTGCGGGTGAGTCCGAGCACACCGCTCTTCGCCGTGGCGTAGGCAATCCTGCCCGGAAGTCCGAAGGTCGCCCCGACCGATGCGATGTTGACGATGGCGGCCCCGCCTGCATCGCGGAGGCCAGGGAACGCCGCACGACTGCAGAGCATCGCTCCCGTCAGATGGATGCCGAGCTGCAATTGCCAGAGCGCGAGATCGGTCTCTTCGGCAGGCGAGCGGAAGAGGACACCTGCTCCATTCACCAGGCCGTGGATCCTTCCGTGACGCTCGAGAATCTCTGCAAAGGCGTCGCCGACAGCTCGCTCATCTGTGACATCGAAAGCCAGCGGCTCGTGTCCGCCTTCGACCGGATAGGCGGCGTTTAGCTCAGCCACGCGCTCAGCGACGTGGTCGCCGGACTTGTCGGCGACGCCGACTCGCCATCCTCGAGACGCCAGCAGCATCGCGGTTGCCGCGCCGATGCCTTGCCCAGCACCGGTCACTACACCGAATCGGGTCATTTCCATGCTCCGTTCTGGTTGGAGTCTCGAAGCGGGGCAGGGGGTTCTCAGCGCACGTCAGGCACGAAGGCGTATGCGGTATCGAGATACTCGTGGATGCCCTCACTTCCACCCTCACGCCCCATTCCGGAGTGCTTCGTCCCCCCGAACGGGGCGGCAGGATTGGAGATGACGCCGGCATTCACCCCGAGCATTCCCGCGTTGATGGTCGCCATGAGCCTGTTGGCGCGAGCAAAGTCAGCGGTGAACGCGTACGCAGCCAAGCCATACTCGGTCCCGTTGGCGAGCGCGATGCCCTCGTCCTCCGTGCGGAACTTGGTGACGGCGACGACTGGCCCGAATATCTCCTCCTGGAAGAGGCGGGCGTCGGGGGGTACGTCGGTGAGGAGCGTAGGCGGGAAGTACGCGCTACCCTCAGCACTCTCTCCCCCGACGATCTCGTAGGCACCGTCCTCGATCGCCGCGTCCACGAGCGCACGAATGCGGCGACCCGCCCCCGCGTTGATGAGCGGTCCGACGTCGACACCGTCCTCGAGGCCGTGGCCGACCCGCAGGGCGTTGACCCGGGCTGCGAGCCGCTCCACGAACGCGTCATGGATGCCAGCCTGCACGAGGAACCGGTTGGCGGCGGTGCACGCCTGACCGACATTCCGGAACTTCGCCAGCATCGCCCCGTCAACGGCCGCGTCAAGGTCCGCGTCATCGAAGACGAGAAATGGTGCATTGCCGCCGAGCTCCATCGATGTTCGCAGGACGTTGTCGGCCGCTTGCTTGAGTAGCGTCTGCCCGACCTGGGTGGATCCGGTGAAGCTGACCTTACGCAGTCGACCGTCCCGCATGAGGACCTCTGAAATGGCCGCGGATTGAGTACTGGGAATGACGTTGACCACTCCGGCCGGTACCCCGGCCTGCTCGAGCAGCGACACGACGTACAGGGTCGTCAGCGGGGTGAGGGCCGCCGGCTTGATGATCGCGGTGCATCCGGCGGCGAGTGCGGGGCCGATCTTGCGGGTCGCCATCGCCAGTGGGAAGTTCCATGGCGTGATCAAGTAGCAGGGACCGACGGGTCGGTGGGTCACGATCATGGCGCCCGACCCCTCTGGGGTCGTTCCGGTGCGTCCGCCGATACGGACGGCTTCTTCTGCGAACCAGCGAAGGAACTCGCCGCCGTATCGCACCTCTGCGGCAGATTCGCTGAGCGGTTTGCCCATCTCGAGCGTGATGAGCCTTGCCAAGTCTTCAGCGTGTTCGTTGACGAGGTCGAAAGCACGCAGCAGGATCTCGCCGCGGACTCGTGGCGCGGTCCGCGCCCACTGCTCGCCCGCCGATGCTGCGGCGTCGAGCGCCGCGAGCGCATCGGCAGGAGTGGCATCAGCCACCTCGGCTATCACTTCCCCGGTAGCCGGGTCGTGCACCGGGAAGGTGGAACCGTCGGTGGCGTCTCGCCACTTTCCGGCGATGTACAGACTGCTGGGGAGCCGGTCCACACCGTTGCTCATGCGTTGCCTCCAACGATCTGGCGCGTCGTTGCTTCTGGTGCATTGAGGTATTCGCGCACGAGCTGCGCGACACGCTTTGGGGACAGGCCGTACTTGTCGAGGAGAAAGTCGTTGGGTCCGGATTCGGACCACGCATCCTGCAGTCCCATCCGCGCGACCCGCGGTGAGTGGAACCGTTCGGCGAGCGTCTCGCTCACGAGGCCTCCCAGGCCTCCGATGATGCTGTGCTCCTCCACTGTGATCACGATTCGGGCGCCGTCGACCGCCTCCATCAACGATGGGACGTGCAGCGGCTTGATGGTGGGCACGTGGATGACGCGGGCGTGGATCCCGATCTCGTCCAGGATCTCCGCGGCCTCGTAGACGCGTGAGCTTTGCGCCCCCGTGGATACCAGTGCGATGACGCCACCCGGGCGCAGAGTGATCACCTCGCCGAGCTTGAATGTGTAGTCATCGGGAAGCACCTGGCGGACCGCGTCGCGTGCCAACCTCACGTACACGGGACCGTCATGCTGAGACGCCCACCGGGTGACCTCTGCGGTTTCGATCTCGTCGACGGGAGCGAGGACGGTCATGTTCGGCATCGCCCGCATGATGGCCAGATCCTCGATGTCTTGATGCGTTTTGCCACTGCTGCCGTTGAGGAGGCCGCTGTAGGCCCCGGCGACCCGCACAGGTGCCTGGGTCTGTGAGACCAGCATCCGGATGGGATCCAGTGCTCGGTGCGTAAGGAAGACACCGAATGTCGACAGCCAGGGGCGGAAGCCGGCAGTGGTCAGTCCGAACGCGATCCCCACCATGTTCTGTTCCGCGATCCCGACTTCAACGAACCTGTCCGGGTAGGCCGCCGCGAACTTGTCCGCCTTGGTGGAGTTGGCCAGGTCCCCATCGACGATGACGATGCTGGGGTCCACAGCACCGATCTCGACGAGGGTGTCACCCCACACGTCGCGTTGAGCCCTCACAGCGTCGTCTCCTCGATTGCGAGTTCGCGTCGCGCGATCTCGAGTTGCTCCGGCGTGGCAACGCCGTTGTGCCACTTGTATGTACCGCTGGTAAACGAGAGGCCGTGGCCCTTGGTGGTGCGCGCGAGGATCACCGTGGGCTTGTCGCTGGTGGAGGCGTTCTCCACCGCAGCTTCGTATGCGCCGAGGATGTCGCCGAAGTCGTGCCCGTCGACACTGAGGACATTCCACCCGAAACCGGTCAGGATGGCGTGCAGGTCCACGTGCGACCACGGGTCACTGCGGTCGAATCTGTCGCGGGTGGCAACGGCCGGCCAGCCGAACTGCTGGAGTCCGTTCAGGTCGACGATGGCGACCAGATTGTTCAATCGGTACCGGCTGGCCGAGTTGAACGCCTCCCAGATCATGCCCTCCTGGAGCTCACCGTCGCCGAGCATCACCCAGGTGCGGTAGCCGGCGCCGAGCTTTTTCGCTCCCAGTGCGATTCCCACACCCGCAGACAGCCCCTGACCCAGCGACCCGGTGGACACATCCACTCCGGGGGTGAGCTTCATGTCGGGGTGTCCCTGAAGCCGCGAGTTCCCGTGGTCGAAGGTGGCGAGTTCTTCGACGGGGAAGTATCCGCGTAGCGCGAGCACGCTGTACAGGCCGATCGCCGAGTGCCCTTTTGACAGCACGAAGCGGTCGCGGTCCGGGCTATGCGGGTTGCTCGGGTCGATGCGGAGCGTCTCGAAGTAGAGCGCCACCAGGAGGTCAGTCATGGACATGGGTCCACCAATGTGGCCGGCCTTACTTTGCGTGACCGTGTTCACGATGTGCCAGCGAACAAGCTGGGACAAGCGCGCGAGTTCCGGGTACTGCGTGGGCGCGTCCGGATCGACAGTCAATCCTCGTCTGGCGTCTTCGCTCATGTCGCTATCCTACCTGTTTACGGACACTGCGTCCATTTTTTATCTGGTCTTGGCAAGAGGTGGCGCCTG
Source organism: Microbacterium sp. 2FI (assembly GCF_005502885.1). Lineage (GTDB taxonomy): Bacteria > Actinomycetota > Actinomycetes > Actinomycetales > Microbacteriaceae > Microbacterium. The sequence continues at coordinate 11,896 of NZ_SCMR01000015.1, forward strand.
GAAGAAGAATGGGCCCCCGAGCGCTGGCAGCGGTCAGCTAATGAATCGGTCGTCTCGCAGGGCGGAAAGATGGTCGAGGAAGCTCTGGTGGCTATCGATGCAGTCAGCGAACCCGGCCTGACGAATCTTGATGGTGCTCTGCACCATGTCGAACTCGGTGCGCCACCATCCTTCGACGAAAGGCCAGGCCACAAAGTCGGGGAACGTCGTCTCCCGCAGACCTTGCCGAGTGGTGAGTTCGACCCAATCCGCGTCACGGCCGATCATGTGAGCTTCCAGGTCCAACGGCTGCGGCTCCGCGCAGGGCATGTCGAAGAACTCTGCGATCGTCGGCCACAGGTGGCACCATCGGAAGTGGTCGCCGTTGGTGACGTTGAAGGTTTCGTTCCGCGCCGTACCGGCGGTGAAGGCCCACTCCACGGCGCGGGCCAGTATGCGCGCGTCGGTGGCCTGATGCAGAGCCCGCCATGCGCTCCAGGAGCCCGGGAATCGGAGGGGGACTCCCTCGCTCTTGCTCAGCATCGCGAAGGCGGCCACGCCGGACAGGATGTTCATCGGTGAGCGCGCCCCGAATCCGATCACTCCATCCGGTCGTAGCACGGTGAACGTCGCGCCGCGCCGCCCCACCCATTCCCGCATGGCATCTTCCTGCGGGTTGTAGAGGATCGGGCCGAGGATTCGCGGATCGGTCTCTTTCGCAGGCGTTCGGTAGGGTCCGAGGTGTTCGCCATAGGACTTGCCACCCCCGATGAGCTGGATGTGCGCGACGTCCGCGCCGTCACGATCCAAGCCGGTGAGCAGGTTGCGGAACATTTCGGCGTTCAGGTTCGTCGTCGCCGCGTGGTTCGCCCCTTCGACGTACGCTGCGTAGACGACGTGGGTGATGGGAGTGAGCGACCCCGGCGGGACACCGTCGGGAACCGAAAGATCGCCGAGAAGGATGAGTTGGCCCGATCCAGAGTCCGTTGTTCGCGGACCCGAACGCGACAGCGCCGTGACCATCCGCCCAGACTGGCTCAACTGCCGGGCGATCGCTCCCCCAGTGACCCCGCTGGCGCCGACGACAAGGTAGTTCTCGTTGCTCATGCACACGTTTCCATCGGTGACTCGCGATGCCGCTGCGCGGTGGGCAACCCCAATGGAACCGGACCGTCGGAACGCACGCCCAGCCGCCGACGGATGCTCGCGAGCACCGCCGGTGAGGCGTGGATCTGAGGAGCGCTCACTGAGCGCACACCGGGCACGGCCTGCACGTAGGTCTGCACCAGACCCGCGTATGTGACAGCCATGGAGGGGCAGCTCTCGCACGCCCCGTAGAACTCGATGAGCACGTCACCTTCGTCGCTGACAGTCGCGGTCATGTCACCGGCGTGTCCCCGAAGTCTGGGTCGGACGAACTGCAATGCCTCTTGCAGTTGGTCTGGATCGACCGTCATCAGTCGCCGGCTTTCTTATACTTCTCGGGGATCTCGTAGCCGAGCCCGCGCGCGAAGCTGAGCCCGAACACCTTCTCCTTGATCTCGCGCGTCAGCTCGGGGTAACCGTAGCGATCCTGCAGTTCCTCAGGCATTTCGAGATTGGCCCACATGTCGATGTAGGACTGAATGTCGGGCCAGATGAAGCCCTCGGAACCGTACGCCAGTCGGTCGGGCCCCACGAAGAGCAACGCCTGGCCGATGCGGTGCAGCATTGCGTACGGCTGGAGGAAATACTGGTTGAACCAGAGCGGCAGCAGCAGGTGCATGTTGGGGAATCGTCCAGCAATCGAGATCATCTCGTCGACGTAGGGATCGCCCATGTGGTGGATGCCGAAGTTGAGGTCTGGGAAGTCGTACGCCGCCATCTGCAGGTCGTTCGGCTTGAAAGCCTCGACCGGATGCATGCCCAGTGGGTACCCCTTGTGGAACTGCACCATTTTGATGCCCAACTCGAGCGCCTTCTCATACAGCGGGTATGCGACCTCGGGGTCGTCAGCTCTCCAGTAATGGTCACGGTCCTGGTACGTGTAGAACTTGAAGCTGATCGCGCCCATCTCGTGGACCTGACGCTCCATCTCGTGCAGGGCGAAGTCCAGCCCTTGCCAGCTCGGGTCGACGCCGCCCGTGAAGAGCAACCGCTCGGGGTTGCGGAGGGTGAGGTCATAGCACTGCTGGGCGGGGCCGAGCGAGTCCTTCCACGGGCCGAACAGCGGCACAGTCTGCACCATCGCAACGTCCGTGTCAGAGCGCTTGAAAAGCTGATCATTCGCCCAGTCCGGATCAACTGGGTCGTAGAAGTCCGGCTTGGGCGCAGGACCCCCCTTGCTGGCCATCAGCTCATTGAACCCGGCCTGGTTCACGCGGTGGGCGACGACGTTTCGACCATCCGTGCCAGGAGCGATCTGACGATCCGTGAAGTCCTGGCTGTGCACCGCACAGTCGAAAACGAACATTCCGTCTTTCATATTGGTCTCCTCTGTGAGTTGTAGCCACTAAACGAAGTCGCCGTTGGGCTGACCATTCCAAGCTGTCACGCCGCCGTCAACCGGCAGGATCGCGCCGTTGATGAACGACGCACCGGTCGACGCCAAGAACACCACGGCATCAGCGATCTCACGGGGGTCCGCAATCCTGGCCAAGGGGATGAACTTGCCGAACGCCGCTTCGAGACCGGACAACGACTCCAGGTTCTTCACCAGCAACGGCGTGCGCACCGGGCCAGGAGCGACTGCGTTGGTGCGGACACCGGCCTTGCCGTAGTCGATCGCCATGCTGCGGGTGAGGTTCACGATCGCCCCCTTGGCCGCGTTGTACGCCGCATAGTTGAAGTCCGCGCCCACTCCCGAGACCGACGCGATATTGACGATGCAGCCGGCGTAGCGCTCCAGGTGCGGCAGCGCCGCTCGCGACAGGTAGAACACCCCATCCACGTCGACGGCCATGACCCTTCGCCACATCTCATCGGTGGTTTCGGTGACGGACCCAACGGGGGCGATCCCCGCGTTGTTGACGAGCACATCCAGCCGACTGAGTTTGGATATGACGGCACGAATGAAGTCGTCTGCCAGGTGCGGGTTGGAGACGTCCAGCGTCAGCGGCACCAGACGGCGGCTGAGTTCGGGCCCCAGCTCCTCTTGCAGAACCGTGAAGAGGGATGTCTGAAGATCTCCCGCCGCGACCGTAGCGCCCGCTTCGAGGAACCGGCGCGTAATTGCTGCGCCGATCCCGGAGGCGGCGCCGCTGACCGCGACGACCTTGCCGGCGAACAGATCCGAGTTCCACATTCGACTGTGTCCCCTCATCTGAGATCGTTCAGTGGGCACCGGCGCCACGTCCCCTGCGCATCATCGCGAAAAGCCGTCCGTCGCTGAGCACCGCAAGAATGATGACGGCGCCGATGACGACGGGTTGCAGGTGGGGCGAGACGTCCAGCAGCGTGAGGCCGTTGTTCAGGACACCGATGATCAGGAGTCCGACAAACGTGCCCCACATCGACCCCACGCCTCCAGCAAGACTCGCACCGCCGATGACGACGGCCGCGATGACAGCGAGCAGGTCGCTGGAGTTGCCCGCTCCGGGCTGAGCCGCATTCAAGCGCGCACCGACGACGAGGCCAGCGATCGCCGCGAGGAGACCAGCAAGTGCGTATACCCGGAGCTGCATCGCCTTCACCCGGATACCCGACAGACGCGCGACCTCTTCATTGCTGCCGATCGCGTACAGCGAGCGCCCCGCGGGGCGGAAGCGAAGCCACAGACCGGCGATCACGAAGACGGCGATCATGAGGTAGACCTGCAGCGAGATGCCGAGCCAGCGGGTTTGGGACAGACCCTGGAACCAGTCCGGCAGACCAAGGATCGGGGTGCCGTTGGTCAGGTAGAGCGAAAGACCGGTCGCCGCGAACATCGTTGCCAGGGTGGCGATGAACGGCTGGATGTTCCCGTACGCGACCAGGATGCCGTTGAGCAATCCGATCCCTGCGCCGACGGCGAGGCCGACGATGATGGAGAACCAGAACGGCCATCCCAGCTTCTGGTAGGTGACCGCGACCACCATGAAGCTGAATCCCAGCACCGCCGCCACGGACAGATCGATCCCTCCGAGGATGATGACCATCGTCGCCCCGGCAGCCATGATCCCGATATAGGACACCTGGACCAGGATGTTGACGAGGTTGTTCGGGGTCAGGAAGACCGGCGACAGGAATGACATGACCACGATCAGCAGGATGAGGCCGATGAGCGGGCCGGAGAGGATCTTGAGTTTGGTCTTGACCTGCGCGATGCGGATCGCTGTGGTTGTCGCGAGCGTGCCGGTGTTGGTGGCTGAGCCATCCTTGACTGGGGTTGCCATGAGAACTCCTAGAAGTTGGTGAATGGGGCGGGTCAGGAGACAGACAGCTGCATGACGCGCTCGGGGGTTGCTTCGGCACGGGACAGCAGTGCCTTCTGGCGTCCGCCCGCGACCACCATCACGCGGTGGGACAGCATCAGGACCTCTTCCAGTTCGGACGAGACGACGATCACGGATACGCCTTGGGCAGCCAGGCCGCGGATGATCTCGTAGATCGCTTCCTTGGCGCCGACGTCGACGCCGCGGGTGGGTTCGTCCAGGATCAGCACCTTGGGGATGCGAACGAGCCATTTCGCCAGCAGAACCTTCTGCTGGTTCCCACCCGAGAGGAGGCCGACCGGCTTGTCGAGGTTGCCGCGAATGTCCAGCTCTTGGGTCATCCGCTTCTTGAGCCGGTTGAGGAAGCGCGTGGTGACGAAACCGCGCGGAACAAGGCGGGACTCCCAGGGGAGCGACATGTTCTCGGCGCTCGTGCGGTTGAGATTGAGTCCTTGAGTCTTGCGGTCCTCGGGCACCATGTAGATGCCAGCGCCAACAGCGTCGGACACCGATCGGATGCGCACCGGGCGGCCGTCTACGGAGACCTTGCCGGATGAGAATCTGTCAGCGCCGGCGAGGGAGCGGACGATCTCCGTGCGTCCAGCGCCCACCAGGCCGGAGACCCCAAGGATCTCACCTCGCCGAAGTTCGAATGAGATGTCATCGAACCGGCCCGACGAGAGTCCTTCGACGGTGGCGACGATGTGATCGTCATGTGCCGGGGGCTCGATCTTGCGTAGTCCCAGTTCCCGCCCGACCATGGCGCGGATCATTCCTTGGCGATCGATTTCCGCTGCCGGCCATTCGCCGACCTTGCGGCCGTCACGGAGGCAGAAGACGCGGTCGGCGATGGCGGAGATCTCGTCCAGTCGATGACTGATGTAGACGACACCGGTTCCACGAGATCGCAGCACTTCGATCTGTTCGAGCACGCGCTTCGTCTCGTCTTGACCGAGCGACGCCGATGGTTCGTCGAAGATGACAAATGACGGGCGGCGCAGGATGGCGCGGGCGATCTCGATCTCCTGCTGCGTCGCCGTAGACAATCCGGCGACCGGGCGGCGCGGGTCGAGGGTGACGCCGAGGTCTTTGAGCGCGGCTCGCGCCTCCGTCACCATCTGACGGGTCGCAACGCGGCCGCGGTGGGTGGGGAGCCGTCCAAGGAACATGTTCTCCGCGACGGACAGCTCAGGGATCATCTTGATCTCCTGGTGGATGATCGCCACCCCGGAGTTGAGCGCGTCGAGTGGGCCGGTCGGCGCATACTCGACGCCGTCGATGGTCATCGTTCCCTCATCGGGGCGCTTGATCCCGGCGATGATGGAGCTGAGCGTCGACTTGCCGGCCCCGTTCTCCCCGATCAGGCCAACGACCGAACCTGCTTCGATGGAAAAGTCGATTCCGTGCAGGACGGTGTTGCCGCCGTACTGCTTGATGATCCCGGTTGCTGCGAGTATCCGGTTGGTGGTCGCTTCAGTCATGAGCTCTACTCCTGGTGGCCTGCCGGCCCCGATGCTGCATCGGGGCCGGCAAGCAGCTGTGGCGGTGAGGAGGGGCGTCAGCCCTGCGTGCCGTAATACTTGGCGGCGCGTGCTTCCTCGAGGTTGTCCTTGGTCACCAGGATCGACTCCTGGATCTGCTCCTTCGGGATCTCGGAGCCATCGCCCCCCATCGCGGAGATGGCGTTCTCCACGGCGAGCCGGCCCATGTTGTAGGGCTGCTGGCTCATCGTGCCCGACACCTGTCCCTTTTCGATCGCGTCGTACACGGCCGGGAAGCCGTCGATCGTGACGATGCTCAGACCACTGCGGCCTGCCGTCTCGGCCGCGCTGGCTACGCCGAGGGCCATGTCGTCGTTCTGAGCGAACACACCCTGCAAGTCCTCATTGGCGGTGAGGACGTTGGCGAACACACTGACAGCCTTGTTCTGGTCCCAATCCGCGCTGGTGGTGCTGACCACGGCGATGTCGGGGTTCGCGTCCAGCGAGGTCTGGCAGCCCTCCGTCCGCTGCATCTGAGTGGAGGATGCCGGAATTCCTTCGACGATCGCGATGTTGCCCTGGCCGTCGAGAAGCTCCGCGAGGTAGGCACAAGCCTGCTCGGCCATGGCCACACTGTCGCTGCCGATGTAGGTGACGTAGTCACCGCTGGCGGGGAGCTGGTCGACCGAGATCACAGGGATGTCGGCGTCGTTCGCCTGGCTGACCGAGGCGCCGCCCGACGCGGCGTCGAGCTGGATGAAGATGAGCGATCCCACACCCTGACTGATCAGGTTCTGCACTTGATTGACCTGGGTGGAGCTGTTGCCCTGGGCGTTCAGGACGACCAGCTCGTAGCCTTGCTCTGCCGCCGCGTCCTCCATGCCTTCCTGCGCTGCCGCGTAGAACTGATTGACGAACGACATCGAAACGCCGATCTTCGGCTTGCCGCCGTCTCCGCCGCCTGTGCCGGATCCGCCGCCATCGCTGCTGGAGCAGCCGGCGAGCATGAGTGCGCTGGCAGCGACGAGCGCGCCGATAGCGACGGCGGTCGGGCGGCGCCGGTTGAGTCTGTTCTGAATCGACATCGACTCTCTACCTTCCTTGGTAAGGGACCCCACCATGACGGTGAGCTTGTGGCGCCTCGAGGGGCGCGGTCAAAGGAGTGTGAATCCGCCGTCGACGACGAGGTCCACACCGGTGCAGTAAGACGCGGCGTTCGAGAGGAGGAAGACGGCAGGACCGATCATTTCCTCCGGTTCGGCGAAGCGCTCGAGCGGGATGTGACGACTGATGTCAGCGCGCATCGAGGCGACCTCGTCACGCGTGTTCATCGGGGTGAGGGTGAAGCCCGGGGCGAGTGAGTTCACGCGGATCGCGTGTGGCGCCCACTCAGTCGCGAGCGATCGGGTGAGATGTGCAACGGCCGCCTTGGCACTGTTGTAGTGGACCTGCAGCATCTCCCGGTGAGAGACCATGCCGCTGATCGAGGCGAGGTTGAGGATGGACCCACGTCCGGTGCGGAGCATCGCGCGGGCTTCGGCCTGGCAGCTTCGGAACACTCCGGTCACGTTGATCCGGTACATCTGCTCGAACTGCTCGGTGGTGAGATCCAGTGCAGGCACCGCGTTGGCGATCCCAGCAGAGTTCACCGCCAGTGACAGCGGCCCAAGCTCGCGCTCGACAACAGCGACAGCTCCTCCGATCCCGTCCTCGGAGGTGACATCGGTCCGAACGGCGACACTCACGCCGCCGGCGCGGGTGATCTCACCTGCGGTCTTGATCGCACTCTCTTCGGACATATCGGCGATACCCACCCGCGCACCCGCCGCTGCGAGTCCCAATCCGATGGCCCGCCCGATGCCGGAGCCGCCCCCGGTCACTATTGCGACCTCGTCCTTCAACGAGAACATCGAGCCCTCACGAAGTGATGACGCGAGTGCGCCTCGTGGGTGTTGAGTCATCACCTTCTCGCTTCCTTGCGATGCGCCATCCGGCGTCAAACTGCGACCGCGGCGGGATATTGTGGGTTGTTCCTCTCGCAGATTACGCCAACTACCCGTCTGTGTCCAGCAATGTGGACAGATTGTTCGTTTAATGCGAGTACATCGCGTAAGGCGGGGGGTGGCGAGCGCTTGCCGAGTTCTGTAGAGTCTGTCCAGAAAACGGAAGGAACACCGTGGCTCAACCAACGACGGAAAGCGACAGCACAGGGATGAGCGCTGTCACCAAAGCCACGCGTGTTCTCGACCACCTCGCGACCCGTGGCGAGCTAACCGCCGGCGAACTCGCCAGCGAGCTGAACGAGCCGATCACGACCATCTACCGCATGCTCGGGAATCTGGAGTCAATCGGCTGGATCGAACGAGGCGACCGGAAGGGCGCTCCTGTCCGACTGGGCATCGATTTGGTAGCGATCGGCCAAGCGGTGGAGTCTGCGCTCGATCTGCGCGCCGCAGCGAGGCTCTCTCTGGCGCGATTGGCGAAGGAGACCGCCGAGACGGTCTACCTCTGTGTTCCCGATGGTCAACGCGGCGTGTGCATAGAGCGCGTCGACGGAAAGTACACCCGGACCGCTGAGCTGAGCATCGGCGGATCACTTCCGCTCCATCAGGGTGCAGGGCCGCGGGCAATCTTGGCTTTCTCGGCCCGCGACGTCAGGGAGAACTACATTCGCACCCTTCGGGTCTCCCAATCCAACCCCATCACCGAACCCCAGGCGACTGGGCTCGAACGCGAACTTGCCGCGATCCGCGCCGTAGGAATCGTCGAGTCCGACGGGGACATCACGCCGGGAGTATTCAGCACGGCAGCGCCCGTCATGGATCACCGCGGCGAAGTCATCGCGTCCATCACCCTCAGCGCGCTGAAGGCGAAGAGCGGGCGCCATCTCGACTTCGGGAAACTCGTACGTGAAGAAGCAGCCGCCGTCTCGACCACACTGGGATACCACAATGGCAACCGTTGACAGGCCGAGCAGGGTCCTCACCTCGTTGCGCGCCGCCGTCGAGAGCCTCGCCGAGTCCGGAGCGCTTACGCCTCCCGATCTGGCCAAGAACATCGGCATCCCGCGGCCCAGCGCATACCGCCTGATCGGTGCACTGATGCAGGACGGGCTGGCCATCCAGCAGCCGGATGGAACGGTCACACTCAGCACGAGATGGCTGGAGTTCGGAGACCAGGCGCTGGCCACCTCAACCCCGTGGTTCCACCGGGATGACCTGTTGCGCGACCTCCGGGATTCCACGCGCCTCACCGTGTATCTGGGCGTCCCTCGCCCGCATCGCGTGGTCTGCGTCCGACGCTTGCATGGGCAGGGCGTGCAGGTCCTTGTCTTGCGACCCGGCGGGAGTCTGCCGCTTCATGTGGGTGGTGTCGGACGGATTACGTTGGCGTTCGGTCCGGAGGATCCGCAGACGTATCTCGCCGCGCATGACCCGGAACGGTTCACGCCTCGGTCGCTAGAGACCCGCCAGTCGATCCTTGCGGACGTCGCGTGGAGCCGAGAGCACCATTACTGCGTCTCCGACGAGGACGTGACGGTCGGCGTCGGCGCCGTCGCGGCGCCCGTGCTGACGCCATCCGGCGAGTTCTTGGCGGCACTGTCAGTAGCTGGCCGTCGCGACGACATCGTGGGGCATGAAGAGGAACTTGCCCGCGACGTTCTCGCCATAGCCGAACAGATCGGCAAGGCTGCGCAGCTCAGCTAACCCGCTGCAAGCGGTCGACATGGGCGAAGATGCCTAGGGCAATATTCCGTCGACGTATCCGCCGTCAACCCGCAGAGCGCCTCCGGTCGTCGCGGACGACAGTTCGGAGCACAGGTAGACCACCATGTTGGCGACCTCCTCGGGCCGGATGAGCCGCTGAATGATCGACAGCGGCCGATGGACGCGCATGTATTCAGCCTGCGCTTCTGCCCACGGCAGCTCGGTCCCGACAACCTCTGAGACGAACTCTTTCACACGGTCGGTCTCGGAGGGCCCGACAATCACGGAGTTGACCGTGACTCCAGAACCGGCCGCGGCCTTCGCGAAGCCGCGTGCTGCCGCGAGGACCGCCGTTTTTGAGGCGGCGTAGTGCACCATGTCGATCGGAATCGCCACGGCGGCGTCACTGGCGATGAACACCACACGACCCCATCGCCGTGCGATCATGGCGGGAAGAACCTGGCGTGTGATGCGGACACCGGTGAGGACGTTCGCATCGAAGTGGTCCGCCCAGACAAAGGCGGGCGTGTCGAAGACGTCGCCTGCCTGGTAGACGCCGATGTTGTTGACCAGGATGTCGACGTCGGGGAACTGCTCGACGGCCGCGGCAGCTCCCTCTTCGCCCGTCAGGTCGGCGACAACACCGACGAAGAGCCCGTCGGGGACGGCGTCGCGCAGGTCACGGAGTGCGGTCGCCACGGAGTCGGGCGACCTTCCGTTCACGCCGACGACCGCCCCCGCCTGCGCGAGTCGCGTCGCCATCGCGAACCCGAGACCTCGGGTGGCTCCGGTGACGAGGGCGCGTTTCTCGCGCAGGTCCAGGGGGATCATTGATCAGTGCTTGGCGACGTGGTCATGGGGGTCGCCTTTACTGGCCCACACACGCTTGTAGGAACCGCGGACCAGATCCTCGAGCAGGCTCGGTCCTGCAGGGTTCCATCCGAGCTCTTCTCGCGCTCGGGTCGAGTCAACCCGGCTGTTGCTCGCCAGAGCCACATCCACCCAGCGAGCACCGAGCGTCTCGCGCGCGGTGTCAAGGGGCACACTCACGCCGTCGCCCTGGCCGAGCATCCTAGCGATGCCGTCAGCGATCTGCCGCATCTCGCACTCGCCGGAGGCGATGTTGTAGACGGACCCAGCATCGGCTTTCTCCAGAGCGAGCAGATACAGCTCGGCAAGGTCGTACAGGTAAACGTTGCCCCACCGGTTCTCGCCGCTTTCGGCAAAGATCGAACGGCCGGAGCCGAGCGCATGGCGAAGGAGCAGGGGAAGCTGCTCGGAGGCGCCGTCGCCGTACACCATCGCCGGTCGGATCACGATGGGTCGGATCCCGTCCTGCGCGGAAGCGAGCACTCGCTCGTCTGAGCTGTAGCGCTCGGCGACGATGGGGGCCGGCGTAAAGACATCGGCCTCCCTGTATACGACGTCGGAGGCTGCACCACCAGCGAGATCCGTGTAGACGCCGGTGCCACTCGTACGAATGAACGTGCGTCCGGTGTCAGCCAGCGCCGCGAGGAACGCCTGCGTAGAAGGGGCGTGGTCGGCCGTCGCGGTGTCGACGACCCCGTCATACGCGGAAAGGTCGAGGCCCGGGACGTCGTCCAGACCACCCAGCACGGGGGTGACCCCCTGCGCGGCAACCGACTTGGCGGCCGCATCCGACCGCACCAAGCCAGATACGCGATGCCCCGCGCGAAGCAGGCGTTGGGCGACTGCCTGGCCGAGGTAGCCGGAAGCGCCAGTGATGAATAGGTGCTGACCCATGTCAGTTCTCCTTGCTCGTCTGCTCGGTCGCCGTGTTCTGCAGTTGCGTGTACTCCACGGCGGAGAGCACATCGACCCCTAGGCGCTCGAGATCACTGAGCAGGGAAGCCACCGCAGCGGATTCGTCATGCCGGTCAACAGCCTCTCGGTCAGCAAATACCTCAACCAGCGTTCGCTCGCCCGCCTCGCCCAGGTCATACACATCCCAGTGGACAGTGCCGTCCTCGAACTGGAACGCAGCCCGCGCCCGGCTGAGTGCCCCGTCGAGCGAGCGCACGTTACCCGCCTCGACGCGAAGATGCACGATCTTGGCGATATGCACGTTGACTCCAGTCTGCGGATCTCCGGGGTGGATTTGGAAGCATTATTGAGGGCTTCCGAATGGGGCAAGCCAAAGCTACACTGTTTTCGGACACCGTGTCCAGTTTTCGGTTGGAGTCGTCATGCCGCGTTTTGGAATCCTCACAAGTGGAGGGGACTGCCCCGGCCTGAACGCCGTCATCCGCAGTGCACAAATCCGCGTCGACCGGGAGTACGGCGGAACGCTCGCCGGGTTCCGCAACGGGTGGCGAGGTGTAATAGACAACGACGTCGTCGAGATCACCGAAGAGATGACTCGCGGTATTGCGGGGATGGGGGGCACCATCCTGGGCACCTCTCGCACGAATCCCACTGAGGGCGTAGATGCCATCAGTGGGATCGAGCATGCGTTGGAGGCCAACCGCCTCGATGGACTGATTGCTGTCGGCGGAGAAGGCTCACTGTCCGCCGCCCACGCGCTCAGCTGCGCCGGAGTGAATGTGGTCGGGGTTCCGAAGACGATCGACAACGACCTGAACGGCACGGACTACAGCTTCGGTTTCGATACCGCCGTGCAGATTGCGACCGATGCTATGGACCGGCTCTTGACTACCGGTGCCTCACACGCGCGTTGCATGATCGCGGAAGTCATGGGCCGCAACTCCGGCTGGATTGCACTTCACGCAGGGATCGCAACCGGGGCCCACGCAGTCCTCATTCCCGAACACCCGGTCCCATTGGACCAGGTCGTCTCCTGGGTGGAGGCCGCCCGCGATAGGGGCCAGGCCCCGCTGGTCGTTGTAGCTGAAGGCTTTCCGTTCGAGGGGAATGGGGTTCTCCACCCTCGAGGGGCTGAGGAATCCGGGCGCCCCCGCCTGGGGGGAATCGGTGAGCAGCTTGCCCCACTCATTGAGGCTCGAACTGGAATTGAAACCCGTGCGACGACCCTGGGACACATCCAGCGCGGCGGTACTCCGACGGCGTACGACCGGGTGCTCGCCGCTCGGTTCGGGGCGGCCGCAGTCGACGCCGCTGTCGACGGACAGTGGGGTCGGATGGTCGCGCTGTCCGGCGAGAGCATCGTCACCGCCAACCTCGCCGCAGCGATCGGGTCGATCAAACGCATTTCCGTCGAAAGATATGAGCGCGCAGCGGTGTGCTTCGGCTGAAGACCCGGGCGATTGCTGGGGACGCGCCTACAACTGCGGCATGGCCGACGTGATGGCCACGCCACGGTCCGACAGAGCTGTACGGATCAGCGATGTGACGCCGGGCCCACCGAAGCGCCTTGTCTCCGACACGCCGAAGGCCCGCGCCCGCAACAGTCGACCGCGACATGCCTGCTCACCTCGGTGACCGCGATGCGAATTACCGCCGGTTCGAGACGGACCCTTAGCTGCCCCGCCTGAACCCGCGCTGGTCTCGTCGAACTCGGTGAACCATCCAGCGGTCACGCTGACCCGACTGCGGTCTATCGCGATGGTGGGATCGCGACGGGGAGTTGCGTGAGACCAGTTAGGACTCCCCCAGCACCTGCTCCAGCCGCATGACCATCTCCGTCACCCGCGCATCGTCCACGGTGTACCTCACCCGCTGCCCGCGCACCGCAACGTCCCTCGGTGGGTCCGCGATGATGAGCCCGACCTCCATCAGCTTTTCCAGCCCATTCGCGACGGTCATCTTGGGGATCTCGAGCGCCTCGCCGATCTCGGCACGCGTCAGGCCAGGGTTCTTCCGCAGGTGGCCGATGATGGTCGCCTGCATGATGTTCCCGAAAGCCTTGATGGGGTCCTCCGCGTAATCACTGATCGCGAGGCGGGCGTACCGCCTGGGCACAACAGCAAAGCAGGGCGCCACCTCGGTAAGGGTGTTGCACCTCAACATGCGTGCGACGAACGTCCCCGCGGAATTTCGGGCCAGTACGCCCGCCGTCAGGCACGCGTGATGACGAGACCGTACTCCGGGCGTCCTCCAGAGGTCCCCGAGGGGTCCCCCTGGGACCCTTGGTAGCCAGAATGCCTACCATGCGTCATGATGCGAGGGGGACGAAAAACCCCGGCTGACCGGGGGTTTTTTCTGCGGAGACGGAGGGATTTGAACCCTCGGTCCCCGTGAGGGGACTCCACCTTAGCAGGGTGAAATTAGCCAAACGGGGCCGGGCAAGCCGTGCGCCGCTCTGCCGCGAGATTCTACGGATTTCAGTGTTGATCTGGCCATTATTGGAGAGATCGTCCCCGCTCGTGACGCACACTATCCACAGGAGGAACGCGAAGATCGGCATTCACCGGATGCTCGGGGACCCCTGGGGGACCCCTGTCGCGACACGGATCCACTGGCGACGACCTACAGCCGGAGTCACGACGCGGACACCTCAAGCCAGCTGGTAGGAACTACCCGTCAGCGATAGTCGCGTCGGTCAAGGGAAGCCTCGTGGCAGTCGCGACCGAGGTTGGTGTTCCAGATCCGACGAGGCGCCGTCGGGCGCAGCGACGCCTTGCCTGCCCCGAAATTGTCGGCCTGCTCCACCAGAGGCGGGACAGGTATGCGAGGAATCCCAGGGGGTCCTGTCAGATGGCCGTCATCCCGCCATCCACCGCGAACAGAGAGCCGGTCGCGAAGGTGGCGTCATCGCTCGCGAGGAACACCATGATGCCCTCGACGTCCGCAGGTGATCCAGCTCGCCCCAGCGGGATTCGCCCAATGATGGCGGCGCGCGCGTCGGGGTCGGCGGAGATAGAGGTGACGAGGGAGGTCTCGGTGTACCCAGGCACGACGGAGTTCACTCGGATGCCGCGATCGGCGTACGCGGCGGCGACCGTGCGGGCAAGACCGTGGATTCCGGCCTTCGAGGCGCTGTATGCAGTGAAGTCGCGGCCCTCACCGTTCAGACCCGTCGGACTTCCGGTCAGAATGATCGATCCGCCGCCATGGGCCAACATCGATCGAACGGCGTGCTTGACGGTAAGGAAGGTGCCCGTCAGGTTGATATCGATCGTGCGCTTCCATGCCTCGAGGTCGAGGTCGGCGGCTGCAGCGTCCTGCCCGAACAGCTGCACACCGGCGTTCGCGACCACGACATCAGGCGACCAGCCGTCGGCAGCCAGTAGCGCGAACGCCGCCTCGACTGACCCTTCGTCGGAGATATCCATGATCGCCGGGCGCGCGGCATCACCAATCACGGCGACGGCATCCGATGCTGCTACAGCGTCTCGGTCGGCGATGACGACACGCGCGCCTTCCCGTGCGAAGCGCTCCGCGACCGCTCGGCCGATACCGGTTCCAGCGCCCGTAACGAGCGTGGTCTTTCCTGCGAGCCTGCTCATCCGTTCGTCCTACCGTTCGATGTGGTCGAGGTGCGGCATCAGGTCGAATTTCTTGCTCTCGTTCGTCATCACGGAGGATCTTCTTCGGCGTCCTGACGATGCTCCCGCGCCCGTAGTCGCGATGAGGCACGCGTCGTCGGCGCGAGCAGAGCCGCAACCCACAGTGTGGCATGGGTCAACGCAGCGGCTACGCCGTGCGCGTTGTAATGCTCTACGCCGCCAAGTTCGGCAGGCCGATGAATCCCTCGGCGTGGATCCGATCACGCGCAACACCAGCAGATCTCAGACTGAATTGGACGGCCTTTGAGAAGCCTGAGCTGCCGGCAACGACATAGTCGGCCCCTGCCTCAGCCGCGACGGTTCGCGGAATCGCGGCGTTGAATTCGTCGCGTGTCCCCGGGTAGATCGCCGACTCAACGAGTGGAGCGAGTTCGACGCCGAAGTACGGCGCTCCAACCTGCACGAGGGTATGCCTGCGGGACGGCCATTGCCTGATGAGAGACCGTGCCAGAGTGGCGCCAATGCCTTGGATGAGGTGGACGATCGGTCTACTGTCATCGGCCAGCGTGATTCCCCCGAATGGACCTAAGAGTCGTACTTCATCGCCGGGTCTCAACGCCTTCAATCCTCGCTTGATTCTCGAACCGCTGTGCAGTCGGGTTCCCAATTGGAGGAGCTCGTCATCTGGCGCCGATGCGATGGTGAAAGGCCGCACAGCACCGCCCACGAACCACACGCCAAACTGCCCGGTGCTGCGGCGGATCGAGTCCCGCGGCCGGAACGAGAGGAGCGATGCCCCGGAGTTATCGGCGCAGGTATCCAGGTACGTAAGAGTAGCGAAGCGCATCCGGATCTCCTCGAGGTGTCTGACGTCGTGCGGTCGGTCAGATAGATAGCATACTATCTATCGGATCGACCGCATTTCGACGATTAGGCTTCACCTGCAGGCAGGCGCGGCGGGTCGGGGTTTCACCGCATCGGGCGACCGATCGGCCGCAGGAGAGGTCCGATGAGTTTCAACAGGTTCGACTCGACCGGCTATCTCGTGAACCTGTGTGCCCGACTGCTGACCCAGACGATGGCGCGCGCACTGCGACCCCTTGGCATCGCCCCAGCCCAGCTACCTGTGCTCTTCACGCTGTCCGCCCTTGGGCAAAGCACGCAGACCGAGTTGGCGAAGCAATGCGACATTGAGCAGCCGACAATGGCACTCACGCTCCGCCGAATGCAACGGGACGGCCTCATCGAACGGATGAGCGATCCCTCCGACGGACGTCGCTCGATTGTCCGGCTCACGCCGCTTGCTCGCGGCCTCATGCCGGAGGTTCAGTCGATCGCGAACGCGATCAATTCAGGTGCGCTCGGGCTCACACCTGAGCGCCAACAGCTGCTCATTGAGTTGCTCGGCGAACTGGCGGCGAGCATCCGAGACGCGCGGACAACCGACGGCGCGATCGCTCGTGCGCGATCGCTCCATCCCGAAATCTGACCGCCGGTCCCCGCAAACGACTCGATGCGGCCGACCCCTACCCACTTCGCACCCGACACCTCCGCGCCGGGCCGCATCCTCGAAGGGATGCGACCCGGGCGCAGTCGTGGCGCTGTCGCCTAGTCGGCGAGCCGCTGTTCGAGTTCGGCGATCACCCCTTCAGCAGCCTGGATCAGAACCGATCGTGCGTCCTTATCCTTCACAACACTCGGCACGTGCTTGACGAAGTCACGCAGGTGCCCGAGGGCTGCCGCGTCGTCTCCCGCCGCCAACGCGGTGGCCGCGCGGTCGAGCCGGATCTGCAGCGATGTCTTCGCACCGTTGGTGATGTCACCGGCGGCCCGCAGCTCAGCGAGCGGATCCGCGATGCTGCCGATCAGGCTGTACTCCACCTCGACGAACGGGACGATCTTCGCCTGCTGCGGCCCGAAGGCGAGGTACTTCTGGTCGTTGCCGAACCACCCGTTCAGATTCAGCTGCTCCCGGATGACGCCGCGATCGAGCTGCACGTTCGAGAGAACGGAGTTGTATTCGATGACGATCTTGTTCTCACCGTCGACGAGGTAGTCGCTGACGTCTGTGATCGGAGTGCTCCAGTTCACGCCGCCGGTGTGGAGGTCCTGTCCGACCAACGGAACCTGGTTACCCGTGCCGTCGTCGATCGTGGGCTTCCCGAGGCCACCGACGTCCCTCTTCACCTTGGTGGGGTTCGTCGAGACGTCACCTCCGACCTTCTCACCGTTGATCCAGACCTTCATGCTCGACTCGAAGTCCTTGCCGAAGTCGAGGTAGGCGCCCGATGCGACGTCAGCATCCCAAGTGAACGACGCCTCATAGTGGCCCGTTCCAGACACTGCTTTGCCGACCTCGGGAATCTGGTCCCACGTCGTCAGAGTTTCGAGCTGCACGTTGACGGGCGTCTTGATCGTCGAAGTTGCCCGGTTGACAGTGGTGAGCCCATCGCCCTCCTCCGTCAGCACGAGGTCACCCTGGACGGCGTTGGGTCGCCACGACTGCACAGTCAGATCCCAGTCGGTGATGTCATAGGCCAGAGGAACGGTGACCGCCTCAACGTAGTCGGTACCGTTGCTCAGTTCCGTCGTCACGTTCCCGGTCTCGGTGGCGCGGACGGCGACACCGTTGACGACGGCGTGCGCCGACTCTGCGTCGGTGGAGACGATGTGCACGTTCTGCCCGCTCACCTTCTCGAATGCCAGCAGCGAGATATCGCCGTGGTCCAGCGCGATCGGGAGGACCGTTTTGCCGTCTTCCCAGCGATAGTTGGCCAGCTCGGTGACTTCACCGGTCCAGGCATCGATCTTGTACGGCACGAACAGCCCGTCCTGGACGACCTCGGTCGCGATCGAGTCACCGATCACAGCGTTCCGCACGCTCTCACGCACGGAGTTGCTCGCGTAAGAACCGTCGTCGTAGTTGTAGAGGTAGACATACTCGTTGCCGGCCTCGTCGCTGCGCGTCTGGCTGAGCAGCTGGAGGTTCGGTTCGGAGAAACCGCTGTACGGTTCCACGCCCAGATCCTGCAGCTGCTCGAGGACGTTGTCGTCGTAGCCGCCGGGGTCAGAACTGAAGTACCCTCCTGCCGGCGGGTCGGCGACGGTCGCCGTGCGAACAGTCGGCTGCGCCTTCAGCTCGCTGATCACCTGCTGCAACTCGGCGTTCTTACCATCGTTGAACGGAGTGCGGGCTGCAGCATCGCCGAGGATGACGACCTTCAGTCCCTTTTTGGCCCAGTCGAGGAGGCGTTCGGCGCCTTCGAGCTCAAGCCAGTCCTGGTACAGCACGACGGCCTTGTAGCCGGCCTGCTCGATCGTCTTCGTCTCTTCGTTGAAGGAAACGTCCTCATCGAACAGGAAGCGCGGGCTGAAGTAGTCGTACGTGTAGCCGTTGTCCTGCAGTTCCGTCGAACGGTAGTGGACGCCCTGGTGAGCGAGCTGCCAGTTCATGCCCTGATTGACGTTGCCCGTGCCGCCCCTGAACTTGACTCCATGAATCCACTTCTGGTTGATGAAGCCGACATCGGTGCGCGACTGACCGGTCTGCAGGAGCTGCTGCACGCGTCCGAGGTGAGCATTGAACTCGTCGTAATCGGCAGAAGAGGGGGTACGGGTTCCGAGCTGACGATAGTTCGTCGCGTTATGCCCGGGCCACGTGGCTTCCCCATACGTGTACTCGGATCCCCAAACGTGCCAGATAATGCGCTGGAAGCCCGCCGCGTACTGCGAGTACGCGTCCTCGAGATCACGCTGCGCGGTGCCACTGAACAAGGGCACCGCGGCACCGGTCTCAGTCGAGAGCACCTTGTTCTCGAGCTTGGCAGCGCCCGTCCAGGTGCGGAAGAGGTCCACCTGGTTGGCCTGAGCGTAGTTCTCCGCCTCCGGGTAGTCGACAGCCATGGCCAGTTCAGAGTTCTCGAACGGGCGGCCGTATGCCATCTGAGCGCGCGTCTTGATGCCGTTGGAGTTCATCCAGTCCGTCATCGGCTGGATCAGACGCTCCATGTAGAGCTGCGTGAGCACATCCTGGTAGTCGTTGATGATCGACTGCCGGCGAGCCTCGTCCTCCGCCAGACGGTACGTGCCCGTCCACCCGACCTGCTGATAGGGCGTGATGAACTCCGACTTCACACCGGCGATCAAGAACAGGTGAGGCGTGATGTCGTAGCCCTTACGCAGCTTGAATTCCTCGACCATGTCGTCGGTCCACCAGGTGAACTGCGGCGACGAGAGGATGGGACCACGCAGGTGCTCGTTACCTCCACCCGCGTGGATCTCGATCGAGTCCATGAACAGCTGCACGTCACCGTGCTTGATCTTCTCGACAAGCGTCGGGTCATCGAGGTAGAAGTCCTCCCAGAACACCTTCAGCGCGTCCAGACCACGCTTGTCGAAGTAGTTGACTGCATACGCCGGGGCGACGGACGGCTCGGACGTCTGGAACGTTCCCTGCGTCCACAGACCGAACACGCGATAGGTGCCATCGCTGGGCGCCGTCCAGGTCGAATTCTGCTCCCAGACACTCGCACCCTGGGTGAGGGTCTGCGACAGGTCGACGTAGCTGTCGGGGTCGACGGTGTTTCCCTCAACCACTCGGTAGGCGTAAGCGGTGACGAACTCAGCTCCGACGCGTCGTTGATTCGCCGCGGGGGCGGTCAGAGCGGGCAGTGCGGCACCCGCGTTCACGGTGGCGGTCCCCAACGTGAGGTTCTGCATCGCAGCCTGGCTGGTCGGGTCGAGCCCCGGCACATTGTGCGTGGCCCAGTTCGCCCCCGACGTCAGATAGACCCCCATGCCGAGATCGAGGAGCTTGTGCATCATCAAGTTCCACTTGTGCTTGGCTGCGGGTGACCCGTAGCCGTAGTTCGCATTCGGAGCCTTGCGGTCGTCCTGCATCTCGAGTTCGACGCCGCGGAAGCCTGCGTCGTAGAGCGCCTGGATCTCGGCGAGCAGAGACTCATCAGTGTGAGCGGCGTCGCCGAGCCACCAACGGACGTCGGTGCTGTATACGCGGTCCGGATCGATGTACTTGCTCTCAAGCTGGTCGGCGAAGTTCGAGCTCGCTGGAGTCGCGAGCGTCTTCGAGAATGCCGACGTGGACAATTCTGCCGCGTGGGTCGGCGGCGCGACCGCGAGGGTGATCGCGAGGGCTGCCACCGGCAACATTGCGAGCGGGCGGAAAATCCGTCCACCTGGTGGTCTCATCGTCCCCGGGGACGGGTTTCGGGTGCTTGTCAACATCTGAAGATCTGTTCCTCTCGGTTGCTCGCCCGGAAGAGGCGCCCACTCGACCATCAACGGAGATGGAGGGCGGACTCAACACGGCGTTGTGGTGAATCGATTCAGATTCGCTCAGGTGTCAACAGTACGTGAACCTCACAGTTTGTCAACCGCTCTACGCGACTTCGTTCATCTGGCGCCTGCGACCTCGCAGTTGGCACAGCTGATTGACAAATGCTTGTGATTCAGGCCATTCCGCCCCGCTCGACGTTCATCTTGCTTTGGGAGGCGTGGTAACACCGCGCGGTCGATGAATCGACGGAGGTGGTGCAACGGGGGGCATTGGAGCATGATCAGGTAGAACGGTCCACACCGCTGAGTAGATGAACGTTCAAATGACTCATCTGAACGTTCAATAGCGATCACTGCGGTCGAGACGTCGCTGCGCTCGACGAACGCGGCGCGTCATCCGTTCACCCGCCAGGTTGGAGCGAAGCTCCCCCGATCGACCGCGGAGTGCGGTTACCTACTTGAAGCGCCGAAGACCGGTTCGAGGACGTTCGCGGTCGCTCGACGCTAGACGCCAACTAGCGTTCGCCGCGGCCGACGCGATCGGCGCGAAATGAGGACCAGTGCGATGAGCGCAGCGGCATATGGGAGCATCTGGGTGAGTTCGTGAGGTACGACGTTCTTGTCGAACTGGAACGACACAGCCGTGGCGATCCCGAAGCATGCGCTGACGAGCACAGCGAAACCTACGCTTCCCCGTGCGAAGATCACGACCGCGAGCGCCACGAAGCCGACTCCTCCGACCATTCCGACGGTGAAGAGCCCCAGTTGGCCGGTGCTGATCTCGATGCCCGCGAGCGCGGCGAGTGCGAAGCACCACACCTGTGCGATGACGCGCGTGGTGACGACCGACACGCCGGCGGCGGAGAGCGCTTCGGGGCGGGATCCTGCTGCCCGAAAATGAACCCCGATAACCGTGCGGCGATCTGCCACAGCGAGAACCACGGCGAGGATGACGGCAAGCCAGCTGAGAATGGAATGGCCCGACACGATCCCCCCGACGAGCGGCACGTCCTCGAGGAGCGGCACGTCGATCGAGCCGAGCACCGGAATGCCCGGATTCGACAGGTTGCCCTTCACCCCGAACAGGATGTCAAGCAGATATGCGGTCGCGGCGCCGGCGAAGACGAACAGCACAATGCCTCCGACGAAGACGTCGACCTTCAGCTTCGTGACGAACAGTCCGAAGCAGAGGCCAGCCGCCGCGGCAAGAACCAGTGTGAGCAGTACCGCGGTCAGCGCAGAACCCGTGGCGATACCGAGCGCGATGCCGAAGAATGCACCGAAGATCATCACTCCTTCGAGGCCGATGTTGATGTCGCGCGTCCACAGCGTCGGGAGGCAAGCGAGCGCGGCCAGCAGGATCGGTGTCGTCATGCGCACCCCAGAGCTCAGCAATGCGTCAAGCCATTCCACGGCGTCTCCTCCATGTCGAGACCACAAGGTCGACTGCCCCGGGTGCAGCCGCAGCGGCGATGAGGATCGTGCAGATCACAAGAACGGCAAGGTCCGAGGGGACCTCCGCGACCTGCTCGATCTTGCGGCTGGCTGCCTGCATCACGCTGTAAACGCCCACCCACAGGATCGCCAGCACCGGCTTCGCGCGGCCCATCAACGCGAGCATGACGGCGATCCATCCCAGTCCGATTGCAATCTCGGAAGCGAACCGACCCTGGCTCGCAAGGACGAGCAGGGCGCCGGCGACTCCGCAGCACGCACCGGACACTGTCAGCGACAACACTTGCCAGCGCGGTACATCCATCCCCGACGATGTGGCGAATCGAGGGGACTCTCCGATCATTCGCCACCGGTAGCCGACGACGGATCGCTCGAGGATCCACCATGCCCCTATGCACAGCACCGCAACAAGGAACACCGCAACGGTCAGTTGCGTGCGCGGAATGAGCCTCAGGAACTCCGCCGAAGGCTGTATCGGAAGAGTTGCGCCAGGGGCCTCGGCGGCCGGGTCGTTGAAGACACCGCTGGCGAAGTAGATGCACAGTCCGAGGAGGACGTAGTTGCTGAGCAGCGAGGACAGGACGATGTCCACGTTCCAGTGCGCGGCCAACCAGCCGAGTCCGGCCGACACCGCCCCTGCTGCGAGTGCGGCGAGTGCGATCGAGAGTGCCTGGTGAGCCACCGGGACCAGCCCACCCACGTAGGCGCCGGTCACCGCGCTCACCAACGCGCCCACGTAGATCTGCCCTTCGGCACCGACGGTGAACATCCCTGTCCGGTACGCGACGACGACGCCGAGGGTTGCGACGCACAACGGCAGGCCCCATGCCACTGTTCGCGCGATCGCCTCGACGCTGCCGAGGGAGTACTCGAGGCCGACGAGGATCGTCGGCAGCGGCTGGAATCCGCCGGCCTGGATAAGGATGATCGCCACGAGGAGCCCTGCTACGGGCGCGACGAGGGCTTTCATCGCCGGAATCAATGCACGACCGACCCCGTGCGGCGCCGGCGCTTCGACAGCGACTTCAACCAGGTTACTCACGCCGCCTCCTGGTGGATGCCCGCCATCGCGAGCCCGAGTTCGTCCCGTGAGGTCGTCGCAGCGACGAACTCGGCGACGATCGCGCCGCGATAGACCACGAGGATGCGGTCGGTGAGGCGGAGCAACTCGTCGAGATCGGCGGAGACGACGATGATCGCCGCTCCCTTCGACGCCAGGTCGAGGATCGACGTGTAGATGCCTTCGGATGCGCCGAGATCCACGCCGCGGGTCGGTTGCGCCATGACCAGTAGCCGCGGTTGCGCGTCCAACTCTCGGGCGAGAACGATCTTCTGCTGATTGCCCCCGGACAGACTGTTGGGCGCTGTCTCCAGGGAAGTGACCTTGATACCGAAGCGACTGATCACGTCGCGCGCCCACGCCTTCATGGGACGCGTGATGGCGGGCCCGAACAGGGATAGGCCCCGTACCGACAACAGTCGCCCCATTGCCAGCGCTTCCACCACAGGTGCGTGCAACGGAAGACCGTCTGTGCGCCGATCTTCGGGAACGTAGCCCAGCCCGCGCCGACGGTGCGCGGCGATTGACGTTCCGGGGAGTCTCACATCGTCCAGATGGATGCTGCCCGCAGAAGGACGCGCGCCTCCGGTCAGGAGCGCGACCAGGCTGTTCTGCCCGTTGCCATCGACGCCGGCAATGCCGACGATCTCGCCCTCGCGGACGTGGAGAGTCGCATCTGACAGTTCGCAGTCGGGTAACTGACGCCCGCTCAGCCCCTCAACGCGAAGCCGGGGGGCGTGTCCGGGAGGTACGCGTGGCAGGCGCCCGAGTTCGACGTCGCTGCGCCCGGTCATCAGCGACACCAGCGTCGGAATGTCAACCTCCGCGAGCGGGAACGTGCCGTGGGTTCGACCCTGGCGCAGCACGGTCACCCGATCCGCGATCTCCATCACCTCGCGCAGTTTGTGGGTGATGAAGATGACGGATACCCCGCTTCGAGAAAGCGACCGGAGCGTGCGGAACAGTTCGGCGGTCTCCTGAGGGGTGAGGACTGCGGTGGGTTCGTCGAGGATCAGTATTCGTGCGCCCCGGTACAGCACTTTGAGGATCTCCACCTGCTGCTGCTGCGCGACACTCAGCTCGCGTGCCTTCCGACGGATGTCGAACTGGACACCCAGGAGTGCCATCGGTGCCGCCAGTGCCCGCGCGCTCGCCTTCGCGTTGATGAAGCCGAGCCGTCGGGGTTCGGCGCCGAGCGTGACGTTCCTCGTCACCGAGAACTCGGGCACGAGCATGAAGTGCTGATGGACCATGCCGATCCCCGCGTGTATTGCGTCGGCGGCGTTGTGGAGTTCCGTGGGCACCCCGTCGATCTCGATGCTTCCCGCATCGGGGCGTTCCATCCCGAACAGAATGTTCATCAGCGTGCTCTTGCCCGCACCGTTCTCACCGACCACGGCGTGGATCTCACCCGGCTCTACCTCGAAGTCGACGCGGTCGTTGGCGAGAAGGTCGCCGAACCGTTTGGTGATGGCCGTGGCGCGGAGGACGGTCGTCATCCCCGGGGTGCACCTTCGGGCACGATGTCGCCGGCGATGATCTGCGTGATGACGTCTTCCACAAGAGTCTGCTGGTCGTCGCTGAGGAACGCGTCGTTGTATAGGACGGTGAATGCGCCCTCCTTGAACCCGTATGTCCGCACATCCCCCTTGGTGAGCGTGCCGTCGACGTATGAATCTGCCGCATCGAGGACGAGCACGCTGGTGTCGTCGGTGACCACGGCCGGGCTGACATCGGGAACGGTGGGGTAGGCAGCCATGATCGGCGCGATCGCCGTGCCGCCCTCAGCGGCCTTCACGGCCCCTTGACCAGAGAGGCCGGCAGTCGAGTAGATGACGTACGCGCCCTGTTGCCCGATCGCCGTCGCGGTCTCGAGCCCCTTCACGGGATCGCTGAAGGATCCGACGTAACTGGAGATCACGGAGAGCGACGGATCCTGCGCCTGCGCGCCCTGGGTGTATCCCGCTTCGCAATCCGCGATGCTCGGAGCCTCGAAGCCTCCCATGAACCCGACGGCGGACCTTCCTTCATCCTCGCTCACCAGGGCCGCGACAGTACCGCCCGCGTAGCAGGACTCGGCGTAGCGGTAAGCCACCGAAACGACGTCCTCGCTCGGGACGACACCGTTCACAAAAACGAACGTGGTATCTGGGTTCTGCGACGCAGCTTCGACGGTGGCATCGATGGCCTGGTTGCCCACTACGTATACGAGTTCGTTGGCGTCCGCAGCATCCTGAAGCAGCGGTCCATAGTTCTGAGTCTCAAGCTTGCCTTCGTAGGTGGTGACTGTCGCACCGTGCTCAGCCTCGAGGGCATCGATCGTCTCGAATGCTGCGTCGTAGTAGCTGTGATCGCCGAATGCATTGGCGACAAACAGTCCGACCGCGATCGACTCTTCGCCGGCCTCGCTTGTCGCGTCGGCGGTGGGAGCTTGCCCGCCGCATCCGGCGAGTACGAGCGCTCCGACGAGAGCCATTGTGACGACACCAGTAGTTGCTGAACGCTTCATGATTCTCCCTCGAATCGTAATGTCCTGCTAGTCAATACTGACGTCCTGAAAAAGGCAACACCTGTTTCCTAACAAACGCGCAACGTGCCCTATTATTCAGGACTTCCTCCGTTTCGTTCAGTCCCGCGACTCACGGGAAGCTAGCTTGTCTCGCCGCTAGCCAGAACTGCCGCGTGCAGCGAGCTGGTCTGTGGATTGCCGAACCACGCGAATCAGGCGGCGAAGGGGCGTGCGGTTCCGGTCACCGAGCTAGATGCCTTGTCGAACGACTTCCGCTTTCCGATCTCACTGCACACCGAACTGGTCCGCGTCACCGTCCTGGTGTCGTCCGACGGCCGCACGGGGTCTTGCAGTGGATGCGTGCGAGGGGACGCTGAGCAGATCGAGGCGAGCGAGGCCGTTTCGTCCGGATCCCACCGTCACCGTGATCGGACCGGGCTCGGCGGTGCCACGCACGACCGCCAGTGCGCGTCCGCGGTATGTGGAATGCACGCTGTCGGTGTATGACTCTGTGGTCGATGGCGCGGCGTTGCCCATCGCAAGCAATGTCCCGGCGCCGACGACGCTGATGGTGACGGTGTCATCGACGGTAAGGTCCACGATGCCTTCGTCGTCAGCGAACTCGACCCAGATGTAGGCAAGGTCGTCCGGGCCGTTCAGCTCGCCTTTCTCGGCGACGAGTCGCAGATTCGGATTCCGAGCGGTGCGCAGATTGCTGCGGCCGGTCTCCGCGCCGTTTCGGTAGCCGACCGCGACGATCTCCCCGGGCTCGTACTGCGCTCGGAAGCGAGTGACGAAGTCCGCGCGGCGGCCCGCACGCTTGCGGCCGAGCGAACGACCGTTGATGAGCAGTTCGACCTGATCGTCAGGTGAATAGACCTCGACTTCCGCCTCGCCCGTGAGGCCACCCCACGACCAGCTGGGAACGGCGTCACTGGTGCGCCACGGCGTCTCATTGGCACGCATCCCGGCCTTGTCGAGTGGTCGGACGGCGATGCCGGGTGCGGACGTCGAATCCCACACGGCCTTCGCGAGGAAGGCGGGCGCACCGGGCAGCCCAGTGATGTCGAACGCGCCGGATCCGGCGACGAGTGCGGGGTAGGGTTTGCTGATCCCGCCCGGATCGTCGCCGTAGCTCCAGGCACCGATGCCTGCTTCGCCGAGATAGTCCCATCCCGTCCACATGAAGTCGCCGATCACACCGGGGACCCTGGTGACGCGCCTCCAGATCGCGGGCAGGTAGCCGGGCATGGATTCGCTCCCGACCATGACCCGCTCGGGGTACCGCCTGCGATCGGCGGAGTAGCGGCCGTGGGCGTAGTTGTAGCCCGCGATATCGACTCCGGCAAATGCATAACGGCTGGCTCTGTCCGCCGCCGGGAGGCGGGACGCCAGGTCGATGACGCGTCCGAGCTTCGCGATGAGCATGTTCGCGACGGTGCTGGTCGCCATGTTGGACTTCTTAGCGTCGTGCCCATCCGCATGAGGGTTCTCGAATGGCGACCATCCTCGGCTGGCCATCATATTCAGCAGCAGATTGACAGCGATCGTCGTGGGCCGGGTCGGATCGACCTCTGCGAGGTAGCGGTGGATGGCGCGGGTCGTGTGCACCCCTTTGTCGGAGGACGTTTCGGCGATCTCATTGCCGATCGAGTACATGATGACCGAGGCACGATTGCGGTCCTTCGCGATCATCGCGTCCGCGTCGTCCTTCCAGGTCTCCTCGAAGCGGTCAGCGTGGTCGTGAGGGGTCTTGTGCTGGAACCAGACGTCCGTGAGCTCGTCCATGACGTAGAGGCCGAGTTCGTCGCACGCGTCCAGGAAGGCCCGCGACAGCGGGTTGTGCGCGCTGCGGATCGCGTTGTACCCGGCTTCCTTGAGCAGTCGGGCCCGACGATGCTCGGCAGCGGCGAAAGTGGCGGCGCCGAGAATCCCGTTGTCGTGATGAACGCACGCGCCGCGCAGGAGCACCGGTGTGCCGTTGATGCGAAGGCCGCGGTGCGCGTCGACTTGGACCGTGCGCAGGCCGGTTCGGATCTGCTGCTCGTCAACTACATCACCATCCACCTCGAGCGTGATTCGCACGTCGTACAGATGCGGGGATTCGGCAGACCATGGCCGGACCGCCGGAACCCGGATCGTGAGCTCGGCTTCGCCGTGAGAGGGCACTGCCACGACCTCGCGGGCAACCTCGGTGCCGTGATGTTCGAACCTCGCGGTGATGACACCACCGCGGGTCGGTGCGCCCTCGACACTGACGGCGACGTCGACGGTGCCATCGACGCTCAGAGACCGGGTGACGATGCTGATGCCGTCGCGGGCGATTCTCGCCCTGCCGACGCTCTCGAGCCACACGGGGCGGTAGATTCCCGAACCGGTGTACCAGCGACTGTTGGGGACCGCAGTGTTGTCGACGTGCACTTCGACGTTGACCACAGCACCGGGAGTCACGCCGCTGAGGGGCGCGGTGAACTCGCGGTAGCCGCTGTCGCACCGCGCGACTTCGTTCCCGTCGAGCAGGACACGCGTGTCGCCGTAGACGCCCTCGAAGAACAGGCTGTAGGTCCGCTCGGCTGCCTCCGCCGGCACCGTCCACTGTCTGGCGTACACGTAGGCGCCACCGGGGAAGAAGCCGCCATGGTTGCCGGTTTCGGCATCCGCTGAGCGGATCTCCCCGATCATGGCGTCGTGAGGCAGCCGGAGGGAAACCGATGCCGCCTCCCCCGCGCGACGGAAGATCCAGCCGTCGGTGAAAAGTGTCGTCCTCATGACGTCCGTTCCTCTCTTCCGTGGCGATGGAGCAGCCGACCCCGTCAGCGTTTCGCTGCTTCGCCGATGTCGTCGACCGCTTCATCGGTGACCAGGACCGCCGGCGCTTCCAGCGCCGCTGCCCGCGGCAGGCGCGGAATCCAGACGAGTGAGATCACGATGGAGATCAGTCCTGCTCCGGTCAGGATCGCGAAGAGAACGCGTGGCTGAGTGGTTATCAGCGCCGGGGTGACGAGGGCGAAGAGGGCCGTCACGACACGCTGGATCGTCAGGGTTGCGCCCTGAGCAGTGCTGCGAAGCAAGGTCGGCACCGTCTCCTGCACCCACAGCTTGTAGATGGACTCACCGAAGAATGCCGCACTCGTCCCGAAGAGGATCCACGATGCGATGAGCGTCGGTCCGTTCACTCCCGCGATCGTCGGAATCAGGAACGCGAGACCGAAGAGCAGACCGGCGATGTTGACGAAGTACTTTCGCACGGAGGCGTCGGCGATCTTCATCATCACCAGTCCCCCGGCGATGCCGATGGGCAGCGCGATCAAGATGACGACCGACCACTGCTGCGCCGTCCCATCCGCAGCCTCAGTGAAGGCGAGAGTGCCGAAGGCGGAGAGCGTGTTCGCCCCGAGGCCCCACATCGAGTAGTAGATGCCCAGGGCCGCGATGGTGAGCACCAGCGGTCGGGTGAAGAGCTGACCCATATGACTGAATCGGATCCGTTCGGGATCATCGACCTCGAGCTGGCGCGCTGCCGCCCACTCGACGGATTCACGGATCGTCGTGCGCAGCAGGAGGACGAGGATGCCCACCACGAAGAGATGCAGGAACAGGATCCGGCCCGCGATGGTCCCCATCCCGCCGAGTGCTGCCGTGAGGATGTTCGGAACGATGATGCCGATGAACCACAACAGCACGGAGAAGGCGACCATGCGTCCCTTCTTGCCGACAGGGGCCTCCTCGTTGATGAGCGCGAGGGACACCGGCAGGTCTGCGCCGATTGCCAGGCCGAGCACGAGGGCCGCCGGGAACAGCACCCACGCGACGGGTGTGAGCGCGAGCACCCCGACCGCCAGGATGTACATCACGATGGTGACCGTGATGATGCGACGTCGCCCGAAGCGATCACCGAGCCGACCGCCGACCAATGCTCCGACGGCAAGCGCCAAGGTCAGCGTGGCCTGTAATGCGCCCTGCATGTTGGGGTCGACCGACAGCTCGTCCTGGTAGAGCACCATGGCGATGCCGATGGTGATCAGGGCTCCGGCATCCAGATACGAGACCATGCCTGCGGCCCACGCCGTACGCCATGCGTGACTGGGTTGAACGGATGTGACTGACATGAGCTCCTCGTTGAACTAAGACCAGACGGCAGCGGCAGCAAGCACGACCAGGGACAGGATCGCCGGCGGCGTTCGCGTGTAGTGCAGGCGACGCCACCGGGTGCGCAGCTGTTCGATCTGAGGCGGCGCCTCACCCTCCGCACGGCGTCGGAAGAGCGAGTTGATGCGCTCCGGGAAGGCGATCGACATGACGATCACGAACAGGATGAGTGCGGCGCCCACCCAAGCGAGCACCGCCGCCGTCGCCGGCGCATTGAGTGCGAAGACGACGGCCGCGATCATGGCGACACCGCCCATGATCGGCTGCAGCGGATCGGCGCGGTAGAGCGAACGCCGGAAGTCCACGACGAACTGATCGATTGGCATCCGTCGCCAGAGATTCACTCGTTCGACCGCGTAGAAGAAGATGACGCCTGCCCAGAGTCCGTCGGCGACGAGCATGATGATCGCCGAGATGTGAAGGACCTCGCCCATTGATGTGAACCTTTCTTTCGCGCAGGTCCGTCCCCGCGTGTGTGGATCGTCCGACGGCGCGCGCCGGCCCCGGCGCGCCCTCGCCTCAGTGCCTGTCAGACCGCGTCGGGCAAATCGATCTGCTCGCCGACGGCGGGTCGCAGCACCGTCGTCCCTTCGGGAGCGAACTTCTGCATGAGCGTGCGATGCATCTCGCGGTGAGGCGCGGCCAGCCCGCCGTCGTGGACGGGCACAGCGACCCGGGGGGCGAGCGCCCTCAGGTAGTCGATCGCCTCTGAGATCTTCATCCAGGGGGCCCCGGTGGGCAGCAGCAGTACTTCGATGGGATGTCCGGGCTCGGCGAAGGCGTCCCCGGGGGCGAAGATCCGCCCAGCCAGGAGGTACGCGTAGTCGACCGGCACGGGAACTCCGGGATAGATCTGCTCGTGCGCCCACGCCGAGACATCCACCTGGACGCCCGCGATCTGCAGCGACCCCTGCTCGATGACGGTGACGTCGTCAATTCCTGCGCGGGCCATCAGGTCGGCGGTGCCGGCATCTCCGTACACGGGCACCGCGGCGTCCGTCCGGAGGCGTCGGATCTGCTCAGCGTCGACGTGATCCTGGTGCGCGTGCGTGATCAGGATCGCGTCGAGGCCCTCGATCGTAGAGAGCGGAGGTGTCAGGCTTCCGGGATCCAGCAGGATCCTGCCGGTGGCGCCGCTGTCGGTGGTCGCCTCGATGAGCACGCACGAGTGTCCGAGCGGTGTCAGTCGAATGGGGTGGGTCATGGGATCGTGCCTTCTGGTCTTGCGCGTGCGCTATCCGTGGAGATAGAAGGTGCGCTGTTCGGTGTAGAAACGGACAGAGTCTCGGCCTCCGAGGCGCCCCATGCCCGATGCGCCGAGTCCGCCGAACGGCACGTGCGGTTCATCCCCCACGGACGGGCCGTTGACATGGACAGCACCGGCGCGGACCCGTCGGGCAAGGCGGTAGGCACGATCGGCGTCATCCGAGATGACGGCTGCGATGAGTCCGAGCTCGCCCTCGTTCGCTTTGGCGAGGGCGTCGTCATCGTCGTCGTAGGGGACGACGTTGACGATCGGGGCGAATCCCTCCTCCGCGAAGAACCGGCACCGATCGTTGACATTGGTGAGCACCGTGGGACGCGCGGAGAGACCGTCGAGCGACCCGCCGGCGGCGACCACCGCGCCGTTGGCTCGCGCGTCTTCGATCAGGTCGCTGAAGTGAGCGGCCGCGCTGGAGTTGATGAGCGGCCCGAGCTGGACTGCGGGATCGCGCGGATCGCCCACGTTCATCGATTCGGCGATGGCGACGAGCCGGTCCACGGCTTCGGCATAGCGGCTGCGGTGCACGAGCAGCTTGTCGGTGCACATGCACACCTGACCGGTGTTCGCGAAGGCGGAGAAGGCCAGCAGGGGCGCCCAGCGCTCAAGGTCCACGTCTTCGCGGACGATCGTCACGTTCTTGCCGCCCAGTTCCATCACCGAAGGCGTCAATGCGGCACCGGCCTGTGAAGCGATGGATCGTCCGACGGGTGTGGACCCGATGAAGGCGATGCGGCGGACTTCGGGCGATGCGATCAGCTCGTTGATGAGGTGGCGTCCCTCCCCCGCGGCACTCGTCACCACGGGGATCACCTCGGCGGGCACGCCGGCGCGGACGAGCGCGTCAGCGAGCAGGTGACCCGCCGATATCGGCGCCTCTTCGCTCGGACGGATGACCACCGCGTTCCCCACCGCCAGCGAGATGGCGCTGGACCGCGCGGCGAGGATCACCGGCGCGTTCCACGGCACGATGGACAGGCTCACACCGGCCGGTTCCCGCAGGGATTGATTGACCGTATCGGGATCGAACGAGGGAAGGATCTCCCCGATCGCGCCGCTGGTCAGGGATGCCGCCTCTCGCAGGGTCGCTGCCGACTCGTGGATGTTCATCTCGGCCCACGGCCGAGTCGCGCCGACTTCGAGCGCCATCGTCGCGACGTGCTCTTCGAGCTCGGATTCGAGCAGGTCAGCCGCCGAGAGCAGGATCCGCCGCCGTTCCGTGTACGGGACGGCGGCCCACTCTCGCTGCGCGTGCGCCGCGTAGCGGAGGATGTCGGCCACGTCGTCAGGCTGGAGCGCCGGGAACTCGGCCAGCGTCTCGCCGGTGACGGGAGAGACGTCGGCGAACGTGCGACCTCCGGACCCGCGCAGCACGCGGGATGTGAAGACGGACTGTGTGCTCATCAGTCGGCTCCTACGATCAGGACGGGTTTGATGGTGTCACCGGATGCCGCGTCCGCCGCCGCCCGGTCGATGTCGGTGAACGCATAGCGGCGCTGCAGGCGCTCGATGGGGAACCGTCCGGCGCGATGGAGGGCGATCAGCTGGGGGATGAAGCGCTCGGGCTCGCTGTCGCCCAGCGTGACTCCGACGATGCGGCGACCGGGGAGGTGCGCGTTGACATCGAACCGCGCTCGCGATCCCGCGCGGGGGGCGCCGATGACGGCGCAGGTCCCACCGACCGCGAGGGAGCCGATCATGGTCTCGAGTACGCCGACGTTGCCCGTCGTCTCGATCGCATAGTCCACCCCACGTGCGTCGGTGAGCGAGGCGATAGCGTCGGCGGTGTCGACGGCCGACGCGTCGATGACATGCGTCGCGCCGAGCTCGCGGGCGAGGTCCAGGCGTGACGCGATCCGGTCGATGACGATGATCGTCTGCACCGAGACGGCGGCGGCCGCCATGACTGCGGCGAGTCCGACTGCTCCGGCGCCGCTGACGGCGAGAACCGAGTCCGGCCGGGGTGCGAGCACGTTGAGTACGGCGCCGGCGCCGGTCTGGAGCCCGCAGCCCAGGGGGGCGTAGAGCGCGAGTTCGTCGTCGGTCGTCGTCGGTGCGAGCGCGATGACGCTGCGCTCATCGACGATGGCGTGCCGCGCGAAGGACGACTGCCCGAAGAAGTGGGCATGGAGCACACCCTCCCCGTCCCAGGCCAGCGGAATGCTGCCGTCGGCGCGGGTACCGCCGAGCAGGTTCCACGGCAGATGGTGATCGCAGTACGCGGGGTGTCCCCCGCGGCACTGCCGGCACCGACCGCAGGACGTGAACGTCATCAGCACGGGGTCGCCCGGCTTGACCCGGGTCACCGCGGAGCCCACCGCGCGGATCCGGCCCGCGCCTTCGTGGCCGAGCACGCCGGGGAGCGGGAACGGGATGGAGCCGGATGCCGCGCTGAGATCGGTGTGGCACATGCCCACGGCCACGACATCGACCAGCACCTCGTCGTCGCGCAGCTCGTCGAGCACGACATCGGCCAGCTGGAATCCGGATCCGCTCGCTGTGGCGATCGCGGCAGTCGTCCTCATGTCTGCGGTCCTCGGTTGTCTTCAGGCATGGGTCATCGCCTTGAGTCGGGCCACCGGCATCCGATGGTTGATCGCCACTGCGACGATGCGATCGTCACGACGCCACTGGAGCAGCGCGCTCAGTTCATCGGGGTCGCCCGCCATGACTTCCGGCGCGCCTTCCAAGGGCAGCTCGCCCGCGATCTTGATGTCGAGGCCGAACTGCTCCGTCCAGAAGTAGTGGTCGGGTTCGTAGGGTGCGGTGTCGCTGTCGAGCATCGCCCGCGCCGCAGCCTGCCCCTGCACGATGGCGTTGGTCCAGTGGGGCGTGCGGCGGAACAGTCCCGGCAGCACTTCGCGTACCGCGACGTCGCCGGCAGCCACGATGCCCGGGGCGACCACGCATCGGTCGTCGACGACGAGTCCTCCGGCAAGCGGGAGCCCGGAGGACTCCAGCCACTCGACGTTCGGGAGATCGCCCGCGGCGGTGACGACGAGGTCGGCGAAGTGCTCCTCCCCCGGTCCGGTGATCACTCCGCGCACCGGGTCGCCGATCAGTTCGACGCCGTTCGGCGCGAGGATGAACCGCACGCCGTCTGCTGTCGCTCGGCCGACGATGAGGTCGGCCAGCCAGGGCCCCAGCAGCCGCAGGAGAGGAGGATCCCGGTCGATCACGGTGACGTCCAGGCCGTGGTGGCGGAGGGTGGACGCCACCTCCATGCCGAGGAACCCCGCCCCGACGACGATCGCTGTCCGCGCGCCGACGACTGCAGAGGCAATATTCTCAGCGTCTGATAGCGTGCGCACGACGTGCTCGCCGGTCTGGCCCACCTCTGCGAGTCGCCGAGGGCGCGCACCGGTCGCGACGATCAGGCCGTCGTAGGGCACGAGCTCCCCGTTGTCGAGCTCCACGGTCTTGCCCTCGGTGTGCAGGCGGACCGCACGCACTCCGGTCCGCACCCGGACGTCGTCCGGCAGGGCCGGGAGCACCGCCGACTCGGCGGGTTCGGTGCCGGCCAGGATGCCCTTCGACAGCGGCACCCGCGAGTAGGGCGGATCGTGCTCGTCGGAGAGCACCGTGATCTCCCCGGTCCAGCCGAGTGCACGCAACGAGCCGGCGGCGGTCACGCCGGCGATGGAGCCGCCGACGATCACGACATTGTTCATCGACGCACAGCGAGCGCGGCGACGGGGCAGACTCGCGCCCCGGCCTCGGCCGCCGCCTCCAGGTCCGGCGTGATCTCGTCAACGACGAGACGCACGTACCCTTCGTCGTCCAGCTCATAGATGCCCGGCGCGGTCTGGGCACACAGCCCATGTCCTTCGCACGCGGGCAGCTTGATGTCGATCTTCACGCATCTCTCCGGGGGGTCACTCGAAGGGGGACGGACTCGTAGCCGCGGACGATCGGGTTGCGTCCGCGCACGGGCTCACCGGCCAGCTCGATGGTGTCGATCTGCGCGGCGAATGCCTCAAGCAGCGTGACCGCTTCCATCCGGGCGAGGCCCTGGCCTGCGCAGGCGTGAACGCCATAGCCGAAAGCGACGTGGTCGAGCGGATTGCGCCCGATGTCGAAGGTGTCGGGATTCGGGTACTTCTCGGGGTCCCGGTTCGCGGCCGCCCAGTGCAGCAGTACCTTGGAGCCCTCGGGCACGGTCACTTCACCGAACTCGACGTCCTTCGTGGCGACGCGCCAGAAGCCGACGACCGGCGACTCCAGTCGCAGGATCTCCTCGAAAATCGGCGCCGCGAGCTTGGGGTCTGCCTTGAGGGCGTTCCAGACATCGGGACGATCCGCGAAGAGCCGCATCAGCGCGGCGATCGCGTTGACCGTGGTGTCCATGCCTGCCGTGAGGTAGGCGCTGACTGTCCGGATGGCACCGAGCTGAGTGAGACGGCCGTCGTCGACCGCGTCCATGATCGCTTCGCCCCAACCGCCGGGCGTCAGCTTCGAACGGTCCGCCATGGTGCCCATCCAGGCCTGGTAGTCCTGCAGCTGGGGCAGGTGCTCCATGACGTAGGGAACGAACGGCCCGAACCCCGAGAAGGTGGCGTCGGCGCCGGGGTGCATCTTCTCCCGGCCTTCCATCGGGAGTCCGACCAGGTCGCCGACGACATTGATCGGGAAGACGCGAGCGATGTCGACCACGCCGTCGAAGGTGCCTTTCGCGACGCACTCGGCGACAAGGGAGTTGGCATACTCGCTGATCTGCTGGCGGATCTGCGCGAGGCCGCGCGGTGCCAGCTTGTCCGACAGAACTTCGCGGAGGGCATCGTGCTCGGGCGGGTCTGTCGCGAGAACCGAGCCCACGAGCTGCTTGTTGAACTGTTCGGTGAGCCCGACACCCTTCGACGAGGTGAAGGACTCCCAGTCGCCGGCGGTTGCGCGGACATCTTCGTAGCGCGTCAGAACGTAGAAGTCGTACTTCGTCGAGTAGACCGCGGGAGCCTGCTCGCGCAGTGCGGTCAGCGTCGGAAACGGGTCGGCCACGACTTCGGGAGCGAACAGATCCGCATCGGTGCTGGGAGTCGCGGTGGTTGTGTCACTCATGATTGCCTCCTTTGGCAGGTCGGGTAGGGGTGGCCGAAGAACGACCGCCGGAGTGGGCCCGTTCATGATGGGTCCACCGTCGCGATCCCTTTCTCAAGGTCACCCTGTCCTGTTATTCAATACCCACGTCCTGAAAATGGCAACATGAGATTTCGATTCTCAGATTTAATGTCCTCCTATTCAGGACCGTGCGGGGAAAATGAGCCTGTGGTCTGGTTAGATGACTCGCATGGCTCAGACCAGCGGGTACCGCGAGCGCAACAGCACGGCAGACCGCGCCCTGAACGTGCTCCAGATGTTCACGGAGGAGCGGCCGGAGCTCTCGGCCATCGACGTCGCCGAGAGTCTCGGCGTGGCTCGCTCGACGGCGTATCGCTACCTTCAGACACTGGTGCAGTCGGGCTTTCTGGCGGAGTCCGGCCGCGGGAGCTTCCGTCTCGGTCTCTATGTGCTCGAACTCGCCAGGATCGCCCGCAAGGGATTCGGCCTCACCGAACTGTGCGTCCCGGTCATGCGCGAGCTCGCCGAGCAGTTCCACCAGACCGTTCTCCTCACCAAGCTCATGGGCAACGCAGTCGTGTGCCTCGAGCGCGAGGAGGCGCGCGAGCAGTACGTTCGCCTTTCCTATGAGCGCGGCTCGGTCCTCGACATCAACGCCGGCGCGTCGGCGCTTGTGCTCCTCTCGGCGATGGAGGACGACCAGGCACGCGGCCTCCTGGCTTCGACGCCCCTGAAGCAGTTCACCCCGAACACGCTCACCGACGCCGAGCGGATCGTCGCCCGGCTGGCGCAGATTCGCTCAGACGGGTTTGCGATCTCGTCGGGCGAAGTCGATCCGACCGCGATGGGCGTCGCAGCGCCCATCAGGCGAGAAAACGGCGAAGTGATCGCCGCGATCAGCGTGGTGCTCATCCGCTCGCTGGTTTCCGAGTCCCAGATCGACTCCATCGTCGAAGCACTGGTGACCGCGGCTGCAGCCCTGAGCACGCAGGCCGCCCTCCTCGAACTCTGATGACCTCGGCGAGCATCTGAAGTTCGCCTCGACACCGCGCACCGACCGGCCGCCCAGCGGACGCCCGCTGTTCCCACGCCCTTTCGGCGGCATCAAATGCGCCCGACACCGGGCGTGGAATCACCCGTCCTCCGCCGCTCCAGCGCGCGCGGGCACTTTCGTGACAGACGCTCTTGCACGAATGTTCTGATAGTCAGATATAGTGGCTCACAAGTTAGGACATCGCGAGGATGTGATCAGTGGAGTCGACCATACGAACCCAGGTGCTTGTCGTAGGCGCCGGACCTGTCGGGATGACCGCGACGATCCTCCTCGCCTCGCACGGCGTGCAGGTGACCGTCGTCGAGAAGAACGCCCGCACTGCGGACGACCCGAAGGCCATCAGCCTCGATGATGAGTCGCTGCGCGTCTATCAGCGCGCGGGCATCGCAGACGAGGTACTCCGGGTCATCGTCCCCGGGACGGGCACCACGTACTACGGCGCAGACGGTACGGAGATCTTCCACGGCGGAGCGACGATCCCCTTCCGCTTCGGCTTTCCCTTCAAGAACCCGTTCGCGCAGCCGGATCTCGAGCGTGTTCTCCGCGCGGCCCTAGAAGACCATCCCCTCGTCGACCTTCGATTCTCCACCGAACTGGTGGCCTTCGAAGAGTCGCCAGATGGCATCACGGCGTCCGTCACCGATCCGGACGGGCCGTTCACAGTCGACGCGGACTTCGTTCTCGGAGCGGACGGCGGTCGTTCGCGCGTGCGCACCCACCTCGGGATCTCGATGACAGGCCGCAGCCACGATGACGTGTGGCTGGTCATCGACACGACGGGGGACGACCATCACGAGCGGTATGGAATGCATCACGGCGACCCGCGGCGCCCGCACGTCATCGTGCCCGGGCTGACCGGGCGATGCCGGTACGAGTTCTACCTCTACCCCGACGAGGTCGGCAGGTGGGCGACTCCTCCGTTCGATCTGATGGAGCGGCTGCTCGCCCCGTATCGCGCGATTCGCGAGGACGAGGTCGAGCGTGCGGTGGCCTACCGTTTCCACGGATTGATCGCCGACGACTGGCGTCGCGGTCGCGCACTCCTCCTCGGAGACGCTGCGCACATGATGCCGCCGTTCGCGGGGCAGGGTCTGAACTCAGGCATCCGGGATGCCGCGAACCTCACCTGGAAGATCGCGTCCGTGTTGCGCGGAGATGCCTCGCCGGACCTGCTCGACACATACCAGCTCGAGCGACGCCCCCACGCCGCCGCAGTCGTCAGGAGCTCGGAACGGCTCGGCCGCGTGGTCATGACCACCAACGCACGATTGGCAGAATTCCGGGACCGAGTCGTTCGGGGTGCGATGGCCACAGAGGACGGCCGGGCCTACTTCGAGGCCATGAAGTACCGCCCGAGTACGCGCCTTCAGGAAGGAGCGGTGGTCGATCCCGAATCCCATCCGCTCGTCGGCTGGGCACTCGGCCAGCCGCGTGTCTTCGATTTCGCGGCGCACCGCGTCGTCCCACTGGATGAGCTGACGGGAACCGGTTGGGCCGTGATCGGCGTCGGCATCGGCGATGACAGCGGCCACGGGACGTGGCGGAGCGTGATCTCGGCCTTCGGCCACCTCAATCCGGCCTACGTCGACGTGCCCGTCGACGATCTCGTCCACGAGAGACCCTCGGAAGTGCGCGTTGCGATCGATGTCGATACCCGTCTGTACGCCGAAGTCGACTCGGTCCGGGGCTGCTTCATCGTGCAGCGCCCCGACCGGGTCATCGCCGGGGTCGCTGCCGCCGATCCGGACGTCGTGACACGGCTCTCGATCCAGCTGCGCGACATGGTGGCCGGGCACCAGTCGGTTTCCGCCGCGGTGTGACCGCGACCCGAACGAGAAATGGAAGGAACACCATGGAAAGACCACAACGCATCACTCTGATCGAGGGCGAGCGCGCCGGCGCGCTCCGTCAGACCGCCGTCTCGCACATCGGGTTCAGCGTGCCCGACATCGCCGTGGCGGAGAAGTTCTACACGCGGGTGCTCGGGATGCATCGCCACTCCGCCCTCGCCGACGGCGCTGTTCGCCTGGGATGGGGCGCCGGTCACCACGTCATCGATCTGACCGAGGGCCCGCAGGGTCTCGTGCACATCGGCTTCGAGGTTCGCGACGAGAACGGGATCGACGGCATCCGCGAGCGGCTCGACGAAGCCGGAATCGCTCACAGTCCGATGGACGTGGGCGACGTCGACGACGCCATCGGCGAGGCGGACGGCATCGTCGTCACCGATCCTGATGGGAACACCGTGCACTTTCACAGCGAGGTCCGCCGCCACGGCGAGAACACCGCTGACACCGGCCGTCGTCCCATCAAGTTCCAGCACACGACTCTCGGGACGGTGGACGTCGCCCGGATGGCGGCGTTCTACGTCGATGTCGTCGGCTTCCGGATCTCCGACCAGCTTGCTGACGGTCGGTTCGCGTGGTTGCGCAGCGACCGCGACCACCACACCCTCGCGATCGTGAACATCGGCAGCGCCGGCGACATCGACCACTATTCCTACGACCTCGCCGAGTGGGAGGACTTCAAGTCCTGGTGCGACCGCCTCACCGAACTGGACGTCCCGGTCACGTGGGGTCCGGGCAGGCACGGGCCCGGAAACAACCTGTTCGTCTTCTTCGACGACCCGGCGGGCAACCACATCGAGCTCTCCGCCGAGATGGAGAAGTTCTATGACGACCGGGTGCAGTACGTCCCGCGCCGGTGGACGCCCGCGCCGCAGACCGTGAACCTCTGGGGCGGGCAGACACCCTCCTGGCGCCGCACGAGTGAGGACCACATCTGATGGTGTGGGTCAGCTACCGGCACAACGGCCAGGACCACGTCGGCATCGTCGACGGCGAGCAGTTCGTGCCTCTCGACGGCTTCGCGCGGATCGATGCCGACACCGACGTCGACGCGCTGCTGTCGGCCGAACCTCGTGAGTCCGGCCGGGTCGACCGCGCCGAGGTCGAGCTGCTCCCCCCGTCGTGGGCGCCGAGCAAGGTGTTCTGCGTCGGGCTGAACTACAAGGCGCACATCGAGGAGACCGGGCGAGACCTCCCCACCTATCCGGTGTTGTTCCCCAAGTACGCATCGAGTCTGATCGCCGCGGACCGTCCGATACCGGTCCCCAGCGAATCGGCCCAGGTCGACTACGAGGCCGAGCTGGCCGTGATCATCGGCCGGCCCGGGCGTCGCATCGCCATCGACGACGCGGCCGACCATGTGCTCGGCTACTCGGTCGCGAACGATGTGACCATGCGCGACTACCAGTACAAGACGCATCAGTGGCTGCAGGGCAAGGCCTGGGACGGCGTCACGCCGATCGGACCCTACCTGGTCCGCCCCGACGAGGTCGATCTCGCCACCGCGGGCGTGCGGACGACGGTCGACGGCGTGACGGTGCAGGACTCCGACCTGTCGATGCTGATCTTCGACATCCCGACGCTCATCAGCGTGATCTCGGAGTTCACCGAGCTCAAGACCGGTGACATCATCCTGACCGGCACGCCGGGTGGCGTCGGCTTCCGCCGTGATCCGCAGCTGTTCCTCACCCCGGGCACCACGGTGACCGTCGAGGTCGACGGTGTCGGACGGATCGAGAGCCGTGTGACGGCCGAGTAGCCCGAGGCCAACGAAGAGGGGCGCGACAGTCTTGTCGTGCCCCTCTTCGTTGAGCGTCAGGCGCGCCGGCCGGCCTTGCGGAGAAGGTAGTCGTACCCCGCGTCGAGCTGCGACTTGGGCCAGACGTGCGCCGTCTTCGCGATGATCTCCTCCGAATCGGAGTACGACCGGATATCGCCGGCGGCACGTGCGGCGAGATGAAGCGCGCAGGCCCGGTCCAGCAGCACCGCAGTCATGGTGGCTGCTGCGTCGTCCGCTCCGACGGCGACGAGACCGTGGCGCGGCATGAGACACGCCCGCGCCTGACCGAGAGCCGCGGCGAGCGCTGCGCCCCTCGAGGAGTCGGCGATGAGGTCCCCGGACAGCGGAGACCGCGGGATCTGCGGATCGACGAACAGCACGCCCTCGTGGGAGATGGCCCGCAACGGCTCATCCAGTGCGCTGAACGCGTTGACCGCCGCGGGGTGGCTGTGGATGGACGTCGTCACGTCGGGCCTGACGCGCATGATCTCGAGGTGGATGAACGACTCGATGTGCGGCCGCCCCTCCCCCTCGACGAGCGTTCCGTCCCATCCGACCAGGTGGACGTCAGCGGCGGTCAGCTCATCGAAGGCGACTCCGGAGCGTTTGATCCACACGCCCCGTCCGTCGGGATCGCGGACGCCGGCGTGGCCCCAGACCATGTCCTGCTGGTCTGCGGCGAGGAGAGCACCGCAGACGTCGAGCACCCGCTCGACAGAGATCGCGCTCACGGAACCGCGGCAGAGAAGGCCTTCGCGCGGTAGCCGTCGATCCTCTCGGCATCCCACTGCTCGCTCTCGTCAGCCCCCTCCCACACGCAGTCCAGCTTGCCCGTCGTCACCGTCGTGATGTGCTTGCTCGTGCCGTGCACGATGCTCGCATACGCGACGCCGACAGGAATGTGGGTGAACGTGCCCGGCGTCATCTCGACGACGCCGTTGGCACTGATCAGCAGCCGGGTTCCTTCGACCTGGTACTGCACCTCGTCGACGTTCCGCCGACGCGTGTACACCGTGCCGTCACTGTCGGTGATACCGATGATCCCGATCGCATGGTGCTCACCACGCCAGATCCACTGCGTCTCCTCCGACGTCACTTCAGACGAGAGGACCTTGAGTCGCTCGGTCTCGGTGTAGCCCTGCTCGAGGATGAGCTGCTCGTCCGACAGCTGCACCGCTCGGTCGCAATGCCGGCCGCCGAGACAGTCCGTGTGCACCTCGTTCACGATGTCCGGCTTCCACCCTTCGAAAGGAGGAATCAGCACCTCGCTGGTGCGCACCACCTCACCCACGTCGTCGAGCGGCGTCGGGAAGTACCAGAGGATGTGACTGGCTCGTCGCCCATAGTTGTCATGGGCGACGCCGACCGGGATGCGCACGAAGTCCCCGTCGGTCAGTTCGACCGTCCCGTACTCCGTCATCAGGGTGCGGCCGCCCCGAATCTGGTACGACATCTCGTCGACGTCGAGGTTGCGGTGATACATCGGCTGCCGGAAGTTCATCTGCATCCACTCGATCCGCCCCGTCTCTCCTTCCCACAGGATGCGGGGGGGGATGAAGGCGCCGTCCTGGTACGCCTGATCGAAGCGCACGATCTTGAGTGGCGGGATCGGGTCCCATGACACCCCCGGCATCTTCGGGACCGCGCGGGAGAGCAGCTCGCCCTCATCGCGTTTGAAGACCCGCGCCGGCCGGTCGAACGGAAAGACCTCGAAGTGCTCGGTAACGATGCCCATGGAATCGCCTCTCTGTCGTGTTGTCAGGAGTCGACGCCGAGGGCGTCGGCCGAAGTAAGCTCTGGACGGACGACGGCCATCCACATCGGTTCCGCGCGCGAGCTGAAGTTATCGCGCGCCACTGCCGCCTCATCGAGCGCGAGGCGGTGCGTGATCAGGCGCGAGTACCGCTGGGGGTCCGCGCTGAGCAGTCGGATAGCGTCGTGCGCATCCTTCCGTGTGCCGTTGCGGGTGCCGATGAATGAGATGCAGTTGACGGAGAACGCCGCCGGCGGGATCACGAGGGGCTCCGGGTTCACGCCCATGTGGACGATTCGTCCGCCCACACGCACTCCCCCGAAGATGAACGATGTTCCCCGACCACCCGGCAGATAGTCGATGGCCGCGTGCGCACCCTGCGGCGCGATGGCCCGGATGCGCCCGGCGACCGTCTGCGGACCGTCGTCATCCTGGAGCGCGACGGTTCGGATGAGATCGGGGTCCAGCTGCTCGACCTCAGCGAGGCGGTCCGCGTCACGCCCGACGGCGATGATCCGATGCACGCCGAACTCATGTGCGAGAGCGATGGTCGCCACGCCCATGGCGCCGGTTGCGGCGGTGACGATCAGGGTCGCGCCCTTGTCGAGGTCGGCAAGCTTGTACGCCCGGATGGCGTTCGCGAAGTCGTGCACCTTCGCCCCGAGCTCGAAATCGAGATTGTCGGGCAGGAGATCGAGGTTCGCCACTGGCACGACGACGAGTTCCGCCAGACCACCGTTGTGGAACCGCTGGTACCGCCCCATCGCCTCAGGTCCGAAGACGGCGTGGCCGATCATCGCGTTCTGAGCGCACATCATCTCGCGGTCGGTCGTGCAGTAGTCGCACGCGCCGCACGACAGCAGCGGATGCACGCGCACGCGATGGCCCAGCAGGCCCTCCCGCTCGGGGTCGCCCACCGACTCCACCGTGCCCGAGATCTCGTGGCCGAGGATGGTCGGCAGAATGGGAACTGCGCCCATGCGCAGCAGATTGAACGCGCCCGGGGCGAGCCCGGCGGCTGCCACACGCACGACTGCCTCACCGCGCTGCGCGACGGGGTCGGGCACGTTCCCGACTTTCAGCGTTCCTTGCTGATCGATTACCTCTGATGCCAACATCAGCTCACCTCCGCGTGAGTACTTGCGCTTTCATAGGCCCGCTCCACCGCCGGATGCAACGGGATGGATGTCATTCCGGCGACCCGATAGTCGATCGGGTATCGCAGTGGGGAGTAGTCGACGGGAAGATGCCGGTAGCCGCGAGCGAGCGCTTCGCCGCCGTGGATGAAGGCATCCGCCAAGAGTGCGGCGGTCTCGTCGTCGAGATCGGCCGTGGTCGCACAGATCCAATCCGAATAGTCGAGGCCGACGACGGGATAGTCCTGGCTGGGGAAGTACCCCGGCGGAATCTCGATCACCCCGAGCCCCCACCGGTCCTCGATACGACGCGCCTCGTCAGGCGTCAGCGAGATGAACCGGACATCCTGCTCGCGGGCAAGGGCCTGCCAGTCAGGAGTCATGATGGCTTCGGAGACCATGAGGTCCGCCCGGCCCTCGCGAAGGTCGTCGATGACGTCGAACGGCTGCTCGTGCCGCGTCACGGTGCCGCCGCGACGCACGATCTCATCGAGATCGACTCCACCGGCGTCGAGCACGAGGTCGCCGCCGAAGCCCATGAAACCGTCGGGGTCGTTCACACCCACAGACACCCTGAGCGGACCGGGATGCGCCGCAACGTCGGCGAGCGTCCGCAGGCCGCTGTCCGCCCGCGCCACCGGGAGCATCGCGTCGCGATGCGGCAGCGCACCGACGGCGACGAGATTCTCGATCGCTCTGCCCTCGAAGGGCCCGCGCCCGTCCCGCGCCAGGCGGGCGAAGGCGGCCGGAGTCGCGAATGCGACATCGACCTGGCCGGCACCGAGCGCGCTCAGGTTGTCGCCCATTCCGCGGCCCGTGTGGATCTCACTCAAGCGGTGGTCGGCGGTGTGGTCCCACACCCACTGCGAGAGCCATCCCGAAGCCCGGAGCAGATTCGCCCCACCCCAATCCGCGCGGAATTTCAGCGGTTCACGGCTTTCGATGCCCATGCAGTCTCCTTCGACAGTCCTACTATACACGCCTAGCGTCCTGATAAACGGGA
This sequence comes from Microbacterium sp. 2FI, assembly GCF_005502885.1. Lineage (GTDB taxonomy): Bacteria > Actinomycetota > Actinomycetes > Actinomycetales > Microbacteriaceae > Microbacterium. The sequence goes on from NZ_SCMR01000015.1 coordinate 56,198, forward strand.
CGATGCGCACCACCAGTGCAACGCGAGCGCGCGGATCAGCCCGACCCGTCACCGAGTGGTGCGTGGGCGGGGAGCCGCGGGTCAGCGGCGGCACTCAGCTCGGCGCGGGCCGATCGAGCGCGGGAATCAGCACACGTTCGATGAAGGCCGCCTGGTCGGCCGCAGACAGGCGCCCCCGCTCGATGACATACCTCACGAGCACCTTCCCCATGACGAGCTCGAAGAGCTCCTCTCCCGAGGAGTCGGCCGCCGCCTCCCCGGCAGCGATCGCGCGCGCCACGATGTGGCTGCAGTCCTGGCGCCGCGGCTCCAGCGCCGTGCCGTGGAACGCCTCCGCGAGCACTGGCTCGTTCTCTGCCGCGATCAAGACGCTCATGAAGACCGTCAGGCTCTCGTTCTCCGCGAACTGCACGAAGAGGGCCACGAGACTCGCCAGATCCTCTCGCAGGTCGGAACCCGCCGGCAGCAGCCGCGGCAGATCGCCCGAGCGGGCATTCAGTGCCGCCGCCACGAGCGTGGCCTTGTCCGGCCATCGGGAGTAGATGGTGGCCTTGCTGGTGCGCGCACGCGCCGCGACCGCATCGATCGTCAGCCGTTCGTAGCCGTTCTCCCCGAGGAGTTCGAGGACGACGCGAAGGATCGACAGTTCGCGTTCTCGTCCGCGCGGCTGCACCATGGCGCTCCCATTCTGTCGCGGCCCTCACTGCCCGCGAACTACGAGGGAGACCGACTGAAGTCACGATACCTATTTGCTACGCCTGATCGCGCGGCACGCTCACCGTCAGGCCGTCGAGATCCGACTGCAGCGTGATCTGGCAGGAGAGGCGGCTGCGGTCGTCGGGATCGATGGCGATCTCGAGCATTCCCGCTTCCATGTCATCCATGGGTCGTAGCCGGTCCAGCCACTCGCGATCCACATAGCAGTGACACGTCGAACAGGCGGCCATTCCCCCGCACTCGGCGATGATTCCCGGCACATTGAGAATCTGCGCGGCGCGCATCAGAGAGTTGCCGATCTCGACTTCTCCCCTGATGGTCGCGCCGTCCGATTCCGTGAACGTGACGGTGATCGACTCGCCGCTCACCGCGGCGCCGTCGAGTAGGGGGTCACCTCTGCGACGTGCTCGTGGTCAGGGGTGAACACGACGTCCTGGCGCCACATCATCCGCACGCGATTGTCGTTCCACATTGCCGAGATCGGGTCGATCCGGAAGAAGACCTGACGCAGTTCGACGCCCTCGCGGCGGAAGTTGTCGAACATGGTCGAATCCTTGAGCCAGTCGAACTGCTCACCGCACAGCGCGATGGCCCGCTCGATCTCGGCCTGGTCCTCCAAGAAGGTCACGACGCCGCTCACCTGGATTGCCCGTAGCTTCATCCGGTCGTAGAAGCCACCCGGGGGCTGGTACGCCAGCGTGTAGCTCACTCGGGGATCGCTCTTCATCGCCTCGTACTTGCGGGTGTAGACGAAGGTGTGGCAGTACACCGAGAGGCCGTCACCCGCGAAGTGCATGGTCGCGACATGCGGCGATCCGTCGGCGAGAGTGACGGCGAGCGCGCCCACCTCTTCGATGCGCAGCAGCTCTGCGATTTCCGCTTCGATCTCGTCCGTCGTCGGCGCCGTTGCAGCCATGGGTCTTGCTCCACTTCCTTGGGGTTGCGCCGTTCACATGCCGGCGATCTTCAGTTACTGTACGAGTGCGTACGCTTTTTGGCAAGCGCGAGATGCGCGATCCCTTACGGCGTGCGCAGTCCGTGGCCGAACGAGAAGAGCGGGTCGCGCGTGTCGAAGGGGACGTCTTCCCGGCTCTCCTGCACGGCCGCCATACTGCGGGGCAGGTCGAAGGGCAGGCGTCCCACCGCCGCGGATTCGCCGAAGACCACGTCCATCAGCGCCCGAGCGCTCGCACCGTAGCTGCCCAGAAGAGCGCTCACCCCGTCCGCGAACGGCGTGAGGATCGCGGGCCGGTCCAGGAACACGTCCACCACCGTCGGGACCCGTGCGGCGACATCCTTCACGTGCGCCACCGTCCCGGCGGAGAACTCGAGCGAGCCCGCGTGGAAGAAGCGCTCGAAGATTCCTGGACGGTCCTCGAACGGCGCCTGCAGGCGCAGGACGGCGAGGTCGGCCAGGGACGGATCGTCGACCACCCGGCCGTATTCGGCGACGACGTCCGGATCGATCCCCTCGCTGTAGATCCGGATGCCGCGGCGGGCGGGGAGCGTCGGCTGGGCGTCGCCTCCGCTTCGACCGATCGAGCGATTCGTCAGGACAGTCACCGACTTCCGTTGCGCGAGTTCTCCGCCCGCACGCGCCTCGGGCGAGCCGACGATCTCGTCCGCGGCAGCGGGATCCACGGTCGCCGCGTCGAACAGACCGAGGACGAACTTCTCACGCAGGAGTCGACGGACCGACTCGTCGATCCGGTCCTCGGTCACGGCACCGCTCTGCACGAGACTGACGAGCACGTCGGGAATGTGCTCGCCACCGAACTGGTCCACCCCGGCCTCGATCGCGATCCACATCCGGTCGGGCACGGAGCGGTCCTCGAGACCCCAGGCCCGCGCGGGGTGCACTTCGCCGGCGAGATGCCCGTCCGAGAGCAGTCCCCAGTCGGTGCACACGATCCCGTCGAACGAGTAGCGCTCCCGGAGCAGTGTCGTCACGACACTCTTGTTGAAGCCGAATCCGACTTCCTCCCAGTCGGTGCCGACGGGCATTCCGTAGTAGGGCATGACCTGACTGGCGCCGGCTTCGAACGCCGCCTCGAACGGCCGCAGGTGCAGTGCGGCCTGGTCGCCGGGATAGACCTGCTCGCGACCGTAGGCGAAGTGCGCGTCCTCGCCGTCCTTCTGCGGTCCCGCTCCCGGGAAATGCTTCACCATCGTCGCAACGGACCGGCTGCCGAGCTCGGAGCCCTGGAACCCCCGGATATAGGCGGCCGCGAGACGTGCGGTGAGCTCGGCGTCCTCGCCGAACGTGCCGATCTGTCGCGCCCACCGCGGCTCGGTGGCGAGATCGATCTGCGGGTGCAGCGCGACCCTGAGTCCAACGGCGAGGTACTCCTCGCGGGCGTAGCCGGCGAACTCCTCGACGAGGTCCTCGCTTCCGATCGCAGCGAGTCCGAGCGGCTCAGGCCACTGCGAGAACGATCCCGCCATGGCGGCGGTTCCGGGATTGTCGGTGAAGGAGTGGCGAGGATCCGTGGACAGCGTGACCGGGATGCCGAGCCGCGTCGCGGCAGCAAGCTCCTGGAGCGCGTTGTGCCAGCGCGCGAGGGCCGACGGGGACCCTGCTGAGCCGAGCACATTAAAGTGGCTCATCGCCTTGTCGGCAATCATCTCGGTGACGGGTGGAAGCCCGAACGCTCCCCCGCCCACGTCCACGGCACCGCCTTCACCGGGCATCACCATGGTGTGGAACATCAAGCCGGCCTTCTCCTCCAACGTCATCTGAGACAGGAGGAGCTCGACGCGTTCATCGACGGGGCGAGTGGCATCGAAGTAACCGCGGTCGACCGCGACGTCGATTCCGTCCGCCGACGTGTCTACTGAGGTCGTCATCGCGTCACCGTCTCGCTTCCATACGCCGCGAACTTGGCGAACATGTCTGCCAGCATCAATCGAGTGTCGAGCTGCACGAACAGTCGAACTTCGGGCAGATCGGGTCGAGCACCGTCGTATCGCCCATCCGCCGTGAGGACCGGACGCGTGCGCCACTCCGAAGCGGAGGTCGCAGGGTCGGCCTCGAACGACGACTGGAGCGCGGTGAGCAGAACGAGCGGATTGTCGCCGAGGATGAACGTTTCACCGAGATTCAGGTGGAACTGACCCTCGAGCATCTCCACGAACCCCTTGAGGCTGTCAACGAGGTGGCGGCCGAGTGCCCCGCCTGACCGCGCGCACGCGTCGAGTTCCGCCCACGACACCAGGCACTGGCCGTACGTCTGCTGGGGCACCTGCCACAGCGGGATCGGTGCGGCGAACACCACCTGCGCCGCGGCGAAGTCGATCATCACATTGAACTCGGGTCGGCCGTCTCCGGCATCCGGATCGGCATCGTAGGACTTGCCGCCGATCCACACGAGCGTGAGCCGTTCGGCAATTGCGGGTTCGTGAAGATAGGCGGTGGCGAGCTCGGTCAGGCCGCCGCCCGCTGCGTAATACAGCGGCAGCGTCGTGTCTTCGCGCATCGCCTCTTCGATGATGGCCGCAGCGGCGGGGGACAGAGCTGGCGTGATCCCCTGCTCGAGACCCTCATCAGATCCGCGCACAACGGGAATGCGGGATCCGAGCAGCTCCAGAACGACACGGGCGGCCTCCACCCCGCGCGGGACGGCATCGACCGCGCCGGGCCCCATCATCGCCGGGAGACGCGAAGCGATGACGAAGGGGATCTCGACCGAGGGCGAAAGCACATGATGCGCGAGCTGGAACAGCCCGTCGGGATCTCCGACGTAGTCGTTGTCGACGATGACGCGTGCTCGCACTGCCATGGGGGCCTCCTCGATTGCATGACTCATGGATTCATCGCGCAGCGAGAGACCGTGCGCCCGAGCTGACTCGGCCGCAGACTCGCGTCTATGCGACTCAATAAGTGTACGATATCGTACGCTCATGGAATCGTGTGATGTTCTGATCATCGGAGCCGGCCATGGCGGCGTGTCCGTCGCCGCCGAGCTGCGTCGGATCGGCTACCCCGGATCGATCACGCTGGTGAACGGAGAGGGTGCCGCGCCGTACCACCGCCCGCCGCTGTCGAAGGCGTGGCTGAAGGGCGATGCCGACGCCGACTCGGGCTGGCTCCAGCCTCCTGGCTACTTCGACCTGAACGACATCCGCCTGCTCTCGCGCACCCGCGTGGCGGAGCTGGACGCGGAGCGTCGCGTCGCGCACTTCGACGACGGCCGGACGTTCGGCTTCGAATTCGCCGTGCTCGCCACCGGGGCCCTGGCTCGCCCGCTCCCCGGGCAGACCGATGGACAGCTTCCGCTCCTCAGCCTGCGAGATGCCGCCGACGCGGCGACGCTCAAGGAGCTGCTCGCGCCGGGATCCCGACTCGCCATCGTCGGCGCAGGCTTCGTCGGGCTGGAAGTCGCGGCCACCGCACGTCACCTCGGCGTCGAAGTCTGCGTGATCGAGCGGGAGTCGCGCGTTCTCGCCAGACTCGCGAGCGTCGAGCTCTCGGCGCAGCTCGCCCGACACCACGAGGTGCACGGAGTCGAGATTCTGGTGGATGCCGATGTGAAGGCCCTCAGGTCGAATCCGCAAGGCGGCATCGACGTCACCATCGGCTCGAGTGCGCCCCGCGAGTTCGATTCCGTGCTGGTCGCCATCGGGGCGGTGCCCGATGAGACGCTCGCGCGCACCGCCGGACTCGACTGCAGCAACGGAGTCATCGTGGACGACTGCGGACGCACATCGACGCCACATGTCTTCGCCGTCGGCGATGTCGCGCGGCGTCCCCTTCAGCCCTTTGCGGACTCCGCCCGACTGGAGAGCGTCCACAACGCCAACGAGCATGCGCGGATCGTCGCAGCGACGATCGCCGGCGCGGCGTCACCGGTCCCGGCGCCGCCCTGGTTCTGGTCGGATCAGTTCGATTGGAAGCTGCAGATCGCCGGCCTCCTCCCGAACGACGCCGACACCGAAGTCCGTGGCGATCCCGCTTCGGGATCGTTCGCGCTGTTGCATCGTGTCGATGGTCGCCTGCGCTGCGTGGAGGCGGTCAACGCCTCGCGCGAGTTCGCGCTCGGCCGACGCCAGATCGCTTCCGACGCAAAGCCTGCGGATCAGCTGATCAGCGCGTCCTGATGAGGGCCGGCCAGCGGGAAGGTGAGCGAGTGCTCTCCGGCCTCGAGCTCGCGGTCGTGACCGCCCACCTGCACGACCGCCTGGGTTCCCGGCGGAACCGTCACCTGCAGCTCGACGCGACCGTCGTTGATCGACCAGGAGTTTGAAGCGAGGCCGTACGGCGTCTCGATCGAGGTTCCGGCGCATGACAGGCCCGAACGAACCGCCGGGGCGACCAGGAATCTGCGGTAGCCGGGCTCGAGGGGAGCCACTCCTCCGATGTGCTCCTGCAGGAACCGGGCGACGCTGCCGAACGAGTAGTGGTTGTGCGAGCCCTTGGCCTGACCGTCCTCCTTATAGCCCTCCCAGTTTTCCCAGATCGTCGTGGCGCCGTTCTTGACCTGGTCGAGCCATGCCGGTGCGGTGTCCTGGAAGAGCACCCGGTACGCGACGTCCTCATGACCGGCCTCGACCAGGGCGGGCAGGAGCATCGGCGTACTGAGGAAGCCGGTGCCGAGATGATCGCCCGCGGTGGTGATCAGCTCGACGAGCCGCTCTGCCGCCACGGAGCGATGCTCAGGAAGAAGCAGGTCGAACGCCAGAGCGCGGACGTAGTCATCCTGCTTGTCGTCGCCGATCCTCGACCCGCCATCGCGGACGAAAGCGGAACGCCAGGCGGCGGCCGCGCGCGAACCGAGTTCTGTATATCGGTGTGCGTCGTCCTCGCGCCCGAGCACGTGCGCGATCCTGGCGAGGACCGTGCTGGAGTAGGCGAAATAGGCCGACGCGACAACCGGTCGGTGTGTGACGAGATTGCCAAGCACCTCGCTGAATCCTTCGCCCGGTCGGAGCCACTCGCCCCAGTGGTACCCCGTATCGACGATGTACGCCTCCAGATCGCCGGCCTTTCCGCTCAGGCGTCGTCTCAGGCTCGTCTTGGTCGCGGCCCTTCGGGCGAGCTGGTCCACCCAGGCCCTGGCGCTGTCGTATTGGCGGCGCAGGACCTCCACGTCGCCGTAGTACTGATACAGGGTCCAGGGCAGGAGGACCGTGACATCGCCCCAGCCCACGGATGTGCTGGAGAAGCGGATCGGGTTGCGCTTCCTCCCCGCGGAGTCCTCCGTCGGGATGATGGGGGGCACCCGTCCGTCGTCGTACTGCTCGGCAGCGACGTTGCGGAGGTATCGCCGGAGGAAGCCGTCGGCGTCGACGAGCTGCGCGGCGGTCGAACCGAAGACCTGGATGTCGCCCGTCCACCCGCTTCGCTCTCGCGTCGGGCAGTCCGTTGGAGTGTCGACGAAGTTCGAGCGCAGACCCCACAGCACGTTCTGCCACAGCCGCTCAAGTCGGGGGTCGGAAGCACTGAAGGTCGACACACCGGGGAGGTCGCTCGAGAGGACGACGCCTGTCGCAGCATCCGGTGCCAGCGGTGCAGTGAGGCCCTCCACAGCGACGTACCGGAATCCATGGATCGTGAAAGCCGGCGTGTACGAGACCGGATCGTGCGCGAGCACCACCTCGTCGCGCTGGAACCATTTGTCACTGCCGCCATGGCCGAGGCCGAGGTATCCGGTATCCAGCTCACCCGCTGGCGTGAGGACCTCGCTGTACAGGATCCGGACGGTTCTGCCGGCGCCCGCCGGCAGCTCGATCCTGGCCACGCCAGCGAAATTCTGCCCGAAGTCGATCAGCACTGTGCCGGTCGGCGCGGCGCTGACCACACCCGACAGCTCTTCGATGGCCGTGACGCGGGCGACGTCCTCCGCGATCAGCTGACGGTCGTGCGGCGCCAGACGCACCGCCGGCCGGGGTTCCAAGACGTTCCCGCCTTGGCGTTTCCACGCGGTGTCGTCGATCCGCAGATCAGCCCGCTCGCCGTGCTTCGGGTCGGAGGTCCGTATGCGGCCACGCCCCACCGTCCAGTCTTCTCCCGAGCGGATCTCGACGGTCGTACCGTCGGCGAGATCGAGGTGGATCTGAACGATCACCGAGAGGTCGTCGCCATATACACGACCCTTCTTCGACATCCCGAGGCTGCCTCGGAATCGCCCTTCTGCCACCACCACCCCGACCGCATTGAGGCCCGCGGCGAGGGCATCGGTCACGTCGTAGGTCTGGTACTCGACGTACTGGTCGTAGGGCGTCCAGCGCGGGACCAGCGAATGCCCGGTGAGGTCCACGCCATTGATGTAGAGCCGGTACCACCCGAGTGCACTGACGTACGCCCGACCCCGGACGACAGGCGCCGACAGCACGGTCTCCGATCGAAAGTAGAGAGCCGACTTCTCCATGTGCTCCATGGGCGGATGCGTGATCCAGTCGGCACCCCACTCAGCGGGGTCGAGGATGCCGGTCTCGAACGACGCGGTGGCACTCCACGGCGAGACCTCTTCCCCGGCCCGGACTCGAACCCTCCAGTGATAGGTCGTCCGGGACGAGAGCGGCGGGCCCGCATACGTGAACCCGAACGGCGCAGCGCGGTCCACCCAGCCCGACTCCCACGTGTCGGCGGAAGCGAAACCCCCGTCGATGGACACGGCAACCTGTGCGGCCGTGACTTCGGCGCCGGGCGCGAGCAGCCAGGCGAACTCCGGCGCTTCGGGGCCGATGCCCCGCGGAAGCGACCGGCGATTCGTCGTGAGTGCGGAGGGCGCGATCGTCATCGGGGCACGCTTTCTGGGGAGGTTTGGGGCAGTCGAGCCCGGTCGCGCATAAGCCTGACTGGCTCCTGCACTCTTACGGTTCTCGCGAGAGAACTAAGAGTACGCCATCGTACTGTTTCATGTATGCTCCATTCGACCGCGGCAGTGTTGCCCGGAAGCAAAGGAGCACAGCATGTCGGAGCAGCCGAGTCTCGCGAACCCGGGCGGGAGCCCAGAGGCCGTTCTCGTCCAGGCCACCATCGACCCGACCGAACACCAAGGCCGAGAGCCCCGTGGCTACGTCGCGACCCTCACCATCGCGAATGTCGGAATCCTCATCGCTCTGCTGGCACCGATCATCGTGGGTCTCGCGTTCAAGCTGCAGCACATCAGCGCCACGCCGGAGGAAGGCTCCACCGCGCTGGGTCTGACCCTAGGGCTCGGCGCGCTGTTCGGAATGGTGGTGAACCCCCTCGCCGGCCGCTTGTCGGACCGGACGATGTCACGCTTCGGTCGGCGCCGCCCCTGGGTCGTCGGCGGAATGGCGCTGGCTTTCGTCGCCTTGGTCGGGATCGGCTTCACCCCCACGATCTGGGTCGTCATGGCGCTGTGGTGCGTCGTCCAGACCGGCATCAACATGGCGACCGCCGCGATGAACGCGACGGTGCCCGAGCAGGTGCCCGCCAGCCGACGCGGCCTGGTGTCCGGTCTCCTTGGAATCGGCACCTCGATCGCCATCCTCGGCGGCATCGCCCTCGCTCAAGCTCTCACCGAAGACTGGCTCCGCTTCGCCATCCCGGGCGCCATCGGCCTCGTGCTGGTCATCATCTTCGCGCTGATCCTGAAGGACCAACCGCGCACCTCGCGGCCATCGGCGAAGTTCGGCCTGCGCGAGTTCGCGGGATCCTTCGTGTTCAACCCGCGCAAATGGCCGGACTTCGGATGGGTGTGGCTCTCGAAGTTCTGCATCATCTTCGGGTACATCGGTGTCGCCTCGTTCCTGCCGCTGTACCTCACCGAGCGGTTCAACCTCGGCGAGCAGGAGGCGATCACCGTGATCCTCTTCTCGAACCTCGCCGGTACGGTGACCGGTCTCGTCTCCGGCATCGGTGGCGGAGTGCTTTCCGACCGACTGGGGCGTCGCCGCGCGTTCGTGGTCGCCTCGGGGCTGATCACCGCCGCCGGACTCCTCCTGCTGGGATTCGCCCCCGATACGACGATGGTCATCGTGGCCCAGGCCGTGATCAGTTTCGGCGCCGGCGCGTTCTTCTCGGTGGACACCGCCCTGGCAACACAGACGCTCCCGAAGACGGGAGACACCGCGAAGGACCTCGGGGTGCTGAACATAGCGAACACGCTGCCCCAGTCGATCGGACCAATCCTCGCAACGCCCATCATCGCGATCGGAGCGACGACCGCGATCGGCGGGTACTCGCTCTTCTATGTGATCGGCGCCGCGGCAACCGTGATCGGCGCGCTGCTGGTGCTGAAGGTCAAGGGCGTGAGATGACACAGCCCAAACGAACTCTTCACCCTGACCTAGCCAAGGCGCGCTTTCTGCCGCCCATCTCGATGGGGCCGCGCCTGTCGGGCCTCGCTCGCCGGATGGCCAGCAAACCCAAGCCCGCACCCGACGACATGATCATCGAGGACGTCACCGTGCCCGGGCTGCGCGAGAACCCGCCAGTGAAACTGCGGGTGTACCGCACGCGAGACCTGAAGGGCCCCGCGCCCGCCCTCTTCTGGCTCCACGGCGGCGGCTTCATCATGGGAACCCCGCTGCTTGACGAACAGAGCAGCATCAACTTCGCGCGCGAACTCGGAATCGTCGTCGTCGCAGCGACGTATCGGCTCGCCCCCGACCATCCCGCGCCCGCAGCGGTAGAGGACGCGTACGCCGGGTTGCTCGCGGTCGCCCGGACGCCCGGTAGGTTCCATGTCGACCCGACCCGCATCGCCATCGGCGGGGCGAGCGCCGGAGGAGGCTTGACCGCAGCGCTCGCGCTCTACGCACACGACAGAGGCGAGGTGACTCCCGTAATTCAGCTTCTCGTCTATCCTATGCTCGACGATCGCACAGTGGTGCGGACGGATGTCGATACCCGCTTGCTCCGTGGTTGGACGCCGGGGAGCAACCGATACGCCTGGACCGTCTACGCCGGTGCTACGCCCGGTTCGGACGACATCTCGCCGTACGCGGCTCCCGCGCGCAGAGCGGATCTGACCGGCTTGCCGCCCGCTTGGATCGGGGTCGGAACGATAGACCTCTTCTACGACGAAGATCTCGAGTATGCTCGCCGACTGCGCGCGGCGGGCGTGAGCTGCGAGTCCGTGGAAGTGCCAGGTGCGTTCCACGGATTCGACAGCGTGATGTCCAATGCGAAGGTCAGTCAGGAGTTCTGGCGGCAGCAGGCGGAGGCGCTGCGACGCGCGCTTCGCTGACCAGTGCCGCGCCGTTGTCGAGGCCAGGTCGGAGATTGGACGGGACTTCAGAGGCGCTCGGAGGCAACTCGGACTCGCGCCGGTGCTATCAGATGGGCTGTGGGGGGAAGCTTGACGTCCGCACGCAAAGCACGGGCGCGAACACCTCATGCACGGCCTCTGAGCGACCCGCAAGCCGTTCGAGAACGAGCTCCACCGCGCGAGCACCCATCTCGAACCCGGGCTGGTGCACGGTTGTGAGGCCGAAAGCAGGGTTCCGCGCTATCGGCACGTCGTCGTAGCCAACGACCGAGATGTCGGGGCGGTGCTCCCGGACCGCCGCCAGTGCTCCGATCGCGAGGTCGTCATGTGCAGCGAAGATGGCGGTGAAGTCTGCGCCGGCTCGAAGAACCTCAGCAACGGACGCGTACGCCGGGTCCTGGCCTTCCTCTGTTAGGAGGATCACCGGCTCTGCGAGACCCAAGCTCTCCATGAAGGAGGTATACGAGCGACGGCGGATGTTGTGCGGGGTTTCCGCGAGCGTTTCTGATTCCGCCACCGTTAGGTGCGCGATTCGGCGGTGCCCAAGGCCGGCCAGATGCTCCATTGCGAGGACAGTCCCCTCGGCGTCATCCCCGATCACCGCATCGTAGGCCGACGAAACATCGTGCCTCCCGAACATCACGACTGGCGTGTCCGCTGCGATCCGCTCAATTTCCTCCTGCGCTACGCGCGGCGAAACGGCTACGATGCCCTCCACCTGTCGGTCGATGAGCGCCTCCAGCGCCTCGAGGCCTTGCCGCGCACCTTCCTGCGTTGGCGTGATGACAGCCTGATAGGGCGTCGTTGCCAAAGCCCCCAGCATCCCGCTGAGCATGCGGATGAAGAACGGGTTGCCAAGATCGGAGTAGCCGATGCCGATCGAGAAACTGCGCCCCCCGAGTGCTCGAGCAGCCATCTTCGGCCGGTAGCCGAGCTCGGTCACCGCGTTGCCCACTTTTTCCCTCATGGCCGGACTCACGCCGTAGGCGTTGCGCAGCACCTTGGAAACGGCGGCGCGCGACACCCCCGCGGCCCTGGCAACGTCTTCGATCGTGGCCGCTCGGCGTCGATCCAATGACATCTACTACTCCGTCTCGCGCTCGACTGAGATTGGCGCTCCGTCGCGGGCATCCCGACCACACATGCTAGCGGCAAACGTAGATTGGTCTATCAAGGTCGGCCGGGTCCTCGGCTGTCACGTTTGGACATCTCAGGTTGAGGCGCGCACGTCTACCGTCTCCGCACGCCATCGCGCATCGCGCCATCCCGGGATCGCTCAACCGTCGCGAGTGGGTTACTATGTAACTGCAAAGTAGATCGCTCTACACATGTCGAACTCTCACTCAACGTCACCACAAGAGGCGGGCGGCCAGCAGCCGGCGCCCGGCACTTCGTCGCGGAGAGCGACCGCACGCGATGTCGCCAGACTGGCAGGAGTCGCAACGGGGACGGTTTCGAACTTCTACAACCATCGAGAGCGACTTTCACCGGAAACCGCGGCGAGCATCGCCGAGGCGGTCAGGCTACTGGGATTCCTTCCGAGTGGTCCCGCCCGAGCGCTCGCGCGTGGTCGGGCGGAGATCATCGCAATGCTGGTCGACCGGCACGCGGCAGATAGCTACGCCGCGTATGCGGAGGGCGCTATGCACCGCGCCGCTGCGGGCGGATTCACCCTCTTGCTTCATCCGCCTACCGCGCTCGACACGCAGAGTCAGGCTCGCATGTCTCAACTGCTCGACGCGAACAGGTTCGCCGGGGCGCTCGCCGCGCTGGGCGACGGCGCACCTCCGTTGTCGGCAGCGCCCTCACCCGCCCCGATTATTGCGGTGGGCATCGAGCGAGACACATCAAGCGGCTGCTCGGTCGTCGTCGATGAGGAACTCGGCGGACTGATCGCAGGCCGCCACCTCCTCAATCTTGGATGCCGCCGACTCCTCGTCGCGGGCGGCGGGGTTTCACCCCGAGCTTCCGCGCGAGCCGCCGGAATTCGACGCGCGGTGCAGGAGTTCACCAACGCGGAGTGGGTCAATGACTGGGCTGCCAAGCTCAACTCGACCGGCGAACAGTCGCAGAGTGCTCAGATCCGGGAGCCGGACGGGCTCATCGTGATGCGACTGGACTCCGGCGGCACGACGAAGGACGCACTGCCGATGTCGACGGGGAAATCCCGGAATCTGCCGACCGTGGCCTTTGACGATCGCGCACTCTCGAACGACGCACTCCCGCAGGTCGTCCACATCCTGCCGGCCGCGGAGCAGATGGGGTCAACAGCCGTCGACCTCCTGCTTCAGGAGCTCGACGACCCCCTGCACGATCATGTCGTCGTTGCGGTCTGCCCAGAGCTGCTCGAAGGCTAGCGATACTCGCCGGGAACGGCACCGGTCAGCCAGGACAGTTCGTTCTGCTCCACGAACAGCGAAAGAGTCTGGGTGCTGCTAATCGACCATGGCCGATGCGCTTCCATGGTTTTCAGCAATGCGCCCGCTGTCTGGGCGCTCGGCTCCGTAAGCAGGCGCGAACAGAGCTGCGCAAAGCCGATCGGCGCGTCCGGTAGGCCGGCGACAAGCGATTGGAGGTATTTGTTCCCCCGAAACAGGATCCGGCTGTCCGCGAGCAGAGCCCGACCGGCCGCCTGCACAGCATGGACAGCAGCCCACCGCAACAGGTACTCGTCGGCGAGCGCATCACCCTGCGGAGCGAAGTAGCCCGCGTAGAGACGGAGTTGCGCAATGAAGGTTTCGGTCTTCTCGATCCAAGCAGCCTCGGGCACCTCGACGATACGTGAAAGCTGCGTGACGAAGTCCGTCCCGCGAGTCCATGCAACGCGCGCGTCGACGAACGACGCTCGTGTGGGGTCATCCGCGCGCGACTCGGCCATTTCGAGGTAGCTCGGCGAGACGAGCTTCACGTCGACGTAGCCGCCCGTGTACGTCGCCACTCCGTAGTCGACGTAACTCAGTTGATTGCGAAATCGGGCTTGCTCGAATTCGCTCTCGTCGACAACCAGGTAGACGTCGACATCGGAGTCGATACGTTCCACCCCTCGGGCTATCGAGCCGACGAGAATGACTCCTTGTGCTGCTGCTTCCTTCTCCCGCGCCGCGACGAACGCGCGGAGGGTGTCTTCATGATGCTGCAAGCTGTGCCCTTAGAGCCGAGCTGCAACTGGCGCTGTGAGGAGGATCTCGTGGACGCCCGGTTCCAGTTCCACCTCACCGAGCCGGTCGTCGATGTACACTCCCACGGTGCCAGCGGGAACGACAACGGTGGCACGGACGTCGCCGTTGTCGCGCGACCATCTCACGGAGGCGTCGCCGAACGGCGTTCGCAGGGTGGCGGCCGCCCACTCCAGCGCGTTTCCGGGCTGGGGCGAAAAGAGGATGCGACGATACCCGGGCTCGAGCGGCGCAAGACCTGCAAGCGACCGGTGCATCCAATCGGCGACCGCGCCGAGCGCGTAGTGGTTGAAGCTCGTCATGTCACCGGGATTGATGGTGCCATCGGGAAGCATGGAGTCCCAGCGCTCCCATACGGTGGTCGCACCCATCGTCACCGGGTAGAGCCAGGACGGGCAGTTCTCCTGGAGCAGAAGCCGGTGGGCGGTGTCGATGCTGCCGGTGGAAGTCAGCGCGTCCATGATGAACGGCGTGCCCGCGAACCCCGTCGAGATGTGGAAGTCGCTCTCGACAACGAGCTCCTCGAGCCGCGAGCCCGCCCACGCCAGGTCGTCGGATTCCAGAAGCCCGAACACAATCGCCAAGGCGTATACGGTCGTGCAGTCGCTGTGGATCCGCTGACCGCGGACGTAGGCCTGTCGGAACGAGGAACGCAGGTCATCTGCCATCCGATGGAATTCTTCCGCCTCCGCTTCCCGTCCGGTCAAAGCGGCCGACTCGGCAACGATCTGCGCGGTCCGGAATGCGCAGGCGGTGGCGACGACGTACGGGTCTGCCTTCGCGTTCGCGGCCTCATGAGGCGGAGCGTCAGGGTCGAGCCAGTCGCCGAACTGGAACCCGGACTCCCAGATCCCCCGATCGGAGAGCAGCGACCGTACACGTCGTGCGTGCGCGGACATCGAGGGGAACGAGTCTTGAAGCACGTCGAGGTCTCCGTATGCCTGCCACAACGCCCATGGCACCCAGGCTGCGGCGTCGCTCCACACTGCGGTGGAGTCGAGCGGCGAGAAAGCCGCGGGTATGCCCATGTACTTGAGAATGTCTGGGACGACGAACGGGACTATGCCGTCCTGGTGCTGCTGCTCGAGCGCCAGGTCACGGAGCCAGTCCTGTAGGAAGCCCTTCACGTCGTACAGGTACGCGGCTGTCGGGGCGAAAGCAGCAATGTCCCCGGTCCAACCCAGCCGTTCGTCCCGCTGCGGACAGTCGGTAGGCACATCGAGGAAGTTGCCGCGCATGCCCCACACCACGTTCTGATGCAGTCGGTTCAGCTGCTCGTTCGAGCACTCGAATGTGCCGATGCGCTGCAACTCGGAATGCACGACGACGGCCGTCAAGTTCTCCGGGCGAACCGCTGCGAGGCCACCCGGCCACCCTTCGACCTCGGCATAGCGAAATCCGTGGAACGTGAACGTGGGCTCGAACTCGTCTACTCCGCCGCTCAGCGTGAATTGATCTGTTGCCTGCGCTGACCGCAGCGGCCGTGTGCCGAGTTCAGCGTGCTCGAGCACCTCCGCATGGCGAATCGTAACGACATCCCCGACGTCACCCTGTACCTGCACCCGGATCCACCCGACGAGGTTCTGCCCGTAGTCGACGAGAACCTTTCCCGCAGGACTTTCCCAGATCCGCACCGGTGTGATCGTCTGCTGCCGGCGCACCGGCGGGCCGATGTATGGCTCCAGTTTGGCGAGGTCGACGTCAACCAGATGAGTCCCCACCCAGGCCGAGTCGTCGAATCCAACCCGGTTCCAGGCGATCTGCTGGCGCCGCGCGTCGATGTGTTGACCGTCGTACAGGCTGTTCGCAGTAGTAGCGCTTGGCCCGCAACGCCATGAGTCGTCGGTGACGATCCGCTGGACGTGTCCGTCGTCGAAGACAATCTCGATGTCGACAAGGGCGGCAAGTTCGGGACCATACGGCGGTGCACCACCGTGCCAGCCCAGCCGGCCCCGGTACCACCCGTTTCCCAGCGCAACGCCGATCGCAACCCGATTGTGGTCTGACTCGGAGAGAGACGCGGTGAGAATTGCCGTCACGTCGTACACCGCGAATCGCAGCCGCCACTCGTAGCTGCTCCATCCGGGAGTGAGGACGTCTTCCGAGACCGCCATACCGTTCACGTACGCCTCAACGACACCGAGTGCGGAGAGCCGCATCGTGGCGTTCACGACAGGTCCGTGGCCCGCATCGAGGGCTACTTCGGTACGCAGGAGAGGTGACCCGTCGAACTCCTCATCAGGGGCGGTGAAGGCGCCTTGGAATGCGTTCACGAGGATTCTGCTTTCATCGTCGAGGACGTTGGGTATACCCGTGATCCGAGGGTCGCGCTTGCGGAAGCGCCGATGTCGGTGCTGGAAAGTCCCGCCTCGAAGAGGTATTGGCCTTCGATGACGCGGTAAGCGGCGTGCTCGGCGTCCCAGATGGCCAGGTCTCTCAGTGGGATGGTCACGGATACTTTGGCACCTGCACCCGCGCCCAACTCGATCGGCGCGAATCCTACGAGGGTGCGGGCCGGACTCTCCGCCGCGGCTGGCGGTGTTTGGTACAGCTGCACGACGGTTCTTCCCACGCGAGCGCCATCGTTGCGGATTCGGACACGAACGTCGATTTGGCTCTCCGCCACCGTCAACGACTCGATACCCTCGATGGAGAACGCGGTGTATCCGAGTCCGTGACCGAAGGCGAAGGCCGGTCGGTGTTGATGGGCGTGGAACCAGCGGTATCCGACGAGCAGATCCTCTGAATAGTCGGCGACACCGTCGATGCCGGGATACTGGGCGAGCGTGCTGACAGGAGTCGTCTGTTCCGAGATGGGGAACGTAAGTGGAAGCCGGCCGCCCGGCTCCGCATCGCCGAACATCAGTCGAGCGAGAGCCGGGGCGAATCGCTCGCCAGGATTCCAGACGTGCAGCACTGCGGCAACGTCGTCGGCCCAGGGCATCACAATGGGTCCGGCGCCACAGGTGACGACCACGGTGTTTGGGTTGGCGCGCGCGATCTCTCGAACGAGGCGTTCCTGATCGCCTGGCAAGGACAGCGACTCCACATCCATCGCCTCCCCACTGACCCGTCCGACCACGACGACGGCGACGTCGGCGGCGGTTGCCGCCTTTGCTGCGGCGGCGATCCTGTCATCGGGTTCGGCAAGGCCGACTTTGACACCCGGGGTCACGATCGGAGGGATCCGGAATGCCGGACCGCTCTGGTACTCGACACGCAGCGTCGCTGGGGTTCCGGCCTGAAGCATCACGGTCGCCTGCACCGGGTATTCGGGGCCGTGGATCATCGGTGACGCTTCTCGATACCCCGACGCGAGGAGCTCGTCGTTGAGGTAGAGGCTCGCCTCGCCGCCGAAGGTGAGACTGATCAGGTGTTCGCCCGTCAGTTCGGGGACGAACACTGCCGAGAGGACGGCCGACCAGTCTTCGGTGGCCGGGACCAGCGGCTCGTGGAGAGCGAACTGGTCCAGCGTTCGATGGGTGATCGCGCCCGTCGTTTCGTCAGTAATGGTCACGTCGACCTGGCCGCTCCAAGTCGGCAGAGGGACGTCCCCACGCGATCCCGCAATAGTCGTGACCTCAACTGGCCCGCACTCGGCGAGCGCGTCGGCGAGCAACGCGATCCGGGTGGGGCTCAGCGTTACCGCGGCCGAACCGCCCATCACAATGAGATGGTCGACGTTGTCAATTCCGACGAGCGCGATCGAGCCGATTGTGTCGCGGTCAAGCGGCAAGATGCCGCGGTTGGCAAGGAGGACGCTTCCACGTTCGAGGATCTCCTGCGCAAGATCTTGTGAGCGGTGATCGTCCACAGGCTCCGTCGTGGGTGGAGCCACTTTGACGTCAGCCTGCGCAACCGCCCATCGAGTGTGGCGCACGATGTCGTCGAGGCCCTGCTCGGAGAGTCCCCGGACCATCGCGTCGGTGCGGCCCGCAGTTCCGCCGAGGGCGGGAAAGTCCAGCCCTGCGGCGAGAGCACGGGCGTCGTCCCGAACGGCGTGTAGGAAGTCTGGAGTTATGAAGCCGTCCCAGCCCCATTCACGCAGGATGTTGAGGATATCGGTGCTCTCGGAGACATAGTCACCGCCGATCCTGTTGTAGGAGCTGAGGACCGCGCCCGCTCCGCCTGCCATCAGTGCACGCCGGAATGGCTCCGCATATACTTCACGCAGAGCGCGAGGCGTGACCTTCACATCGATCGCCGCGGTTCGGCGACCGAGTGGCCCGAGACCGGTGCGCAGGTACTCGAAGTTGTTTGCGACGAAGTGTTTGGGGACAGCGAGAACCCCCTGCGATTGGATGCCTCGGACGATGGCAGCGCCCACGTCCCCGACGAGGACGGGGTCTTCACCGAGCGCTTCGGCAATACGGCCGGCCCACGCTACACGAGCGATGTCGAGTCCCGGCGCGAGGATCCCGTTGCGGCCCGCCGCGAGACTTTCGCGGCCAAGTGCGATCCCAAACCGCTCTGCGAGGTCGACATCGAAGGATGCCGCGACCGCTAGGCCCGAGGGGAAGGCCGTCGCGCCGTCGGCGCCGCGGATTCCATTGGGTCCGTCGGTGTAGATCAGCTCGGGCAGATCCGCTGCGGGAAGGTCGTTGAGTGCAACCGCGATCTTCTGTTCGTGGGTCAGCGGTATGGCCGCGTTCAAATCTTCCATTTCGACGGTTCAGCCCTTCACCGCACCGGACGTCATGCCCGAAACGATCTGCCGGTTGAAGAAGATGTACATCAGCAGGGGCGGGATCGTGATGAGCAGGATGTTGGTGAAGAGCAGATTCCATTGACTGAGGTTCTGCGCAGAGAAGGTGTAGAGCAGCAGCTGGACGGTGGCGTTCTCATCGCCGGGCAGGAAGTACAGCGCGTACGTGAAGTCGTTGAAGATCGCCAGCGACTGCACCACGATCACGGTCACCATCACCGGTCGGAGGAGGGGCAGTATGACCTTGAAGAACAGCCGCAGCGGTCCGGCACCATCGATGATCGCCGCCTCGTCCAACTCGCGCGGCACCGTTGACATAAAGGCAGTGAAGAGGAGGATGCAGAACGGCAACCCAAACGCGATGTGCACCGCGATCAGCCCGCCCAGCGTCTTGAAGATCCCGAGCGTCTGCATCGCCCAGATTGTGGGAACGACCGCGGGCGGGATGATCAGCCCGGCGAGGACCAGAGCATTAATGAAGGGGTTCCACCGGCTCCGGCGGCGTTGGAGGACGAATCCGACCATCGCGGCCAGCACGACCAGGGCCGCGACGGAGACCACCGTGAGGATTGTGCTGTTGATGAAGGCGGTGACGAGCAGGAAGTCGCGGGTCTGGAATACGGTGACGATGTTTTCCCAGAGCTGCCACTCGGTCGGCCACGTGAACTGCAGCAGCGACGCTTCCTGCTGCGACTTGGCAGCGATGAACAGGATGAATGCGAACGGAACAATGAAGACGACGATCGAGAGGGCGATGGCGGTGATGCCGCCTCCCCAGCGCCAAGCAGTGTTTCTCATGATTCCTTGCTCCCCCGATTGAGCCACGCCGAGAGCGGGAAGATGATTGCGGCGACGACGATGAACAGGATCACGTTTCCGGCGGTGGAGAGGCCGAAGAACCCCGCTTGGTACTGCTTGTAGATGACGGATGCGATGACATCGCTGCTGAAGCCTGGCCCACCCTTGGTCATGGTCCAGATCAGGTCGAACGAGCGCAGGCCGCCGATCAACGAGAGCAGAATGACGGTTGCCGTTGCCGGTCGCAGCAGCGGCAATGTCACGTGCCAGAAGTTCTGCCACGACGATGCGCCGTCCACCTTTGCTGCCTCGTTGTACTCCTGCGGAATGGCGGCGATGCCTGCGAGGTAGATCAGGGTGGCGAGGCCGACACCCTTCCAGACATCCACCATGGCCACAGAGAAGAGCGCCCACTGCGGGTCGGTCAGCCACCCAGGTCCTGTGATCCCGATGGCGGCCAGCGCCTGGTTCACGACGCCGTCAAACGGGTCGAGGAGGGCCTTGAAGGTGACACCGATCCCGATTGTGCTCACCAGAACGGGAAAGAAGATCACGCTGCGAAGGAAGCCGCGTCCGATCAACTGCGATGCGAGGAGGACTCCGAGCGCCATTCCGAGGACGACCTTAGCGCCCGAGGTCAGGAACGCGTAGATGAAGGTGTTCGTGAAGCCGGCGACCAACGCCTGCTCGTTGAAGAAGGCGACGAAGTTGTCCAACCCGATGAATTCGACGTCGAACAGCGTCCATCTCGTCAGCGCGAAGTAGAAGGACGCGCCGGTGGGGATTAGGAAGAGCAGCAGGTAGAAGATCCCGGCCGGCAGATAGAACCACATCGGGTAGGAACTGTTATTGCCGCCTGCGACTCGACCGCGCCACCTACGCCGCTTCTTCGGTCCGTCTGGCAGGTCGACCAGCAGCTCTGCTGCTGACGCGGCGCTCACCGCTGATGCCGTGCTCATATCATCTCCATTGAAGTCTGCAAGGGGTGGGTTGGACGCCCTGGGGCGCCCAACCCACCGCTCTATTGGTGCTGGCCTACCAGCCCTCGAGGCCCAGTTGCTGGGCCTGCTTCTTGACATCCTCGTCGTACTGCGCTGCGCCCTCCTCAGCGGGAGTGATTCCCGAGCCGACTGCGACGGTGATCTGCTCGAGCGCAGGTCCCTTGATCGGGGACAGGAACTCGAGCGCGAGTCCGGTCTTGCCCTCGTCGAAGAACGGCTGCATGTCGGACACGAGCGCGGGAACGTCATCGGGCAGCGTGCAGCCCTCAACGACGAACGGACCGGTCGGGGCGATTTCTTCGCTCAGGATGTCGCATGCCTCGGGAGTCGTCAGGAAGTCCAGGAACTTCTTGGCTGCCTCGAGCTTGGCACCCTCGGTGGTCTTCGGGATGTAGGTCGCGCTCGGCATCCACACAGTGAGCCCGTTGGCGTCGCTCTCACGGGACGGGATCGGGAAGGTGCCGACGACGTCGACCGCATCCGGGTAGTTCGCGGCGATCGCTGACGCGGCGAAAGTGAGCATCGGGTAGTGGGCGCCTTCGCCGGTCGAAATCATGCGAATTCCGTCGTCATAGGTCGCGGAGGCGTAGTCCACGTTGAGGTAGCCGGCGTCGAAGACGGCCTGCAGGTTCTGGAATCCTGCGAGCGCGGGCTCGTCGACGTACTTGGCTTCATTCGCGGTGTACTTCTCCGCCCAGTCGGGATCCACCGAAGACACGTTGAAGAAGTCGCCGAGCACGAACAGTTGCGAGGACCAGGTGTCGGCGTAGGTCTGGATGACCGGTGCAGCAAGCCCCGACTCTAGGATCGCGGCGTTGTTCGCCATGAAGTCGTCCCACGTGGTCGGAACCTCGAGACTGAGTTCCTCGTAGATGTCCTTGTTGTACAGCATCACGCCGCCCATGGACTGGCCGCCGGGCGCACCGTAGAGGCCGTTGTCCGTGGTGACCGTCTGAGTGAAGTTCTCATCGAGCTTGCCGACCCATGACTCGTCTGCGAGGTTCACAAGCGTCTCGTCAGGGTTCAGAGCCTGCAGCAGCGATCCGGTGTTGTAGAAGAACAGGTCGTTCATCTCGCCAGTCGAGAGTTTGGTCTTGATCAGGTTGTCACCGTCGGCGCCGGGCGGCCGGGTGTCGATCTCGATCGTGATGTCGGGGTTGCTCTCTTCGAACGCGGCGATCAGGGCCTCGTTCGTGGCAACGGTCTGCTCTCCGTTGTCTACGAGGTACGACAGCGTGACGCTGCCGTCCGAGTTCTCTTCGCCGCCGCCGGCGGAACAGCCGGCGAGGGAGAGCGCGAGCACGGATGCACCGGTGATCGACATCATCACCGCGCGCCGGGATCGATTGGCAAGCATTCTTACCTCCATGTAAGTGCGCAACTTCTTTGTTGTCGTTGCAGCGTGATTGCGGGTGCTCGACTCAGGGCGACCGAAGTTGTCCGGAGTCGTTTGTAGCGGGCTACATCCCAAAGTGTAGACCGATCTACTAGACTTTGTAAACCGTTCCACTCGGAACGAGCGATTTCGCACCCCCAGGTGCATCACTCAGCGAGGAGTTGGCGTCGTGCGCGCTGAAGGCGATCCCCATACCCCCGTACCCGCTCGTGGGCTCGATCCCAGCTGGACTGCTCAGGAGGACCGGCCCGACGCCCGAGCTATGTCGCAGGACGGTCTTGAGAACGCGACTCCAGAGTCGCGGAGTTGGGCCTGGATCTATCGCCGCTCCGACTTCGAGAAGGCGCTGTTGGCGCGGCTCGTCGCACAGGGGTTCGCGGCGAATCGCTACGTGCACTACGCCGACAACTTCGGGCGACCGGCGGCCACGGTTCAGTTCCGGAGCATCGAACGCAGACCTGCCACGGTATTGCGAATGCGGGTGGGCGGCCCCACGCGCGTTTTCGTCGATGGCTTTCTGATCCCGATGGGTGACGCTTCCGCGGACGGAACGTGCACCGTCGCGCTTCCGGCATCCATGGAGATCCTGATCGAATCAAGCACCGCGGGCGACGACGCACCGCCCGCCTTTGCGCTCGCGAAAGCCGAGGCTCTCGCGCACGCGCCCTGGGAAGCGCGCCGACTACCCGACGGCGCATGGGAGGCCACGCAAGTCCGCGACGGGCACCACCCACCCCACGACAGTCCGCCCCCACGCTCGGTGCTGCGCCCTCGGCTGACGGACGGTCTGTATGCGTTGGATGCGCCGGTTCTCGGGCGCGTTGAAGTCACATCGCCCCGTCGTCCGTCGATTTCGACGGGCGAGTCCGCTGCGGAGGCGCAGTCCGATCCGGAGCACGCGGAGACCAGGCACACTATGGAGCGGATCGGCCCGAATCGATGGCGATCCACGCACGACCTCGGCTTCCGATTTCTTCGGGTCGAGGGCGAGGATGCCTCCGATGTGTCGGTCTCTGCCATGGCCCCATCTATCCCAAACCACGGTGCCTTTCTTTGCTCGGACGACATCCTGAACGAAATCTGGTCTGTCAGTGCCGACACGCTCAAGCTCTGTATGCAGGGACTCATGGTCGACGGAATCAAGCGCGATCGGATGCCATGGGCGGGTGATCAGTCTCTGAGCACCCTGGCGAATGCCTTCGCGTTCGGTCACGCGGCGATCGCGCGTGACAGCATCGTTGCGCTCGGCGAACCCACACACGGATATGTCAACGGGATCTCCGACTACTCCCTATGGTGGTTGATCAACAGCGAGCTGTACGTCCGCTACTTCGGTGACGAGGCGCACCTGCAACGCGAGAACGACAGCATCCATGCATTCATGGAGTCGTTGCTCACGCACGTCGACGAAGACGGTCTGTTCCATCCCGCCGACCAGGAGGACGGTTTCGTCGACGCCTCCTCAGGTTCGGTATTTGTCGACTGGGGCATCAGTGTTCAGCCCAGTCGCGTCTTCGTACCGCTTCAGCAGCTATGGCTCTGGGCACTCGAAAGCGCGATAAGCCTCTTGGGTAGATCCGGCCATCCTGGGACCGCGAACTTGTGTAACCTCGCGGGCACTGTTCGATCAACCCTGTGGCGTCGCGGCTGGCATGAGGCCAGTAGCGGATGGCGCGAATATCTTGATGGCCCTGTGAGCACGCTCCCACACGCCCACGCGCTGGGAGTGTTGTCTGGCGCCACACCGCCAGAGCACCACGACGCGGCAGCGGCCCACCTCGCCCCTCATCGCAGGGCCGGCACACCCTTCATGACATCGTTCATGCTCCGCGCCTTGGCGGTGACGGGGAAAGAAGCCGCAGCCGTCGAGCGGCTTCGACTGCTTTGGGGAGACATGTTGATGGCGGGCGCACGAACATTCTGGGAGGAGTTTCGGGAGCAGGGGGACCCACTCGGCATGTACGGCCGCCCATTCGGCAAGAGCTTGTGCCATGCGTGGAGTTCCGGTCCCGCCGCGATGCTTCCCGAGTTCATCCTCGGTCTCCGCCCGACTGAGGACGGCTGGCGGGAGTTTACGCTGAGCCCGACTCTCGGTGATCTGTCCTGGGCTGCCGCCGTTATCCCAACCCCTCAGGGTGCGATCTTCGCGTGCGCGACGCCATCAGCAATCGTCCTTGAGGTTCCTGCCGGCTCCCGAGCAAAGGTCGGCGGCTCGATGTTCGCAGGACCTCAACGCATACGAATACCGACTGCAGAGGTGACCCATCCACGCGAGGCCGACCCGGTCTTAGGTCAGCATGACTAGAGCGAAGCGGGCGGGCGCGTCGAGTCCCGCATGACAAGCGTCGGCACGAAGACCTCGTGCGCAGCGACGTCACGGCCAGCGAGCCGTTCAAGCAGCATCGTCACTGCGCGCGCCCCCATCAGCTCGCCGGGCTGACTGACAGTCGTCAGAGATATCAGCGGGTGACTGGCGATCGGCACATCGTCGTACCCGGCGATCGAAACATCGACCCCACGTTCGGATATGGCACGCATTGCACCGAGAGCGAGCGCGTCGTGGCCCGCGAATATCGCTGTCGGCGGCCCGAGCTCGCCAAGCAGCTTCTGCGTGGTCAGATATGCCTCGTGCTCCCCCTCGCCCGAGCGCCGGACCTGGATGTTGTCGGCCAGCCCGGCGCGGTTCATCGCATCCAGATAGGTCTGTAGACGGATCCCATGTGGCGTGTTGTCCTCCGGCACTGTGGCGAGCTCATCACGGGACAAATGCCAGATGCGTCGGTGGCCCAAGCCCAGGAGATGGTCCATAACCGCTGATGCGCCGGCAACATCGTCATCCGCAACGGTGTCATAGCGATCGGACGTATCGTGCCGACCGAACATCACGATTGGGGTGCTTCGAGCGATTCGCTCGAGGCTGCTTCGGCTCACGAGTGGGGAGATGGCGATGATGCCGTCAACTTGGCGATCCAAGAGCGAGTCGATTGCGCGCGAGCCGGCGGAAGGTCCGCTCTCGGCCGGCGCGATCATGAGTTGGTAGCGCGAGTCTTCGAGCGCGGCGCTCGCACCGGTGAGCACCTTCGTGAAGAACTGATTGCCGTAGTCCGATAGCTCGATCCCGAGCGTGTAGGTTCGCCCGCGCATCGCGCGGGCGGCCGTCCGCGGCCGATAGTCGAGTTCAGCGATCGCCGCATTCACACGGTCGCGCATTGATTCACTGACACCGTAAGCCTCACGGAGGACCTTCGAGACCGCGGCGCGCGACACTCCCGCCACCCGGGCGACGTCGTCGATTGTCGCGTTCCCTGCCGCCGACTCGGCTCCCATTGCGCCCTCACACCACTTCTCCCGCGCCTCTCTGGCGAGGCTACGCGGTACTACTCGGACTGAGCGTCCGCAGGTCGAAATGTACGACCATTGGCCCGTTCCCATCGTAGATCGGTCCACAGGCATCGTAGTCGCCGCCGGCCGCTTTTCACGATCGCACCGTGGAGCTTCACCGCCGTGAGCAACCGCTGCGTGAGGCTCTTGGGGTGCTGTGGCCTCGCCTTTGCGCGAGGCCACAGCACCGACACCCGACTGCAGGTCGCTACTTGAGCTTGCTGAAGTCGACCTCGATCTCCTCGGTGAGCGGGAGATCACGCGACGATGAGCCGACCGAAACGGTGTACTCGCCGCCGATCACTTTCCACGCGTCCGCGTCCACATCCCAGATCCCGAAGGGCTGGTTGCTGGCCATCGAATCGAGGACGATCTCGACCTTGGCCTTGGCGCCCGGTGCGAGCTCGATGCGGTCAAACCCCACCAACCTCTTGCCCGGCTCGGCTGCCGTATCCGGCAAGGCCAGATACACCTGCGGAACCTCGGTGCCAGCACGCGAGCCGGCGTTCTCGACGAAGAACGACACCTTCGAGACCACCTGGCCGGTCTTCTTGTCCAGCTTGGTCCTAACCTTGAGCTTGGAGTAGTCGAATGTCGTGTACGAGAGTCCGTGGCCGAACTCGAACAGCGGCTCGATGCCTTGCTCGTCGTACCACTTGTAGCCCACCTGCAGACCCTCGGTGTAGTTCACCTGACGGATCTCGCTTGAACCGGAAGGCCGCGTCGTCGACCCATTAGAGAAGATGCCGGGATACCTTGACGGATCGGACCCGGTCGGAGTGTCAGCCAGAGCCTTGGGCAAGGTCATCGGCAGCTTTCCCGACGGGTTCACGTCACCGAACAGAATCCCAGCCAACGCGGGACCCATCTGCTCACCCGGATACCACGAATGCAGCACTGCCTCGACATCGTCGATCCACGGCATCTCCACCGCACTTCCGGCCTGCAGAATGACGACCGTGTTCGGGTTCACCGCCGCGACCGCCGCGATCAGCGCATCGCCATTGCCATCCAGACTCAGACTCGTCGGATCCGCAAACTCACCCATCCTCTTGTATCCGAATACGATGGCCGTATCGGCAGCAGCAGCAGCAGCAGCAGCAGTCGCCACGTCGGCACCTGCATCGAACGTCACTGTCGAACCCAAGCCCGCTCGATCCGCAATCGCTACGTCGGGCGCAATCAACGCCTCACAGAGCAGCGTGTTGCCCGGGAATCTGTTGAACATGCTGCACACCGAGGTAGCGCTGATACCGCCGGTCGGCGTTGCCGACGCGGTCGGTCCGATGAGTGCGATGTCGTCAGCGCTGGCTGATGCCAGCGGGAGGGCTCCGTCATTCTTCAACAGCACCGTTCCTTGCTCAGCGAGCTGGCGGGCGATCGCCTTGTGCTCCGGTGTCGACGACTGCGGGTTGGGTGTCGTGGGCATTGGCGTGTCGAACAAGCCCTCGCGAATATATGACCGAACGATTCGGAACGCAGCAGTCTCCACGTCGGCGAGGGTGATCTCTCCTGCCTCGATCGCATCGTCTATCAGTTGAGGCGTGAAGTACGTCGGATCATTCAGCTCCTGATCAAGCCCAGATGCGATCGCCGGGCCCGTCGAGTGCACAGCTCGGAAGTCACTCATCGTGTAGCCCTCCCAACCCATGGAGTCACGAAGAGTCTCATCCAGGATCATCTCGTTCTCGCACCCGTATACGCCGTTGATCTGGTTATACGAACACATGATGCTTTCGGCACCGCCGTCCGCAAGGGCGATCTCGTAGGGGAGAGCGTAGACCTGACGGAACGTGCGCTCATCGATGTTGGATGAGCTTGTGTTGCGGTCGAGTTCCTGCTCGTTGGCGACGTAGTGCTTGACATTAGCGACAACCGCAATGTCGTCACGATCAACTTCATATCCTTGGCTTGCCGCGGCACCAAGAACCCCCGACAGGAGCGGATCTTCGCCGAAGTACTCAGAGTTCCGGCCTGAGAGCGGGGTCCGACCACTGGCAATGCCCGGACCAAGAATGACGTTGTGACCGGTCTGGAAGGTCTCAATCGCCTGCGCGACACTCTTGTCGTAAACCAGGTCCGGATTGAAAGTGGCCGCCAGCGCGATGGGCGCCGGGAACGAAGTCGTGCCTGGCTCGCGCCTGACTCCGTCAGCTCCGTCCGTGTGGAACACCAACGGGGTGCACTCGAGCTGAGCCGGATAGGTCGCGTTAGGGAAGACCGTCTGCTGCGACCGTTCGACGGCCGCCACATTGAGCCATCGGTACATCTGGTACTGGCTACTGGCATCCAGCAACGCGTGCGCTCGGTCGTCGGCGGACTTCGTGGTGTCCATCCACGGAACCGACGAGCAATCGACTGCGACCGCCGGGGAGGCGGACAGTGAAAGCGCGCTGGTTGCCAACAGCGCGCCGACGACCGCCATCGAAAGCGCCGGACGGCCCGATCGAACACTAGGCCGCGATCGACCTGATCTCAGTTTGAACGTCATCGTTTGAGTCCCTCTTCCTTGAAGGTGAATAGATCGATCTACATTAAGTAGACCGCTCTACACTTTCGCGATGGAAGTCTGATGTCAACCCGTCCACCTCCATTTCTCCGTCATTATCGACTGGGGAGTGGATGAGATCCGACAAGCTCTGGGGATCGATGCTCGAGTCGGGCCCGGGAAACCTTCTGGGAGGAAGCACGGCCGACAGCAGCTCATACAAGATGTACGGCCGGCAGTTCGGTCGCAGCCTCGCCCATGCATGGTCCGCAGGCCCGGCAGTAATCCTTCCCGAGACGATCCTCGGTGTTCGGCAGCTCGCTGATGGATGCACAGAATTCGCGATGCAGCCCGCGCTCGCCGACCTCGAGTGGGCTGCGTTTGTAGTTCGCACACCAGCAGGCGACATCTTCATCTCCGTCGATCAGCACGGGACTGCTGCTGGTGGCTTGATCCCACCAGCACCTACGCGGACCTCGGCAGCTACCGGCAAGTCAGTGGGTGGCGAGCGCACGCCCGCCACCCACTGTCTTGATTCGAGTTGTTGGCTACTTAGTCTTCACCTTGAACTCGTCCTCGAGGGGAAGGTCGCGAGAGGACGAGCCGACCGAGACGGTGTAGTCGCCGTCGACGATCGTCCATGCGTCCGCGTCGACGTCCCAGATGCCGAACGGCTGGTTGCTCGCGTTCGAGTCGATGACGATCTCGACCGTCGTCTTCTCGCCGGCGGCGAGTTCGATCCGGTCGAAGCCGACCAGGCGCTTGCCCGGCTCATCGGCGGCGTCGGGCAGCGTCAGGTACACCTGCGGGATCTCGGCGCCGTCACGGTCGCCCGTGTTCTCGACGTCGAACGTCACGGTCGAAACCGCTTCGCCACCCTTGGCCTTCGTCTTCACCTTCAGTTTCGAGTACTCGAACTCGGTGTACGACAGACCGTGGCCGAACTCGAACAGCGGCTCGATGCCCTGCTCGTCGTACCACTTGTAGCCGACCTCGAGGCCCTCGGTGTAGTTGACCTGACGGATCTCGCTCGTTCCGGCAGGACGCGTGGTCGAGCCGTCGGAGAAGGTACCGGGGTAGCGTGCCGTGTCCGATCCGGTCGGGGTGTCGGCGAGCGCCTTCGGGAACGTCATCGGGAGCTTGCCCGACGGGTTCACGTCGCCGAAGAGGATACCCGCGAGCGCCGGACCCATCTGCTCACCGGGGTACCACGAGTGAAGAACAGCCTTCACGTCGTCGACCCACGGCATCTCCACCGCGCTGCCCGCCTGCAAGATCACCACGGTGTTCGGGTTCGCCGCGGCAACCGCCGCGATCAGCGCATCCCCGTTGCCATCCAGACGCAGGTTGGCAGGATCGGCGAACTCACCCATCCGCTTGTAACCGAACACCACCGCGACATCCGCCTCCGCAGCCGCAGCCGCAGCCACAGCCACATCCGCGCCCGCGTCGAAGCTGACCACCGAACCACCCGGCGCCGCACGCTCAGTGATCGCCGTGTCGGGCGCCACGATCGCTTCGCAGATCGAGGTCGTGTTGTTGCGGTTGGTCATGCTGCACACGTTGACGGCACTGATGCCGGCCGTCGGCGTCTTCGAAGCGGTCGGACCGAACAGCGCGATGTCACTCGTTCCCTCCGCCAGCGGAAGGATGCCCTCGTTCTTCAGCAGCACCGTGCCCTGCTCCGCAAGTTCCCGCGCGATCGCCTTGTGCTCCGGCGTCGACGACTGCGGGTTCGAGACTGCAGGCAGCGGGTTGTCGAACAGCCCGCCCCGGATGTACGAGCGCACCACTCGGAAAGCAGCGGCATCGATGTCCGACTGTGCGATCTCACCAGCGGCGAGCGCAGCATCGAGGCGTGCCGGCGTGTACCAGATCGGGCGGTTCAGTTCCTGATCCATGCCGCCCTTGAGGGAGGCCGCGGTCGAGTGCACAGATCCGAAGTCGCTCATGACGTAGCCGTCGAACCCGATCGAGTCCTTCAGCACCTCGTTGAGCACATAGGGGTTCTCGCACGCGTAGATCCCGTTGACCTGGTTGTACGAGCACATGGCGCTCTCGGACTGACCGTCCTTCTGCGCGATCTCATACGGCAGCGCGTAGACCTGACGGAACGTCCGCTCGTCGATGTTCGACGAACTCGTCTGACGGTCGAGCTCCTGCTCGTTGGCGACGTAGTGCTTCATGTTTGAGAGCACGGCGATGTCTTCGTCGTTGTCCTCGAACCCGTGGATCGTAGCGGCGCCGAGCTTTCCGGAGAGCAGCGGGTCCTCTCCGAAGTACTCGGAGTTGCGTCCCGACAACGGAGTACGACCACTCGCGATACCCGGCCCGAGGATGACGTTCTTTCGAGTCTCGAACGTCTCCACGGCCTGCGCGACGCTCTTGTCGTATACGAGGTCCGGGTTGAACGTCGCCGCCATGGCGATAGGGGCGGGGAACGAAGTGGTGCCGAGCGTGCGGCGAACCGCGTCCGCGCCGTCGGTATAGATCACGAGCGGCGTGCACTCGAGCTGAGCCGGGTATACCACACCTCCGTTCCAGGTTGTCTGCGTGGGGTTGTTCGCCGGCTGCTCGACGAGCCAGCGGTACTTCTGGTGCTGGGAGCTGGCGTCGAGCAAAGCATTCGCCCGTTCCTCCGCCGACTCCGCGGTATCCATCCAGGGCGCCGTGGAGCAGTCGACGGCGGCGGCAGGAGTCGCGAAAGCGACGATCCCGCCCCCACCGACGAGCGCCGCAGCGACTGCTACCGCCGCCACCCGGCGGCCCGCGACAGAGCGTGACTGTCCATGGGTCGATCTCTTCAACATCATCGTCATTTCCCTCTTCACCGAAGGTCGGTCATAGACCGTTCTACATTTAGTAGACCGGTCTACGGTTTCTGATCCTGCCGTGGATGTCAAGGGGGCATCGTCGTTATAACATCACGACGGCGCGGCAGTACGGGGGCCCTGTCGATCTGGTCCTGGCTTCTACAGACACCATGAATCGGCGCCGCACTATTTCTGCTGATCGACTAAGCAGTCAGAACTCTCCCAGCACCTGTTCCAGCCGCATCACCATCTCCGTTACGCGCGCATCATCCACGGTGTACCTCACCCGCTGCCCGCGCACCGCAACATCCCTTGGCGGGTCGGCGATGATAAGCCCGACCTCCATGAGCTTCTCGAGCCCGTTCGCGACGGTCATCTTGGGGATCTCGAGCGCCTCGCCGATCTCGGCTCGCGTGAGGCCAGGGTTCTTCCGCAGGTGGCCAATGATGGTCGCCTGCATGATGTTCCCGAAAGCCTTGATGGGGTCCTCCGCGTAGTCGCTGTTCGCGGGGCGGGTGTATCGAGGCACCTGCCCAGTTTCGCGCACTCGATGGCCGGCGTCCAGATGACCGATCCAGAAAGTGCTTCACAATTCGAGTGTAGTGTTATACGCTTCCCTCATGTCAACGACAGCGGCGAAAACCAGCGCGACGAACCTCGCGCGAACGCCCTTGTCCCCCAAAGAGCCGACATGCTTTTTCTCCCGGTCTGCAGTATTGTCGCGCTCGGATGTGTCAGCGGTGGCCTTGGCGACACAGCCCTGGATAGGCGTGTCTCGTCCGTCAGAACCAGAAAGCAATCCTTTTATACGCCCGCGATTCGTGCATAGGATGCCCCCACGGCGTCTGTCGCGCGAGCCGTACCCCCCGTGCATCAGCGTCGTCCTGGAGATTCAGGAGGACTGATGATGACCGCGTCTCGAACCGGGAGTCGGCGAGGAATCGCATGGGCGATCGCCGGCGGCGTCGTACTTGCGGCCGGAATCGTCGCAATCGTACTGACTGTGATTTTGACGCAGCCGGCACCAACGCCCTCCGGCACCCCGACCTCGACCCCGACGCCAACCGCAGAGCCGACCACCGATCCAGCAGACGCCATGGTCGACGCAACCGTCGTCGACAAGGGCTGGGTCCCCGAGCCGATCACCACCGACCCCGACGTCTACATCCGCGAGGCGCTGGCCGCAGCATCCACTTTCGATACCCAGAAGAGCAGCCGCGACGAGTGGCTCATCTACCTCGACACGTGGTTCACACCCGACACGCGTTACACCTCCGAAGAGGATCGCGAAGACGACATGCGGGCATCGCAGCTCGAGCTGCGCCAGGCCGTTGTGCTGCCCGAGCCCGAGTGGGACTCGCTGGCGAACGAGGACGGGCGGGTCGAGGCGTCCGTCCCCGGCGAGATCGCCTACGACGAGGTGCCGGATGACGAATCCGGCGACATGCTGATCGGCACCGCCGACGTCGTGCTCACCTTCACGCGCTCCGACGTCAGCGGCAACGAGGCCTCGTACGACGAGCAGGTGCGCGTGAGCGTCCAGGTGCTGTGCGGCGAAGGGTCGGTCCCGACGCCGAACAGCGATCAGCAGCCGGGTGACTGCAAAGTCGTCCGCTACTTCTCAGGGACGCTGGAGCCCTGACATGGGAGCGCCGGTCGCTGCAGCCACAGCCCTCGCCAGCACGAGGACCGGGCGCAGGATCCTGATCGGAGCACTGTTCATCGCCGGCCTCGCGACGGCATTCTTCCTCACCCCACTCATCGCCATCCCCTTCGCCGTCGCCGGTCAGGCCGTGGTCGCAGAGACAACCACGAAGGCCCCGGCGGTCAACGGCGATTGGGGCTATCCGCTCGCCGGCGCGTACTCGAAGGGCCGCGGCTTCGGGTACAACCCGGTCGTCGGCTGCACCTACTGCTCGACCAACCACAAGGGCTACGACATGGCCCAGGGATGCGGCACCACGATCCACGCTGCCGGCCCGGGCCGCGTCATCACGGCGGGCCAGTTCCACGGGTGGGGCAACACCGTCCGCATCGACCACGGCGACGGACTCGTCACCCTCTACGGCCACATGCAGTGGGACTCGATCCGGGTGAGCGTCGGCGACGACATCACCGCCGGCACTCCCCTGGGCGCCGAAGGCAACACCGGCCGTTCGTTCGGCTGTCACCTGCACTTCGAGGTGCTCCGCGACGGCACCTCCATCGATCCACAACCGTTCATGGCCGCACTCGGCCTTCCGCTCACGTGACAACCGGCCCAACGAAGGAGCAGATCATGCGAATCAGAACCACGCTGTCGACGGATGTCGACGTGCCCGACATCGAGCCTGACTTCTCCGCCCCGTTCTTCCAGGGCTTCCAGGTCGTGGCGTCGTACATCCTGGCCGGCGCGATGCTCGTCGTGCTGATCATGCTCATAATCGCCGGCGCGGCGCTTGCGTTCCGCGGCCTCGCGTCAGATCGGGTGCGCACATGGGCGGGCGAGAACATCCTCTGGATCTTCATCGCCGCGGCTGTCCTCGGCGCGGCATCCGGTCTCTTCCAGTGGTTCGTGAACTTCGACTTCGGATTCTGATGCGCACGCTGCGTTCATTGCTCGTCGGGGCCGTCATCGGCCTCGGTCTCGCCGTGAGCGCGCTCGCGCCGGCCCACGCAGCGTCGCCCGCCCACGAAACCCGCGTCGTGACCGCAGTCTCATCCCCGGTCACCGGCGAACCGTGGTCGGCGCCGGCGTTCCCCGTCGACTGCTTCCATGCCGCGGGCCAGGTCACGTGCACTCCGGAGAGCACCGCAGACATCAAGCCGCAGCAGTGCTTCATCAACGTCTACTTCGACGGGTCGAAGGCGACGATCTGCACGACCTACGAGGGCCATGTGTCGGCGATCAAGACCAGCGGCGGCAAGCCCCTGCTCGTCGAGTACGGCTGCTCCATCGGAGACGTCGTATGTGTCACGTTCGAGAACGCCGGCCGCGGCATGGCGCTCTCGACGACGGCGATGATGTTCACCGTCGCCGAGAACATGCGCTTCGACACGTCCTCGGTGCTGTGGACCGCGGCCACCGGCGAGTGGTCGTTCTGGCAGTGGGCCGTGCTCACCGTGCTGTTCGGCGCCATGGTGTGGGCCATCGCGGCGGCTGCGATCTCGGGCGATCGCGCCGAGCTCGTCGGCGCACTCATCCGCAGTTTCATCGCCTTCCCCGCCACCGCGATCACGCTGTGGGCAACCGGCCACCTGCTCAACGCGATCGATGACCTCACCTGGTACATCCTGAATCGAGACGGCGCGACCGGGCTCTTCTCGACACTGCAGTCGGTCATGTGGGCAGGCGGCCAGGCGAACTACTTCTTCGCCTTCGTGATCCACGGCCTCTTGATGGTCGGGATGCTGCTCCTCATGCTCGTGTTCGCCTTCCGCAACATCGTGCTGGCGGCCCTGATCGCGGTAGGCCCGGTGGCATGGATGCTGTACCCCGTCCGAGCAGTCGGGCCCCAGTGGATCGTCCGCTACGTGTCAGCAGTAGCCGTGCTCTTGCTCAC
Organism: Microbacterium sp. 2FI; assembly: GCF_005502885.1. GTDB lineage: Bacteria > Actinomycetota > Actinomycetes > Actinomycetales > Microbacteriaceae > Microbacterium. The sequence continues at coordinate 90,396 of NZ_SCMR01000015.1, forward strand.
GGGCCCGCTCACGATCGGGTTCGTCACGCTCATCATCAACGGCCTCGCGAACGTCCGCACGATCTGGAACCCGCAGTCCTGGCCGCTTCTCATCGGGCTGGTGCTCGTCGCGTTTGCACCGTTCGCGGTGTTCGGACTGTTCAGCTTCGTCGGGGCGGTCGCCGCCGACTCAGTCGGCTCACGCGTCGGCTCGGGCGCTGGCCATGCCGCATCGAGCGCCGCGCGCTCCGCAGCACGTGTCCCCAGCCGCATCAGCGCAACGCCCGCCGGCATGAAGCCCGACGCCTCTCGTCCCGGCCAAGCCAGCGGCCCCACCGGCGGCTCGTCGTCGAGCGGACCGCCGCGCGGTCCGTCCGGCCCCGCTGGCTCGCCCGGCCCGTCGAGCAAGAACCCCTCGCCGCCGCCCAGCGCACCCGTCAACTCGCAATCCCAGAACACCACCGCGGGGAGCCCTCCTCCGCCGCGCAGGGAGAGGACCGCATGATGACCACACAAGATCTGTCCCGCCCGGTCCGACTACCCCGCCGCTCTCGGCAGGGAATCGCGATGGGGATGGACGGCTGGCAGCTCACCTGCATCGCGATCGCGGCGGTCATCGTGCTGATCTCGGTCAACCGCTTCGGGCCGCCCGGCCTTCTTTACGGCGCACCGCTCTACCTGCCGATCGGCGTCTTCGCCTTCATCACCATCCACGGCGAGTCCGCACCGCGACAGTCCGGCCTGTGGGTGATGAAGCAGGTGCGTCACGCCAGTGACGCGACGAAGCACGTGTACCGGCCGGAGCGCGTCCAACTGGCGGGAACCCTGAACCTCCCCGGCATCCGCGCATCCATCCAGCTCTGGGATGTCGACGACGTCGCGTGCGTCTACAACCCGCACGATCGCGCGGTATCGGTCACAGCCGAAGTCGAGGTCGACGGGTTCCTCATGAAGGACATCCTCGAGCGGCACGACCTCGCACAGCAGTGGGCGCCGGTGCTGGCATCCTTCACCCAACGACCCGGGATCAAGCGCGCCGTTCTGCAGGAGCGCACCATTCCGACGACCATCCGCGCCGCGCGCGACCACTACGAGTCGACGGCGCGCAAGCGGGAGGTCGACACCACCGCAGCGGTCAACCAGAACTACGAGCGAGTCATGGATCGCTCCGAGCCATTCGCCGTCTCGCACCGCAACTACTTGACCTTCACGCTCGATCTCATCGCTCTCGGTCCGCAGCTGAAGTCGCTCGGCGGTGGCGAGGATGCCGTGAAGACACTCGCGTACCTCGAGGCCAAGAACCTCGCCGACGCACTCCGAGCCTCGCGCATCACCGTCCGCCGCTGGCTATCGCCGCGCGATGTCGCGGCGCTCACCCGGGTCGGATTCGACCCCGAGTTCGCTGCCAACGTGCAGAACCGCGCGGACGATCAGCGCGGCGTCGATCCCGTCGCGATCGGGCCGATGTATCTCGAGGAACCCCGCGGCAAGAACGGCGTCGTCTACACCGACTCCGGTGTTCACACCACGATGTGGATCCACGAGTGGCCGCGGTCCGACACCGCGGTCGGGTTCGTCGAGCCGGTCGTCTTCGCACGGACGCCGTCGGGTGAGGCCATCACCCACATCTTCTCCGTCGTACTCACGCCCGTCTCGGTGAAGAAGGCGATGAAGCGGATCGAAGAGGACAAGAAAGTCTGGCGCGGCAATGAGTCACTCCGCGCCAAGCGCGGCGTCGACGGCTCTGCAGCGGATGCCGCGGACTGGGATGCCCTCGAGCGTCAAGAGGAAGAGATCGTCGCCGGCCACGGCGAGTTCCGCTACGGCGCGTACCTGACGGTCACCGCTCGCGATGATGAAGCTCTCGACGAGGCGATAGCGGGCATGCGCAACGCACTCGCGCGAGCGGGCATGGAGCCGCAGATCCTCTACTGCCAGCAGGCCGAAGCCCTCATGGTCAACGCACTCCCGATCGGCGTGGGGATGAAGTGATGACACGGCACATCGCAACCTTCGAGCCCGGAGATCTCAGCAAGCGGGAGCGCCGAGCCTTCAGGCGCGACCTCAACCGAGCGGCTCGCGAGGACAAGCCGGCGCCCGCCCGCCGTCGTGACCGGGCGCTGCCCGATGCCGCCGTTCCCGGGCCTTTCGGCCCCGGGATCACCCAGGGCGGCTACTGGAACCTGGCACGGCCCGCGATCCCCGCACATCAGGCGACCTCGCGGCAGATCGCCGGCATCTACCCCTTCGTCGCCGATGCCGGCCTCGGCCATCTCGGGCCCATCCTCGGCGTCGATCTCAACGCCGACGCGCTCTGGCACTTCTCCCCGTGGGAGACCTACCTCGACAAGAGCGACCGCCGCACGTTCTCGACCAACCTGCTCGTCCTCGGCGCGTACCGCGCGGGCAAGAGCGGCACCATCAAGTCGCTGGTCACCCGCTCGATCGCGTTCGGGCACCAAGCTGTGGTTCCGTCCGACCCGAAGGGCGAGTGGGTCACCGTCGCGGAGGCCATGCCCGGCGGCGTCGTGATCCGGATCGGCGGCGGCAGCGCCGCGCGTCTGAACCCCCTCGATCGCGGTCCGCGCCGCGCGAAAGTCGACGATGAGCAGGACGTCATGATGGTGCGCCAACGCCGCATCACGACACTCATCTCGCTCGTCGAGATGGCACTCGGCAGCACGCGCCTCACGGCGGTCGAGCACGCCGCCATCCACGAAGCGCTCGAGCGCTGCATCCGATCGACGGGCGACCGGCCGACCCTGCGGGGTGTCTACGAGCACCTCGGCACGATCGTCGAAGACGCCGGCACCGACTTCCGACTGTCCGACGGCGCGGTTCAGCCGCGCTTCGTGCTGCGCCGGTTCGTCGACGGAGACCTGTCGGGACTCTTCGAGGACGAGTCGACCGTGGCCTTCGATGCGGATGCTTCGATCGTCGTCGTCGACACCTCGGAGCTCTTCGCTCGCAGCGAGCTCGTCGCCCAGCTCACGCAGGTGTGCACGACCGCATGGATCCAGGCCGTCGTCTCCGACCGGTCGTCAAAGCGCACGCGCTACCTCATCCGTGAAGAGGGCTGGCGCGATATGACCTCGCTCGCCTCGCTCCAGATGTTCCAGCAGTGGCTCAAGCTCTCGCGTCACTACGGCATCAGCAACATCGTGATCCTGCACAAGCTCGGCGATCTCGACGCGGTCGGTGAGGCCGATTCGAAGGAGCGCAACCTCGCCTACTCGATCGTCGGAGACATCGAGAACAAGTTCATCTTCCGTGCCAATCACCAAGAGGCGGCGAGTCTGCGCGAGCGGCTCAACATCCCCGCGACCCACGTCGAAGACGCCCGCCGACTGCGCATGGGCGTGTTCCTCGCGTACGTCGGCCAGCACTCCTACGTCGTCGACTGCTTCGCCACCTCGACCGAGTGGGAGTACGAGCTCTTCAAGACCGACGAAGCCATGACGCCCGACGAAGACGACGGGATGCTGCGACTGCCCGACGCCGATGAGCTCAACCGGTTCTGGCCAGACGACTCCCCCATCGACACCAGCCTCGACGGCTGGCTGTCGCCGACCTGGAAGGAGACCCCGCAATGAGTCTCGACACCACACCCCGCGCGTATGCCAACGTCACAGGTCCGACCGCCACGTTCCGAACCCCGGAGGGAGCCGTCGAACCACTCGCCGCAACACCCACCGACGACATCCGACAGGTGATCCTGCACCGGGCGGCCGCTGAGGCGCAGCGCACCGGCATCCCCGTCGAACTTGTCACGAAGGGCGACCGCGGCGAACACCATCTGCTCGTCGCCGCCGACGGGTCGATCGCGTCGGCCCCCGCGACCGAGCCGCCCTCCGCCGACAACCCGCAGACGTTCGAGAGCCCATCGCAACAGCGAGAGGAGGTGAATACCGAAGCTCCGGGGCACGAACCTCTTCGCAGTCGCCGCGCCCCGGAGCCTCCCTCACGTCCTTCGTTCATCGGGACCGACTCTTCGGTCGCGCCGACGACGGGGTGGCCGGCGCTGTTCGCACGCCTCGGATTCGGGCCGTCACCGCTCGAGCTCGCGCGTCGCGACAATGAGCGCATCGTCTCGCAGCAGTGGGCGGGATGCCGCACCATTGCCGTCGCGAACGGCAAAGGCGGCGTGGGCAAGACGATGACCACTGCAATGCTCGCGGCGGTGTTCGCCCGGTACGGCGGAGGGAACGTGCTCGCGTGGGACAACAACGACACCCGCGGAACGCTCGGATGGCGCACCGAGACGGGTCGATACGACACGACGATCAAGGATCTCCTGCCCGCAGCCCCCAACCTACTGACGCCCGGCGCGGGCGTCTCCGACATCGCGCGGTTCGTGCACCACCAGTCCGCGGATCGGTATGACGTGCTGCGCTCGAATCCTGAGCTGCTCGCCGCTCACCAGCGGATCGCGACAGCCGAGTTCGATCTGCTGATGCAGGTCGCCGCGCGCTACTACCGGCTGGTGGTGTTCGACTCGGGCAACGACGAGTCGGCCGAGCGCTGGTTGCGGATGGTCGACTCCTCCTACCAGCTCGTCGTCCCCACGCTCGCCGCCCCCGAGTCCGCCGAGTCGGCCGCACTCCTGCTCGACGCCCTCCGCGAGCGCGATGAGCGATCTCGGTTCCTCGCCGAGAACGCCGTGGTTGTCGTCACCGAGGCAGAGCCCAACGCGCGCGGTGCGGATCGCATCGCCTCGGGGTTCGACGGGCATGTCCGCACCGTCGCACGCATCCCATTCGATCCCGCACTCAAGTCGGGGGCGCTGCGCCTCGATGACCTCCGCCCGCGAACGCGAGACGCCTGGATTCGCGTCGCTGCGGCGGCGGCACGAGGGCTCTGAGAGGAGAAGGACATGAATCAAGGGATGCTGGGCAAAGGGATCGCGATCCTGATCGCGGCAGCCGTGCTGCTCAACCTCGCCTTCTCGTTCACCGCGGAGTTCGTGACGTGGCTCGCGTGCGGCGCCCGCCCGGAAGCGCAGCACTTCTTCTCCGGGCTCTGGCTCGCGGTCAGCGGCGATGCGACGACGTACACAGCGCCGGAAGGATGCGCCCTTCCCCAGGGGACGATCATCACCGTCGACTGGGTCGCCCTCGCCGCGCTCATCGCGATCGCCGTTGCCGGCTACGTCGCCTACAGGCGGTACAAGGAGTCGGACCGAGCGTTCGTCGCCGACCTACTCTCGCGGCCGGGTTTCGCGAACGCGGCTGAGGTGCGCGACGATCTGTCGGGCAAAGCGGTTCTGGCGCGTGCGGCGCAGCTTCGACCCGACATCGCCCGGCCGAAGCCTACGGATGTCGGGTGGCGCGTCGGGCGCGCACGCGGCAACGATGTGTTCGTGTCGATCGAAGACTCCGTCGTGCTCGAGGGCCCGCCCCGGTCGGGCAAGGGCTTCCGCGTGCTGATCTCGGCGATCCTGGACTGGTCGGGCCCGCTGATCACGACCTCCACCACGAACGACAACCTCACGGCCACGATGGGCATGCGTGAGCGCCGTGGCGAGGTGCACGTCTTCGACCCACAGGAACTCACCGGGGTTCGGCATCCAACCCGTATCTCCCCCTTCGCCGGGTGCGAAGACCCGCTCGTCGCGGCGCAGCGCGGCAACGCCATCATCACCGGCTCCGCAATCGGCGCTTCGTCGACCAATGGCGAGTGGGCGCAGGCGGCCGGCGACGTGCTCGGCCAACTGCTGCACGCCGCTGCCATCGGCAACTGCTCCATCGAAGACTTCTACCGCTGGGGCACGAACCCGACCTTCGCGCAGAACAGCGCGGTGTCGATCCTACGTACGGAAGGCGCACCGGGTTGGGGTGACTCTCTCGATGCGACGCTCTCGGCCGACGTCAAGCTCGTCTCATCCATCTGGTTCGGTGTGCGCGGCGCAGTGGCGCCCCTCGCGATCCCGCAGATTCGACAAGCGCTCACCCCTCGCCCCGGCGAGCGCGTCTTCGACCCGCACGAGTTCCTCGACGAAGCGAACACCCTGTACTTGATCGGCTCCGCCGCGGGCGCGGGTGCCATGGGCGGGTTCATCGGCGCGCTGCTCGATGACGTCGTCGAGGTCGCCCGCGCGCGGGCGGTTTCGTCTCCGGGAGCGCGGCTGCAGCATCCGCTCGGCCTCATCCTCGATGAGATCGCGAACATGTTCCGCTGGGGCAACCTGCCGCGAATTATGGCCGACGGCGGCGGGCGCGGCATCTGCACCTTCATCGTGCTGCAAGCACTGTCGCAGGCCGAGACATCATGGTCGCGCGCCGAAGCCGACACCATCTGGGCCGCGGCGACCGCGAAGGTGATCCTCGGTGGGGGCTCGAACGTCAGCCACCTCCGCGACATCGAGGCCATCCTCGGCAGCCGGCAGCGGACGCGCACACAGAAGTCGTGGTCAACCCGCGAGTCGGGCCACTCGACCAGCGAGCATCACGAACGCCTGCCGCTGATGTCGGTCGACGAGATCAGACGGATGCCGCCGAGCGTCGGCCTGCTCGCCTACCGCAATCGCCGCAGCGCGCTCCTCGACCTCACCGGGTGGGACGAGCGTCGCGATGCCGGCGACATCCAGGCCGCGAAGCGCGCCATAGAGCAGGATCAGCAGGCCGTGTTCATCGACCGGCGAAACGCCCGGACGGCTCCGGAGCCCGAGGCGGTGAGCGAGGAATGAGCAACCGCCGCAAGCCCGGGGCGCGCAACGTCTATCGGTCAGAGTTTCTCTCGTCACCGGCATGGCACGCACGTCGTGCCCGCTGGTTCCGTAAGCAGGAGCGTCTCGGACGCCCGCTGGCCTGCACGGGATGCGGGGTGCTCGCGACTCGCGATCAGCTCGAACTGCATCATCTCGACTACAGCGGCGTACGGTTCGCGGGCGGCACGTGGCGGGCGTTCGAACGTCACGTCGACCTCGTGCCTCTGCATCCCTACTGCCACGGGCTGCTGCACCAGATCATCGAGCACGACCGAGTGCTGGCCCACCACCGCGGTCGCCGCGTCGCGTCGGCCATCGCGCTGAACGTCCTTCGGAACAAGCTGATCCGACCGCAGGAGACGGCATGAACGAGCCCGAACCGACGCCGGAGGAGATCGAGGCCATGGTCGCGGCCCAAATCGCCGGCCCGCCGATCCTCAACCGCCCCGCAGAGCCGACCGGCGTTCCGCCCGTCGACTGGCGGCGCCTTTCGCCGGAGGAATCGCGGATCGCCTGGTCGGCGCTGCGCGAGTGGGTGGAATGGTTCACGGTTCGATACGACATGTCGATCAGCCTGGTGCCGCCCTGCTGGTGGAAGCACGGCGAACTCGTCGAAGAACTGTCCGCACTGCACATCCTGCACCAGGCCTCATACGACAAGAACGACACCGGCTTCGGCCCCATCGGATGGCACGAACACCTCGCCCAAGCCAAAGACCGTCTTCGCCGCGTCGGTACGGGCTGCTCGAGCACGCACGACTCGCTGCGACCGCGCTCGTGGGCAGGCCAGACCGACGAGGCCGAATGGGACGCGTGGATCGACCAGAGCCACGCCAGCTGAGGCGCAAACGCCTCCTGAATGGAAGGAAGAAAGATGACGACCAGAATCCCGGTCACGATCGAGGGCAACCTCACCGGTGACCCCGAGCACGGCGCGAGCGAGTCGGGCAACGAGTACGCCCGCTTCACCGTCGCCGTCAACGACCGCCGCCTCAACGAGACGACGAACCGCTGGGAAGACGCGGGCACGGTCTTCCACCGCATCGTCGTGTTCAACCAGCAGTCGCGCAACGTGGCGACCTCGCTCCGCAAGGGCGACACCGTCATCGTCGCCGGCGACCTGCGGTTCGGCACCTACGTCGATAAGGAGACGGGCCAGTCCCGCGAGACGCGTGACATCGTCGCGGACAACGTCGGCGCTTCGCTCAAGTTCGCGGCCGTCGCCGTCGAGCGCTCCCCAAAAGCTAGCGGCCCCGCCGCGGAGAGATCCGCTACGGGGCCGGTAGCGGCGCCGGTCTCGTACACCGACGCCGGGATTTCGCGCTGACCCATCGCAACAGGAGAGCGGCGTGGGAGTCATCGTACTCCCACGCCGCTTCTGTGCGCGAGCGCGCCGGCTACGAGTACGTGCGGTGCACGTGCCAGTCGGTTTCGGTCCGGTAGACGTCGAACACGAACGACTCGCCAGCGTCATCCGTCGCCTGGAACCGCCAGCCGTAGAGCCCGCCGGTCGCGCTGCGCGGTGCCGCCCACACGGTCTCCCGCAGCCGTGTCGGCACGTCGGTGACACGCCACCGACGACCTGCATAGAACAGCCGAGCTGGGACCTCCTCGACCATCCAGAGCGTCACTTCGTGTTCTACTGCAACCTCACTCATGAAGCTTGAGTGTAGAACATTGTTTCGTACTGTTCTAGAGTCGGTACTCGCGGGATGCGGGGTGTCGGGGTGCCAGCTCGGTGGAGCTTCGACTCCCCCGAACAGCGAAGCATCGGACCCAATCGTTCTCGGTGGCCGGGGATGGAGAGGCGGCCATCGGATCGAACAGACGCTACAGCGAGCACTACGACCGACTCATGGATACCCGAATCCTTCAGCGCATCGCTGCCGAGAACCCGCTGCAGTCACTGACGCCGGACGAGCGACAGGAGAGCACGCTGCCGGTCACACGCGATCCACTGCCGAAGGCTTGCATCGCCTGGGTGCGCTTCGGGCCACACGCGGTTCGGGTCGAAGGCGTCGTCGTCGTGTGGAACGACGTTGCGTGCGGCATTCAGTTCACCGTTGGGGAGAAGGAGCTGCGTTGCTGGGTGTGGGCGAATGCGGTCACGGCGGTGCACTGATCGGCGCGGCGACCCGTCCGGCGGTCAGTCGTCGTTCTTCTTCTTGCTCTGCACTTGGAGTCCGCCGGTGGGCCGGGGCTCGATGACGAAGAGCTCCGTTGCTCGAACCAGATCCGAGAGCTTCGCGTAACCCCAGTTGCGGGGGTCGAAATCGGGTTGCTGCTTCCGCATGAGCTGACCTACGGCAGAAAGATTCGCCCAGCCGTCCTCGCCGGACGCGGTCGCAGTGCACGTGCGAAGCCCTGACACGAGCTTGGCATCGCCACGCAGCTTCGTGGATGGAACGCGCGCCGGTGCGGCAGCCGGGTTCTCGGCCGCGGGCTCTTCGAGCACGTCGAGGTAGGTGAACCGATCGCACGCGTTGCGGAACGCCTCGGGGGTCTTGCGCTCGCCGAAGCCGTAAACGGTGACGCCCTCTTCTCTGATCCGAGAGGCGAGGCGGGTGAAGTCGCTGTCCGACGAGACGATGCAGAATCCCTGAAAACGACGCGCGTACAGCAGGTCCATGGCGTCGATGATGAGCGCGCTGTCCGTTGCGTTCTTGCCAACCGTGTTCGCGAATTGCTGCATCGGCTGGATGACGTGCTCGCTCGCCACGGGCTTCCAGCTACTTAATTGCGGCTTGGTCCAGTCGCCGTAGACCCGCTTGACGGATGCCGTCCCAAAGCGCGCGACCTCAGTCAGGATCGCGCCCATCTTGGACGGCGGCACATTATCCGCGTCGACGAGAACCGCGAGAAGGTCGTTGGGCTGCGCCATGCGACAAGCATGGCAGGGCGGCGGATGCGGGCGATCGACCGTGGGTCAGTTTCCACCCGAAACGAATCCGCCCCCGGGACCTCCCAGTCACGTTTGCGGATCGCTGGACTGAACGCGGTCGTCAGATCACCGGCTAGTCGCTCTCAACTCGGATCTCGACTTCGTATCCGGACAGGATGAGGATCGATCGTACAAGTTCGCGTACGTCCGCGGCATTCTCAGCGTTTCTCTCCGAGGCTGGCGTTTGGGCGCGCGCGAGGTTCTCGGGACGCCGGCCGATGGTCCGCACGCCGATACTCCTTGCTGCCCTCTCGAGTTCAGGATGATTGTCAAACACACCCGTCTCGATGAGCTCTTCGCCGACGAGAGCTTTGTTCTGACGGCTTCCAAGTCGATTGGCCAGCTCCTCGATTCGACCTTCCGCATCGAGCTCAAGAAGTACCGCTTCAGCGTTCAGCTTGCGCGCCTCGGCACGAGCGCGCTCGGCCTCCTCCCGTTCGCGGTCTGCCCCTGCTGACTCTCTTGCCGCAGATGCGATGGAGTGCACGGTCTTCCCCAGCGACAGAAGTATTCCGGCGATTGCTGTCGCGACGGCCACAACCATCAACGCATCGCTGCCGTATCTCACCCGCACAAGACGTGTTGCCTGAGGTGGCCCAGCAATCCTCGCCGCGATGAAGCAGAGCGTCTCTACAGCCGATACAAGCTCCGAGAACTCCACAAGCGTGAGGTCGTCGGGCAGCTTCTTCTCCACGATCAGCGTCGCGTAACCGGTCTGCACCGCAGTGTCCGTCGTGGCCATGTCGAAAACCTACATGGCCGAACCGCGCTGCGACGGAGCCCCGTCCTGAAACGCAGATGAGCGGGCCCAAACACCGACGCCCCTGCGAGTTACTCCCTGGAAGGTCTCGACTTCCGCGTCGATCGATCATCGATCGATCGACTCCCGAGCAACCGAGTTGCCATTGACGCCTACCACCGGCGCCATTCCTCGCCGCGCGGGCCAGGGACCGCCGAGACGTCGGCGCTCTGGAGCCTCGGCGTCATCCGCTTCAACCTGCCCCACGAATCGCCGCACGGTGTCATCCACGTGCCGAGCGAGGAGGTCGCGCTTGCGCAACAAGTCCCGCGCCCCATCCACGCCGACATCGCGAGCGTGGCGCAACGCATCGTCGCTAGCGATTCTTGCGTCGAGGGCAGCAAGGGTGATGTTGGCTGAATCCAGCCAACCGCTCACCTCCTCTACGGAGGCAACCACAGGTCCTGTCGTGCTGCTAGCCGCCGCGGGTTGAGCCGCACCGCCCGGCGCTGGCAACGCCGCCCTCCCCAACTCATGTCGCGCCGCCCGAACCGACTCATCTATCGAGGCCTCCTGTACGCCGCGCATCATGCTGTCCGCGATCTGCTCGCGTGCAGCATCGGCGGTCCACGCGATTGCGATCGCCTCGTTGTGTGCGCGCCCGCGCGTCATGCCGACGTAGAGACCCGAGGCATCCACCCCCGGCCCCACGATGGAAGCGTCGGTCGTTTCCCCCTGAATGCCGTGCACCGTTGACGCATAGGCGAGATGCATGTGCTCGGCGGCATACTCGAGCGACACCCGCCGCACGTCGCCGCTGTCGCCCAACGCAACCAGCTCGACATCCGAAGATTCGATCCGTCGAATGGTCCATAACGCACGGTTCTCGACATCGGCCACCCGGTCGTTCAGCCGCGTCTGCACAACGTCGCCTTCGAGCAGACGCTGCTCGCCCCGCCCCATCGCAAGCCGATTCTGTCGCAGCTGCCCAATCTCCACGCGCCGCTGTTGAATCGCCTCGTTGATCGCGTCGGCCTCGTCGTTCGTGCTCGTGACCAGCGCGACCCGCCGGCGTCCGGCTGACCACCGGAACCAGGCCTCGACCATCACGTCACGCGCTTGCGCAGCATCCGTCACACGGTGAATCGAACCCCGAGTATCAAGCTCAGACGCAACCGCAAGCGCTTCATCTATCGAGGATGGCTCGCGCATGCGAAGCGTCAGTGCGGCGTAGTCGGGATCACGGAAGCGATGCACCGCGGTCAGCTCGACGACCGCGGTGGCGCGACGGGTCATGCACGCCATCGCGCCGGCGTGGCCGACGGGCATCGCCTGCAGGTGATCGCCGACCATCGCGATGCCCGTGCCGGTCTCGGCGGCGACCGCGGCGAGCGCATTCGCTGTGTGCAAGTCGACCATCCCGGCCTCATCGACGATGATTCGGTCTCCTGGCCGCAGCGCGAACCGACGCGGCCCCGCGAACACCGAACCGGTCGGCGGGTCGAGCTCGCCGGGTCGCAGCCGACTCCACACCTCGGCGCCGGCTGCATCGCGCGCCCAGCGCCAACCGTGGTCGGCGAGGAGAGCGTGCAAGCTCAGCGCGGTCGCGCCGATCTCGCGACCCGCGACCGACGCAGCCTTCCTCGTCGGCGCGACCACCACCAGCTCCCTCCCCTGCGCCCTCAGCGCGGCGCGCGCAATACGAAGCATCGTCGTTTTGCCAGCGCCCGCCGGCCCAGTCACGGCGACGAGTCGGTCTGTGCCGGCGATCGCGGCCGCGGCATCCGTCTGACCCTCGTCGAGGATGAGGACGGCATCCAAGAGTCGCTCGGCGATGTCGGTGATCGCGTCGCGGCCCACCGACGCACCCGCCCGGGTGAGCGCGTCGAACCGTGCAGCGAGCTCGACCTTCAACCCGGCTGTCGCTACGGCCATGAATCCCTTGATGTGCTCGGGGCGCTCACCCTCTGCCTCGAGTAGGTCGACGGTGTGGGCGAGGCCACGCTCGACGACGTTGTCGATCAGTTCCTGCAGATCGTCGCGGTGGTCGACAACGCCGGATGCCGCAACGGCACGCGTCGCGCCGGCCCGCAGATCGTAGTTGCTGAACCTTCCGCCGCACGCGGTCGACCGGGAGTCGGCATCCACGATCGCCCGCGCAGCAAGCCAGTCACGATCGAGGTCGTCGATCGCGACGGTCCGCGGCGTCGTCGCGCGTCGCGCAAGAAGCATGTCAGCGTCGATCGCGCGGAGCTCGTCGCGGATGAGCTGCTCCCACTCGGACTCGTCCACGACACCCGGCTTGTTCGGACGATTCTTTGCCCATGCCAATCGGTCGATGTGCTGCAGGATGTCGTGGTCGGGTTGCTGGCCGGGATGGTCCGACCGCCACTCGAGCAGCAGCTTCGCGCGGTTCGCCTCGATCTGGTTCGAGCGTCGCGAGAGCGGCCGCACCGCATGCGCGAGCTCGGAGATCTCGCCGTTGTCGTCGAGTGTGTAGCCGTTGCGGGCGAGCGAGTCGATCCAGGCCGGGTCGGTCCGAGCGGTGAGCTCGCCCTCGGCGTTGATGAGCGTGTGCAGCTTCATCGCGACGCGGGAGTCGACGTTCGACCACTTGCCGTCCTCGCCGAGCACCTTGACGTTGAGCCACAGGTGCCGATGGATGTGCGGGTCGAGCGCACGCGAGCGTCGGTGCTGAAGTTCGACGACCTCGATGCGATGAAGTGACTCGCGGATGCTGCCACCCGCGCCGCGGCGGGCATTCAGCTCGCGCTGCCAGGTGGTGATGATCCGGGTGCGGAGGCGGTCTTGAAGGGACTCGAACTCTGCTGCGAGGTCTTCATTGAGGAGGGCCGCGACGCTATACGACTTCGGTGCATTGATCGTGCCGTCGAGGATGAGGTCGGCGTGCGGCGAGGTGAGTTCGCGGCCGCGCAGGTCGTCGGTGAGCGGGTCGTGACCGTCGACCCAACTTCGGAGCTCGTCGGCATCGAGTGCATCGACGGTGATCACACCGGCCTCGACTGTGAATCGTGTGACGCGGGCAGCATCGCCGCCGCCGTATGCGGCGAGCGCTTCGACGCCGGTCACGCTGTGCAGGTGGGAGTCGCAGCTCCCCTTGAAGGCGTAGGCCATCGCCTGTCGAACCCCTTGCGATTCGACACCCCGCTTCCAGCGTTCCAGCCCACCACGCATGGGTTCAGGGTACGCCAATAATGTTTATGTTACGAGGGCTTACACAGAAAGTGCCTGCGTGCATTGGTTTCGCCTGCAGCGCTTGGCTTGCTTGCCTGGCGGTCACCGCGTTGGGCTTCTACTAAGGAGTATCGCCGGCGCCTCTTGGCGCGCGCGAGGCAGCTTCAGCGGGCATCACCGAGTTCGGACCTCACGCACGTTCCCAGAGCTGGTGACATGCTGCGTGACGGAGCAGTTCTGTGGCTCGGCGACCGACCCGCTCGCGGGCGACGAACCTTGCGATGCCGTGACACTCCCACGTCGGTCCATTTGAGGACTCTGACTTGCAGTCAAGACCGCAGCAGAGCACCGCGCGATTGCTCGCTAGACCGAACCGCACGCTATCCATTGCATTTGCTGCGAGTGAGAAGGAGCCACGGACTTCTTGAACCGCTCCCTGAACTGCGATAGCCCTCATCTCTAGCGCGTCACGCATCTGCAATGGCGACTCTGAAAGTTTGCCCCGCCGACCAGAATGCTCTGAGTCCACCTCGCATCACGTCGGGACCTCACATGCCTGATAGTCGATTTCCAGGTTGACCGTCGGTAAAGCGAGGGTGCAATCAGTTCTCAAAGTTGATAAACGTACCGCTAAGTTTCTTGATCGCATGCTAGGATCGATTCCAACACGACGATAGGAGATCCGATGGGCTTCGAGGTCTATGAGAAGGGCAGCGCGCCTGTTCCCACTACTCCTTCGGTAACTATCCAGAAGCGCGGACTGATCTCCGTGAACCGCGCGGCGTTCGAAGCGCTTGGCAAGCCCGGAGGAGTTGAACTTCTCTGGGACGCCGAGCGCCGAGCGATCGCTTTACGCCCGGCCGAACTCTCGAACCAGAACGCCTACCCGATGCGCACGCAAGGAAGTCACTCCGACAAGGGTCCGTGGCTGGTCGCCGGCACACTCTTCACGCAGTTCATCGGATTGGATACCACCGAGGCGTACCGGTGGACTCCCACGCTCGAAGATGGGCTGCTCATCATCGACGTCAGCAAGCCCGGCTCGAAGGCCTCGAGCCCGCGGGGACGTGCCAAGGCTGCCGCAGACGCGCTAAAAGCTGACGTGGTCACCGCAGATGAAGCGGTGACCACGTGACACTCCCTCTCGTCAACGCGACGGCGTAGGTCGCTGACGAGAGGCAGCCATCCCATGGCAGTGGGCCAGGTAAGCCTGCTGGTGGGACCTTCGGACGGAGGGACCGGTGACGACCGGTCCCTTGGCCGTTAATGCTAGCGAACGCACCGTCTCCGTGCGGCAAGCGCGCGGAGACGGTGGTGGTAACGCGTTGAACGCGCACCGAGGGGATTGCCGCTTCTCTCGACCGTTGACCAGATTTCTAGGTATCTCGGCGTGGTTTAGCGAGATGCCACGCGGGCGGAGGTGGTGCGCAATGAAGGCGGTCACCGCTTGGAGTTGGAGTGCGACCCATCAGCTTGGCGTGTCTGCATGCTGGCGCGATGGATCCACGTACTTGGTGTCGGCGACGGTTGGCGCCTAGGCCCGTTGACTCGGGCCTTCCTCGGTGGTCGCCCCTAGGCGTGCTGCAACTCGCGACCAGTGAAGTAACGTGCGTGAGTCTTCTGAAGGGTCGCTAGGGAGTCGGTGTTCAGCGACGCGATCTCCCAGTCAGGATCGCTTCGTTGTCCTTCGAGCTCGAGCCGAAACGCGAGCGCGTCCTGATGGCCAGTCTCGCCTGGAAACTGGTAGACGCGACGATCCCCGCTCGGACGGTGGTACTCGATGACAAAACCAGGCATCTCTAACCCCTTTGGTCACGCATCTGATCGAAGTACTTCCACAGCTTCGTGAGATCCTCTTGCAGCCGCTGTTCGTTACTCTGGCCCCGGGCCTTGAGTCGGTCAAGTCTAATGCGAACATCATCGGGGATCTCGGTGATACCAGCACGTTCCAGATCTTCCAACCCGAGGTCGATGCTGGCTATTTCGTTCCTGTCCTTCTCAATCCGAGCGATGCGGAGCGTAGACATCTGTCTAAGACCGACGACGATCTTGCGCTCTGTCTCATCCTGAGGGAGTTCGTTGTAGCGGATTCCACGCCCGAACAGGTCCGCCGCAGATTCGTAGGTGTTCGCCCAGAGCCCCTGTAGGTGGGTTCGCACCTGCACCTCGACCCGCGCGGGCAGTCGGAGCCAGATATGCACACCCCTGTAGCCGCTGTGCGACTGCTCACGCATATCGCGAACGCAAACGCCCGGGTCATGATCGAAAACTCCGCAGATCGCTGTTACAACGGCATCTTGTTCATCAAGTGACATCTCCGCCTCGAAGCGCACGCCAGCGATATCCTGAACGTTCTGAAGCGGAGTACCGTGGTCGCGCTGGAGCTTTTGCCGCAACGTATCCATGGTCTTTGGTCTGCTCGTTACCTCGAACGGTCGGTCGATCAGTAGTGGTGGCCAGTTGAGTTCGGCGATCCTCCGTTGGACAACGGCGGCGAGTTCGTTGTACCAGCCCATCACCTCGGCGTAGCTCGGATGGTTCGTTCCTGCCGGGGTCTCGTCGCGGATCTGGTGGCTGAGTCTCCTCAACTCTCCAGTGGTCCACGGACAGGTCAGCATGCTCGCAGGCTAGTCGTCCAGCCCCCGCGAACGGCGTAGGAACCCCCGGAAATCCACGACGGAGTGCGCGGGTACAGTGCGCCCAATGCTCAGCGATGCGATGCCCCCTGTCAGCGACGCTTGAGAACTGGTCAGTTTCGATCTTCGAAAAGTGAACAGTTGCGGGCAGTCTAGCCAGGGGTTTCGTCGGTGGTGGTTCTGATGCTGGGGAGGCTGTCGAT
>NZ_SCMR01000016.1 GCF_005502885.1 Microbacterium sp. 2FI
GGTCAGAAGACCGTGATGAACCGCTCGTGGTGGCCGGTCGCGCCGTCGGGCGCGGGTGGGGCGATGTCGGAGGTCTGCACCTCGCCTGTCGTGCTCGTCGCCCGGCACCGCAGCAGATGGTCGCCCACGGTCGCGGTCCACGGCATGCTCCACTGCACCCACGTGTCGTCCGAGATGGCGGTGGCGAGCGTCGCCTCGAGCCACGGACCGTCGTCGATCTGCACCTCGACCCCGCCGACGCCGACCTGCTGCTGCCAGGCGACTCCCGCGATGACCGTGTCGCCGGCGCTCAGCCCCTGAGCCTTCCGCGGCACGTCGATGCGCGACTGCAGCTTGATAGGCCCGCGCTCGTCCCAGCCGCGATCGGTCCAGTACGCGCGCGAGCGGTCGAACCGCGTGACTTCGAGCTCGGTCACCCACTTCGTCGCCGACACGTAGCCGTAGAGCCCCGGCACGACCATCCGCACCGGGAAGCCGTGCTCGAGCGGCAGCGGCTCGCCGTTCATGCCGACGGCGAGGATCGCATCACGGTCGTCGGTGAGGACGTCGAGTGGCGTGGATGCCGTGAAGCCGTCGATCGAGCGCGACAGCACCATGTCGGCATCCGTCGTCGGCCGTGCCCGCGCGAGCAGTTCGCGGATCGGGTATCCGAGCCACAGCGCATTGCCGATGAGGGTGCCGCCGACGGGATTCGACACGCACGCGAGGGTCGTGAAGCTCTCCTCGAGCGGCAGTGCGAGCAGCTCGTCCCACGTGAGGGTGACCTCCTGCTCGACCATGCCGTGGATCCGCAGGCTCCAATCGGCGGGATCCACCTCAGGCACGATGAGCGCGGTGTCGATGCGGTAGAAGCGGTCGTTCGGGGTGACGACGCGCGCGAGGCCCGGAATGCGCAGCTCCGCCCCCTCGGGCACCGCGGCAGCGGTGACCGCCGGCGTGGGCAGCCGCAGCGCCGCGCGCACCGCCGAAACCGCAGCGGATCCGGCGCGGCGGGTCGTGGTCGCGATCGCGGCGAGCGCGCCGGCGGCGACCGCGGCGCCGCTCCACGCGAAGAAGGCGCGGCGGCTCGGGGCGGGGACCTCGTCGGCGCTGGGTGCGTCGGGATCGCGTGGAACGGGGGACTCGGATGCCGCAGGCCGCAGCATCCGCACCAAGAGCCACACCGTCACAGCACCGACCGCACCCGCCACGACCGATGGGAGCCACGACAGCGCGCCCGCGTCGGCACGGGTCATCGCGACGACCGCGCCCACCGCGCCGAACGCGCCGATCACGACGCGGCCCCACGGCGGGCGCCGAGCCTCGAGCCAGCCGGCGAACGCCGCGAGCACGAGGGCTGTGAGGGCGATGCCCACGAGCAGGGCGATCTTGTCGGCGGTGCCGAACAGGGCGATCGCGGCATCCTTCGCCCACGACGGGGCCGCGTCGATGAGGGCCCCGCCGATCGCGGCGAACGGGCTCGATGCCGCGCCGATGACTGTCGCGACCAGCTCGCCGAGGCCGGCGCCGAGCACCACGGCGGCGATACCCGCCACCCACGCGAGGGGCGCGCGGACGGCTTGCTCCGACCGGGTCTCTGCCACGGAGCCAGCGTATGTCGGCGCCGATACCGGGTGGGCGGGAATGTATGACGAAACGATGACGTCGGATCCGCGCGTCGGTTGCCGCAGACGGTGAGTCGCTGAAACACAGCGGCAACACGCCCAGGGCTAGGCTCTCCCCATGGGTGATCTGTTCGACGGCTACGGCGCGACTCTCGCGCCACGCAAGACGCCCACGGGCGTCCCCGCATTCGACGAGATGTTCGGCTCGCCGGCGCAGCCCGGCGAACCCGCCGAGTCGCGTGAGGCGTATCGCGAGCTCTATCAGGCTCTCGCGCAGATGACGCAGGAAGAGCTGCGTGGGCGCACCGATTCGCTCGCCCGGTCATACCTCGCCCAGGGCGTCACGTTCGACTTCGCGGGCGAGGAGCGACCCTTCCCCCTGGATGCCGTGCCCCGCGTCATCGCCTACGACGAGTGGTCGCGCATCGAGTCCGGCGTGAAGCAGCGGGTCCTCGCGCTCGAGGCGTTCCTCGACGACGCGTACGGTCGCCAGCACTGCGTGCGCGACGATGTGCTGCCGGCGCGGCTCATCGCCTCGTCGCAGTACTTCTACCGCCAGGCGGCCGGCATCCACTCCGCCAACGGCGTGCGCATCCAGGTGTCGGGCATCGACCTGATTCGCGACGAGCACGGCGAGATGCGCGTGCTCGAAGACAACGTGCGCGTTCCGTCGGGCGTGAGCTATGTCATCTCGAACCGGCGCGTGATGGCCCAGACCCTTCCCGAGCTGTTCGTCTCGATGCGCGTGCGCCCCGTCGGCGACTACCCGAACAAGCTGCTCGCGGCGCTCCGCGCATCGGCGCCCGCGGGCATCGAAGACCCCAACGTCGTCGTGCTCACACCGGGCGTCTACAACTCCGCCTACTTCGAGCACACGCTGCTCGCGCGACTCATGGGCGTCGAGCTCGTCGAGGGCCGCGACCTGCTGTGCATCGGCGGCAAGGTGTTCATGCGAACGACGCGCGGCCCGAAGCGGGTCGATGTGATCTATCGCCGCGTGGACGACGAGTTCCTCGATCCGCTGCAGTTCCGCGCCGACTCGATGCTCGGCGCCCCGGGGCTCATGCTCGCCGCGCGGCTGGGCAACGTGACGATCGCGAACGCGGTGGGCAACGGCGTCGCCGACGACAAGCTGCTCTACACGTACGTGCCTGATCTCATCCGGTACTACCTGGCAGAAGAGCCGATCCTCAAGAACGTCGACACGTGGCGGCTCGAAGACCCGAACTCGCTCGAAGAGGTGCTCGACCGCCTCGACGAACTCGTCGTCAAGCCCGTCGATGGCTCGGGCGGCAAGGGGCTCGTGGTCGGTCCCGATGCGTCGCCCGCCGAACTCGAGAAGCTGCGCAAGACCCTCATCGCAGACCCTCGTGGCTGGATCGCGCAGCCGGTCGTCATGCTCTCGACGATCCCGACGCTCGTCGAAGACGGCATGCGGCCGCGTCACGCGGACCTCCGCCCCTTCGCGGTGAACGACGGTGAAGACGTGTGGGTGCTCCCTGGCGGACTCACGCGCGTCGCGCTGCCCGAAGGACAGCTCGTCGTGAACTCCAGCCAGGGCGGCGGGTCGAAGGACACCTGGATCGTGGGCGGATCCGCGCCCGGACACGTCGAGTACGGCCAGGGCAACGGCCTTGCCGGCCTCGTCGCCGATCAGGCGGCGACCGTGACGGCGGCGATCCCGATCATCTACGACGGACAGCCCCCGGTGACGCACTCACCGCAGGACCGCCCGCTCTCTCGCGTCGAGCAGCAGGAGCAGCAGCAGCAGGGTCTCGATACACCGGCCTTCAGTCGGCACTCGACCAGCGGGGAGTCCGAGGACGGTGCCGCATGCTGAGCCGCATCGCAGAATCCCTGTTCTGGATCGGGCGGTACATCGAGCGCAGCGACGGGACTGCCCGCATCCTCGACGTGCACCTGCAGCTGCTCCTCGAAGACCCGTGGATCGACGAAGACACCGCCTGCCGGTCGCTCCTGAGCGTCATGGGCTCGTTCCCGCCGGACGGCCTCGAGATCGTCCGTCGCGAGGACGTGCTGCAGCGTCTCGCGGTCGACCGCATGAACCCGGCGAGCATTGCGTATGCGCTGACGTCGGCGCGCGAGAACGCGCGTCGCGCCCGCGAGATCGTCTCGACGGAACTGTGGGAGACGCTCAACACCACCAACGCGCGGATGCCGAGGCGCCTCCAGACCGACAAGGTGCACGAGTTCTTCCAGTGGGTGCGGGAGCGGTCGGCGCTCGCCGTCGGGATCGTCGACTCGTCGACGAGCCGCGACGAGGCCTGGCAGTTCTTCACCCTCGGTCGCAGCATCGAGCGCGCCGACATGACGGCGCGCATGCTCGCGACGCGGTCGCTGACGCAGGCGTCTGGCCCGTCGTGGACGACGATCCTGCGCTCGTGCGGCGCGTACGAGGCGTACCTGCGCACCTACCGCGGCATGCCGAGTGCCCGGAACGCCGCAGAGTTCCTGTTGCTGGACCGCCTCTTCCCCCGCTCGATCATCTACTCGATCCAGCGCGCGGAAGAGTGCATGAGCGCGATCGACCCCCGCGCCGATCGCGTCGGTCACTCCAACACCGTGCTGCGGGCCCTCGGGCAGATCCGCAACGACCTCGAGTACCGGCCGATCTCCGAGATCCTGGGCGAGCTGCCCGAGCACATGGATCGCGTGCAGAAGGTCACGCGCGAGGCATCCGAGGCGATCCGCGACCGGTTCTTCCCGACGCAGGCCGAGCCCAGCTGGATCGGAGAGATCTCATGAAGCGACTGCGCATCGAGCACCAGACGGGCTTCTCGTATCAAGGCGACGTCTCGGCGTCGTACAACGAGGCCCGCATGCTCCCGGGGTCGACCGACAGCCAGTTCGTGCTGAACGCGTCGCTCGACATCGAGCCCTCGACGTCGGTCAATCAGTACGTCGACTACTTCGGCACGCGTGTCGCGGCGTTCGACGTGCTCTCGCCCCACGCCTCCCTCACGATCACGGCGCGTTCGCTCGTCGAGGTGCGTCCGCGCCCCATCGAGCACGTCGAGTACTCGTGGGCCGATCTCGAGCGCGACGCGCCCGGGTCGATCGAGACGGTCGAGCAGCTCAGCCAGACCGGGCGCACGCGCCCGCACGCCGAGGTCGCCGACCTCGCCCGCCGCATCGCCGCCGAGCACGATCACCCCGGTCGCGCAGCCCACGCGATCGCGGTCGCGATCGGCGACGCGGTCGAGTACATGCACGGCATCACCGGCGTGCACTCGACGGCATCCGATGCGTGGGAGGCCCGTAAGGGCGTGTGCCAGGACATCGCGCACATCACGCTCGGGGCGCTCCGCGAGGTGGGGATCCCCGCCCGCTACGTGTCCGGATACCTGCACCCTCGCCCGAACGCCGACGTCGGCGTCGCGGTGACGGGCGAGTCGCATGCGTGGGTGGAGTGGTTCGCGGGCGAGTGGCAGGGCTTCGACCCGACGAACAACATCGAGATCGGCGACCGGCACGTGCTGGTCGGGCGTGGCCGCGACTACGGCGACGTACCGCCGCTGCGGGGCGTCTACGCCGGCCCGTTCAAGAGTCACCTCCACGTGAAGGTCACGATCACACGCGAAGCGTGAGAACGTGCTTCATCCTGAGTAGGCGCGCCAGCGCCGTATCGAAGGGATCACGCGCGAAGCATGATCTACGGCTGGGCCACCGATTTCGCCGCATCCGTGAGATCGGCGAGGAACGCTGCCACGACGACACGATCGTCGGGATCGAGCGCCGATGCGACCCGCCGGAGCCGGGCGTCGTAGTCGCCGATCGTCGAGGCGAGCTTGCGCTCGGCCTCGGGAGTCGCCGAGATGAGGATGCTGCGCCGATCGGTCGGATGGTTGGCACGCTCGACGAGACCCGCGCGCTCCAGCCGATCAAGGAGCGCGGTGGTCGAGGCGGATGAGACGCCGAGTCGGCGAGAGATGTCGCTCGGCGTCGCGTCCTGCCCTGCAGCCACGGTGGAGATCACGTACTCCATCACGCGGATCTCATTGTCGCCGAGACCGGTCGCCGCACGTACGCGCGTCTGCACGTCAGCGTCCGCTCGACGGAACTCCAGATAGGCCGTGACGATTTCGTCGGCCGCGTTCTTGGCGTCGTTCACACCCGCCTCCAATGCTTGCGAGACGAGAATACAACGAATCAAGTATCTCGTTTGCTGAACTACTTATCTTGTGAGTAATATCTCAGGTGAGCTACTCGGCTGACGAAGGGAATGAGATGGGCCGCTTGTACTACGCGCACGCTGACGCGATCACTGTTCCTGACCACACCCTCGCCTATGTGCGGGCTGTCACGACGACCAAGCTGCGTCGGTCGGAGAGCTTTCCGATCTCGCTGCACGGCGGAGACGCCGATGGATCGTCCACGATGTGGGTGCACTGCTCCATCCCGCTTCGCTTCGAGTTCGACGCGGCGGTCGTCCCCGCGCTCGACAGACGTCGCCTCGAGGAGCTCGCGCACGCCGCGTCGTCCACGGCGGGACTCGTCATCGACCTCACCGAGTCGCGTCAGGCGCCCGCCGACATCGCCATCGCCCGTGGTCACTTGGAGCGTGTCGCATGAGCCTCGTCGCCACACTCGCCGAAGCCGCCTCCCCGCGGTTCACGCAATGGCACGAACCCGAACCGGGCTTCCATGTCGGGTCGCGCAAGGGTGACTTCATCGGTTCGATCGAGGAGACGGCGGTGGGTACGTTCGTCGCCATCGACGGACGCTCCACGCCGGTCGGGCGCTATGCGTCGGTAGCGCAAGCGCAGCGCGCACTCGTTGGCCTGGCGGCTCGCGAGGCCGAATTGGACGAGCACTCGACGAGGGTCGCTCAGCTGGTCGCGACCATTGCCGGCACCGTGTCGTTCTTGCTGCTGGTCGGCGCGGGAGCCCTCGCTCTCCCGGTGTGAGGCTAGCTGGCCTCAGGTACTGCCGCCGGCCGCAGAGCGGCGTCGGTCTTGTCCTGAAGGAACGTGCACAGGAGTCCGAGCGTCGACAGATCGTGGGCGAGGCGTGCGACGCCCTCGGCATCCAGGTCGAAGCTCTCGCTGCGCGCCTCGAACGTGACGATCCACTTGGCCGTGTCATCGACCATCGTGACGTGGATGTAGGTCACGGTCGACGCGGTGCGCAGTGAGACGATCACCAGTCCTGAGTCGGGAGCGGAGGTGTAGTCCTTGTCGAGAACGGAGATCTCGGTGGCGACACCGGGGTGCTGCTCGGTGAACTCCCGAACCCAGGACTCGACGGTGAGCTGGTCACGATACGGCATTCGGATCACCCTGTACTCTCTCGCGGCGAGATGTCGGCGCTGAACCATTATCACTCCACACGCCTGTCCAGACGGCCACAGGCCACCTCGGGGACGGATGCCGCGGCATCCGTCCCCGAGATCCCGTGACGTCGTCAGCCCTTGACAGCCCCGCTCGTCATACCGGCGACGATCTGCTTCTGGAAGAAGATGTACATCACCAGCGGCGGAATCGTGATGAGCAGGATGTTCGTGAACAGCAGGTTCCACGCGGTGCTGAACTGGCTCTGGAAGTTGTAGAGCGTCAATTGCACCGTCGGCTCGCCCGGCAGGAAGTACAGCGGGTTCTGGAAGTCGTTGAAGACGAACACCGCCTGCACCACGATCACCGTGACGATCACGGTCTTCAGCAGCGGGAACGCGACGGTGAAGAACAGGCGGATCGGGCCTGCGCCGTCGATCGTCGCGGCCTCGTCGAGCTCGCGCGGGATCGTCGAGATGAACGCGCGGAACATCAGCACACAGAACGACAGTCCGAACGCGACTTCGATGAGGATCAGCCCCGGCAGATTGCCGAAGAGCTCCAGGCCCTGCAGCACCCAGATCGTCGGAACGACCGCGGGCGGGATGATGAGGCCTGCGAGCACCATGAAGTTGATGAACGGGTTCAGCTTGCTGGGTCGGCGCTGGAGCACCCAGCCGACCATGGCCGAGAAGACGACCATCAGGGTGACCGACGCGACCGTGAGGATCGTGGAGTTGAGGAACGCCCAGATCAGCATGAAGTCGCGTGTGGAGACGACCTCGATGAGGTTCTCGAAGAATGCGAACTGCTCGGGCCAGCTGAACTGCAGCAGCGACGCCTCCTGCTGCGACTTCATCGCCGTCAGCACGATGAAGCTGAACGGCACGATGAAGACCACGACGGCGACGATGATGGCGATGATGCCGACGACGTTGCGGCGGAGCGAGGCGATCACTGCTCGACCTGCTTTCGGTTGAGGGCCCAGAAGATCGGCACGATGATCGCCGTCACCACGAGGAAGAGGATCACATTTCCGGCGCTGGAGAGTCCGAAGAACCCGGCCTGGTACTGCTTGAAGATCACCGACGCGATCACGTCGCTGCTGAAGCCGGGGCCGCCGCGGGTCATCGCCCAGATGAGGTCGAACGACCGCAGGCCGCCGATGAGCGACAGGATGATCACGGTGATCGTGGCGGGGCGCAGGAGGGGCAGCGTGATGTTCCAGAAGCTGTTCCAGGCGCTCGCGCCGTCCATCTTGGCGGCCTCGAAGTATTCCTGCGGGATCGCGACGATTCCGGCGATGAAGATCAGCGCGGCAAGGCCGACGCCGCGCCAGACGTCGACGAATGCGACGGAGTAGAGGGCGAGCGCCGGGTCGGTGAGCCACTGCGGACCCTGGATGCCGAAGACGGCGAGCGTCTCGTTGATGACGCCGTCGAAGGGGTCCATCAGCACCTTGAAGGTGATGCCGACGCCGATCGTGGAGACGAGCACGGGGAAGAAGACGACCGCCCGCAGGAACGTGCGTCCGATGATGCGGCCGGTCAGCAGCAGCGCGATGAGCAGGCCGAACACGACCTTCAGGGCTGAGGTGACGAACCCAAAGATGAAGGTGTTCGTGAAGCCCTGCACGAGCGCCGGCTCGCGGAAGAACTGCACGTAGTTCGCGAAGCCGATGAACTCGATGTCGAAGAGCGACCAGCGGGTGAGCGAGAAGTAGAAGCTCAGCACAGTCGGGACGATGAACAGGACGATGAAGAGCACGCCCGCGGGGATGTAGAACCACATCGGGTACTGCTTCGACATGTTGCCGCCGAGCTTGCGGCGCCGTGCACGGCTGCGCAGACCAGGGGCGTCGCCGTCGGCGATGTCTTCGGCCTCGCCGAGCGCCGGAGCGGAGGGGGTGATCGACATGAACGATTCTCTCGTGTCGGTACGGTGCGGGAATGGAGCGAGGGGCCGGTCGGCGAGCGCCGGCCGGCCCCTCGGGATCAGTGTGACCTAGGAAGGTCGCAGCGTCACCAGCCTTCGAGGCCCAGCTGCTGAGCCTGCTTCACGACGTCCTCGTCATAGAGGGCGGCGCCGGAGGCGGCATCGCGGATGCCGGAGCCGACCTCCACGGTGATCTGCTCGAGAGCCGGCCCCTTGACGGGGGAGAGGAACTCGAGCGCGGGGAGCGCCGCGCCCTCGGTCTCGAAGTAGGGCAGCATGTCGGCGACCGCACGGGGCACGTCGTCGGGGATCGTGCAGCCCTCGACGAGGTACGGGCCGGCCGCGCCCGCGGCCTCGGTCTGCGCGTCGCAGCCCTCGACCGAGGCGACGAACTCGAAGAACGCCTTCACGGCCTCGGGGTGCTCGGTGTCGGCCGAGCCGTAGAGGCCCGCCGGGGTCCACGTGGTCAGGCCGTTGTCGCCGTCGCCCGGGAGAGCGAAGAATCCCACGCCTTCGGCGGACTCGGGGTAGCCCTCCACCATCGGCGGGATCGCGAAGGTGAGCATCGGGTAGTGCGCGCCCTCGCCGGTGGCGACCATGCGGAGGCCATCGTCATACGTGGCCGAGGCGAAGTCCTCGTTGAGGACGCCCGACTCGTGGACCTCCTGCAGGTGCTCGAAGCCCGCAAGCGCCGGTGCGTCGACGTACTTGCGCTCGCCCGCGGTGTAGGCCTCGGCCCAGTCGGAGTCTTCGGAGAGCACATTGAAGAAGTCGCCGAGCACGAACAGCTGCGACGTCCAGGTGTCGGCGTAGGTCTGGATGACGCCGGCCCTGCCGGAATCGGCGACCGCTTCGCTGTTGGAGATGAACTCGTCCCACGTGGTCGGGACCTCGAGGCCGAGCTCCTCGTAGATGCCGATGTTGTAGAGGACGCCGCCGCCCATCGCGGTCCCCACGGGGACGCCGTAGACGCCGTTCTCGGTCGAGACAGCGCTGATGAACGCCGGGGAGAGATTGTCGAGATACGCGTCGCCGTCGAGGTTCATCACCGTCTCGTCGGGGTTCAGCGCCATGAGGAGCGATCCGGAGTTGTACTGGAAGATGTCGGTCATCTCGCCGGTCGACAAGCGCGTCTTGACGACATTGTCTCCCTCGGCGCCCTGCGGGCGCTGCTCGATCTCGATGACGATGTCGGGGTTCTCGGCCATGAAGGCGTCGACGAGCGCCTGGGTGGGCAGCAGGGTCGCATCCGAGTTGTCGGCGAGGAGCGTGAGGGTGACGGGACCGTCGGCCTCATCACCACTTCCTCCTCCCGAGCAGCCGGTGAGTGCGAGCGCGATCGCACCGCCGCCGGCCACAAGGGCCAGGGCTGCACGTCGGCGGGAGCGGATGGTCATGGCTTACCTCCATGTAAACACGTGATGCAGAGCGGGATTGCGTTGAAGCGGTTCAACACCAGGAACTGTAAGCCGATCAGAACCCCCGTGTCAACAGGATCGTGGGTCACAGATCGGTCACAAGTTCCGCAGATCCCTGTATTGGCGCGACTCAGCGGTTGCCAGCAGCACAAGTGGCAGACAGTGGTGCGAACCCGGATCGTGTCGTATGGTTGAACCGCTTCACTTGCGCAGCGTCGCCGAAAGGACCTCTCGTGACCGACCTTCCCCCGTTCTCCCGTATCGATCAGGGAACCGTCGTGTCGTCGGTGCGCTCGCAGCACCCGCAGGACCTCCTGGGTGTGCCCCGCGATGGACTGCGGCTGACGTGGCAGGTTGCGAGCACTTCGACCGGGCGTCAGCTCGGCGCTCAGGTGGCGTGGGCGGACGCTGAAGGCGAGTGGGCCGAATCGGCTCCCCTGGTCGGCGATGCCTCGATCGCGGTCGCAGCTCCCGGCGGAGCGCTCCCCGAGGGGCGCGGTCGCTCGTTTCGTGTTCGCGTGGCGACCGAGCACGGTTGGAGCGCGTGGAGCGCACCCCTCGTGGTCGAAGGAGCCGTCGATCGCCTCATCGCACCCGTGGTGACCGCCGCATCCGACGTCGAAGGACCGAGCCCCTATCTGCGGCGCGCATTCCGGCTGGACGCGGCGCCGATCCGTGCCCGCCTGCGGATCTCGTCGTTGGGGCTGCACGACGTCGCCGTCAACGGTGCGCAGGTCGGCGACGAGCATCTCTCGCCCGGCTGGACCGCGTACCAGGAGCGCATCCTGGTCGCCACCCACGATGTCACCGACGCGCTCGTCGCGGGCGAGAACGTGATCGCCGTCCGCCTCGCCGACGGCTGGTACCGCGGCCGGCTGGGCTGGCGCAACCAGCGCGAGCACTACGGGGCCGAACTCGGCCTCCTCGCGCAGCTCGACATCGAGCTCGCCGACGGTTCGGCGGTGCAGATCGTCTCGGATGAGTCGTGGCGCGCGTCGACCGGGGCGGTGCGCATGAGCGGCATCTACGACGGCACCGACATCGACCTGAACCGCGAGCCCGTCGGCTGGGACGCGCCCGGCTTCGACGACAGCGCGTGGGATGCCGTGCGCGTGCTCGACGTCGATCCCGCCCGCTTCGAGCCCCGTGTCGCGCCGCCCGTGCGGACGGTCGCCGAGCTCCCCGGCATCCTCACCCGTCGCGACGACCGCGTGGCGATCGATCTCGGCCAGAACATTGCGGGCTGGATGCGCGTGGTCGTCCGCGGCCGCGCCGGCGACACGGTCGTGGTGCGCCACGCCGAGGTGCTGGAAGAGGACGGCGCCCTGCATGTCGCAGCGCTCCGCACGGCGAGGGCGACCGACACCTACATCCTCGATCGCGACGGCGAGCACGTGCTCGAGCCGGTGTTCACCTTCCACGGCTTCCAGTACGCCGACGTCGCCGGTGCCGAGGTGATCGCCGCGACCGGCATCGCCATCAGCTCCGACACGCCCGTGCGCTCGCGATTCCGCAGCAGCGACGCGACGCTCGACAAGCTCCACGAGAACGTCGCGTGGTCGCAGCGCGACAACTTCGTGTCGGTGCCCACCGATTGCCCGCAGCGCGACGAGCGCCTCGGCTGGACGGGCGACGCGCAGGCCTTCGCGGCGACAGCGAGCACGCTGTTCGACGCCGAGCCGTTCTGGCGCTCGTGGCTGACCGACCTCGAGATCGACCAGGACGACGACGGTGCCGTCGCCGCGGTGGTGCCGAATATCATCCGTGACACCGACTTCGACGCGACGGGCCAGTCGCAGATCATGGGGCGGGCGGGGTGGGCGGATGCCGCCACCATCGTGCCCTGGGCGATCTACGAGTCCACCGGCAGTGACGCCGCGCTCGCGCAGCAGCTCGACAGCATGCGGCGCTGGGTGGATCACCTCGAGCGTCGTGCCGGCGAGGTGGGGCTGCTTCCGAGCGAGTTCCAGTTCGGCGACTGGCTCGACCCCGATGCCCCGGGCGATCGCCCGTGGGAGGCGAAGGTATCGGGTGACTTCGTCGCGAACGCCTTCTACAGCTGGAGCGCGCGACTGCTCGCCCGCGCCGAGCGGCTCGTTGGTGACGCCGAGCGCGCCGAGAGGGCAGACCGCCTCGCCGACCGCGTCGCGGCGTCGACGTGGCAGCGGTGGGGCGAGCACGCCGTCTCGACGCAGTCGGGGTGCGCGCTCGCGATCGAGTTCGAGATCTCCCCGGCGGCCGAGATGGACTCGATCGGCGAACGACTTGCGGCCCTCGTGCGCGAGGAGTCCGGGCGTATCGCGACCGGCTTCCTCGGGACGCCGCTCGTGCTCCCCGCACTCACCCGCACGGGTCACCTCGACGAGGCCTACCTCATGCTCCTCCGACGGGAGGCGCCGTCGTGGCTGTACCAGGTCGAGCGCGGCGCGACGACGGTGTGGGAGCGCTGGGACGCGCTCCGCCCCGACGGGTCGATCCACCCCGGCGACATGGACACCGGCGACACCATGCTGTCGTTCAACCACTACGCCTACGGTGCGGTCATCGACTGGGTCTACCGCACGGTCGCCGGCATCGCGCCGGTCGCCGACCGCCCGGGCTACCGCCTCGTGCGCATCGCGCCCCGGCCGACCACCGGGATCACCGAGGTCTCGGCCGAGATCGAGACCGCCCTCGGCGCGGTGGGCGTCGACTGGCGCCTCGACGGGGCTGTTCTCGAGATCGAGGTGCGGGTGCCGTTCGGATCCGAGGCAGAGCTCGACCTGCCGCTCGGTTCGGCGTCGACCGCACTGCTCGGCGGCGCCCCGGCGCCCGGTCGGCTCGGCCCCGGCATCCATCGCCTCACGGTGGCCGATCCCGCGATCGCCGATCCCTCCCGTGCCCTCGCCCAGCGGAGCGCCGTGTGACCCGCGGCGAAGACGAGCGCATCGCGCTGAACGAACTGGACGAGGGCGGCGTCACCGCGTTCTCGTACGCCGACGGCAGCTGCGGCATCCGCGGCATCGACGGTGCGACGGCGCTGCCGAGCGCGGTGACGCTCGCGGCGACCTTCGACGCGGCGCTCGCCGAGGAGTACGGCGCGCTGCTCGGCGAGGAGCTGCTGGCCTCCGGCCACAACGTGCTGCTCGCACCCGCGCTCGACATCGCCCGCGATCCCCGCTCCGGCCGCATCGGCGAGAATCTCGGCGAGGATCCGCTGCTGGCAGGAGAGCTCGGCGGACGCATGGGGCGCGGCATCCAATCTCGCGGCGCGCTCGCCGTGGCCAAGCACTACGTCGGCAACAACGTCGAGCGCCTGCGCACCGGCGAGGGTTCGTTCGGCGAGCGCACCGATGCGATCGACGTGCGCGTGGACGAGCGTGCGCTGCACGAGGTCTATCTCGCACCGTTCCGTCGGGCCGTCCAGACGTACGGGGTGGCCGGCCTCCTCGGCTCGTACAACCGCCTGAACGGCGAGTACGTGTGTCAGTCGCGCGACCTGCTGCAGCTGCCGCGTGCGGAGTGGGGTTTCACCGGCGTCACGGTGCCCGACTTCCTCTTCGCGGTGCGGGATGCCGAGGCGGCGCTTGCGGCAGGGCTCGACCTGCCGGGTCTCGACGAGCTCGCCGGTCGCACCGCTGAGCAGGTCGCGGCCGCCGACGATGGCGTCATCGAGGGCATCGGCGCGCACGTCCGCGCGGCCGCCGACCAGGTCGGACTGGTCACGGCGACCGGCACGGTCGATGCCGAGCGGCTCGCCACCGACGCGGCGCTCGCGCTCGCCGAGCGCGTCGCCGTCGAGGGCAGCGTGCTGCTGCGCAACGCCGGCGTGCTGCCGCTCGCCGACGGTGCGCGGGTCGCGCTGATCGGTGGCGACGAGATCGCCCACCGGCTCATCGTCGGGGGAGCGGCGAGTGTCACGCTCACGCCCGAGCGGATTCCGGCCCTGGCCGACGCGCTCGCCGCGGCGGGTCTGACCGTGACCGGATCGGCAGCGGGGCCGGCGAACGTACCGTTGCCGCCGCTGCGCGCGGCCGACGGGTTCACGCTGTCCGCCGTGATCGATGGCGCAGGCGGCGAACGCCGGCTCGAACTCGAGACGGCCGAACTGCGCGCCGACGACGACAACCCCGACGCCGCCTGGGCGGCGGAGCTCGCGATCGGTCTGCCGCCGTCGCCGGACGCGATCGTGGTCGCCGTCGATCTCGCGGGCGAGGTCGAACTGCTCCTCGACGGCGCATCGATCGCCGCGGGCTTCCGTGAGGCATCGCCCATGGTCGCCGGTCCGTCGTACGTGCTGCAGGCGCTGGTGCCGGCATCCGATCGCCCGCGCACGCTGGTCGCCCGATACCGCACCGGCCCCGCGATCGCGATCCCGGGCACCCCGATCGTTCCGCATCTCTCGGTCGGTGCCGCGCCGCTAGGCCAGGCGCTCGCCGCCGCGGTGGCCGCGGCATCCGCTGCCGATGTCGCGGTGGTGCTCGCCGGCCGCGTCACGGGCGAGGCGATGGATGCCGAATCCCTCGAGCTGCCGGCCGGCCAGGCCGAACTGATCGAAGCGCTCGCAGACACCGGCGTCCCCGTCGTCGTCGTGACCCACGGCGCGGGACCGATCGTGATGCCGTGGCGCGATCGCGTCTCGGCCATCCTTCACGTCGGCCACCCCGGCGAGCGGTTCGCGCCCGCGCTCGCCGCGATGCTCTCCGGTCGCGCCGAGCCGGGCGGCCGGCTGCCGCTGACTGTGCCGCGCGAGGAGCCTCCCGTTCCCGCCGCCGCACCCGATGCCGACGGGCGCATCCGCTACGACGAGGGCGTCGACGTCGGCTATCGCGGGTATGAGCGCGCCGGCATCCGTCCCGCCTATTGGTTCGGCCACGGCCTCGGGTATGCCGACATCGATCTCGTCTCGGCATACGCCGACGGCGTCGACGTCGTCGCGGTGCTTCGCTGCGGCGATGCGCGCGGCGGCAAGGCGGTCGTGCAGGTGTACGCGCGAGCTGACGACGGCGAGACCGTGCAGCTCGTCGGGTTCGCCGTTGCGCGCCTCGAGGCGGGCGAAGAGCGGATGCTGCGCGTGCTGATCGACCGGGATGCGCTCGCGCGCCGCGAGCAGGGGCGCTGGGTGGAGCACATCGGTCCCATCGCGGTGCACGTCGGCTTCTCGCGCGGCGATCTGCGCCACGACGTCGAGGTATCGCCCGCATGACCCACCGCGTGAGCGATGAGCCGATCCTCGGCCTATTCATCGTCGAGAATGAGGTGTCATGGTTCACCGGCGCGATGCCGCCCGAGGCGCGATGATGCGCCATGCGGCCGCGACGGCCGTTGCGAGGGGGCGGGCTGAGGTCCGCGGGAAGGAGTCACCGTGAGCGACGGCGATGCCTCTCCGCGCCGCCGCCGTGGCACGGCCCGCCGATCGACGCTGTCGGACGTGGCGCGCGTCGCGGGGGTGTCGGTGGGGACGGTCTCCAACTTCCTGAACCGGCCCGACAAGGTCGCGGCGGCGACGCGCACCGCGATCGAGGAGGCGATCCGGCTCCTCGACTTCGTGCCGAACGGTCAGGCCCGCTCGTTGGCGCGCGGCCAGTCGCGCACGGTCGGCATGATCGTGACCGATCTCGCGAACTCGTTCTTCGTCGACATCGCTCGCGGAGCGGAAGAGGCCGCGGCCGAAGCAGGCCACTCCCTGCTCGTGGCCAGCAGCGTCAATGCCGAGCAGAAGCAGCAGGAGCTGCTGCGTGTCTTCGACGAGGCCCGCTTCGCCGGCGTCATGATCGCGCCGTTCGAGGCGGCCACCGATTACCGCGAGCCTGCGGGGCTTCGGGCTCCGGCCGTCGTGCTCAACGTCGCGCGGCCCGTGCACTACGGGTCGTCGGTCGTCAGCGACGACGAGCTCGGCGGCTATCTCGCCGCACGCCACATGATCGATCTGGGCAGGCGCTGGCTGCACTTCGTCGGTGGTCCGGTGCGCCTCGCGCCGATCAAGCAGCGCCTCGACGGCGTGCGCCGCGCGGTGGCCGAGTCCGATGGCATCGGGCTGTCGGTCGAACACGTGCCGTTCATGGACCACATCGCCGAAGGGGCCGCGATCGGCCGCCGGCTGCGAGAGCTCGGGCCGCTCGCCCGACCGGATGCCGTGGTCTCGACCTCCGACATCGTGGCGCTCTCGATCATCCATACCGTGCAGGGCGAGCTGCGCGTTCCCGAAGACCTCGCGGTGATCGGCTACGACAACAACGCGGCCGCGCGCGACGCCGCCATTCCCGTCTCGACCGTCGCTCAGGCCGGCATGGAGATGGGTGCCGTCGCCTTCGAACTGCTCCGGGAGGAGCTCTCGGGCGAGTCGCACGAGCACCGGATGGTGTCGCTCAAGCCCCACCTCGTCGTGCGCGCGAGCTCTGACGCGTCGCACTGACGCGCCTCACGGAACTTTCATCCGCAGAACCTTGACAGGGCTCTTCCCGTCCTGAAAGTGTAGAGCGATCTACACAATGTAGAACGGTCTACGACCGCACCTTCAAGGAAGAGGGACTTGACGATGACGTTGTCCGAAAACCTCGCCGACGGGCGCACTCCGCGCACACGTCGGCGGATGACCGCGCTGCTTCTCGGCGCGACACTGATCGCGAGCGGCGGTGTCGTGGCGCTGGCCGGACCGGCCGCCGCCGTCGACTGTTCGACGGTGCCCTGGATGGACACGTCGAAGTCCGCCGACGAGCGCGCGCAGGCGCTGCTCGACGCCAGCTCGCAGCACCAGAAGTACCGCTGGCTCGTGGAGCAGCCGGCGAACGACCCGGCGCGCACGTCCTGGAACCCGGGCTTCGCCGGTGAGGCGCCGGTGGTCTACCCGGCGCAGGTGGACTGCACCCCGGTCGTCATCTACGCCAACGGGCCCGACGGCGTCTACGGCAGGGCAGGGACGACGGCCTGGCCAGGGCCCATCGCCGTCGCCGCGACGTGGAACCTCGCGATCGGTGAGGAGAAGGCCGCCGCCCACGGCAGCGAGTCGTTCGACAGCCGGAGTGCGGTCGTCCTCGGGCCCGGGGTCGCGTCCGGGCGCACGCCACTTTCCGGGCGTGGCTCGGAGTACTTCGGTGAAGACCCGCTGCTCACCGGCCTGATGGCCGCTGCCAACGTGCGGGGTCTCGAGCAGGGCAATCCCGACAAGCCCGTCGTCGCGAACCTCAAGCACTATGTCGCCAACGAGCAGGAGGTCGATCGCGAAGAGAGCTCGTCGAACATCGACGAGCGGACCTTCCGTCAGGTATACGACCTGCCGTACGAGATCGCCGTCAAGGAAAGCGATCCGGGCAGCATCATGTGCTCGTACAACCAGATCAACGGCGTCTACGCGTGCGAGAATCCCGTGCTCACCACGAGCCTGAAGGATCAGATGGGCTTCGACGGGTACGTCATGAGCGACTTCGGTTCGGTGCACTCCACTGCCGGTTCGATGAACGCGGGCCTGGACCAGGAACTCAACCGCCCGGTGTGGTACACCCCTGCGCGCCTGGATGCAGCGCTCGCCGCGGGCGAGATCTCCCAGGCCCAGATCGAGCAGGCGGCCTACGACGTCGTCATCACGTACATCGAGAAGGGACTGTTCGACCACCCCGTCCCGACGACTGCCATTCCGAACGTCTCCACCGCCGAGCACAAGGCTCTGGCGCGCGAGGTCGCGGAGCAGAGCACCGTTCTCCTGAAGAACGATGGTGTGCTGCCGCTCGCAGCGGACGCGCCCACCGTCGCGGTGATCGGGCAGACCGCGAGCGCCACTGCGACAGCCGGTGTGAGCGCCCGGACGGGCTGCGCGTGGTACCTCGTGTTCATCCGCGGGACCGCGCTCAACTGCAACGCGATCGCTGATCCGCTCACGAGTATCACCGAGCGGGTCACGGCCGCCGGCGGGACGGTGCTCTACAGCAACGGCGCAGACGCGGCGCAGGCCGCGGCGGTCGCTGCCCAGGCCGACGTGTCGATCGTCTTCGGTCACTACACGATGGGCGAGACCACCGACCTCGCCGACCTGCATCTGGACGTGAACGGCGATGCGCTCATCTCCGCCGTGGCCGCGGCATCCGATCAGACGGTCGCCGTCTTGAACGCCGGCAGTGCAGTGGAGATGCCGTGGATCGATGATGTCGACGCGGTGCTGCACGCGTGGCACTCCGGCGAGCAGTTCGGGCCGGCGCTCGCGGGCATCCTCTTCGGCGACGTGAACCCGTCGGGCAAGCTCCCGATGACGTTCCCGAAGGCGCTCGCCGACACCCCGACCGGATCGGACACGGCACGCTACCCCGGTACCTTCTCCGACGGCTCGACCACGCGTCCTGCCGGAACGAGCGAGATCCGTCAGGTCAACTACACCGAGGGCCTCGAGGTCGGCTACAAGTGGTATGACGAGCAGGGCATCGAGCCGCTGTTCGAGTTCGGCCACGGTCTGTCGTACACCGAGTTCGAGTACTCGAAACTGAAGGTGAAGACGAAGGCCAAGGGTGGCGAAGCGGTTTCGACCGTGACGTTCGACGTCGAGAACACGGGCGACCGTGACGGCGCCGAGATCCCGCAGGTGTACCTGACGCTGCCCGACGCCGCCGATGAGCCGGGCAAGCGCCTGGTCGGCTTCGACCGGATCGAACTCGCCGCCGGCGAGAAGACGACGGTCGAGATCGTCATCGACTCGAACGCGAGCAACCAGCCGTTCGGCATCTGGGACGTCGACGCGGACGCGTGGACGATCGTCGACGGCGAGTACACCGTCTCGGTGGGCTCGTCCTCTCGCGACCTTCCGCTCGAGCGGGAGTTCAAGGTCAAGGTCAAGTAGCTGATCCCCACACCGGACGCACTGCGCCCCCGTGCGAAAGCGCGGGGGCGCAGTGCCGCCACTACCCTCAGATCATGACCATCGACCAGCGGCGCGCGGCGACGATCGAAGACGTCGCCGCCGCCGCGGGAGTCTCGCGCGCAGCCGTCTCGAAGGTGCTGCGCGATGCGTACGGCGTGAGCCCCGCGATGCGCGAGCGGGTGACCGCGGCGATGGTCGAGCTCGAGTATCGACCCAAGGTCGCCGCGCGCGCGATGCGCGGGCGCACCTTCACCATCGGCATCGAGATCCCCGACTTCGGCAACCAGTTCTTCACCCGCATGCTGGGTGGAGCCATGGGAGCCCTCGGCGGCACGCCGTACCAGATCGTCATCGCCCCGGCCGAAGAGGGATCGCGTCAGGGCCTGCGCGCGATCGAGGCGCTCGTCGACCGCCAGGTCGACGGCGTGATCGCGGTCTCGCCGCGCGTCGACCAGCGCGGGCTCGAGAGGATCGCGGCATCCACCCCCGTCGTGATGTTCGGCCGCCATGACCTCTCCGACGACTACGACACGGTCGCCGGTGACGACGTCGCCGGGACGGCCGCCGCGATGCAGCACCTGCTCGGCCTCGGACACGCGCGCATCGCGCACCTGACGCTGAACGAATCCGACCAGGCGGAGCGATCGCCGCACGGCGTGCGCCTGCGCGAATACCAGTCCGCGATGGCGGCAGCAGGGCGCGCGGACGATGTCGAGGTGTGGCGCACCGACGAGGGTCAGGATGCCGCGTACGAGACCGTCCGCGCGGCCATTGAAGCAGGCACCACGGCCACGGCGCTCTTCGCCGCCCACGACGAGCTCGCGATCGGCGCGCTGCGCGCGGTCGCCGAGACAGGCGCGGACCTCTCGGTCGTCGGATACGACGACGTTCCGATCGCCGCGCACCCGGCGATCGGGCTCACGACCGTGCACCAGCCGGGGGACGTCATGGGTGCGCGTGCCGTGCAGCTGCTGCTCGAGCGCGTAGCCGGGCGCGCGGCACCGGTGCATGAGGTCTTCCAGCCCGAGCTGCGAGTTCGCACCTCGACGCGACCGCCCGCCGCGTAGTCACTGTCAGGCGGGCGGGGCGTCGGGGTCGAGGGTCTTCAGGGTGTCTTCCTCGACGGCGTTGTCGGCATCGAGCTGTTCCTCGGTCGTCTCGTCGCCGCCGGTCGGGGCATCGTCCTCGATCGGCTGGCCCTCTGCTCGGCGTTCGCTCATGGCCCGACACTACGTCGGCGTTCGGCGCACGGGGAAGGGCGTTGACATGCGCGATGCCGGATGCTGCGGCCGCGGCATCCGAATCGTCCGCCGCTCCGAACAGAACGGGGGAGACCCCCGACGATTGGAGCATTCAATGAAGAAGACCCTGTCATTCGGATTCGCCGTCACCGCGGTGGCTGCGGCGATCATGTTCGGCTCCGCGGGTGCGGCATCGGCCGCGCACTGCGTCGACAGCGCGGGCACGACGCCCGGGTTCTCGTACTTCGGAACCGTGCACGTCAAGGTCGCCGACCATGCCGAGGGCGGCAACCCCGGTCCGCACGCCGGAACCGGCGGCGCCTCGAACTGCCTCGACACCTCGGGCAACCCGTCCGAGCGCGCGCCGGGACGCGGCTGAGCGCGACGGCGGGCCTCAGCTCTCTGGCGCGAGAGGCGTCAGAGACCTGAGAACACCGCGTTGTCGAGCTCGTCGATGTCGACGCCCGGTCGCTGCGCCTGGTTCGACAGCAGCACCCAGGCGACACCGGCCGACGGGTGCACCCAGAACTCGGTGCCCGACCAGCCGCCGTGACCGTAGACATCGCGGTCGATGAGGCCGGGCGCGCGGGTGCGGAGGTTCCAGGTGAAGCCCCAGTCTTGTCCGCGCTCGGCGGGGTAGGGCTCGAGGCGCGGGATGTCGGCGGTGAGAGGCCGGAGCATCATGGCGTGCGTCGCCGGGGCGACGATCGCGCCGTCGTCGCGCAGCAGCGCCACTCCGAGCGCCAGCAGGTCGTGGGCGCGGCCGATCACGCCGGCGCCGGGGTGCCGCAGGCGCACGAACGATTCCAGGTCGAGGCCGGCGGCCGCGGCATCCGGGATCTCATGCGGGTCTGCGGCCTCGTCGAGCGTGAACCCGTCGGCGCCGATCGCCGCGGCCCAGGCCGCGATGCCGGCATCCCACGAGGCGCCGGTCGAGTGCTCGATCATCGCGGCGATGCCCTCGAACGCGACGGACGAGTACCGCGACGCGGTGCCGGCGGCGAAGTCGCGCCCGCCCGCGAGGAGCGGCGCGCGCAGCCCCTTCGGCGCGTCCAGTGGGGGTTCGACGATGCCCGACGTGTGGCTTGCGAGGTGGCGCAGGCGAACGATGTCGTCGCGGTCGGCGCCGAAGTCCGGGAGCGCTGCCGTGAGCGGAGTCTCGGGTGTCAGCATCCCGCGCTCGATCGCCCGTGCCGCGGTGAGGCCGACGAGCGGCTTGGTGATCGAGAACAGGCGGTAGTGGTCGTCGACCCGTGCGGTGCGGCTGCCGGTCGCGCCGAACGCGTCGAGCGCGACGACGCCGTCCACGGTCGCGATCCCGAGCACGGCTGTGGGCAGGCGCCCGGCATCGACGTGTCGTCGCGCCCAGTCGTAGGCCGCTGTGTAGTTGTTCATGCGGTACCTGCTCCTCTACTGGATCGCGAGTGTACGGCTTGGCTGCGAGCGCACGGCCTGGCCGCGCGGCGAGGCCGTGCACTCGACGGTACGTCGTGCACTCGCGGGGTGGGGGCGCGGTCGGCGGGGCGACGCGGTCACTGCGCCCGCGGGTCGAAACGCTCGGGCGGGAACGCGGCGACGACGGCCGCGCGCAGCGTCTCGAGCGTCGCGTCCGGTCCGAACCAGCCGTGGGTGCGAGCCTGGACGAGAACGTTGCCGAGAGCGGTCGCCTCGACCGGGCCGGCGAGCACCGGCAGGCCCGCCCGATCGGCGGTCGCCTGGCACAGCAGGCGATTGAGCGATCCGCCACCGACGATGTGGATCACGTCGACGTCGCGGTCGGTGAGCCGCCCGGCGGTGTGCACAGCAGCGGCGAAGGCTGCCGCGATCGACTCGACGATCGTCCGCGTGAACGCGGCTCGGGATGCCGGAACCGGCGCACCCTCCTCATCGAGCACCGCCGCGATGCGCGCGGGCATGTCGTCGGGGGCGGCGAGCCGCGGGTCGTTCGCGTCGAAGAGGGCGATGTCGCCGTCGACGGCGGCCGCGGCATCCAGCAGGTCGGGGAGTGAGATCGGCGCACCGTCCTCCGCCTCCCACGTGCGCACCGACTCGCTGAGCAGCCAGAGTCCCGTGACGTTGTGGAGGAAGCGCACGCGTCCGTCGACGCCGCCCTCGTTGGTGAAGTTCGCGGCACGGGCTTCGTCGGTGACGACGGGCTCGTCGAGTTCGACACCCACGAGCCCCCACGTGCCGCATGAGATGTAGGCGGCGTTCGGGGTGCTCAGCGGCACGGCGACGATCGCCGACGCGGTGTCGTGCGAGCCGACGGCGACGACCTCGAGCGGTGCCGCGACGCGCTCGCGGGCGGCGCCGCGCAGGGTGCCGAGGAGCGCCCCCGGGTCGACGAGGTCGGGGAGGACGGATGCCGGAATCCCCAGGCGCTCGGCGAGCTCGAGGTCCCACTGCCCCGTGCGCACGTCGACGAGGCCCGTCGTCGAGGCGTTCGTCCGCTCGGCGACCCGAGCTCCGGTGAGGAGGAAGGCGACGAGGTCGGGGATCAGCAGCGCCACGTCGGCGTCGTCGAGACGGCGCTCGGCGACGTACTGGTACAGCGTGTTGAAGGGCAGGAACTGCAGCCCGTTGCGGCGGTAGAGCTCGTCGAAGGGAATGACGCCGTGCACGCGCTCGACCCCGCGGTGGGTGCGGTCGTCGCGGTAGTGGAAGGGCTCGCCGAGCACCTCGTCGCCGGCCACGAGACCGTAGTCCACGGCCCACGAGTCGATGCCGACACTGGCGATGCCGGGCTCGCGCTTCACTGCTTCGCGGAGGCCCTCGACGATGTGGCGATACAGCGCCGTGAAGTCCCAGTGCAGGCCGTCAGGCCCCGGCACCGGGCCGTTCGGGAAGCGCGCGACCGACTCGAGCGACAGCATCCCGTCGCTCACGCGTCCGATCATGACGCGGCCGCTCGTCGCGCCGAGGTCGACCGCCGCGACTGCGCCGCCTGTGCCCGCCGCGCCCCCCGTCCCCGCGCTCATCGCCCAGACCGTTTACGGACGAGACGCGCCGTGCAGGCGGCGGGCGTAGCGGCGTGTTCCGTCCGTAAACGGAAGAGGCGGGGGGTCATCGGAGGAACGCCGCGGCCACGCCGGAGTCGACCGGAATGTGCAGCCCTGTCGTGCGGGAGAGCTCGGGGCCGGTCAGCACGTACACCGCGTCGGCGACGTTCTCGGGGACGACTTCGCGCTTGAGGATCGTGCGCTGGGCGTAGAACTTGCCGAGATCCTGCTCGTCGACGCCGTACGTCGCCGCGCGGTTCGCGCCCCAGCCCGAGGCGAAGATGCCCGAGCCGCGCACGACGCCGTCGGGGTTGATGCCGTTGACGCGCACGCCGTGCTCGCCGAGCTCGACCGCGAGCAGGCGCACCTGGTGGGCCTGGTCGGCCTTGGTCGCCGAGTACGCGATGTTGTTCGGGCCCGCGAACACCGAGTTCTTCGACGAGATGTAGATCACGTCGCCGCCGAGCTTCTGCTCGATGAGGATCTTCGCCGCGGCCTTCGACACGAGGAACGAGCCCTTCGCCATCACGTCGTGCTGCAGGTCCCAGTCCTTCTCGGTGGTCTCCAGCAGCGGCTTCGACAGCGACAGCCCGGCGTTGTTGACGACGAGATCGACGCCGCCGAACGCGAG
This sequence comes from Microbacterium sp. 2FI, assembly GCF_005502885.1. Lineage (GTDB taxonomy): Bacteria > Actinomycetota > Actinomycetes > Actinomycetales > Microbacteriaceae > Microbacterium. The sequence continues at coordinate 23,944 of NZ_SCMR01000016.1, forward strand.
CACCGCGGCATCGAACGCGGCCTGGATCGCGTCGGCGTCGGCGACGTTGGCTGCGACCCCGATCGCGACGTCGGTGCTGCCGAGCTCGGCTGCGGCGGCCTGCGCCTTCTCGAGGTCGAGGTCGGCGACGATGACGCACGCGCCCTCGGCGGCCAGGCGCACGGCGATGGCCTTGCCGATGCCGGAGGCGGCGCCGGTGACGAGCGCGATGCGCCCCTGGTGGGTCTTGGGCTTCGGCATCCGCTGCAGCTTCGCCTCTTCGAGCGCCCAGTACTCGATCCGGAACTTCTCGGCATCCGAGATGGGGGCATACGTCGAGACCGACTCGGCGCCGCGCATCACGTTGATCGCGTTGACGTAGAACTCGCCCGCGACGCGCGCAGTCTGCTTGTTCGCGCCGAACGAGTACATGCCGACGCCCGGGACGAGCACGATGAGCGGGTCGGCGCCGCGGATCGCGGGGCTCTCGTCGGTCGCGTGCGCATCGTAGTAGGCCTGGTAGTCGGCGCGGTAGGCCTCGTGGAGCTCGGCGAGACGGGCGAGGGATGCCTCGACCGACGCGTCTGCCGGAAGGTCGAGCAGCATCGGCTTGACCTTGGTGCGGAGGAAGTGGTCGGGGCAGCTGGTGCCGAGCTCGGCAAGCCGCGGCGCGTTCGCCGACGCGAGGAAGTCGAGGACGACGGCCGCGTCGGTGAAGTGGCCGACCATCGGCTTGTCGGTCGATGCGATCCCGCGGATCGTGGGCGCGAGGGCGGCGGCCTTCGCGCGGCGCTCGGCCTCCGGAAGGGACTCGAACCCGGCGCGCACGGCGCCGAACGGCTCGGCCTTCCCGTTCGCGTCGAGGTAGGCCTGCGCCGTCTCGATGATCCAGAGCGAGTTCGCCTCGGCATCCTCCGACGTGTCGCCCCACGCGGTGATGCCGTGGCCGCCGAGGACGCAGCCGATCGCAGCGGGATTCTGCTCCTTGATCGCGGCGATGTCCAGGCCCAGCTGGAATCCGGGGCGGCGCCACGGCACCCACACGACCTTCTCGCCGAAGATCGTCGGGGTGAGGGCTTCGCCGTCGGCGGCGGTCGCGATCGCGATGCCGGCGTCGGGGTGCAGGTGGTCGACGTGCGCGGCATCCACGAGCCCGTGCATCGCGGTGTCGATCGAGGGGGCGGCGCCGCCCTTGCCATGCAGGCAGTAGTCGAACGCCGCGACCATCTCGTCTTCGCGGTCGACGCCGGGGTAGACGTTCGCGAGCGCGCGCATGCGGTCGAGGCGCAGCACCGCGAGGCCCTGCTCGGTCAGGGTGCCGAGGTCGCCGCCCGAGCCCTTGACCCACAGCAGCTCGACGGGCTCGCCCGTGACCGGGTCGGTCTCGGTGCCCTTGGCGGAGGTGTTGCCGCCGGCGTAGTTGGTGTTGGCCGGGTCGGCGCCGAGGCGGTTCGACCGCGCGATTAGATCGGAGGCTGCCGGGTTCGTCATGGTGTGTTTCCTTCGGTGGTCGCGGAGGCGAGAGAGGGGGTGCGCAGGTGCGCGAGTCGGGTGGCGATGCGATCGAGCGAGACGGATGCCGCGCCCTCGCCCGGTCGGTTCAGGTGGCCGTGGTCGGTGCCGGGCTCGGTGACGACGTCGACGTCGCGGCCGGCGGCACGGAGGGATGCGGCGAACGCCTCGCCCGAGACCCGCAGCTCGTCGACCTCGCCGTTGATCATGAGCGTCGGCGGGAACCGGTCCAGGTCGGCGGGATGCGCCCGGCCCGGCACGGAGGCGAGCGGCGCGTCGTCGACCGGCCCGCCGAGGTAGTTCTCGTACATCGCGAGCACCGCCGCGGGGCCGAACCGGTCGGCGTCGGGGTTCGCGTCGAGGAGTGCGCGCAGCGCGGCGTCGGGCGCCGGCTGCACCGCGAGGAGCGTGGGGTAGGCGAGCACGACGAGGGCGGGGAGGATGCCGAGGCCGGCGCCTGAGAGGCGCAGAACTGCACCGGCGGCGAGGTTGCCGCCCGCACTCGCACCGCCGATCGCGAGCCGACCGGTGTCGATGCGCAGCCGGTCGGCGTTCTCGAGCGTCCACGACCAGGCTGCGAGCACGTCGTCCGACCCGGCCGGGTAGTGGTGCCCGGCGCGGGCGCCGCCGTCGGCATCCCACTCGGCCGGAACGGGCGCGAGGCGGTAGTCGACCGAGACCACGGTCGTGCCGCGCGCGGCGAGCGCGCGGGCGACCGCATCGGCTTCCGGCATGTCGAGGTCGCCGAACGCGAACGCGCCACCGTGCGCCCACACGAGCCCTGCCCCGTGCGGGGCTCGTGCGGGGTACACGCGGACGAGTCCGTCTGCGGCGGCGTACGCTTCGGTCATCGGTTCAGGCGCCCCAGCCGGCCTGGGTGCCGCCGACGCGCTCGGCCGCGATCTGCTGCAGGTGGCCGGAGGCGGCGTAGGCCGCCATCGGGTCGGCCGGAAGGCCGCGCGAGACGCGCCATTCCGCGAGCGCCGGGCGCACGTCGGTGTAGAACGCGTCCATGAACACGGCCTGCGCGGCGAGCACGTCGGTCGAGGACTGGGCCGCGGCGAGCGCGTCGCGGTCGACGAGCAGGGCGCGCGCGGTCATCTCCTGCACGTTGAGCACAGAGCGGATCTGGCCGGGGATCTTGTCCTCGACGTTGTGGCACTGGTCGAGCATGAAGGCGACGTCGGGGTTGTTGAGCCCGCCGCCGCGGATGACCTCGAAGACGATGCGGAACAGCTGGAACGGGTCGGCGGCGCCGACGATGAGGTCGTCGTCGGCATAGAAGCGCGAGTTGAAGTCGAACGAGCCGAGCTTTCCGAGACGCAGCAGCTGCATCACGATGAACTCGATGTTGGTGCCGGGCGCGTGGTGGCCGGTGTCGAGGCACACCAGCGCCTTGTCGCCGAGGGCCGCCACCTGCGCGTAGGACGTACCCCAGTCCGGAACGTCGGTGTGGTAAAACGACGGCTCGAAGAACTTGTACTCGAGCACGAGGCGCTGCTCGTCGCCGAGGCGGGCGTAGATCTGCTCGAGCGAGTCCTGGAGGCGGTCCTGGCGACCGCGCATGTCGGTCTGGCCGGGGTAGTTCGAGCCCTCGGCGAGCCAGATCTTGAGGTCGCGCGACCCGGTCGCGTGCATGATGTCGATGCACTCGAAGTGGTGGTCGATGGCCTTCCGGCGGATGCGGTCGTCGTGGTGGGTGAGCGCGCCGAACTTGTAGTCCTCGTCCTGGAACGTGTTCGAGTTGATCGTGCCGAGCTGCACGCCCAGGCCTTCGGCGTGCGCGCGCAGGTCGTCGTACGAGTCGACCTTGTCCCACGGGATGTGCAGGGCCACGCTCGGCGCGAGCGCGGTGTACTTGTTGACCTGGGCGGCGTCGGCGATCTTCTCGTAGGGGTCGCGCGGCGTGCCTTCGGTCGTCCACACCCGGAAGCGCGTTCCGGAGTTGCCGAACGCCCACGAGGGCAGCTCGATGCCCTGGCCTTCGAGGGTCTGCAGGATGTCGGGGGACAGCGTCGTCATGATCGCGTGCTTTCTGTGAGCTGGTCGTGGAGGTTGAAGATCTCGGTGAGGGGGGTCGCCGCCTGGTCGGGGCGTCCCTCGAGGCCCGCGAAGAAGGGGGCCATCTCGGCTTCCCAGCGGGCGGCGACGGCGGATGCTGCCAGGTACGCCTGCGCGGCCGCGTCGTCGTCGGTCTCGTAGTAGCCGATGAGGCGACCGCCGTCGCCGAGGAAGAGCGAGTAGTTGCGACGGCCCGAGGCCGCGATCTCGGCAAGCATCTCGGGCCACACCGGGGCATGGCGGCGGAGGTACTCGTCGAGCATCTCGGGTTTTACCTGCAGCTGGAAGCAGACCCGCGTCGTCGCGGCGGTGCTCGTCATCGAGGTGCTCCTTCGTGGCCTTCCGGCCGGCGGCGTGAATCGTTTCAAGATTAGATGACGAAACGCGCGAGCACAAGCCACGGTCGGCCACGCGCCGCCGTGCCCTACACTCACGGACAGCGCCGAACGGACGGGGGATGCGGATGGCTGTCAGCGTGAAGGACGTCGCCGCGGCGGCATCCGTCTCCGTCGGCACCGTCTCGAACGTGCTCAACCGACCCGACAAGGTGGCGCCCGCGACCGTCGAGAAGGTGCAGGCCGCGATCGCGCAGCTCGGCTTCGTGCGCAACGACGCCGCGCGGCAGCTGCGCGCCGGCCGCAGCCGCAGCATCGGGCTCATCGTTCTCGATGTGCGCAACCCGTTCTTCACCGACGTCGCGCGCGGCGCCGAGACCCGTGCCGCCGCCGGCAACCTGGCGATCCTCCTCGGCAACAGCGACGACGACGCGGCCCGTGAGGCCGACTACCTCGACCTGTTCGAGCAGCAGCGCGTGCACGGCGTTCTCATCACCCCCGTCGACGATGTGTCGGCGCGCTTGGAGGGCCTGCGGGCACGTGGCATCCCGGTCGTGCTCGTCGACCGTCCGAGTGACGATGTCGACGTGTCATCGGTCTCCGTCGACGACGTCGCCGGCGGCCGCCTCGCCGCTGGCCATCTGCTCGAGACCGGCCGCAGGCGCCTCGCGTTCGTGGGCGGACCGTTGTCGGTGCGCCAGGTGGCGGACCGCCTCGCGGGTGCGCGGAGTGCCGTGGCGGAGTACTCGGATGCCGAGATCGAAGTGATCGAGACGCCGGCGCTGTCGGTGCTCGCGGGCCGCGCGGCGGGCGAAGGGCTGCGCGACCGCCCGGCGTCGGACCGGCCCGATGCCGTGTTCGCTGCGAACGACCTGCTCGCGGTCGGCGTGCTGCAGGCCCTCGTCATGCAGGGCTCGATCGCCGTCCCCGGCGACATCGCCCTGATCGGCTACGACGACATCGACTTCTCGGCGGCGACAGTCGTGCCGCTGTCGTCGATCCGCCAGCCGAGCGAGCTGATCGGCTCGCGCGCCGTCGACCTGCTCATCGCCGAAGTCGACGGCAGCGGTGAACGCGAGCAGGTGGTGTTCCAGCCCGAGCTCGTCATCCGGGAGTCGACCGTCCCGCGCTGAGATGCCGAGCGCGAGTAGCGTGGCGGGCATGCCTCAGAACTGGGCCGGAACCCACGCGTACGCAGCCCCTCGCATCGTCGCGGTGTCGACGGAGGATGATGTGCGGCACGCCGTCGCCGCGGGCGGGCCGGTGCACGCGCTCGGCACACGGCACTCGTTCACCGATCTTCCCGACACGTCCGGCACCCTGATCGACGTCAGCGGGCTCGACGGTGGGTTCTCGCTCGACCGCGGCGACGGCGGCGTGACCGTCGACGTCGCGGCCGGCACGCGCTACGGCGTGCTGGCGCAGTGGCTCGACGCAGAGGGCTGGGCGCTGCACAACCTCGGCTCGCTCCCGCACATCTCCGTCGCCGGCGCGACGGCCACCGCGACCCACGGATCCGGCGATCGCAACGGCGTGCTGACGACGGCGGTGCGCGGCATCCGCTTTGTCGGGGCGGATGCCGAGGTGCACGATGTGCACCGTGGCGACCCCGACTTCCCGGCGCTCGCGGCCGGCGTCGGAGCCTTCGGTGTCGTCACGCGGCTGACCCTCGCGGTGCAGCCGTCGTACCGCATGCGCCAGGACGTATACAAGGGCGTGTCGTGGGATGCCGCGCTCGCCGACTTCCGCGCGATCACCGGCGCCGGCTACAGCGTCTCGGTGTTCACGCGGTGGGACGAGGGCGGCATCGGCGACGTGTGGGTGAAGACGCGCCTCGACGCCGACGACGATGCCGTGCCCGACGAGCTGCTCGACGGCGCGCGCGATGTGACGGCGAACCCTCTCGAGGATCTGCCCGACATCACGGAGCTCGGGGGAGTGCCGGGACCGTGGATGCTGCGCCTCCCGCACTTCCGCCTCGACGGCCAGCCGTCCTTCGGCGACGAGATCCAGAGCGAGTACTTCGTCGCGCGGGCGGACGCGCCGGCGGCGCTGAACGCGATGCGCGCGCTGGCGCCGCTCATCCAGCCGCACCTGCTGGTCAGTGAGCTGCGCACCGCGGCATCCGATGACCTGTGGCTGAGCGGCGCCTACGCGCGCGACATGCTCGCGATCCACTTCACGTGGCGGAACGACCCCGCAGGGGTCCTCGGTGTGCTGCCGCGCATCGAGGAGGCGCTGGCGCCGCTCGGCGCCCGCCCGCACTGGGGGAAGCTGCACACGTTCGACGCCGCGGCGATCGCGCGCGTGCACCCACGGCTCGTCGATGCCCGGGCGGTGTTCGAGCGGCTCGACCCCGAGGGCCGGTTCGCGAACGCGCACCTGCAGCGGCTGGGCGTGCGCGCTGAGCGCTGAGCGCGAACGGATCAGCGCGTTCGCGAGCGGGAGGCGTCGGCCGGCACCGGAATCGGCGTGGTCGTCGCGACCTCTTCCGAGAACTCCTCGGGCGCTGCCCGCACCACCGACATCGGTCGGGTCTCGTCGATCGTGAGGCGGAAGCGGCGGTCTTCGTGGCGGTGCAGGCGCCCGGAGACCACGAGCCAGGTGGCCCCGATGGCGAACGCGACGAGGGCAGCCGTCGCGCCGACGAGGATCGCGACGCGGGGGCCGAACTCTGAAGCGACCCACCCGACGATGGGGGCGCCGACCGGCGTTCCGCCCATCAAGATCGCCATGTACAGCGCCAGCACGCGGCCGCGGAGCGCCGGATCCGTGGTCGTCTGCACGTATCCGTTCGCGGTCGTGAGCATCGTGACGACGGCGAAGCCGGTGAACATGAGCGTTGCGGCATATGCCCAGTAGGTGGGCATGAAGGCGGATGCCGTGGCCGCCACCGCGAAGAGCAGCGTGCCTCCGATCACGACGCGGATCCGGGCGCGATCACGGCGTGCGGCCAGCAGCGCGCCCGCCAACGAGCCGATCGCGAGGATCGAGCTGAGCAGGCCGAACCCGTCAGCCTCTTGACCGAACTCGATCGCCATCGTCGACGCGTAGATCGGGAAGTTCATGCCGAAGGCGCCGACCAGGAACACCATCGCGAAGGTGACGATGAGGTCGGGCCGCTTGGCGACGTATCGGAAGCCGTCGGCCAGCCGCGCCGACCCGGTCGCCTTCACGCGGGGGATGAGCTCGTCGACCCGGATGAGCAGCAACGCGACGATCATGCCGATGAAGGTGACGGCGTTCACGAGGAACACCCACCCGGTGCCGACCGCGACGATCACGAGTCCGGCGACCGCGGGACCGATCATGCGCGCGCCGTTGAACGAGGCGGCGTTCAGGGCCACCGCGTTCGAGGCGTTCTCGCGTGCCACGAGGTCCGAGACGAACGCCTGCCGCGTCGGATTGTCGAACGCGGCGACGACGCCGAGCGCGAGCGAGAACGCGTACATGAGCGGCAGCGTCATGACCCCCGCGAGGATCAGCGCGCCGATCGTGAGCCCGATGATCAGCAGAAGCCCCTGCGTCAGCATGAGCAGGCGCCGCCGGTCGAAGCGGTCGGCGACCCATCCGGTGACGCCCACGAGCAGCAGCGGCGGACCGAACTGCAGGGCCATCGTGACGCCCATCGCTGCGGCGTCGTTGTCGGTCAGCTCGGTGAGCACGACCCAGCTGGTCGCCGTCGCCTGCATCCACGCGCCGATGTTCGACACGAGTGCGCCGATGAACCACACGCGGTAGTTGAAGACCGAGAACGAACGGAACATCGCGCTCATCGGGCGACCATCGCGTTCATGATCTCGGCCGCGCGGGCGAGCGTCTCGCGCTCGTCCGGGGAGAGGTCGGCGAGGGCGGATTCGACCCACGCGTCGCGCCGGCGCGCGGTCTCGTCGACGACGGAGCGACCGTTGTCGGTCAGCGAGATCACGACCTTCCGGCCGTCGGACTCGTCCGCCGAGCGGGCTACGTACCCTGCGTCCTGCAGGCAGTTCACGGTGCGGTTCATCGACGGCGCCGAAACGCGCTCGCGGTCGGCGAGTTCGCCGAGCGTGTGCGGTCCGTGCACCCACAGCGCCGCGAGCACGGCGAACTGGCCGTCGCTCATCGAGTCGATCGCGCGCTGCGTTCGCAGACGCCGTGCGAAGCGGAAGGTCGCGATGCGGAGATCCGACGCGGCGGCGGAGAGGTCGTCGATCTCGGGGGGCGTGGGGGTTCCGTGGCTGCTCATGCGATTCCTTAGCCTAGCTCATTAGCTGTGCTAAACAAATGTGATGGCCGATTCTTCGGAGATCGGATGCCGCAGCCCTCGGCATCCGCACGCCTAGACTCTCCGCATGCCCGAGTTCACCGATGCGCACGGCATCGCGATCGTCTACGACGTTCACCGCCCGAAGACCACGCCGCGCGCGGTCGTCCAGCTGCTCCACGGCGTCGGGGAGCACGTCGGCCGCTACGGCGCCCTCATCGACGCGCTCACCGCCGACGGCTACATCGTCTACGGCGACGACCACCGCGGTCATGGGCGCACCGGCATGAAGCAGCACGCGGGCGATGCGTCTCGGCTCGGCCATCTCGGCCCGGGCGGAATGCCCGCCGCTGTCGCGGCGATCTGGCAGCTGACCCAGCAGATCCGCGCCGAGAACCCTGACCTGCCGCTTGTGCTGCTCGGGCACTCGTGGGGATCCTTCCTCGCGCAGATCCTCCTCAACGACCACCCCGAGGCCTATGACGCGGTCGTGCTGAGCGGGTCGGCGCTGCGCTGGCCGGGTTCGCTCAACTCGGGCGATCTGAACCGCCCGTGGAAGGGCGAAGACGCCATGGGCACCGAGTGGCTCGCGGCGGATCTGTCGGTCGGCCGCGCGTTCCTGGAGGACCCGCTGACGACGACCGACTCGGTCATGAAGCTGTTCGGACCCATCGATGGAGCGCGGCTGTTCGGCAGGCCCCGCAAGAACCTCGGCGTCGACATCCCCGTGCTCCTCATGGTCGGCCGCGACGACACGGTCGGCGGGCCGCGCAGCGTGCACAAGCTCGCCGACGCATATCGCACGCGGTCGGGGCTCACCGATGTCACCACGCTCGTGTACCCGGACGCCCGGCACGAGATCTTCAACGAGGTCGCGCAGGAGGATGTGCGCGGCGACCTGCTCGCATGGCTCGACCAGCGGTTGCCGGCGCGCGACTGACCGGAGTCCTCCACGCACGCCGATCGTTGCGGAACGGTTGACGCGGTGACCACCGGTGCGCCATTCTGTGACCAGTGACACCCGTGGGAGCGCTCCCACGGGTGAGCCCCCTCAGCGATGACGCTCAGGGCCCGGTCGACGAAGACCCAAGGAGACGCACACACATGTCCCACGATTCCCCCCGATCGTCGCGCCGCAGGGTGCTCGCACTCGCCGCGGCGGCCACACTCGCCGCGGGGCTCGCCGTACCTCTCGGCGCGTCCGCAGCTGGGGCCGCCGACAGCGGCCTGGAAGGCTCGGAGCTGTTCCTCAATCCCTGGTCGACGACCCTCGAAGCGGCCCAGGGACTCAGCGGCCAGGCGCGCACCGATGCCCAGCTGCTCGGCTCGATCCCGTCGGCCGACTGGTTCACGAAGGGAACTCCCGCAGAGGTCGAGGCGGCCGTCGACGAGGTCGTCACCGCCGCGGCGAACCGCGGCGAGATGCCGGTGCTCGTCGCCTACAACCTGCCGTTCCGCGACTGCGCGCAGTACTCCGCGGGCGGGGCACTGAACACCGCCGAGTACACCGCGTGGATCGACGGATTCGCCGCGGGCATCGGCGACCGTGCCGCCACCGTGATCCTCGAGCCCGACGGCCTCGGCATCATCCCCCACTACGTCACCATCAACGGAGATGCCGAGTGGTGCCAGCCCGCGGGCGTCTCCGCTGCGACCGCAGCCTCGGCGCGGTTCGAGCAGCTGAACTACGCGGTCGACGCACTCAAGGCCTCGGAGAGCACAGCGGTGTACCTCGACGGCACGCATAGTGGCTGGCTCGGTGTCGGCGACATCTCGCACCGTCTCCTGGAGGCAGGCGTCGAGCGTGCGGACGGCTTCTTCCTGAACGCCTCCAACTACGTCCTGACCGAGCGGCTGCACAAGTACGGCAGCTGGATCTCCCAGTGCATCGAGCTGACGACCCAGGTGAGCTGGTGGCAGGCGCAGTGGTGTGCCAGTCAGTACTACCCGGCAAGCCCCGGCGACTTCAGCACCTGGACGCTCACCGATGAGAAGTACGCCCAGGACCTCTCGGGCGCGGGAGTCAGCCTCGACCCGGCGTCGATGACGCACTTCGTCATCGACACGAGTCGCAACGGGCAGGGCCCGTGGACGCCCCCGGCGGGGGTGTACTCCGACGCGGAGGACTGGTGCAACCCGCCGGACCGGGGCCTCGGCCTCCTGCCCGACACGACAACCGGGGTGCCTCTCGTCGACGCCTACCTGTGGATCAAGGTGCCGGGCGAGTCCGACGGCAAGTGCTACCGCGGCACGCCCGGACCCCTCGACCCTGAGCGCGGGATCGAGGACCCGGCAGCGGGTCAGTGGTTCGTCGAGCAGGCTCGTGAGCTCGTCGCGCTGTCGAACCCACCGGTGGCGCCCCTCACCTGCGAGGTCAAGGTCACGGGAACCAAGGTCGGCAAGGGTTTCCTCGCCGCGCTCGTGGTGCGAAACAACAGCACCTCGACGCTGTCGCCCTGGACCCTGTCGTGGTCGTTCGACGGTGACCAGCAGGTGAAGAAGGTCGTCGGCGGCACCGCCGTGCAGAGCGGCGCCGACGTCACCGTGACGGCTGCTCGCCCGATCGCGACGCTGCGACCCGGCAAGACGACCGCGATCGCCGTCACCGGCACCGGAGCGGCCGTCGAGCCGTGGCAGTTCCACCTCAACGGGAAGGCCTGCACCACCCGCTGAGCGAAGAATCGAGAGGGCGGCGGGCTCCCTTCCCGCCGTCCTCTCGTCTGCCCATTAGCAGGGATCGAGGCCTGTCGTCCAGCCCCGGGCAGGATCTGAGCCGGACGACCCCCCGTCGGTAGGCTGACCCGGCCGCGGCATTGTGCTGCGGCATCCGTCCGTCTGGAAAGGTCCCCCCACCTTGATCACCCTCAGCTGGCTCCTCCTCCTCGCCATCATCGGCGGCGTCATCGCCCTCGTCGACGGCATCCTGCGCCTGCGCGGCAAGGGCAATACCGTGCTCGGCGTCATCGAGATCATCGTCGCCGCGCTCCTCCTGCTGTCGCTGTTCGTCACCGGCATCCCGTTCGGGGCGGTCGTCCTCGGCGTCGCGACGATCATCGTCCTCATCATCGGCCTCGTGATGCGCGGCCGCACCGGCATCACGCTGCCGATCGTCGGCATCGTCGTGCTCGTGCTGTGGCTCGTGCTCGCCAACCGCTGGCTCATCATCCCCGGCATCAACTGAGTCGTCGGCGGGCTCGGGCGCCGCGCCCGAGCCCGTGCTTCGGGCCCGCCCCATAGGCTGGAGCCCATGCACGGCGAATACAAGGTGCCCGGCGGAAAGCTCGTCGTCGTCGACCTCGAAGAGCGCGGCGGCCGCATCGCCGATTTCCACCTCGCGGGCGATTTCTTCCTCGAGCCCGACTCGGCGCTCGACGACATCGACGCCGCGGTCAACGGCCTCCCGATCGAGTCCGACGTCACGGCGATCGCAGCCGCCGTGCGGGCGGCGCTCCCCGAGGGGGCGCAGCTGCTCGGCTTCACGCCCGAAGCGGTCGGCACCGCCGTGCGGCGGGCCCTGGTCACCGCCCCCGGCTGGCGCGACTTCGACTGGGAGATCGTCCACGAGAAGCCGGTGTCGCCGCGCATGAACCTCGCGCTCGACGAGGTGCTGACGACGCGCGTCGGAGACGGCCGCCGACGCCCCACGCTGCGGCTGTGGGAATGGGACGAGTCGGCCGTCGTGATCGGGTCGTTCCAGTCGCTGCGCAACGAGGTCGACCCCGAGGGCGCCGAGCGCCACGGCTTCGACGTCGTCCGGCGCATCTCGGGCGGCGGCGCGATGCTCATGGCTGCGAACTCGATCGTCACGTATTCGCTCTATGTGCCGGCATCCCTCGTCGCAGGCCTCACCTTCGCCGACTCGTACGCCTTCCTCGACGACTGGGTGCTCCAGGCGCTGCGCTCGCTCGGCATCGAGGCGACCTATCAGCCGCTCAACGACATCGCCTCGCCGCAGGGCAAGATCGGCGGTGCCGCGCAGAAGCGCCTCGCCAACGGCGGCGTGCTGCATCACGCGACCCTGAGCTACGACATGGACGGTCAGATGATGACCGAGGTGCTGCGCATCGGGCGCGAGAAGCTCAGCGACAAGGGCACCGTCTCGGCAGCCAAGCGCGTCGACCCGCTGCGCCGGCAGACGGGGCTCTCGCGCGACGCGATCATCGAGCGGTTCATCGAGACCTTCACGCGGCTGTACGGCGCGGTTCCGGGCACCATCACCGCCGAGGAGTATGCCGAGGCGGAGGCCCTCGTCGAAGCCAAGTTCGCCACCGACGCGTGGCTGCGCAGGGTGCCGTGACCGAAGACGTCGCCACGGGCAGCGTCCCGGGCAGCGTCGAGATCCACCACGGCGACAACCTCGCGGTGGTCGCCGGCTTCGCCGACGGGTCGTTCACCCTGATCTATCTCGACCCGCCGTTCAACACGGGCCGGATGCAGGGCAAGGCGGTCGAGACGGCGCGCTCGGCGTTCGGGATTCAGTCCGAGCATTTTGCCGAGGCCGCTGAGCCTGCGGAAACACGCGACCACCCGCTTGAGCGCGACGCATCCGAACTGAATTCTGCACCGGACGCGCCCGCAAACGTCGTCCGGCGTGGGTTCCACGGGCGCGAGTACGAGCGGCTGCGGGGCGATCTGCGCGCGTACGACGACCGGTTCGACGACTACTGGGGGTTCCTCGAGCCGCGGCTCGAAGAGGCGTGGCGGCTGCTCGCCGACGACGGCACGCTGTACGTGCACCTCGACTACCGCGAGGCGCACTACGCGAAGGTGCTGCTCGACGCGCTGTTCGGGCGCCGGTGCTTCCTCAACGAGCTGATCTGGGCGTACGACTACGGCGCCAAGACGCGGCGGCGGTGGCCGACCAAGCACGACACGATCCTGGTCTACGTGAAGGATCCCGACCGGTACTGGTTCGACTCCGACGCGGTCGACCGCGAGCCGTACATGGCCCCCGGACTCGTCACGCCCGAGAAGGCCGCGCGCGGCAAGCTCCCCACCGACGTCTGGTGGCACACGATCGTTCCGACGACCGGGCGCGAGAAGACCGGCTACCCGACCCAGAAGCCCGAGGGGATCCTGCGTCGGATCGTGCAGGCCTCGAGCCGGCCGGGCGACCGCGTGCTCGACTTCTTCGCCGGCAGCGGCACGACCGGTGCCGTGGCCTCGGCGCTCGGGCGCGACGCGGTGCTCGTCGACGCAAACCCCGAGGCGATCGCGGTGATGCGCGAGCGGATGCCGCACGCCGTCGTCGTCTGACCCCCCCCCGTACCGATTACGGCCGAGACACGCCGTGCGCGGTCTATCACGAGGCGGCGTGTCCCGTCCGTAAACGGTGTCGCTTCTAGGCTGGGTGCATGCGCTTCGGAACCTTCATCCCCCAGGGCTGGCGATTCGACCTCGTCGGCATCGACCCGGCCGACCAGTGGCGGGTGATGGCCACCCTCGCCCAACAGGCCGATGAAGGTCCGTGGGAGTCGCTGTGGGTGTACGACCACTTCCACACGACCCCGGTGCCCAGCGACGAGGCCACCCACGAGGCGTGGACGCTGATGGCGGCGTTCGCGGCATCCACGAGTCGCATCCGCCTCGGTCAGATGTGCACGTGCATGGGTTACCGGAACCCGGCCTACCTCGCGAAGGTCGCGGCGACGGTCGACGCGATTTCGGGCGGGCGCACGGAGATGGGCATCGGCGGCGGCTGGTACGAGCACGAGTGGAACGCCTACGGCTACGGGTTCCCCGCCATTCCCGACCGCCTCGGGATGCTGCGCGAGGGCGTCGAGATCATGCGCCAGGCCTGGACCACCGGCACCGCAACGCTCGCCGGCAAGCACCACCAGGTCGACGGCGCGATCGTGCGGCCGTTGCCGCTGCAGGAGGGCGGCATCCCGATGTGGATCGCCGGCGGCGGCGAGAAGGTGACGCTGAAGATCGCGGCCGAGTACGCCGCGTACACGAACTTCACCGGCACCCTCGACGAGATCGACCACAAGAGCGACGTGCTGCGCGGGCACTGCGAGCGCTTCGGCCGCGACTTCGGCTCGATCACGCGCTCGTCCAACTTCAACACGATCGTGGGCGAGACCGAGGCTGAGGCCGTCGACCGCCTCGCGGCGGTCAAGGCGCGGATGCTGCCCCACATCGGTCAGCAGCGCGCCGACGCGATGGAGGCCGAGTACCTCGCATCGCCCGCGTTCGGCTCTGTCGAGCAGGTGGTCGAGCGGCTCGCCGAGCGCGAGCGCCACGGCATCGCGTACGCGATCCACTACTTCCCCGAGGCGGCCTACGACCGCTCGGGCGTGCAGCTGTTCGAGCGCGAGGTGATCGCCGCACTGGGCTGATCGCCACCGTCACACGGCGGCGAACACCCGCTCAGACCAGCGCCAGCACGCTCCGGTAGGCGTCGGCCGACACCTCGGGCAGGGCCGCATCGCCTCCGAACACGCGTGCCGTGCCCGGCGCACCCGACCACGACGCCCATCCGGGGTCGCCGTCGCGCACGAACGCGACGGCCGAGCCGTGCACCGCTGCCGCGAGCGCGGGCGGCGGGGCGTCGCCGGTGATCGTCGTGACGCCGTCGGCGTCGAGGCAGTCGAACCAGAACGGCACGTCGAGGCAGTGCGCGGCCCACCCCATCTTCGGCGAGCTCCACGAGAAGCGGTACGCCCAGGTCTCGGGATCCCCGCCACGCGCAGCCCGGATGTCGGCGATGCGCACGACCGCGCTCCGGAACATCCTGTCGGTCATGAACCGGCCGAGCATGGCCGCCGTTCCCTTCGCGCGCTGTTCGCCGTTGGCTTCGAGGTAGGCCTTCCGCGTCTCGCGGTCCATTCCCATCGGGCGGAGCGCGAGCGAGATCGGAACGAAGCGGAGCTTCCCCTTCGCGCCGTCGGTGATCATCGTGAACTCGTCGTCGGTCGCGCCGAGCACGAGGTGCTTGTCGGCGCCGACGCCGGCGCGGAGCGAGTCGAGCGTGGGTCGCGCGATGAGGTCGCCGTCGATCGTCGGTCCCCAGGGGAGGCCCTCTTCGAGGAAGGAGCGGATGCCGGCCAAGGGGTTGCCGCCCGCTGATGCCGCCTTCTCCTGCAGTTCGCGGAGGCGATCCTCCGGCACCGAGGCGAATCCGTCGCGGGTCGCCTCGACGCCGGCGAGGTGGGCGATCCGGGCGCTGAACGTGCGTGCACGCTCGGGCGAGATGTCGGCGAGAGCGCCCGAGAGCGACCACACCGCGCGGAACAGGTGCTGCGCGGCCGGCATCCCGAGGAGCGTGAGCACGGCCCCGCCGCCCGCGGACTGGCCGGCGATCGTGACCCGATCGGGATCCCCGCCGAACGCGGCGATGTTCTCGCGCACCCACTCGAGGGCGGCGAGCCAGTCGCGGACGCCCCGGTTGGAGGGCGCGCCGGGGATGTGCCCGAAGCCGTCGAAGCCGAGGCGATACGAGACCGAGACCGTCACGACGCCGTCGCGGTTGAAGGATCGGCCGTCGTACCAGGGGCTCGCCGGGGATCCCGAGGTGTAGCCGCCGCCGTGGATGTACACGAGCACCGGGAGCGCGGCATCGACCGCCCCCGGCGCCGGCGTGAACACGTTGACGTTGAGCGTCGATTCGCCCGCCACCGACGGCTCGGGGATGAGGGTGATCCCGGTGTCGCCGCGCTGCGGGGTCGCGCCGTACTCCACTGCCTCGTGGATTCCGGCCCAGGGTTCCGGCGCCACGGGCGCGGCGAACCGGAGGGCGCCGACAGGCGGCTGCGCGAACGGGATGCCGAGGAACGCCGCCGATGCGTCGGGGGTTCCGGGCGTGCCGCGCCACACCCCCCGCACGCGTCCGGGGGCGATCGTGACGACGGGGGCCTCGACGGCGACGGCGGTGTTCATTCGGGTGTCCTGTCGGAGCGGGGCTGCGTGAGCAGGTCGAAGAGATCGGCGACGATGCCGGCCATGTCGACGTCTGGCTCGAGCATCCATTGCAGCTGCAGGCCGTCGGCGACGGCCTGGAAGATCCGGGCGAGGGTCTCGGGATCGGCGCGGTCGCTGATCTCGCCCGATGCGCTGTGGGCGGCGAGGGCAGAGGCGAACATTCCGCGCAGGTTCGCGCCGCGCTCGAGGAAGAACTCATGGGCCGGATGCTGGGGATCGGCGGCGTCGACCGCCATCTGCGAGTACAGCTGCACGAGCCCGGGCACATCGCTGTTGTGGCGGATGACGCCGACGTAGCCTTCCCGCAGCTCAGCCACCGACGGCGTCTCGATGATCGTCGGCGCGAAGTGCGCGAGATCGACCTCGTCGCGCTTGCGCATGATCGCGGTGAAGAGCTCTTCCTTGCTGTCGAAGTAGTGGAGGAGTCCTGCTTGGCTCAGGCCCACCGCGTCGGCGAGCTCCTTCACGGAGGCTCCCCGGTACCCCTCGCGTGCGATCACCTCCAGCGCGCGCTCGAGGATCTCTTCGCGTTTCGCAACGCCCTTCGCGTAGGAACCTCTGCGTCCCGTGCGGCTCTCTGCCATAGGGACAGTAAACCGAACAACGCTTGCAATTCCAAAACCGAGTGTCGTATGGTTTTGCTCAGGCGCTCGCCGCAGAGCGTCATCCCCACCCGATGAAGGATCCGGAGCACATGACAACGCCGTCAGAACCACTCGCTCCTGCCGCAGAGCAGGCAGACCTCGAATTCATCCACGAGGCCGCAGGAAACGACGATCCCCCCGCCCCGATCAAGGGCGTCCGGCGCCTGCTGTGGTCGATCATCCCCGCCAACATCGGCATCTTCCTCATCTGGGGCGCGGTGCCGGGCATCCTCCTCCCCGCCCAGATCACCGAGCTCGACCCCGCCAACAAGGTCGTGAACCTGCTGATCGTGATGACGATCGGGTCGTTCGCCTCGATCCTCGCCCAGCCGATCGCCGGTCAGATCTCCGACCGCACCCGCTCGCGCTTCGGCCGCCGCGCCCCCTGGATCGTCCTCGGCGCGCTCGCCGGCGGCCTGGCGCTCACCGGTCTCGCTTTCGCGGACTCGCTCGTCGGCATCACGATCGCCTGGACCCTCGTCCAGATCTCGTACAACTTCGCGCAGGGTCCGCTCAGCGCCGTCATGCCCGACCGGGTGCCGGTGTCGCGCCGCGGGCTCTTCGCCGCGGTCTCGGGCATCGGTCTCATGGTCGGAGCCCTCGGCGGCTCGATCGTCGGGTCGATGTTCTTCCACTCCATCGCCGTCGGCTACGTGATCTTCGCCGTATTCTCGCTCGTCATCCTGTCGCTGTTCGTGGTCCTCAACCCCGACTACTCCAGCACCGAACTCGAGCCCGAGCCCTTCCGGCTGGCCGACTTCCTGCGCACGTTCTGGGTCAACCCGGTCAAGCACCCCGACTTCTTCTGGGCCTTCACCGGGCGCCTCCTGCTCTACACCGGGTACTTCGCGGTCACCGGCTATCAACTCTTCATCCTCACCGACTATCTCGGCGTCGAAGAGCCCGAGAAGGTGATCCCGGTGCTCGGACTCCTGAGCCTCGTCGGCATCCTGATCTCGACGATCATCTCCGGCCCCCTCTCCGACAAGGTCGGACGCCGCAAGCCGTTCGTCTTCGGCTCGTCGGTGTTCGTGGGGCTCGCGATGATCATCCCGATGGTCTCGCCCACTATCGAGGCGTGGATGCTGATGACCTTCATCTCCGGCTTCGGATTCGGCATGTTCCAGGCCGTCGACACCGCGCTCATGAGCCAGGTCCTGCCGTCGGCGAAGTCGTTCGCGAAGGACCTCGGCGTCGTCAACATCGCGGCGACCCTGCCGCAGACGCTGGCGCCGGCGGTCGCGGGAGCGATCGTCCTCACCTTCGGCTACGTCGGTCTCTTCCCGGTCGGCATCGTGCTCAGCATCCTCGGCGCGTTCGCCGTGTGGCCGATCAAGGCGAGCCGATGATGGCGTCGGAGGTCACGACGAGCATCGGGACGGATGCCGGCACCGCAGCGCCGGAGGCCCGCCGCCCGCGGGTGCTCCTCGTGTGGGCTCTGGTGCTGCTCGCCGCCTTCGCGCTCATGGGCGTGCTGGTCGCGCTCCACGTCGACGGACCGTTCACGCAGCCGGTCGACGACTGGTGGCGCCGGGTCGTCGGAGCCGCCCCCGACGGCGGCAGCCACACCTGGTTCCTGCCGATGTTCTTCCAGTACCTCGGCGAGGCGCCCGGCGCGCTGTTCATGGTGATCCTGCTGCCCCTCGGCCTTGTCGCTGTGGGGCGCTGGCGCTCGGCCGTGTTCGTCTTCGCGGCGTGCATGGTGTCGCTGGGGCTCTACTCGCAGGGCATGAAGAACCTGGTCGACCGGCCCCGCCCGGCCGTCGACGAGGCCCTCGAGCTGTTCGGTCCGCTGTTCCGGGTCGACCACGGCTCGTTCCCCTCGGGGCATGCCGTGGCCGCGGGCGCCGTCGTCTTCATCATCGCCGCGCTCATTCCGGCCCGTCGTGCCGCGCTGCGGACGACGTGGTGGATCATCGGCGCGTTCATCATGGTCGGCATGATGTGGCAGCGCACGCTCATCAACGCCCACTGGCTTTCGGACGCCTTCTTCGGCGTCGCCGCGGGAGCAGCCGGTGTGCTGCTGATGTGGTGGGCCTTCTGGCCCTGGCTGCAGCGCGACCACGACCGCCCCGTGTGGTTCCTCCACCGCCGCGCCCGCCCCTGACCCTCGACCTCGACCCCTGATTCCACGAAAGGATCACCCATGACCGACACCCTCATCGACGTACGCACCGCCGTGACCGTCGCCGACCTGACCCTCGAAGAGAAGGCCTCGCTCACCAGCGGCGGCAGCTTCTGGAAGACCAAGGCCATCGAGCGCGCCGGCATCCCCGCCGTGATGGTGACCGACGGCCCGCACGGCCTCCGCAAGCAGCGCGAGGGCGGCGATCACCTCGGCCTCGGCGACAGCGTGCCGGCGACGTGCTTCCCGCCCGCGGCCGGCATCGGCTCGTCGTGGGATGCCGACCTCATCGAGCGTGTCGGCGAGGCGCTCGGCACCGAGACCGCGATCGAGGACGTCGCGGTGCTCCTCGGCCCCGGCATCAACATCAAGCGGTCGCCGCTGTGCGGCCGCAACTTCGAGTACCTCTCGGAAGACCCGATCGTCTCGGGCGTTCTCGGTGCGGCGATCGTGCGCGGCATCCAGTCGAAGGGCGTGGGCACCTCGCTCAAGCACTTCGCGGCGAACAACCAGGAGCACGACCGCATGCGAGCCTCGAGCGAGGTCGACGAGCGGCCGCTGCGCGAGATCTACCTGCGCGGCTTCCAGCGCGTGGTCGAAGACGCCCAGCCCTGGACCGTGATGTGCTCGTACAACCGCATCAACGGCGTGTACGCCTCGGAAGACCCGTGGCTGCTCACGCAGGTGCTGCGCGACGAGTGGGGCTTCGAGGGTCTCGTCGTCTCGGACTGGGGCGCGGTCAACGAGCGCGTGACGGGCCTTGCCGCCGGCATGGACCTCGAGATGCCGACGTCGAACGGCACCACCGATGCGCAGATCGTCGCCGCGGTGCAGGACGGCTCGCTCGATGAGAGTGTCGTCGATGTAGCCGCCGGGCGCGTGCTCGACCTCGTGCGGAAGGCCGAGGCCGGTGCTGGTTCGATCACGGGCCCGCTCGACGTGGACGCCCACCACGCGCTCGCGCGTGAGGCCGCCGGCCGCTCGATCGTGCTGCTGCGCAACGAGGGCGGCATCCTTCCCCTTGCGGCGTCGTCGTCGGTCGCCGTCATCGGCGCGTTCGCGCAGAGCCCGCGCTTCCAGGGTGCCGGCTCGTCGATGATCAACCCGACCCGTCTCGACAACGCTCTCGATGAGATCGTCGCCGTCGCCGGTTCCGACAAGGTCGGGTACGCCCAGGGCTTCACGATCAGCGCGAAGGACACGGCGGATGCCGCCGACCTCCGCGCCGCGGCCGTCGAGCTCGCGGCAGCGCAGGATGTCGCCGTCGTCTTCCTCGGGCTGCCCGCCGCAGCCGAGTCGGAGGGCTACGACCGCGAGCACATCGACCTGCCCGCCGTGCAGCTCGAGCTCCTCGACGCAGTTCTCGCCGTCAACCCGAACACCGTCGTCGTCCTCTCCAACGGCAGCGTCGTGGCGCTGCCCTTCGCCGACCGCGTGCCGGCGATCCTCGAGGGCTGGCTGCTCGGCCAGGCCGGCGGCGCCGCGACCGCCGACGTGCTCTACGGAGCCGTCAACCCCTCGGCCAAGCTCACCGAGACCATCCCGCTGCGCCTGCAGGACACCGCCGCGTTCCTCGACTTCGGCGGCTCCGAGGGTCGCGTCCGCTACGGCGAGGGCCTGTTCGTCGGCTACCGCTGGTTCGACGCGCGTGAGCTCGAGGTCGCGTACCCGTTCGGGCACGGGCTCAGCTACACGAGCTTCGCGTACGGCGAGGCGGCGGCATCCGTCACCCCCGCAGGCGACATCGAGGTGCGCGTCACCGTGACCAACACCGGCGACCGTGACGGCCGCGAGGTCGTGCAGGTCTACACGTCGCTGCCGGGTTCTGCCGTGCAGCGCGCGGTGCGCGAGCTGAAGACCTTCGCGAGCGTCGCGCTCGCCGCGGGCGAGAGCCGCGAGGTCGTGCTGACGGTGCGCCGCGAAGACCTGGCGTACTGGAACGTGCGCGCCCAGGAATGGGTGGTCGAGGGCGGCGACTACACGATCGCGGTCGCAGCCTCGAGCCGCGACCTGCGCTCGACGGTGATCGTGGCGGTCGAAGGCGACGCGGTCGCGACGCCGCTCAGCCGCGAGTCGTCGCTCGCCGAGGTGTTCGCGCACCCGGTCGCCGGCCCCATCGTGCAGGGCGCGATGGCGCAGATGATGAGCACGATGGACGGTGCCGCGTCGATCATGCCCGAGGGCGTCGACATGATGGCGATGATGGGTTCGTTCCCGATCGGCCGCATCGGCATGATCGCAGGGCCCGACTTCTCGGCCGAGCAGATCGATCAGCTCATCGCGATGGCGAACGCCTGATCGCCTGATCGGCTACGGACGAGACACGCCGCGGGGGGAACCTCCCGCCGCGGCGTGTTCCGTCCGTAAACGGCCCCAGGGCCGGGGTGGGCGGGCTGGGTGGAGGGGCTGGGTCAGCGCAGGAACGCCAGCAGCGCCTCGTTGACCTCGGCGCCGTGGGTCCACAGCAGGCCGTGGGGCGCGCCCTCGATCTCGACGTAGGTCGCGTCGGGGAGGAGCTCCCGGAACCTCCGCGCCGTGACGTCGATCGGCAGGATGTTGTCGGCCGTGCCGTGCAGGATCAGGGCCGGAACGTCGATCGCCGGGATGTCGCCACGGAAGTCGGTCGGCCAGGTCAGCGGTGCCGCCGCGATGGCGGTGTTGCCGGCCTGGTTCGCGACCTGCACACTCGCGTCGACCGCGGCCTGCGAGATGCGCGAGCCGAGCGTGTCGTCGAGGTTGTAGAAGTCCTGGAAGAACCCGGTGACGAACGCGTACCGGTCGTCGCGCACCGCCGCGGCGATGCCGTCGAAGAAGTCCTGCGGACCCGCGCCTCCGGGGTTGTCGTCGGTCTTGAGCAGGAACGGCTCGAGAGAACCGAGGAACGCCGCCTTCGCAACGCGCCCGCTGCCGTAGCGCGACAGGTAGCGGGCGATCTCGCCGGTGCCCATCGAGAAGCCGACGAGCACGGCGTCGCGCAGATCGAGCTCTTCGACGAGCGCGTGGAGGTCGGCCGCGAAGGTGTCGTAGTCGTACCCCGATCCGGCCTTGCTCGAGGCGCCGAAGCCGCGGCGGTCGTACGCGATGACGCGGTAGCCGGCATCCAGCAGCGCCGCCTGCTGCTTGCCCCACGACTCGCCGTTCAGCGGAAAGCCGTGGATCAGCACGACGGGCTGCCCCGAACCCTGGTCGGTGTAGAAGAGGTCGATGTCGGCCGAGTTCTCGGTGCCGACGGTGATGTACGCCACGGTCGCTCCTTCTGGGCGGGATCGTCCACGCCCACCTCCGACGGTAGGCCGCAGCATCCTTCGCCGCCAGTGCTCCCCGCCCCCGACTCTCACCGTTTACGGACGAGACACGCCGTGTCCGCGATCGGGCGCCGCGGCGTGTCCCGTCCGTAAACGGTCGGAGGAGAGAAGGGGTCAGGCGTCTCGGTGGGCTCCGGCGGACGGGGTCACGGTGAAGATCGTGGGGGCGGAGAACCCGGATGCCGCGAAGGCGGCGTTCACGGCATCCGTCACCTTCTCGACATCGGCGCGGCGGACGAGCGCGATCGCCGCGCCGCCGAAGCCGCCGCCGGTCATGCGCGCCCCGACTGCTCCTGCCGCCAGTGCCGCCTCGACGGCGGTGTCGAGCTCGGGCACCGAGATCTCGAAGTCGTCGCGCATCGAGGCATGCGATGCGACCAGCAGGTCGCCGATCGCGGTCGGCCCCTGCTCGCGGACGGTGCGCACCGTGTCGAGCACGCGCTGGTTCTCGGTGACGACGTGGCGGACCCGACGGAAGGTGACGTCGTCCATCAGCTCGGCGGCGCGCGCGAGGTCGTCGATCGACACATCGCGCAGCGCCGGCACGCCCATGATCGCGGCGCCGCGCTCGCATGCCGAACGGCGTTCGCCGTACCCGCCGGTCGCGTGCGAGTGCTTCACGCCGGTGTCGATGACCACGAGTTCGAGGCCCGCCGCGGCGAACCCGAGGTCGATGACGTTCGCCTCGAGCGAGCGGCAGTCGAGGAAGGTCGCGGCATCCGTGCGGCCGAGCATCGACGCCATCTGGTCCATGATCCCGGTCGGGGCGCCGACGGCCTCGTTCTCGGCGCGGCGACCGACCTGGGCGAGCGTCACCGGGTCGAGGTCGAGGTTCCAGACCTCGTCGAGCGCGGTCGCCGTGGCACCCTCGATCGCCGCCGACGACGAGAGCCCCGCGCCGACCGGTACGTCGGCGGCGAACGCGAGATCGACGCCGGTGACGGATGCCGTATCCCGCCCCGCTGCGTGCAACAGCGCCCACGCGACCCCCAGCGGATACCGCGCCCACTCGACGATCTCGTCGCGGCGGGAGGGGAAGAGGTCGTCGAGCTCGTCGAGGGGGACCTCGACGGCACCCGCATCGAACGTCGAGACGACGCGGATGCTTCGTCGCTCCGCGACCTGCAGGCCGAGCGCGACGTGCGTGCGGTGCTGGATCGCGAACGGCAGCACGAAGCCGTCGTTGTAGTCGGTGTGCTCGCCGATGAGGTTCACGCGGCCGGGGGCCGACCAGGTGCCCTCCGGCTCGGCGCCGAAGTGGCCTCCGAAGAGACGGGATGCGGCATCCGCCGTCGGGTGAAGGGGGGTGCTCACAGGGTGACCTCCGGGATGGATTCGACGGCGGCGCGCAGGCGCGCGGCGGCGTCTTCGGGGGGGACGTCGCCGATCCACGCGCCCATCGCGGCCTCGGACCCGGCGAGGAACTTGAGCTTGTCGGCGGCGCGGCGCGGGGAGGTGAGCTGCAGGTGCAGTCGTACGGTGTCGCGACCGCGGTTCACCGGCGCCTGATGCCAGGCCGCGATGTAGGGCGTGGGGCTGTCGTACAGCGCGTCGACGCCGCGGAGGAGCCGGAGGTAGAGCGGTGCGAGCTCGTCGCGCTCGGCATCCGTCGTCTCGGCGAAGTCGGCGACGTGGCGGTGGGGAAGGAGGTGCACTTCGAGCGGCCACCGTGCGGCGAACGGCACGAAGGCAGTCCAGTGCTCGCCCGTGAGGATGACGCGCTCGGACGCGCGCTCGGCGTCGAGGATGCGCGCGAAGAGGTCGTCGCCCTCGCGGTCGATCGAGGCGAGAAGGCTGCGCGTGCGCGGTGTGATGTAGGGGTAGGCGTAGATCTGGCCGTGGGGGTGGGCGAGTGTCACGCCGATCGCCTCGCCGCGGTTCTCGAACGGGAAGACCTGCTCGACGCCCGGGAGCGCCGAAAGTGCTGCGGTGCGGTCGGCCCACGCCTCGATCACGGTGCGGGCGCGCGTGGGCGTCTGCGTGCCGAACGAGCCTTCGTGCTCGGGGCTGAAGCAGACGACCTCGCAGCGGCCGACGCTCGTGCGGGTGCGGCCGAGGCCGGGGGCGTCGAGGTCGCTGAGGCTCTGCGGGGCGTCGTCGCCCGCGGGAGCGTCGCCGTGCGCCACGGCGAGCGCGGGACCGAACGACGGGGACTTGTTCTCGAAGACGGCGACGTCGTAGCGCGACGGGATCTCGGACGGGTTCGTCGGGGTCTGCGGGGCGAGCGGGTCGAGTTCGGCCGGCGGCAGGAACGCGCGGTTCTGGCGCGCGGCGGCGACCGACACCCAGTCGCCGGTGAGTACGTCGCGGCGCATCGTCGCGGTCGGCGGCCGCGTGCTCGCCTCACGGGCGTCGATGCCACGGTCGGCACCGAGGGAGGTGCCCGGATCGTCGAAGTAGATCAGCTCGCGGCCGTCGGCGAGGCGGGTCGAGCGCTTGACGACGCCCGCGCCGAGGGTGACAGCGGGCGCCATTGCCGTTCGGAATTCAGGTTGGCTCACGGCAACACGGTAGCAATCAGTCATGTTATCGTCAACACGGCCGAGGTTTCCTGAATCATGAACATCTGGCGAGCGGGCGATCGAGAGGGGTGCGCGTGGACGATTCTGCGGGAGTGAGCAGGCCGCGGCGCCGCGTGTCGATGGCGGATGTCGCAGCCCTCGCCGGCGTCTCGGGCCAGACGGTCTCGCGCGTCCTCAACGAGAGCCCGCGGGTGGACCCCGTCACCCGCGCGCGGGTCGAAGCCGCCATGACCGAGCTCGGCTACCGGCCGCATCGCGCGGCGCGGGCGCTGCGCACCGGACGCACCCAGACCATCGGACTGCTCGTCTCGACGCTGGCGACCGTCGGCAACTCGCGCATGCTGCAGGCGGTGGCGGGGGCCGCGGCATCCCGCGGCTACGCGCTCACGGTCGTGACGCTCGGCGACGAGGGAGGCGGTGCCGGTGTCGGCGCGGCGTTCGAGCGGCTCTCTGAGCAGGGTGTCGACGGCGTCGTCGTGCTCAACGAAGCGACTGCCGCCGTGCGCGATGCGCCGGTGCCCGGCGGGCTCCGGCTCATCGTCGTGGACTCGCCGCCCGAGATGAGCGCACGGGGCGGCTTCGGCGTCGTGCAGTCCGATCACGCGGCGGGCGCCCGCGAAGCCACCGAGCATCTGCTCGCCCTCGGGCACGCGGTCGTGCACCACCTCGCCGGCCCCGCGGAGTCGTTCGCTTCGGCGGAGCGCGAGCGCGGCTGGCGCGAGGCGCTTGCAACCGCCGGCATCGCGGCGCCCGAGCCCGTGCGGGGCGACTGGACGGCGGCATCCGCCCGCGTCGTGGTCGCGCCGTTCGTCGCCGACCCCGATGTGACCGCCGTGTTCGCCGCCAACGACCAGAGCGCGCTGGGTGCGATCCGCGCGTTCGCCGACGCAGGGCGCGCTGTGCCCGACGATGTCAGCATGGTCGGGTTCGACGACATCGCGGATGCCGCCGACTACCGCCCGCCGCTGACCACCGTGCGGCAGGATTTCGATCGTCTCGGCGAGCTCGCCGTCGCGGCGCTGGTGGCGGCGATCGAGGGCGGCCCTGCCGAGTTCCAGGTCGTGCCGACCGCGCTCGTGCTGCGCGAGAGCACGGCGCGATCACGGCGCGATCACGCCGCGATAGCATGAACGGATAGCGCCTTCCCATTTCCCTGCTCGACGCTGACGCGAGGAGAATGTCCCCATGGTGCACACCGTCGTGATCGCCCCCGATTCCTTCAAGGGCACGATCGGCGCGGCCGCCGCGGCCTCGGCCCTCGCCGAGGGATGGCGGCGCGTGCGACGGGGCGACGCCGTGACGCTGCGGCCGATGGCCGACGGCGGCGAGGGCACGCTCGATGCGTTCGCGACCGCGGTGCCCGGCGCGCGGCGCATGCCGGTCACCGTCACGGGGCCGGAGGGCACGCCGGTCGAGGCGTCCTGGCTGCTGCTGCCCCCGACGGCCGCCGCCCCCGACGGCATCGGCGTCGTCGAGCTCGCCAGCACGAGCGGCATCGAGCTGCTCGGCACCCCACCGCGACTGCGTGCACTCGACGCGCATACTCGAGGATTCGGCGAGGCGATCGCGGCGACCCTCGCTCACGGCGTCTCGCAGCTCGTGCTCGGCATCGGCTCGAGTGCGTCCACCGACGGCGGGGTCGGCATGCTGACGGCGCTCGGCGGACGATTCGCGGATGCCGATGGCCGGCCGATCGCGGACGGCGGGCGGGGCCTGGCAGATGTCGCCGCGGCGGATCTGTCGGCAATGCCCGCGCTGCCGCGCGGCGGCGTGACCGTGCTCAGCGATGTGACCAACCCGCTGCTCGGTGCGCGCGGCGCCGCCGCGGTGTTCGGCCCGCAGAAGGGTGCGAGTCCGGACGACGTCGCGATGCTGGATGCCGGCCTCGCTCGGCTCACGGGGCTGGTGCCTGCTGATCCGACGACGCCGGGTACGGGGGCGGCAGGCGGTGTCGGGTTCGCCCTGCTCGCGTGGGGCGCAGACCTCGTCCCCGGATCAGGCGCGGTCGCCGAGCTCGTGGGCCTGGCGGAGGCGGTGGCGTCGGCATCCGTCGTCCTCACCGGCGAAGGGTCGTTCGACGGGCAGTCGGCGGCGGGCAAGGTGCCCGCACACGTGGGCGCGGTCGCTGCTGCTGCCGGGGTGCCGGTCGGACTCGTCGCGGGGCGCATCGCCGCCGACGCCGACGTTTCGGGGTTCGCCGCGACGGCGTCGCTCACCGCGCTCGCGGGGTCGGGCGAGGCCGCGATGACGGACTCCGCGCGGTGGCTCGTCGAGGCCGGGGCCGTGCTCGCTCAGCGACTGGGTCCCTGAGCGAGGCCGCGCGGCGCCCGCGCCGTCTCGCTTCGCTCGCTCAGCGACCGGGCTGGGGAACCCGCAGCACGCCGTTGCGGCGGTGCGGCAGGCCTGCCAGGGCGTCGTCGCGCAACTGCGGCGGCAGCAACTCGACCGGGGCGTCCTGGAACACGATCGGCCGCAGGAACCTCCGGATAGCGGAAGCCCCCACCGACGTGTGCAGCGACGTCGTCGCCGGCCACGGCCCGCCGTGGTGCTGCGACCACGTGACCGCGACACCGGTCGGCCAGCCCGCGAAGAGCACGCGACCGGCCTTGCGCTCGAGCACCGCGAGTGCCGCCGCCACGTCGTCGCCGGGCTCGGAGTGCAGCGTCGCCGTCAGCGACCCGGGCACCGCCTCGAGGGCGGCGAGCAGCTCGTCGCGCGATGAGTACCGCACGAGCAGCGTCACCGGTCCGAAGCACTCCTCCAGCAGCGTTTCGGGCCGTGCGGCGACGGCCGCGGCATCCGTCGAGAGCACGATCGGCTGGGCAGCGTCCGTGCCGCCCGCAGCCCCGCGCGCCACGACCGCGACCGACGGGTCGGCCTCGAGGTGCGCGATGCCCGCGGGGAACGCGTCGGTGATCCGGTCGGTGAGCAGCGGGCCGCCGGTCGCCCCCGCGGCGAAGCCGGCGACGAGCTCTTCGAAGCCCCCACCCGCCGGCACGAAGACCACGCCGGGCTTGGTGCAGAACTGTCCGACGCCGAGCGTGAACGAACCCACCAGCCCCTGCGCGAGTGCCTCGCCGCGGGCTGCGAGCGCAGCATCCGTCACCACGACCGGGTTCACCGAACCGAGCTCGCCGTAGAACGGGATGGGGTCGGGGCGGCCTGACGCGAGATCGAACAGCGCGCGACCGCCGCCCAGCGAGCCGGTGAAGCCGGCGGCTTGGATGACCGGATGCCGCACCAGCAGGTTCCCCGCCTCGCGTCCCTCGACGAGGGCGAGCGAGCCGGCAGGTGCTCCGGCGGCTTCGAGGGCCGCGGCGACGACGTCGGCCGTGCGCCGCGACAGCCGCGGGTGGCCCGAGTGGGCCTTGACGATCACGGGGTTGCCGGCCGCGAGCGCCGAGGCGGTGTCGCCGCCGGCGACCGAGAATGCGAACGGGAAGTTCGAGGCCGAGAACACCGCGACCGGCCCGACCCCCGTGAGCGTGCGTCGCAGCTCGGGCCGCGGCGGAGTCGCCGACGGGTCGGCGTCGTCGATCGTGAGCTCGAGGTACGAGCCCTCTTCGACCGCCGCGGCGAACAGGCGCAGCTGCCCGGTCGTGCGGCCGACCTCGCCGCGCAGTCGGACCTCGCCGAGGCGGGTCTCTTCGTCGGCGATCCCGACGAGCTCGTCGATGTGGGCCTCGAGCCCGTCGGCTGCCGCGCGCAGCCAGCTCGCACGCTGGGACGCCGAAGACGCGCGCCACACGGGTGCTGCCGCTGCCGCCGCTACAGCGAGCCCATCGAGTTCAGCGGTGGTGGTGTTCATGGGCGGTCCTTCGGGGTTCGGGGTCGAGGCGACGCGGAGTGTCGCTGGGGGCGTCTTCAGAGTGCAGTATGCGTCGTTTCGGCGACTATCGGAGAGAGGGCGAAGCGGATGCCGAGGCCGAGGTGCGGTACCTCGGTCAGTCGACCGTCGGAGATGACGACCGGCGACGGGGCGTCGAGTGCGCCGAGGCTGCCGAAGCCGGCATCCTCCACGTCCTCGGCCATGGGCTCGGCGACGCCGGGCGCCGATCGCAGGCACAGGGCGAGCTGGCCCGAGAGCTCGGGCAGCAGGTGCGGGTGCACCGCAGCGCCGTACTCGGCGGCGATCGCGGCGATCCCGAGGAACGGGGTGATGCCGCCGACGCGCACGACGTTGGGCTGCACGATCTGCGCGGCGCCGGTGCGGAGGAAGTCGTCGAAGCGGTAGACGTTGTGGAGGTTCTCGCCGACGGCGATCGGGATGCCGCTCGAGGCGGCGAGCCGGCGCGCGAGTTCGCCGTGCCCGAACAGGTCGTCGGCGCGCAGCGGCTCTTCGATCCAGGCGGGGGACACCGCCGCGAGCACCTCGAGCGAGCGTGTCGCACGGTCGAGGTCCCACCGCTGGTTGGCGTCGATCATGAGCGCCCGATCGGGCCCGAGCACCGCGCGAACGGCCTGCAGACGCTCGAGGTCTTCCGCGACGTCGGGCATTCCGACCTTGACCTTGACGGCGTCGAAGCCGCTGTCGACCCACCGCTGCACCTGGTCGACGAGCTCGTCCGGCGTGTAGTGCAGGTTCACACCACTGCCGTATGCCTTCACGCTCTCGCGTTGTGCACCGAGGAAGCCGCTCAGCGACGTACCGGCCGCGCGGGCCTCGGCATCCCACAGCGCCAGGTCGAGACCCGCCAGCGCGATCGTCGTGATGCCCCCGCCGCCCCCCTCGTGAAGGTGCTGCCAGAGCGACCGCCACTGCTCGCCGGGTGCCGCCGGCCCGCGCACGGCGGCCGCCGCGATGTCGTTGACCAGCAGCGCGTGCACCGCCTCGGCGCCGATCTGCGGGGTCCACGAGAAGCCCCAGCCTTCGGCGCCGTCCGAGCGCACCACGTGCGTGGCGATCACGCCGACCGAGGTGACCTCTGCCGCCCACGGGCGCGTGAGCGGCACGCGCAGCAGGCGCGCGTCGAGCGAGGCGATCGTGGTCACAGCAGCGCGCGCCCCGCGGCGAGGATCTCGGCGAGGCGCTCCTCCTGCGCCGGCGTCGGGTCGACCAGCGGCGCGCGCACCGAGCCGACAGGCAGCCCGCCGAGGCGGAGCCCTGCCTTGATGAGCGAGACGCCGAACCCGGGCGTCTCGTCGCGCAGGCGCACCAGCGGCGAGTAGAAGCCGTCGAGCAGGGCCGCGCGGCGCACCTCGTCGCCGTCGACGTACGCGCGGTAGTACGCGTTCGCGACTTCGGGGATCATCGCGAAGGCTGCGGACGAATACAGGGGGATGCCGATGCCCCGGTACGCGCCCTGGGTGAGCTCGGCGGTGAGCAGCCCGTTGAAGAACGCGAAGTCGTCGCGGCCCTCCTCGGCCACCGCCCGCACGATCTGCTGGGCGAGACCGACGTCGCCGACGCCGTCCTTGAAGCCCACGACCTTCGGATTGCGCGCGAGGCGGCGCACCGAATCGACGGAGTACTGCGCGGTGCCGCGGTGGTAGATCACGACGGGGAGATCGGATGCCGCGGCCACCGCCTCGACGTAGGCGACGAGCCCTGCCTGAGGACCACCGACGAGGTACGGCGGCAGCACGAGCAGGGCGTCGGCTCCGGCATCCGCAGCCGCGCGCGCGAGCGCGGTCGCCTGGCCGAGCGATCCGCCGGTGCCGGCCACGACGGGCACGCGCCCGCCGACGGCCTCGGTCGCGAGCGAGACGACGTGCACGATCTCGTCTGCTGAGAGCGCATGGAATTCGCCCGTGCCGCACGCCGGGAAGACGCCGCCCGGCGCATGGGCGAGTGTGGTCGAGACATGCCGGCGCAGCAGGTCGTCGTCGATGCGGCCGTCGGCGTCGAACGGCGTCACCGGGAAGAAGAGGATGCCGTCGAAGTTCATGCCAGCACGTCCTTTCGGGTCGGAGCGGTGAGAGCGGGATGGTCGCGCCACGAGTGCGCGGGCCGCCAGCCGAGCATGCGGCGGGCCTTGGCGTTGGAGAACGCGGGGGAGGTGCCGGTGAGCACCGCGGCGAGGTCGCCCGACCCGGGCACGAACTGCGGCATGAGGTCGGCGAGGGGCTCGCGGGCGAGCGCGTCATCGGCGCCGACGAAGAAGACCTCGGCGTTGGGGATGCCGGGGAGGGCCGCCAGCAGCACGTCGACGAAGGTCGCGACATCGCGGGCGTCGACGTAGTTGAACAGGGCCGGGGCCGACAGCGCCGGATCGTCGAGGCGTTCGCGCACCGTGTGTCCCTGCTGCGTCGGGGCGCCCGCCCACTCCTCGGGGGCGATGACGTAGCAGGGGCGGAAGGCTGCGAACCGCGTCGCGTCGCCGGTCTGGCGCGCGAGCATCGCGATGGTCTGCTCGGCGAGGTGCTTCGACAGCCCGTAGGCGTTCCACGGCTTCGGCACGGTGTCCTCGTCGAGGGGGAAGCGGTCGGGCAGCCACCCGGCGGGTGCGCCGTAGCCGAGCACCGTCGGGCTCGACGCCGTCACGATCTTGGGGATGCCGGCCGCAACCCCCGCCGACAGCACGTTGAGCGCGAGTGCGGCGTTCGTCCGCAGGATCACGTCTTCGGGGGCGCTGAACGGCACCGCGATCGCCGCGAGGTGGATGAGCGCATCGGCGCGGGCGCCCGCGACGGCGTGGGCGGTGGCATCCGCATCGGTCAGGTCCACCGCGAGCTGCTCGGTACCCGCGAGCTCGGGCGCGTCAGAGATCGACCGGTCGAGTGAGATGAGCTCGTGACCCGCGCCGGCGAGCCCCGCGACGAGGCTCCGGCCGAGGCGGCCGGCACCTCCCGTGACGGCGATGCGGGTCATGCGAGTGCTGCGGCCGGGTCGGCTTCGAGGAAGCGGATGCCGAGGTCGGCGACCAGCACGGGGAGCCCGGTCGCGAGGGAGCGGTTGCCGGCGATGCCGACGGCGATGGACTGCACGCCGTCGCGCCAGTCGGCGGGCCGTGCGAGGGGGTCTTCTCCCGGGCCTTCGAAGACGTCGGCGAGGAGGATCGCGTCGCCGCCGCCGTGTCCGCCGGCGCGGTTCTCGATCGGGACCTCGAAGGCTGCCTCCCAGTGGCGCTGAACGAGGAGTCGTTCGCCTTCGGGGCGCAGCGACCCCGATGAGCCGGCGTCGACGGCGCTGGGGTCGAGCACGGGGTGCAGGCCTTCGTCCTCAAGGACCGCGCCGCGTTCGACGACCTCGAGTTCGGCGCGGCCGAGGGTGCCGTTCACAGCGACCCGGTACCCCTCCCACGGGGCGTGTGCGTTGAGCGAGTATGACAGCGTCGCGCCGGAGGCGTAGTCGACGACCAGGGCGAGGTTGTCCTCGATCGTGATGCCGCCCGAGAAGACATCGCGGTCGCGGAGGTACCCGTCGTGCTGCTCGGCGTCGAGGTAGAGGGCCTTCAGACGCTCGTCGTGACGCAGATCGAGCTCGAAGGCATCGGCCCCGTCGTGGGTGCCGCGGGCAGGGCGACCTTGGATGCCGCGGGCGGCGGCGTTGTCGGCCCCGTAGAACCGGAGCCCGCCCGACGCGTAGACGCGGCGGGGCGTGGAGCGGATCCACCAGTTCACGAGGTCGAAGTGGTGGCTGGCCTTGTGGACCAAGAGGCCTCCGGAGTGCTCCTTCTCGCGGTGCCAGCGACGGAAGTAGTCCGCGCCGTGCTTGGTGTCCAGCACCCACTGGAAGTCGATCGAGGTGACCTGCCCGATCGCGCCGTCCTGGATGACCTGGCGCAGCGCCGAGTTCCGCGGCGAGTAGCGGTAGTTGAACGTGATCACGACCTCGCGCCCGGTGCGGTCGATCGCGTCCTCGATCGCGGCCGCGGAGGGCCCGTCGATCGTGAGCGGCTTCTCGACCACGACATCGGCACCGGCATCCAGGGAACGCACGATGAGCTCCGCATGCAGATCGTCGCGGGCGCACACGATCACCCGGTCGATCCGCTCGATTCGGATCATCTCCTCCAGGTCGTCGGGGGCATAGACGACGGGGGCTGCGGCACCGGATGCCGTGACGAGGTCGACCGCGTACTGCGCGCGGACGGGGTTGGGCTCGCAGATCGCGGCGAGCACCGCGACATCGGCGTAGGTGTCGGTGATCGCATGGATGTACATGTGCGAACGGACACCCGTCCCGACGACGGCGTACCGGCGGTGGCTCATCTCACTCCTTCAGGAAACGTTTTCTCACGATAGCACGATTGGTGTGGGAAAGCGCTCGCCGGGATGGTGTTCAGTGAGCAGGGCCGCTCGACCCGCGCACCGCGAGTTCGGGGCGGAGGGCGACCGGGGGTGCAGGCTCGTCGCCCTCGAGCAGCCCTCGCATCGCGGTCCACGCGCGAGCGCCGAGCTCGGCCGCCGGCACCGCCGCCGTCGTCAGCGGAGGGGTCGTGTAGCGGGCGAACGGGATGTCGTCGAACCCCATGATCGACAGATCGTCGGGCACGCGGCATCCCTTCGCCTGCACCGTGCTCAGCAGCCCCATCGCGACCAGGTCGTTGAAGGCGAGGGCGGCTGTCGCCCCCGACTCGAGGACGGCGTCGGCCGCGGCCGCACCGCTGTCGAAGTCGACTCCGCCGGGGAGCTCTGCGACGTCGGCTTCGGGATGCTGTGCCCGGAACGCCGCGATCGCCTCGAGCCGCGCGGCATTCGCGACGCTGCGGGCGATGCCCGACAGATACACGAAGCGCCGATGGCCGTGGTCGTAGAGGTGTGCGAGCTCGGCCGCGAGTGCGGCGCGGTAGTCGGCTCGGACGGAGGGGATGCCGGGCCCCGCGCTCCGGTTCACCAGCACCACCGGACCGAGCCCTGAGACGAGCGCATCGAGCTCGTCCTGCGGCATGCGGGGCGCGCACAGGATCACGCCGTCGGCGCGGCGGCGGGTCTCGACGGCGAGGATGCGCTCCTCGTCGACCGACTCGGCCGAGTCGGCGATGAGCACGTGATAGCCGTCGGCCGCCGCGGCGCGGCTGAGGCCGCGGAGGATCGCCTGGAAGGTCGGGTTGCCGAGATCGGGGACGACGACGGCGATCGTCTGAGTGCGCCCGAGCACGAGGCTGCGCGCCAGCGGGCTCGCGGTGTACTGCAGGTCGGCGGCGGCTGTGCGGACGCGCTCCGCGAGGGCGGGGTCGACCGTCGTGTTGCCGTTCAGCGCGCGCGAGACCGTCGACAGCGAAACGCCGGCACGCGCGGCGACGTCGGCGATCGTGACGCCCTTGGGGGGTCGAGGCATGCGGCTTCCTTCACGTCGGCTGCGGTCAGCCTAGCGCGCGAGGAAACGCTTCCTCGAGGTCAGCCGCGCGGCGGAGTGCTGCCGCGCACGACCACGTCGAGGGCGAGCGGGGGCTCGGACGCATCCCACTCCGGCTCGAGCGCGGCGTGCAGAGCGCGGTACCCCAGGTCTTCGAGCGGCACCCGCACGGTGGTGAGTCCGGGGCGGATGTCGCGGCCGGTCGCGATGTCGTCGAAGCCCGCGACGGCGAGGTCGCTGCCCACCGAGCGTCCGGCGTCGCGGATCGCCGACATGACGCCGATCGCGACGACGTCGCTGATGCCGAAGATCAGCGTGCCCGGCGAGACGCCGTCGGCGAGGATCTGCTGCGCGATGTCGTAGCCCGCATCGCGCGTGAAGCCGCCGCGGCGGACGTCCTGCACCGTTCCGCCTCCGGCGGCGAACCCGGCGGTGAACCCGGCGATGCGGTCGTCGGAGGTGCGGATGCCCTCATCGGCGCCGACGATCACAGCGTCGCGGTAGCCGAGGGCGGCGACCTGCTCGCCGAGGGCCTCGGAGCCGCCGCGGTTGTCGACGGTGACGGATCGGATGCCGGCCCCCACGGGGCCGAGAGCGACGACGCGCCCGCCCATCGCCTGGAACGACTCGATCTCGGACTGGAGGCCTGCGGCATCCGGTCCGTCCACACGCGATGCCGCGAGGATGAGTCCTCGCGGACGCTGGCCGCGGAGGGCTCGAACGAGCTTCACCTCGCGCTGTGGATCGCGCTCGGTGATCGCGATCGTGACGACGAGGCCGGCTTCGTCGGCGCCGCGGGCGACGCCGGATGCGATCTGGCCGAAGTAGGGGTCGGCTATGTCGGCGACCAGGAGCGCGACGATGGCCGAGGCTCCGCGCGCAGTGGCCTGAGCGGAGAGGTTCGCGGTATAGCCGAGCTTCTCTGCGGCGGCTTCGACGCGCTCTCGGTAGCTCTCCGCGACCTTGCGGGTGGACCCGTTCAAGACGCGGGACGCGGTGGCCAGAGAAACCCCGGCCTCGCGTGCGACATCGTGTAGTGTTGCGGCGCCTCGGGCAGGCGCGTGCATCTCGCTCACAGCGCTGAGTCTAAGCCCTGAGGACGGTTTCCGGTCCTAGGATGGGAAACGTTTTCCCACTCACGTCCAGATCGAGGAGATCTCTATGCCGCTCGACGCCGACGACCACCGTCTCGATACCGCCTACGCTGCCGCTCCGGGCCGCTACTCCGATGTCTCGTACCGCCGGGCGGGGCACAGCGGTGTGCTGTTGCCGAGCATCTCGCTGGGGCTGTGGCAGAACTTCGGGCGCAATCGCCCGGCCGACCGGCAGCGCGAGATCGTGCTGCACGCGTTCGACCGGGGAATCACCCAGTTCGACCTCGCCAACAACTACGGCCCCCCATACGGCGCGGCCGAGAAGACCTTCGGCGGGATCCTCGCGCGCGACCTCGCGCCCTACCGCGACGAGCTGTTCATCGCGACCAAGGCCGGGTACGACATGTGGCCCGGTCCGTACGGCGATGGCGGCTCGCGCAAGTACCTGTTCCGCTCGCTCGAGCAGAGCCTCACGCGCATGGGCACCGACTACGTCGACGTGTTCTACTCGCACCGGCGCGACCCCGAGACTCCGCTCGAGGAGACCGCTCAGGCGCTCGCCGACATCGTGCGCAGCGGCAAGGCGCTGTACGCCGGCATCTCGAACTACTCGGCCGAAGACACGGCGGCGATGGCGGATCTGCTCGCCGGTCAGAGCGTGAAGCTGCTGCTGCACCAGCCGCGGTACTCGCTGTTCGCCCGCCACCCCGAGGGCGCGCTCTTCGACACGCTGCTCGAGCGCGGCATCGGCAGTGCGGTGTTCTCGCCGCTCGCCCAGGGTCTTCTGACGGGCAAGTACCTCTCGGGCGAGGTCCCGGCCGGATCGCGCGCGGCTGACAGTTGGTACCTCGACGGGTCGGCGCTCACCGACGACTACCTCACCCGCATCCGCGGGATCAAGGAGGTGGCCGACAGGGCCGGCCTCTCGATCCCGGCGCTGGCGGTGGCGTGGGTGTTGCGGCATCCCGCCGTCACCTCGGCCATCATCGGCGCGTCGCGCCCCGAGCAGATCGACGAGGCGATCGGCGCGAGCACGGCAGTACTCGACGACGCCGTGCTCGCGGCGCTCGAGGGCCTGGGCGCGGAGTCCGGCGCGGGACTGTTCTGAGGGTGGGAGGGACGGCGGGTTGCCGCGACGCCCTTCTCCCGGCCTGACCCCGCCAGCGCGTCACACCGTTCACAATTCAGTCTGCCCGCGGGTGGGGCGGAGCCGAGGCGTGGAATTCCGCGACGGAGTCCTTCTGCCCGACGAGCCGAGACTGAATCCTGAACACGATCGGTCCGCTCCTGCTCCGCCCACAACTGGCCGCGAGACGACGCAGATCGCACGCCGACGGCGGTCAGACGACATTCTGTGTCGCCTCGGCGCCCGAGACGGAGCACTCCAGGCGAAGGAACGCGCGGCCGGCGTCAGCTCGGAACGGCTGCCCGCAGGTGCGGCGACACGGCCGCACCGAACCCGGCGACCGTGCGCTGCACGGCCAGCAGCGGGTCGGTCGCCCAGATCTCCTCGTTGAAGATCTCGACCTCGATGTCGCGGTCGTACCCCGTCGCCTCGACGGCGGCTGTGAGGGAAGCGAAGTCGATCACGCCGTCGCCCGGATAGTGCCGCGAGAGCAGCACGTCGGCGGGGAGCGGGGTCTTCCAGTCGCATACCTGGTACGTCGCGATGCGGCCCTCGCGCCCGGCGCGGGCGATGGATGCCAGCACGTCGGGGTCCCAGAAGATGTGGAACGTGTCGACGGTCGCGCCCACGACTGCCGGGTCGAAGTCGGCTGCGATGTCGAGCGCCTGTCCGAGGGTCGAAACGACGCAGCGGTCGGTCGCGTACATCGGATGCAGCGGCTCGATCGCCAGAGTCACTCCGGCCGCGGCGGCGTGGGGTGCCAGCTCGCCGATCGCATCGCGCACGCGCTCGCGCGCGCCGACGATGTCGCGGGAGCCGTCGGGGAGACCTCCTGCGACGAGCACGAGGATCGCGGTCGAGCCGGCGGCTCCCGCGGCGGCGAGGGTCGCGGCCTCGTCGATCGCCACGAGGTTGTCGTCGATCGACGCCCGACGCGCCGGACCCTCGGGCATCGTGAAGAAGCCCGAGCGACAGTGGGTGGTGAAGCGCAGACCCGAGTCGCTCAGCATCCGTGCCGCCGTCGCAAGTCCCACCTCCTGCACCGGCTCACGCCACAGCCCGATCGCCTGCACGCCGGCCTCGGCGGTGACGCGCAGGGCGGTCGCGAGGTCGGCGTGCTTGATGGTGGCCTGGTTGATCGACAGGCGCGGGTCGACGGCCGCGGTCATGACAGCACTCCCGGCACGTCGAGGCCGTTCGTGCGGAGCATGCCGTGCCAGCGGACGGCAGCCAACTCGGGCTGTTCGAGGGCGTGCGATGCGTTGGCGAGCTCGACGATGCGAGAGAGGTGCGGGAGGCTCCGCGCCGAGTGCAGTCCGCCGACCATCTGGAATGCGGTCTGGTGGCCGTTGAGCCACGCCAGGAACGCGACGCCGGTCTTGTAGTAGAACGTCGGCGCGGCGAACACCTGGCGGCTGAGCTCTTCGGTGGGGCCGAGGATCTCGAGGTACCGCGCCGAGTCGCCGGCGTCGAGCGCCTGGATCGCGGCGGAGGCGACCGGCGTGAGAGCAGCGAAGGCGCCGAGCAGCGCGTCGGAGTGGCCGCGCTTCGTCTCGCCTGCGGCTCGCTCAGCGGCCGGGGCCTCGAGTGAGTCCCCGCCGATCAGGCCGACGTAGTTGAAGTCGTCGCCGGTGAACATGCGCACGCCCTCGGGCAGGCGCTCGCGCACGGAGACCTCGGACTCGGCATCCAGCAGGCTCATCTTCACGCCCGCGATCCGGTCGACGTTCTCGCCGATGATCTCCAGCAGCACCGCCGACGCCTCGCGCCAGTCGGGCGACCCGAAGTAGCCCTCCAGCGACGGGTCGAACGCGGTGCCGAGCCAGTGCAGCACAACCGGAGTGGTCGCAGCCCCGATCACCTCGCGGTAGACGTGACGGTAGTCGTCGGCCGACGTCGCCGCGCGCGCCAGGTGACGCGAGGCCATCAGCACGGGGCCGGCGCCCTGCTCCTCGGTGAAGTGGAGCTGCTCCTTGTAGGCGTCGATGACCTCGCCGATCGAGATCGCCTCGGCCTCGACGTGGTCGGTGTTCACGCCGACGACAACCGAGCCGCCCTCCTCGCGCGCGACCTCGGCCGACCGCGCGATGAGTTCGCGCGTGGCTGCGGCGTCGAGGCCCATGTTGCGCTGCGCCGTGTCCATCGCGTCGGCGACGCCGAGACCCCACGAGTAGACGCTGCGACGGAAGTCGAGCGTGGCATCCCAGTCGATCTCGGCGGGACGACCCGGGGTGTTGTCGGCGTGCACGTGCGGCACGACGTGCGCGGCGGCATACGCGACGCGGCTCTGCAGCGGCCCCGTCGGCTTGGCGTAGCCGGGGGACTCGTTGAGCGTGACGGCCGAGATGGCGCCGTCGGCTCCGAGGAGGGTGAGGCTCGTCATGGATGCTGCGCTCTCGTTCAGTCCAGCGACAGGGTCGGCAGCTCGAGCTTGCGGCCCTCGCGTGCCGACTGCAGGCCGACCTCGGCCAGCAGCACGCCACGGGCGCCCGCGAGCAGGTCGTACTCGTATTCCGTGCCGAGCACGTACGACTCGAGGAACTCCTCCCACTGCTGGCGGAAGCCGTTCTGGAACACGTCGTTGGTCGGAACCTCGGCCCAATCGGCGTCGTAGTCGTGGTCGTCGGCGAGGTCGGGGTTCCACACCGGCTTCGGGGTGGCGTTGCGGTGCTGGATCTTCGCGCCGAAGAGCCCCACGACGGCCGAGCCGTGCGTGCCATCGACGTGGAACTCGACGAGCTCGTCGCGGTTCACGCGCACGGTCCAGCTCGAGTTGATCTGGGCGACCGCGCCGCCGGCGAGCTCGAAGATGCCGTACGCGGCGTCTTCGGCGGTGGCGGTGTAGGGCTCGCCGTTCTCGTCCCAGCGGGTGGGGATGTGGGTCGATGCCTGCGCGTAGACCGAGGTGACCTCGCCGAACAGGTTCTCGAGCACGTAGTTCCAGTGCGGGAACATGTCGACGATGATGCCGCCGCCGTCTTCGACACGGTAGTTCCAGCTGGGGCGCTGCGCGGGCTGCCAGTCGCCCTCGAAGACCCAGTAGCCGAACTCGCCGCGCACCGACAGGATGCGGCCGAAGAAGCCCGAGTCGATGAGGCGCTTGAGCTTCTGCAGGCCCGGGAGGTACAGCTTGTCGTGCACGACGCCGGTCTTGACGCCGGCAGTGGCCGCGAGCTTCGCGAGCTCGAGGGCCTCGTCGACCGACTCGGCGGTGGGCTTCTCGGTGTAGATGGTCTTGCCGGCGGCGATGGCCTTGCGAAGCGCGGTGGCGCGGGCCTTCGTCACGAGGAAGTCGGCGTAGATCTCCCAGCGCGGGTCGGCGAGGGCGGCATCCAGATCGGTCGTGTAGTCCTCGATGCCGTGCTTGGCGGCGAGCTCGGCGAGCTTGGCCTCGCTCCGGCCGACGAGCAGCGGCTTGACGGTGACCTTCGAGCCGTCGGCGAGTTCGATGCCGCCCTGGTCGCGGATCGCGAGGATCGAGCGCACGAGGTGCTGGCGGTAGCCCATGCGGCCCGAGACGCCGTTCATGATGATGCCGATCTCGCGCACCTCGGGGCGGGCGGCGGACGCCGCGGCCGGCGCCGGGGCGAGGGTGGTGTCAGTCACGGTGACCTTCTCTCTGGGTGACCATCGCGACGCCTCCGTCGGGATGGGTAAACGCTTTCCAACAGTGTGACACGGGAATGGATGCTGCGCAAGCGCTTTCCCGTGGACGGTTCGTTCGGTCCTACTCCAGTCGCAGTGCGGCCCACGACACCGGCGGCAGCGTGAACGACAGGACGGATGACTCGTCGACCGCGTGCGGGAAGGGCCGTACGCCGACCCGCTCCGGCTCTTCGAGCGTGTTCGCGGCGTAGAGATCGTCGTCGTGCAGCAGGTGCGTCTCGACGATCGACACGTCGCGGCCGAGGGCGGCGATCAGGGGAGCGAGGTCGATGTGGAGTGACGCGGCATCCGTCGTCGAGCGGTTCACGAGGAACACGCTCGCGCCGTCGGCATCGACGGTCGCGACGGCGTTGACCCGCGCGACCGCGCCGAACCGGTCGCTCTCGAACGTCCCCGCCTCGACGGGCAGGCGCAGCGCCCGCCCATGCCCGAGGCGAGACGTGAGCGAGAAGGGGTAGAACGTCGTCTGCCGCCATGCCGAGCCCCCCGGTTCGGTCATGATCGGCGCGATGACGTTCACCAATTGCGCAAGCGACGCCGACCTCACGCGGTCGGAGTGCTGCAAGAGAGTGATGAGCAGGTCGCCGAAGACGACCGCATCGAGTGCGTTGTACTGGTCTTCCAGCTGGCGCGGCGCGATCGGCCAGTCATCGGGGCCGTAGGTCGCCGCCTGCTCCTGCCACTTCGAGAGGTACCAGACGTTCCACTCGTCGAACGAGATCATGATGCGCTTGTCGCTCTTACGCGCGGCGGCGACGTGATCGGCGGTCGCGACGACCTCTTCGATGAACTTCGCCATGTCGACGCCCGACGCGAGGAACTCCTGGGCGTCGCCGTCGTGCTCCTGGTAATAGGCGTGGCACGAGATGAAGTCGACGTCGTCGAGGGTGTGCTCGAGCACTTCGCGCTCCCACGCGCCGAAGGTCGGCATCGTGCGCCCCGACGAGCCGCACACGACGAGCTCGATCGAGGGGTCGAGTTGACGCATGCCCTTCGCGGTCCGCGACGCGAGCTTGCCGTAGTCGGAGGCGCTGCGGTGACCCAGCTGCCACCATCCGTCCATCTCGTTGCCGAGGCACCACATCTTCACGCCGAACGGCTGCGGCCGCCCGTTCGCGGCGCGCTCGTCGGTGAGCGCGGTCTTGACGGACGTATTGGCGTACTCGAGCAGGTCGAGTGCCTCCTGCGTGCCGCGCGTGCCGAGGTTGACGGCGAGCATCAGCTCGGAGCCGACCTTGTCGAGCCAGTCCTGGAATTCGTGGAGTCCGACCTCGTTGGTCTCGGTCGCGTGCCACGCGAGGTCGAGCCGACGCGGGCGCCGGTCGACGGGGCCGACGCCGTCCTCCCACCGATAGCCCGAGACGAAGTTGCCGCCGGGGTACCGGATCGTCGAGACCCCGAGCTCGCGCACCAGCGCGATCACGTCGGTGCGGAAGCCGGCATCATCGGCGAGCGGATGCTGCGGCTCGAAGATCCCGTCGTAGACGTGGCGGCCGAGATGCTCGACGAACCCCCCGAAGATGCGGCGGTCGATGTCGGAGATCACGAGGGCTGGGTCGAGGCGCCCGAGCGCACGTGCGTCGGTCATGGCTTCCTTCCGGCGAGGAGGACGGATGCGTCTTCGGGGAATGCTTCCGGTGTCTGGGGTTCGGCGTCAACGGGCGCCCACGCGAAGAGCACCTCCTGCGGGGCGAGCGCTCGAAGCACGACGGCGGCGCCGGTCTCGGCATCCGTTCCTTCGAGTCCGACCTCGACGGTCGCGTCGCCGTGGTTGATCACCGTGACGAGGTCGCCGCGACGGGCGACCTCGAGGCCTGCGGGCAGGTCGTCGATGATCGGCCGGACGCCGGATGCCGCGACCAGCGCGCCGACGACCGCATCGATCCCGGCGGCGTCGGGCATCGTCGCGACGTACCAGGCTTCGCCGCTGCCGTACATGTGCCGGGTGAGGGCGGGGCTGCCTGCCGCGGCACCGCTCGTGAACGACGCGACGACCTCGGCGCCGGCCGGATGGACGACCTCGGCGACGAGCGATCCGGTGGCCTCGACCCCGCCGACGGAGAAGTCGACGCGACCGCCCGCGATCGTGCCCACCCGTGCGACCTGCGCCCCGACGCCCATGCCGCCCGTGGACGCGCCACCCAGCGCGCCGAAATCCTCGAAGCGGATGCCGAGGGCGGGCCCGAGCTGCGTGACGAAGCCGCCGTCGCGGAACTGGTCGTGCTCGTCGACGATGTCGCTGAAGGGGCCGGTGAGGAGGGTGCCGCCGCCGTCGACGAACCGATTTAGAGCGGCCGCGCCGGCATCGCGCAGCAGGTAGAGCGCCGGCGCGAGCACGAGGTCGTAGCCGCCGTCGATGCGCTCGGGCGCCACGATGTCGACCATGATCCCGCGCTTGTGAAGCGCGCCGTACCACTCGAGCACGAGGGCGAGGTAGTCGATCTCGACCGGGTGATCCCGGCCCTCGATCGCCCACCAGTTCTCCCAGTCGA
Source organism: Microbacterium sp. 2FI (assembly GCF_005502885.1). Classification (GTDB taxonomy): domain Bacteria; phylum Actinomycetota; class Actinomycetes; order Actinomycetales; family Microbacteriaceae; genus Microbacterium. Next base: position 66,215 of record NZ_SCMR01000016.1, read on the forward strand.
AGACGACGGCGACCCTGGCGTCGCGACCGGGTGCGGGGAGCGCGGGCAGCGCGCCGAGGCGCGCGCCGAGGTCGGTCACGCTCCGCCAGGTCGCGGTGTCGGTGCCGGCGTGGGGGAGCATCGCCGAGTGGAACTTCTCGCTGCCGGCGCGGGACTGCCGCCACTGGAAGAACATGATTCCGTCGGCTCCGCGCCCGACCGACTGCGCGGTCTCGGCGGCCAGCACCCCGGGACGCTTTCCGGGGTTCGACGGGCGCCAGTTGACGGCATCCGTCGCCTGCTCCATGAGGATCCACGGCACGCCGGGCTTGAGCGAGCGCACGAGATCGCGCTGGAAGGCGGCATCGCGGATCCGGTTCGGATTTGCAGGGTCCGGGTAGCAGTCGTCGGCGATCACGTCCATGTGCGGCGCCCACTTCGCGTAGTCGGCGGGCTTGAACGGACCCATGAAGTTCGTCGTGATGGGCTGGGTGGCACCCGCGGCGAGCAGGATCCCGCGCTCCATCAGGTAGCACTCCAGCAGCATGTCGGAGCTGAAGCGGCGCCAGTCGAGCATCGACGACGGGTTGTGGCTGTAGGGCGCGAGCCGCGGCGGGAAGATCTCGTCGAATCCGCCGTAGCGCTGCGACCAGAAGCTCGTGCCCCACGCGTCGTTGAGCGCGTCGATCGTCTCGTAGCGGCCCTGCAGCCACCCGCGGTATGCGTCGCGCGCGGCATCCGAGAAGTCCATCGGCAGGTGGCATCCGAACTCGTTGCCGACGTGCCACATCGTGACGGCCGGATGCTGCGCGTAGCGCTCGGCGAGGCGGCGCACCAGCTCGCCTGCGAGGCGCCGGTAGACGGGTGACGACGGCGCGAAGTGCTGGCGGCTGCCCGGCCAGAACGAGGCTCCGCTCTCGTCGGCGGGAAGCGTCTCGGGGTAGGTGGCGCTGACCCACGGCGGGGGCGAGGCGGTGGCGGTCGCGAGATTCACCTGGATGCCGCCGGCGTGGAGCTTCTCGATCACGGTGTCGAGCCACGCGAAGTCCCACACGCCCTCGGCGGGCTGGATGCGCGACCATGCGAAGATGCCGAGGCTCACGACGTTCACGCCCGCCTCGCGCATGAGGCGCACGTCGTCGTCCCACACCTCCTCCGGCCACTGGTCGGGGTTGTAGTCGGCGCCGTACAGCACGTTCAGGTCCTCGGTTCGTTCGGAGAGCGGGTAGCAGGAGTTCGGGCGGCGACACCCGGCTCGTCAGCGGCGACGGCGCGCGGGGATCGCGACGACCGCGAGGGCGGCGCAGCCGAGAGCGGGGATCACGAGGGGCACGAGCGCCCACGCCGCGACGCACACGAACACGGCGGTGGCTGCGAGGTACAGGGCGCCGACGACGTCTCCCATGACGATTGCGGGGACGCTGCGAACGGCCGTGCGCCAGCCGGTCTCGGGGGTCCAGGCCCCCGCGGCCGCGAGCAGCGCGACGGCGACGGCGCCGAGGCCGACCCAGCCGAGGATCGCGATCGCCCCGCCGCCCGGGAGGAAGCCCGAGTTCGCGAGGTCGATGTCGAGGGCGAGGATCGCCACGGCGATCACCCCGACGGCGCCGACGACGAGCCCGCCCGGCAGCGCGGCGCGGACGTCGTGCCAGTAGGTGCGCGCGGGCGACGCCTCGGCGTCGATGAATCGACGGAGGTGACGGATGCCGGCCGCGAGCGCCGCGGGCAGCGTCACGACCAGGATCCCGGCGATCGCGACGAGGAGGCCCACCATCAGCACCTCGCCGAACAGGCCGAACTTCGCCGTGGCTCCGGGGAACCGCGCGACCGGGGTGTCGTCGATCGTCGGTCCGCTGCCCGAGCGGTCGGCGCGGACCGCAGCCTTGTACTCGCGCTTGGTCGTGGTGGCCATGGTCGTCAGCCTTTCAGGCCCTGGGTGGCGACGCCGTCGACGAGGAACCGTTGGAACACGAGGAAGAACAGCAGCACCGGGAGCAGTGCGATGAACGACGCGGTGACGGTGGCGCCGAAGTCGCTCGTGGAGGACTGGTCGTTGTAGAGGCGCAGGGCGATCGGGAGCGGGTAGTTCTCGGGGCTGGTGAGGTACAGCAGGGGTCCGAGGAAGTCGTTCCATGCCCAGATGAAGGAGAAGATCGCGCAGGTGATCAGGGCCGGCTTGACGAGCGGCAGGATGATGGCCCAGAAGATGCGGATGTGGCCGGCGCCGTCGATGCGGGCGGCTTCGTCCATGTCGCGGGGCATCTGGCGCATGAACTGCACGAGGAGGAACACGAAGAACGCTTCGGTGGCGAGGAACTTCGGGATCAGCAGCGGCCAGAACGTGTCGACGAGTCCGAGGTTGTTGAAGAGGATGTACTGGGGGATGATCACGACGTGGAACGGCAGCAGCAGCGTGCCGATCATCGCGGCGAACAGGATGCCGAGACCCTTGAAATGGATGCGGGCGAACGCGTAGGCGGCGAGGGCTGACGAGAGCACGGTGCCGATCACGGAGACGACGGCGATGAGGAGGGAGTTCGCGAAGAACTTCCACATCGGCACGCCGGCGATGCCCTCCATGACCTTGACGTAGTTGTCGAGGGTGGGGCTGTTGGGGATGAGCCCCTGGTTCGACCCGAACTCGCCGTTGGGCTTGAAGGTGGAGAACAGCAGCCAGACCAGCGGGTAGAGCACGATCGCGGTGATCGCGAGCAGCACGATGAACCAGATGATGGTCTGCCAGGTCTTCCGCTTGACCTTGCGGCGGGGCGTCGACTTCGGGTCGGGGTCGACCTGGTTCTCGGTCTGGACGAGCGCGTTCTGGGAGAAGCTCGAAGTAGTCATCGGTTGTCTCCCGAGTAGTGGACCCACGATTTCTGGGTGCGGAAGAGGATGAAGGCGATGATGGCGACGACCACCAGCAGCACCCACGCGATCGCGGACGCGTAGCCCATCTGGCCGTCGGAGAAGCCGCGCTTGTAGAGGTAGAGGGTGATGAAGTTCGTCATCCCGGCGGGTCCGCCGGAGCCGTTGGAGATGATGTAGGCGGAGGCGAACACCTGGAACGCGCCGATGAGGCCGAGCAGCAGGTTGAAGAAGATCACCGGGGACAGCAGCGGCACGGTGACGGCGCGGAACCGGTTGATGGGCCCGGCACCGTCCATCTCGGCGGCTTCGTAGAGTTCCTTGGGGATCTGCTTGAGGCCGGCGAGGAAGATGACCATGGTGGCGCCGAACTGCCACACCGACAGCAGGATCATCATCGGGAGCACCAGGTCGGGGTTGCCGACCCAGCCGCCGAGGTTGATGCCGAAGAACGAGAGCGAGGTGTCGACGGGACCTTCCTCGCGGAACATCGCCTTCCACACGATCGCGACCGACACCGATCCGCCGATGAGCGACGGGGCGTAGAACGCGGAGCGGAAGAACCCGCCCGCGGTGCTGCGGTAGTTCAGCAGCATCGCGACCGCGAGGGCGGCGATGAGGGTGATCGGGGTGCCGACGAGGACGTAGATCAGGGTGATCTGCGCGGACTGGATGAACGCCGGATCCGACGTGAACATCCGCACGTAGTTGTCGAACCCGATCCACTTCGGCGGCTGGAAGATGTTGTACGACGTGAACGACAGGTACAGCGAGTACACCATCGGGACGATCGTGAGACCGAAGAACCCGATCAGCCACGGGGAGAGGAACCCGTAGCCCGCGAGCGACTCCCTGCGCAGCCGCGAACGCTGACCCGGCCGATTCAGCTGCTCGGTCCGCTCTCGGCGCAGCAGGGACCGACGCGACGACTTGCCCGTCACGATGACTCTGGTCGCTGTGGTGCTCACGTCGACTCCTTCGTTGGTCTCGAGGTGGTGTTCCGGGGCCCGGGCGCAGACGCCCGAGCCCCGGAAGCGTGTTACTGGGTGAGGACGACGTCCATCTCGCCGAAGAACTGCGCGACCGCGTCCTCGACCGTGATGGTGCCGAAGTTGAGCTCCTGGCCCAGCTGGCGGAACTTCTCCTCGAGCGTGCCGTAGCCGACGATCGGCACGGGGGGCGCGTCGCCGAGGCGGTCGGCGATCGCCGCCTCGTGGTCCTTGACCTGCTGGCTCAGCGGGTCGAGCTCAGCGGCGGCGAGAGCGGTCTCCGAGGCCGGCAGACCGCGGTTGGTGCCGAAGATCTCACCCGACTGCGGCGAGTTGACGAGGAAGTTGAGCAGCGTCGCCGCGGCCTCGGGGTGCTCGGTGTTGGCCGAGATGGTGTGCAGCATCGAGGGCTTCAGGTACAGGTCCTTCGCGCCTTCCTCGGTGACAGGAGGAGCGAGCAGGCTGAGCTCGGTGTAGCCCTCGCCCAGGTTGCCGAGGTAGCCGCCGCCGAAGTTGTCCCACGTGAGCTCGCTCGCGGTGTTGGCGGTGTCGAACGGACCGAGGGGGGCGACCTCCTCGACGCGCTGCTGCGGGACGCCGATGCCGTCGCGGACCTCCGCGCCCGACTCCCAGAACTCGGTGAGGCGCTCTTCGTCGAAGCCAGCTTCGCCATCCTCGCTGAAGAGGTACGAGCCCTCCGCGCGCAGCTGGATCTCGAAGTTCTGGATGCGGCCGGTCCAGTCGCTGCCACCCCAGAACTCGCCGCCGGCAGCCTCGGTGATCTCGGCCATCCAGTCGGCGTAGTCGTCCCAGCTGCCGCCCGCGAAGTCCTCCACACCGGCAGTCTCGAGCAGAACGGGGTTCGTGAACAGGCCCCACGCGTTCGTGGAGGTCGGGATGCCGGTGGTCACACCGCCGACGACGCCGATGTCGAGGATGTTCTGCGGCAGCGGGTCGGTCTCGATGATGCCGCCGAGGTACGGGTCGAGATCGAGCAGCAGCCCGTTCTCGGAATACTGACGCATGTACGAGTAGTCGAACTGCATGACGTCGGGGAGGTTGCCGCCGGCAGCCTCGGTCTGACGCTTCTCCCAGAACTCGGGGAAGCCCAGGAACGTCGGGTTCACCGTGATGTTCGGGTACTCCTCGTTGAACGCGACGATCGCCTCGTTGTAGAGCTCCGCGCGCACGTCGTTGCCCCAGAACGCGAGGTCGAGAGTGACCTCCTCGTCCGGATCGAACGTCGCGGCCGGCTCGGGCTCGCTGCCACCGGCGCAACCCGCCAGGGCCAGTGCGGCGCCGGTCGCGAGGGCGATGCCGGCAAATGTCCGCTTCTTGTTGAACATCCTTGTCCTTCTCTCTGAACGTCTGCGTTCGATTCTTCTCCGCGAGACGTTCGTTGTCCGTTGATGCGGTGTGTGGCGCATCCCTTGGTGCAATCCGGAAAGCGCTTGCCCGCTACGGTACAGGGCGCAAAAACGTTTCGCAAGGGGGGAGGGGCAGGAATTTGAACGATTCAGTAACGACGGGTGACGCATCCGCTCGACGCAGGGATGGGCGTCAACGCTCGGCGGTGAGCTTGTCGCCGTCGACGCGCAGGCGCGCGACGTGCACGGCACTGCGCCGGTGTGCGGGCTCGTCAGCGCCCTCGAGTTCGCTGCCGTCCCACCACGGGTGCGAGAAGAAGTACAGCAGTGCCTCGTCGCCGGCGCCGACCACCGCGCCATGTCGGCCGATCTGCACGCCGGCGGCGGGCGGTCCGCTCTCGCCGAGGATGACGGCATCCGCTCCGCCCTGGCGCTCCCACGTCACCGCGTCGTGCGAGCGGTGCACGGCCATGCCGCGCCACTCGTCGGTCAGCATCCACCACCAGCCGCCCAGCGTGAACACGTACGGGCCTTCGTGCGGGCGCCCGCCGATCGCCGTGTCGTCGAGGCGCCAGGCCTCGAGATCGTCCGACACCGCGACGGCCGTCGTCGAGTCTGCGGCTTCGTCCTTGTACCAGAGCCGCCACCGCCCGTCGGGGCAGCGGGTCACGGCGGCGTCGATCACGCGGTCGCTCGCGAGGGCGAGCGGGCCGCGCCGGGTCCACGTCACGAGGTCGTCGGAGGCGTACTCGACGATGCACCGACGGTGGCCCTCCCAGCGGGTCGGGATGCCGTCGATCTCGGTCAGGTACATGCGCCACCGCGTGCCGTCGTGGATCACCTCGGGCGCCCAATGCGTCGCGTCGACGACGGCGGGTGGGCCGCCCGGGTCGAGCACGAGGGAAGCGGATGCCGACGGCTCGAGGGTCCCCGCGTACGACCACCGCAGACCGTCGTCGCTCTGTGCGACGCCGATGCGACTGCCGTGCACCCACGCGACGCCCGGGCCGGGGTCGGGATGGTTCGCACGACGCTGGGTGTAGAACATCCACCAGCCGGTGCCGGTGTCGCGGATGACCGTGGGGTCGGTCGCGCCGTCGTAGACCGGGTCTCGGTAGAGCTCGCGCGGCGCCGGAGCGTCGGGGTCGATCACGTCAGCGGTCCGCGCCGGGTGTGAGATCGATGACGGGGCTTGCGAACCCGCGCCGGTGCGTCGGGTGCGTAGCGAGGTCGGCCGGGGTCACCACTGCGCCGTCGGCGGCGGCCGACGCGTAGATCGCGGCGACGAGCTCGAGCGAGCGTGCCGGGGCGTCGGCGGTCGGCGGCAGCGGAGCACCCGCGAGCAGCGCGTCGAACACGTCGCGCAGGAGCGGCGCGTGGTCGCTGTGCTCCTCGGCATCGGGGAGCGCCCAACCCGCCTGCGCGGCCTCGTCGACGTGCGGCGCCGGCGTGATCCGCCAGTTCTCGTGTCCATGCCCATAGAGGTGGTCGACGGTGATCGTGGCTTTCTCGGTGTCGATGCGGATCGAGCTCGTCTCGCGCGGCGACAGCGTGCTCGAGACCACCTGCGCGACCACGCCGCCTGCGAACACCACGGTCGCCGTCGAGACGTCCTCGGTCTCGGTCTCGCGCGCCAGGCGCCACAGACGCCCCTCGACGCGGGACCAGTCGCCGAGGAGGTAGGCGAGGAGATCGAGCTGATGGATGCCGTGGCCGAGCGTCGTGCCACCGCCCTCGGTCTGCCACTTCCCCCGCCAGGGCACCGCGAAGTAGTCCGCATCGCGGAACCACAGCGTCTGGCACTGCGCGAGCAGGGGCCGCCCGAACGCGCCTTCGTCGAGCAGGCGCTTGACGTGGGCAGCGGCGGTGCCGGTTCGCTGCTGGAAGACGACGGCCAGCTCGCGGCCGGCGGCGGTCGCCGCAGCGCGCATGTCGTCGAGCTCGTCGAGAGACGGCGCCGGGGGCTTCTCGACCACGACGTGGGCTCCCGCGGCGAAGGCGGCGAGCGTCTGCTCGCGGTGGACGGCGGGCGGCGTGCAGATGAGCACGACATCGGGGTGCTCGGCCGCCAGCATCCCGTCGAGGTCGTCGTAGACCGCGGGGATGCCGTAGCGCGACGCGAACGCGTCCGCGTTCGCGCGGGTGAGATCGGTCACCGCGACGAGCTCCGCGCGGGAGTGGGCGGCGACGCCGCGGGCGTGGAGGTTGGCGACGGCGCCGGTGCCGACGAGCGCGACGCGCAAACCTTCGGCAGTCATGCCGGCACCTCCGAGTCGGCGCGCAGCTCGGCGACGAGCTCCGCACCCGCGCCGGTGGCGTGGGTCGCGGCATCCGGTCCGCCGATGATCACGACCACGCCCAGGGTGAGCGTGTCGCCGGGCGCGACCTCGGTGTCGTCGTAGAAGAACGGCGCGGGACAGAGCCCGGCGTACTCCGCGCTGCGTGCGAACCACGGCGATTCGCCGGCGCCCGCGTCGAGCATCAGCACGCCGACGCCGCCGTCGGGCGACACATACGCCAGCCACGGTGCTGCGGCGCCGCGGGCCGCGTCGCCCGCCGCGCCGTCGGGCCCGATGATCTCGCCACCGGTGAAGCCCGAGGGCCCGCGCCAGAAGATGCCGGCGTACCCGGCGTTCTCGCGTCCGTTCGATGTGGGTGAGCCGAACGCGAGCGCCTCGCCCGAGACGTTGGTGAGCCGGCTCCGCCACGTGAGCGCCCACGCGCTTTCGTCGAGGGAGCGCGCGGTTAGTGTGCGCTCTTCCGTGAGGATCACGGCGCCGGCCTGCGTCACCCAGTCGAGGCGCTCGTCGACGCGTGCGGGCTCGAGCGACGTGAACCCGCGGTGCACCTGGGCGCCGTTGTTGGCGAGTTGCGTGTATCCCTGGCCGCGCAGGTACGTCGGGCCGCCCCAGAAATTGTCGTGCCCGACATGGGGGAGTGCGAGCGAGAGACCCTTGTGCCACACGTGGTCGTCCGGGCGGTACGCGGTCGCCGCACGGCCGTCTCGGGTGAGGAGCAGTGCGTACGGTCGCGGCGATTCGATCGGGGCGTCGGTCGGGGCGTAGACGTACTCGGCGAGCACGGCGGCGTCTGCGCCGTCACCGTCGCGCAGCGTCAGCCGGCCGGGCGTCGCGTCATCGAAGCGCATGCATACCTCCGTGGAATGGGCCGGTGCGAGTCTAATCCCGAATGACGGAAAGCGCTATCCCATCGGTGCTCAGACGGCGCCGGCCTGCGTCGCGTGCAAGTGCGCGTAGCGGCCCGAGCGGGCGAGCAGCTCGTCGTGCCGGCCCTGCTCGACGATCTGGCCGTGCTCGAGCACGACGATGCGGTCAGCCTGGCGGATCGTCGACAGGCGGTGTGCGACGACCAGCGTCGTGCGGCCGCGCATCAGGCGGCTGAGCGCCTCTTTGACGAGCTCCTCCGATTCGGGGTCGAGTGCCGAGGTCGCCTCGTCGAGCAGCAGGATGCGCGGATCGCGCACGAGGGCGCGGGCGATCGCGAGCCGCTGCCGCTGACCGCCCGAGAGTCGCGCGCCGCGCTCGCCGACCAGCGTGTCCCAGCCGACGGGAAGACGATCGACGAAGTCGGCCGCGTTCGCGTCGACGAGGGCTTGGAGCAGACGCGCCTCCGACACTTCGTCGAGGCCGTAGGCGATGTTCTCGCGGATCGTCCCCTCGAACAGCACCGAGTCCTGCGGCACAACCGAGACCGCCCGGCGCACGGTCCGGAGGTCCAGCGCCTGCATGTCGGCGCCGTCGAGCAGGATCCGCCCCGAGGTCGGGCGCACGAAGCCGAGCACGAGGTTGAGGAGGGTCGACTTGCCCGAGCCCGACGACCCGACGAACGCGACGGTCTCACCGGGTGCGATGTCGAGCGAGATGTCCTGCAGAGCATCGCGGTCGGCCTCGTCGTAGCGATGCGACACGTTCTCGAGCGTGAGATGTCCGCCGACATGGTCGACCACGCGCTTGCCCTCGTTCTGCTCGAGGTCGGGCTCCTGCAGCACCTCCGAGATCGAGCGCATCGACTCGAGGCCGCGTGCGCCGACCGGGATGAGCATGAGCAACTGGGTGAGGCCGCCGGTCAGCAGCGTGAAGTAGGTCGACAGCAGCACGACCTCGCCCGGCGTGATCGGGAGGAGACCCGTGAGCGAGAAGATCGCCGCGAGCACCAGGCAGCCGACCCCGAGCAGCTGCATCGCGACCCACGAGATCGAGGCGACGTGGCCGTTCAGCATGTCGAGGTGCAGGCCCGCGCGACGGACGCCGTCGGCGCCCGATGCGACGCGGGTGACCGCGGTCTGCTCGAGCCCGTGCGCACGGGTGACGGGGATGAGCGAGGCCATCTCGCCGACCCGCGCAGAGAGGGTCTCGACTTCGCGGCGGAACACCTCGTTGCGCTCCCGCGAACGGTTGCGCAGTCCATAGCGGATGCCGATCGCGATCGGCACAGCAAGGGCGTAGACCGGCAGGAACTGCGGCACCGTGATCGCGGTCATCGAGATCGCGCCGATCATGACCATCGTCGCCGACAGCAGCGGGTGGGTCACCTGCTGCAGCATGAGCTCGATGTTCTCGACGTCGCGGACGAGCTTCGTCTGCATGATGGAGGCGCTCACCCGGGTGTGGTAGCCGATCGACAGGCTCTGCAGGCGCGCCGCGAGGGCGTTGCGGAGGTCTGCTCCGGTGTCGCGCACGACCGTCATGAAGTTGCGGGTGTACACGATGTGCATCGGGTAGTTCTGCAGCAGCAGAAGTGCGGCGACCGCGAACCAGATGAGCACGGTCGACACCTCGCCCCCGGTGGCGACGATGTCGATGATCGCCGCCGTGATGACCGGCAGGAACCACAGGGGGATCTCCTTGCAGGCGAACGCGAGGATGGCGAGGGTCATGCGGCCGGGCCGGCGGGCGAGCAGCGTGAGCACCGTGCGCCCCGGACGCGGATTCTGAGTGATGTCCACGATCCGGATCGCGCCGGTAAACGCTTTCTGGGTCATGAGGACATGGTACGACGGATGCCGCCTCCGGTTGCGCGCGAGCGGGGGCTAGCGGCTCCCGTGGCCGATGGTGGACGCGCGCACCGCGAGCTCGGGCCGGTAGACGACGTTTCCGAGGCCCGCCCCTTCGTCGCCCGAGATGCGGGCGAGGAGCATCTCGGCCGCGGTGCGCCCCATCTCGCGCGCGGGCTGTCGCACCGAGGTGAGCGGCACTGCGGCGATGGCGGCGAATTCGATGTCGTCGTAGCCGACGACGGCGATGTCTTCGGGCACGCGGACGCCGTGGGTGAGGAGTCCGTGGACGAGCCCGATCGCGAGGTGGTCGTTCGAGACGACCAGGCCGTCGGGGCGGTCGTCGGGGTGCCGCGCGGCGAGCTGCTCGCCGAACGCGAGGCCGATCTGGGAGGTGGTCCGCTCGGTCCAGATGGTTTCGAGCGTCGCGCCGGCGACCCCGGCCACCGCAGTCTGCGCGCCGGCCAGTCGGTCGCGCACCTGGCGGACTTCCTCGCGGGCGCCGACGAACGCGAGTGTGCGACGCCCGGTCTCCAGGAGGTGCTCGGCGGCGAGGCGTCCACCGGCGACGTCGTCGAACGAGACCGAGGGGAGGGCGCCGGCATCGTCGACGGAGTCGACGAGCACGACCGGGATGCCGCGGCGGCGCAGGCGGTCGAGCCACGGGCCGGTGTCGCCGAAGGGGCTCACCAGTGCTCCCTCGACGTGGACGCGCTCGAAGAGCTCGAGGTGGTCGCGCTCCTTCGCGGCGTCGTCGCTGGAGTTGCCCACGAGCACCCGCACGCCCGCGGCCGAGGCGGCGTCCTCGGCGCCGGCGACCATCTCGGCGAAGAACGGGTTCGCGATGTTGATGACCGTCATGCCGAGCAGACCCGAGCGCCCTGCGCGCAGCTGCTGGGCGGCCTGGAGCGGCACGTAGCCGAGTTGATCGGCTGCGGCGCGGACGCGCTCGACGAGCATGTCGCTCACGAGGTACGGGCGGTTGAGCGCGTTGGAGACCGTGCTGATCGACACGCCCGCGCGCAGCGCGACGTCGCGAATGCCGGCCCGCTTCATGTCGCAGGCACCTCCGTCCGGCCGGTCCCTCCCGGCGCCCGGCACGGCCGCGTGCCCGGTGCGACCATGGTAGGCGCTTTCCTAGGGGGCCTCGCGCATCCGGCTCCTCGGCTCGTCGCCACTGCAGGAGATGTCGCCCTCGACAGGAGGATTCGCGGGGGATTCCTCCTGTTGAAGCCCGGTTCTCCTGCGGGGGAGCACGCGCCGGCTCACCGGCCTCGGGTCAGGCTCCGCCGAGGGCCTCAGCCACGACCGCCCGTGCCTCCTCCTGCACCTCGGCGAGGTGCTCGGGGCCGCGCAGCGACTCGGCGTACAGCTTGTACACGTCCTCGGTGCCCGACGGCCGCGCGGCGAACCAGGCGTGCTCGGTCTGCACCTTCAGTCCGCCGATCGCCGCGCCGTTGCCGGGCGCATGCGAGAGCTTCGCGGTGATCGGCTCGCCCGCGAGCTCGGTCGCGGTGACCGCCTCGGGCGCGAGCTTCGCGAGCGCCGCCTTCTGCGCGGGCGAGGCCGCGGCATCCACGCGCTGGTAAGCCGACGAGCCGAACTCGGCTTCGAGTTCGGCGTAGCGCTGCGACGGCGTCTTGCCGGTGACGGCGAGGATCTCGGCGGCCAGCAGGCACAGGAGTATCCCGTCCTTGTCGGTCGTCCACACCGTGCCGTCGGTCCGCAGGAACGACGCACCGGCCGACTCCTCGCCGCCGAAGGCGACCGAGCCGTCGAGCAGTCCCGGCACGAACCACTTGAACCCGACCGGAACCTCCAGCAGCGTTCGCCCGAGCGACGCGGCGACGCGGTCGATGATCATCGAACTCACGAGGGTCTTGCCGATAGCGGCGTCGGCCGGCCAGCCGGCACGGTGCGCATAGAGGTAGTCGATCGCGACCGCGAGGTAGTGGTTGGGGTTCATGAGCCCCGCGTCGGGGGTGACGATGCCGTGGCGGTCGGCATCGGCATCATTGCCGGTGAGGATGTCGTAGTCGTGGCGCTTGGCGACGAGCGAGGCCATCGCCGACGGCGACGACGGATCCATGCGGATCTTCTCGTCCCAGTCGAGCGTCATGAACTTCCACGTCGGGTCGACGTCGGGGTTGACGACCGTGAGGTCGAGTCCATGCACCTCGGCGATGAGCGCCCAGTACTCCACCGAGGCGCCGCCCAGCGGATCGGCGCCGATGCGGACGCCGGCGTGGCGGATCGCCTCGACGTCGATGATGTTCGCGAGGTCGCGCACATACGCGTCGCGGAAGTCGTACTCGCCGAGCTTCTCGCCGTCGAGGTCCCGGTAGGGGGTGCGCGAGACGCCCTCGAGCCCGGCGGCGATCAGGGCGTTCGCGCGGTCGGCGATCCAGCCGGTCGCGTCGGTGTCGGCCGGGCCGCCGTTCGGCGGGTTGTACTTGAAGCCGCCGTCGCGCGGCGGGTTGTGGCTGGGGGTGACGACGATGCCGTCGGCGCGGCCCGGGTCATCGAGTGCACGGCCGCGGTTGTACGCGAGGATCGCGTGGCTGAGCGCGGGGGTCGGCACCCACGAGTCGCGGGAGTCGACGCGCACATCGATGCCGTTCGCGACCAGCACCTCGATCGCGCTGCGCTCGGCAGGCAGCGACAGGCCGTGCGTGTCGCGCCCGAGGAACAGGGGGCCGGCGATGCCCTGCGTGCGGCGGTAGTCGACGATCGCCTGGGTCGTGGCGAGGATGTGGTCCTCATTGAAGCTCGTCGACAGCGACGAGCCGCGGTGCCCGCTCGTGCCGAACGCGACGCGCTGCTCGGCGACGGAGGCATCGGGGTGGCGGTCGTAGTAGGCGGAGATGAGCTCATCGATGTCGATGAGGTCGCTGGCTTCGGCGGGCTGTCCTGCTCGGCTCATGCGTCCCAGTCTGCCCGTCCCGGGCCTGCGGCGCACCGTGCATGACGTGACAGGCCCGCAGTCGTGAACCGCGCAATAGGGTGGAGCGCGTGACTTCCGAGCCCGTCGACGCTCCGGCGCCCGATTCCGCCCCCGTGCGCCGCACCTACAGCTACCTGGGCCCCGCCGGCACCTTCACCGAGGCGGCGCTCAGCCAGGTGCCCGAGGCGCGCGAGCAGATCTGGCGTCCGGTGCGCAACGTCGGCGAGGCGCTGTCGGACGTCGTCGAGGGGCGGTCGGATGCCGCGATGATCGCGATCGAGAACTCCGTGGACGGCGGGGTCTCGACCGCGCAGGATGCCCTGGCGACGGTTCCGGGGCTCCGGATCATCGGCGAGTACCTCGTTCCCGTCGAGTTCGTGCTGGTCGGCCGGCCGGGCGCGACCCTCGACGACGTCTCGCTGATCGCGGCGCACCCGGTCGCCTACGCGCAGTGCCTGCAGTGGCTCGGCCGCGAGCTGCCCGGGCACGCGCATGTGCCGGCGGCGAGCAATGTCGCCAGCGCCATGGGCCTCATCGACGGCACGAGCGATGCGGATGCCGCCATCGCGCCGCCCGGCATCCTCGAGCACCACGACCTCACGCTGCTGGCCGAGAACATCGGCGACAACGCGAACGCCGTCACGCGCTTCGTGCTCGTCAGCCGGACGGTCGCGGCACCCCCGCCGACCGGTGCCGATAAGACCTCGCTCATCGTCGAGCTGCCCGACGACCACCCGGGTGCCCTGCTCGAGATGCTCGAGCAGTTCGCCACGCGCGGCATCAACCTGTCGCTGCTGGCCTCGCGCCCCATCGGCGATGCGCTCGGCCGGTACCGGTTCGTCATCGACGCCGACGGTCACATCTCGGACGAGCGCATGGCCGACGCGCTGCTGGGGCTTCGCCGTTTCAGCCCGAAGGTGGTCTTCCTCGGGTCGTATCCGCGCGCGGACCGCGCAGTGGTGCACTATCCCGACCGCTACTCCGATGACGTGTTCGTCGAGGCGCGCGACTGGCTGCGCGGACTCATCAGCGGCGAGCCGGAGGCATGAGATGGCGTTCACCTTCGACCCCGCGAACGAGGTGCACGCGCGCGCCCTCGCCCGGCTCGGCAGCGAGCAGGTGGCGTGGTTCGGCACGATCGGCCGCGACGGGTACCCGCACGCCGTGCCGATCTGGTTCCTGTGGCGCGATGGAAAGGCGCTGATCCTGAGCGAGCCGCAGACGGCGAAGGTGCGCAACCTCCGCGAGAACGATCGCGTCATGCTGCACCTCGAGGCGGGCGTCGACGGCGAGCAGCTGCTGGTGCTGCGCGGCACCGCGGCGATCTCGCCCGATCCTGCAACCGCGTGGGCTCAGCGCATCGGCGAGGAGTACACGGCCAAGTACGGCGAGTGGATGCAGCGGCTCAAGCTCCCGATGGCGACGATGGCCGAGCGCTACCGCGTCGTGATCGAGGTCACCCCGCACAAGCTCATCGCCTGGTAGCGCACCACGGCAGTACCCTGAACCATGCTCGAACCGACGGGCCTGGTCGAGGCCGGCAGGCGCGCGTACGCCGCCGCCGATTGGTCGGCGGCGCTTGAGAATCTGACTGCGGCACGCGCCGAAGGACCGATCGCCGTCGACGACGTCGCACTCATGGCCCGATCGGCGTGGTGGCTCGGTCGCGTGCCGGAGTCCCTGGCGTTCGCCGAAGAGACCTTCCGCAGCCTCTGCGACGCCGGGCGCACCGCGGATGCCGCGATGACCGCGCTCCGGCTGAGCCTGCTGTGGGCCACGCGCGGCGATGTCACCGTCGGCATGGCGTGGCTGAACCGCGCGCGGCGGATCCTCGCCGACGAACCCGAAGGCCGCGCGCACGGCTACCTGCTGTACATCGACGCGGCGCTCGAGATGGCCGCCGGAGGAGGCGCGTGGACGGATGCCGGCGTGGAGCGCCTCGCGGACTTCGCCCGCCGGTATCCGGAACCCGGCATCCAGTCACTCAGCATGGTGGTCGCCGGTCTCGCAGCGCTTCGCCGCGGTGACACTCACGGCGGGTTCGCGCTGCTCGACGAGGCGATGCTGCCGGTGCTCGCCGGCGAGATCGAGGCCGAATGGGCCGGCGACATCTACTGCACGATCATCCACGTCTCGCACGAGCTCGCCGACTTCCGCCGCATGGAGGACTGGACCCGGGCGACCGAGACGTGGTGTCGGCAGTTCGGCAGTGAGGCGATCTACACCGGCATCTGCCGTGTCCACCGGCTCGAGCTGCGGTGCCTGCGTGGCGAGTGGCACGAGGCCGAGACGATGCTCGAGCACGAGAGCACATGCCTGGCGGGGGACAACGCGTGGGTCGCCGGCGAGGGCTTCTACCAGCTCGGCGAGATCCGGCGGTTGCGCGGGGACGCCGACGGGGCGCGCGAGGCGTACGACCTGGCGCGCGCCGCGGGGATCGACCCGCAGCCCGGGGACGCCCTGCTCGCGCTGACCACCGGCGACGTCGCTGCCGCGGGCGCTGCGATCGCGGCATCCCTGGCCCAACGCGACCGTGTCGCGCGCGTGCGGCTCCTGCTCGCCGCCGTTCAGATCGCGCTGGCGGCGGGCGATCGGGCGGGCGCCGGTGTATTCGCCGACGAGCTGCGGGAGTCCGCCGAGCACTTCGAGAGCAGGGGGTTCCGCTGCTGGTCGGCACAGGCTGACGGGATGCTGGCGCTCGCGGACGCCGATGCGTCGGGCGCGCTCGCGGCGCTTCAACGCGCCGAAGCCGACCTGCGCGCGGACAACCGGCCCTACGAACTCGCGCGCGTGCTCGGCCTCACCGCGCGGGCGTACGATCTCGCCGGAAGCGAATCGGCGGCTGTCGCGGCGCGCACCCGCGCCCGCGAGATCCTCACGCGGCTGGGGGCGCGCGCAGACCCCGACGCGACGCCGCGCGCAGCGGAGGCGGGCACGTCCGGCCCGCTGACCGCGCGCGAGGCCGAGGTGCTCGCGCTCGTCTCTTCTGGCGCGTCGAACCGGGACGTCGCCGAGCGGCTGTTCATCAGCGAGAAGACGGTCGGCCGTCATCTCGCCAACGTCTACGTGAAGATCGGCGTCGGCTCGCGCACGGCGGCGGCCGCCTGGTGGCACGCGAGACCGTCGAACAAGCCGGACCTCCGCTGACTGCATCGTTCGATGCAGGCCCCAGCCGAATCTGCACGGTTCGACCGATGCACCCCGTGACCCGTCGATCGTAGCGTCGGATCAACCGAAGGGAGCAACATGTCCACCATGATCGACAACGACACCGAGGTCGCCGCCGGCCCGACCGCCGACGAATTCGCCGCGCGCCTGCTCGCATCCGTCCTCGGATGCACCGAGCTGATGGCCGTCTATATGGGCGACCGCCTCGGGTGGTACCGCAGCCTCGCCGCCGACGGACCGGCCACTGTCGCCGAGCTCGCCGAGCGCACCGGCACCGTGCCGCGCTACACCCGCGAGTGGCTCGAGCAGCAGGCCGTCACCGGGGTGCTTCACATGGAGGATGCCGATTCCCCCGCAGACCGCCGGTTCACGCTCCCGCCCGGCACCGCCGAGGTGCTCACCGACGAAACGAGCCTGGCGTACATGGCGCCGATCTCACGTCTGTTCGCCGCGATCGGCGGCACGCTGCCCGAGCTCCTCGAGGTCTACCGCACCGGAGGCGGCGTGAGCTGGGAGCGCCTCGGCGCCGATGCGCGCGAGGCGCAGGCCGACCTCAACCGGCCGTGGTTCGCCGAACTGCCGGGCGCCTTCGCCGGCATCGACGACCTCCAGTCCGTGCTCACGCGGCCGGGCGCCCGCATCGCCGACGTCGGCATGGGCGGCGGGTGGTCTTCGATCGCGCTCGCGCAGGCGTACCCCGGACTCCGCGTCGACGGTTTCGACATCGACGAGCCGTCGATCGAGCTCGCGCGCGCCAACGCCGAGCAGGCGGGGGTGGCCGACCGCGTGCGGTTCCACAACGCCGACGCCGACGGGCTCGAGAACTACGGTCCGTTCGACGCGGCCTTCGCGTTCGAGTGCATCCACGACATGCCACGGCCGATGGACGTGCTCGCGTCGATGCGCCTCGCCGTCCGCGACGACGGACCCGTGATCGTGATGGACGAAGCGGTCGGCGAGCGCCTCGTCGCGCCGGGCGACGACCTCGAGCGGCTGATGTACGGCTTCAGCCTGTTCTGCTGCCTGCCCGACGGGCTGTCGCACCAGCCGAGCGTGGGCACGGGCACCGTCATGCGACCCGACACCCTCCGCGACTACGCGCGCGCGGCCGGGTTCCAAGACCTCGAGATCCTCCCCATCGAGGACTTCAGCTTCTTCCGCTTCTACTCGCTCGTCAGGTAGGAAGGCCGAGCTCGGTCGCCAGCAGCTCGAGGGTCTGCAGGCGGCCGAGTGCGGCATCCATCGGCTCGTCGTCGTATGCGCCCGCGATCGGCGAGAGCATGATCTCGTCCACCGCGTGGCGCGTCGCGAACGAGCGGAGTTCGTCCGCGACCGAACGGGCAGTGCCCACGAACCACGTGGCCCGCGACTGTGCCATCATCGAGGCCGCGAGGCCGTCGAACGAGGCGGCGTCGGCGATCGCCTGCTCGACGGTCTCGAGAGCGGTGAGCGGGCGATTGGTGCGCAGCCGCGCCATCATGCGCTGGTTCGGCAACGACCGCTCCTCTGCCTCTTCGGCGGTCGGGGCGGCGATCGCGTTCACGGTCAGGAACGTGCGCGGCTCGGGGTGCTCGGCGCTCGGCCGGTAACCCGTGCGGTAGAGGTCGAGCGCCCGCTCGAGCCCCGACCCCGAGAAGTGATTCGCGAAGACGTAGGGAAGACCCTCGGATGCCGCGAGCTCTGCCGAATAGTCGCTCGAGCCCAGCAGCCACACCTCGGGACTCGTGGTCGCCGACGGGGTCGCGTGGATGTCGTAGGTGCCGCCGCTCGTCATCCGCACCGACGCCCCCTCGGGTGAGACGAGCGCCCGGATGTCGCGCACGTGGTCGGGGAAGCGGTCGACGTCGCTCGTCGTACCGCTCTGACGCAGCAGTTGGGTGATCACCGGATCGGATCCGGGTGCGCGACCGAGGCCCAGGTCGATCCGCCCGGGCGCGAGCGCCTCGAGGGCGGCGAACTGCTCGGCGACGACGAGCGGAGAGTGGTTCGGCAGCATGACGCCCCCCGAGCCGACGCGGATGCGCGTCGTGCGCGCGGCCGCGGCGGCCGCGAGCACCGGCGGCGTCGTCGAGGCGACCGCCGGCATGTTGTGGTGCTCGGCGAACCAGTAGCGGCGGAAGCCGAGCCGATCGGCGGCTTCGACGAGGGCGAGGGATGCTGCGACCGCCTGCGCGCTCGTCTGCCCCGCGCGCACCGGCACGAGATCGAGGACGGACAGGGCGGGGGTGGAGGTGGCGGTGCTCATCTCGGAAGCCAACCGCCGTCGTGCGCGAGACATTCCGCCCCGGCGCGGCTCACGCCGAGCCGCGCCAGACCACGGGGCATTCCAGCACCCGCCCGCCCGAGTCGGGATCCTCGCCGCGCAGCTGGCGTAGCACCGACTCCGCGGCCGCGCGGCCGAGCTCGTTCGCCGGCTGGTGCACGGTCGACAGCGGCGGGTCGCAGCGCAGCGCCCACGAGCTGTCGTCGAATCCGACGATGCCGACGTCGTCGGGGATCACCCGGCCCGCGGCCTGCAGCACGTCCATCGCGCCGGCGGCGACGGCGTCGCTCGAGGCGAACACGCCGTCGATGTCGGGGGAGCGCTCCAGGAGTGCCCGCATGCCGGCCTGCCCGTCGGAGTACGAGTACAGCGGCACGCTCTGCACCAGCTGCGGGTCGAAGCGCGCCCCCAGCGCATCGACGAAGCCCGCGAGGCGATCCGAGCCCGAGTCGCGGTCGAGGGCCGCGGCGATCATGCCGATGCGCGAGCGCCCGGTGGCGGCGAGGCGCTTGGTGATGTCGCGGGCCGCGCCCCGGTTGTCGATCGCCACGTACGCCGCCCCACCGATGTCTCGGGGGTGGCCGACGAAGGCGGCCGGCAGCCCGAGGTCAGCGACGGCCCGGGTGATCGGATCGCCCACGCGCGCCGAGACGATGATCACGCCGTCGATGAGTCCGCCGCTGAGGTACCGCGCCAGTCGGTCGATGTCGCGCGAGGTGTCGGCGATGAGGAACGACAGCTGGTAGTCGGCCTCCGAGAGAGCGGCATTGGCGCCGAGCAGGATCGACCCGATGTTGGGGTCCTCGACGAACAGCGAGTGCGGCTCGTGGACGATCAGGCCGATGGCCTGCGAGCTCTGCATCACGAGGCTCCGCGCGGCCCGGTTCGGAACGAACCCCACTTTCGCGATCGCGGCGTCGATCGCAGCCCGCGCCTCGTCCGACACGTAGCGCTGGCCGTTGAGAACGCGGCTCACAGTGCCGCGCGACACCCCCGCTTCGGTCGCGACGTCCTTGACGGTTGCGCGGCGGCGTCGGCTCGTGGTGTCCACGCGCCCCATCGTAGGGGCACGCGCGGGAGTTGCCCTGTGCACGAGCACACTTTCCGAAATGCGTATTGACAGCGATCAGCGGCGAATCTAGTCTGTACACGTTCACAGAACCTCGACGCGGAGGCAATCCGCTCGGATCTGTGCACGTTCACAGATCCGAGGAGAGCATGACGTCCCCCGCCCGCCGCACCTTCACGCACGACGGCATCGCGTTCGGCTGCGACTACAACCCCGAGCAGTGGACGCCTGACGTGTGGGACGAGGACATCGCCCTGATGGGCGAGGCCGGCGTCGATCTCGTCGCGATCAACATCTTCGGCTGGTCGCACCTCGAGCCGCGCGAGGGGGAGTTCGACTTCGCCCGCCTCGACGACATCATCGGGCGCCTCCATACGGCGGGAATCCGGGTGAACCTCGGCACCGGCACCGCATCGCCGCCGGCGTGGCTGACGCGGCAGCATCCCGAGATCCTTCCGATGGCGGACGACGGCACGCGTCGCTACCCCGGCGGCCGTCAGGCATGGTGCCCTTCTTCGCCGGTCTTCCGCAGCGCCGCGCTCCGACTCGTGGATGCCGTCGCCCGCCGCTACGGCGACCACCCCGCGGTCGCGCTGTGGCACGTCTCGAACGAACTCGGCTGCCACAACGCGCTCTGCTACTGCGACGAGAGCGCCGCAGCGTTCCGCCGCTGGCTGCGCACGAAGTACGGGACCCTCGACGCCCTCAATGCCGCGTGGGGCACCGCGTTCTGGAGCCAGACGTACGGCGAGTGGGATGAGATCCTTCCGCCGCGCGCGACGATCTCGACGCGCAACCCCGGGCAGTTCCTCGACTTCCACCGATTCAGCTCGGACGAGCTGCTCGCCACCTACCGCGCCGAAGCAGGCGTCCTCCGCGTTCTGAGCACCCAGCCGATCACGACGAACTTCATGGTGACGGCCCACATCGAGAACCTCGACTACTGGTCGTGGGCGGGCGAGATGGACGTCATCGCGAACGACCACTACCTGGACCACCGCCTCTCCGACCCGACGGCCGAGCTCGCCTTCGCCGCCGACCTCTCGCGCGGCCTCGGCCAGGGCGCTCCGTGGATCCTCATGGAGCACTCCACCGGCGCGGTCAACTGGCAGCCGCTCAATCACCCGAAGTCCGCCGGTCAGATCCTCCGCAACTCGCTCACGCACGTCGCGCGCGGCGCCGACGGGGTGTGCTTCTTCCAGTGGCGCGCGTCGGTGCAGGGAAGCGAGAAGTTCCACTCCGCGATGCTTCCGCACGCCGGAACCGACTCCGCCGTGTGGCGCGAGGTCGTCGAACTCGGCGGCATCGTCGACCGCCTCGGCGAGGTCGCGGGCTCCCGCGTCGAGTCGGACGTCGCACTCGTCTTCTCGTGGGAGTCGTGGTGGGCGACCCAGACGGATTCGCGCCCGAGCCAGGCGCTCGGCTACCTCGATCAGATCCACGCAGCGTACGGGGCGCTTCACGCCCTCGGCCTCACTGTCGACGTGGTCGCCCCCGGCGCCGACCTCTCGGCGTACCGGCTCGTGGTCGTGCCGGGCCTCCACCTCGTGCGGGCGGCCGAGGCTGCCGTGATCACCGACTGGATCGCCGCGGGCGGAACCGCCCTCGTCACCTTCTACAGCGGCACCGTCGATCAGGACGATCGCGTGTGGACCGGCGGCTACACGGGTCCGTTCCGCGACGCCCTCGGCATCCGCATCGAAGAGTTCGCGCCCGTCGCAGTCGACGCGTCGTTGACGCTGAGCGACGGCTCGCGCGCCCGCCTGTGGTCGGAGCGCGCGCACGCGACGACGGCGGAGGTCGCGGCATCCTTCGCCGACGGACCGTCGGCCGGGCACCCCGCCGTCACCCGCAACGCGTGGGGCGACGGCGAGGCCTGGTACCTCGCGACGCTGCTCGAGCCGGCCGACTACCGCGCTCTCGTGGCCGACATCGCCGAGCGCGCGGGCGTCCGACCCGCCGCCCGGGTTCACGGCGCGGACGCCGCCGTCGAGATCGTCCGGCGCCGGGGCGCGGATGCCGCATACCTGTTCGTCGTCAACCACGGCGATTCCCCGGTCGAGGTCGACGCCGCGGGCGTGGAACTCGTCACCGGTGTGCCGGTCGCAGGGCGTGTCGCCGTGCCCGGCGGCGCCGTGCGCATCATCAGAGAGGAGGCGGCCGCATGACCGCCACAGAAGTCCTCGTCACACGCGGAGGGAAGGCGTCGAAGCAGACGCGCACCCCTCGCCGGAAGACGCCGCACAAGGGCGCGATCGCGATCTTCACGGGTCCGTTCAGCGTGCTCTTCCTGCTCTTCTACCTGATCCCCATCGGGTACGCGGTGTGGCAGTCGCTGCTGGTCGTGGAGCGCGAGGGAACGTACGGCGCGCCAGAAGAGGTCTTCGGCGGGCTCTCGCAGTACGCGCTCGTCTTCCAGAACGCGCCGTTCTGGGAGTCGGTCGGGCGCGTCCTGCTGTTCGGTGTCGTGCAGGTGCCCGTGATGCTCGGGCTCGCCCTCGTCTTCGCGCTGCTGCTGGACTCGCCGGCGCTCAAGGGCAAGAAGTTCTTCCGGCTGGCGTTCTTCGCCCCCTACGCGGTGCCGGGCGTGATCGCGGCGATCATGTGGGGCTTCCTCTACTCGCCCAACCTGTCGCCCTTCACCGATGTCACCCAGACCATCGACTTCCTCTCGCCCGAGCTCGTGCTGTGGTCGATCGCGAACGTCGTGACGTGGGTGTTCGTCGGCTACAACATGCTGATCATCTACTCGGCGCTCCTCGCGATCCCCTCCGAGGTGTACGAGGCCGCACGCCTGGACGGCGCCGGCCAGATCCGCATCGCGTGGTCGATCAAGATCCCGATGGTCGCTCCCGCCCTCGTCCTCACCGCGGTCTTCTCGATCATCGGCACGCTGCAGCTGCTCGCCGAGCCGCAGGTCTTCCGTTCGTTCAGTGCCGCGGTCTCCTCCACGTACACGCCGAACATGACGATCTACGCGACCAACTCCATCCCCAACACGCACCTGGCCGCGGCCTTCTCGGTCGTCCTGGCGCTGGCGACGTTCGCCCTGTCGTTCGTGTTCCTCAAGGTCACCCAGAAGAAGGCGGAGCAGTCATGAGCATGCTCATCCGCACACGCGGCGCGACCGCCGACGACCTGAAGCCGTCGCGGGGCCCCCGCGAGAGCCTCCTCTCACGGGGAGCAGCCCTCATCGTCATGGGCGTCTTCACCCTGTACTTCCTGGTGCCGATCTGGTGGCTGTTCATCGCCGCCACGAAGGACCGCGGCGACCTGCTCACCACCAACGCGCTGTGGTTCTCGGATTGGAACTTCTTCCAGAACGTCGCCGACCTGTTCGCGTACAACGACGGCGTGTACCTGCGCTGGCTCGTGAACAGCCTCGGGTATGCCGGGGTCGGCGCACTGCTGGCCACCGTGGTCGCCGGCATGTGCGGCTACGCCCTCGCGAAGTACCGCTTCCGCGGTCGCGAGGCGTACTTCAACGTGGTGCTGGGCGGCGTGCTCGTTCCCGCCACCGCACTCGCGCTGCCGCTGTTCCTGCTGTTCAGCCAGGTGAATCTCACCAACACCTTCTGGGCGGTGCTGCTTCCGAGCATCGTGAGCCCGTTCGGCGTGTACCTCAGCCGCATCTACGCCGCGGCATCCGTCCCCGACGAGCTCATCGAGGCGGGCCGCATCGACGGCGCGGGCGAGGTGCGCACGTTCTTCACGGTGTCGGTGCGGCTCATGATGCCGGCCCTCATCACGGTGTTCCTCTTCCAGTTCGTCGCGATCTGGAACAACTTCTTCCTGCCGCTGATCATGCTGCGGAGTCAAGAGCTGTTCCCGGTGACCTACGGCCTCTACACGTGGAACACGCAGCTCAATCAGATTCCCGAGCTCCGCACCTACGTCCTCGTCGGGTCGTTCCTCTCGATCGTCCCGCTCATCATCGCGTTCCTCCTCCTTCAGCGCTTCTGGCGCACCGGACTCGGCAGCGGGTCCGTGAAGTGAGCCCCCGCCGGCGGGCAAGCCGTCGGCATCCCCTGTAAATCCCGCACCACCCACCCAGTAAGGAAGATCATGCAGCACACCAAGAGGGCAGTCGCCATGGGCGTCGCACTGCTCAGCGCACTCGCGCTGGCCGGATGCGCCGCCGGAACCGACGGCGGCGACGGCGGCGCAGATGCCGCCGCGTGCACCCCGGCAGGCGAGGACGTCACGCTGGAGTTCACGTCGTGGATCCCCGGCATCGAAGAGGTCGTCGCGATGTGGAACGACGAGAACCCCGACATCCAGGTCGAGGTCCAGACCGGACCCAACGGCAACGGCGGCACCTACCAGAGCTTCTTCAGCCAGCTCGAGGCAGGCAACGCCCCCGACCTCGGTCAGATCGAGTACGACGCGCTCGCGAGCTTCCGCGTGCAGGACGGCCTCGAAGACCTGAGCGCGTGCGAGGACGTCGCCGCCGCCGAGGCGGACTTCATCCCGTGGACGTGGGGCCAGGTCACCCTCGGCACCGACGGCGTGTACGGCGTGCCGCAGGACTCGGGCCCCATGGCGCTGTTCTACCGCGCCGACCTGTTCGAGCAGAACGGTATCGCGATCCCCACCACGTGGGAGGAGTACCGGGCGGCTGCGGTCACCATCCGCGAAGCCGGCGGCTACATCACCAACTTCTCGACCGCCGACATCAACCAGTTCGCCGGCTTCGTCTGGCAGGCCAACGGCGACTGGTTCGCCAACGACGGCGAGGAGTGGACCGTCGACCTCACCGGTGACGAGTCGACCACGGTCGCCGACTACTGGCAGGACCTGCTCGACAACGACCTCGTCGCGACCTACCCGGCGTGGACCGAGGAGTGGAACAACGCGTACAACTCCGGCGAGGTCTGGACCTGGAACTCCGCCGTGTGGGGTGCCAACTCGATCGCGAGCGGCGCGCCCGACACTGCCGGCAGCTGGGCAGTCGCCCCGTCGCCGCAGTGGGAGGCCGGCGGCCAGAGCTCGGGCAACTGGGGCGGGTCCTCTGTCGCGGTCTTCAAGGGCACCGATCACCTGTACGAGTCCGCGAAGTTCGCGCTGTGGCTGAACACCTCCGATGAGGCGCTCACCGCCCTCAACAAGTCGGCGAACATCTACCCCGCCACGACCGACGGCCTGAACCTGGCGTCGCTGCAGGAAGGCGTGGAGTTCTACGGCGGGCAGAAGATCTACGACGTGTTCGCCGAGGCTGCGGCCCAGGTCAACCCCGACTTCGTGTGGGGTCCGACCATGACGCAGACCTACGCCGACGTGTCGGACGGCTTCCAGCAGGCCGTCACCGGTCAGGGCACGCTCCTCGAGGCGCTCGAGGCAGGACAGGAGTCCACGATCGCGACGCTCAAGGCGCAGTCGATCCCGGTCGCGGAGTAGAGTCCCCGCGTGATCCATCACCTCCGTGCCGCGGGAGTCAGCGTCGTCGTCGACTCCCGCGGCACGGGCGTGCCCGCGCTCCTGCACTGGGGGCGCGACCTCGGCGATCTCGATCCCGCCGACCTCGAGGCGCTTGCTGCGTCGGCGGTGCCGGCCGTGCCGCCGAGTTCGATCGACCAGGCGCTGCGGCTCTCGCTCGTTCCCGCTCTCGCGGATGGATGGACGGGGAGGCCTGCGATCGCACTCGACGGCGTCGATGGGGCCCCGCGCCACGTCGCCACGACCCGCGAGGGTGATGTGGTCACGGCGGTGAGCCGGTGGGCGGATGCCGTCATCGCGACGCGCATCGAGCTCACGCCCCAGGGCGTCGTGCTCGCCGGTCACACGATCCGCAATGAGGGCGAAGAACCGATCGCGGTGACCGCCGCGGCCGTCGTGCTGCCGATCCCCGACCGCGCGCGCGAGGTGCTCGACTTCTCGGGGCGCTGGTCGCGCGAGCGTCAGCCGCAGCGCGTGCAACCGGGCGACGGCGTGTGGCTGCGCGAGATCAGGCACGGCCGGGGCGGTCACGACGATGCGTTCCTGATGGCTGCGGGTGCGCCCGGGTTCGGGTTCGGAACGGGCGAGGTGTGGGCCACCCATGTCGCATGGAGCGGCGACACCGGTCAGTGGTACGAGCGCACCGACCTCGGCCCGGCGGTTCTCGGGGCGGGGGAGCGGCTGGGGGTCGTCCGGATCGCACCCGGCGACGAGCACGCGACGCCGACGGTGGTGGCGACGTGGTCGGACTCGGGCCTCGACGGGTTGTCGGACCGCCTGCATCCGTGGATCCGCTCGTGGTCGACGATCCACTCGCCGCGCCCGCTGACCCTCAACACGTGGGAGGCGGTGTACTTCGACCACTCGCTCGAGCGCCTCGAGCCGCTCGTCGCACGGGCAGCCGAGGTGGGTGTCGAGCGCT
Source organism: Microbacterium sp. 2FI (assembly GCF_005502885.1). GTDB lineage: Bacteria > Actinomycetota > Actinomycetes > Actinomycetales > Microbacteriaceae > Microbacterium. Next base: position 92,231 of record NZ_SCMR01000016.1, read on the forward strand.
TCGTGCTCGACGACGGATGGTTCCGAGGCCGCACCGACGACCGCCGCGCCCTCGGCGACTGGGTCGTCGATGCCGAGCGCTGGCCCGACGGACTCACGCCCCTCATCGAGCGCGTGAACGCGGCGGGAATGCGGTTCGGCCTCTGGGTGGAGCCTGAGATGGTGAGCCTGGACTCCGACCTGGCCAGGCAGCATCCTGACTGGCTTCTCACTTCGCCCGCTGCGCCGACGTGGCGGTTCCAGCACGTGCTCGACCTCGCGCGCCGCGAGGTGTCGGACCATCTGTTCGCCCGCCTCGACGCGCTGCTCGCCGAATACCCCATCGCGTACCTCAAGTGGGACCACAACCGCGACCTGCTCGTCGACGACTCCCGCCGGCAGGTCATCGCCCTCTACAGGCTGATCGATCGCCTGCGCGCGGCGCACCCCGGCGTCGAGATCGAGTCGTGCGCGTCGGGCGGCGGACGGATCGACCTGGAGATCCTCCGCCGCGTCGATCGTGTGTGGGCGAGCGACACCAACGACCCGCTCGAGAGGCAGCGGATCCAGCGGTGGACCGGCATCGTGATCCCGCCGGAATACCTGGGCTCGCACGTCGGCGACGCCCGAGCGCACACCACCGGCCGTGTCGCGAACCTCGGCTTCCGGCTCGCGACGGCGCTCTTCGGTCATGCCGGGATCGAGTCGGATCTCACCGCCGTCTCGCCTGACGACCGCGCGGCGCTCGCCACGTGGAGCGCGGTCTACCGCGAGCGGCGGGGGCTGCTCCACTCAGGGCGCGTGGTGAGGATGGATGCCGCAGACCCCGCCGTGCTGATCCACGGCGTCGTCGCCCCGGATCGCCGGAGCGCGCTGTTCTCGTACGCGGTGCTCGAGGCGACCGACGCAGCGCTCCCGGCACCGCTTCGGCTCGCGGGCCTCGAGCCCGCGGTGCGGTACCGCGTGAGCGTCGTCGACGTCGGAGCGCCGGCGCTGTCGGTGCAGGACACGCCGCCGCCGTGGCTCAAGGCCGGGGTCACCCTGCCGGGTGCCGTACTGCAACAGGTCGGCCTGCCGATGCCGCTCCTCGCCCCGGGCAACGCGCTCGTGATCGCCGTCGACGAGGTCCGTGCCGCCGGCTGATCAGCCGCGCGGCGTGCGTTTGACGTGTTCGTACGCCTCGAGCGCCGCGCGCCGGGTCTCGCCGAGATCGACGATCGGCCTGGGCGCGGTGCCGGCGGCGTACTCCGGCGCCCACCGCTGCACGTACGCACCGTCGGGATCGAACTTCTTCGCCTGCAGGTCGGGATTGAACACGCGGAAGTACGGGGCGGCATCCGCGCCCGATCCCGCGACCCACTGCCAGTTGAACGGATTGCTCGCCGTGTCGGCGTCGACGAGCGTGTCCCAGAACCACTCTTCGCCGCGGCGCCAGTCGATCGCGAGGTTCTTCACAAGGAAGGATGCCGTCACCATCCGCACGCGGTTGTGCATCGTGCCCGTGTGCCAGAGTTCGGCCATCCCGGCGTCGACCAGCGCGACTCCGGTGCGACCGTGCTGCCACGCCTCGATGTGGTCGGGGCGGAGCGGTGGCCACGGGAACGCGTCGAACTCGCGGCGGAGGTTCGCCGTCGCGAGGTCCGGATGCCGGTAGAGCGTGTGCCACGCGAATTCGCGCCAGCCGAGCTCGGCGAGGAACCGCCCGCCGCCACGCCCCGACGCGACGGTCTCGTGCCACACCGTATGCGGACTCAGCTCGCCCCACCGCAGCCGCGGTGACAGCAGCGATGTCGCGCCCGCGGCCGGCTCGTCGCGCGCGCGGTCGTAGTCGTCGAGGTCGCCCGCGAGGAACTCCCGCAGTCGCTTGCGCGCCGCCGGTTCGCCCGGCTCCCATGTCTCGCGCAGGCCACCCGCCCAGTCAGGACTCGTCGGCAACAGTCCCCAGTCGTCGAGGGCATCGGAGGCGGGTGCCGCGCTCGGCCCGGGAACCTCGCGCGGCTCGGGCAGTGGCGCCCGCGGTGCGGGAAGCGCGAGGCACGCTCGCCAGAACGGCGTGAACACCGAGAAGTGCGTGCCGGCGCCGGTCTGCACCGTCCACGGCTCGAAGAGGACGGATGCCGCGAACGACGCCACCTCGACCCCGTCGGCGCGCAGCCGGGCCTTCAGTGCCGCGTCGATCTCGCGCTCGGGACCGCCGTAGCGCCGATTCCAGAACACCGCGCCGGCGCCGGTATCCGTCACCGTCGCTCGCACGACGTGGTCGGCGCGGCCGCGCCGCAGCACGAGCGTCGAGCCGCGCTCGCGCAGGCGCTCGCCGAGGGAGGCGAGCGAGTGGTGCAGCCACCAGCGGGCGGCGCCGCCGAGCGGACGGATGCCGGGTGACTCCTCGTCGAGCACGTAGAGCGCGATCACGCTCTCGCCGCGATCGAGTGCAGCCCGCAGCGCCGGATTGTCGGCGAGGCGCAGGTCGTCGCGCAGCCACACGATCGATGGGCCGGTCATTCCTCCATCCTGCCCCGGTTCCTACTTGCTGGCTCCTTGCGCGATCATGCAAGTTCTTGCGTACACTGAGCGGCATGTCGAAGCGTCTCGCCGAGGTGGCGCGCAAGGTCGGAGTCAGTGAAGCGACCGTCAGTCGCGTCCTCAACGACAAGCCCGGGGTGTCGGATGCGACGCGGCAGGCGGTGCTCACCGCCCTCGACGTGCTCGGCTACGAGCGGCCCACGAAGCTCCGCGGCGAACGCGCGCGGCTCGTGGGGCTCGTGCTCCCCGAGCTGCAGAACCCGATCTTCCCCGCACTCGCCGAGATCATCGGCGGCGGGCTCACACAGAACGGCTACACGCCGCTGCTGTGCACGCAGAACGCGGGCGGCATCACCGAGTCGGACTACGTCGACCTGCTGCTGCAGCAGCAGGTTTCGGGCGTGATCTTCCTGGGCGGCAACTACAGCCAGGCCGATGCCCCGCACGAGCACTACGAGCGGCTGCGCCTGGTGAACCTGCCGACGGTGCTCGTGAACGCCCGCATCGACGCGCTGGATTTCGCCACCGTCTCCACCGACGACGCGGCGGCCGCCGAGCAGGCGATCCTGCACCTGCACCAGCTCGGGCATCGCCGGATCGGCATGCTGATGGGCCCGCACGACCACATCCCCTCGCAGCGCAAGCTCGATGCGGCCCGCACGCTCCTCGACCGGCTCGGCGCCCCCCTCGACGATGCGATGGTCGTGCGGGGCCTGTACTCGCTCGAGTCGGGCCAGGCCGGCGCCACGCGTCTGTTCGCGGCCGGCGCGACGGCGATCGTGTGCGCGAGCGACCCCCTTGCCCTGGGCGCCGTGCGGGCCGCCCGTCGCGCCGGACTCCGCGTTCCGGGGGATGTCAGCGTCGTCGGCTTCGACGACTCGGCGCTCATGAGCTGCACCGAGCCGCCGCTGACGACCGTGCGCCAGCCGATCGAGTCGATGGGTCGCACCGTGATCGAGCTGCTGCTGTCGCAGATCGCCGGAACGACCGAGCCGGGCGACGAGCTTCTCTTCGAGCCGGAGCTCGTCCTGCGGTCGTCGACGGGTCCGGCTGCGGCCTGATCGGGGCCGGCGAGAGTCCATCGGGTTAAGCCCGTCTCATCCGCTGAGTGCGGGGTTCGGGTGGCGCGGGGTCGCGACATCGGTGCCTTCGGCGGGCTGCGGCGTCGATCGACGGCGTTCGGGGGCGGATGCCGACGACCGCCGGCACCGAATACGGCGACGTATCGGGTGCGAAGGGCGCCAGCATCCATCACAACGCTCTCCGACGTGCAAAAGATGGACGCATCACGACCAAAGCATGTACGTGGATGCGTTGACATCCGTCGACGGAGAGCAATAGCCTCGAGCCCGTAGATATGTCGTCTGAAGCAACATATTCCGGTATCCGCTTCGGGTGGCATCTGGATCGGTCCAGCTCGAAGGGGAGAACGACCACATGAAGAAGCATTTCCACCGCGTGATCACGGGCATGGCCGCCGTCGGAGTCACGCTCAGCATCGGGATCGCCGCGGTTCCCGCGAGTGCCGAGGGCGAGTACAAAGTGCTCGTCGTCGGGCAGACGCTCGGCTTCCGGCACTCGCACATCGACGACACCACCAACGCGGTGATCGCCCTCGGGCAGGCGAACGGGTTCACCGTCGACGTGTGGGACTCGCGTCAGCCGGCACTCACGCTCACGAGCACGCCGTTCACGACGGCCGAGAGCCTCGCGCAGTACGAGACGATCATCTTCGCCTCACCCGTCGACGCGACGAACAACCTCGACCCGAACCGCCCGCGCCTGCTCAACAACGCCGAACTCGCCGCGTTCCAGGCCTACATCCGCTCGGGCGGAGGCTACGTCGGGCTCCACGCGGCGACCGACTCGATGCACACCGTGCCCTGGTACAGCGAACTCACCGGCGGCAGCGCGCGCTTCCGCAACCACCCGGCCCAGCAGACCGCGACGATGCGTGTCGAGAGCCCGACGCACCCGTCGACGGTGATGCTGCCGACCGAGTGGGTGCGCTTCGACGAGTGGTACAACTTCACGACGAATCCGCGCGAAGACGTCCACGTGCTGATCACGCTCGACGAGTCGACCTACAACCCGGGCAGTGGCGCGATGGGCGCCGACCACCCGATCTCGTGGTGCCACAACTTCGAGGGCGGCCGATCCTGGTACGAAGCCGCAGGCCACACCGACGTCTCGTGGAGCGACCCACTCTTCCTCTCGCACATCCTGGCCGGTATCGAGTGGACCGCCGGCAAGGTCACCGGCGGCGGCGACTGCGTCACCTTCGGCGAGGTCGGCGGCATCGTGGAAGCGCGTGCCGGCGAGTCGGTCAAGAACGCGAAGCTCGGAGGTGACCTCACGGCGTACCTCGAGACGGCAGAGGCTGCAGCCGACGCGGGCGACCACGCCTCCGCGGTGCACACGCTCACCCAGGCTGAGGCAAAGGCCCACGGCATCCAGGACGCCACCCTGGTCGCCAAGATCGGCGATCTCATCGAGTGGCAGGAGGGTCTGGTCGCCGCTGAGTGATCGAGAGTCCCGCGGGCTGAACGCCCGACAGATCGGCCACGTCCCCACTGGGACGTGGCCGATCTGCGTGCTCTCGGCGTCGTGTGACGAAATCGTGATCTTGCGTGAAAGTGTTCAAGACTTGCGTTAGTCCATCGACGTCGCTACATTCGCTCCATCGAGTCCTTTCATCGACGAGGGAGCCCTGTGGACAGCGACGTCCTGACCCGACAGCCCGGCGAGAATGCCGGAGCGGATGCCGTGGCCTCGCGCCCGGCCCCCTCCACGGCCGACCCGCTGTGGTGGCGCTCCGCCGTCATCTACCAGGTGTACGTGCGCAGCTTCGCCGACGGGAACGGCGACGGCACCGGTGACCTCGCCGGCGTCCGCACCCGCCTCGGCTACCTGAAAGACCTCGGGGTCGACGCGATCTGGTTCAACCCCTGGTACCCGAGCCCGATGGCCGACGGCGGCTACGACGTCGAGGACTACCGCGACATCCACCCCCAGTTCGGCACGCTGGCCGAGGCCGAGGCGCTCATCGCCGAGGCGCTCGCCCTCGGCATCCGCACCATCATCGACGTGGTCCCGAACCACATCTCCGAGCAGCACCCCTGGTTCCAGGCCGCGCTCGCGGCCGGCCCCGGCAGCCCCGACCGCGAGCGGTTCTGGTTCCACCCCGGCACCGGCGAGAACGGCGACGGCATCCCCACGCACTGGGTGTCGAGCTTCCAGGGCGAGACGTGGACCCGCACGACGAACCCCGACGGAACGCCCGGGGAGTGGTATCTCCACATGTTCACGCCCGAGCAGCCCGACCTCAACTGGAACCACCCCGACGTTCGCCGCGAGCACGAGGAGATCCTGCGCTTCTGGTTCGACCGCGGCGTCGCGGGCGTGCGCATCGACTCCGCGGCGCTCCTGATCAAAGACCCCGACCTGCCCGAGGTCGGGGAGAAGGAAGGCCCCGGGCAGCACCCGACCGAAGACCGCGACGAACTGCACGACGTCTACCGCTCGTGGCGGGCCGTCGCCGACGCCTACCCCGGCACGCGCGTGCTCGTCGGCGAGATCTGGGTGCCCGACATCGACCGGTTCACCGCATACCTGCGCCCCGACGAGATGCACACCGCCTTCAACTTCGACTTCCTCGCGCGGCCGTGGGGAGCGGCATCCTTCCGCGATTCCATCTCGCAGACCCTCGCCGCCCACGCTCCGGTCGGAGCTCCGAGCACGTGGGTGCTCAGCAACCACGACGTCACGCGGCCGGTCACCCGCTACGGCCGCGAAGACACCGCGTTCGCCTTCCTCAAGAAGCGGTTCGGCGTGCCGACCGATCCCGAGCTCGGGCGCGACCGCGCGCGTGCCGCGGCGCTGCTGGTGGCGGCCCTGCCGGGAAGCCTCTACATCTATCAGGGCGACGAGCTGGGCCTTCCCGAGGTCGAGGACCTTCCGCGCGATCTCATCGAAGACCCGATGCACTACCGCTCGGGCGGCATCGACCCCGGACGCGACGGATGCCGCGTGCCGCTGCCCTGGTCAGGCGACGAGGCTCCGTTCGGCTTCGGCGCCGCGGGCACGCGCGCGTGGCTGCCGCAGCCCGCCGCGTGGAGTGCTCTCACGGTCGAGACGCAGGAGGCCGATCCGCGGTCGACGCTCCTTCTCTATCGCTCGGCGCTGCGGCTGCGCCGTGAGCTCATCGAACTTGCCGACGCTCCGCTCGCGTGGTGGGACGACGCTGTGCCCGGCGCTCGCGACGTGCTCGCGTTCCGTCGCGGCGACGGGTTCGCGTGCGTGCTCAACGCGGGCGAAGACCCGGTGGCGCTCCCGCCCGGCGAAGTGCTCCTGACGAGCACCGAGGTCGACGGATCACTGCCCCCCAACTCCGCCGCGTGGCTGCGGCTCCAGACCCCTCCCGTATCCACCACCAACACCCCGGAGTCGTCCGCGCCGAGAGGCTGACGCGGAACCTCCCCCTCTGAAAGGAAAGACGATGAAGTCACCAGCAAGGGTCCTGCTCGCCGGTGTCGCCGCCCTCGCGACCGTCGGCGCACTCGCCGGCTGCGCAGCCGGCGACGCCAGCGAAACGGCCGACGGCAAGATCGAACTGCGCGTCGCGACCTTCCCGCCCGGCGCCGATGCGGCCGCGTACGAGGCCTTCGCCGCCCAGGAGAAGCAGTTCGAGGACGAGCACCCCGACATCGACATCATCGGTGTGGAGTACGAGTGGGAGGGCCCGACCTTCGCCGTGCAGCTCGCCGGCGGCAGCCTGCCCGACGTCTTCACCGTGCCGTTCACCGACGCCAAGACGCTGCTCGAGAACGAGCAGCTGATGGAGGTCACCGATGAGATGGACGAGCTCGGCTACACCGACAGCTTCAACCCGATCATCCTGGATGCCGTCACCGGCGCAGACGGCAAGCTCTACGGCTTCCCCCGCCAGGCCTACGCCAATGCCCTCACCTACAACCGCGACCTGTTCGAGCAGGCGGGGCTCGACCCCGACAGCCCGCCGACGACGTGGGACGAGGTGCGCGAGTACGCCAAGCAGATCACCGACGCCACCGGCAAGGCCGGGTACTCGCAGATGGCGATCAACAACACCGGCGGCTGGCAGCTGACCGTCGGCACCGTCGCACGCGGCGGCCGCACCCAGCTCGACAGCCAGGACGGCTCGGCCGAGTCGACCATCGACAACGACGCCACGAAGGGCGTGCTGGAGTTCCTGCACGCGCTGAAGTGGGAGGACGGCTCATTCGGGTCGAAGGTCGACCTCGACTGGGGCACGATCAACCAGGAATTCGCCGCCGGCAACATCGGCATGTACACCACCGGTTCCGACATCTACACGGCGCTCGTGCGCGACTTCGGACTCGACTCGGCGGTCTACGGACTCACCGTCATCCCGCTCGAGGGCGATGACCCGGGCGCGCTCGGCGGCGGCGACATCGCCGTGATGAGCCCGACCATCGACGACGCGACCAAGGCCGCGGGCGTCGAGTGGATCGACTGGTACTACATGCAGAAGCTGCTCGACGAAGAGGCGGCGACGCTCGACGCGAAGACCCTCAACGAGTCCGGCCAGGCTGTCGGCACGCCGCTGCTGCCGGTGCTCAGCCGCGAGCTGTACGAGGAGTCGCTGGTGTGGATCGAGCCGTACATCAACGTGCCGCGCGACCAGATGACGCCGTTCACCGACGCGATCTGGGACCAGAGCCCGGTCGGCGAGCCGAAGAAGCAGACCCAGGCGGTCTACGCCCTGCTCGACAGTGTCGTGCAGACGGTGCTCACCGACGAGAACGCCGACATCGACGCGCTGCTTGCACAGGCCCAGACCGACGCGCAGGCCCTGCTGGACCAGTAGCCCCCTCGCCCCGCCTCCCCCGGTTGGCCGTTTACGGACGGAACACGCCGCCTCTTCGCCCGAGGCGCGCGGCGTGTCTCGTCCGTAAACGGACCGAGGGGGCCGACCCCGAAAGCTGGACATGACAGCGACTCTCCCCGAACGCCCCGCACCCGCCGCGGCGCCCCCGCCGCTTGTGCCGGCGCCGCGCCGGAAGCCCCGGCGCTCGCCGATGACGTGGTACCGCGGAGGAGGGCTCGCGAACCTGCTGTTCGTGCTGCCGATGGTGTTCGTGTTCACATTCTTCTCGTGGTCGCCGATCGTGCAGTCGGTGATCATGAGCCTGCAGAAGACGAACATGATCGTGTCGGAGTGGGTCGGCTTCGACAACTACGTCGTCGTGCTGAGCGATCCCGAGCTCGGCCGCGCGGTCATCAACACGCTGTACTTCGCGGTCCTCGCGCTGCTGTTCGGATTCCCCCTGCCGCTGCTGATGGCGGTGCTCATGAGCGAGGTGCGCCGGGGCAAGGGCGTGTACTCGGCCTTGGCGTACCTGCCGGTCGTGATCCCGCCGGTCGTCGCGGTGCTGCTGTGGAAGTTCTTCTACAGCGCCGACCCGTCGGGCGTCTTCAACACCGTGCTCGGGTGGGTCGGCATCCCTCCGCAACCGTGGATCCAATCCGCCGTTCAGGCGATGCCCTCGCTCGTGATCGAGGCGACGTGGGCCGCGGCCGGCGGCTCGATCATCATCTACCTCGCGGCGCTGCTGTCGGTGCCGCCCGAGCTCTACGACGCGGCCGAGGTCGACGGTGCGGGCATCTGGCGCAAGGTCTGGCACGTCACGATCCCGCAGCTGCGCGGCATCCTCTTCATCATGCTGATCCTGCAGGTGATCGCCACCGCGCAGGTGTTCCTCGAGCCGTTCCTGTTCACCGGCGGCGGCCCTGCGGGCGCGACCAAGACCGTCCTCCTCTATATCTACGACAAGGCGTTCCGCAACAGCCTGGGCGGCGACTACGGCGAGGCCACCGCAGTTTCGGTGCTGCTGGCGATCGTGCTCGCGATCCTGTCCTGGCTGTACTTCAAGCTGACGAACCGCTGGAGCACCTCATGACCACCTCCATCACGAACGCCCAGCGCCGTGAGGGGATGCGCGGGTTCCTCGCCCGCGCCCGCGGATCCCGCGAGCGGGAGTCGATCGACGATCTCGCCGAGCGCACGATCGTCTCGGCATCCGAGCGTCGCCGCCCGGGCACCCGCATCGGCATGTCGCTGACACACGTGTTCCTGGTGATCACCCTCGTCGTCGCCGGGCTCGGGCCGATCCTGTGGCTCGCGAAGGCCGCCGTCACCCCGACGCAGGACACGCTGCAGCAGCCGTTCGCGCTGTGGCCGAACGGCATCGACTGGGCGAACCTGTCGACGGCGTGGAACGACATCCACATCGACCAGTACTTCTGGAACACGATCGTGATCGCGCTCGGTGCGTGGATCACGCAGCTGTTCATCGCGACGACCGCGGGCTACGCGCTGTCGGTGCTCCGCCCGAAGTATGCGCCGGTGCTCGGCGCGCTCGTGCTGGCGACGCTGTTCATCCCCGGCATCGTGCTGCTCGTGCCGCTGTATCTCACGATCGTTAACCCGCCGCTGCTCGGAGACGTGAGCCTGCTCAACAACTACCTCGCGGTGTGGCTGCCGATGGGGGCGAACGCGTTCAACATCCTGCTGGTGAAGCGCTTCTTCGACAATCTGCCGCGCGAGGTGTTCGAGGCGGCGCGCACCGACGGTGCCGGTCCCTTCCGCCTGTTCTGGTCGATCGTGCTGCCGATGTCGAAGCCGATCCTGGGCGTCGTGTCGGTGTTCGCGATCATCGCGGCGTGGAAGGACTACCTCTGGCCGATGCTGGTGCTGCCCGACCCGGCCGTGCAGCCGCTGTCGGTGCGCCTGCCGGCCGTGCAGTCGCAGACTGAGCTCGACGTCTTCCTCGCGGCACTCGCGATCGCGACGATCATCCCGATCGCGATGTTCCTGCTGTTCCAGTCGGTGTTCCTGCGCTCGGCCGGCCTCGGCGGCGCGGTGAAGGGCTGACGCGCCCCGACTGCTCTCCGCCCCTGACCGGGGCCGTTTACGGACGGAACACGCCGCGTAGCCGGCCAAGTCACGCGGCGCGTCTCGTCCGCAATCGGCGGGAGGTGGGAGAGGTGGGCTAGGCGGATGCTGCAGACAAGGCTGCTCGCACGCGCGCCACGATCGCGGCGGGGACGCGGTCATCCCTTCGGATGCGGATCGTCCTCCAGCCGGCGGCCTGAGCCCGCTCCAGGTCGCGTGCGTCCTTCGCGTATTGCGCGGGATCCGTCCGGTGCTGTTCGCCGTCGTACTCGACGAGCACGCGCTCGTCCTCGTACACAAGGTCGCCCAGCTTGATGTGGCGACCGGCGCCATCCCTGACAGGGACGTTGACAGCCGGCTCGGGCAGCCCGCCGCGCACGAGCGTGAGCCTCAGTTCCGTCTCCTTGGGAGAGTCCGTGCGCGGGCGCACCAGTTCGAGAGCGAGCCGGAGCTTCTTGGCGCCATGGCGACCGGCATAGCGCGCCACCGCGCGACGCAGGTCATCCATCGTGGCGTCGGGGTGCTGGCGCCGGACAAGATGGTCGCCGATCACGATCAGCTCGTCGATGCTCAAGATCGCCGACAGTGCGCACCAGGTGTCGACGGGATGCGTGGCCATCATGCCCTTGACCTTCACTCGACGCTCATCACGCGGCATCGGGTGCACCTGCAGACCCTTGCGCCGGCGCCGGGCATTGTCGGCATAGGTCGTGACGTGCAGCACCGAGGGGTCGAGGCGCCCTGTGCGCAGCGGGAATCGGTGCAGGACGGCCGCGGTCAGGTGGCTGAACGCGGCGCCGACTGCGAACCGGGCGTACTCGATTCGTGCATGGGCGATGATCGCGCGACGCAGGCGCTTCCACGGGCGCGGGTTCGCCTTCCCCGCCGGCGCGTGATCGCGGTCCGGCTTCGGCACCCGGACTCCGCGCACCGGAGCGTCGACGTCGCTGCGTCTGAGCCGTGCACGGGGAACACCGAGCGCATCGGCCTCGGCGAGCGAGAACGGGCGACCCCGCAGCGAGGCGGGAAGGTCTGACAGTCGCGGCATCCCCTCACGATGGTGTCGGCATCCCGTGCCCCGTCGCCCCCGGGGCGAGTTGTGGATGCCGCCCCCCGCCCG
>NZ_SCMR01000017.1 GCF_005502885.1 Microbacterium sp. 2FI
GCCCGAGCCAACTCCAGAACCTGAGCCCGAACCGACCCCTGAGCCAGAACCCGAGCCCACCCCCGAGATCGACAAGCCCGACCCGATCCTCACGCACAGCCCCTGGCTGCGCGAGGACCGCATGCCGCCGCCGGTCGTCTACCGCCCGCAGCCGGGTTCGTACACGCAGCAGCGGACGACCGGCACCCTGCCGGTGTCGTCGCAGAACGGAGCGGCGACGGCATCCCTCGTCCTTCTCGTGATCAACGTGATGGCCGCGGCCGCTGTGATCTGGTGGCTGGCCGACGCGAACCCCGAGGCCGCGCAACTGGTGAACATCGCCAACGGGGGAGTGCTGGTGGCCGCGTTCGCGCTGGCGATCATCGCCATGGTGATCGCGGTGCAACGCCCGACGCACAAGGGTCGCGCGGTGGTCGCGCTCGTGGTGTCGTCGCTGGCGCTGGGTGGCGTGATCACTTTCATCGTGATGCAGGTCATCGAGACGGGCTTGATTCCCGCTTTCTGACGACGGATGCTGCCGCCCTCCTGAACTCCGGTGATCGAGTGCCGCCGCGAAGCGCCGCCCCCACCCAGGGTCGCTGAGCGAGCGAAGCGAGACGAAGCGCACCCCCACCGGTCACTAAACTCCCACCCATGCGCGCCCCGCTCCGCTTCCTCACCCCGCTCCTCGCGGCTGCCCTCCTCACCGGCTGCGCCATCCCCACCGCCGATTCGAACCCCGTCAGCGAACTGGAGAAGGTCATTGACCTGATCCCGTGGGCGAAGTCGGTCGCCGGCACGGCGACATCAACCGAACTGTCGGCCCGCATCGACGAGATCACCACCAACCTCGACAGCCTCGACCTCGCCGCAGCCAAGAAGGCAGATCTCGAGGCACGCCTGACCGCGCTCAAGTCCTCGATCTCCACCGACCCGGCTGACCTCGCCACCCACGTCGCCGAGCTGAACGCGATCATCGACGAGCTCCGCGCCGCCATGTGACCGCGACTACAGCGTGAGCTTGCTCGACCGCGGCGGATACATCGCGATTCCACGCCCGAGCACGCGTCCCGACTTGTGGTGCAGCGCGAACTGGGGGAGCAGCGCGTCCCACAGCACCGCCAGCTCTGCGGGCGGTTCTCCGTCTTCGACGAGTTTCGTGACGAGGAACGCGGCGATATCGGCGATCTGGATGATCTCGCGGTCCCAGATACTCAGATCGGTGTCGACCCACAGCGGCTTGTCGAGCACGAGGTTGTAGTTCGGCACTTGAGTCAAGTCCTTCACGAGCGCTTGACGAATCTCATGGATGCCGCCGCTCTTGAACAGCGCCTCGTGCTGCGTCTGTTGATCGGCGACGATGACAGCCGACTCGCCCGCGTGGTGGTGCTCGAGCGTCAGGGTGATGTTCCGCTGCAGGTAGCTGTACGCGATGCCGATCGGATTGAGGTCGATGCCGCGCGCGACCACCTTGCGCTTGTCGACGACGTTCGCAAGCACCAGCGGACGGAAGGTCAACAGCGCGAGCGCGAGATCCCTGAGCATCGCGTCGAACGCCTCGAGGTTCTCAAGACGCCTCCAACCCTTGGGCGCTGCGTGAGCCTTGCCGTTTCGAAGTGCGCGGGCGACGTGCAAGAGGTAACGGCCCTTGATCTCGGTGTCGGCCCACACGTCGTCATCGACGACGCCGAAGTGCTTCGCCTTCAGCCGCAGCAGGTACTCGGCCAGCGGCTTACGCGAACTGTCTCGAATCCCGACGCCAGCGAGCGTGAAGAAGTTACCGCTGCCCGGCGCCAGCTCGGGGGGACTGGATGCTGGCACCGTCGCCAACGACGAGTTGCCGGTTTCGTCCACGTAGAAGATCAGCAACGCCGATTTCCTCCGCAATCCCGTGCAGCCACTAAAGCCCGCAGCCGACGACTCTGAAGAGTACAGCTGAGCCGACGCGGTCTGCGACCTCGACATTAGGCGAGCGCTCGAGTCCCGATAGTCCACCCCATACGGGGTCTACCGCCGCGACAGGAGCGCGTGTTTGGAGCACCCACCGAATCCCCAACGTGCGCGCAGCCCCGCATGCGGGATCCGATGGCGTGGCCGTACGAAAGCCCTGGTTGAAGGCCTCGACGTCTGCAGTCCGCGGGCTGAGAAGGTGCGGGAGGAGAACACGTCGTCCCGTGAGCGCGTACGCGAAGCTCGAGCCGTCGCGCGGGTTGCCCGCGATCAGGTCGCCTTCTGGCACCAGGCTGGGGATTCGGGCGATCAGTTCCCTGGCGTCGGCGCTCAGCGGCACGCGAACTCCGGGGGCCTTCTCGGTCGGATCAAACGACGCTCGCGTCATCGTGCTCACTGCGGCCATTGCCGCGCCTTGGGTGGCCACGATCAGGAGCACGGTTGCTGCGGCGCCGAGAATGACTCGACCACCTCCAGCAGGGATGTGAGGTCGTAGACGTGACCCTAGCCACGCCCACACCGTAGAAGCGCCGTATGCAGCGATGGGAACTACGGTCACCGCGGTCAAAGCGGCGAGCCGCATCGGGTCTCGGTACCAGGCGGCCGTCACGACGCCTCGGACGAAGGTATCGGGCCCAGCCGAGATGACGTAAAGGCTCAACCCCGCGAGCCACAGTGCGACCGCGGCGATTGAGCCGGTCCGCCGACTCCGGATTGCGCTCACCGCGCCGACCAGGCTCAAGGCTGCTACTGCGAGCGCTGGTGGCAGGTCCGCGAGCGAGAACACCAGCGCGGAGCCAACAGCTCCAGCAAGCGTCTCTAGGCCACTATTTCCCTGAAACGTGGGTCGGAACACCAGAAGAAACAGCAGAACCCCGGTGGCGTACGTGACCATCGCGAGCAGCACGATCAGCCGCGCGCCGCTCGAAGCTTGGGACTTGAACGCACGAATGCCGACTACGACCACGAGCGGAACCGAGAGGGCGACCAGCGTTGCGATGCTTGAGGGGTGGGTGCCAAGCAATGCGGGTGCGGCGCCGACGAGGATGATGACGCTTCTCCACCTGCCGAGCGGCTCACCGTGGGACAGCTTGGCCAGACTCAGTGCTGCAGCAAGGACTGCCGGGAGTAGCGCGATGCTCATGACCAACGGGTACGCGCCGATGTCGGCCACGAGCAAGAGCGGGAAGACCGGCAGCCCCGCCGAGACGACGCCAGCGGCGAGCATGAGCGGTCTCGAGTATCCGAACAGTTCGCGAGTCAGCAGGAGTGCACCTGCGGGCCATATGAGGCAAGCGACTGTCAGAAGGACCGCATTCGATGCAACCGGCACCGTCACGCCCGTGATCTGAATCACCAACGCGTTGAGTGCGTGCCACGTTGACGGATAGTTGCTCGACGACCCCGGCGCAGAGAGTTGAACCACGCCGTTCGGCGATGCGTCTAGCGTGTCGAGCACGTACCGTACGGCGTTGAGGTGGAACACGTTGTCGTGCTCCTGCGCAAAGAGGTCGGGGCTCCCTATCGCAGCGACGAGTCGTAAGCCAATGAGGATCGCTGCGAGGCCGATCGCGGTGGTAAATGGCTCAAGTCCATGCCACCTGGAGGTGACATGGACTAGCGGGCGGGTACGCGGGAAGAAATGTAGTAGGCCTGCCACGGCAGCACTTACGGTTAGCGACACGACCAAGACGGGCAATACGGACCACGGGACGAGGACCAGGGGTGCGACGAAGGCTGCGGTAGTGATCGCGGACATGCCGAACAACGATGAGGATGCTGCAAGCCATAGTCCGCGCAGTCGAAGCGCGATCGCTACGGGAGCACCTGCGAGGACGAGGATGAGTACGCAGACCAGAGCGGCCACCGCAGTCTCAGCCCACCCCACGTCTCCTCCGCTCACTGTTGTTTGACCGACATCGGATGTTACGTCAGCCGTGGGTGGAAATCTTGTGGTCTCCAGGGCATCGAGAGGGGCTTGGGAAATACGACCCGGTTCCTTGCCGATTCCTGAGCTAAACTGCGTTGACAGCGGGATGAGAGTAATCTCATGATCGATGGTGGGAGGGGATCCACGCACACCCGTTGCGTGTGTCTCGTTACCCAGCTCTGACGAGTCTGGGATCGTGCGACTTGCTATAACCTGCGCGCGCTTCGAGCAACAGTCCGGGCTGTCCTAACCATTCACAAACTGGGGAGACAGCGCTTATGCGTGCTTTCATCAAGAACCACATCGAGGCGGTCAAGGCCCGCCGCGAAGAGAACGGCGAGGGCGGCTTCTCCCTCATCGAACTCATCGTCGTCATCGTGATCCTGGGCATCCTGCTCGCGATCGCCATTCCCGTGTTCCTGGGACTGCAGGGCCAGGCCAACCAGCGGGCTCTCGAGACCATCACCGCCAACGCAGCTTCTCAGGCGGCTGCCGCCATGGCGCAGGACGGTCCGATTGTGGTGGCCGATATCCAGGCGGACTTCGATAACTTCCTCGGTGAGTCGAACGCCCCTGATGGGCTTAACCTCACGCTCGTAGCAGACGCCGGGGAGGAACTCGACTCGTTCTGTGTCACCGGAACGGCAACGGGCCTCGATCCCGCATACTCGGGACCGGGCTGCTCCTCCTGATGACATTGCTCGGCCGGGTCCCAACGGACCCGGCCGAGCAAGCGGGACAATCTTTGATATAGCTGGAGACAACCCCATGATGAGCAAGCAGGCCGGCGATGGGGGCTTCGGTGTCATCGAAGTGATCATCGCGATGGTGCTCCTTGCAATCATCGCAGCCGCCCTGCTTCCGCTCCTGTGGCACGGCGTCGTCCTCTCCTCACAACAATCCACCACGGCGACCGCGACGCGGCACCTAAATGCTCTCGTCGAGCAGGCTCGAGCGAATCCCACGTGCGACGATCTCGTGGACCTCGCGACAAGCCCTCCGACCGTCGAAGATGGCAAAGGCATCGAGTTGAGCGTCACGGCGAGCCTCACGAACGCCGGTGGTGCCGCCATCACCCAGAGCATCTGTGACGGAGCGACGCCGCCGGAGGCGGAAGTGCTGACGCTCACACTTGCGGTCGCGAAACCGGGGAACTCGGTCGTGGCTGCAACGACCGCGCTCGTCTACGTGCCATGAACGTTCAGGTGGAACGTCGATCGGACGAAGGTATCGGTCTCATCGAGTTGATCGTCACAATGATCATCGGCGGCATCATCACCATCGCGATCGTGAGCGTGTTCATCAACTCGCTCCGCACCCAGGAAGACGTCCTCAGCGTGAACGAGGCAACGAATCGGGGTCAGGTCGTCAGCTCGACGATCGAGAGGGCGATGCGAAATGCGCTCTTCTTTGAGGTGTCCGACGGTGGCACGATTCTGCGCGTGAGCACCTCACTGCAGGGCGCGCTCAAATGCCAAGGATTCCGCCTCACGGAGGGATCGGCGCAGATGACGACGTCCGCCGTGAGCCTCGGCAGCACGCCAGCGAGCTGGCCGGTGTGGAAGACCGGTCTCGCGCAGCAGGTGAGTACGCCTTTCTTCTTCGACGACCCCTTGACGGATGGCGTCGTCACATTCACCTTTGACGTACTGACTGAGTCCGCCCCGGTGACGTTTGCCGGCGAGGCGGCGATGCGCTCCACACCCGAAGGAGATAGTGACTCATGTTGGACTTGAACTGGTTGCGGCCGCGGGCGAGCCGTGATGATGAAGGCGCCGTGCTGGTTTCGGTCGTCGTCGTGATGATCGTTGGGTTCATTATCGCGAGTGTCATCGCTGCGTCAGTCATGTTCACGATCCGGGCCAACGCAACCAACGGGGATCGCCTCGATGCGTTCATCGCGGCCGAATCTGGCCGAGACGTCGCAGTCGCGGCCGTGGCCAACAGCTGCACAGTCACCGCACCCCTGACTGGCACCGGTCCTGACTTCACGGCGACTGTGTACACGACCACAGGAGCACAGCCGGCCGACAGCGATGCGGCGGGGCTCACGGCCAACGCCTGCCCGACGGCTACCACGACCTTCGTGGTCATCAACTCAATCGGGACGGGGGCTGACGGGGCGACTGCCGAGATCGACGCGATCTATCCCTGGACCGTGACGTACGAAGACCAGCCCGGAGGAACCGTAGCGTTCTTCGACGGCACCTTCACAACGACCAAGTCGGGGTACAAGGGCGACCTCGTCGTTCGCGACCCGGATGCCCTCTACTGGTGCAACAATTCCGGCACGATCGACGGCGACCTCTACGTGGTAGATGGGAACGCTAAATTCAGCGGTGGCTGTGAGGTCACGGGCAGCGTCTACGTGAACGGCACCGTCGAGATCGACAGCTCCGGTACCAGCATCGGCGGTGACATCATCGCGTCAGGGAACGTCTCGCTCGCCTCCGATGGCAACTCGATCGGGGGCAACGTTCACTCCGGCGGCATCGCGTCGCTCACAGGCACCGGGTCTACCGACGGCACTGTCGGTACGACTGGGGATGCAACGACTGGCGACGTGATCGCAGTCGGCGATGTGGACGTAGATCCCAAATGGAAGATTACCGGCACAGAGCAACCCGGGAGCGCGGCGCCTGTATTCTCTCCGACGATGCCGACGGTTTACGGTATGACGACCTGGCTGGACATGACGACCCAGAACTGGGACGCGGTCACCAAGGTCAACGGATCCTGCGGAAAGAATTACAACCCCGTCGGTCTGTTCAACGACGCGACGACCAGTCTCCAGATCGACTTCACGGGGTGCGGTACGGGCGACGTCGACCTCAAGCTCGGCGCAGGATCGGTCACAAGGGACGTCGTGCTCACTGTGCCCGCCGGCGGGAAGATGCTCGTGAACATCACCGGCAACCTCACGGCCCCGTCGGGTGAAAGCCCGCAGATCGCCTTCGTCCACGCCGACGCCGATCTCAGTCCCGTCGACGGCGAGAAAGAACCCACATGCGGCAACAATCCTCAAAAGGATAGCTTTGACGTTGCTTCGGGCCTCACGCTCGCCCCACGGATCATGATATACACGCCGTGCGGGCTCACCGGCAACGTCAAGGCGAGCTTCTCGGGACAGTTCTACACAGCGAATGATGGCAACCACACGATCAGTGCGGACTTCACCTGCGTCCCGATGTCTTGGCCACCATCTTTCGAGCAGCTGGGTTGCAAGATCAAGAGCTCAGGCGGCGCGGGCGGTGGGGGTGCTGTGCAGACTCTGCGGCTCGGCGAACTCGTGTACCAGACCGAGCGGTAGCCAGTGACTCCGCTTGAAACATACGTCGTCGTCGTTGCCGGAATCTTCGGCCTCGTCATCGGTTCATTTCTGAACGTCGTTGCGTATCGCGTGCCCGCAGGCGTCTCGCTGCTCCGCGAGAGCCGCTGCCCGAACTGCGATGCACCCGTGAAGCCGTGGCACAACGTCCCGGTCATCTCGTGGCTCGCGCTGCGCGGTCGCTGTGCGAGTTGCGCAACGCCCATCGCAGTGAGATATCCGATCGTCGAGGCGATCAGCGGAGTCGTGTTCGCCCTGGTCACGTGGTGGGTTCTCGGCGGGGGCGCCGGCGTAGCGGCGGGCTGGGCGCTCGCAACGCTCGTCACCGCGTATCTGTACCTCGCGGCGATCAGCATCGTGCTGACCCTCATCGACTTGGACACGCGAAGACTGCCGAACGCAATCGTTCTGCCGAGCTACATCGTGGGTGCTCTCCTGCTCACACTCGCTTCGGTTCTGAGCGGCGACTGGGGCGCGCTCGCCCGCGCAGGCGTCGGTGCCGCTGGGCTCTACGCGTTCTACTTCTTGTTGCGGTTGGTCCGTCCTGACGGGATGGGTGGCGGCGACGTGAAACTCGCCGGT
The DNA here is from genome assembly GCF_005502885.1 of Microbacterium sp. 2FI. Lineage (GTDB taxonomy): Bacteria > Actinomycetota > Actinomycetes > Actinomycetales > Microbacteriaceae > Microbacterium. The sequence goes on from NZ_SCMR01000017.1 coordinate 7,770, forward strand.
GTTATCGGCCTCTATCTGGGATACGTCGGCTGGGGCGCACTGGCAGTCGGAGCCTTCGCCGCCTTCGTATGGGGTGGCGTTTTCGGGATCGCGCTGATACTCGCCAGGCGAGCGGGTCGAAAGACGGCGATCCCGTTCGGGCCGTGGATGATCGCGGGTGCGTGGACTGGCATCTTCACCGGTGAGGCAATCGCCCGCTGGTACTTAGGACTCTTCGTCACCGTGTGATGGGAGCGGCGCAAGCCGCCACGGTGGTGGACATTGGGGAAGGGAAGAGGTGAGACCATGGCGAGATCGCTAGTGGGACTCGAGATTACGGAGGAGAGCGTGCGCGCGGTCGAAGTGTCGACAGGACGCACGCCTGCGCTTCTCGCCGCCGGAGAAGTGCCGTTGCCGCGCGATGCAGCAAGGGACTCCGAGGTGATCGATGTAGGTTCCGTTGCCCTGGCATTGCGGCAACTCTGGACATCCGCCGGCATCAAGGGCAGGAAGGTGACACTCGGCGTCGGGTCTCGGCGAATTCTCGTGCGCGAGTTCACGACGCAGGCGATGGCACCCGAACTCCTGCGCCAGGCCTTGCCCTTCCAGGTGCAGGACCTTCTGCCCGTGCCAGCCAGCCAGGCAGTGCTCGACTTCTATCCGATAGCGCAGCAGGGCGATCAGGTTTCGGGTCTGCTGGTTGCCGCTGTGTCGGAGACCGTCGAGCAGATCATTGCCACGCTCGGAAAGGCCAAGCTCGAGGTCGACACGGTCGATCTCGTTCCGTTCGGCATGGCTCGCATCGCGCACAGGATCGCCCAGCCGGGTGAAACTGTCGCGATGATGCATCTGGGTGACCACACTTCGCATGTCGTTGTCGTGACGGACGGCGTCCCACGGTTCGTGCGCATCATCCCGGTCGACATCGCCACGACTGCCGCTCGGCGTGAGGAGAACGCCTATCCGGCGGGACCCGAATCCGAGTTCGAGGCAGTTCTCGAGCCGGCGGGAATCGGCGGCATCACTCCGCGCACGACCAGCACCCGCGCGTCCATTCGTTCGTCCGGCGCATCTGCGGTATCGGCGGTCAATGACCTCGTCGCGCGCTTGCGCAGCACGGTTGCCTTCTTCAGCGGGCGCGAGGGCTCCTCGCCAATCAGTGAAGTCATCGTGAGTGGCGCAGGCTACGCGGCGCCTGGAGTCGCAGATGCGCTTGCTCGAGCGTTCGATGTGCCTGTGAGACCGCTTCGACTCGACCAGATCGCGTCCGTTGGTCGACGTGAACTACCGGAGGAGCTCGCACTCAACTGTGTCGCCACGGTCGGCGTTCTTCTTGGGGAGGCAGGTCGATGACCAACGCACCAGCGCTAATCGCACGCCCGGGTATTCCGCGTGTCAATCTCATTCCACGGTCGGAGATCGAGAAGCGCGAGCGCGCAGCGCTCACTCGCGGCTGGATGTGGGGAGTTCTCGCAACCATCGTCGTGGCATTTCTCGTGATCGCCGCCGCTTTCGTTCTCAATTGGCTCGCCGACCAACGGCTCGCTGAGTCACAGGCTCGCACGAATGCACTCCTCACCGAACTCGCCAGCCTCTCGGATGTGAGCGCCGCTCTCGCGACGGAGAGCGCCCTCACCGACTTCCGGGCAGATGCGCTCGGCAACGATCTTGCGTGGGCACCTGTGATCGCCCAATTGGCAGGAGCCCTCCCTGAAGAAGTGGCCATCTCTGGGTTCGCGTTCGTGACCGGTGGCACACCACAGACGGCCGACGTGACGACCGAAGTCGGACTCGATGGCACATTGACTCTCACCAGTCCCAATGCAATCGACATCGCCGCGACGATTCGCAGCATCCGTTCCCTGGAGAGTGTGGCCGATGCGGACGGTCGACTCGTCACCTCGAGTCAACGGACTGTGGGACAGTTCACGTACGAGCTGTCCGTGACTTTTGATCAGTCGATCTACTCCGGCGAGTACGCCGAAGCGGAAGAAGGGGACGAGTGATGCCCAAGCAGTTGATCAACATCATCGGCATCGTCGTGTGCGTGGGGGTTATCGCGCTTGCCGTCAGCCTCGTCGCGTTGCCTACCTTCTTCCAGTCGTTGAGTACGACCGAGGCGGCGCAGCAGGTAGACCAGACGAACGCCATCTACCAGGCGCGGGTCGACGATCTGCGGGCCGAGGCGGAGCGTATGGACGAGATCGAGGCATCGGTAGCCGCGTTGCGAGCCGAGATTCCCGCAACGAACAAGCTCGATGACGTATTCGAATTGGTCGCAAAGGCGGCCACCGCGGCAAGCGTCGACGTCCAGTCCATCACGGCAGGGGCGACGGCTGCCTTCGTCGAGCGCGTTGCCGCGTCGCCCGTGGGGGAGGCCCCGGCACCGCCCGCCGAGGAGGCAGCCGCAGACGGCGCCGACACGAACGACGCGGGTTCCAGCGCCGAAACAACAACACCTCGCGACGGTCGCGAGCAGGTTGATTTCACGATTGCGGTGAACGCCGAGGAGCTATCGGAGGTCGTCGCCTTCCTCGACCAGCTGCGCACGGGCCCCCGGCTCCTCGGCAACGTCGAGTCGGAGGTCACGCCGACTGGTACTGGCTTCGCCGTCTCGGTATCGGCCCTGACTTTCGTCCTCCCGGAGAGCTGAGAGATGTCTACCGCACTAGATGCCATGCTTTCCACGGCTGCCAGCAGCCGTGCTTCTGACCTCCACCTCACGGGCGACGCGGTGCCGCTCATGCGTGTCGACGGTGACTTGGTGCCCGTGCCTGGCTACGACACGCCCATTGCTGCGTCGTGGATCGAGGCAGCCTCCTATGAGCTCATGTCACCTGGCCACCGCACCGAGTTCGAGGAGCGACAAGAGGTCGACCTGGCCCTCGCCGCGGACGGGATCGGGCGATTCCGGGTCAACGTTTATCGGCAGCTCGGCACGATCGCGGTCGCGCTGCGCTTCATCCCAGATCGTGTGTACACACTTGAAGAGCTCGGGGCCCCACCGATTGCGCGCGACCTCGCCCTCAAGCCCCGAGGTCTGGTTCTGCTCACCGGGCCCACAGGGTCTGGCAAGTCCACGACACTCACGGCGATGGTCGACATCATCAACAACACTGTGCCGGCGCACGTAATCACCATTGAAGACCCGATCGAGTTCCACCACACCAGCAAGCGGGCTCTCATTCATCAGCGCGAGGTCGGCTCGGACACTGCCTCGTTCCGTGAAGCCCTGCGGCGAGTGCTCCGCCAGGATCCCGATGTCATTCTCGTTGGCGAGCTCCGAGATCCAGAGTCGATTCAAACTGCGCTGTCTGCGGCCGAGACAGGTCACCTGGTGCTTTCGACCCTGCACACGCAGGGTGCCGCGAAGAGCATCAACCGCATCATCGATGTGTTCCCCCACGACCAGCAGCACCAGATCCGCTCCCAACTCGGCGACACGCTGCAGGGTGTCATCAGTCAGACGCTGATGCCGCTATCCCAGACCGACGGACGAACAATCGCAACCGAGGTGCTCATCAGCACCCCAGCCGTCGCGAACCTCATCCGTGAGGGTCAGGTCGCTCAGCTTTACTCTGCGATGCAGGCCGGCGCTGGAGTAGGCATGCACACCCTCGATCAGGACCTCAAGCGCCTCGTCGCCGAAGGAACGATCTCCATGAATGTGGCCAAGACGTACGCCGTCGACCCCGCGACCCTCGACGACGTCTACGTCCGGCCGCGCGACCTTGATGCGGAATCCTGGGCCCACCATTCCGGCGAATGGCATCAGGAAGCGGGGGTCTGAAATGGCCGTGATCCAGGAGTTCACGTATCGCGCTGTCGACCCGCGCGGGGGAGCAGTCGTGAAGGGGACGCTCGAGGCGTCGAGCGAGGCCGCTGTCACCGGAAAGCTCCGTGCGCAGGGGCTCACGCCCCTCGCTGTCACCCCGGTGTCGAAGACCGGTCTCAATGCGGAGATCAAGATCCCCGGCCTCACAAAGCATGTGTCCGCCAGGACGCTGGCCGTCTTTGCAAAGCAGATGTCGGGGCTCATCAATGCGGGACTGCCGTTGATGCGTACGCTCTCGATCCTCATCGAGCAGACCGAGGACAAGAAGCTGCAACCCGCGCTTATCTCCGTGCAGGCCGATGTCGAATCCGGGTCGTCCTTCTCGGCCGCGCTCTCGAGGCACCCCGACATCTTCCCGCCGCTCATGCTCAGCATCGTTCGGGTCGGTGAGACGGGTGGATTCCTCGGGCCAGCGCTCGATTCTCTGGCGACGAACTATCGCAAGGAAGCGGAACTGCAGAACAAGATCCGCGCCGCGACGACGTATCCCACGATCGTCCTGATCATTGCGCTGCTCGGTGTTCTCGCAATGGTGACGTTCATCGTGCCCGTATTCGAGGACATGTTCTCGAGCCTCGGGTCGGAGCTCCCGATACCGACTCAGATCCTCGTCGTGTTGTCGAACAACATGTGGTGGTTCCTCCCGACGCTCGGGCTGGCGATTCTCATTGGCTGGATCTGGTGGACCCGCAATCGGCATACCGAGCGTGTTCGCAAGGTCGTCGACCCGATCAAGCTGAAGATGCCCATCTTCGGGCCGCTCAACACAAAGTTGGCGGTTGCGCGCTTCAGCCGCAATCTGTCGATGATGCTGGGCGCCGGCGTGCCCATCATCCAAGCTCTTGGCATCGTCGGTCAGGCGTCGAACAACTGGAAGGTCGAGCAGGCTGTGCTTGACGTCCAGGAGTCGATCCGTCAGGGAAAGTCGTTCGCGGTGCCGCTCGAGAAGGCCCAGGTCTTCCCGCTCATGGTGCCCCAGATGGTGTCTGTCGGTGAAGAGTCAGGCACGCTGGTCGAGATGCTCGCGAGCATTGCCGACTTCTACGAAGACGAAGTCGAGACGGCAACGTCGCAGCTCTCCGCCACAATCGAACCCGTACTCATCGTCGGGCTCGGCATCGTTATCGGTGGAATGGTGATCTCGCTGTACCTGCCGATCTTCTCTCTCTACGGGGAGATCAGCAACCAATAGCAGGTCTCAGGCTCGTGCTGCATCCCCGCCCATCGGGTGCGCGGTACCGAGGCACCGCCCCGGGTGAGGCCACGGCCCCCGGGGCGGTGGCACTTCCTGAGTCCGTGTTTCGCTCGCTCAGCGACTTGAGAGTCGGCCAAGCATCAAAGGGAGACGCGAAGTACTTCCTCGATGGTCGTCAGACCCTGAGCGACCTTGCTCCAGCCATCGTCGCGAAGCGTGACCATTCCCTGCTCGATCGCGACCAGGCGCATCTCGGATCCTGTCGCTCGTGTAACCACCAACTGTTCGAGTTCGTCCGTCATGGTCATCACTTCGTGCAGACCGATCCGACCGCGGTAGCCCGTCCCTGAACACGCCTGGCACCCAGCGGCTCGGTACAGCTGCGGCGCATCATATGGATCGTGCGGGAACCCGAGTGCTGTCAGAACCTCGCTTGTCTCGGTGTAGGGCGAACGACAGCGCAGGCACAACCTGCGGGCGAGGCGCTGAGCGACGACAGCGGAGAGGGCCGTTGCCACAAGGAAAGGCTCGGAGCCGATCTCCGTGAGGCGGGTGAGTGCCGAGGGGGCGTCGTTCGTGTGCAGGGTCGACAACACGAGGTGGCCCGTGAGAGCAGCTTCGATCGAGATCACTGCCGTCTCTTTGTCGCGAATCTCACCGACGAGCACAACGTCGGGGTCGCTGCGAAGGATTGATCGCAGTGCCGATGCGAAGGTCAATCCGGCGCGGTTGTTCACCTGCACCTGATTCACGCCGGCGATGCGATACTCAACCGGGTCTTCGACCGTGATCACGTTGATGCGCGGGTTGGCGACGGTTCGGAGCGCCGTATACAGCGTCGTCGACTTTCCCGACCCGGTCGGACCGGTGGCGAGGATCATGCCGTGCGGACGTGAGATCGCATCGCGGAAGCGCTGATCGTTGATCGACGAGAAACGCAGGTCGCTCATCGCCATCGCCTGGCCGGAGTTGTCGAGGATTCGCATGACGATCTTCTCGCCCCACACGGTCGGCAGAGTCGCGACACGAAGGTCGATCGCGCGACCCTCGTGTTCAACAGAGAGGCGGCCATCCTGGGGCTTGCGCTTCTCGGCGATGTCGATGGACGACATGATCTTGAGGCGCGAGATAACGCCGTCCTGGATCGAACGATCTGCTCGCTGCATCTCGTGTAGCACACCGTCGATGCGGAACCGTACGGTCAGCTGCTTTTCACCGGGCTCGACGTGGATGTCACTGGCTCGGTCGTTAATGGCCTGCGTAATCAGCAGGTTGACGAATCGGACGACGGGCGCATCGGCATCGCCCTCCTCCAATGTCTCCGTGAAGGTGACGCCGGACGTCGTCGTCCCTGCGGACTCGCCAATCTGCTCCGACAGGTCGCTCAGCTCTTCGTCAGAGCGCAGATAGCGTTCGAAGGCGTTGCGCAGCGCATCGCCGGCGACCACGACGGCCTCGACCTGGAGGTCGGTGACGCTCGTGATGTCGTCGATCGCGATGATGTCGGTGGGGTCGAGCATGCCGACGGTCACCTTGGATCGAGTGCGACTCAGCGGGAGCATCTGGTACTTGCGGCAGAGCGCTCCCGGTACAAGCGAGAGCACATCGGGAGAGATCTCGATTTCGCTCATGTCGTAGAAACGGTGACCGGTATGCAAGGCAACGGCCTCGGCGACCTGCGCCTCGGTCACCAGGCTGGTGCTCACGAGCAGCTGCTGCAGCTCGGGCCCCTCACCGACCTGCGCCATGGCGGCTGACATGTCTGCGGCACGCACGGCTCCAGTGAGCACGAGCGTCTGCGCGAGTCCTCTCACGATGATTCCCCTTATCCCCAGGTGCCATCCTACGGCGCCCCTGTCTGCACGGCGGCAATCCGCTCGACCTTCACAGCGGGCCGTGATGTCTCTAGGTTCGGTGCTGTGAGTGGCCACCCGAGCGAGAGGAACCACATGCTGACGCAGATCGCGGAGGGCGTGCTGGTCCATCAGAGCGAACTCCTCCGCAACAACACCGTCGTCGTGCAGGGCGCTGCCGGCGTGCTGGTCGTCGATGCCGGAATCACCGGCGCCGAGATGGCCTGTCTCGCGAACGACCTGCGCGAGCGGGGCCTGTCTGTGGTGGCAGGATTCTCGACGCATCCCGACTGGGACCACGTGCTGTGGCATCCCGACCTCGGCGACGCACCCCGCTACGGCACAGCGCCCTGTGCGGCTCAGATGCGTGAGCTGCGGTCGACAGCCGACTGGCAGCGCCGCGTGACCGAAGGGCTGCCTCCCGAGATCACTGACGACGTCCCGCTCGAACCGTTCGGACTCATCACCGCACTGCCTGCGGGAGCCACGCAGATCCCGTGGGACGGTCCTCTCGCGCGCATCGTCGAGCATCCGGCGCACTCACCCGGCCATGCGGCCCTGCTGATCGAGGAGAGCAGAGTTCTCGTGGCCGGCGACATGCTCTCGGACGTCTTCGTGCCGATGCTCGACGACTTCACCGACACCAACGACCCCATCGAGGAGTACCTCGTCGGGCTGCGGGTGCTCGAAACGGTGATGGGTGACGTCGACGTCGTCATCCCGGGCCACGGGTCAGTCGCCATCGCAGGTCAGGGCCTCGCACGGATCGCGTTGGATCGCGCCTACCTTCGCGCCCTGCGTGACGGCCGCGAGCCGGGCGACCCGCGCATCGGCTCGTCGGCCGAGCCGGGCTGGGAATGGGTGAGCGACATCCACGCGGGGCAGGCGCAGAGCGTTGCCGCGAGATCGCGTTCACACATGGCATAGCGCGCCGCCCTTGTCGAGCCCGGACGCGCCGCCGCCGGCCCTCGATAGGGTCGTCACCATGGCTGACCTGATCGCACGCGTCACCGCCTGGGCGCTCTCCCTCAAGCCGGTGCGCGTCTGGTTCCACTACCTCGAGCGGCGCGGGTTCATGCTCGCCGACAGCATCACCTACCGCACCCTCTTCTCGGCGTTCGCGGCGGTGCTGCTCGGGTTCTCGTTCGCGGCCCTCTGGCTCGCCGACAACCCGGCCGCGTGGGAGGCGCTCGTCTCCACGGTCGACGCCGCGATCCCCGGACTCATCGGCGAAGGCGGCGTGATCGAGCTATCGGCCATCCAGGCGCCCGCAGGCCTCACGATCACCGGCATCCTGGCCCTCGGCGGTCTCATCGGCGCGTCGATCGGCGCGATCGGGTCGCTGCGCGCCGCGCTGCGCACCCTCGCCGACGAGATCCACGACGACGTCTTCTGGATCTGGGTGATCGCGCGCAACCTGCTGCTCGCCCTCGCGATCGGCGGCGGCTTCGTGCTGTCTGCGGCGGCCTCGTTCGTCGGCGCCGAGGTCATCAGCGGCTTGGGCGACTGGGTCGGCGGATCCGGAGTCGTCGGCGACATCGCGACGCAGGCCGTCGGCATCCTGGCCATCTTCGCCCTCGACGCCGGAGTCATCGCGCTCGCGTTCGTGTCGCTCTCGGGTGTCAAGGCCCGCCCGCGCACCCTGTGGGCCGGTGCGCTGCTCGGAGCGGTGGGCCTCACGGTGCTGCAGCAGCTGTCGGGGCTGTTCGTGCGCGGCGCCAGCGTCAACCCGCTGTTCGCGACGTTCGCGGCGCTCATCGCGTTGCTCATCTGGTTCAACCTGTCGGCGCAGGTGGTCCTCATCGCCTCGACCTGGATCATCGTTGGCGTCGCCGAGCAGCACGACCGCGTGCGCGAGCGCTACGGCACCCCCACGTTCGAAGCGCGGCGCGTCAAGCGCGCCGAAGACGCCCTCCGTGTCGCGAAGGAAGAGCTCGAGCTCGCTCAGGATGCTGCCGCGAAGGCCCGCGCGACGTGACCGGCGTCTGGGTGCCGGCGTTCACGGCGGCGCAGGTGGGGTCGACGTGACCGGTGTGTGGGTGCCGGCGTTCACCGCGGCGCAGGTGCGCGGCGAAGAGGAGCCGGTGCTCGCGCGCGGCGTGCCGCTCATGCTCTACGCGGCCCGGATGCTGGCCGAGGTGGTGGCCGCAGAGCTGGTGTCACCGGGCACGACGGCGCGGGCGGCGTACGGGCAGCCCGAGGATCTGGTTGACGGGCCGCTGGTGGGGCGCGTGCTCGTGCTCGCGGGTGGGGGAGACAACGGCGGCGATGCGCTGTACGCCGCGGCCGCGCTGCTGCAGTGGCTGCCGCTGCGGGCGCGGGCGGATGATGCGCTCGAGATCGATGTGTTGCGCACGTCGGAGCGCGTGCACGAGCAGGCGTGGGCGACCGCTCTTGCGGGTGGGGCGCGGGAGGTGTCGGTGTCGGAGGCGTTGTCGTCGCGCTATGACCTGGTGATCGACGGGATCCTGGGGATCGGGACGGTCGGGGCGCCGGTGCTGCGCGGGGTGGCGCGCGAGGTGGTGACGGGGCTGCTGCCGTTGGTGCTCGGTGGGGCCGTGCGGGTTGTCGCCGTGGATGTGCCGAGCGGATTGCACCCCGACGACGGGACGACGGCTGACGGGCTCGTGCTGCCGGCCGCGGTCACCGTGACGTTCGGGGGAGTGAAGCTCGGGCTCACGAAGGAGCAGGGCCCGGCACTGTGCGGCGCGGTGGTGTGGGTGGAGTTCGGGTTTCCGTTCGCGTTTCCGCCGCCGGGGGCGGCGGAGGTCGCGTACGCAGTATGGGGGCTGCCGGAGGGGGAGTAGGGCCGGGGTGCTGGTGCGCTTCGAGACGAAGTGCCGCTCAGCGACCAGGGGTGCGGTTCGCCCATACGCGGGTCGCTGAGCGAGGAGCGCCAGCGACGAGACGAAGCGGCGGACGCCTACTCGTCGGCATCCTCGTCGTTGTGCGGGTTGCCCTTGCCCTTGCCGTTCTTGCCGGGAAAGTTCTCGGAGTCCTTGTCGTGACCCCAGGCCTTGCCCTGACCGTTGCCGGGGGTGCCGTCGGCGCCGTCTTCGGCATCCGGGTTGTTGTGGGGGTTGCCCTTGCCCTTGCCGTTCTTGCCGGGGAAGTCGTCGGAATCCTTGTTGTGACCCCAGGCCTTGCCCTGACCGTTGGTGCCGGGGCCGTCTTCGTGCTTGTCGCTGACGCTCTGTCCCGGGAACAACGGCGCGAGCGGACCCATCGGCGCGCCCAGGGCGATGCTCGGCACCAGCAGCGCGGCAGAGGCGACCACCGCGACGGCGGCGCCTGCGATCCACAGCTTCTTCGCTCCCATGAGACCCTCCCCAGGATCTTGCCGGCGACGGGTCGCCGTTGCTCGGAGCGTACACCCGGGGCGGCCCTTCGTCTCGGTCGCTTCGCTCCCTCGCTCAGGGACCACCTTCGTCTCGGTCGATTCGCTCCCTCGCTCAGGGACCACCTTCGTCTCGGTCGCTTCGCTCCCTCGCTCAGGGACCCGGTCGCTGAGCGAGCGAAGCGAGACGAAGCGGCTGCCGCTGAAACGGTCCACACTTCGCAAATGCAGGGGTTCGGCATCCATCCCTGGCATCTCTGAAGTCTCGGCGAGAATCCGCGACACTCAGACGGGGATCAGGGCCGGGCGTAGCGCTCGACGAAGGTGCGCAGCATGCGGCTCGGGTGCGACACCGGCGTGCGGTGCACGGCGGCGAGAGTGACTTCGAGCTCGTGCGGGGCGAAGTAGCCGTGATCGGCGTAGGCGTGGATGCGCGTTGTGATGCCGTCGACGTCGAGCTCGGGGTGGAATTGTGTCGCATATACATTATGTAGAACGCGGAACATCTGCACCGGGCATGTCGGCGACGACGCCAGCAGCGTCGCCGCGGGCGGCAGCGCCGAGATGGCCTCTTTGTGCCCGACGAACGCCTCGAACCGGCGGGGGAGTCCGGCGAGCAGAGGGTCGGCCGCGCCTTCGTCGGTGAGAGTCACCGGCACCACGCTGATCGGCTCGGGATACATGCGGTCGATCGCCGCGCCCTGATGCGCGCCGAGCGTGCCGATGCCGTAGCAGGCGCCGAGGAACGGGAAGTCGCGCGCGACCACCTCATCCAGGAGCGCGGCGAACTCGGATTCGACGCGGTGCTGCACGGCCGACTTCTTCTCGTCGGGGTCGCTCGCGTTGAAGGGGCCACCGCCCACGAAGATTCCCGACAGCTCGTTGAGGTCGAGGTGCGGCATGGGGCCCGACTCGAGACGGATGCGGATGAGCTCGTCGGGCTCGAGGCCGGTGTAGCGCAGGAAGAGGGCGTACTCCTCGTCGGCGGGGAGATCCTCGGCGCGCGTGGCGAGCAGGACGAACGGCTTCACCCCGCAAGCCTACGGGCGCGGGGCGCTTCGTCTGGTCGGTGTGCTCCTCGTTCAGCGACCAGTTGGCACACCTTCTGGCAGGGCGGGCGCGCTTCGTCTCGTCGCTGCGCTCCTCGCTCAGCGACCCGCGGGTACAGCACCCGCCTCAGGACGCGTACGTCACCAGCCCGAGCTCCACCGGCGACACCAGCTGCGGGTGCGACGGCACCACACGCACGGTGTAGCCGAACGTGCCGGTCACCGTCAGCGGCAGCGTGCCCGTGAAGGTCGTCACGCCGTCGACCGCGTCACCCACGGGCGAGAGCCGGTAGACCGAGTGGTCGGCCGCGAGCGCGTCGTCCTCGTTCGTGCGGCCGTAGGCCAGCTCGACGGCGACGTCCTCCGGCGACAGCCCGTCGAGCCGCACACCGGCACGCACCTCGAGCCGATCGCCGGCCTGCGCCTGCTGCGGAATCCCCGACGAATCGACGTTGTCGACGCGCACGTTGATCCAGGCATCCTTCACCCGCGTGACGAATGCGGCCAGCGCCTTCGCCTCGGCGAATCCGTCGGCGCGCAGCGCCACCTCGTGCTCGGCGGCCGGCACATACAGACGCGTCACGTAGTCCTGCACCATGCGGTCGCTCGTGGCCTTCTTGCCGAGCTCGGTCATGGTGTGGCGCACCATCGAAAGCCACGCGAGCGGGATGCCGCCCTCGCGCTCGTAGAACTTCGGAACCAGCTGGTGCTCGATGAGGTCGTACAGCGCCGACGCCTCGACGTCGTCACGCTCCTCGTCGCTCGCGGCGGTGTCGGCCGTGGGGATCGCCCAGCCGTTCTCGCCGTCGAACCACTCGTCCCACCAGCCGTCGAGGATCGACAGGTTCAGCACGCCGTTGAGCGCGGCCTTCATGCCCGACGTGCCGCACGCCTCGAGCGGGCGCAACGGGTTGTTCAGCCACACGTCGCAGCCCGGGTACAGGTCCTTCGCGAGCGTGATGTCGTAGTCGGGCAGGAACACGATCCGCCCGCGCACCTTCGGGTCGCGGCTGAAGCGCACGAGCTGCTGGATGAGGATCTTGCCCGAGTCATCGGCCGGGTGCGACTTGCCGCCGATCACGATCTGCACGGGGCGCTCGGGGTCGGTGAGCAGCTTCGTGAGGCGCTCGGGGTCGCGGAGCATGAGCGTCAGGCGCTTGTACGTCGGCACGCGGCGGGCGAACCCGATCGTGAGCACCTCGGGGTCGAGCATGTCGTCGATCCAGCCGGGTGCGATGCTCGCGCCGTTCGCCTGAGCGGATGCCGCGACCCTCCGCCGCGCCTCGGCGACGAGCTCGCCCTTCATCTGCTGGCGCACGCCCCACAATTCCGCATCGGAGACGGCGCCCCGGTCGTTCCAGTCGTGCGTGTCGGTGTGGGCGTCGCCCCACGCGCGCTCGCTGACGGCCTTGAGCGCGGGGTGCACCCACGTGGGCGCGTGCACGCCGTTCGTGATGGACGTGATCGGCACTTCGTCCGCGTCGACGCCGGGCCACAGCATCCCGAACATCCCTCGGCTCACCTCGCCGTGGAGCACCGAGACGCCGTTGGCGTGCTGGCCGAGGTGCAGGCCCAGCACCGCCATGTTGAAGACGCCCTGGTCGCCGCCGTTCCAGGTCTCGAGGCCGAGCGCGATCGCGCGGCCGGCGTCGAGGTTCTGGAAGAGCCCGCTCGAGAGGTGGTCGGCGATCATGTCGCGCGGGAACCGGTCGATGCCGGCGGGCACGGGCGTGTGCGTCGTGAACACCGTCGAGGCGCGCACCTGGGCGAGGGCCTCGTCGAAGCTCAGCGCCTCTTGCGTGATGAGCTCCGACATACGCTCGAGGCCCTGGAACCCGGCGTGCCCCTCGTTGGTGTGGTAGACCGTCGGCTGGGGGCGGCCGGTGATCTGCGAGTACGCGCGCACGGCGCGGACGCCGCCGACGCCGAGCAGCAGCTCCTGCAGCAGGCGGTGCTCGCCGCCGCCGCCGTACAGGCGGTCGGTGACGCGGCGCAGCTCTTCCGAGTTCGACGGGGTCTCGGAGTCGAGCAGCAGCAGCGGGATGCGACCGATGTCGGCGATCCAGACGCGCGCGTGCAGGTGACGGTCGTGCGGCAGGTCGAGGGTGATCTCGACGGGCGAGCCCTCGGCATCCCGCAGCAGGGTGAGCCCCAGGCCATAGGGGTCGAGCAGCGGGTAGGCCTCGCGCTGCCAGCCGTCGTCGCCGATCGACTGACGGAAGTAGCCGGCCCGGTAGAACAGGCCCACACCGGTGAGCGGCACGCCCAGGTCGGACGCGCTCTTGAGGTGATCGCCGGCGAGGATGCCGAGACCGCCCGAATACTGGGGGAGCGAGCCGTCGACGCCGAACTCGGGCGAGAAGTACGCGATGTGCGCGGGCTTGTCGCCCTCGAGCCGCTGGAACCAGCGGTCGCCGTCGAGATAGGCCGTCAGGCGCTCGTCCTCTTCGCGAACGCGCTGCACGAACTCGTCGTCGCGGGCGAGCTCGTCGAGGCGGTCCTGGCCGAGCGCGCCGAGCATGCGGGCGGGGTTGGCGCCGATCTGCTCCCACAGCTGCGGATCCATCGCCGCGAACAGCGCGTGCGTCGCACGGCTCCACGACCAGCGCCAGTTCGACGCGAGCCGATCCAGCGGGGCGAGGCTGTCGGCGAGGACAGGGCGGACGGTGAACGTTCGGATGGCCTTCACGCGAGCGATTCTAGGGGTACCGGGTGAAAACGCTTGCACTCGAATGGATGCCGGGAGGGCGGCAACTTCGTGCGGAACCGGTCGGTGACAGGCGCGCCACCGTGCGCGAGGATCGGTCCATGACCGACTCCCGCTCCCGCACCTTCGACTGGACCGACCCGGCAGCCGCCCTGCAACAGACCCGCAGTGCCGGCACCGGACTCGAGGCGCTTCGCGCGATGATCGCGGGCAGCATCCCGCCCCCGCCGATCGCGCAGCTGATGGGCTTCGCCCTCGTCGAGGTGTCGGAGGGCCTCGCCGTGTTCGAATGCACGCCGGCCGAGTTCCACTACAACCCGATCGGCGCGGTGCACGGCGGCCTCGCGTGCACACTGCTCGACTCGGCCCTCGGCTGCGCCGGGCACACGACACTCGGCGCGGGGGTGGGCTACACCTCGGTCGACCTGAACGTGCGGTACCTGCGCCCCATCACGCACGCGTCGGGGCTGCTGCGGGCGACGGGGCGCGTGGTCAAGCCCGGGCGCCGGGTGATCTTCACCGAGGGCGAATTGACGGATGCCGAAGGCCGCGTCGTCGCGGCCGCCACGTCGTCGCTGCTGGTGCTGGCCTCGGGAGGGTAGAGGTTTCGGTGTTGGGGCCTCGGCAGGAGATGGGGCCCTCCGCAGGAGATTCAGGGCGGATTCCTCCTGTGGAGCCGCACATCTCCTGCAGACTGCGGGGCTACGCTGGGGCGCATGGCTATCGCACGTCTGCACGGAGGCCCTCTCGACGGGCAGCTCCTTCCCCTGGATGACCCCGAACTCGACCGCATGATCGTCCCGTACAGCGAGACCCAGGTGGTCTACGAGCGCGGCGGAGCGGCTCAGAACACCGGCGAGGGCGACGGGCCGACCGAGACCGAGTTCTGGTTCGTCGAGGCGGCCGATGACATCGGACCCTCCGACGACTGAGCAGGCGCCGGGCGCCTCGGATGAGGGTTCGCGCTCGGTCGAGGTCGAGCTGAAGTTCGATGCGGATGCCGACACGCCCCTGCCCGACTGGTCGGGGCTGCCGGGGGTCGTCACCGTCGGCGAGGGTGAGGTGCGCGAGCTCGATGCGCGGTACCTCGACACCGCCGAGTTCGCGCTGGCGTCGGCGAGCTTCGCGCTGCGGCGTCGCACCGGCGGGCCGGATGCCGGCTGGCACGTCAAGGGTCCGCGCGTGGGCGATGCCCGGGTCGAGCTGCACTGGCCGCTCGGCGAGGCAGATGTCGTCCCCGAGGGCGCGCTGGCGGTGCTGGCCGAGGTGACGACGGAAGAGCTCACGCCGCTCGCGCGCATCCGCAACACGCGGACCGCGTACGACCTGTGCGACGCGGATGGCGGCGTGGTCGCCGAGTTCGCCGACGACCTGGTCTCCGCTCTCGACGAGCGCTCCGGTGCCGAGCGTTCGTGGCGCGAGTGGGAGGTCGAGCTGGGGCCAGCGGCACCCGCCGACACAGACGCGCGCGCGGCGCTGTTCACCGCCGCCGAGGCTGCCGTGCACGCGGTCGGCGGTCGTGCTGCGGCATCCGCGTCGAAACTGGCTCGGGCGCTCGGCTACTGACCGCTCTGGTCCCTGAGCGAGGGAGCGAAGCGACTGAGACGAAGGGGCGCTTCGTCTCGCTTCGCTCGCTCAGCGACCGGTCGTCTTCAGGTCCCTGAGCGAGGGAGCGCAGCGACCGGTTTCCTCTTCTGGTCCCTGAGCGAGCGAAGCGAGACGAAGGGGCGTCCTGGGCCTCGGCATCCCTCAGCCGATGTCGGTGCGCCTCGCTACGTTCCCGCTATGGCGTTCGTCTACATCCTCAAGTGTTCCGACGGCTCGTTCTACACCGGCAGCACCCTCGACCTCGCTCTGCGCCTCGACGCGCATCAGGCTGGACTCGGCGCTGTGCACACCCGCAAGCGACTGCCCGTCGAGCTCGTCTGGCACGCCGAGTTCGCCCGGATCGATGACGCGTTCGGTTGGGAGAAGCGCATACAGGGGTGGAGCAGGGCGAAGAAGCTCTTGCTCATCGAGGAGCGGTACGACGAGCTGCCGGGGTGGAGTGCGCGGCAGCGGCGTGAGAAGCGGAAATCAGGCTTCTGAGCGAGGGTGCGCTTCGTCTCGCTTCGCTCGCTCAGCGACCCGAAGCGAGGGTGCGCTTCGTCTCGCTTCGTCCCGCACTGAGCGAGCGAAGCGAGTCGAAGTGTCGCTCAGCGACCCGGTATGCGCGACGTGTCACCCTCTGGTCACTGAGCGAGGGAGCGGAGCGACCGAGACGAAGGGGCGCTTCGTCCCGGCCGCGGCGACATTCTGCGTCGTCTCGGCTCCGAGACACAATGCCCCTCAGCGCTGAAACGCTCCAGACGGCACGAATGCCCGGTTTCGGCATCCGATTCCGGGCATTCGTGAAGTCTCGGCGCACGCGCGCCGAGCCGCGTCAGAGGTTGATCATGTGGCCTGCGAGACCGTGGAAGGCCTCCTGCACCGCTTCCGACAGCGTCGGGTGCGTGTGCACGTTGCGGGCCGCCTCGAGCGCCGTGAGGTCCCACTTCTGCGCGAGCGTCAGCTCGGGGAGCAGCTCCGACACGTCGGGGCCGATCAGGTGCCCGCCGAGCAGCTCGAGGTGCTCGCCGTCGGCGATGAGCTTGACGAAGCCGATCGGCTCGCCGAGGCCGTTCGCCTTGCCGTTGGCCGAGAACGGGAACTTCGCGACCTTCACGTCGTAGCCCTCGTCGCGCGCCTGCTGCTCGGTGAGGCCGAACGAGGCCACCTGCGGCGAGCAGAACGTCGCGCGCGGCATCATGCGGTAGTCGCCGAGCGGCATGGTCTCGGCCTTGCCGATCGTCTCGGCGGCGACGACGCCCTGCGCCTCGGCCACGTGGGCGAGCTGCAGCTTCGCGGTCACATCGCCGATCGCGTAGATGTGCGGCACCGAGGTGTGCATGAACTCGTCGATCTCGATCGCGCCGCGGTCGGTGAGCTTCACGCCGGTGGTCTCGAGCCCGAAGCCCTCGATGTTCGGGGCGAACCCGATCGACATCATGACCTTGTCGGCGTCGATCGAGGTCTGCGCGCCGTCCTTGGGCGTATAGGTCACGGTGACGCGGTCGCCGTGGTCGACGACGGTCTCGACCTTGGTCGAGGTGAGGATGTCGACGCCGTACTTCTTGTACTGGCGCGCGATCTCCTTCGACACGTCGGCGTCTTCGTTGGGAAGCGCGCGGTCGAGGAACTCGATGATCGTGACCTTCACGCCGTAGTTGACCAGCACGAAGGCGAACTCCATGCCGATGGCGCCGGCGCCGACGACCACGATCGACTTCGGCAGGTCGCGCGCGAGGATCTGCTCCTCGTACGTCACGACGTTGCCGCCGAGTTCGACACCGGGGAGCAGGCGCACCTTCGAGCCGGTCGCGATGATCGCGTTGTCGAAGGTGAGGTCTTCGGTCGAGCCGTCGGCCTTGGCCACCGTGATGCCGTTCGGGCCCGTGAACGAACCCCGGCCCTCGTACTCGGTGACCTTGTTCTTCTTCATCAGGTAGTGGATGCCCTTGACGTGGGTGTCGGCCACCGTGCGGCTGCGATCCCACGCGGTTCCGAAGTCGAAGGTCACGTCCCCTCGGATGCCGAACAGCTCGGCCTTGTGATTGAAGGTGTGCGCGAGGTCGGCGTTCTTCAGAAGCGCCTTGGAGGGGATGCACCCCACGTTGAGGCAGACACCGCCCCAGTACTTCTCTTCGATGATGGCGACCGAGAGGCCCAGCTGAGCGCTGCGGACGGCCGCGACGTACCCGCCGGGGCCGGCGCCGAGGATGACGACGTCGTAATGAGGCATGGTTCCCAGCCTATCGCTCGGTGGGCGGCGCGGAGTCGGCGGGGGAGTCCGGAGCAGCCCCGCCCCCGAGCGCCCGTTCGCGGTTCTCGGCCAGCTCCTTCTGCTGGCGCGCCCGCGAGACCAGCAGGTACAGCACGGCGCCGCCGAGGCCGGCGACGACGATGCCGCCGAGGATCCACGGCCACACGTCGCCGAACGTCGAGTCCTCGTCGGCCGGGGGTGCCGGCGTCGCGGTGGCAGTCGGCTCTTCGGTCGGCACGGGCTCGGTCGTGGCCGTGGGCTCAGTCGAAGGCGTCGGCGTCGCCGTCTCGGTCGGCGCACCGGTCACGGTGAAGTCGAACTCGCCCGAGATGGGGTGTCCGTCGCTCGAGACCACCTTCCACAGCACGGTCACGACGCCGGATGCCGAGCCCGTGAGCGGCTGCGTGAGCACGGTCTCGGATGCCGACGGTGCTCCATCCGTGAGGATCGTGCCCGCGGCATCCGTCACCTGCACTTCGGACGCGCCCTCGTCGGGGGCGATCACCGAGCTGAACGTCAGGGTCAGCTCGGCCGGCAGCGCATCGACGGTGGAGTCGGCGGCGGGACTCGAGCCGATGAGCTCGTCGTGCGCGGCGGCCGGCGAAACGGGTACGAGAAGCGCAACCGCAGCGAGGAGAAGAACCGCGACAAGCGCGAGGGACGAACGGAGTCTGAACACGCGGGGGGCTGGCACCCGATCGAGCCTAGCCGTTACGTTTCAACCATCCCCGGTCGCGACGTTGTGACCGGAAACACGGTGTTCACGAGCGGGGTCCCGCCGGCGAAACAGACGACTGTCACGCTGGCGCCGGGCCCCTGCGCCCGCGCTCGCGGCTGCGAGCGCACCGACGAAAGGAAGTCATGAGACTCTTGCGTTCCATCGCGATCGTCAGCGGCGTCGCCATCGCCGCGGCGTCGTTCACGACGGGTGCCGCGTTCGCGGCGCCCGACTCCGGCGGTCGCGGACCCGACCGCGATCCCGATTCGGCGAGCGCGACCTCGTTCGCCGAGCTCGTCAAGCTCGCCAAGACCGGGGTGGCCGCCAAAGCCACCGACGGCGCGATCGCGATGCCGACGTCGTACCCGGTTCAGCCCGCGCTGACGGTGTACCCCGCCGACGTCCCCGACGCGACCACCCTCAACCAGACGATCGCGTTCTCGCAGCTCGCGCCGCGACTGAACGAGCTCATGGCCGAGAGCGACCGGGTCTCGACCCAGATCGTCGGTCAGTCGACCGGCGGACGCGACCTGTACCTCGTGACGGTCACCGCACCCGAGAGCCGCGGCGAGACCGCGCGGCAGACGAAGTGGCGCGATGAGATCCGCACGACGCCCGAGAAGGCCGCGAGCAACACCCAGCTCGCCGCCGACTACAAGACGCCGATCTGGATCAGCTCGAACATCCACGGCAACGAGTGGGAGGGCACGGATGCTGCGATGCAGCTCATCGAAGAGCTCGCCCTCTCGGACGACCCTGCCACCGCAGCGACGCTCGAAGACCACCGTCTCTACTTCTCGCTGACGCTCAACCCCGACGGGCGCACGCTCGCCACGCGCGCGACCGCGTTGTCGCTCGACGCGAACCGCGACATGGTGACCCTCACCACGCCCGAGGCGCGGTCGTTCGTCGCGACGGCGCAGGCGCTGCAGCCGCTGTACGCCGCCGACTTCCACGGCTACACCGGCGTGCTGCAGGTCGAGCCCTGCGGACCCCCGCACGGCGAGAACTACGAGTACGACCTGTTCATCCCGCACGGCTACGCCGCCGCCCTCCAGGTCGAGGCCGATGTCGTCGCCGCCGACATCCCGGGCAACACGTACTACAACACGTCCACCGGCGTGACCGGGAACACGAACACCGGCAACATCAAGATCCCGTACCGCGACACCCCGTCGGGCTGGGACGACTACCCGCCGATCTTCACGGCGCAGTACGCCGCTTTCCACGGCGCGGTGACCGCGACCGTCGAGCTGCCCAAGAGCCGCTCGGGATCGACCACGACGCCGGAGAACGCGATCATCAACACTGCGGTCGCCAAGGCGACGATGGACTCGATGGTGGCCTACGTCGCGGAGAACTCCGACGCGATGCTCGCCGACCAGATCGAGTCGTTCCGTCGCGGCCTCGCCGGCGCGCCGAAGGACTCGCTCACGGCGGCCGACATCGCTGCGGTCCCCGGACCCGACCAGTGGAAGCCGCTGTGGGACGTCGCCGACGACCAGGATCCGGTCTCGCTGCCGCGCGCGTACGTCATCCCCGTCGGTGACGCGCAGCGCTCGGCATCCGACGCCGAAGCCCTCGTCGACGCCCTGCTGTTCCACGGCGTCGAGGTGGGCACGCTGCCGCGGGCTGCGACCGTCGCGGGCGTCACGTACCCGGCCGGATCGTTCGTGGTCGACATGCACCAGCCGCGCCGTGGCCTCGCCAACGTGCTGCTCGACCTCGGCACCGACATCTCGAACAAGGTGCCCTCGATGTACGACATCTCGGCCTGGAGCCTCGCCTACCTCTGGGGCGCCACGGTCGACAAGGTCGGATCGACGACGGATGCCGCGATCGGCACGCTCGTGCCGCTGCACCGCGTTCCGCAGAACGGCGTGCTGCCGAAGAAGGCGCCGTACGTGGCCTTCGACGTCGCCGGTGTCGAGGACTACCGGGCGCTGAACGCGCTGCTGGCCGCCGACGCACCCGTGTGGCTGCTCGACGACGGCCGCGCCGTGGTCGGACCCGAGGGTCTGAAGGCAGCGGCGAACGCCGTCGTGACCTACGACATCGCGTTCGAGGCCGCCTCGGCCGCTGATGTCGCATCCCTCGCCGAGGCGGAGGTGCTCGAGCCGCTCACGATCGCGGTGGCGGGAAACCAGGACGACGCGCTCGCGCTCGCCGAACTGGGCTTCACCGACATCGTGCGGGTGACCGCGGCAGGCGTGCAGGCCGGTGCCGCTGCCGGAACGCCGACCGGGCTCGAGAATGCCGACCTGCTGTGGGTCGGCTCGCAGTTCTCGCTCGCGGCCGGCTCGGCGGGCCGCGCGTACGTCCAGTCGTGGGTCACCGCCGGCGGATCGATCGTCGGACGCACCAACCAGGCGTTCACGGTGGCCTCGACGTACGGACTCGTCTCGGGCACGGTCGTCGCGGGCAACAACTCGGGCAACGGCATCGTCGATGTGACGACGCCCGAGGGCTCGCTGTTCGCGGATTACCCGCAGGACACGTCGTTCATCTACCCGGCGTTCTGGTTCACGGGCCTCGGCGCGGGCACGACGGCCGAGGTGACGTACGCCGACGATGTGCTGCTTGCCGGCCACTGGCGTGCGACGAACGCGACCAACGGACCGGCGATCGCGGCCGGTCAGGCCGCGGTCATCTCGGGCGAATCGGCGACCGGATCCCGCGCCGTCGTGTTCGGCACCACGCCGTTCTTCCGGACGCACCCGAAGGGCGGCATGAGCCAGGCGGCGCAGGCCATCTTCTGGGCGGCCTCGGGCGACTGACCTCGTTCCATGAGACTCCCGTCTCTGCTCCTGTGCGGGGCAGAGGCGGGAGTCTCGGCGTTTCGGGCCATGTGACGCTCGTGTGAATTGCTCGTGAGCGTGCGATCAACCCCGTGACGCCGGGCGCCTCGCGGAGTAGCGTTCGAACCAGCGGCGCGGAGCCGTCGCCGAAGCGGAAGGAGCGTCCGATGGACTCGATGATGATGAACGCCATGTCGAAGGACATGATGTCGATGCCCGGTATGGACATGATGGACATGTCGGTGATGCAGGCCTGTATGGACGCCTGCTCGGCCTGCGAGCAGGCATGCACCGTGTGCTCGACGCAGATGATGTCGTGCGGCCCCGCCTGCATGAACTGCGCCGACATGTGCAACACGATGATGCGCTCGATGATGCGCATGCAGGGGATGACCCCGGCCTCGATGATGGCGATGCTCGACGCCTGCATCGCGATGTGCCAGACCTGCATGGACGAGTGCATGGAGCACGCCGACCACAGCGAGGTCTGCAAGATGTGCGCTCAGTCGTGCCAGGCCTGCATGGACGCCTGCATGGCCATGAAGGACATGATGATGGCGATGAGCTGACGCTTCGTCTCGCTGCGCTCGCTCAGCGCAAGCTCAGTCAGCCGCGCTGGATGTTGTAGCGCACGTTTCCGATCGCCAGCACGTCGTAGCGCCCGTGGAGCGCCACCGGTGCGCCCGGCGCCAGGCCGATGGCCGCGCCCGCCCTGCTCCACACGGTCACCGTGTCGTCGTCCTGGAACGTGCGCAGCGCGATGACGCCGGTCTCGGCATCCGCTGTCTCGACGATCGCGTCCGCCCAATCCGAGGGCGTCGCCGACGCCAGCCGAGACTGGATGAGGTGCAGGGCGTGGCCCGGTGCGTAGGACGAGCAGCGGTCGCCGTGGTCGCACATGCACGCCGCACGCTCACGCACCGGGAGGGGCGGAATGTGGGTGTGCGGGCTGGTCACGACGGTCTCCTTCTCGTAGCGGAACTCTGGCCAGGCTAGGGGGGATGAGCCCGCGCGGCATCCCGATCGAAACGGTGCGAAACATTGGAGAACCCGATGAATCGGGCGAAACCGGCCCTTTCGCGCCGCAGTCCATCGGCTAGGCTTGCCACGCAGAGGAGGCAACGTGGAGGACAACCGCCGACCCGAACCGGACGAGATCCGGCGAGGTCCCGGCGCGGGGGACGACCTGCAGGAGTCCGACCGCGGCACTGATACCACCCAGACTTTCGGGCACGATTCCGATCTGTCGTTCATCCCCTTCGGGAGTGAACTGGGCGAGGCCGAACTCGATGCGATCGAGTCGCTTCCCTCGGGGGCGGCGTTGCTGCTCGTGCGGTCAGGACCCACGGCCGGAGCCCGCTATCTGCTCGATACCGACGTCACGACGGTGGGTCGGCATCCCGAGGCCGACATCTTCTTCGACGACGTGACCGTGTCGCGTCGTCACGCCGAGATCACCCGCACCGGCACGTCGTTCGAACTCGTCGACCAGCGCTCTCTCAACGGCACCTACGTCAACGGCGAACGCGCCGACCGCGCGGTGCTCGTCAACGGCTCCGAGGTGCGCATCGGCAAGTTCCGCCTCAACTTCTTCGTCTCGCCCGCCGACCTCGCGCAGGCGGCGGACGGCTGATGCCGGCCGTTTCCGCCCGAGGACGCGCTGCGTCACCGGGTCTTCTGAGCATTGGCCAGGTGCTTGCCAGGCTCTCGCCGGAGTTCCCGACGCTCACCTCGAGCAAGCTCCGATTCCTCGAAGTGCAGGGCATCGTCACACCCACGCGCACCGAGTCGGGGTACCGCAAGTTCTCGCAGAACGACCTCGAGCGACTGCGTCTCGCGCTCACGCTGCAGCGCGACCACTACCTGCCGCTCGTCGTGATCCGCGAGTACCTCGAAGACGTCGACGCCGGCCGCAACCCGGCGACGCCCGCGGCCGTGCCGCCGACCTCGATCGTCCCGGCCCCGCGCCGTTACCGCCGGGAGGAGCTGCTGGCGGCGTCCGGCGCCGCGCCGCAGCTGCTCAACGACGCGATCAGCACGGGCGTGCTCGTTCCCGCGGACGCCTACACCGACCAGTCGGTGGCGCTGCTGCGCGCGCTCGTGGCGCTCGACCGGCACGGCATCGAGCCGCGCCACGTGCGTGCGCTCCGCCAGAACGCCGAGCGTGACGTGGCACTCATCGACCAGGCGCTCGCGCCGCTCCTGCGACGGACGGATGCGGCATCCCGAGGCCGCGCCGGCGAACTCGCCCCCGAGCTGTTGAACAGGCTCGACGATGTGCGGGCGATCTTCGTCAAGGCGGCTCTCGACCGTCTGCTGTCGTGAGGTCGGGTGCCGGATCCGTCACGATCCGGCGACACGCCGAGGCGCTGCGACCGATGTCGTTGCCGGACGGCCGGGGCTCATCTAGCGTGGACTTAGCCATTCCGGAGGGGGGACGAGCATGACTGCTCGAGAAACGGCGGGCGAACAGCCTTACGCCGACGACCTCCTCTTCACCGACGGTCTGCCGCAGATGGACGACGAGGTCGGCTACCGCGGCGCTGTCGCAGCCCGCGCCGCCGGCATCACCTACCGTCAGCTGGACTACTGGGCCCGCACCGAGCTCGTCGAGCCCACGGTTCGCGGGGCGTCGGGGTCGGGTTCCCAGCGGCTGTACGGCTTCCGCGACATCCTGGTGCTCAAGCTCGTCAAGCGCCTGCTCGACACCGGCATCTCGCTGCAGCAGATCCGCACCGCGGTCGAGCAGCTGCGTGCGTCCGGCATCCGCGATCTCGCCGGCACCACGCTCATGAGCGACGGCGCCTCGGTCTACCTCTGCACCTCGAACGACGAGGTCATCGACCTCGTGAGCCGCGGGCAGGGCGTCTTCGGCATCGCCGTGGGCAAGGTGCTGCACGAGGTCGAGTCGACGCTCGTCGACTTCGACGCTCAGGCGCCCGACGCGATGGACGAGCTCTCGGCCCGTCGCGCTGCGCGCAGCGCCTGACCCGCAGAAGCTCGCCGCCGCCGGCGCGCTACGCCTGAAGCACGCGCTCCTCGGCATCCATCGCCACATCGACGGATGCTGCAGCCGCCGTCACCGCAGCGAACGCCTGCGCGAGGTCGGCGATCAGGTCGCCGGGGTTCTCGAGGCCGATCGACAGGCGCACGAGCGCTGCGGAGGGCTTGGCGGCGGCATCCACCGGACGATGCGTGAGGGCTGCCGGATGCTGGATGAGCGAGTCGACGCTGCCGAGCGACACCGCGTGCGTGAACAGCCGCACGGCCGAGGTCAGCGCGCTCGCGGCCTCGTAGCCGCCTGCGAGTTGGATCGCGATCATCGCGCCCGGCCCGGACTGCTGGGTGCCGACGAGTCCGCGCGGATCGCACTCGGCGAAGCCGGGGAAGTGCACCGCGCGCACCTCGTCGCGCGTCGCGAGCCACTCGGCGACGACGCGCGCGCCCTCCTGCTGCGCGCGCACGCGTAGCGGCAGGGTCGCAAGGCCCCGGTGCAGCAGGTACGCGGCGAGCGGGTGCAGGATCGCGCCGGTGATCGCACGGGTGCGGCGCAGCGACGCGGCCGTGGCGGCATCGCACGCCACGACTCCGCCGACGACGTCGCCGTGGCCGCCGAGGTACTTCGTGGCGCTGTGCAGCGAGATCGCGGCGCCGAGATCCAGCGGGCGCTGCAGCACCGGTGTCGCGAACGTGTTGTCGACGAGCACAGGCACATCGCCTGCGGCCGCGACGACGGCGCGGATGTCGACGAGGTCGAGCGTGGGGTTCGCCGGCGTCTCGAGCACGACCAGCGCGGTGTCGGGGCGGATGGATGCCGAGACCTCGGCCTCGGTGCAGAACGTCGTCTCGATGCCGAGGAGGCCCGAGGCGAGCAGATGGTCGGTGCCGCCGTAGAGCGGGCGCACCGCGACGACGTGGCGCAGGCCCCGGTCGTGCGAGAGCGACAGCAGCACCGCGGTGACCGCGGCCATGCCCGACGAGAACGCGACGGCCTCTTCGGCGTGCTCGAGGCGCGCGAGGGCCTCTTCGAACCGCGCGACGGTGGGGTTCCACAGGCGCGCATAGACGTGGGAGCCGCCCTCGAGCGGGAGTCCGCCGGTCGCGAGCACCTCGTACGAGAGCCCGCCGACCTCGACGTCGGGAAGCGGATTCGTCGACGAGAGGTCGAGGGGGAGGGCGTGCACACCGAGGCTCGCGAGATCGTCGCGGCCGGCGTGGACGGCAAGGCTGTCAGGGTGCAGCGTCATCGGCGTCATGGAGGAATCGTCGATGATTGCGCAGAGAATGGCAAGAAGTCTTGAGTGATTGATCGGACTCCGTCACAATCGTGAGTGGAATCCACAACAGGGAGTGCGCCGATGACGCCGACGTCGAAGAATCCGCAACTGCCGTCGGCGGGGCTCGACGGCACCGACCGGGCGATCCTCGCGGCGCTCATGGAAGACGGCCGCATGACGAACGCGGCGCTCGCTGCGCGGGTGGGCGTCGCGGAGTCGACGTGTGCGTACCGCGTCAAAGCGCTGCGGGAGTCGGGCGTCATCTCGAGCATCAGCGCGCAGCTCGATCTGGCGGCGGTGGGGCGGCCGATCCAGGCGCTCGTGCGTGTGCACCTCTCGAGCCACAGCCGCGTGCACATCGATGAGCTGCTCGACCGGCTCGTCCGCATGCCGGGGTCGCTGTCGGTCGCTCACGTCGCGGGCGACAACGACTTCCATCTGCACGTCGCGGTCGCAAGCCCGGAGCGCCTCCGCGATCTCATCCTCGAGCACATCACGACGCATCCGGCGGTCACGAAGACCGAGACGCAGCTCGTGTTCGAGGTGCGCGCGGGTGCCGGAGTGCTCGGGCCGCTGTAGGTGCGCTTCGTCTCGCTTCGCTCGCTCAGCGACCCGGTCCCTGAGCGAGGCCGCGGAGCGCCCGAGACGAAGGGTGGTCCCTGAGCGAGGCCGCGAAGCGCCCGAGACGAAGGGTGGTCCCTGAGCGATGCCGCGAAGCGCCCGAGACGAAGGGTGGTCCCTGAGCGAGGCCGCGAAGCGCCCGAGACGAAGGGGTCAGCGCCCGGGGACGGTGTCTCCGGCGACCGGGATGCGACCGGTGCGCATCACGCGGTCGAGCAGCGCGTCGAAGTCGGCCGCGAGCTCTTGGGCCGAATCGCCGGGCCAGATGTGCAGCGGCTTCGCCGCACCCTGCGCCTGCTGCAGCGACGTGCGCTCGGGCAGCTGCGGCGTGAGGACGAGCGGGCCGAACATGTCGCGCAGCTCTTTGATGCGGAACTGGTGCTCGATCGACTGGGGCCGCACGCGGTTGACGACGATGCCCAGCGGCTGCAGGCGCGGTGAGAGGCCGCGGCGGATCTCTTCGATCGCGCGCAGCGCGCGGTCGGCGGCGGCGACGGAGAAGAGCCCGGGCTCGGTCACGACGATGACGCGATCGGATGCCGCCCACGCGGTGCGCGTGAGGGCGTTGAGCGACGGCGCGCAGTCGATCAGCACGAGGTCGTAGTCGGCCTCGATGGTCGCGAGCGCCTCTTCGAGCTTCCAGACGTCGCGCACGCTCGGGTGCGGACCGTCGAAGTTGATGGCGGAGGGACTGCCGATCATGACGTCGATGGTGCCGGGATGCACCTTCGCCCACCCGCTGGAGGTGATCGCCTGCTTGACGGTCTTCTCTTTGGGGTTGGCGAGGACATCGGCGACGTTGAGGCGACCGGCGACTTGGATATCCATGCCGGTCGACACATCGGACTGGGGGTCGAGGTCTACCACGAGGGTACGGACGCCCCGCGCGAAAGCCGCGGATGCGAGCCCTAGCGTCACGGTCGTCTTGCCGACCCCGCCTTTGAGCGAGCTGACGGAGAGTACGTGCACAATCCACCACGTTACCGTCCCCTAGGCTGAGAGCACACTCAGGCCCGCCCGCACCGCCGCATCCGGAGGTCGAATGTTCCGCAAGATCCTCGTCGCGAACCGCGGTGAAATCGCCATCCGCGCCTTCCGCGCCGCCGTCGAACTGGGGGCGCGCACCGTCGCGGTATTCCCCTACGAAGACCGCAATTCGCTGCACCGGCTGAAGGCCGATGAGGCCTATCAGATCGGCGAGAAGGGGCATCCCGTCCGCGCGTATCTCGACGTCGCCGAGATCATCCGCGTCGCGAAGGAATCGGGCGCCGACGCGATCTACCCGGGCTACGGCTTCCTTTCGGAGAACCCCGACCTCGCCGAGCAGGCGGCCGCCAACGGCATCGCCTTCATCGGCCCGCCCGCCCGCGTGCTCGAGATGGCCGGTAACAAGGTCACCGCGAAGCATCACGCGATTGCGGCCGGCGTGCCGGTGCTGCGATCGACCGAGGCCTCGGACGACGTGGATGAACTTCTCGCGCAGGCGGCCGACATCGGATTCCCGATCTTCGTCAAGGCCGTCGCCGGCGGCGGCGGACGCGGGATGCGGCGGGTCGAAGTTCCCGAGGAGCTCGCGCCCGCCCTCGCCGAGGCGATGCGCGAAGCGGGCAGCGCCTTCGGCGATGCCCGCGTGTTCCTCGAGCAGGCCGTGCAGCGACCGCGCCACGTCGAGGTGCAGATCCTCGCCGATCAGACGGGCGAGACCGTGCACCTGTTCGAGCGCGACTGCTCGGTGCAGCGCCGCCACCAGAAGGTCATCGAGATCGCGCCCGCGCCGAACCTCGACCCGGCCGTCCGTGACTCGCTGCACGCCTATGCCGTCGCGTTCGCGCGCTCGATCGACTACCAGAATGCCGGCACCGTCGAGTTCCTTCTCGAGACCGCCGGACCCCGCATCGGCGAGGTCGTCTTCATCGAGATGAACCCCCGCATCCAGGTCGAGCACACCGTGACCGAAGAGGTCACCGATGTCGACCTCGTGCAGTCGCAGATGCGGATCGCGGCGGGGGAGACCCTGGCAGACCTCGGCCTCACGCAGGACCGCATCCATCTGCGCGGCGCGGCCCTCCAGTGCCGCATCACGACCGAGGACCCGACGCAGGGGTTCCGCCCCGACACCGGCAAGATCACGACGTACCGCTCGCCCGGCGGCGCCGGCATCCGCCTCGACGGCGGCACCACGGCGGCCGGATCCCAGATCAGCCCGCACTTCGACTCGATGCTCTCGAAGCTCACGTGCCGCGGCCGCGACTTCGGCGCCGCGGTCGTGCGTGCGCGGCGGGCACTGGCGGAATTCCGCATCCGCGGCGTGTCCACCAACATCCCGTTCCTGCAGGCCGTCCTCGACGACCCGGCGTTCGTCGCCGGCGATGTCTCGACGTCCTTCATCGACGAGCGGCCCGAGCTGCTGAAGGGCCGCGAGTCGAAGGACCGCGGCACCAAGATGCTCAACTGGCTCACCGACACGACGGTGAACAAGCCGAACGGCGAGAACCCCGTCACGATCGACCCGCGCAAGAAGCTGCCGGTGCTCGACCTCACCGCCGAGGCTCCCGCCGGCTCCCGCCAGCGCCTGCTCGAACTCGGTCCCGCGGGCTTCGCGAAGGCGCTGCGCGAGCAGACCGCCCTCGCCGTCACCGAGACGACGTTCCGCGACGCACACCAGTCGCTGCTGGCGACCCGCGTGCGCACGAAGGACCTCGTCACGGTCGCGCCCTACGTCGCGCGCCTGACGCCCGAGCTGCTCTCGGTCGAGGCGTGGGGCGGGGCGACCTACGACGTCGCGCTGCGCTTCCTCGGCGAAGACCCGTGGGAGCGCCTCGACCGCCTCCGCACGGCGCTGCCGAACGTCGCGATCCAGATGCTGCTGCGCGGCCGCAACACCGTCGGCTACACGCCGTACCCGACCGCGGTCACCGACGCGTTCGTGCGCGAGGCCGCCGCGAGCGGCATCGACATCTTCCGCATCTTCGACGCCCTCAACGACGTGAACCAGATGCGCCCCGCGATCGACGCCGTGCTCGCCTCGGGCACCGCAGTCGCCGAGGTCGCCGTCTGCTACACCGGCGATCTGCTCAACCCGGCCGAAGACCTCTACACGCTCGACTACTACCTGCGGCTGGCGGAGCAGATCGTGGATGCCGGCGCCCACGTCCTCGCGATCAAGGACATGGCCGGGCTCCTCCGACCCACCGCGGCATCCCGCCTCGTCTCTGCGCTCCGCGAGCGGTTCGACGTCCCCGTCCACGTGCACACGCACGACACCGCGGGCGGACAGCTGGCGACTCTCCTCGCCGCGAGCGCGGCCGGAGCCGACGCCGTCGACGCCGCGGCGGCTCCGATGTCGGGCACGACCAGCCAGCCGTCGCTGTCGGCGCTGGTCGCCGCCCTCGCGCACACCGAGCGTGACACCGGCATCTCGCTCGACGCCGTGTCGGATCTCGAGCCGTACTGGGAGGCCGTGCGTCACCTCTACAGCCCGTTCGAGTCGGGGCTGCCGGGCCCCACCGGGCGTGTGTACCACCACGAGATCCCGGGCGGCCAGCTGTCGAACCTGCGCCAGCAGGCGATCGCGCTGGGCCTTTCGGAGGACTTCGAGCTCATCGAGGACATGTACGCCGCCGCGAACGACATCCTCGGCCGCGTGCCGAAGGTGACGCCGTCGTCGAAGGTCGTCGGCGACCTCGCGCTGCACCTTGCCGCGGTCAAGGCCGACCCCGCCGACTTCGCCGAGAACCCGCAGAACTACGACATTCCCGACTCGGTCGTGGGGTTCATGGCGGGCGAGCTGGGCGATCTTCCTGGTGGGTGGCCCGAGCCCTTCCGCACCAAGGTGCTGCAGGGCCGCACGGTGAACATCGAGGTGACTCCGTTGACGGATGCCGAGTCCGACGCTCTGGCGGCGGATGCGGCATCCCGTCGCGACATGCTCAACAAGCTCCTCTTCCCGGCGCCGACCCGCGCGTTCCAGCAGGTGCGCGACGTCTTCGGCGACCTCAGCGTGCTCGACACCGCCGACTACCTGTACGGCCTTGCACCAGGCACCGAGCACGTCGTCGAGATCGAGCGCGGCGTGCAGCTGTTCGTCGGGCTGGAGGCCATCGGCGAGGCCGACGACAAGGGCATGCGCACGGTCATGACGACCCTGAACGGCCAGCTGCGTCCGGTGTTCGTGCGCGATCGCAGCATCCAGGTCGATACGCGCCAGGCCGAGAAGGCGGACACCTCCAAGCCCGGCCAGATCGCGGCCCCGTTCTCGGGCGTCGTCACCCTCAAGGCGAACGTCGGCGACACCGTCACGGCGGGCCAGCCGGTCGCCTCGATCGAGGCGATGAAGATGGAGGCGGCCATCACCGCACCGGTCGACGGCGTCGTCGAGCGCCTCGCGATCGGCGAGACGCAGCAGGTCGACGCAGGGGACCTTTTGCTCGTCGTCCGTCCCGCGCAGTAGCCTGGAGGGCGGCACCCGCCCGAAACCGCCACATTCTTTGGAGAAATCCGCAGTGACGCCCGATCGCCCCGACCAGACGCCCGACGAGACCGAGCACGGCGTGCTCTCCGATACCGGAAGCATCGACACCGCACGCCTGGGCTTCCTCGGTGGGCCGACCGCGCAGGTGAGCGTCGAGCTTCCGTCGGACTCCGACGACGACCGTGACGACGACGTGATCGACGACGAGGTGCCCTTCGTCGTCGAGATCCCCGCCGAGGCCATCGCCGCAGACGCCACCGAGGCCGAGATCGTCGAGGCCCCGGTCGTGGACGACGTCTACACGCCGGTCGAGCCCGCGGAAGACATCGCCGACGCCGAAGTGGTCGGCGAGACCGGCGAGCACCCCGTGGTCGACGACGCCTCGTTCGTCTCGGCGGTCGCCGCCGAGGATGACGAGTGGACGGATGCCGCGCCCGCCGCACTGACTCCTGAGCGCATCGACGCCCCGGTCGCCGCGCCCGTGGCGCCCCTCACCGACACCGGATCGGTGCCGGCCACCCGCCGCGAGGTCTTCCACTCCGAAGACGCCGTGCTCGAGGGGCGCGCCGTCGAGCACGTGCAGCCGCTCCCGCAGGTGACGCTCACCTCGAAGCGCCTCGGCGAGTTCGAAGCCGACCGAGAGACGGCAGATCTCCTCACCGCCGACCGCCTGCTCGACCCGCACCAGGTCGTGCGCTCCGAGCCCGAGGGTGCGTGGCAGCACTTCGTCTACTCGATCTCGGGGCACCGCATCAACCTCGGCGACGGAAAGCGCGCCCGCGCGCGCAAAGAGCTCGACCGCCGCATCTCGGCTCCGCTCAACGGCGGCGCCCGCTTCGTGCCCGTGCTCTCGCGCAAGGGCGGCGTCGGAAAGACCACCGTCACGACGCTGCTCGGCATGGCGCTGGCCGACGCCCGTGACGACCGCATCATCGCGATCGACGCCAACCCCGACCGCGGCACGCTCGCCGAGCGCATCGCGCGCTCGAGCGGCAAGACGGTTCGCGATCTCGTGCGCATCCGCGCCGAGGTGGCCGGCTACAACGACCTGTCCTCGATCGTCGCGCGCGACGAGACGCGACTCGACGTGCTCGCGTCCGACACCGACCCGCGAGTGTCCGAGGCGTTCAGCGACGTCGACTATCACGACGTCGCCTCCCTCGCCGCGCACTACTACTCGATCGTGCTCACCGACACCGGCACGGGCATCGTCCACTCGGTCATGAGCGCGACCCTCGAGCGAGCCGATCAGCTCGTCATCGTCGCCGGCCTCAGCGTCGACGAGGCCCGCTTGGCGTCCGAGACCCTCACGTGGCTCGAGACCAACGGGTACGCCGAGCAGGTGCGCTCGGCCGTCGTCGTGCTCAACAACGCGCGTCCCGGGGCGCCGCTCGTGCAGCTCGACGAGCTCGAATCGCACTTCCGCAGCCGTGTGCGCGCTGTCGTGCGCGTGCCCTACGATCCGCACATCGCCGCCGGCAGCGCGATCGCCTTCCGCGACCTGCTGCCTGCCACGCGCCTCGCAGCTCGTGAGCTCGCGGCATCCGTCGTCGAAGGTCTTCGCACCTTCGCGTCCGCCGCGTAGGCCAGGTCATGGCAGTCAGGCCCATCCGCGTCTTCGGCGACCCCGTGCTGCGGGCCGTCACCGCGCCCATCGACGAGATCGACGACGGCGTGCGGGCGCTCGTGCGCGACCTGCTCGACACCGTCGCACTGCCCGGCCGGGCCGGCGTCGCAGCCACGCAGATCGGTGTCGGCCTGCGCGCCTTCAGCTACAACGTCGACGGCGAGATCGGCTACGTGCTCAACCCGGTGCTCGAGGTCTCGGGCGATCCCGAGCCGATCGGCGAGGGGTGCCTGTCGGTCCCCGGTCTCTGGCACGATGCCGTGCGGCATCCGTGGGCCCGAGTCGTCGGCACCGATCTCGACGGCAAAGAGGTTGTGCTCGAGGGCGAAGGGCTCATGGCCCAGGCGCTGCAGCACGAGACCGATCATCTTGACGGGATGCTGTACCTGCAGCGGCTGACTCCGGAAGAGCGCCGCATCGCGATGAAGGAGATCCGCGAGTCGGACTGGTTCTGACGCGCTTCGTCTCGCTTCGACCCGCACTGAGCGAGCGCAGCGAGACGAAGTGTCGCTCAGCGACCGGGTCCCTGAGCGAGGCCGCGGAGCGATCGAGACGAAGGGCGCCCGTCCCGCCGCAAGACACGCGAAAGCCCCGACTCCTTCGAGAAGGAGTCGGGGCTTTCGGCATCCGTCGCCTTACGAGAGCGAGACGTTCGTCGTGTTGACGGGGACCGAGTAGATCTCCTCGATCTCGGTCGCGAAGTCGTCCATGATGACGTTGCGCTTGATGCTCATCTTGGGCGTCAGGTGACCGCTGGCCTCGGTCCACTCGTTCTCGAGGATCGTGAACTTGCGGATGGACTCGGCCCGCGACACGGTGGTGTTCGCGGCGTCGATCGCGCGCTGAACCTCGGCGCGCACGGCGTCGTTCTTCGCGGCCTCTGCGATCGGCATGTCGGCGGCCAGGCCGTTGTTCGCGAGCCACGTCGGCAGCATCTCGGTGTCGAGGGTGATCAGCGCCGAGATGAACGGCTTCTGGTCGCCGACGACGACGACCTGGCCGACGATCGGGTTGGAGCGGATCGGGTCTTCGAGCGCGGCGGGGGCGACGTTCTTGCCGCCGGCCGTGACGATGATCTCCTTCTTGCGGCCGGTGATCTTGAGGAAGCCCTCGTCGTCGAACGTGCCGATGTCGCCGGTCTTGAACCAGTCGCCGTCGAACGCCGCGGCGGTCGCCTCGGGGTTGCGCCAGTACTCCTTGAAGACGTTGATGCCGCGCACCTCGATCTCGCCGTCGTCGGCGAGACGCACGCCGACGCCCGGAAGCACCGGACCGACCGTGCCGATCTTGGACTTCGTAGCGAGGTTCACCGTCGCGGGCGCCGTCGTCTCGGTGAGGCCGTAGCCCTCGAGGATCGTCACGCCGAGGCTGTGGAAGAAGTGACCGAGACGCGGGCCGAGCGGAGCGGAGCCGGATACGGCGTAGACGACGTTGCCGCCCATGGCCGTGCGCAACTTGCTGTAGACGAGCCGGTCGAAGAGCTTGAACTTGATCTTCGTCATCAGCGGCACCTTCTTGCCCTCCTGCTGGAGGGTGGAGTGCTCGACGGCGGTGTGGGCGGCGGCGCGGAAGATCTTGCCCCTGCCACCGGCTTCCGCCTTCTGCTCTGCCGAGTTGTACACCTTCTCGAACACGCGCGGCACCGCGAGCAGGAACGTCGGCTTGAACGAGCCGAGCGCCGGCAGCAGCTGCTTCGTGTCGGGCTGGTGGCCCGTCTTCACACCCGCGTGGATGTCGAGCACCGAGATGAAGCGCGCGAAGATGTGCGCCGTCGTGATGAACAGCAGCGTCGACGCGCCGGGCGTCTCGACGACGTCCCGCAGCGCCTTGGAGGAGTTGCGCACCAGCTCGACGAAGTTGCTGTGGGTCAGGACGCAGCCCTTGGGGCGGCCCGTCGAACCCGACGTGTAGATGAGGGTCGCGATGTCGGCGCCGTTGGCGATCTTGCGACGGCGCTCGATCTCGTCGTCGGCGACGGATGCGCCGTCGGCGATCAGCTTGTCGAGATCGCCGCCCTGCATCTCCCAGACCGAGCGCACGAGCGGAACCTCTGAGCGCACCTCGGCGATGCGGGCGGAGTGGTCGGCCGACTCGGCGATGCACGCGATGGCACCCGAGTCCGAGAGGATCCACGACACCTGTGCCGCGGAGCTCGTCTCGTAGATCGGGACCATGACCGCACCGGCATAGAACAGGGCGAAGTCGACCAGCGTCCAGTCGTAGGTCGTGCGGGCGATGAAGCCGACCTTCTCGCCGGGTTCGATGCCGGCGGCGACGAAGCCCTTCGCGAGGGCGATCACCTGCTTCTGGAAATCGGCGGCCGTGACATCGCGCCAGCCGTCGCCGTCGGGGACGGCGAACAGCGCGAGCTGCGGGGTCTTGGCGACGCGGTCGGCGAGCAGATCGCCGACGTTCGCCTGGGGATCGGCGGGGACGATCGCGGGGACTTCGAATTGAACCACGGCAGCTCCTTCGGTACCGAATGATGTTTCGGGGTAGATCTCATTGGAGTCTAATCGGGTGGGATGCCGCGACCACCCCGGCTGTGGACGAAGGCGCCCCACTAGACTTCAAGACGCCGTCGCGCGCGCGACGGCAGGAGAGGGAGTGCGGTGCTCAAGGTCGGGATCGACATCGGCGGGACGAAGATCGCAGGCGGTGTGGTCGACGAGAACGGAACCATCGTCGAGAAGCTGCGCGTCGACACTCCCGAAGACACCCGCGAGCTCGCTCAGGCGGTCATCGACATGGTGCGGCACCTCCGCGCCGCCCACGACGTCGGCGCCGTCGGGGTCGCTGCGGCGGGCTTCATCGACCGCGACCGCGCGACCGTCATCCACGCGCCGAACATCGCGTGGCGCAACGAGCCCCTCAAGGCGACGCTCGAGGCCGGCATCGGCCTCCCCGTCACGATCGAGAACGACGCGAACGCCGCCGGATGGGCGGAGTTCCGCTTCGGCGCCGGCCGGGACGTCGATCACATGGTCATGCTCACGATGGGCACCGGCGTCGGCGGTGCGGTCGTGCTCGACGGCGAGCTCTTCCGCGGCGGCCACGGCATCGGAGCCGAGCTCGGCCACATCCGCTTCACACGTGACGGGCTGCCGTGCGGGTGCGGGCAGAACGGCTGTCTCGAGCAGTATTCATCGGGCCGAGCCCTCCAGCGCGAGGCGAACGCCATCGCCGACGCCGGCGGCATCGGCGACGTTCTCGCGTCGCTCCGCGCCGAGAAGGGCACCATCAGCGGGCCGGCAGTGTCGCGGCTCGTGCTCGCCGGCGACCCCGGCGCGATCGAGGCCCTCCGCCGCGTCGCGACGGCGCTCGGCGAGGCATGCGGCGGCTTCCAGGCCGTGCTCGACCCCGAGCTGTTCGTGATCGGCGGGGGAGTGGCGCAACTGGGCGACGATCTGCTCGAGCCCGTCCGCATCGCCTATGAGACCTCGCTCCCCGGCTACGGCGACCGCCCCGTCGCCGCCTTCGCGATAGCCCGGCTCGGCAACGACGCCGGCCTCATCGGCGTCGCCGACCTGGCAGGACGCGAGGCGTAGCCGATGTTCTACTGGCTGATGAAATACGTGGTCATCGGACCGATCGTCAAGGCGATCTTCCGTCCGTGGATCGTCGGCCGCCGCAACGTCCCCGCAGAGGGCGGTGCGATCCTCGCGAGCAACCACCTCTCGTTCGTCGACTCCGTCATCCTGCCGCTCATGATCGACCGGCCGGTGGCGTTCCTCGCCAAGAGCGACTACTTCACCGGCAAAGGCCTCAAGGGCTGGGCGACCGGAATGTTCATGAAGGCGACCGGCCAGCTGCCGATCGACCGCACCGGCGGCAAGGCGTCCGAGGCGTCGCTCAACACCGGTCTGCAGGTGCTCGGCGGCGGCGAGCTGCTCGGCATCTACCCGGAGGGCACCCGCAGCCCCGACGGCAAGCTGTACCGCGGCCGCACCGGCATCGCCCGCATGGCGCTCGAGGCCCGCGTGCCGGTCGTGCCGGTCGTGATGGTCGACACCGACACGATGATGCCGATCGGTCAGCGGCTGCCGAACGTGGTGCGGGTCGGGGTCGTCATCGGCGAGCCGCTGGACTTCTCGCGATTCGAGGGCATGGAGGGCGACCGCTACATCCTGCGCTCGATCACCGACGAGATCATGGTCGCGCTGCAGCGGCTGGGCGAGCAGGAGTACGACGACGTCTACGCGTCGACGGTG
Organism: Microbacterium sp. 2FI; assembly: GCF_005502885.1. Taxonomy (GTDB): domain Bacteria; phylum Actinomycetota; class Actinomycetes; order Actinomycetales; family Microbacteriaceae; genus Microbacterium. The sequence continues at coordinate 44,289 of NZ_SCMR01000017.1, forward strand.
AAGGACCGGCTGCCGACGAAGGCTTGAGCCTGGTCCGCGGCGCCGTCGCGGTGCCGTCATGCGCGTCCGGGCGGGCTGCGCCCCCGGCTAGAATGAGCGGATGCCTCAGCAGCCCGATTCCCTCGATCACTGGCGGACTCTGCCGATCAAGCAGCAACCCGCGTGGCCCGATGCCGACGCGGTCGCCGCCGTGTCCGCCGAGATCGCGACGCTGCCTCCGCTCGTGTTCGCCGGCGAGGTCGACAACCTCCGCGATCGGCTCGCTCGCGCGGCATCCGGTCGTGCCTTCCTCCTTCAGGGCGGCGATTGCGCCGAGACGTTCGCCGGCGCCACCGCCGAGCAGATCCGCAACCGCATCAAGACGGTCCTGCAGATGGCGGTCGTGCTCACCTACGGCGCGTCGATGCCGATCGTGAAGATGGGGCGCATGGCGGGCCAGTTCGCCAAGCCTCGCTCGAGCGACACCGAGACACGGGGCGATGTGACGCTGCCGGCCTACCGCGGCGACATCGTCAACGGGTACGACTTCACGGAGGGTTCGCGCCAGGCCGACCCGCAGCGGCTGCTGAAGGGGTACCACACGGCCGCGTCCACCATCAACCTCATCCGCGCGTTCACGCAGGGTGGCTTCGCCGACCTGCGCGAGGTCCACTCGTGGAACAAGGGCTTCGCCGAGAACCCCGCGAACCAGAAGTACGAGCGCCTGGCGACCGAGATCGACCGTGCGATCAAGTTCATGGAGGCCGCCGGCGCAGACTTCGACGAGCTCCGCCGCGTGGAGTTCTACACCAGCCACGAGGGCCTGCTGATGGACTACGAGCGGCCCATGACGCGCATCGACTCGCGCACCGGCACGCCGTACAACACCTCGGCTCACTTCGTCTGGATCGGCGAGCGCACGCGCGACCTCGACGGCGCGCACATCGACTACTTCTCGAAGATCCGGAACCCGATCGGCGTGAAGCTCGGGCCGACGACCTCGCCCGAGATGGCGCTGCAGCTCATCGACAAGCTCGATCCCGAGCGCGAGCCCGGGCGCCTGACGTTCATCACGCGCATGGGCGCGGGCAAGATCCGCGACGCGCTGCCGCCGCTGCTCGAGGCGGTGCGCGACTCGGGGGCCACCCCGCTGTGGATCACCGACCCGATGCACGGCAACGGCATCACGACGCCGACCGGCTACAAGACGCGTCGCTTCGACGACGTCGTCGACGAGGTGCGTGGCTTCTTCGAGGCGCACCGCGCCGTCGGAACGTTCCCGGGCGGCATCCACGTCGAACTCACCGGCGACGACGTCACCGAGTGCCTCGGCGGCTCGGAGGAGATCGACGAGGCCGCCCTCGCGACCCGCTACGAGAGCCTGTGCGACCCGCGCCTGAACCACATGCAGAGCCTCGAGCTCGCGTTCCTGGTGGCCGAGGAGCTCGAGAAGCGCTGAGCTTCTGCCCTGCGCTGGCTCGCGCTGTCGAAACCGCCATTCGCGCCCGAGAACATCGACCGCGGATGCCGGTTTCGGCAGCGCGGACTGCGCGCGGCTCAGCCGGTCGCGGTGATCTGCAGCGTGACCACCGTGCCGCGGGTGTGGTAGCTGTCGGCGTCCGGGTCCTGGTCGGTGACCTCGGTGAGGCCGTCGGGCCATACGTTCCACAGCACCGAGTAGTTGACCTCGAAGCCCGCGTCGCGGAGGGTCTGTGCCGCAGAGTCGCGCGTGAAGCCGACGACATTCGGCACCGGATAGGTCGGCGGCCCTGTCGAGACGACGAGCGTCGTGGCGTCGCCGGCGCGCCACCACCCGCCGTCGGCGCGCGGTGTGATCGCGATGACCGAGCCCGCGGCGACGTCTTCGCTCGCCTGCTCATCCACACCTTCGGCCACGACGAGCCCGGCATCCGTCAGGGTCGCACGTGCCTGGTCGGCGGGCTGGCCGGTGACGTCGGGAAGGGCCCCGAGCGACACCCACAGCGTCGCGGCATCGCCCTCGTGCGCGGCGCAGCCCTCCCCGCAGGGGATCTCGGCGCTGCCGTCGGCGGGGAACACCATGACGCCGACGATCGCGCCGTCGGGGCGCTCGGTGTAGAACTCCCGGTCCTCGTCGCCCACGTCGATCAGCACCGAGTCGAGGTACGACGCCACGTCGTCGCGCGTGCCGCCGAGCATCGATTCGAGCTGCACCTCCGCCGGCCCGAGCGACACGTACACGTCAACGGTGGAGTCCTGCTCGACCGGTGTTCCCGACCCCGGATCCGTGCGGATCACCTCGCCCGCCGGCACCTCGAGACTCGTCTCGCTCTTCTCGACGGCCACCAGCGCGTCGACGGCGAGGCGGTCCTTCGCCGCGGCGAACGTGCCGCCGGTGACATCGGCCACCAAGACCATCGACCCCGGCCCCGACCCGAACCACCAGCCGACGCCGGCCGCAAGCGCCGCGAGCAGCAGCACGAGCGCGATGAGCCAGCCGCCCTTTGCGCGGCGGCGCTTGGTGGCGGTACGCAGGCGGGTCGCGTTGTCGACCTCGTCGACGGATGCCGTAGCCACCGCGCCGGTGGTGGGAAGCACCGCGGTGAGCTCGCCCGAGGGGATGCCGTCGTCGGGCACGGCCCCGCTCGGCGCGGTGCGGGTCACGACGGGCGTGATGCCCAGGTCGCGCTCGATCTCGCGCAGGCGCTCGAGCATCTCGCGCGCGTCGGACGGGCGGTCGTCGGGGGAGCGCTCGGTCGACCACAGCACGAGCTCGTCGAGCGGCTCGGGAACGCCCGGGTTCTTCACGCTCGGGCGCGGCACCGAATCGGTCGCGTGCTGGAAGGCGATCTGCATCGGCTGTTCGCCCTTGTAGGGCTGCTCGCCGGTGAGCATCTCATAGAGGAGGATGCCGAGCGAGTAGATGTCGCTGCGGGCGTCGGCGGTGCCGCGCGTGACGAGCTCGGGTGCGAGGTAGGCGATCGTGCCGAGCAGCTGCGAGCCGGTGGCGGTGTTCGCGGTCGTGGCCCGAGCCAGCCCGAAGTCGCCGATCTTGATGCGGCCGTCTTCGGCCAGCAGCACGTTCTCGGGCTTGACGTCGCGGTGCACGATGCCCGCGCGGTGCGCGGCGGCCAGACCCGAGAGGATCGCGTCCATGATCGACACCGCCTGCGGTACGGTCAGGCGCCGCTGCTCGCGCAGGAGCTCGCGCAGCGTGATGCCGGGCAGGTACTCCATGACGAGGTAGGCCATGTCGCCGTCCTGGCCCTGGTCGAACACGTTCACGACATGCGGATCGGCTAGGCGCGCCGCCGCTCGGGCCTCTTGCACGAATCGGCTCTGGAACACGGTGTCGTCGCTCAGATGCCCGTGCATGATCTTCAGCGCGACGCGGCGCTCGAGACGCAGATCGGTGGCGACGTAGACGGTCGCCATACCGCCACGGGCGATGCGAGCACGGACGCGGTATCGACCGTCGACCAGACGGCCGATCAGCGGATCCGTCTGCTGACTCGTGCTCACGCTGAAAGTCTAGGGACGGTTGCCTGTGACCCGGGGGAGCGCCTCACCCGCACCGGTGACCGTGACGCGATCGGAATGGGACGCCGCGGGCTCACCCGAGGGCGGCGAGCCAGGCATGTGCCGGCTTCTCCCACTGGGCATACCGGTCGGGGTAGGCCGATATCTGCACCGCTTGGGCTGCCTGGGCGAAGGTCATCGACTGCCACCCGGCGATGTCGAGGAGTCCGCGCGTGCGTGAGCCGTTGGGGTCGGATGCGCCGCCGTAGAACGCCTTGATCGAGCGCACGGCGTCTCGCACTTCGGCCTCGGTGCCCCACCCGGTGCTCGGGCGCTGTTGGAAGAGCCCCAGCGAATCGCGGTCGCCCCAGTCGAGGTTGCGGATCCACGACTCCTGCATCGCCGTGCCGAGGGCGATCGCGATGCCGCGGTCGGGGACCCCGAGTTCGCGCCCGACCGAGACGATGAGCTTCGCGTTGGCGATCTGCTCGGCGTCGAGCCCGGCGAGCGCGCCCTTCGCGGGGATCGTGAGCTTCTGGCCGGGGTAGATGATCGAGTTCCAGCCGAGTCTGTTGGCCGCCAGCATCGCCTGCGCGCTGACGCCGTGGCGCTTGGCGATGGCGCTCACGGTGTCGCCGGCCTTCACGGTGTACGCCCCGGCAGTCGGCGCCGGCGTCGGAGCGGGAGCCGGGGCGGGAGCGGATGCCGCGGGCGTCGTGGCCGAAGCGGGCACCATCTTGCCCGGGATCGCGAGCTTCTGGCCGGGGTAGATGATCGAGGACCAGCCGAGCTTGTTGGCCGCCAGCACCGCCTGCGTCGATGTGCCGTGGCGCTTGGCGATGGCACTCACGGTGTCGCCGGCCTTCACGGCGTAGGTGACGGATGCCGCGACCGGCGTCGCGGCCGGGGTGCTGGGTGCCGCGGCAGCGGTGCCGCCGGAGAGCTTGAGCACCTGGCCGGGGTGGATGATCGACCGCCACGACAGGCCGTTGAGCGCCAGCACGTCGGCGGTGCGGAGCCCGAACTTCGATGCGATGCCGCTCACGGTGTCGCCGCGGCGCACGGCGTAGGTCGCCGGCGTCGCCGCGGCCGTGCGCGGGGCCGCGATCAACTGCGCGGCCGCCGGTGTGCTCGTGCCGAGCACGTGCGCGGGCAGGGCACGCAACGGCATCGCACGCTGCGGTCGCTCTTCGGCGACGCGCGGCTCGGCGTGCGCCGGCGCGGCTGACAGCGCGAGGGCGATCGAGCCGACGACGGCCATGGGAACTCCCACGGCGATGGACCGCCCGGCGTGCGCGGAATGGGTGCGGTGATCAGGTCGCAAGAGATCCCCCCTCTGTGACTTCGAAAACCGTGTCACGGAAGTGAACAGGTGTCAACAGCTGTTATAGGAGGGGACTGTGTGACTGATGTTGCTGATGGGACGAACGCGGGGAGTGCGACGCCCCGCGTCGGAGTGCGATAGTTGCTGGGTGACCGCTGACGAAACCTCGCGCACCGAGACCGAATGGCTCACCCTTCCCGACATCGTGGAGCTGACCGGCGAACCGCTCAATCGCGTCCGCAATCTGCTCGACGAGAAGCAGCTCATCGGATCGCGCCGCGACGGCGTGTTCAAAGTGCCTGCTCTCTTCCTCAAGGACGGCGAGCCGATCGGGTCGCTGCGCGGCACGATCTTCGTGCTGCACGATGCCGGCTTCACCGACGATGAGGCCATCGACTGGCTGCTGTCGGACGAGGAGTCGATCGGCATCCCCCCGATCGAGGCGCTGCGTGCCGGACGCAAGAGCGAAGTGCGCCGCGTGGCGCAGGCGCTCGCGTAGCGATCAGGTGACGCGCACCGTCGCGGCGCGCGCGAGATCGCGCAGGTCGCCGACGGCGGTGTTGCCGAGTCGCACGCCCGACAGGGCGCGCTCGGCTTCACGCGCGTAACCCGCGATGAGCGCCTCGACGCGGTCGAGCGCGCCGGTGTCGACGATCGTCTGCTGCAGCGACGCGATCTGGCCCTCATCGAGCTCCGGGTCGCCGATCAGCTCGTCGACGGTGCGGCGCGCCGGCGCCGGCAGCGCCTCGCGCGTGTAGGCGACAAGTACCGTGCGCTTGCCTTCACGCAGGTCGTCGCCCGAGGGCTTGCCCGTCTCGCGCTGATCGCCGAAGACGCCGAGCACGTCGTCGCGCAGCTGGAACGCCATACCGAGCGGGTGCCCGAACGCGCGCAGAGCGGACGCCTGCGCGGCATCCGCTCCCGCCAGGGCCGCGCCGACCGCGAGCGGCTGCTGCACGCTGTAGCGGGCCGACTTCAGCGACGCCACACGCAGCGCGCGCTCGGCGTGGCGCTCGTCGGGCTCGGTGCGAAACGCCGATTCCTCGGCGATGTCGAGGAACTGCCCGATCGTGACCTCGCGGCGCATCATGGCGTACTCGAGGCGGGCGGCCGCGGCGCGCTCGGCGGTTGCGCCCTGGAGTCCCTCCTCGAACAGGTCGTCGCTCCAGGCCACGAGCAGGTCGCCGAGCAGGATCGCGCTCGAACGGCCGAAGGCCGCGGCATCCCCGACCCATCCCGCAGCGCGATGCTCCGCCTCGAGCGCACGGTGGGCGGCGGGCCGGCCGCGACGGGTGTCGGAGTTGTCGATCAGATCATCGTGCACGAGCGCGGCGGCGTGGAAGGCCTCGAGCGCCGCGGCTGCGGCGACGACGTCTTGAGGGGCGGATGCCGATGTGCTCGAAGCCTCTGCCACGGCGCGCCAGCCGGCGATGCAGAAGCGCCCGCGCAGGCGCTTGCCCCCCGAGACGGCGGTCTCGGCGGCGTCGACCAGCAGGCGCGCCTCGGCGCCGAAATCGCGTGTCGCATCGCGCTGGGCCGTGACGAAGGTGTCCAGTCGCTGGGAAATCGCTTCGACCGGGGCGAGGGAGGCTGTCACGGGCCTAGCCTAGTGATCTACGGCACGCGTAGAATCGATCCAACCGAGCCACCAGAGGGGGACGCATGCCACTCTCCGAACAGGAGCAGCGCCTGCTCGACGAGATGGAACGCCATCTCATGCGCAACGACGCAGACGTCGTCACCGCGCCCCGCGACGGACGCGGGCTGAGCTATCGCAACATCGTCTACGGGACGATCCTGGTGCTGCTCGGCCTCGGCGGTCTCATCGTGGGTGTGTCCCTGCAGGCGATCGCCGTCGGCGTCATCGGGTTCGTCGTGATGCTCGCCGGCGTGATCCTGGCGGTCACCCCGGCGAAAGGCGCAGCCGCTCCCACCATCGAGACAGATCGCCCCGCGAAGCCGAGAGCGACCTCTTCCTCTTTCATGGACCGCATGAACGATCGATGGGACCGGAGGCAGGAGGACCGCTGAGCGCCTCCGCCGCCTGATCCGCGAATCAAGCACCGACCTTCGGGTCGGTGCTTTTTTCATGCCCTGGGGGGCGTATGGGTGACAAAGTGGAGGGAAGTGGAGTAAAGTGGCGGACAACCCGGGGGGCCGGACGAAGGGGGTGGTGTACCGATGCTGTTGGGCACGCACACTCCCAAGCTCGACGACAAGGGCCGCGTCATCCTCCCCTCGAAGTTCCGGGACGATCTCGGCGCCGGCGTCGTCGTGACGCGTGGGCAGGACCGCTGCCTGTACGTCTTCAGTGCGCAGGAGTTCGAGCGCGTCCATGAGCGCATCCGCGAGGCGCCGCTGGCCAACAAGCAGGCCCGCGACTTCCTGCGGATGTTCCTGTCGGGCGCGAGTGCCGAGAAGCCCGACAGCCAGAACCGCATCACGATCCCGCAACCTCTGCGGGCCTACGCCGGCCTCGACCGCGAACTCGTCGTCACCGGCGTCGGAGCGCACGCCGAGATCTGGAACGCCGACGCGTGGAACGCCTACGCCGAGGCCAACGAAGACACATACGCCGAACTGGAGCAGGAGGTGATCCCGGGCCTGTTCTGAGCCACCGGCCCCCGATTCTGACTCCCAGCCGCTCCCGCCCTGACGCCACTTCCCCGGCGCCAGGTCAGAGCGGATGGGGATCAGGGTCTGGGGATACGGAAACGGCAGGGCCCCGCACATCATGAGCCTCCGCGACATCCACACCCCGGTTCTGCTCGAGCGCTGCATCGAGCTGCTCGCCCCTGCGCTTCAGCGCGATGGGGCGGTCTTCGTCGACGCGACTCTCGGCATGGGCGGTCACTCCGAGGCGTTCCTCGAGCGCTTTCCGGGCGTCCACCTGGTCGGGCTCGATCGCGACCGCGATGCGCTGCGGATCGCGGGGGAGCGGCTCGCCCGCTTCGGCGACCGCGTGACCCTCGTGCACACCGTCTACGACGGCATCGCCGAGGCCGTCACCTCGGCGGGGTTCGCCGCCGCCGACGGGATCCTCTTCGATCTCGGCGTCTCGTCACTGCAGCTCGACGTCGCCGATCGAGGCTTCGCGTACTCGCAGGACGCGCCCCTCGACATGCGCATGGACCAGTCGTCGGGAACGACCGCCGCCGACATCGTCGCCACCTACGGCGAGGGTGACCTGCGACGCATCTTCGAGCGCTACGGCGAGGAGAAGCTCGCCGGGCGCTATGCCCGCGCGATCATCGCCGCCCGCGCCGAGGCGCCGATCGATCGCTCCGGCCGCCTCGTCGAGATCCTGATCGCCGCGACCCCCTACGCCGCCCAGCGCACCGGCCACCCCGCCAAGCGGGTGTTCCAGGCACTCCGCATCGAAGTCAATCGCGAGCTTTCGGTGCTCGAGCGAGCGGTTCCTGCGGCCCTCGGCATCCTTCCCGTGGGCGGCCGCATCGTCGTGCTCGCCTACCAGTCGCTGGAGGACCGCCTCGTCAAGCGGGAGTTCGCCGACGCGACGGCGTCGACCGCGCCTGCGGGTCTCCCGGTCGAGCTTCCCGAGCACGCGCCCCGCTTCCGCCTGCTGGTGAAGGGCGCCGAACTCGCTTCCGACGAAGAGCGCGCGACCAATCCGCGCGCCACCCCCGTGCGCCTGCGTGCGGCCGAACGACTGAGGGAGGCGAGATGAGCGTCACCGCACTGTCCACCGCCCCCGCGCCGCGGCGGCAGAATGCGCCGCAGCGGCGTCTGCGCGCCGTCGAGGCCCCGGCACGCCGTCGTCGCCCGCGGGTGCTCTACGGCGTCGTCGCGGTGCTCGGCGTGTTCCTCATCGGCGGCGCGCAGATGGCGCTGTCGATCATGACGACCCAGGGCTCGTACGAGATGTCGTCGCTCCAGCGCGAGCAGCGAGACCTCACGTACGACAAGCAGATCCTCTACGACGAGGTCGCCGGCCTCGGCTCGCCCCAGTACCTCGCCGCCAACGCGGCCGCGCTCGGCATGGTCATCGACGAGTCGCCGAGCTACCTGCGCCTGAGCGACGGCGCCGTCCTCGGCGCCCAGGAGGTTGCGCTCGGCTCGTCGTCGATCGACGCGATCGGCCGCGGCGGCGTGCCGAACGCGCTCATCACCGACACCCCGCTGGTGACCGCCCCCGGGGCGACCATCGAAGGTGTGCCGCTGGTGACCACACCCGACGTCGGCCCCGACGGAGTCGCGAACACTCCGCAGCCGATCACCGACGGACTGCCCACCCCGAGCACACACTGATGGTATGACGACCCGAGCAACCCGCAGCCCCCGCCGCAGAACCGTCGTCGCGCTGGCCGTCGTCCTCGCCGTTCTGGCGGGGTTCATCGTGCGTCTCGTTGACATCCAGGTCGTCAACGCCCGCGAGCACATCTCCGACTCGATGGATCGCGCGCTCGGGGCCGAGCAGATCCTCTACGGCACTCGGGGTGGCATCGTCGACGAGAACGGACAGACGCTGGCCGGCAGCATCCTGCTGTACGACTGCCAGGTCGATCCGCTGCTGATCACGCAGATCGACACCGACATCCTCGCCGGGGAGTCCGACGACGACCCGTGGTCGGAGGTCTCTGAGGACGCTGCGAAGATCACCGGGCAGACGACCGAAGAGGTGCAGGCGATCGTCGCCGATGCGCTCGCGGAAGATCCGTCATCCCGCTTCGCGTACCTCAAGAAGCGCGTCACGACCGAGCAGTACCGCGAACTCGCCGACCTCGATGCCCCCTACATCGTGTGCCTGCAGCATCCCGCCCGTGCCTACCCCGACGGGGCCGTCGCCGGCAACCTCGTGGGCTTCGTCGGCTCGGACGGCACGCCGCTCGAGGGCCTCGAGAAGGCCCAGAGCGACTGCCTCGACGCGACCGACGGGTGGCGCACCTTCCAGAAGGGCAAGGACGGCGTGGTGATCCCCGGCACCGAGCGCCAGCAGGACGCCCTGGACGGCGGCACGCTGCAGCTGACGATCAACCGCGACCTGCAGTGGTACCTGCAGCAGCTGATCGGCGAGCAGGTGCAGAACATGGGCGCCAACCACGGCTCGATCCTCGTCGTCGAGACCAAGACCGGAAAGATCCGCGCCGCCGCGGAGGCCCCGACGATCGACCCGAACGATCCGACCGCCCTCGAGGACGTGCGCGGCAGCCGCATCTTCGAGGACACCTTCGAGCCGGGCTCGACCTTCAAGGCGCTCACCGCGGCGACCGTCATCGACGCCGGCGGCCAGACGCCCCGCTCGACCGTGATCGCCTCGAGCCGTGAGACGTTCGCGAACGGCGCGCGCGTGCAGGATGCCTTCGCGCACCCGGCCTACGAGTACACGCTCACGGGCGTCCTCATCGACTCGTCGAACGCCGGCATCGCGAAGTTCAGCGAGCGGGTGCCCGCGGCGATCCGCGCGGAGTACTTCGAGAAGTTCGGCATCGGCTCGGGCAGCGCCGTCGACTTCCTCGGCGAAGAGACCGGCGTCATCTGGCCCGTCGACCAGTGGGGAGCGCAGACCACCTACAACACGTCGTTCGGCCAGGGCCTCACGACCACCATGCCCGAGCTCGCGGGCGCCTATGGGGCGATCGCGAACGACGGCGTGCGGATGCCGCTCTCGCTCATCGAAGCGTGCACCATGCCCGACGGCACCGTCGTCGAGCCCGAGCTGCCCGAGCCGACGCGGGTGCTCAAGGAGAGCACCGCGGCGCAGGTGAGCGAGATGCTCGAGAACGTCTTCGTGCAGGGCGGACTCGCCAAGCAGGTCGCGATCCCCGGATACCGCATCGGCGGCAAGACCGGAACCGGTGAGAAGGCCGACCTCGTCAACGGCGGCTACAAGGCAGGCGCCTACTACACGACGATGATCGGCTTCGCTCCCGCCGACGACCCGGAGTACACCGTCGTCGTCACCCTCGACGAGCCGACGAAGGTAACATCGTCAGCGGCCAACGCGACCGCGTTCCAGCGGGCCATGACTCAGGTGCTCAAGACCTACCGCGTCATGCCCGCGACGACGGCGCCGGAGCTTCTGCCCAAGTTCGGGTGACGCTTCGATCCGGCCGGAGAACCCATGATCGCGCTCACCATCGCCCAGCTCGCCCACGCCCTCGGGGGTGAGGCGCACCTCGCCGCCGGCGACACGCCCGAGACGGTCGTCTCGGGCGCCGTCGACACCGATTCGCGGCTCATCGTCTCCGGCGGCATCTTCGTCGCGAAGCCTGGCGAGGTCACCGACGGGCACAACTTCGTCGGCGCCGCAGTCGCGAACGGCGCCGCGGTCGCGATCGTCGAACACCTCGTAAAGAGCGATGCCGGCGCCGAGGTCACCCAGATCGTCGTCGGCGACGCGATCGCAGCCCTCGCCGACCTCGCACGCCATGTCGTCGCGCAGGTGCGCGCGGAGGGCGATCTGCGGGTCGTCGGCATCACGGGATCCAACGGCAAGACGACGACGAAGAATCTGCTCGCCCGCGTCCTCGAGGGCGAGGGCGAGACGGTGTCGCCGAAGGCGTCGTTCAACAACGAGGTCGGTGCGCCCCTCACGATGCTGCGGGTGACGCCTTCGACACGGTTCCTCGTGAGTGAGTTCGGCGCGAGCGCGCCGGGCGAGATCGCACGACTCGCCGGTCTCGTCGACCCCGACGTCGGCATCGTGCTCATGGTGGGCATGGCCCACGCCGGCGGCTTCGGCGGGATCGAGTCGACCTTTCAGGCGAAGTCCGAGCTCGTCCGCGCGCTCGGCGCCGGCGGGCTCGCGGTGCTCAACGCCGACGACGCCCGCGTTGCCGCCATGGCGCCCATCGCCGCCGAGCGGGGCGCGCGCGTGCGCTGGTTCGGCCGCGGCTCAGCGGCGATCGACGTGCGTGCCGACGACGTCGTCGTGACGGCATCCGGAACCTCCTTCGTCGTCACCGCCGACGGCGAGTCGCTGCCGCTCCGCCTCCAGGTGCTCGGCGAGCACCACGTCATGAACGCCCTCGCCGCGATCGCCGCGGCCACTGCCCTCGGCGTGAGCCTGGCCGCCGCGGTCGCCCGACTCGAGACGGTGGAGATCGCGGAGCGCTGGCGCATGCAGCCGCTGGGCTCGGAGCGTGTGCGCATCATCAACGACGCCTACAACGCCAGCCCCGATTCGATGGCCGCGGCCCTCCGAACGCTCGCGCAGATCACCGGGCCGGGCGAGCGCACCGTCGCAGTCCTCGGCGCGATGAGCGAGCTCGGCGAGTACGCCGAGGAGGAGCACGACCGCGTGGGCCTGCTGGCCGTGCGGCTCGGCATCCAGCGCATCGTGGTCGTGGGGCCCGAAGCGCGGCGCATGTTCCTCGAAGCCGTCGCGCAGGGATCGTGGGATGCCGAGGCGGTGTTCTTCGCGACCGCCGACGAGGCCTACGACTACCTTCTCGGCGAGCTGCGCGACGGCGACCGCGTGCTCGTCAAGTCCTCGAACTCGGCGGGTCTGCGGTTCCTGGGCGATCGTCTGGGAGAATCCTTCTCGTGAGATCACTTCTGACGGCGGCAGCGATCTCTCTGGCATTCACGCTTTTCCTCACGCCCGTGTTCCTGCGGCTCTTCCGCAAGTGGGGCTGGGGGCAGGTCATCCGCACCCCCGAGAACGTCCACAACCCGAGCCACCAGGAGAAGCGCGGCACCGTCACGATGGGCGGCACGATCTTCATCGCAGGCGCCCTGGTCGGCTACTTCGTCGGCGGGTACACCGGCAACAATCCGCCCACGATCTCGGGCCTCCTGGTCGTGTGGATGATGGTGGGCTTCGGCGTGGTCGGGTTCATCGACGATTACATGAAGGTGCGCCGCCAGCGCAGCCTCGGCCTGACGGGTTGGCGCAAGGTGCTCGGGCAGGTGCTGGTCGTCGTCCCCTTCGGCATCGTGGCGCTCATGCTTCCGAACGACTGGGGCCAGACTCCGGCGTCGGCGTACGTCTCGGTGTTCCGCGACGTTCCGCTGCTCTGGTTCTTCGCCCTCGGCCCGATCATCGGCTGGGTGGTGTATCTCGCGTGGGTCACCTTCATCGGCGTCGCGTGGTCGAACAGCACGAATGTCACCGATGGCCTCGACGGCCTCGCCGCCGGCGCCGGCATCTTCGTCACCGGCGCCTACAGCCTGGTCGTCTTCTGGCAGTTCAACCAGAGCTGCCAGGCGCCCCAGATCGTGCTCGACACGCCCTACGCGTGCTACGCGACGCGCGACCCCTTCGACCTCGCGATCATCTCGGCCTCATTCGTCGGAGCTCTCGTCGGGTTCCTCTGGTGGAACGCGCCCAAGGCCCAGGTGTTCATGGGCGACGTCGGCTCGATGTCGATCGGCGGCGTCATCGCGGCGATGTCGATCCTCTCGCGCACCGAACTGCTCGGCGTGCTCATCGCCGGCGTCTTCATCATCGGCCCCGGCTCGGTGATCCTGCAGCGGCTCTACTTCAAGCTCACCCGCGGCAAACGCCTCTTCCTCATGAGCCCGTTCCACCATCACCTCGAGATGCGCGGGTGGTCCGAGATCTCGATCGTGATCCGCATGTGGATCATCGCGGGGCTCCTCGCGGTGTCGGGAGTCGGGCTCTTCTACGTCGAGTGGCTGTCGCAGACATGACCGCGGCACGGCTCGACACCCTTACGAGCTGGCACGCCGACTGGAAGGGCCTGCGCGTCGCGGTGCTCGGGCTCTCCGTCACCGGCTTCTCGGTCGCCGACACGCTCGCCGAGCTCGGCGCCGATGTCCTCGTCGTCACCGAGACGGCGGACGAGGAGTATGCCCGACTGCTGCCGGTGATCGGCGCCCGCCTGTGGACCGGGCCTCTGGATGCCGTTCCCGATGAGCTCTCAGACTTCGCGCCCGAGGTGGTCATCGCCTCGCCGGGCTTCGCGCCGCGGCATCCGCTCATCGTGTGGGCGCAGGATTCGGACGCCGCCCTCTGGGGCGACATCGAGCTCGCGTGGCGCGTGCGCGACAAGGTCCTGCGCGCGGACGGCATGCCCGCCGACTGGATCCTCATCACCGGCACGAACGGCAAGACGACGACCACGCGCCTCGCGGCGACCATGCTCGTCTCCGGTGGCCTGCGCGCGGCGCCCGTCGGGAACATCGGCACGCCCGTGCTCGACGCCGTCCGCGACCCATCGGGCTTCGACGCCCTCGTCGTCGAGCTCTCCAGCCACCAGCTCTGGTACCTGGGGCTCCAGCAGGGCCCCGAGCCCGTCTCGCCGCACGCCGCGGTGTGCCTCAACCTCGCCGACGACCACCTCGAGTGGCACGGCTCGTTCGAGGAGTACCGCGCCGCGAAGGCGCACGTCTACGACCTCACACGCGTCGCGTGCGTCTACAACAAGTCGGATGCCGCCACCCTGGCCATGGTCGAGGATGCCGATGTGGTCGAAGGCGCCCGCGCGATCGGATTCGACCTCGGCGTGCCCGGTCCCAGCGATCTCGGCGTCGTCGACGGAATCCTCGTCGATCGCGCCTTCCTCGACGACCGACGCACGTCCGCCCTCGAGCTCACGACGGTCGCAGAGCTCGCCGAACTCGGACTCGCCGCGCCGCACATGGCGGCGAACATCCTCGCCGCAGCCGCCCTCGCGCGGTCGCTCGAGGTGCCGGTCGCCGCGATTCGCGAGGCCCTGCGCGGCTTCCGCCTCGATCCGCATCGCATCGAGGTCGTCGCCCGGCACGCGGGCATCACGTGGGTCGACGATTCCAAGGCCACCAACCCGCACGCGGCCGCATCGTCGCTGCAGGCGTACCCGGGAGCGGTGTGGATCGTCGGGGGCCTCCTCAAGGGCGTCGACATCTCCGACCTCGTCTCGTCCCGCGGCGCGTCGGCGAAGGCGGCGATCGTGATCGGCGCCGACCGCGAGGCGGTCGTGGTCGCGTTCGCGCGACACGCGCCGGGGGTGCCGGTGTTCGAGGTGCACGCCGTCGAGACTGAAGAGGTCATGGCGCAGGTCGTCGAACTGGCGGTCGGAATCGCGCGTGACGGGGACGTTGTTCTGCTCGCCCCCGCCGCGGCATCCTTCGACCAGTTCGCCTCCTACGCCGACCGCGGTCGCCGCTTCGCGGCGGCGGTGATGGAGCGGATCGGAACGGGGGCCGGGCATCAGCACGACGACGTCCCGCCCGCGGGAACCCCAGACTCCGCCTCCTGAGCGCTCCACCGCGCGCGGGCTCGCGGCGCGCGTCTCGCTCGGCAAGGTGTTCGCGCCGGTGCCGAGCGAGTTCCTGCTGATCTCCTCCACGGCGCTGATGCTGACGATCTTCGGCCTCGTCATGGTGCTCTCCGCGACGTCGGCGACCGCGACGGCCACGGGCGAGGCGCCCTGGGACGCCGCCGTGAAGCAGCTGGTGTTCGCCGTCATCGGCATCCCGCTGATGTTCGTCGCAAGCCGCCTGCCGATCTCGTTCTGGAAGCGCGTCGCGTGGCCCGCGCTCATCGGCGCGACGGCGTTCCAGCTGCTGGTGTTCACACCGCTCGGCCACGGCGCCGACGGAAACCGCAACTGGATCACGATCGCGGGGCTCCAGGCGCAGCCGTCGGAGTTCCTCAAGCTCGCCCTGGCTCTGTGGGTCGCGTACGTGCTCTTCCGCAAGCAGACGCTGCTGAGCAAGTGGCAGCACGTGTTCATTCCGCTCGTGCCGGTCTCGGTGCTCGTCGTCGCGACGGTCATGGCCGGCAGCGACCTCGGCACGGCGATGATCCTCGTGCTGATCGTGCTGGGCGCGCTCTTCTTCTCGGGCGTGAAGCTGCGCATCTTCGTGCTGCCGGCGATCGGCGCAGCCGTCGCGGTCGCGGTGCTCGCCGTGGCGAGCCCCGACCGCATGCGCCGGTTCCTGAGCTTCCTCAACCCCAACTGCCTGGACGACTACTTCAACGACTGCTACCAGCCCCTGCACGGCATCTGGGGGCTCGCCAACGGCGGCGTCTTCGGCCTCGGTCTCGGCAACTCGCGCGAGAAGTACGACTGGCTGCCGGCGATCGCGAACGACTACATCTTCGCCGTCGTCGGCGAAGAGCTCGGCCTCATCGGCTGCGCCGTGGTGCTGTCGCTGTTCGCCCTCTTCGCGGTGGGCGCCTTCCACATCATCCGCAAGACCGACGACCCGTTCGTGCGCATCGTCTCGGGCGGCATCACGGTGTGGATCATCGGCCAGGCCCTCATCAACATCGGCGTCGTGCTGCGGGTCTTCCCCGTGCTCGGCGTGCCGCTGCCGTTCATGTCGCAGGGTGGCACGTCGCTGCTGTCGGTGCTCATCGCCTCGGGCGTGCTGCTCTCGTTCGCGCGCACGCTTCCGGATGCCGTGGCGAGGCGGCAGGCTCAGATCGACGAAGCCCGCAGGCGGCGGCAGCGCGCGACGCGGTAGCGCGCGACGGCTGACGGTTCGCCGGGACCGACCCCCGACGGCGGCTAGGGTCGTGGGGTGACGACGTACCTCCTCGCCGGCGGCGGCACCGCCGGCCACGTGAATCCGCTGCTGGCGGTGGCCGATGCGCTGCGCGAGCGGGATCCGGATGCCGAGATCCTCGTGCTCGGCACGCGCGAAGGCCTCGAGGCCCGCCTCGTACCCGAGCGCGGCTACGAACTGGTCTTCGTCGACAAGGTCCCCTTCCCGCGGCGCCCGAATCGAGCTGCTGCGGCCTTCCCCGCGCGGTTCCGCACCGCGATCGGCCAGGTGCGCGACCACATCGCAGCCCGCGGCGTCGACGTCGTCGTCGGCTTCGGCGGCTACGCATCGGCACCGGCGTACGTCGCCGCCCGCCGCGCGGACGTGCCGTACGTCGTGCACGAGGCAAACGCCCGGCCTGGACTCGCGAACGTGCTCGGCGCGCGCAGCGCCGCGGGCATCGGCGTCGCCTTCGAGGGCACGCCGCTCAAGCGCTCGCGCGTGGTCGGGATGCCGCTGCGCCGCGAGATCGTCGACCTCGACCGCAGCGCGCTTCGCACCGAGGCGGCGGCGCACTTCGGGCTCGATCCCGCGCGGCCCGTACTGCTCGTGTTCGGCGGATCGCTCGGCGCGCAGCGCTTGAACGAGGCGTTCGGCCAGGGCTTCGGCGCGGCATGGCGCGACGTGGTGGATGCCGGGTGGCAGCTCGTCCACGTGACGGGGGAGCGTTCCGAGCTCGCCGACCCACGGGCACCGGGCTACGCGGTGCGCCGCTACGTCGACCGCATGGATCTCGCCTTCGCCCTCGCCGACCTCATCGTCTCGCGCGCGGGCGCCGCGACGGTGAGCGAGATCAGCGCGCTCGGCATCCCCGCCGTGTACGTGCCGTACGCGGTCGGCAACGGCGAGCAGGCGCTGAACGCGGCCTCGGCCGTACGAGCCGGCGCAGCGATCCTGCTGCCCGACGCGGAGTTCACCGGCGACCGGGTGCGTTCCGACGTGCTGCCGCTCCTCGCCGACGACGCGAAGCGCGCGGCGATGACGCAGGCCGCGGCATCCGTCGGCACGCGCCACGGCACCGAGAACGTCGTCACCCTGATCGACGAGGCTCTGGGACGGTAGCCCGCCGGCCTCCGCCGCTGTGCCGAAAACCCGGTCCGTCACACGACACGCCGGACCTCGGCATCCGTCACCGGCGTGTCGTCGTGACCGAGCAGGTTTACGGCACGCCGTCCGTGCGGAACGGGTCCGGGTGAGACGATCGGGTCGCCGCCGACACTCACACAGCGACACGGGCGAGGAGGCCTCATGAACCGGATGACGAAGGCTACTGCGGCCGGGGCGGTCGCCGTTCTCGCCGCGATCCTGCTGACCTCCTGCGCCTCCGGCTCCGGCGGTTCGCCCGCGAGCCCCCCACCGTCGTGCGGCGCGTACAGACTCGGCCAAGGTCAGGTGATCCCGCAGGAGGCCGTCGACTGCTTTGCCGAGGCGGGTGTCGACGGCGTGCTGAAGGTCACCGCCCCGACCACCGAAGGCGACCCCATCATCACCACCTACAGCAGGCGCTCGGACGGTGCGATCGAGGTCCAGATGGACATGACGCAGGACCCGTACGGCGGCGGGACGGCGTTCCTCGTCTGCCCCGACGCGGTATCGGTCGTGGAACTCGGCGACTGCGAGGAGCAGCACCGAGGCGACTGACCCGCCCCTGCTCCGGCCAGCGCGCCGGGGCCGCGGCATCCGTCACCCAACTTAGGATTGACGGGTCATGATCAGACCCGACCTCACCCTTCCCATCCCCGAGAACATCGAGGCCGCCCACTTCATCGGAATCGGCGGCTCCGGCATGTCGGGGCTCGCGCGCATGTTCCTCGAGCGCGGGATCCGGGTGTCGGGCTCCGATCGCGCCGACAGCGCGGCCCTGCAGGAACTCGCTGCTCTCGGCGCGACGGTCTACGTCGGGCACGATGCCGCGAACCTCGCCGACGACGTCGACACGGCCGTGCACACCGGGGCGATCTGGCCCGAGAACCCCGAGTTCCTGCTCGCCAAGGAGCGTGGCCTCCACGTCATCCACCGCTCGCAGGCGCTGTACTGGTTCATCGGCGGCCAGCGCCTCGTCTCGGTCGCCGGTGCCCACGGCAAGACGACCTCGACCGGCATGCTGGTGACCGCCCTCCGCGACCTCGGCGTCGATCCCACCTTCGTCAACGGCGGCGTGATCGCGCAGCTGGGGGTCTCGAGCGGCAGCGGGTCCGACGACCTCTTCGTCATCGAAGCCGACGAGTCCGACGGCACGTTCCTGCTCTACGACACCTCGATCGCGCTCATCACGAACGTCGACCCCGACCACCTCGACCACTGGGGCTCGGGCGAGGCGTTCTATGCCGCATTCGCCCGGTTTGCGAACGCGGCGCGCGAGGCGGTCGTCATCTCGTCCGACGACGCGGGTGCGCGGATCGTCGCGGACCAGCTCACCCACGCGAACGTCGTCACCTTCGGGGAGGATGCCGCAGCCACCGTGCGCGTCACCGACATCCGCACCGAGGGGCCCGTGTCGTTCCGCGTCACCTTCGCCGGCGAGACGGTCGACGCCGCACTCCCGATCCCGGGTGCACACAACGCGATCAACGCCGTCGGCGCGGTCGCGGTGCTGCTGACCCTCGGACACGCGCTCGAACCCGCGGTGCGCGCCGTCGAAGGCTTCGCCGGCACGATCCGCCGCTTCGAGTTGCACGGCGTCGAGCGCGGCGTGAGCGTGTTCGACGACTACGCCCACCACCCGACCGAGGTCGCGGCAGCCCTGGCGGCCGCACGCACCGTCGTCGGCGACGGACGCATCATCGCGATCCAGCAGCCGCACACGTATTCGCGCACGCAGGAGATGTACCAGGAGTTCGCCGACGTGCTCGAGCGCCATGCCGATCACACGGTCATGCTCGACGTGTACGGCGCACGGGAAGACCCGGTTCCGGGCGTCACCGGCGAGCTCGTGAGCGGCGCGTTCGTCGACCCCGCCCACGTCCACTACGTCGCCGACTGGCAGGCCGCGGCCGACTACACCGCGACGGTCGCGCGCGACGGCGACTACGTCATCACCCTCGGCTGCGGGAACGTGTACCAGATCATCCCGCAGGTGCTCGACGCGCTCGGCCGCACGAGCGCGCCGACCGGCGCGGACGCCGCGACCGGCGCGGGGGAGTAGGGGCGCATGCGTCGGCCACCGCCGCTGCCGCCTCCGTCCAACGCGCCCGCGGCGGGCGCTGCGACCGTCGATGACGCGCCTCGTGCGCCCGCCGATGAGACGACGACGGATGCTGCGACGGCGCCTGCCGATGCCGCGGAGACACGCGCGACGAACGGTGCCGCGGCACCCGTGATCCCGATCACGGCGCCCGTCGGCATCCGTCGCCCCGAAGGCGCCGACCCCGCCGCCGAGCCCGCGAGCGATGCTCCCGTGAGCCTGCGTGACGTGTGGCGTGCGGCCAGGGCGCGCAGGCGCGCCCTGCGAGCCGAGGTGCGCCGCTTCACGGTGCGCCAGCGCCGCCGCCGCATCGTGTGGATCGGCGTGGGCGCGGCTCTCGTCGTCCTCGTGCTCGCGACGCTCGGCGCCGCGTACAGCCCGCTGTTCGCCGTGCGCGACATTCGCGTCGTCGGTGCCGAGCAGCTCGATGCGGCCGAGGTCGAGCAGGCTCTGGGCGACCAGCTGGGGACACCCCTGCCCCTCGTCGACGAGAGCGCGGTCAAGGCGGCACTGGTGGGCTTCCCCCTCGTCGAGTCCTACTCGCTCGAGGCGCGACCGCCGCACGAGCTCGTCGTGCGGATCGTCGAGCGCACGCCGATCGGATCGGTCGACACGGCGGCCGGCTACTCCCTCGTGGATGCCGCGGGTGTGGTGCTCGCCACGAGTGCGTCGCCGGCCGCGGGCGTCCCGGTGCTCTCGATCACCGGCGGCACCGACTCCGACGCGTTCGACGCTGCCGGGCAGGTGATGCGATCGCTGCCGGATGAGATCGCCGTCCAGGTCACGGGAGTCTCGGCATCCACACCCGATGATGTGACCCTGACCCTCGGCGGCACCAACACGCTCGTTGTGTGGGGGAGTGCGCAAGACTCGGCACTCAAGGCGGTCGTGCTGCAGCGGGCGATGGCCTCCCGACCGCCGGCAGACGTCTTCAGCTACGACGTGTCGTCGCCCTCCGCCATCGTCATCCGCTGACTCTTCGACCAGTTCCGCACGGGATGTCGCGACACGCCCACGTCGGTGCGGGCGGGCAGACGGCATCCGCATACCTTCAGATCAGGAATTGCATACCGGGCAATTCTTTATACCTCTACTAGAGGTTGAAGGTTACACAGGTCCAATGCTACGGAGGCCGGCATGAGCCAGAACCAGAACTACCTCGCCGTCATCAAGGTGGTCGGCGTCGGTGGCGGCGGCGTGAACGCCGTCAACCGCATGATCGATCTCGGACTGCGCGGCGTCGAGTTCATCGCGATCAACACCGATGCCCAGGCGCTGCTGATGAGCGACGCCGACGTCAAGCTCGACGTCGGCCGCGAACTCACGCGCGGCCTCGGTGCCGGCGCCGACCCCGAGGTCGGCCGACGCGCGGCAGAAGACCACGCCGAAGAGATCGAAGAGGCCCTGCGCGGCGCCGACATGGTCTTCGTCACGGCAGGCGAGGGCGGTGGCACCGGCACCGGCGGCGCGCCCGTGGTCGCGAAGATCGCGAAGTCGATCGGCGCGCTCACCATCGGTGTCGTGACCAAGCCGTTCTCGTTCGAGGGCCGCCGCCGTCAGCAGCAGGCCGAGACCGGCGTGTCGAAGCTGAAGGAAGAGGTCGACACCCTCATCGTCGTGCCGAACGACCGGCTCCTGGAGATCAGCGATCGCGGCATCTCGATGATCGAGGCGTTCGCCACGGCAGACCAGGTGCTCCTCGCCGGTGTCCAGGGCATCACCGACCTCATCACGACGCCCGGTCTCATCAACCTCGACTTCGCCGACGTGAAGTCCGTCATGCAGGGCGCGGGCTCCGCGCTCATGGGCATCGGGTCTGCGCGCGGCGCAGATCGTGCGATCAAGGCAGCCGAGCTCGCCGTCGAATCGCCCCTGCTCGAGGCCTCGATCGAAGGTGCGCACGGCGTGCTCCTGTCGATCCAGGGCGGATCGAACCTCGGGATCTTCGAGATCAACGATGCCGCGCAGCTGGTGAAGGAGGCCGCGCACCCCGAGGCCAACATCATCTTCGGAACCGTCATCGACGACACCCTCGGC
Source organism: Microbacterium sp. 2FI (assembly GCF_005502885.1). GTDB lineage: Bacteria > Actinomycetota > Actinomycetes > Actinomycetales > Microbacteriaceae > Microbacterium. Next base: position 65,771 of record NZ_SCMR01000017.1, read on the forward strand.
GACGAGGTGCGCGTCACCGTCATAGCCGCAGGTTTCGACGGCGGCGAGCCGCAGACGCGCATCGAGCCGATCACGGCGTCGCGCGTGGTCACGGCCCCGGCTATGCCGGTGATCACCGCCGACGAAGCGGCCGGCAGCCGCGATGCGGAGCCGGTCCCGGTCGGCGCCACGATCCCGGCCTCGTCGATCGACTCGCCGTTCACCGACGACGATCTCGACATCCCCGACTTCCTCAAATAGAGGTCGCCCATGGGGGATCTGGCCGAGCGGCTCACAGCGCTCGATGAGCGCATCGCCGGCGCGGCACGCTCGGCGGGGCGAGACCCCGCCGAGCTCACGCGCATCGTCGTGACGAAGTTCCACCCGTCGACGCTCGTCGAGGAGCTCTACGCCCTCGGCGTGCGCGACGTGGGGGAGAACCGGCAGCAGGAGTTCTCCGAGAAGGCCCGCGCCACCGCGGGGCTCGAGGGGCTGCGCTGGCACTTCATCGGGCAGGTGCAGACCAACAAGGCGCGGGCGGTGCGCTCGGCGGCATCCGTCGTCCACTCTGTCGACCGCGGGCGCCTGGCCGACGCGCTGGATGCCGCAGCAGAGCCCGGCGATGCCGTGCTCGACGTGCTGCTGCAGGTCAACCTCACCGACGACCCCGCTCGCGGGGGTGTGGCTCCGGCTGATCTCGAGGCCCTGGCCGAGCACGCCGCCGCGCGGCGGACGCTCCGTGTGCGCGGCGTCATGGCGGTCGCGCCGCTCGACGAGGCAGCCGCCGCGGCGTTCGAGCGCCTGCGCGGATACGCCGACACCGTCCGGTCGGTCGTGCCGGACGCCCACTGGATCTCCGCCGGAATGACGGCGGACTTCGCCGAGGCGATCACTGCAGGCGCGACACACCTGCGGATCGGCTCGGCAATCACCGGACCGCGGCCTGCTCGCGGTTAACCTCGGAACAGATGAGCACTACGGAGGATGCGATGTCGAACCCGCTCAAGAAGACCATGGTGTACCTGGGCCTCGCCGACGAGGAAGAGGTCTACGAAGAGCCGGCACCGCAGCCGCGGGGCCGCAAGACCGAAGCCGCCGTCGAGAAGGCCGCTCCGGTGACCCCGCTGCACCGCCCGACGGTCGTGCGTCAGCCGGCGCCCGCGGCGATCAGCGAGATCCTCACGGTGCACCCCAAGCAGTACCGCGACGCGCAGGTGATCGCCGAGAACTTCCGCGACGGCATCCCGGTCATCATCAATCTCTCGCAGATGTCGGATGCCGACGCGCGTCGTCTCATCGACTTCGCGAGCGGTCTGTCGCTCGGCCTCTACGGCCGCATCGAGCGCGTGACGAGCAAGGTCTTCCTGCTGTCGCCCGAGAACGTCGCGGTGTCGGGTGACGGTACGGTCGCACAGGCCGATCCGGAATCCGTTCCCTTCACACAGCCGTAGTCTGGATCCGTGGCCGTCGTTCAACTCATCGCCTCGATCCTCAACTTCGTTCTTCTCCTGTACGTCTTCGTGCTGCTCGCGCGGCTGATCCTGGAGTGGATCCCGTTCTTCAACCGCGAGTGGCGTCCGAAGGGTGCCGGTCTCGTGGCTGCCGAGGCGGTGTATACCCTCACGGATCCGCCGATCCGGCTGTTCCGCAGAGTCATCCCGCCGCTGCGCGTCGGGGCGATCGCGATCGACTTCGGCTTCGCGCTGACGATGCTGCTGTGCTTCGTTCTGCTCAGCGTCACCCGTGCGATCGCCAGCTGACCTCGTATGACGGCATGCGGATCTCCTTCGACACTCTCAGGATGCCGCGACTATGCTTGCCTGAAACGACCCGCCGAAGTGGGCGGGCGGCCCCCGACATCGGCCAGCGACCTGAGCGCTCGAAAGAGGAATCACCATGGCATTGACCCCCGATGACGTCGTCACCAAGCAGTTCCAGCACGTCCGGTTCAAGGAGGGCTTCGACCCGGACGAGGTGGATGACTTCCTCGACGAGATCGTCGTGGAGTGGCGCAAGTCCATCGCCGAAGCCGATGAGGCCAAGGCGAAGCTCGCAGCGTACGAGTCCGGTGCCGCCCCCGCGGCCGCCGCACCTGCGGCTCCTGAGCCCGTTGCAGCTCCCGCTCCGGCCATCGAGTCGGGCGCCGGTGCCCCCGCCGCCAGCGCAGGCATCATCGAGCTCGCCCAGCGCCTGCACGACGAGCACGTCGCCGAGGGTCGCACCCAGCGCGACCAGCTGATCGCCGACGCCAAGGCGCAGGCCGCCTCCATCATCTCCGAAGCCGAGACCCGCGGCCGCGAAGAGGTCGCCAAGCTCGACCGCGAGCGCTCGACGCTCGAGGGTCGTATCACCGAGCTCCGCAACTTCGAGCGCGACTACCGCTCGCAGCTGCGCAGCTACATCGAAGGCAAGCTGCGCGACCTCGAGACCACGGCCACGACGTCCGGCTCGCAGCCGGTCTCGGCCATCGGCCTCTAGGCCTTGTCAGGCCGACCACGGTCCCGGAGCACGTCGAAGGGTCGTCAGGCGGCGGCCGGTGCCATCATCGCGACACTCGCGTTGACGGTGCTGGCCGCCGACCAGTTCACGAAGCACCTGGCGCTGGAGAACCTGCCGTATCAGCAGCCGGTTCCGGTGCTGGGTGACTTCCTGATCTTCTACCTCACGAAGAACCCCGGCGCAGCATTCTCGCTGGGCGAAGAGGTGACGTGGATCTTCACGATCGCCCTCGCCGCCGTCGCGGTGGTCATCGTGTGGCTCGCCGCGACCCGCGTGACCTCGATGCTGTGGGCGGTGGGTCTCGGGCTCCTGCTCGGCGGTGTGCTCGGCAACCTCACCGACCGCCTGCTGCGCGAACCGGGTTTCGCCGTCGGCCACGTGATCGACTTCATCAACACGCCGTGGATGATGCCGGCGATCTACAACGTCGCCGACATCTTCATCGTCTCGATGATGATCGGCGTGGCGCTCCTCGTGCTCGTCGGCCTCCGTTTCGACGGCACGCGCGAGCCCAAGGCCGGGGCAGCGGATGCGGATGAGTCCGCTGCGCCCACGTCGAGTGATGACGGGACGGATGCCGCGGCATCCGAGTCCCCGGCATCCCCGAAGGACTGACGTGGAATCTCGCAGCATGCCGGTGCCGGACGGCCTCGACGGCACGCGCGTCGACGCCGCTCTCGCGAAGATGCTCGGCTTCTCGCGCACGTTCGCGGCCGATGTCGCCGACGCGGGCGGCGTTGCGCAGGACGGCCGTGTGCTCTCGAAGTCCGACAAGCTGCGCGGCGGCGCGTGGCTCGACGTCTCGTGGGCGCCGAGGGAAGAGGCCCGGATCGTTCCCGTCGCGGTGCCCGACCTCGGGATCGTGTACGACGACGACGACATCGTCGTGGTCGACAAGCCGTCGGGCGTCGCGGCGCACCCTTCGATCGGCTGGGAGGGCCCGACGGTGCTCGGCGCCCTCGCGGCGGGCGGATTCCGCATCGCGACGACGGGCGCCGCCGAGCGCCAGGGCGTCGTGCATCGCCTCGACGTCGGCACGAGCGGCCTCATGGTCGTCGCGAAGACCGAGCATGCGTACACGGTGCTCAAGCGCGCTTTCAAGGAGCGCGAGGTCGAGAAGATCTACCACACGGTCGTGCAGGGTCACCCCGATCCGCTCGCGGGCACGATCGACGCACCCATCGGGCGGCACCACAGCCACTCGTGGAAGTTCGCCGTCACTCCCGACGGCAAGGACTCGGTCACCCACTACGAGACGATCGAGGCGTTCCGCGGTGCGTCGCTCCTCGAGATCCACCTCGAGACCGGGCGCACGCACCAGATCCGCGTGCACATGGCCGCTCACCGGCATCCGTGCGTGGGCGACCCGCTCTACGGCGGCGACCCGACCCTGTCGAAGCGGCTCGGGCTCACACGGCAGTGGCTGCACGCGCACGAGCTGTCGTTCGAACACCCGTCGACGGGGGAGCAGGTCACCTTCACCTCCGACTACCCGGCCGACCTCGCGCACGCCCTCGAGGTGCTGCGGGCGGAGTGATGCGCGTGTCGGCGGCCTCGGGCAGAGTGTCGGTGTGGCTTCCTTCACCGCCGTGCTCGCCCGCCGGTTCGACCGTGCGAACGTCCTCTACACCGACCTCGTCGACGCGCTGAGCGCCGAGCAGCTCGGCTCGCGGCTTCCCGGACTTCCCTCGAACACGATCGGCGGGCAGCTGTGGTGCGTGCTGGGTGCGCGCGAGAGCTACGTCCGCGCGGCGCGTGCGGGGTCGTGGCAGGGGTTCACTTCTCCCGTCACGCACGATGAGACGACGGATGCCGCGGCCCTCCGCTCCGCGCTGGATTCGACCAGCGCGGTGGTGGCCGAGTTCGTCGAGGCGCTCGGCGACGACGACGAAGACGGCATGACCTACGCGCTCGCGCTGCTCGAGCACGAGACGCAGCACCACGGGCAGCTGATCCGGTATCTGTATGGGCTCGGCATCCGGCGCCCCGAGTCGTGGCAGCGTCAGTACGCGCTCGACGAGGACTTCTGACGTGACGATCCGCGTCCGCCCGGCGACCGAGTTCGACGACGTCAAGTCGCTCGTCGGGCCGAAGCGCGCGGACGCCAACGTCTGCTGGTGCCTGAGCTACCGCATCCCGAGCAAGGAGAACGTGGCGCTGCGCGGCGCCGACCGCGGTGACAGGGTGCGGGAACTCATGGCGCTCGGGCCGCCCGGCGTGCTCGCGTACGACGGCGACGAGGTCGTCGGGTGGGCGGCGGTGCACCCGCGCGCCGACACGTCATTCGCGACGAACCGCAAGATCCCGCACGTCGACGACCTCGATGTGTGGTCGGTGTGGTGCATCCGGGTGCGCCCGGGCCACCGCGGCGAGGGCATCTCGCACGCGCTGCTCGAAGGCGCAGTCGACTTCGCCCGCGCGAGCGGGGCGCCGGCGATCGAGGGGTATCCCGTCGACAACAAGGGCGAGAAGGTCGACCTCACGATGGCCTACGTCGGCACCCGGTCGCTCTTCGAGAAGGCCGGGTTCGGCAAGGCCGCCGACACGACGTCGGTGATCAACGGCTTTCCGCGCGTGCTGATGCGCCTCGACCTCTCCTGAGACGGTCTCCGGTCCCTGTCTCGGTCTCTGGCGTCCCATCGGGCGGGCCGAAAACCTGCTCGGTCACACGACACGCCGTGCCTCGGCATCCGTCACCGGCGTGTCGCCGTGACCGACCGGGTTTTCGGTACATCGGGAGTGCGCCGGGGGAACGGGAACTCAGGGGAAGAGTCCTCAGCGGCCGCCGAGGAACTGCGCAGGGTCGTCCTCGGCGAGCGCCAGCGCGATCTTGCGGACGTGGGTCTGGTCGACCTCGACCAGTTCGCCCAGGCGGTACCAGCCGACCTCGGTGAGTTCGCCGTCGGCGGGGTGCGGATCGCCCGACACCCAGGCGCACCGGAACACCAGGTCGAGATAGTCGACCTGGTCGCCGTTCTCGTGGGTGATGCGCGGGATCTGCTGCACGAGCGCGAGGCGCTCTGCCCGCACGACGACGCCCGCCTCCTCGAGGCACTCGCGCACCGCCGCGTCGGCGGGTTCCTCGCCCGGATCTACGATGCCCGAGACCGGCTGCCAGGCGCCGTTGTCGGCTCGTCTGCCCAGCAGCACCCGCTCGCCGCGGAACACGACGGCTGTCACGCCGACGAGCGGAAGCGGGGCGGAGCCGATCTTCTCGCGCAGAGCGAGGACGAATTCCGGGGTGGCCATAACTTCACCCTAGGTCCCGAGTCTCGACCTCAACGTGAGGGTGAGGTCACCTCGCGAGTCAATCCCGCGGCCACGGGGCGTGGCCGGCCAGGAGGTCGGCGGTCCTCCTTAGACTCGACAGGTGGCATCCGACTCCTTCGTTCACCTGCACGTGCACAGCGAGTACTCGATGCTCGACGGGGCGGCCCGCATCGGCCCGATGGTGCAGGAGGCGGTGCGGCTCGGGATGCCGGCGATCGCCGTCACCGATCACGGCAACACGTTCGCGGCCTTCGAGTTCTACAAGGCCGCGAAGGATGCCGGTATCAAGCCGATCATCGGCATCGAGGCGTACGTCACCCCGGGTACGCACCGCAGCGACAAGGCGCGCGTGCGCTGGGGGACCCCCGAGCAGAACGACGACGACGTCTCGGGCTCGGGCGCCTACACGCACATGACTCTGCTCAGCCAGAGCACCGAGGGCATGCACAACCTGTTCCGGCTGTCGTCTCTCGCGAGCATGGAGGGCTACTACTTCAAGCCCCGCATGGACCGCGACCTGCTGCAGAAGTACGGCAAGGGCCTCATCGCGACGACGGGCTGCCCGTCGGGCGAGGTGCAGACCCGTCTGCGGCTCGGGCAGTACGACGCGGCGCGCGCCGCTGCCGCGGAGTTCCAAGACCTCTTCGGCAAAGAGAACTACTTCGCCGAGATCATGGATCACGGGCTCTCGATCGAGCGCCGCGTGATGACCGATCTGCTGAAGATCGCGAAAGACCTCGAGATCCCGCTGGTCGCCACGAACGACCTGCACTACACGCACCAGCACGACTCGTCGAGCCACGCGGCCCTCCTGTGCGTGCAGTCGGGCTCGACGCTCGACGACCCGAAGCGGTTCAAGTTCGACGGCGACGGGTACTACGTCAAGACCCCCGCCGAGATGCGGCAGATCCTCCGCGACCACCCCGAGGCGTGCGACAACACGCTGCTGATCGCCGAGCGGTGCGAGGTCGAGTTCAACACGAGCGCGAACTACATGCCGCGCTTCCCGGTGCCGCCGGGCGAGACCGAAGAATCCTGGTTCGTCAAAGAGGTCGAGAACGGCCTCAACGTGCGCTACCCGGCCGGCATCCCCGACGCGGTCCGCAAGCAGGCCGAGTACGAGACCGGCGTCATCGTGCAGATGGGGTTCCCCGGGTACTTCCTCGTCGTCGCCGACTTCATCAACTGGGCCAAGCGCAACGGCATCCGCGTCGGCCCCGGCCGCGGCTCGGGCGCAGGTTCCATGGCCGCCTTCGCGATGCAGATCACCGATCTCGATCCGCTGCAGCACGGACTCATCTTCGAGCGGTTCCTCAACCCCGACCGCGTCTCGATGCCCGACTTCGACGTCGACTTCGACGACCGTCGCCGCGGCGAGGTGATCCAGTACGTCACCGAGAAGTACGGCGACGAGCGCGTCGCGCAGATCGTCACATACGGCACGATCAAGGCCAAGCAGGCGCTCAAGGATGCCGGCCGCGTGCTCGGCTTCCCCTTCAGCATGGGTGAGAAGCTCACGAAGGCCATGCCCCCGGCGGTCATGGGCAAGGACATGCCGTTGGAGGGCATGTTCGACAAGGAGCACCCCCGCTTCAAAGAGGCGAGCGAGTTCCGCGCTCTCATCGAGACGGATGCCGAGGCCAAGACCGTCTTCGACACCGCCGTCGGCCTCGAGAACCTCAAGCGCCAGTGGGGCGTGCACGCCGCCGGGGTCATCATGTCGTCCGAGCCGCTGATCGACATCATCCCGATCATGAAGCGCGAGCAGGACGGCCAGATCGTCACGCAGTTCGACTACCCGTCGTGCGAGGCGCTGGGCCTCATCAAGATGGACTTCCTGGGGCTGCGCAACCTCACGATCATCAACGACGCGCTCGACAACATCGAGGCCAACCGCGGTCACGCCCTCGTCCTCGAAGACCTCGAGCTCGACGACGTCGGCGCCTACGAGCTGCTGGCGCGCGGCGACACGCTCGGAGTGTTCCAGCTCGACGGCGGGCCGATGCGATCGCTGCTGCGTCTGCTCAAGCCCGACAACTTCGAAGACATCTCGGCCGTGATCGCGTTGTATCGTCCTGGGCCCATGGGCGCGAACTCGCACATCAACTACGCGCTGCGCAAGAACGGCCAGCAGGACATCACGCCGATCCACGAGGAGTTCAAGGACTCGCTCCGCGAGATCCTCGACACGAGCTACGGCCTGATCATCTACCAGGAGCAGGTGATGGCGATCGCGCAGAAGGTCGCCGGCTTCAGCCTCGGCCAGGCCGACATCCTCCGCCGCGCGATGGGCAAGAAGAAGAAGTCCGAGCTCGACAAGCAGTTCGAGGGCTTCCAGGCCGGCATGCACGCCAACGGCTACTCCGACGACGCGGTGCAGAAGCTGTGGGAGATCCTGCTGCCGTTCTCGGACTACGCGTTCAACAAGGCGCACTCGGCCGCCTACGGCCTCGTCTCGTACTGGACCGCCTACCTCAAGGCCCACTATCCCGCCGAGTACATGGCGGCGCTGCTCACGAGCGTCGGCGACTCGAAGGACAAGATGGCGGTCTACCTCAACGAGTGCCGCCGGATGGGCATCAAGGTGCTGCCGCCCGACGTCGGTCAGTCGATCCGCTACTTCGCCGCCGTCGGCGAAGACATCCGCTTCGGTCTCGGGGCGGTGCGCAACGTCGGCACCAACGTCGTCGACGGCATCGTCGCCTCGCGCACCGACGAAGGGTTCGCGAACTTCCACGACTTCCTCGCCAAGGTGCCGATGCACGTCGCGAACAAGCGCACCGTCGAGTCGCTCATCAAGGCGGGTGCGTTCGACTCGCTCGGGTCGACACGCCGCGCGCTGATGGAGATCCACGAGGATGCCGCCGAGGCGGCCGTCGAGACCAAGCGCAAGGCCGCGACCGGGGCGATCGGCTTCGACTTCGACAGCCTCTACGACGAGGCCGAAGAGGTCATGCCGGCGAAGGTTCCCGATCGCCCCGAGTGGACGAAGAAGGACAAGCTCGCGTTCGAGCGCGAGATGCTGGGCCTCTACGTCTCGGACCACCCGCTCGCCGGGCTCGAGGTGCCGCTCGCCAAGCACGCGTCGACCAGCATCCACGACCTCCTCGCCTCCGAGACCGTCGACGACGGCGATCAGGTGACCGTCGCCGGGCTCGTCACGAGCGTGCAGCATCGCGTCGCCAAGCAGAGCGGCAATCCCTACGGCATGATCACCGTCGAGGACTTCGACGGCGAGGTCACGGTGATGTTCATGGGGAAGACCTACACCGAGTTCGCCTCGATGCTGGTCGCCGACTCGATCCTCGTGGTGCGCGGCCGGGTGTCGCGGCGTGACGACGGGCTCAACCTGCATGCGCAGTCGGCGTTCAGCCCCGACCTCGGGACGACCGACGCGTCGGGCCCCCTGGTGCTGTTGATGCCCGAGCACCGCGCGAGCGAGAGCCTCGTGAACGAGCTCGCCGCCGTGCTGAACCGTCACCGCGGCGACACCGAGGTGACCCTGCGGCTCTACAAGGGCTCGGTGGCGAAGGTCTTCGAGGTGCCGCTGCCGGTGCGGGTGACCGCAGATCTGTACGGCGAGCTGAAGAGTCTTCTCGGGCCGCAGTGCCTCGGGTGATCTCATCACGGTCTCATGTGCCGTGGGTAATATGCAGGACGACGCGAGCCGCGAAAGCGGCCGGAAGGGACGATCGTGACCGACGAGAAGCTGGATGAGAACCTCGAGGCCGATGCATCGGCGACCACGTACCCCGAGGAGCCGCCGCAGTACGGAGTCGGTCCCTTCACGATCCGCGAGGTCGCGCTCGGCGGCGTGTGGCTGCTGGCCTTCGTGGTCTCGTTCTTCTCGATCACCGCGATCCGCTTCGAGTCGGTCTGGACGTCGGGTCTCCTGTGGATCCTCACGATCGGCGTTCCGACCGCAGCGGTGTTCCTCATCGCCCTGCGCCGCCTCTCGCCCGACGGCATCCGCCGTGTCGGATCGCTCGGCATCGATCAGTTCGCCTCCGTGGCCTTCTCGGTCTCCGCGATCCTGTGGCTGCAGCTCATCTGGGAGACCGTCGCGATCGTCATCGACGGCGGACCCTGGGTTCGCACGTGGGTGATCTGGGTCTCGTTCTTCCTGATGGTCGCGGGTGTCTTCCTCACCGTCTTCGCTCCGTTCATCGCCCCGTTCGACGAGGACTTCCGCGGCCGTCCCGAGATCCCGGCGCACCGGAACGCCCGGCCTGTTCGCGCCGTCTCGGCGCGCCCGACGCCCGAGCCGCGCCCGGCACCTGAGCCCGAGTCCGCAGACGAGACCGCCGCCTACGCCGCTGTCGCACCCGCCCCGGCGGCTGCCGAGGCGATCGCCGCCGCCGATGAGCAGTCGTGGGAGCCCGAGCACGCCCGCGACACCTTCGAGCCCGTCGAGACGGCCGAGGCCTCCGCCGAGGAGCCCGGGCGGCACCAGGCGTTCTGGGCACTGGCTCCCGAGGACCGCGACGTGGTCGACGAGGTCGGCATCCCGATCTTCCGCGTCGGCCCCACGGCGTGGGCGCTCGTGATCGAAGACCGCGGCGACACGTTCGTCGTCCGTCACGAGGACGGTCGCGTCGGCTACCTGCACGACGTCGAGGGCGTCACGCGCGGCTGACGGCCGCGCGCGGCGCGATACCGTAGACGGATGCTCCGGACGATCGACCTTCGCGGCCGCACGCTCTCATCCGCGGAACTCCTCGCGACCGTTCCGCGCGCCCAGGCGGCACGCGACGAGGCACTGGCGACCGCGGCCGAGATCGTGGCCGATGTCGCGGCGCGCGGTGAGGAGTCGCTGCGCGAGCAGGCCGAGCGCTTCGACGGGGTGACCGGCCACGCGCTGCGGGTGCCGGCATCCCACCTCGACGAGGCTCTCGCGACGCTCGACCCGGCCGTCCGATCCGCGCTCGAAGACGCCATCGCGCGCGTTCGCGAGGCATCGGCCGCGCAGGTACCGCCGCCGGCGGTCACCGAGCTCGCACCCGGCGCCCGCGTGTCGCAGCGCTGGCAGCCGGTGCGACGCGTGGGGCTCTACGTTCCGGGCGGCAAGGCGGTCTACCCCTCGAGCGTCGTCATGAATGTCGTTCCGGCGCAGGTCGCGGGCGTCTCCGAGATCGCCCTGGCGTCGCCGCCACAGCGCGACCACGGCGGACGCGTGCACCCGGTGATCCTCGCCGCGGCGCACCTGCTCGGCGTCGACGAGGTCTACGCGATCGGCGGTGCCGGGGCGATCGGGGCCTTCGCGCACGGCGTGCCCGCTCTCGGGCTCGACCGGGTCGACGTCGTCACGGGGCCGGGCAACAACTTCGTCGCTGCGGCCAAGCGCGCCGTCGCGGGTCTCGTGGGGACGGATGCCGAGGCCGGCGCCACCGAGATCCTCATCGTCGCCGACGACTCCGCCGACCCGGTGCTCGTGGCCGTCGACCTCATCAGCCAGGCCGAGCACGACGAGCAGGCCTCTGCTGTGCTGGTCACGGCATCCGAGGCCCTCGCCGCGGCGGTCGAGGCCGAACTCGCGCCCCGCGCCGCGCGCACACGGCACGCCGAACGGGTCGCCGCAGCCCTCACCGGCCCGCAGTCGGCGATCGTCCTCGTCGACGATCTGGCAGCGGCGACGGCGTTCAGCAACGTGTACGCCCCCGAGCACCTCGAGCTCCACCTCACTGACCCCGACCCGGCCGCCTTCGTGCACGCCGGCGCCGTCTTCGTCGGCCCCGATGCCCCCGTGAGTCTCGGCGACTACCTCGCTGGCAGCAACCACGTCCTCCCGACCGGAGGCCAGGCGCGGTATGCGGCCGGGCTCTCGGCGTCGACGTTCCTGCGCCCGCAGCAGGTCATCGAGTACGACCAAGCGGCTCTCGAGCGCGTCCGCGACGCGATCGTGACGCTGGCCGAGGCCGAGGCGCTGCCCGCGCACGGCGAGGCCGTGGTCGCGCGGTTCGCTCCGCGACAGGATTCCGATCCGGCGTAGTCTGTCTCTGCCATGCACTGCCCCTTCTGCCGCCATCCCGATTCGCGCGTGATCGATTCGCGCACGAGCGACGACGGCCTCAGCATCCGTCGCCGCCGGCAGTGCCCGCAGTGCGGCGGCCGCTTCACCACGGTCGAGACCGCGAGCCTCAACGTCATCAAGCGCTCGGGTGTCATCGAGCCGTTCAGCCGCGAGAAGGTCATCTCGGGCGTGCGCAAGGCGTGCCAGGGGAGGCCGGTCACCGAGGCCGATCTGGCAGTGCTGGCGCAGACCGTCGAGGAGTCGATCCGCCAGACCGGCTCGTCGCAGCTCGATGCCAACGAGATCGGGCTCGCGATCCTGGGACCCCTGCGCGAGCTCGACGAGGTCGCCTACCTGCGCTTCGCGAGCGTGTACCAGGCGTTCGAGTCGCTCGAGGACTTCGAGGGCGCGATCGATCAGCTGCGGGCGGACCACCCGCGGACGGCGCCCGTGCCGGTCGAGGGCCAGACGACCGGATAGCCTGGACGGGATGTATCCCCTCCTGTTCCGGACCGTGCTCTCGCGCATGGATCCCGAGACCGCGCACCACGCGGCGATGCTCGTGATCCGGGTGCTGGGGGTTCCGCCCTTCTCGTGGCTCGCCCGCGCCGTGACCGCGCCGGCGCCCGAGCTCACGACCACCGCGCTGGGGCTGACGTTCGCCTCGCCGTTCGGCGTGGCGGCCGGGTTCGACAAGGACGTGAAGGGCGCCGCGGGGCTTCACGCCCTCGGCTTCGGGCACGTCGAGGTGGGGACCCTCACCGCGATCCCGCAGGAGGGGAACCCCCGCCCCCGACTGTTCCGCCTCATTCCCGACCGCGCGGTCGTCAACCGCATGGGGTTCAACAACCACGGTGCCGCCGAAGCCGCGGTGCGGCTCGAGAAGCTGCGCCGCCGCGCGAAGCGACCCGTGCTCGGCGTGAACATCGGCAAGAGCCGCGTCGTCGACGTCGCCGATGCCACCGCCGACTATGTGCACAGCGCGACGCTGCTGGCACCGCTCGCCGACTACCTCGTGGTGAACGTCTCGTCGCCGAACACGCCTGGCCTGCGCGGCCTGCAGGCCGTCGAGACGCTGCGCCCCCTGCTGGCCGCGGTCCACGCCGCCGCCGGGGCGACGCCCCTCCTCGTCAAGATCGCGCCCGACCTGCCCGACGACGAGGTGACCGCCGTGGCTCACCTCGCGGTCGACCTCGGGCTCGCCGGCCTCATCGCCACCAACACCACGATCTCTCGCGAGGGTCTGCAGACCGACCCGGCCGTCGTCGCGGCAGCGGGGGACGGCGGGCTCTCGGGCGCGCCGCTCAAGGCCCGCGCGCTGGCGGTGCTGCGCCTCGTGCGCACGGCGGTGCCGGCGGACTTCTGCGTGATCTCGGTAGGCGGCGTCGAGACCGCCGACGACGTGCGGGAGCGGATGGATGCCGGTGCCACGCTGGTGCAGGGCTACACGGCGTTCCTCTACCGCGGCCCGCTGTGGGGGCGTCAGATCAACCGCGGGCTCGCCAGGCGCTGAACCCGCGACCGCTCGGCGGTCAGACCGGGCGCTCGCCGATCTTCACCTGGGGCTTGGGGAGGCGGAGGAAGCGCATCTGCACGGTGCGCATCGCCGCGTACCAGCCGAGACCCTTCTCGCGCTTGTCGGCGCCGAACTTGTTCGCGACCGCACGCTTGACCCGGATCGAGGTGATGACCATGTCGCCGATGACGAAGAAGATGAAGATCCACAGCGCCACGAACGAGTAGTACTGCACCTCGCGGATCGGGATGAAGGTCGCGAGGATCACGACCACCATCGCGGGCATGACGGCCTCGCCGAGGTGGAGGCCGGCATCCACGAAGTCGCGCACGTACTTGCGCTGCGCGCCCTGGTCGCGGGCCGGAAGGTAGCGGGGGTCGCCGGCGGCCATGCCGATGCGAGCCTTCTCGCGCTGCGCGTTGAGGTCGGCGCGGGCGCGGGCCTTCGCCTCTTTCGTGTCGGGGACGAGGGGGCGCTTGCGGGCTGCCTCCTGCTCGGCGCGCGTGGGCGTCGCGCGGCCCTTGCCGGAACCGCCGACAGGGACGCCGTTGACGGTCGTCCCCTCCGACGGCGCGTCGCTCGGCGTGGGTGTTGCGGGTGTCTTGGCCACGGAGAATCCTCAAAGTGCGTGAAGGGGTGCGCTTAAGATTACCCGCATGACTCCTGAGCTCTCCCGTCAGTCGGCGATCCGTGACGCCGCGGCCGCCGGCATCCCCTCCGCCATCGCCGATCTCGGCGCCCTCGTGCGCATCCCGTCGGTCGCGTTCCCCGGTTTCGACGCGGCGAAGGTCGAGCAGAGTGCGGAAGCCGTCGCCGCGCTCGTGCGTGATCTTGACCTCTTCGACAGCGTCGAGATCCGTCGCGCAGCCATCCCCGGCACCGACGAGATCGGCCAGCCCGCCGTGCTCGCGACGCGCGCCGCCCGCAACGGCCGCCCGACGATCCTGCTGTACGCCCATCACGACGTGCAGCCCGTCGGCGACGAGGCGCTGTGGGAGTCGCCGCCGTTCGAGCCGACGGTGCGCGGCGGGCGCCTCTACGGCCGCGGCGCAGCCGACGACAAGGCCGGCATCATGGCGCACATCGCGTCGCTGCGGGCCCTGAAAGAGGCGGTCGGCAGCGACTTCGACCTCGGCGTCGCACTCTTCCTCGAGGGCGAGGAGGAGGCCGGGTCGCGCTCGTTCTCGCAATTCCTGTCGGACAACGCCGATGCGCTGCGTGCCGACGTCATCGTCGTGGCGGATTCGGGCAACTGGGACGCGAAGACCCCCGCGCTGACGGTGTCACTGCGCGGAAACACGCGCTTCACGCTGAAGGTGCGCACGCTCGACCACGCCTCGCACTCCGGAATGTTCGGGGGAGCGGTGCCCGACGCGATGATGGCGACGGTGACGCTCTTGGCGACGCTGTGGGATGCCGACGGCGCCGTCGCTGTCGAGGGTCTCACTGAGAGGGATGCCGAGACTCCGCCCTACAGCGAGGAGACGCTGCGCGACGAAGCCGGGCTTCCCGCCGACGTCTCGCCGATCGGGCGCGGCACCATCCTCAGCCGCATCTGGAACAAGCCCTCGATCACCGTGACCGGCATCGATGCGCCCAGCGTCGCGAACGCGTCCAACACGCTCAGCCCCGAGGTCACGGTCGTCATCAGCGCGCGCGTCGCACCCGGCCAGCCCGCCCGCGAGGCGTATGCCGCCGTCGAGGCGCACCTGCGCGCGCACGCCCCGTTCGGCGCGCAGCTCGAGTTCACCGACCAGGACTTCGGCGACGCCTTCCTCGTCGACACATCGGGCTGGGCGGTCGCCGCCGCGCGCGAGGCGCTGCACGAGGGCTACGGCGTCGAATCCGTCGACATCGGCGTGGGCGGCTCGATCCCGTTCATCGCGGATCTCGTGCGGGAGTTCCCGAGCGCGCAGATCCTCGTGACCGGCGTCGAAGACCCGCACGCGCGCGCCCACAGCCCGAACGAGTCGCTGCATCTCGAGACGTTCCGCAACGCCGTGCTGTCGGAGGCGCTGCTGCTCGAGAAGCTCGACGCGCGCGGCGACGCGTAGACACGCGGGGCTCGGAGCCCTCTCCCGGGGAGGGGGCGTAGAATCGTCGCATCCCGCCGCAGAATGCTGTACACCGATCAGGCGGCCGATCCGGAGGAGTGCCATGACCGACACTGCACTGTCGACCGACCAGCCCACGCGTGAGCACGGCGTCGGGCTGACCGAAGAAGCCGCCCTCAAGGTGAAGAGCCTCCTCGGCCAGGAGGGTCGCGACGACCTGCGGCTCCGCGTCGCCGTCCAGCCCGGCGGCTGCAGCGGCCTGATCTACCAGCTCTACTTCGACGAGCGCTACCTCGAGGGCGACAAGACGGTCGACTTCGACGGCGTCGAGGTCATCGTCGACGACATGAGCGTTCCGTACCTCGACGGCGCCACGATCGACTTCAAGGACACGATCTCGGAGCAGGGCTTCACGATCGACAACCCGAACGCCGCAGGCAGCTGCGCGTGCGGCGACAGCTTCCACTGAGCCGACCGATTTTCCGGGCGGGCCCGGCGCTGCGATCAGCGCCCGGGCCCGCCTTTTTCTGTCTTGCAGACACGGTGGAACCTGGGCGGATGGCCTGAATCGGCTGGATGCTTGCCCTAGACTGGCGGGAGTTCTGTTCGTGACCCGGAAAGGTGCACCGTGCCCTCCAAACGACGCCTCCGCTGGGCCGTTCTCCCGGTCGGGATCGCAACGGCTGCAGTCCTCGCCGGCTGCACTCCGACGGAGCTCAACGGGTTCCTCCCCGGCTTCGTCGAGAGCGGCCAGCCCGCCACGAACCACACCGAGATGGTGTCGGGCCTGTGGGTCAACTCCTGGATCGTCCTGCTCGTCGTCGGCGTGATCACGTGGGGCCTCATGGGCTGGGCCGCGATCGCCTACCGCCGCCGCCGTGGCCAGGTCGGCCTCCCGGTGCAGCTGCGCTACAACATGCCGATCGAGATCTTCTACACGATCGTGCCGCTGATCCTCGTGATCGGCTTCTTCGCCTTCACCGCCCGCGACCAGACGATCCTCGAGACGCAGACCGAGGATCCCGACGTCTCGATCACCGCGATCGGCAAGCAGTGGTCGTGGGACTTCCAGTACAACGGCGAAGAGGATGACAACTCCGACGCCGTGTGGTCGATGGGCGTCCAGGCCCAGACCAACGAGCGCGGCGACGTCATCTCCGAGCTGCCGACGCTGGTGCTGCCGGTCGATCAGACCGTCAAGATCAAGCTGCAGTCGCGCGATGTCATCCACTCGTTCTGGATCATCGACTTCCTGTACAAGAAGGACATGTACATCGGGCGCGACAACTACTGGTCGTTCACGCCCACCCGTGAGGGCACGTACGCCGGCAAGTGCGCCGAGCTCTGCGGCGAGTACCACTCGATGATGCTCTTCAACGTCGAGGTGGTCAGCGAGAGCGAGTACGAGGACTACCTGGCGTCACTGCGCGCAGCCGACCAGACCGGCGACATCGACGACGCGTACGACCGACTCCAGAACGAGCCCGGCACGGGCGGTTCGGATGAGGAAGAGGGAGACAACTGATCATGGCGACGACGCTTCCGCTTCAGGAGAAGACGCAGGGTCGCCCGACCACCCTGCCGCCCCGTCAGGCTGCACTGCTCAGCGCTTCGCGCGTCGAGCAGAAGGGCAACATCATCGTCAAGTGGATCACCTCCACCGACCACAAGACGATCGGCTACCTGTACCTCATCTCGTCGGTGATCTTCTTCATGCTCGGCGGCGTGATGGCGCTGATCATCCGCGCCGAGCTCTTCGAGCCCGGCATGCAGATCATCCCGACCAAAGAGCAGTACAACCAGCTCTTCACGATGCACGGCACGATCATGCTGCTCATGTTCGCCACCCCGCTGTTCGCGGGCTTCGCGAACGCGATCCTGCCGCTGCAGATCGGCGCGCCCGACGTCGCGTTCCCGCGACTCAACGCCTTCGCGTTCTGGCTGTTCCTGTTCGGCTCGACGATCGCCGTCGCCGGCTTCCTCACCCCGCAGGGTGCGGCCGCCTTCGGCTGGTTCGCGTATCAGCCGCTCGCCAACGCCTCGTTCTCGCCGGGTGTCGGCGGAAACCTGTGGATGCTGGGCCTCGGCATGAGCGGTTTCGGAACGATCCTCGGCGCCGTGAACTTCATCACCACGATCATCACGATGCGCGCGCCCGGCATGACGATGTGGCGCATGCCGATCTTCTCGTGGAACACGCTGGTCACCAGCATCCTGATCCTGATGGCGTTCCCGGTGCTGGCAGCCGCGATCCTCGCCGCAGCCGCCGACCGCGTGCTCGGCGCCCACATCTACGACCCGGCCAACGGCGGTGTGCTGCTGTGGCAGCACCTGTTCTGGTTCTTCGGGCATCCAGAGGTGTACATCATCGCGCTGCCGTTCTTCGGCATCATCTCCGAGATCCTGCCGGTGTTCAGCCGCAAGCCGATCTTCGGCTACAAGACCCTCGTCTACGCGACGATCGCGATCGCCGCGCTCTCGGTGGCGGTGTGGGCCCACCACATGTACGTCACCGGCGCGGTGCTGCTGCCGTTCTTCGCCCTCATGACGATGCTCATCGCGGTGCCCACGGGCGTGAAGATCTTCAACTGGATCGGCACGATGTGGCGCGGCTCGGTGACCTTCGAGACGCCGATGGTGTTCTCGCTCGGCTTCCTCGTCTCGTTCGTCTTCGGTGGGCTCACCGGCGTCATCCTCGCGTCGCCGCCGCTCGACTTCGCGCTGTCGGACTCGTACTTCGTCGTCGCGCACTTCCACTACGTCGTCTTCGGAACCGTCGTGTTCGCGATGTTCGCGGGCTTCTACTTCTGGTGGCCGAAGTGGACCGGCAAGATGCTCAACGAGCGCCTGGGCATGGTGCACTTCTGGATGCTGTTCATCGGCTTCCACATGACCTTCCTCATCCAGCACTGGCTGGGCGTCGACGGCATGGTTCGCCGCTACGCGGACTACTCCGAGGCCGACGGCTGGACCTGGCAGAACCAGGTGTCGACGATCGGCGCGATCCTCCTCGGCGCCTCGATGATCCCCTTCCTGTTCAACGTGTGGATCACTGCGCGCAAGGCACCGCGAGTGACCGTGAACGACCCATGGGGCTACGGCGCATCGCTCGAGTGGGCGACCTCGTGCCCGCCGCCGCGTCACAACTTCACGTCGATCCCGCGCATCCGCAGCGAGCGCCCCGCGTTCGACCTCAACCACCCCGAGGCGGGCATTCCCGTCGGCGTGGGACCCGCGAAGGATGCCCCCGATGCCCCGGTTGTGGACGCAGAGACGAAAGAGGTGAAGTAGGTGCGCACCAACACCGGACTCTGGTGGCTGCTCTCAGCCTTCTTCCTGCTCATGGCGGTCGTCTACACGACCTGGAGCATCATCGCCCACCCCGACCTGCCGTGGTACAACGGCATCGAGTGGGTCGGCAGCGTGGCGCTCCTGTTCACGGCTCTCATGGGCGCCCTCATCGCGTTCTACATCGGCAGGGTGCACCAGGCTCAGGGCGGCGAGCTGCCCGAAGACACCCTGACGGCAGACATCGACGACGGCGACCCCGAGCTCGGTGAGTTCAGCCCGTGGTCGTGGTGGCCGATCGTGCTCGCGTTCTCGGCGGCACTCGGAATGATCGGCCTCGCGGTCGGCGCGTGGATGATGCCCATCGGCATCGCCGTGTTCGTCGTCGCGATCGTGGGCTGGGTCTACGAGTACTACCGCGGCTACTTCGCGCGCTGACCCGGTGCCGATCCGGCTGCGTGCCGGCGCGGTCTCCGACACCGGAGCGCATCGCGCCATCAATCAGGATGCCGCTTTCGCGGCCCCCTGGGGGGCTGCAGTCGCCGACGGCGTCGGCGGTGGGCCGGCGGGCGATCTCGCCTCTGCGGCGTTCGTGCATCGCCTCGCGGCCGGTCGCCTCGACGCGATCGATGCCGAACACCTCGCCGTGAGCGTGCGCGCGGCGAACTGGGACCTCCGCGCCCACGTGACGCGCGACCCTTCGCTCCACGGCATGGCGACGACGTTCACCGGCATCTTCGTGTCGATGAGCGGTTCCCTGCTGCTCGCCCACACCGGCGACTCGCGCGCGTATCTGCTGCGCGACGGTCAGCTGGTCCAGCAGACGCGCGACGACTCCTACGTCCAGGCTCTCGTCGACCGGGGGATGATGACGGCGGAGGATGCCGCATCCCACCCGCGCCGCAACCTCATCACGGCGTCGCTGAGCGGCGCGGAGAGGGATGCCGCGACGGTGGTCGAGTACACCGCCGTACCGGGCGATCGATGGATGCTGTGCAGCGACGGCCTCACCGACTACGTGCCGATCGCGGATGTCGCGGAGCTTCTCCGGCACAACAAGGATCCCGACTCGGCGGCCGCGGCATCCGTCGCCCTCGCCCTCGAGGCGGGCACACGCGACAACGTCACGGTGGTCGTCTCGGACATCGTCGGTGACGACGAGGTGGATGTGGCAGCCCACGCCCGGTTCTACGGGGCCGCGGCCGCGCGCTTCACCGAGGGCCTCGAGTCCGCTTAGCGGACGACCATCACCTGCGCGTCGAAGACGCGGGGGAGGGTGCCCTCGTCGTTCTCTGTGGGCTGGCCCTCGCGCACCCAGTACTCGTAGCCGCCGATCATCTCGCGCACCGCGTAGCCGAGCTTCGCGAACTCGAGGGCGCCCTTCGCGCCGGCGTTGCAGCCGGGGCTCCAGCAGTACACGACGACGGGCGTGCCGGCCGGGATCTCGCGCCCGGCGCGCTCGGCGATCTCTCGGTACGGCATGTGCACGGCCCCTGAGACGCGTCCCTGCGCCCACGCCTCGTCGCTGCGGACGTCGACGAGCACGAACGCGTCGCGGTCCTTCTGTGCGGCATAGACGTCGGAGGCGTCGGTTTCGAGGGCGAGCTTGGCGGCGTAGTACGAGAGCGCGTCGGTCATGTGTTCAACCTAGAACACGAAAGTGGCGCCCTCCGCGGGGGAGAGCGCCACTGTTCGTCGGAAATCTGCCGTCCTACTGGCCGGATTCCTTCTCGCGGTTCTTGGGCTTCTTCGTGCCCGGCTCGGGTTCGGGGATGATCACGTTCGAGGGGCGCACGGCCGTCTCGGAGTTGTGACCGTCGTCGATCGGCTTGTGCGGGGCGTCGGGCACGCCGGCGCGCTCGTGAGCACCCTGCAGTTCGGCGTCTTCCTCAGCCGCGATGTGCTCGAGCTCGTGGTGCTGGTGGGCCAGCGCCGCATCGAGTTCGGACTGCGTCACGGGGGAGAGGCGGTCTTCGAAGAACCAGCGCGAGATCACAGCGCGCACGTTCTCGTGCCACGGGATGCGGCCCTTGACGTTCGGACGCACGACGAGCGGCTCGTAGGTCTCGAAGTCGACGAGCTTGTAGCGGTCGTACTCGTCGACCGGCTGGTGGACCTCGATGTACTCGCCGCCGGGGAGGCGGACGATGCGACCGGACTCGTAGCCGTGCAGCGCGATCTCGCGGTCCTTCTTCTGCAGCGCGAGGCACATGCGCTTCGTGACGAAGTAGGCGATGATCGGGCCCAGGAACAGGAGCGCCTGGAGCGTGTGGATGACACCCTCCATCGTGAGCCAGAAGTGGGTCGCGATGATGTCGGATGCCGCTGCCGCCCACAGCACCGCGTAGAACGTGACGCCGGCGGCGCCGATGGCGGTGCGGGTCGCCGCGTTGCGCGGACGCTGGGCGATGTGGTGCTCGCGCTTGTCGCCCGTGACCCACGCCTCGATGAAGGGGTAGATGAGGACCAGCACGATGAACACGCCGATGAGGATGAGCGGGGCGAGGATGTTGAACGACCACGTGTGGTCGAGGAACACGATCTCCCAGCCCGGGGGCACGAGGCGCAGGGCGCCGTCGGCGAAGCCGATGTACCAGTCGGGCTGCGTTCCGGCCGACACCGGTGACGGGTCGTACGGACCGTAGTTCCAGATCGGGTTGATCGTGAAGAGCGACGCGATGAGCACGATCACGCCGAACGTGATGAAGAGGAAGCCGCCCATCTTGGTCATGTAGATCGGCATCATCGGGTAGCCCACGACGTTGCTGTTCGATCGGCCGGGGCCTGCGAACTGCGTGTGCTTGTTGATGACCATCAGCATGAGGTGGAGGACGAGCAGACCCACCAGGATCGCCGGCAGCAGCAGGATGTGGAGCGAGTACAGGCGGCCCACGATGTCGTGGCCGGGGAACTCGCCGCCGAAGAGCAGGAACGAGGTCCACGTGCCGATGACCGGGATGCCCTTGACCATGCCGTCGATGATGCGGAGGCCGTTGCCCGACAGCACGTCATCGGGGAGCGAGTAGCCCGTGAAGCCCTCGCCCATGGCGAGGATGAACAGCACGAAGCCGATCACCCAGTTGAGCTCGCGCGGCTTGCGGAAGGCGCCCGTGAAGAAGACGCGCAGCATGTGCACGCCGATGCCGGCCACGAAGACGAGGGCCGCCCAGTGGTGGATCTGGCGCACGAGCAGGCCGCCGCGGATGTCGAACGAGATCTCGAGGGTCGAGGCCATCGCCGCCGACATCTCGATGCCGTTCATCGGCAGGAAGGCGCCGTGGTAGTGGGTCTCGGTCATCGACGCCTGGAAGAAGAACGTGAGGAACGTGCCCGACAGGAGGACCACGACGAAGCTCCACAGGGCGATCTCGCCGAGCATGAACGACCAGTGGTCGGGGAAGATCTTGCGACCCAGCTCCTTCACGAACCCCGAGAGGCTCGTACGCTCGTCGATGTAGTTCGACGCGGCGCCGACGAAGCGTCCGCCGAGAGGCTTGTCGCGGTCGGCCGTGGCCGACGTTCCCTGGGGCTCGTCAGTGACGGTTGCGGTGCTCAATGGCGCTCCCAGAAGCTCGGGCCGACGGGTTCTTCGAAGTCGCGCTGGGCGACGAGGTAGCCGTCAGCGTCGACCGTGATCGGAAGCTGCGGCAGCGGACGCGCGGCGGGGCCGAAGATGACCTTGGCGGCGTCGGTGACGTCGAACTGCGACTGGTGGCACGGGCACAGCAGGTGGTGCGTCTGCTGCTCGTAGAGGGCCACCGGGCAGCCCACGTGGGTGCAGACCTTCGAGTACGCCACGATGCCGTCGTACGACCAGTCCTTCTTCTCTTCCGACTCGATGAGGTCTTCGGGAAGCAGGCGCATGAGCAGGACGATGGCCTTGGCCTTCTCCTCGAGGTAGCCGTCGCTGTGCGAGAGTTCGGCGAGCTCTTCGGGGATGACGTGCACGGCCGAGCCGAGGGTCACGTCGGCAGCGCGGATCGGCTCGCCGCTCGGGTCGTGCGCCAGCCGCATCCCCTCTTTCCACATCGTGTGGCTGAGGAGGTACACCGGGTCTCCGGCGTGCGGGTGATCGGGGGTGTTCTGGGGCGCGAGGCCGCGGAACAGCACGATGCCGGGGGCGACGGACGCCACGATCGCGGCGATCATCGAGTTGCGGATCAGCACACGACGGCCGAAGCCCGACTCCTCGTTCGCGTCGGCGAAGGCCTGGATCGCCGCCGCGCGCGTGGTGTCACGGCCGCGCGTCGCGTGACGCGGCTCGGTGAACTCCTTGTCGGACATGATCGCCTTCGACCAGTGGATGCCACCGAGGCCGATTGCGAGGAGGGCCAGCGCGATGCCCAGGCCGATGAAGAGGTTGTTGGCGCGGATGTCGACGATCCGGCCGCTCTCGATCGGGAAGAGCATGTAGGCGGCGATGGCCCAGATGCTGCCCGCGATCGACAGGTAGAAGAGCGTGTAGACCGTGCGGACCGCCCGCTTCATGGCGGCGGGATCCTGATCGGTCACCCGCTCGCGGTGCGGGGGGAGCTCAGGATTGCGCACCGGGTCGGTGACCGCGACGGCGAGCCCGGGGGAGGGCTTCCAAGAAGCCCTCTCGTGCTCGAGCGGGTCGTCCTCGTGTGCCATGCTGCTCCTCGTCAGTGTTGCGTGTTCGGGATGTCGTGGGTTCAGTTGGATTTCGCCGTGATCCACACGGTGAGGGCGATCAGCGAGCCGATGCCGAAGATCCAGATGAACAGGCCCTCGGAGACGGGGCCGAGAGAGCCGAGCGAGAATCCGCCGGCGGACTCGTTCTCCTGCAGGAACAGCAGGTACGAGATGATGTCGCGCTTCTCTTCGGTCGTCAGCGTCATGTCGTTGAAGACCGGCATGTTCTGGGGTCCGGTGACCATCGCGGCGTACATGTTGAGCGGAGTCGTCTCGTGCAGCCCGGGTGCGTACTTGCCCTCGGTCAGCGCGCCACCGGCGCCGGCGACGTTGTGGCACATCGCGCAGTTGATGCGGAAGAGCTCGCCGCCCTCGGATGCGCTGCCTCCGCCGTCGAGGACCTCGTCGTCGGGGAACGTCGGCCCGGGCGCGATCGACTGGATGTAGGCGCCGATCGCCGCGATCTGCTCGTCGGTGAACTGCACGGGCTTCTGCGGAGCCTGCGGGCCCTGCATCTGCAGCGGCATGCGGCCGGTGCTCATCTGGAAGTGCACGGCGAGCTCGCCGACGCCGTAGAGCGAAGGACCGTCAGGGGTGCCCTGCACGTCGAGGCCGTGGCACGTGGCGCAGTTGGCCTGGAAGAGCTTCTGGCCGTCTTCGACGGTGAGGTCTGCGGCGGCGACGGTCGTCTCGGCGGTCGAGGCCATCGCCGCGGACGCGCCGGCGTATGCGCCACCGGTGATCAGCAGGCCGACGCCGATGAGTGCCGCGGCAGCCCAGGGGCTGCGGCGGCCGGGGGAGCGGCGCGTTGTTGCTCGTGCCATGTCGGGAATCAGCTCCGCTCTATTTCAGGAAGTAGATGACGGCGAACAGGGCGATCCACACCACGTCGACGAAGTGCCAGTAATACGACACGACGATCGCGGAGGTCATCTCCTTGCGGCCGAAGTTCTTCACCGCATACGCCCGGCCGATGACCAGGAGGAACGCGATGAGACCGCCGGTGACGTGCAGCGCGTGGAAGCCCGTCGTCAGGTAGAACGCCGAGGCGTACGAGTCGGCCGAGATCGGCATGCCTTCGTACACGAGCTGCGCGTACTCCCACACCTGGCCCGACACGAAGACCGCGCCGAGGGCGAAGGTGAGCCAGAACCACTCGACCATTCCCCAGCCGAGCCAGCCGCGCTTCTTGGTCGAATACGGCTGGAAGCGCTCGGCGGCGAACACGCCCATCTGGCAGGTCACCGAGGAGAGCACGAGGATCACCGTGTTCACGAACGCGTAGGGCACGTTCAGCAGTTCGGTGCGCTCTGCCCAGAGCTCGGGAGAGGTGCTGCGGAGGGTGAAGTAGATCGCGAACAGACCCGCGAAGAACATCACCTCGCTGCCGAGCCAGACGATGGTGCCGACGGCGACCGGATCCGGCCGCTTGACGGACCGCATGGCCTGGGAGTAGGTCGCTGAGGAGGTCGTCACGCTCCCCATTATGGCTGAACTCAGGGCCTGAGTTTCGCATCGGAGGGCACGTATTTGCCCCTTCTGGAACTTAGGTGGACCTAAGAGATGCCCGAGAATCGGCCCAGAGGACGGTGATGACGCGCCTTGAGCGGCCTGTGTCACAGATCGGTTGCGTTTCGGCGGCGCCGCTAGGCTCTTGCGTTATGGCGGAGCTGTACACCTGGCCGGACGTTCTCACCACGCTGCTCGAGCGGCGCGACCTCAGCGTCTCGGAGTCGACATGGGCGATGCGACAGGTGATGTCGGGGGCTGCGACCCCGTCGCAATTGGCAGGATTCCTCGTGGCGCTGCGTGCCAAGGGCGAGACTGTCGACGAGATCGTCGGCTTCCGCGATGCGATCCTCGAAGCCGCGCTCCCGCTGCCGGTCGACCCGGCCGTGCTCGACATCGTCGGCACCGGCGGCGACCGCTTCGGCACCGTCAACATCTCGACGATGGCGGCCGTCGTCGCCGCGGCATCCGGTGTTCCCGTCGTCAAACACGGCAACAAGGCCGCGAGCTCGGCATCGGGTTCGTCCGACGTGCTCTCGGCTCTCGGCATCGACCTGACCCTCACGCCCGACCAGGTCGCTGAGACGCTCGCGCGCGCGGGCATCACCTTCGCCTTCGCGTCGGCCTTCCATCCCGGGTTCCGCCACGCCGGCCCCACGCGTGCCGAACTCGGCGTGCCGACGGTGTTCAACTTCCTGGGGCCGCTGTGCAACCCGGCCCGCGCCGAGGCGAACGCCGTCGGCGTCGCGCAGCTCGACCGCGTGCCGCTCATCACCGGGGTCTTCCGCACCCGCGGTGCCACGGCGCTGGTGTTCCGCGGCGACGACGGGCTCGACGAGCTGACCACCACCGGTCACAGCCGGCTGTGGGAGGTGAGCCGCGGCGACATCCACGAGCACGACCTCGACCCGCGCGACCTCGGCATCCCGATGGCCGACATCGATGATCTGCTGGGTGGCGATCCCGCCCACAATGCCCTCGTGGTGCGGCGCGTGCTCGGCGGCGATGCCGGTGCAGTGCGCGACATCGTGCTGCTGAACGCGGCGGCCGGCATCGTCTCGTACCGCCTCTTCCGCGATGCGACCCAGGTTCAGCGCCCCATCCTCGAGCGCCTCGCGGAGGCGAAGGATGCCGCCGCCGCCGCGATCGACAGCGGCGAGGCAGCGGCGACGCTCGATCGCTGGGTCGCGGTCACGCGCGAGCTCGCCGGCTGATCCGAGGGTTTTGCACGGCGCGCGGTCTTCCACACGGTTGAGGCCCACCGCTAGCGTGGCCCCAGGACGCCGATCCAGGAGGACGCCATGAGCGACGAAACGACCGCCACCACCGCCGATGCCATCGAACCGCCCGCCAAGAGCGTCGGACTCGTCAAGGCGGTGGGGATCCTCGGCATCATCGGCGGGATCCTGCTGATCCTCGTCGGGATCATCGCGTGGATCGGCGTGACCACCCAGCTCACGGCCGAGAACATCACGATCCCCGACGACGCGTCGGCCTTCGCGGGCCAGCAGGTGACCGGTCCGTTCACCGCCTACGTGCAGGCCGAGACGATCAACAAGCACGCGCTCGAGGCGTCGGGTGGGAAGACGTACGCCGAGCTTCCGCAGGACGACCCGGTGCGTGCGACCGTCATGCAGGCCTCGTTCCTGCGGGCATCGCTGTTCACGTCGGTCGTCGCCTACGGCGTCGCGCTGTTCGCGGCAGGTATGGGCGTGCTCGCGATCCTGTTCGGGTGGGCGATCCACCGGCTTGCGAGCGTTCCGGTCGTCGTGAAGCGATCGGCGCTGTCGAGCGGAGCATGAGCCGCGGCCTCCGCGCGCCGCTCCCGCGATGAACCCGCACGACGCGCTCACCGAGATCGCCACGCTCCTCGAGCGTGAGCGCTCGTCGCGGTACAAGTCGAAGGCGTTCCGCGCGGCGGCCGACGCGATCGAGGGCCTCACCGACGAACAGCTGCGGGATGCCGCGGCGCTGCGTCGTCGCAAGGGCGTCGGCGATTCGACCTTCGCGGTGATCCAGCAGGCGCTGGCGGGCGGCGTGCCCGGCTACCTCGCCGATCTTCGCGAGCGGGCGGGCGTGCAGCGCGCCTCGACGCTGCGGGGGCTGCTGCGCGGCGACCTGCACTCGCACAGCGACTGGTCGGACGGGCTGACCTCGATCGACCTCATGGTCGAAGCCGCGCGGACGCTCGGGCACGAATACCTCGCGCTCACTGATCATTCGCCGCGCCTGCGCGTCGCGAACGGTCTCTCGCCGGAGCGGCTGCGGAACCAGCTCGAGGTGGTGGCCGGAATGAGCGGCGCGGGCTTCACGCTGCTGTCGGGCATCGAGGTCGACATCCTCGACGCCGGCGGGCTCGACCAGGAGCCCGACCTGCTCGACGAGCTCGACATCGTCGTCGCCTCGGTGCATTCCAAACTCCGCATGGAGCGGGGTCCCATGACACGGCGGCTCGTGGCGGCGGTATCCGATCCGCACGTCGATGTTCTCGGGCATGTGACCGGGCGCCTCGTCGAAGGCTCGCGCGGCACGCGGCCGCCGTCGACCTTCGACGCTCAGCCGGTCTTCGAGGCGTGCGCCGCGCACGGCGTCGCGGTCGAGATCAATTCGCGCCCCGAGCGGCAGGACCCGCCTGACGAGCTCATCGCGCTCGCTCTCGAGGCCGGGTGCCTGTTCTCGATCGACTCCGACGCACATGCGCCGGGCCAGCTGTCGCTGCTGGACTACGGCGCCGAGCGCGCCGAGCGCGCGGGGGTGCCGCCCGAGCGGATCGTGACGACGTGGCCGCTGGAGCGCCTGCGGGAGTGGACGGCGCGGGTGCGCTGAGGCGCCCGCATCGGACCGCGGGGATCAGACCGCGTCGAGCGCGCCGACGATCCGTGTCATCGCGGCGCCGAGGGCCCACCGTTCGGCGAGGGCCTCGGCATCCGCCTTCGCGTCGTCGGTGAGCGGCCGGAGGCGCGCGTCGACCTCGGCGAGCGGCAGATCGCGCACGACGGCGACGACCTTCGGCGCCACCGCGAGATAGGGGAGACCCGCGAGCATCTTGTTGCGGACGCCGGCCGACATGCCGTCGCCCGCTTCGGCCGCTGCCAGGATGCCGGCGAGGTCGCCGTGGGCGGCGAGAAGGCCGGCCGCGGTCTTCTCGCCGACGCCGGCGACGCCGGGGAGTCCGTCGGACGAGTCCCCGCGCAGCGTCGCGAAGTCGGCGTACTGGCTCGGGAGCACGCCGTACTTGGCGACGACCGTCGCGTCGGTGACGATCTCGAGGTTGCTCATGCCGCGCGCGGTGTAGATCACCCTCACCGCCGAGTCGTCGTCGACGAGCTGGAACAGGTCGCGGTCGCCGGTGACGATGTCGACGGGCAGCGTCGCGCGCGTCGCGAGCGTGCCGATGACGTCGTCGGCCTCGTGCTCGGCGGCGCCGACGATCGGGATGCCGAGCGCGTCGAGCGTCGCGCGGATCACCGGCACCTGCACCTCGAGCGGGTCGGGCACGACCTCGACGTCGGGGGCGCCCGCGACGACCTCGGCGACGCGGTACGTCTTGTAGGTCGGAATGAGGTCGACGCGCCACTGCGGACGCCAGTCGTCGTCCCAGCACGCGACCAGATGCGTCGGCCGATAGGTCGTCACCAGCTTCGTGATGATGTCGAGGAAGCCGCGCACCGCGTTCACGGGGGTGCCGTCGGGGGCGCGCACGGTGTCGGGCACGCCGTAGAAGGCGCGGAAGTAGAGGGACGCGGAGTCGAGCAGCATCAGGCGGTCGGTCACGCACGTCATCCTGCCACGCACCACCCGCCGTTCACCTGCCCGCCCCTCGCCGGTCGCCTGTCGGGCGCCTCCGCGTTCACGTGTCGCGCCCATCGTGGGCAGACACCGCAGGCAACGAGGAGCGCACATGGGCCGAGACGACGTTCTCGCGTGGGTCGAGTCGCCGCTGCAGCTCGTCGGCGCCGCCGAGTGGGCCGCCGCGCGGGGGCAGAGCGTGCCGGTGGCCGGACGCCTCACCCCGCAGATGTCGGCAACCGCGGACGAGCTCGTCGCGCGCGGTGCGCGGTTCGGCGAGCTCGAGCCGTACCTCGGCATCCCGTTCGCCCTTCTCGCCCGGCACGGCCACTGGCTCGTCGGCGACGGCTTCTCGGGGCAGTTCCGGGTGGCGGCATCGCTTCTTCGTCCGCGGCGGATCACGTTCCTCGACGACGGCGGCAACGTCGTGGCGTTCGCCGACGCATTGCTCGGCGCGCGCCCGTACGCGCGTCCCGGGGTCGACGAGCGGGGCCTCACGACACTCGCGGCTCCGTTCGCGGCCGAGGCGGTGCGGCGTCGCGCGGGCGCCCGTCGCGCCGACTTCTTCACGGCGTTCGACCTCGGGCGCGAACGGATCGACGGGCTCGGCGACCGCGGCTTCGGCATCCGTCGCCATGGATTCGAGTGGACCCGCGCGACCGCACCCGCTGCGCCCGAGCTCGGCCGGCGAATCGTGCTGGGGAGCGCGTGGCCGGTGGACGGGCGCATGACACTGCTCGACTACGTGCGATGGGTGAGGGATGCCGCAGCCGGCGGCTCCGCGGTCTACCTGCCGCACCGTCGCGAGACGCGCGAACAGCTCGATGCCGTGGCGCACGTGCCGGGGCTCACGATCCGCGAGACGAATCTGCCCGTCGAGCTGGTGCTCGCCGGCGCGACGGGGCCGCTCGACATCCGCACGCTGCCGTCGAGCACGTGCACGACGCTCCCGCTCGTGCTCGCGGGCACCGGATCGACGCTGCGCACCTCGGCGCGGATCGGTGACCGCACCGCGTCGGCTTCGGAGGTCGCCGCGTGAGCGAGGTCGTCGCCGTCATCCCCGCCCGGGGCGGATCGAAGGGCGTGCCGCGCAAGAATCTGCGACGCGTCGGGGGCATTCCGCTCGTCGCGCGTGCAATCGACGCGGCGACGCGGTGCCCGGCGATCGACCGCGTGGTCGTGAGCACCGACGACCCCGTGATCGCCGCTGTCGCTGCGGAGTGGGGCGCCGAGATCGTCGAGCGACCCGCCGAACTCGCCGGCGACCAAGCGAGCTCGGAGACCGCGCTGCTGCACGTCCTGGACGAGCTGGAGCGCCGCGGCGTGGACGTGGGGATCGTCGCGTTCCTGCAGGCGACCTCGCCGTTCGTCGACGTCGCGGCTCTGGGTGAGGCCGTGGAGCTCGTGCGCTGCCGCCGTCGCGACAGTGTGTTCTCGGCCGTCGAGACCTACGGATTCCTGTGGGCGAAGGGCGCGGGCGAAGCGGCCGAGGCGATCAACCACGACGCGGCCGCGCGCCCGCGGCGCCAGGATCGCGCGCCCCACTACCTCGAGACCGGTGCGTTCTACGTGCTGCGCGCGGCGGGGCTGCGAGCGGAGGGCCACCGCTTCTTCGGGAGCGTCGGGATCGTCGAGGTCGCACCGCACACCGCGCTCGAGATCGACACCGAGGCGGAACTCGTCGTAGCGCGGGCTCTCTCGCCGCTGCACGATGCTGCGGCGGCGCCGATCGACGTCGACGCCGTCGTCACCGACTTCGACGGCGTCCACACCGACGACACCGTGATGCTCGCCCAGGACGGCACCGAGTCGGTGACCGTGAGCCGGGAAGACGGCATGGGAGTGGCATTGCTCCGCCGCGCCGGCGTTCCCGTGCTGATCCTCTCGAGCGAGCAGAACCCGGTCGTCGCGGCGCGCGCGGCGAAGCTCGGCGTCGAGGTGCGTCACGGCATCGCCGACAAGGCGGCGGCGCTGCGGGACTGGGCGGACGGTCTCGGCATCCCGCTCTCGCGCATCGCCTACCTCGGCAACGACGTCAACGACCTCTCGTGCCTCGAGCTCGTCGGCTGGCCGGTCGCCGTGCCGGGCGCCCACCACGGCGTCCTCGCCGCCGCGCGCGTCGTGCTCGATCGCCCGGGGGGTGCGGGCGCAGTGCGCGACCTCGCCGACCGGGTGCTCGCCGGCAGAGCCCCGGCATCCCTCGATCCCCTCACCAGAGCCCTGGAGGCACCATGACCGTCACCATCGGATCCCGCGTCGTCGGCGGGGGTCGCCCCGCGTACGTCATCGCCGAGATCGGACTCAATCACAACGGCGACGTCGACCTCGCGAAGCAGCTCATCGACGTGGCTGCCGATGCGGGCGCCGACGCGGTGAAGTTCCAGAAGCGCACGCCCGAACTCGCGACCCCCGAGCACATGCGCGACATCCCGCGCGAGACGCCGTGGGGCACGATGACGTATCTCGCGTACCGGCACCGCGTCGAATTCGATCGCGACCAGTACATCGAGATCTCCGACCACGCGCTGCTGCGCGGTCTCGAGTGGTTCGCATCGCCGTGGGACGAGCCGAGCGTCGCCTTCCTCGAGGACCTCGACGTCTCGGCGCACAAGGTCGCCTCCGCCTCGCTCACCGACCACGGCCTGCTGCGGGCGCTCCGAGACACCGGCAAGACGGTGATCCTCTCGACGGGAATGTCGACGATCGACGAGATCGACGCCGCGATCGAGGTCGTCGGCACCGAGCGGCTGCTGCTCATGCACGCGACGTCGACCTACCCGATGGAGCCCGAGGAGGCGAACCTGCGGATGATCCCGGCGCTCCGCGATCGCTATCCCGGCGTTCCGGTCGGCTACTCGGGCCACGAGCGCGGGCTGCAGATCTCGCTCGCCGCCGTCGCCCTCGGTGCCGTCGCCGTCGAGCGCCACATCACCCTCGACCGCACGATGTGGGGCTCGGATCACGCCGCGTCACTCGAGCCCGCGGGCCTTCAGCACCTCGTGCGCGACATCCGCGTCATCGAGGCGGCGCTCGGCGACGGCGTCAAGCGGGTGTATCCGGGCGAGCTCGCGCCGATGGCGAAGCTGCGGCGCGTGCCGGCGTGACGCGGCCCCTCCGCATCGTCGGCGTCGCCGACACCGATTCGTACGTCAAGTGGACCGCGGCGCTGCTCGGGTCGCTCGAAGCCGGATGGGACGCGCAGCTGCGCGTGCTCGAGACGCCGCTCGTCGTCAGCGATGCGCAACTCGCCGCAGCGCTCGCCGGCAGCGGACTCGGCTCGCGTCGCGTCCGACGGACGGCCTTCGACGACCTCGCCGGTGAGCTCGCGGGCGCCGATGTGGTGCTGCTGGGCGGGAGAGGGCCGCTTGTACGTGTGCTCGCCCGTGCCGCCGCCGAGCTCACGCCGCGCCCGGTGATCGTCACCGGACTCCCGGGGATCTCGATCCCGGCGACGCGACGGGCCGTCGTCTATCGCACGCAGAGCGAC
Source organism: Microbacterium sp. 2FI (assembly GCF_005502885.1). GTDB lineage: Bacteria > Actinomycetota > Actinomycetes > Actinomycetales > Microbacteriaceae > Microbacterium. Next base: position 97,825 of record NZ_SCMR01000017.1, read on the forward strand.
CTGTTCGTCGTGCACTCGGTGCGCGAGCGGGAGGCGTTCGCCGCGCTCGAGGTGTCGCACCGGAGCGGGCAGCGGTTCGCACTCGCGACCTTGCCGTTCGCTCGATCGGAGCGGTTCGGGTCGGCCTCGGGTGAAGCGGATGCCGGCACCGACCTCATCTTCGCGGCGCAGGCCAAGGTGCCGTCGGAGCGCGCCGATCGCCTGCGCGTGGCGCGGATTCTCGTCCGGGCGGCGGAGGCCGAGCCGTCTCGTCGGGTGGTCGTCAAGCTGCGTGCGGCCGCGGGCGAGCACCAGACGCATCTCGAGCGCGACGGGTACGCCGAGCTGCTCGCGGGGATGGCGCCGCTGCCCGCGAACCTCGTCACCTCGACCGGCTCGATGGCGGCGGCGCTCGACGGGGCAGCCGGGCTCGTCACCGTGAGCTCCACCGCGGCGATCGAGGCGGTCGCGCGCGGCATCCCCGTGATCGCGCTCTCCGACTTCGGTGTATCGCCCCTGCTCATCAACGAGGTCTTCGTCGGCAGCGGGCTGTTCGGAGACGCCGGCGATCTCATCGCACGTCGGTTCCGGCATCCGTCCGCCGCATGGCTGAGGGACAACTACTTCCACGATTCGACGGACGACGATTGGGTGGATGCCGCGACCGCCCTCGTCGAGGCGCGCCGCGCCGGTGCGCTCGAGGAGCGCGGGCCGTGGCGACGCGCCGGAGGCGCCCTGCGCGACGCGTGGGAACGCAAGGTGGTGCTCGGCGGGCAGGACCGCTCGGCCGGGGGCATGATCGCGCTCGTGATCGGGATGCCGCTGCGGGCCATCGTGCGGATAGCGCAGCGTCTGCGGCGAGTGGTGCTGCTGGATCAGCAGCCGGGGCCTGACGGATCCTCGACGCAGGTCTCGTCGACCAGCGCCGTGCGCGCCTCGAGCACGCGAACGCCGTAGCCGCCGGTCGACGCGGTGACGTAGCCCGCCACCGGTCGCCACAGCCCAGAGCCGAAGTCGACCGAGGGCGAGTACTGCACCGTCACCGACACCGGATACGTGCCGCGCTCGCCGTATACGTGGCTCGTCGGGGTGGGCGTGAACTGCGGCTGTCCGAGGCTCTGCCAGTTGGTGCCGCCCGTGATCGTGCGTGCGGTCTCACCGTCGCCGTAGTCGAACACGAAGCCGGCGGGCACGAAGCGCACCGTGACGTCCCACCCGAGGAGGGTCCCGGCGATGAACTGCTCGGATGCCGTCGCCACGACGTTCGTCGGCAGGCCGGCGATTCCGAAGCCGGCCGGCTCACCGGTGAGCGTGGGCTGCGCCGGCCGGAACGACGCGAGGTCGGCGAGGGTCACGTCGGGTACCGTCGCCACCGCCAGGGTCTCGCGGCAGTCGATCTGCGAGCAGAGCTCGGGGGCGGGGTCGGGGT
>NZ_SCMR01000018.1 GCF_005502885.1 Microbacterium sp. 2FI
GGGCAGGGGCGAGGGCGCGCGAGGCCTATTCGAAGAGCGTCGCGAGCTGACCGGCCTGCGGCAGGTCACGGTTGGCGATCGCCTCGCCGTTCACCGCGATCGTCGGCGTGCCGACGCCTCCGGCTCCCGGCTGCACGGGCGTGTTCTCGGTCATCTCGGCGACGTAGCCCGCGTAGTAGCCGTCGTTGACGCACGAATCGATCCCGGTCACCCCGGCGATCTCGGCGATCTCGAGAAGCTCCGCGTCGGTGAGGCCTGTCGAGCCCTCGGCCGGCTGGTTCGCGAAGAGGGCGTTCATGAAGGGAACCGCGGCGTCGGCATCCGCCACCGCGACGCAGTACATCGCGTTCGCTGCCCGCGTCGAGTACTCGGTGCCCTGGGAGTAGCGATCGAGGATCGAGATCGGGTGGATGCCGTGGGTGATGGCGCCGTCGTCGACGAGGCCCTGGATCTCTTCGCCGTAGACCTGCTCGAACTGGTTGCAGACCGGGCACATGAAGTCGATGAACGTGTCGAGTCGGTCCTCGCCGTCGCCGACGATGATCGCGCCGGTATCGGCCTCGATGTTCGACGCCTCGGGGGTCTCGGACGGCGCCGGGGTCGACCCGGTGTTGTTCAGTGAGACCACGAACACCGCGACGAGGACGAGCACCACGACGACCGCGACGCTCACCCAGATCGCGAACCAGTTGACCTTGCGTGCACCCTCAGCCATGACGGCTCCTCCTGTTGCGAACCTGCGAAACCTGTGCGGAAACCTGTCGGCGCCTAGGCGATCGGGCGCGGCGCGATGCCGAACGGCGCGAGACCGGCGGCTCCGCCATCGGCAGCCGTCAGCACCCAGATGCCGTCCTGGTGCACCGCGACGCTGTGCTCCCAGTGCGATCCCGCCGTGCCGTCGAGGGTCGAGACGGTCCAGCCGTCTTCCTCGACGAACGTCTCCTGGTCGCCGATGACGACCATCGGCTCGATGGCGAGCACGAGTCCGGGCTTGACTTCCGGTCCCGGATCCGAGACGCGGTAGTTGAACACCGACGGCGACTCGTGCATCTTGCGCCCGATGCCATGGCCGACGTACTCGCGCAGGATTCCGTAGCCGGGCTCGGCGGCATTGGCCTCGATGTAGCCCTGGATCGCGGTGCCGATCTCGCCGAGGTGCTTGGCCGTCGCGAGCGCGGCGATGCCCGCCCACAGCGACCCCTCGGTCACATCCGACAAGCGCTGGCGCGCCGACACCACATCGGGGCGCGTCGGGTCGGGCAGCACGAGCGAGAACGCGGAGTCGCCGTTCCAGCCCTGGTACTCGGCGCCGGCGTCGACCGACACGATGTCACCGGGCGCGAGCACCCGGTCGCCCGGGATGCCGTGGACGACCTGCTCGTTCACCGACGTGCAGATCGTGTGGCGGTAGCCGCGCACCATCTGGAAGTTCGACTTCGCACCGCGCCCGGTGATGACCGCGGATGCTGCGGCATCGAGCTCGGCCGTCGTCACGCCCGGGGCGATGAGCCCCCGCACCGCGTCGAGCGCGGCCGCCGTGATGAGCCCGGGCTCCACCATCGCCCGCAGCTGGGCGGGCGACTTGTAGATCGAGCGTCGCAGCGACACGGGATCAGGCCGCGGCAGAGCGGGAGAGCCCGCGCGCCTCGAGCGCCGCGATGATGCGGTGGGTGATCTCGTCGAGCGAGCCCACGCCGTCGATCTCGTCGACGATGCCGCGGGTGCGGTAGACGCCGAGGATCGGCGCCGTCTCGCGCTCGTAGATCGCGAGACGGTTGGCGATGACCGCTTCGGTGTCGTCGGTGCGGCCCTGCTCCTGCGCACGCAGCGAGATCCGCGCGATGCTCTCGTCGCGGGGGACGCTGAGCTCGATGACGGCGTCGAGGCCCTCACCGCGCCCCTCGAGGAATTCGTCGAGGTGCATGACCTGGCTGACATTGCGCGGGTAGCCGTCGAGCAGGAATCCGCCCTCGGCGTCGGCGTGCGACAGCCGATCCCGCACGACCGCGCTCGTCAGCTCGTCCGACACCAGGTCACCGGCCTCGATGATCGCCTTGACCTGCTGGCCGAGGTCGGATCCGGCGGCGACGGCGGCGCGGAAGACATCGCCCGTCGAGACGGCGGGGATGCCGAACGCCTCGGCGATGCGGATGCCCTGAGTGCCCTTGCCCGAGCCCTGGGGCCCCACGATGAGAAGGCGCACGCCATCGGTCTGACCCAGGGTCATCGAAGAAGCCCCTCGTAGTGGCGCTGCTGCAGCTGTGCGTCGATCTGCTTCACCGTCTCGAGGCCGACGCCGACGATGATGAGGATCGATGCGCCGCCGAACGGGAAGTTCTGGTTGGCACCGACCGTCGCCAGCGCGATGAGCGGCAGGAGGGCGATGAGACCGAGGTAGAGCGAGCCCGGCAGCGTGATGCGGGTGAGCACGTAGTCGAGGTACTCGGCGGTGGGACGACCGGCACGGATGCCGGGGATGAACCCGCCGTACTTCTTCATGTTGTCGGCGACCTCGACCGGGTTGAACGTGATCGCGACGTAGAAGTAGGTGAACCCGACGATGAGCAGGAAGTACACCAGCATGTAGATCGGGTGATCGCCGTTGGTGAAGTACTGCTGGATCCATGCCACCCAGCCCGCGACGCTGCCGTCTTCTGCCGGCTGCATGTTGAACTGCGCGATGAGTGCGGGGATGTACAGCAGCGACGACGCGAAGATGACGGGCACGACGCCGGCCATGTTCACCTTGATCGGGATGTAGGTGTTCGTTCCGCCGTACGTGCGGCGGCCCACCATGCGCTTGGCGTACTGCACCGGGATGCGCCGCTGAGACTGTTCGACGAACACCACGAGGGCGACGACGACGATGCCGACGGCGAGGACGAGGAGGAAGACCTCGAAGCCGCGCGCGATCCAGATCGATCCGAGGGCGGCCGGGAAGGTCGCCGCGATCGAGGTGAAGATCAGCAGCGACATGCCGTTGCCGATGCCGCGCTCGGTGACGAGCTCGGCGAACCACATGATGAGGCCGGTGCCGGCGGTCATCGTGATGATCATGAGGAGCTGCGCCCACCACACGTCGTTGGTCAGGAGCTGCTCGCACTCGGGAACACCGGTGATCCCGAAGAGCTGACCGCTGCGGGCCACCGTCACGAGCGTGGTCGACTGCAGCAGCGCCAGCGCGATCGTGAGGTAACGCGTGTACTGCGTCAGACGCGCCTGACCCGACTGGCCCTCCTTGTAGAGGGTCTCGAAGTGCGGGATGACCACACGCAGCAGCTGCACGATGATCGTCGCGGTGATGTACGGCATGACGCCGAGCGCGAAGATCGACAGCTGCAGCAGCGCACCGCCGGAGAACAGGTTCACCAGCGAGAGGAGTCCGTCAGTGGACCCGCTCTGGGCGAGACAGGACTGGACGTTCGGGAAGTTGACGAACGGCGTGGGAACGTGCGCGCCGAAGCGGTACAGCACGATGATGCCCAGGGTGAATGCGATCTTCCGACGAAGGTCGGGGGTACGGAAGACCCGCGCGATGGCGCTGAACAAGAGGATGCCTCCAGAAGGGATGCCGATGTGCCCGCGGCACACCGACCTCCAGGGTAACCCAGTGGGGGCCGGAGCAAAGCTCCGGCCCCCACTGTGCGGTACTACTTGACGGTTCCGCCCGCGGCGACGATCTTCTGCTCGGCAGAACCCGAGACCTTGTCGACCGAAACGGTGAGCTTCACCGAGATGTCGCCGGTGCCGAGCACCTTGACCTTCTCGTTCTTGCGGACGGCGCCCTTGGCGACCAGGTCGCCGACGGTGACGTCGCCGCCCTGGGGGTAGAGCTCCGAGAGCTTGTCCAGGTTCACGACCTGGTACTCGACGCGGAACGGGTTCTTGAACCCGCGCAGCTTCGGGGTGCGCATGTGCAGCGGCATCTGCCCACCCTCGAAGCCCGCCTTGACCTGGTAGCGGGCCTTCTGGCCCTTGGTGCCACGGCCGGCGGTCTTGCCCTTCGAGCCCTCACCACGACCCACACGGGTCTTGGCGGTGTTCGAGCCCGGGACCGGACGCAGGTGGTGGACCTTGAGCACTCCGGGACGCGATGCCGGGGCATCCGCCTTCGGAGCAGCCTTCGGGGCCGCCTTCTTGGCGGGGGCCTTCTTGGCGGGCGCCTTGTCGGCCTTCTCCGCAACCTCGGCCTTGTCGGCCTTGGCTGCGGCAGCCTTCGCGGGTGCCTTCTTCGCAGCAACCGGCTTGTCAGCGGCAGCCTTGGGCGCAGCCTTCTTAGCCGGGGCAGCGTTGTCGGATGCCTTCTTGGGGGCAACCGCCTTCTTAGCCTCGGCCTCGACGGCCTCGTTCTTCTCGGCCTTCTCAGCCATCAGTCGATCTCCTCAACCTTCACGAGGTGCGCGACGGTCTTGACGTAACCGCGCGTCTGCGCGTCGTCCGGACGGACGACCGAGTCGCCGATCCGCTTCAGACCGAGCGAACGCAGCGTGTCACGCTGGTTCTGCTTCTCGCTCACCTTGGACTTGACCTGGGTAACCTTCAGGCGCGCAGCCATCAGACACCTGCCTTCGCAGCGGCCGCGGCGTCAGCCTCGGCACGGACGAGACGGGCGGGCGCCACCTGGTCGAACTCGAGACCGCGACGTGCGGCGACCGCACGGGGCTCCTCGAGCTGCTTCAGGGCCGCCACCGTCGCGTGGACGATGTTGATCGTGTTCGACGAACCGAGCGACTTCGACAGGACATCGTGGATGCCGGCGCACTCGAGCACGGCGCGAACCGGACCACCGGCGATGACACCGGTACCGGCGCCTGCGGGACGCAGGAGCACCACACCGGCAGCCGCCTCACCCTGCACGGGGTGCGGGATCGTGGAGCCGGCGCGCGGAACGCGGAAGAAGTTGCGCTTGGCCTCTTCGACACCCTTCGAGATGGCGAGGGGCACTTCACGGGCCTTGCCGTAGCCGACACCGACCACGCCGTTGCCGTCTCCGACGACCACGAGTGCGGTGAAGCTGAACCGGCGACCACCCTTGACGACCTTCGAGACGCGGTTGATGGTGACGACGCGCTCCAGGAACTGGCTCTTGTCGGCATCACGCGAACCGCGGTCACGCTGGTTCTGGTTGCGCTCGCGGCCACCGCGACGCGGCTCGCGCTCGCGCTCGGCGGGCGCCTCGGTCGTGGCGGCAGCAGCCGGCTCGGTCACTTCGGTCTCCACGTTGTTGTTGTTCACTGTCTCGCTCACAGGTTCAGACCCCCTTCGCGGGCGCCGTCGGCGATCGCTGCGACACGGCCGGCGTAGCGGTTGCCACCACGGTCGAACACGGCGTCAGAGACACCGGCGGCCTTGGCACGCTCGGCGAGAAGCTCGCCGACCTTGCGGGCCTTGGCGGTCTTGTCCGCGTCCGAGGTGCGCAGGTCGGTCTCGAGCGTCGACGCCGAGGCCACGGTGTGGCCCTTGCTGTCGTCGACGAGCTGCACGAACACGTGACGCGACGAGCGCGAGACGACCAGGCGCGGACGCTCGGGCGTGCCGACGACCTTCTTGCGAAGGCGGGCGTGACGACGCGCGCGGGCGTCGGTCTTCGACTTCACAGCCATGGTTACTTACCAGCCTTTCCGGCCTTGCGCCGAACGACCTCGCCGGCGTAGCGCACACCCTTGCCCTTGTACGGCTCGGGCTTGCGGATCTTGCGGATGTTGGCAGCCGCCTCGCCGACGGCCTGCTTGTCGATGCCGCTCACGGTGAGCTTGTTGTTGCCCTCGACTGTGAAGGTGATCCCGGCGGGCGGGTCGACGAGGACGGGGTGCGAGAAGCCGAGTGCGAACTCGACCGCGCTGCCCTTCTGCGCGACGCGGTAACCCGTGCCGACGACCTCGAGGCCCTTGGTGTAGCCCTGGGTGACACCGATGATGTTGTTGTTGATGAGCGTGCGGGTGAGACCGTGGAGCGAGCGCGAGGAGCGCTCGTCGTCGGGACGGGTCACGACGACCTGGCCCTCTTCGATCTTGACCTCGATGGGGCGTGCCACGGTGAGCGCGAGCTCGCCCTTGGGGCCCTTGACCGCAACATCCTGGCCGTCGACCGTGATGGTCACGCCGGCGGGGATGTCGATCGGGAGACGTCCGATTCGCGACATGTCAGATCACCACACGTAGGCGAGGACTTCCCCACCCACGCCCTTCTGCTCAGCCTGGCGGTCGGTGAGAAGACCGGAGGAGGTGGACAGGATGGCAACGCCGAGGCCACCGAGGACGGTGGGGATCTCGGTCGACTTCGCGTAGACGCGGAGGCCGGGCTTGGACACGCGCTTGATGCCGGCGATCGACCGCTCGCGGTTCGGGCCGTACTTCAGCGTCAGCGTGAGGGTCTGGCCGACGCGGGCGTCGCTGACCTCCCATGCGGCGATGTAGCCCTCCTGCTGGAGGATCTCGGCGATGTGGGTCTTGAGCTTGGAGCTCGGCAGCGACACGGAGTCGTGGTGTGCCGAGTTCGCGTTGCGCAGACGGGTCAGCATATCTGCGACCGGGTCTGTCATCGTCATGTGTTGTTTCCTTTGTTCATTCGGTTTCGACTGCCGTTACACGACAGGCGACCTTCTATGAGAGCGGTGTTCAGTTGTGGGAGGAGAGATGCCCCGGCGCGAAGCCGGGGCAACGCCTCACGCCTGAGCGTCCTCGCCGCGGAACGGGAAGCCGAGGTGGCGCAGAAGCGCGCGGCCTTCGGCATCCGTCTTCGCCGACGTCACGACCGTGATGTCGAACCCGCGGACGCGGTCGATCTTGTCCTGATCGATCTCGTGGAACACGGACTGCTCCTGGAGACCGAACGTGTAGTTGCCGTTGCCGTCGAACTGCTTCGGCGACAGACCGCGGAAGTCGCGGATGCGGGGCAGCGCGAGGTTCACGAGACGGTCCACGAACTCCCACGCGCGGTCGCCACGGAGGGTGACGTGCGCGCCGATGGCCTGGCCCTCACGCAGCTTGAACTGCGCGATGGACTTCCGAGCCTTCGTGACGACCGGCTTCTGACCGGTGATCTTGGTGAGGTCGTCGACCGCGCCATCGATCACCTTGCTGTCGCGAGCTGCCTCGCCGACACCGGTGTTCACCACGACCTTGACCAGGCCGGGGATCTGCATGACATTCTCGTAGCCGAACTCTTCCTGCAGCTTCTGCTGGATCTCGGCCCGATACTTCTGCTTCAGGCGGGGCTGGATCTTGCCAGTCTCCGCGGCAGTGGCGGTGCTCATCAGAGGTCCTTACCTGACTTCTTCGCGTAGCGCACGCGGACGGTGCGCTTCACGCCGTCCTTCGTCTGCTCCTCGACCCGGCGGCCGACACGGGTCGGCTTCTTGGTCGAGGGGTCGACGAGGGCGACGTTGGAAATGTGGATGGAGGCTTCGAACGTCTCGATGCCACCGGTCTTGGTGCCGCGCTGGGTCTGGCCGACGCGGTTGTGCTTCGTGACGTAGTTCACGCCTTCGACGATGATGCGGTTCTGCTCGACGAGGACCTCGAGGACCTTGCCCTGCTTACCGCGGTCGCCGCCGCGCTCGGGCTTGGCGCCCGTGATGACCTGAACGAGGTCACCCTTCTTGATCTTGGCCATGAGGTCAGATCACCTCCGGTGCGAGCGAGACGATCTTCATGAACTTCTTGTCGCGAAGCTCACGACCGACCGGTCCGAAGATGCGGGTGCCGCGGGGCTCCCCGTCGTTCTTCAGGATGACGGCGGCGTTCTCGTCGAACTTGATGTACGAGCCGTCGGGACGGCGGGTCGACTTGACGGTGCGGACGACGACCGCCTTGACGACATCGCCCTTCTTGACGTTGCCACCGGGGATCGCGTCCTTGACGGTCGCCACGATGATGTCGCCGAGGCCCGCGTACCGGCGGTGCGAGCCGCCGAGCACACGGATGGTGAGCAGCTCCTTGGCGCCGGTGTTGTCGGCGACCTTGATGCGGGATTCCTGCTGAATCACTTGGCCTTCTCCAGAATCTCCACCAGACGCCAGCGCTTGGTGGCGCTGAGCGGGCGGGTCTCGTTGATCAGGACGAGATCGCCGATGCCGGCGGTGTTGCCCTCATCGTGCGCCTTGACCTTGGAGGTCCGACGGATGACCTTGCCGTAGAGGGGGTGCTTGACGCGGTCCTCGACCTCAACGACGATCGTCTTGTCCATCTTGTCGCTCACGACGTAGCCGCGACGCGACTTGCGGTAGCCACGGGCGTCGGCGTCGCGCACATCGTGCGCAGACGACTCGTGGCCGGCAGCCTGCTCGACGACCTCGGCCTTGGGGGCCGCGGCCTTCTTCGCAGGAGCCTTCTTCTCGGTGGTCTCAGCCATCACTCGGCCTCTTCCTTCGTGGCCTCGTCAGCGGCATCCGCCTTCTTGGCCTTCGTCTTCTTCGCCTTCGTCGCGGTCTCCAGCGGCGCGGGAGTGGCACGGATGCCGAGCTCGCGCTCACGGATCACGGTGTAGAGCCGCGCGATGTCGCGCTTGACCGCACGGATGCGGCCGTGGCTCTCGAGCTGGCCGGTGGCCGACTGGAAGCGCAGGTTGAACAGCTCTTCCTTGGCCTTGCGCAGCTCCTCGACGAGGCGCTGGTCTTCGAACGTGTCGAGCTCGCTCGGGGCGAGCTGCTTGGTACCGATCGCCATTATGCGTCGCCCTCCTCGCGCTTGATGATGCGTGCCTTCAGGGGCAGCTTGTGGATTGCACGGGTCAGGGCCTCGCGAGCGAGTTCCTCGTTGACGCCGGCGACCTCGAAGAGGACGCGACCCGGCTTGACGTTCGCGACCCACCACTCCGGCGAACCCTTACCGGAACCCATGCGGGTTTCGGCCGGCTTCTTGGTGAGCGGACGGTCGGGGTAGATGTTGATCCACACCTTGCCGCCACGCTTGATGTGACGGGTCATCGCGATACGAGCGGACTCGATCTGACGGTTCGTCACGTAAGCGGGCGTCAGGGCCTGGATGCCGAACTCGCCGAACGACACCTTGGTGCCGCCGGTGGCCTGGCCCGAGCGACCCGGGTGGTGCTGCTTGCGGTACTTGACCTTGCGGGGAATAAGCATCAGGCAGACGCTCCTTCTGCGACGGGGGCGTCGTTGCGGGGCGCACGGCGACGGTCGCCACCACGGTCGTCACGACCACGGGGTGCCTTCGGTGCGTTCGCCTGCTCGCGAGCCAGCTCCTTGTTGGTGAGGTCGCCCTTGTAGATCCAGACCTTCACGCCGATGCGGCCGAAGGTGGTCTTCGCCTCGTAGAAGCCGTAGTCGATGTTCGCGCGGAGCGTGTGCAGGGGCACACGGCCTTCGCGGTAGAACTCCGAGCGGCTCATCTCGGCGCCGCCGAGGCGGCCGGAGACCTGGATGCGGATGCCCTTGGCACCGGCACGCTGGGCGCCCTGCAGACCCTTGCGCATCGCGCGGCGGAAGGCCACACGTGCGGAGAGCTGCTCGGCGATGCCCTGCGCGACCAGCTGAGCGTCAGCCTCGGGGTTCTTGACCTCGAGGATGTTCAGCTGGATCTGCTTGCCGGTGAGCTTCTCGAGGTCGGCGCGGATGCGCTCGGCCTCGGCGCCGCGGCGGCCGATCACGATGCCCGGGCGGGCGGTGTGGATGTCGACGCGGACGCGGTCACGCGTGCGCTCGATCTCGATGTTGCTGACACCGGCGCGGTCGAGCGACGTGGTCAGCAGGCGACGGATCTTGATGTCCTCGGCCACGTAGTCCGCGTAACGCTGTCCGGGCTTCGTCGAGTCCGAGAACCAGCGCGACACGTGGTCGGTGGTGATGCCGAGGCGGAAGCCGTACGGGTTTACCTTCTGGCCCATTACTTGCTCGCCTTCTTGGTCTTGGCAGCCGGCGCCTTCTCGTCGACCGCGGGGGTCGAGAGCACGACGGTGATGTGGCTGGTGCGCTTCTTGATCTGGAACGCGCGGCCCTGGGCGCGGGGCTGGAAACGCTTGAGCGTCGTCCCCTCGTCCACGTACGCGTTGGCCACGTACAGGTCCTGCTCGTCCAGGAACTCGCCGTCCTTGTCAGCCTTCACGCGAGCATTCGCGATTCCGGCGGCGACGAGCTTGTAGATCGGCTCGCTCGCGCTCTGCGGCGCGAACTTGAGGATGGCCAGGGCCTCCTCAGCCTGCTTGCCCTTGATGAGGGCCACGACACGACGAGCCTTCTGAGGGGTCACGCGGATGTGTCGCACACGTGCGATGGACTCCACCATTTCTCTCTCCTCTTGCGTCCCCGCGTCAGCGGCGACGGCCCTTCTTGTCGTCCTTCTCGTGGCCGCGGAAGGTGCGGGTGGGCGCGAACTCGCCCAGCTTGTGGCCGACCATGGTCTCGGTCACGAACACAGGGATGTGCTTGCGACCGTCGTGCACGGCGATGGTGTGTCCCAGCATGGCGGGGATGATCATCGAACGGCGCGACCAGGTCTTGATGACGTTCTTCGTGCCCGCTTCGTTCTGGACGACGACCTTGCGAAGCAGGTGCTCGTCGACGAAGGGGCCCTTCTTGAGACTCCGTGGCATCTTCTTCTACTCCTACTTGCGCTTCTTGCCGGCGTTGCGACGGCGAACGATGTACTTGTCGCTTTCCTTGTTCGCGTGACGGGTGCGTCCTTCGGACTGGCCCCACGGCGAAACAGGGTGACGACCACCGGAGGTCTTGCCCTCGCCACCACCGTGCGGGTGGTCGACGGGGTTCATCGCGACACCGCGGACGGTCGGGCGGATGCCCTTCCAGCGGTTGCGACCGGCCTTGCCCCAGTTGATGTTGGACTGCTCGGCGTTGCCGACCTCGCCGATGGTGGCGCGGCAGCGCGCGTCGACGTTGCGGATCTCGCCCGAGGGGAGACGCAGCTGGGCGTAGGGGCCGTCCTTCGCCACGAGGCGAACCGACACGCCGGCCGAACGAGCCAGCTTCGCGCCGCCGCCGGGGCGGAGCTCGATCGCGTGAATCACGGTACCGGTGGGGATGTTGCGCAGCGGCAGGTTGTTGCCCGGCTTGATGTCAGCGCTCGGACCCGACTCGACGATGTCGCCCTGCGACAGCTTGTTCGGCGCGATGATGTAGCGCTTTTCGCCGTCGAAGTAGTGCAGGAGCGCGATGCGCGCGGTGCGGTTGGGGTCGTACTCGATGTGAGCGACCTTGGCGTTGACGCCGTCCTTGTCATTGCGACGGAAGTCGATGACGCGGTACTGACGCTTGTGGCCACCGCCGATGTGGCGGGTGGTGATGCGGCCCTGGTTGTTGCGACCACCGGTTTTGCTGAGCGGGCGGAGGAGCGACTTCTCGGGCGTCGATCGGGTGATCTCGGCGAAGTCGGCCACCGACGAGCCGCGGCGACCCGGGGTCGTGGGCTTGTACTTGCGAATAGCCATGTTGTTCTAGTCCTCTGTCCCGACCGTCAGCCGACTGCCGTGAAGATGTCGATGGTGCCCGACTTCAGCGTGACGATGGCGCGCTTGGTGTCCTTGCGCTTGCCGGTGCCGAAGCGGGTGCGGCGGGCCTTGCCCGGGCGGTTGAGCGTGTTGACCGCTGCAACCTTGACGCCGAAGATCTTCTCGATGGCGAGCTTGATCTCGGTCTTCGACGCGCGCGGGTCCACGAGGAACGTGTACTTGCCCTCGTCGATGAGCCCGTAGCTCTTCTCGGAGACGACCGGCTTCAGGATGATGTCGCGCGGGTCCTTGTTGACGGCGGTCATGCCGAGACCTCCTCGGTGGCGCCGGCCTTCGACGAGACGAACGCGTCGTAGGCGGCCTTGGTGAAGACGATGTCGTCCGAGACGAGCACGTCGTAGGCGTTGAGCTGGTCGGAGTACAGCACGTGGACGTACGCGAGGTTGCGCACGCTCAGGATGCTGATCTCGTCGTCACGCGTGATGACGACCAGCACGTTCTTGGTCGGGGCGAGCGCGGCGAGGACGGCCGAGGCTGCCTTCGTCGACGGAGCACCCTCGATGCCGAACGAGTCGACGATGTGCAGACGGCCACCACGAGCACGGTCGCTGAGCGAGCCCAGGAGGGCCGCCGCGATCATCTTCTTGGGGGTGCGCTGCGAGTAGTCGCGCGGCTTCGGACCGTGGACGATGCCACCGCCGGTCATGTGCGGCGCGCGGATCGAGCCCTGACGGGCGTTACCGGTGCCCTTCTGCTTGAAGGGCTTGCGGCCGGCGCCGGAGACCTCACCGCGACGCTTGGTCGAGTGCGTTCCCTGGCGAGCCGCCGCGCGCTGCGCGACGACGACCTGGTGGATGAGCGGGATGTTCGTCTTGACGTCGAAGATCGCGGCGGGCAGCTCGACAGAGCCTGCCTTCTTGCCGTCGGCCTTGAGGACGTCGAGCGCGAGAGTCGAGTCAGCCATGTGCTCAGGCCCCCTTCACTGCGTTGCGGACGTAGACGATGCGGCCACGAGCACCGGGGACGGCGCCCTTGACGAGCAGCAGACCCTTCTCGGCGTCGACGGCGTGCACCTTGAGGTTGAGGACGGTCACGCGCTCGCCACCCATACGGCCGGCCATGCGCATGCCCTTGAAGACGCGGCTCGGGGTCGACGATGCGCCGATCGAGCCGGGCTTGCGGTGGTTGCGGTGCGCACCGTGCGAAGCGGAGACACCCTTGAAGTTGTGACGCTTCATGACACCGGCGAAGCCCTTGCCCTTGCTGGTGCCGACGACGTCGACCAGCTGGCCGGCCTCGAACGTGGCGTCCACCGTGAGCTCCTGACCGAGTGCGTAGTCAGCAGCATCGGCCGTGCGGATCTCGGTGAGGTGACGACGCGGGGTCACGCCGGCGGCCTCGAAGTGGGCCGTCTGGGGCTTGTTGACCTTGCGGGGGTCGATCTGGCCGTAGGCGATCTGGACGGCCTTGTAGCCGTCCTTCTCGGGGGTGCGAACCTGGGTGACCACGTTCGGCGCGACCTCGATGACGGTGACGGGAACGAGCTTGCCGTTCTCGTCCCAGACCTGGGTCATGCCGAGCTTCGTGCCCAGCAGGCCCTTGGAAACCTTGTTGTTGATATCAGCCATGTCGACCTCAGAGCTTGATCTCGATGTTGACGTCGGCCGGGAGGTCGAGACGCATCAGCGAGTCGACGGCCTTGGGCGTCGGGTCGATGATGTCGATGAGGCGCTTGTGGGTGCGCATCTCGAAGTGCTCGCGGCTGTCCTTGTACTTGTGGGGCGACCGGATGACGCACACGACGTTCTTCTCGGTCGGAAGGGGCACGGGGCCCACGACGGTCGCGCCAGCACGGGTCACGGTGTCGACGATCTTGCGGGCCGACGAGTCGAGGCCGGCGTGATCGTACGACTTCAGGCGAATGCGGATCTTCTGTCCCGCCATTGTCTGCTCACTCTCTTTCTCGCGTCATACCGTCTCGAGCTCCTCGAGGGCATTGGACGCACGGTGGCGCTCTCGCGCCATGGCACTTCTGCACTGCTGCGCAGTGCGTTGCTGCACCGCTGTTCTGATGTCAATCCGGATTCCGCGCCGAAACGCTGTCCCCGGCATCCGTCCACCCGCTCGCGCACAGGAGCAGAGCTCCCGATTTGGAGGGGGTTTGAGATGTGTGGTTCTGCTGCCCGCGGCCTAGGACCCTGCACCGGTAACCGGCGCCGCCTATGCACTGCCCTGGCAGTGATCCGGTGCACGCCAAAAGGGGCGCCGGAATGTGGAACCTCACTAGTCTACGTGCCGCCCGGGCGTGTCGCAAACTCGGGCGTGTCGCGCGCCGGGTATCCTCGGCCGCTTCACAGCGGGAGGGATGCTGCGCAGACGCCGAAGGCGGTCGTGCGCGTGCGCACGACCGCCTTCGCTGTCATCGGAGTGGCCGGGTTATGCGGCATCCTGACGTCGTCGGTACGCCACGATCGCCAGCGCGGCCAGACCCATGAGGAGCGCGGCTCCACCGATCACCGGGATGAGCGGGCTCACGCCCCCACCGGTGACCGCCAGGGCGGGTGCGTGGTCGTTCGCGGTGTCGGTGGCCGGGTCCTCGGTGCCCGAGTCCTCGGAGCCCGGGATCTCAGAGCCCGGTTCCTCGGAGCCAGGTTCCTCGTCGCCCGGGCCGCCGATGGGCGGGTTGGCGCAGAGCGCCGTCGCCTCGGGGTACTCGACCACGGTCTCGTAGGTCGGGTTCACGTCGAAGCGAACGGTGACGCCGGCACGGGTCCACGCGAAGTTGCCTTCGGTCTCGACGTACTCGCCGTCCTCGAGCGCCCAGCCCGGCCACATCTTCGGCGCGGTCGCCGAAGCGCCGGGCCAGAGAAGCGTGCCCGACAGGGGCTGGCCGGCGACGACGTAGTCTTCGCCGTCCGGGTTGACGAACGTGATCGTGACGGGAGTGGTGCTCGACGGCGTGTAGCCCTCGGGCAGTGTCACGCCGTAGGCGAGGTACGGAACGTCGCTCACACAGGACGACACGATCTCGCCGGGGAGCAGCGGGCACTCCCCGATCTCGGACTGCGTCAGCGCGCGCGTGCGCGTCTCGAAGGTGGACGAAGACGACGGGGTCGGGGTTCCGGCCTGGTCGTAGTC
This sequence comes from Microbacterium sp. 2FI, assembly GCF_005502885.1. Classification (GTDB taxonomy): domain Bacteria; phylum Actinomycetota; class Actinomycetes; order Actinomycetales; family Microbacteriaceae; genus Microbacterium. The sequence goes on from NZ_SCMR01000018.1 coordinate 14,563, forward strand.
GAAGACGGTCGTGACGACCTCACGGGTCTGGGTCACCTCGGTCGCGCCGCAGTCCCACTCGCCGTCTTCCCACGCGTCGTACTCGACCTTGGTGTCCGGCAGCGGGCAGTCCATCGTCTCTTCAGGCGTCATGTCGCGCGTGGCCGTCGTCGTGACATCGGACGACTCGCCCGGCATCCACGACTTGTCCTGCCACACATACGGGGTCGTCGTCGTCACCGTCGTCGTGATCACCGAGGCGCTGCCGCAGTCATAGTCGTACGAGACGATCGCGGTCTCCGCTGCGGGGGGCTGGTCAGGTCGGCACCGCTCCAGGTCCGCGGCGAGCTGGCTCAGGTCGGGAATGGTCCACTCGGTCCGCACGTCCTTCGCGAAGGGCCGGCCGTCGAGGGGAGACGCCGTCCACGTGGTGGTGCCGTCGTCGTTGAGCTTCGAGGTCCACCGGGCGTTCTCGCTCTGGGTGAGCGTTCCGGGCGCGTCGCAGTCGGGCACGGTGAAGTCGAGCGTGGGGGTGACCACCTCGGGCTCTTCGGGCACCTCGGGCAGTTCGCCCTTGCAGACGATCCAGTGCGACACCTTCGCCTGCTGCCCGCCGTTGTTGAGGGGGGACGCATACGCGACACCGGCGACGGGCTGCTCGGTCACGTAGTTCGAGGTGCCGCCCTTGACGACGAGCACGACCCAGCCGTTCCCGTGCCACGCGTCGTCGAAGGCGTTCAGCGTGACCGTGTAGCCGCCGTCGGTGATCTTGCCGTGCTCCGAGTCACCATTGTGCGAGTAGCATTCCGCGTCGAACTCCGCGTAGCGGTCCTGCCAATACTTCTCGCCGTTCGCCTCCGGCGTCGCATCCTCCAGCTGTCCTGCAATGCCGACGATATCGACCGCGGCTGCGGAGGTGGCCACAAGCGGAGCGACGACCAGCGACGCGGCCAGAGCCGCACCTGCCAGTGCTCTCCAGGTCTTCTTCATGCGCAACGAATTCACGCTCATCCTTCCCCAAGAGGTGGTGCGCGGGCGCACCGGTGATGGCGTCGTCGGACGACGCCGCGCTTCGCTCGACGAATCGAGCAGAAGAGCCCCAGTAGATGTCCACGCGCAGTTTCGGGTCGCGCACGGACCGGCGGTCTCCCGCCGTCCATGCAGGCTATCCGGTAGACAGGCGAGATCGGAAATCGACAGGCGGAACACCGAAGCCCCTCCCCCGATGACGGGTGAGGGGCTTCGGTGTTCAGGTCACAGCAGGCGGGGGAAGACGGACCTTGGGGGCAGTCCGCCCTCCCTCGCGGCTACTCCCGCACGGGAATCCCAGTGCGGCGGTGACGTGCCATCAGCGCGATGACGCCGGCCAGCAGAGCCAGCAGGCCGATCAGCAGCGGTCCGAGGACGGTGCCGGCACCGGTCGCGGGCAGCGACGAGAGCACCACGGTGGCGTCGTCGGAGTCACGACCGGGGTCATCCGGGTCGCCGAACGTGTAGTAGTCGACGACTGCCACGTTGGTGACGACACTGGATGCCGACGACGGGTTCACCGTGACGTCGAGCGTGATCGTCGGGGCGCTCGAAGTACCGAGGTCCGCCCCGGCAGGCTGCAGCGGGCCGAACAACGTGCACTCGAGGGTTCCGCCGTAGCCGCCGGACGCCTGGCCGGTGACCTGGCACGACTCCCAGTTCGGGAACACGCTGTCGTCCCCCTCGCCAGGCCACGACACGTCGGTCACCTTCAGGTCTGCCGGGATGGTGTCGGTGATGACCACACCCTCAGCGGCGGCATCGTCACTGACATTCACAGCGGCGATGTCGTAGCTGAACGACTCGCCGGGCTGCGAGCGCTCGACGCTGGCCGTCTTCTCGACCTGCACCTCGGTGTTGCGTGCGACGAAGCAGTCGGGCGTCGCCGGCGGGTAGCTCGTCGTGTAGGTGAGCTCGGGGTTGACCGAGAACACCACAGTGGACTCGCCGCGCCATGCGTAGTCGAGCTCGCTCGGGTCGAGGATCAGACCGTTGAAGACGAAGAAGCCTGCGTCCTCCGGCGCGTACTCGAGTCCGTCCGCCGGGTTGATGAAACCGCCGCCCGGAACATAGTCCGATGCCTGCAGCGGACGCCAGCCGGGGTAGTCGATCGAGATGCCCGAAGGCGTGAAGTCCGCACCCGGCCACGGGACCTGGCCCGACCAGACGGCCTCGGTCGCGTCGGCCTGCTCGAGGAACACCTCTGACGGGTCGGCCTCTTCATCGGTGTTCGGCGTCCACAGCAGCTGGATCGGGTTCTCGGGGTCTACGAGAGTTCCCGTCTTCGCGACGACCCAGCCGAGCAGCGGCGCGTCGTTGATGCAGCGCGTGTACAGCAACGCCACCATGTCACGAGTGGGCACCTCGACGGTGTCGCAGTCGTTCTCGGGGTTCTGATCGCCCGCCATGTCGACGCACGCCGTGTTGACGAGCAGATCCACGATGTCGGGGAGCGCAGGCGGCTCCTCGTCGCCGACGAGCTGCGGCAGGATCGGGTCGGTGGTCGGGTCGTTGTCGTGGTCGACGAGCACCGGGTCGGGCGAGAAGAACAGCACCGTCACGGTGACGGTGACCGAGTCGCCCGGCGCGATCGCATCGATCGTGAGGAAGACCTCGTCGTTCGAGTAGCCCGGAGCCGGACCCCAGCCGCTGTCGGGGTCGACCGTCAGCGCCGTGATCTGCAGCCGCTCGAAGAGCGAATCGTCGATCACGTCGACGTCTTCCGCCACGCGGGTGCCGTTGTTGGTCACGGTGAGGACGTAGTCGAACGTCTGACCAGGCTCGACCGATGTCTGGCCGTCGGGAAGACCAGCGGTCTTCACGATCGAGACGTCGTCGTAGTGAACCGTGGCGCAGGCGTCGTCGGTCTTGGTCTCGCCGTCGACCGTGACGTCGGCCGTGTTGATCACGCCGATCCCCGCTTCTTCGCCCTCGCAGGCGACCGGGGCGGTCTCGGTCGGAACGACCTCGAGGTTGACGGTCACGGTGTACACCGCTTCACCGTCTTCGCCTACGCCCAGGATCTCACCGTCGGCGAGCACGGCCTCGAGGTCCGGAAGCGACCACGATCCGCTCGTCGGACCCGTCCACGAAGCGGACTCGAACGCCACAGCGCCGTTGGCGTCCAAAGTGTCGACGAGGTCGTACTCGATCGGGACGAGCGCGCTGTTGTTGGTCACCGTGATGTCGTAGACGACCGTCCAGCTGCCGTCATCCTCCTGGACGGAGCTGACCGGAGTCTTCTCGAACTCGAAGCCCTGGTCGACGTGCGCATTGTTGATCGTGCAGGTGACGACCTCGCCCTTGGCGAGCCCCCGCAGGCTCGCCGAACCTGGCTCATTGTCGGTGAGCTCGATCTCCTCCCCGCTCGAGAGGCAGATCCACTCTCCGGCCGCGAACTCGTCGGAGCCCGCGAACTCGCCGATCAGCTCTTCGGTGAGGTCGATGCCGACACCGGCCTGCACCTCGGTCGCCAGGACGTTGCCGCCGTCCGCGTTGGTCACCACGGCGTCGGGCATCGTGCCGAACAGCTGCCAGTTGGCGGGCGAGACCTGGACCGGCGACGTGACCGTCTTGATGAGCGCCAGCGTGGGGAGTTCGGCCTCGTTGGTGATGACGCAGACGACCGGCTGATTCGGCATGTCGAAGGTGATCTCACGGGTGTCCGAGGTGTACGTCAGAGCCGGCGCCTCGGTCTCACCGAGGTAGAACGCGGAGTCGACGCACTCGATCGAGGACGCATAGGCATCGTCGTCTCCGGCGAGCGCCGTGACCTCCTCAAAGACCCTCACGGAGGCGCCCGAGTTGACCGGCACGGTGAGGGTGTTCAGCGAGTCGAGGAAGACGCCGACCGCGCCGTTCGAGAACGACGTCGCCGACTCTGCCGCACCGGTGATGCCGAGGTCTGCGTAGTCACCGGCTTCGCCATTGATCCACTCCTTGACCACGACCACGTTGAACGCGTTGTTGACGTTCGTGAAGGTGCACGTCGTCCCGGATGCCGGAACGGTCAGTCCGTCGGGTGCCACGGTGTTCGACGTCGTCGAAGGACCGGACCCGATGCCTGTGCAGTTCCATGACGACGCGTAGTTACCTTCGACGAGATCCCCATAGACCTCGGTGATCGAGAACGTTTCGCCGACACGGACGGTTGCGGTTGCGTCGGCCGGATCGAGCCAGTCACCCCCGATGGAAGTCGACGTGAAGCCCACCGGTACGGGATCTCCGACGATGTCGAAGCGCAGGTCCACCGAGTCATTCAGAATGCTGTCGACCCACTGCTTCTTCAGCGTGATCGTTGCCGTCTGAGCGATGTTCTTGAACCTGCACTGGACGCCGTCTTCTGATGCCGGCCATTCCGGAACGGTCACCGAAGCCGACGTCTGGTCGTTCGCAGACGGCGTCGCGCCGATGCACTGCAGCACGGTGTCGTACGAGCCCGTGTTTCCGGCGCCGAGAATCTCAGCGACGGTCACCGTGGTGCCCGGAGCCACCTGGACTGTCGAGACCGCGCCCGAGCCCGGGGCCGTGTCGACGGCGTTGTTGCCGCCGGTGACCGAGAGGGTGGCGGTGTCACCGTCGAAGGCGTTCTCCCAGGCCTTCTCCACTGTCACGGTGGCGTAGGGGATGTTCACGAATGCGACCGCGATCACCGGGTGCGGCACCGCCTGCGAAATCGTCGCCGACTTGGGCGTCGGGTCGAGCACGTACAGGGGCGGTGCGACGGTCTCGGCGACCGAGTAGGTGCCGGTCGGGAGTCCCACGACCGTGAACGCGCCCGGAGCAGTGTTCGTGTCGCGACCGGTGTAGCCGCCCTGGCCCGTGTTGTCGACCACGGTGATCACGTTGGAATCGAGGTCCCACGGAGCCGCAGCGGCAGCACCGCCGGTGGCGGTGACGCTGAAGGTCGCGCCGCCGAGCGGCTGACCGTTGCTGTCGTGCTTGGTCCAGCGGATGCTGCCGAGCGGGTCGATGAAGGTCACCGAAGCCGATGCCAGGGTGGCGACCGCGACGTTCTGCGTCGCCGGAGTCGGCAGCAGATAGCCGGCGGGCGGCACCGTCTCGGTGACGGTGTAGTTGCCCGGGATCACGTTGCCGCTGAAGACGAACGTTCCCGACGCGTCGGTCACGACGTTCGTCGAACCCGTACCGGTGGTCGGGTTCGGCGTCACCGTGAACTGGGCACCGGCGAGGTTGGCACCGTCCTCGTTCTCCTTGACGATCGTGAGGCTGCCGCACGTCGACGGCGGCTCGACGGGAGTCGGGCCGACGAAGCCCTTCAGGTTGCCGGTCGGGCCGAAGTTGTTGCCCGTGAAGCTGCGCATGTATGCGGTCGCCGCAGCGGATGCGGGGCAGCCGGGAGCGACGACGCCCTCGGTGAGCTCGGTGACGTTCATGCCGACCTCGAAGAAGCCGCCGGCCTCGATCGCCTGACCGAAGGGGTTGACGAGGTCTACCTCGCTCACCGCGCCGACGAAGCCGGTGGCGCTCGGGTCGGAGTTGCAGGTGCCCGGGTAGCTCGCCGTGTTGGCGTACACACACGCCTGCAGCAGAACGGGCGGGCTCGAGCCCTGCGTGGTGATGTAGAACACCGCGCCACCGCTGGAGCGGATCGGTCGCGGAGCGCCGTCGGGCGCGAAGTTGATACCGGCGTTGGTCACCTCGATGACGTAGCCGCCGGTGCCGCTGGTTTGCTCGCGATCCCAACCGACCCACAGGAAGTAGTCGTCGCCGACAGTGTCGGCCTTCGTGTAGTTGCGGATGAACTCGATCTTCGGCGGGGTGCCACCGCCGCGGGTCCACGTGGCGGGGTCGGAGTTGTCCTTGACCACCTGGTAGGTGCCGACGACGGCCGACGACTGGTACCCGCCCGACGTCCAGTCGGTGCCACCGCAGTCGCCGGCAGCGTAGTTGCCGTCGATCTCGAAACCGCCGACCGTGGCGCACGCGGCGAGCGCAGCGACGGCCGAGGGCGCGACACGTGCTGCGGCCAGCGGAGCGGCCTCTTCTTCGACGACAGCCTCTTCGGCGGGAGCCGCCTCCTTCTCGGGCGCAGCCTCCTTCTCAGGTGCCGCCTCCTCCTCGACCGGAGCGGCCTCCTCTTCGGGAGCAGCCTCCTCCGTGGGAGCGGACTCCTCTACGGGCGCCGCCTCCTCTTCGGTGACGGGAGCCGCAGGCTCGACCGTCTCCTCCGGCGGTGGTGTCTCCTCCGCGTAGGCGGTGCCGCCCGCGAGCATGAGGCCGATGACGAGCACCGGTGTGATGAGAGCGGCGGTCGCGCGCTTATAGGCCGTGGAACGACCGGCGCGACGCGAAGCAGACTGAGACGACGAAGACGAACGCATATAACCCCATCCGTGCCCCCGCTCAGCGAGCGAGGTCCCATGCACGGACACCCCTTACGGGAGAGAGTACCTGCGCGGTGCCCTCGCGGGGAAGAGGCTCAGAGGTTCAGGCGTCCTCCTTTCGGTGACGATTCGGCAACGATCAGCATCCGGCGGCGGTGGGGACGGACCCCGAAGGGCCGCCCCCACCCCGTCTCCTAGAGCTGCGGTCGCGCCTCACCCCGGCGCCGGCGGAGCACCACGAGCGTGGTCGCACCGGCCAGCAGGGCCAGGAATCCGAGCATCACCAGCGGCAGTGCGGGGCTGCCACCGGTCGCCGGCAGCGACGAGAGCAGCACCGTGGCGTCGTCCGAGTCGCGGCCCGGGTCATCCGGGTCGCCGAACGTGTGGTAATCCACCACGGCCACGTTGGTGATGACACTCGCTGTAGCCTGCGGGTCGACGGTCGCCTCGAGCGTGATCGTCGGCGCCGCAGTGGCACCGCCGTTGTCCGATCCCTGCGGCTGCAGGGGTCCGAACAGCACGCACTCAAGGTTGCCGCCGTAGCCGGTGGCGTCCTGGCCGGTGACGAGGCAGCTCTCCCAGTTCGGGAAGACCGCGTCATCGCCTTCGCCCGGCCACGTAATCCCCGTGATCTTGATGTCGGCCGGGATGACGTCGGTGACGACGACACCGTCGGCTGCGGCATCCGTGCTCACGTTCTCGACCTCGAGGTCGTAGGTGAACGACTCACCGGGCTCGGTCTTCTCGACGCTGGCCGTCTTCTCGATCTCCACCTCGGTGTGGCGTGCGACGAAGCAGTCGGGCGTCGCCGGCGGGTAGCTCGTCGTGAAGGTCAGCTCCGGGTTCACCGACAGGGTGACCACGGTGTCGTACCGCCACGAGTAGTCGAGCTCGCTCGGGTCGAGGATGAGTCCGTTGAAGACGAACCCTCCTGCGTCCTCCGGCGCGTACTCGAGGCCGTCCGCCGGGTTGATGAACCCGCCGCCCGGAACATAGTCCGACGCCTGCAGCGGACGCCAACCGGGGTAGTCGATCGAGATGCCCGAAGGCGTGAAGTCCGCGCCGGGCCAGGCGATCTCGTTCGACCATGTCAGGCTGCCGCTCGTATCTTCGAGAACGATCTCGGTCGGATCGGTCTCCGGAGTCACGAACTCGTTCACCGGCCGCCACGTGAAGAGGATCGGCTCGTCGGCGAGTGCAGCCGACTTGATGACCACCCAGCCCAGCAGCGGAGCGTCGTTGACGCACCGGGTGTATACCAGTGCCGCGATGTCACGCGTCTCGATGGTGACGTCGTCGCAGTTGTTGTCGGGGTTGCTGTCGACCTCGGCCGCCACGCACGCCTCGTTGAACAGCTCGTCGAGCGGCACAGGGGTCTCCGGCAGCTCGTCGTCTCCGACGACCGGCGGCAGATCCACCAGGATCGGCGGGGTCGCCGGGTCACCGTCGTGGTCCCACTCCACCGGCTCCTGCTCGAGTGCCGTGAAGGTCACGGTGAGCCGGATCTCGACGACCTCGCCGAGCGCCATCGACGCCGTGCTCACCGAGAGCACGTTGTCGGCGTCGACGAAGTCGGGCTGGTTGTCGTTCACCCAGCCGGCCGGAAGCGTGATGCCGGTCACCTCGAGCCGCTCGTTGAGCGGGTCTGTCACGACCACGTCGACCGCTTCGCGCGACCCGTGGTTGGTCACGGTCAGCACGTACTCGAACGTGTCTCCCGGCTCGATCGAGGCGTTCTCACCCTCGGGCGGGACCGGCAGGCCGGACGTCGTCTTCTCGATGCCGACGTCGTCGAACTGGACGACCTGGCAGGCGTCGTCGTCGTTCGTGTAGCCGCCCGACGTCACCGTCCCGACGTTCCAGATGACGAAGCCGAAGCCCTCGGTCTCGAGGCATTCGCTCGGCTCCTCGACCGGCGTCGACGTGACGGAGACCGTCGCGAACACCCGATAGGTGTGCGTCGCGTTCTCCGGCGTCAGCTCACCGTCGTCGACGACCGTCCACGTACCGTCCGCAGGGACCCAGGCAGCGTCCGTCGGCGCCGGCGTCTCGCCATCGGCCGCCTCGGCCTCCCAGGTTCCGTCGAGCTCGACGCCTTCCGGCAGCTCGGGCGCGTCGAGCAGATCGTAGGCGACCGTCCCCGGCAGCGGATCGAGATCCGACTCGGGGTAGGTCACGGTGACGAAGTACTCGATGTCCCACGTGCCGTCGCCGTTGTCGGTGGTCACGCCGCCGACCTTGTCGATCTCGGGGAGCACCGGCTCGGTGCAGTCCTCGGCCTCGGTCTCGACACCGCCGCTGGTGAGCAGCGCCGTGTTGAGGAAGCCGCCCGACGGGTCTTCACTGTCGGGGTAGCACCACGTCGTTCCGTCGTCCACCGCCACCTGCGTGACGGACGCCTCGACCGTCACCGTGTAGGTGTGCGTGTCGCCGGGATCGATCGTCTTGTCTGTGGCGATCACCGCGGTGCCGTCGGCCTCGAACGCGCCGTCGTCACCCTCGCCGACCCACGACGCGGACGTCGCCCAGCTGCCGGTGGCGGGCTCGATGTCGCCGCCGAACAGAAGCTCGTCCGACAGGTCGTACTCAGCCGACAGATCCTGCTCGTTGGCGTCGAGCGTGACCGTGATGTCGTACTCGATCGTCCAGTCGCCCGTCTCGGGGTCCTGGCTGCTCGAGACGACTGTCTTGTCGATGAGCGGGTACACGCGGTCCTCGACCGGGATGCAGATCTCGGCATCCTGTTCGCGGTCCCCCACGATCAGCGTCGCGGTGTTGAAGAAGCCCGAACCGGGCTCTCCGGTGCACTCCGCGTCGTTCTCGCTGTACGCGTCGGTCACCTCGACCGTCCACACCACCTTGTACTCGTGCACGGCATCGGCCGGCAGCGCAACGGCCGACGCGAAGTCGACACCGGCGGTGATCGCCTCGACGTCGCCGTCCGGGAGCAGCTGTGCCGTTCCTCCGACGATGTCGATACCCGAAGCGAACGCCGGGGTGTCGGACAGGTCGTAGAACGTGTCGAAGCCGCCCGAGGTCACCGTCACGAGGTACTCGACGTTCCAGCGCGAGGCGTCGCCCTCGACCTGCAGGGCCGAGACCGCTTCCTTCTCGATGGTCGGCAGCGCCGGCTCTTCACAGTCGTCCGCGGGGATCGTCGTGCCGTTGACGGTCACGACGGCCGTGTTGAGGAACCCGCCGGCGCCGGGGCGCTCGGCATCCTCGCACGCGAGCGTCTGGCTCTCATCCCATGCCGCGTTCGGCACGGTCGCGTGGACGACCACGGTGTACGTGTCCGTCTCGGACGGCACGAGCACCTCGTCCTCGGCGAGCGTGTCGGTCCACCCGGGGTCGGTGAAGACTCCGGGGCTCAGCGCACTCGGACCGCTCCACTCGGCATCCTCGATCACGATGTCGGCCCCGAAGTACAGGGTGTCATCGAGGTCGTAGACCGCGGCGAGCTCGCTCGAGAGGTTCGTGACGAGCACCTCGTAGGTGATCTCCCACGTGCCGCCCTCGAGCTGCCGGATGTCGGTCACGTCCTTATCGATGTCAACCAGAGGCCGCTCGATCACGATGCAGTCGAGGTCGGTGTTGCCGCCCACCCCATTGGTCACCGTGGCGGAGTTCCAGAGACCTGCACCCTCTTCCTCACTGAGGCAGTCGAGCGTCTCATCGACGACGGATGCCGCGATCATGACCGTCCGCGTCACCTCGTACGTGTGGGTCGCGCCCGCCGGCAGGACGCCGGTCGCGAGCTGCGTGTCGAGGTCGCCATCCCAGTCAGGGTTCAGCGCTCCCGAGCCGCCGCCGGTCGCGACCGGACCGCTCGCGGTCCACTCGCCGCCGGTGACGTCGGCAGGCAGCGCCTGCGGCTCGTCGGTGACGGAGTACCAGAGCTGGATGTCGTAGCTGTTGGTCACCGCGACCTCATAGGTGAGCGTCCACTCACCCGTCTCGGTGTTCTGCTTGGCATCCACCGCCGTCTTGTCGACGACCGGGATCTCGGGCGCTGCACAGCCGGAGTCGGTGTCGGTGCCGCCCGGGTAGGCGACGGTCACGACGTTGAAGAAGCCGCCGCCGTTCTCGGTGCACGCGAGGCCGCTGGCCGGCACCGGATCCACGAGGGACTCCGCCTCGACCCAGTAGGTGTACTGGTGGCTGTCGTTGCCGTCGATCGGCACGTCGGTGACGTCAGGATCGCCCAGCCAGCCCTCGTCGGTCACGTCGAAGCTCGCGTCGAAGTCCGGCGCGTCGGTGAGGCTGTACACCGTCGGCAGGGCGTTCTCGTTGGTGACCGTGACTCCGTACTCGATGTACCACGTGCCATCCGAAAGCTGCGTCACGGTGCCGTCGGCCTTGTCGACGATCACCGGAACCGGCATCACCTCGACACACGCCTCGGCGGAGTCTTCGAACACGCCGTTGGTCACGAGAGCTGTATTCCAGATGCCCTCGTCGAGGGCCGGAGCCTCGCCGCACAGGAGCACCTCGGGGTCGATGTCGGCCTCGAGCCGCGCGCCCACCGACACCGTGTAGGTGTGTGTGGCGCCCGCAGGCAGCACGCCCTCGGCGACCAGCGTGGGGTCGTCTCCGTTCCAGGCAGGGTTCAGCGTGGCCGAGCCTGCCCCATCGGGGTCGGCCATCGGACCGGTCACCGCCCAGTCGGCAGTGATCGCCATGCCGTCGGGCAGCGGATACGGCGCGTCGTGCAACTCATAGGCGAGTTGGATGCCGGGGCTCGTGTCGTTGCGGACCGTCACCGTGTACGAGATCGTCCACGATCCGCCGGCGGCGGGCGTCGGCACGGCGGCGGTCTTGGTGACCGTCGGGCCCTGCGGTTCGGCGCAGCCGTCGTCCTCGTCGGTGCCCGGGGTGCCCGGGTAGGTGACGGTCGCGATGTTGTGGAACGCGCCGCCCTCACCCTCGACGCACTCGAGCTGCGGCTCTTCGACGGTGTCGTCGAAGGAGGCGACGATGCGGTAGACGAACTGGTCGGATCCGCCGGCCTCGATCGCCGTGTTCGCCACCGGTGCCGCACCCGACCAGCCCGAGCTCACGACATCGAAGCCGTCGCCGAGGTCGGGGGTGTCGGTCAGTGTGTAGACGGTCGCGAATGCCGAATCGTTGCTGACCGTGACCGTGTAATCGATCTGCCAGTCACCGCCCTCGAGCTGGGTCACCGTGCCGTCGGTCTTGCTGACCGTCACGGGCGGGAGCACGACGGTGACGCAGCCCTCGGCATCCTCCACGATGTCGCCCGAGGTGACCGTCGCCTTGTTGAGGAAGCCGCCCTGCGCGGCACAGTCGCCGATCGGGGTCGCCGTCGTCGACGGCTTGAGCACGCCCGTCACCACGAAGGTGTAGGTCGTGTCGGCCGGGAGCTCACCGCTCCAGATCGTCGCGGTGCCCGGTGCGAAGTCCGCGTCGAGCGCCGGCGTGTCGACGCCGTTCACGACGTTCCAGGTGTTCGGGACGAGGGTCCAGCCGGCCGGAGCCGCCGGGAACGCGTCCTCGAGCTCGGCCTGGATCGCGACGTCACCGGGGTTGGTGACCGTGATCGTGTACTCGAGGTTCCACGACGCGTCACCGTTCTGCGAGGCCGGGTTCGTTCCGAGCTTCGTGATCTCGGGGAAGGCCGGGTCGTCGCACGCGTAGACCGTGGTGTCGTCGTCACCCACGGTGAGGGTGGCGGAGTTCAGGAACCCGCGGTTGGGCGAGGCCGTCGATGTGCAGGTCCAGGTGTCGGTGTCCTGCGTGCCGTCGGCGATCTCGGCGATCACCGTCACCGTGTAGGTGTGGGTGGCCGGCGGGTTGCCCTCGCCGGCGGTCGGCAGCTCGACGTCCGTTGCGAGCGTCGCGGTGCCGGCCGGGAGCACGAACGGCACATCGGTGTCGTCCGGGCCGCTCCAGCTGGCCTCGATGGGCGTGATTCCTGCACCGTAGAGCAGGGCGTCGTCGAGGTCGTAGAACAGGTCGGAGTACTCCGACGTGTTCGTGACCACGATGTCGTAGACGATCGTCCACGTGCCGTCGAGGTTGTGCATCGGCGCACCGTCGACGGTCTTGTCGACGTCGTACTCGGCCGGTATCGCCGTGTTGGTGATCTCACACGTCACGTTCGCGCCGATCGGCAGCGAGATCTGGCCGTCGTCGACGACGATGTCGCTGTCGCACGTCCAGTCGCTTGCGGTGTAGCCGCCTGCCGGGCCATCTTCGCCGAGGGTGTAGGTCGTTTCGGCCTCGACCGGCTGGGGACCGGTGGATGCCGTCACTCCGCCGTCGCCCGAGGTGAGGGTCGCGTCGACGAAGCCGCCGTCGCCGGCCGCCGACAGGGTCCAGTCGGTGGCGACCCGCGAGCCGACGCCGTCCTGGTTGTCGACGATCTTCACGAGCGTGAGGGTCGGCTTCTTCGCGATGTTGGTGAACGTGCAGGTGACGTTGGCGCCGTTGGCGACGGTCACCGTCTTGTCTGCCATCGACGTCGTGCCCGTGGAGCACTCAAGGTCGGTCCACTCGTAGTTCGCGACGCTCTGCAGCTCGTTCAGCGTGTAGACGCCCGCGGGGACCGCGATGGTCTCGTTGTGGTCGAACGCGATCGTCGCATCGGCGCCGCGCTTGGCCTCGAGCAGCTGATTCCAGTCGGCGGGCACAGCGTCACCGCCGTTGGTGTCGTCGACGACCTTGACGAGCGTCAGGTTGCCGGGCTCGTCGTCGTTGTTGAACGTGCAGGTGACGTCGTCGCCGGCCTCGAGTACGAGAGTCGGAGCTGCGACGGTCGTGTTCGGGAAGCCGACGCAGTTGAGGCTCGCGAGGGTGTAGCCGTCGATGTCGCTCTCACCGAGCGTATAGGTCACGCCTGCCTCGACCGGCTCCGCGGTGACGGGGTCGGTGCCGGTGACACCCGACAGGTCGGGGCCTTCGGGCGTCGTGGCCGTCAGGGTCCATGCGGTGGGCTGGGCTGTGCCGCCGTGATTGTTCGTGACGGTCTTGACGAGCGTGAGCTTGGGCGCGATGTCGTCGTTCACGATGCGGTACGTCGCATCGCCGAGGGCCGGGACGCTGACGTCCCAACCGGCGACGTCCTCCCACGTGTCGGGACCGATGAGCCGCTGCAGCTTCACCTGCTCGTAGCCGTCGGGGCCGGTCTCGGAGATCGTGTAGACGGTGCCCGGCCGCACGAAGAACGAGCTCGTGCCGGTGTCGGTCTCAGAGCCGACGACGTTGCCGACCGGGGGCTGCACCGGCAGATCAGGGTCGTTCACCGGGGTGCCGATGAGGGTCCAGTCGCCCGCCGCGGCGTCACCGCCGTTGTCATTGATGACGTGCTTGAGCAGCGTCAGCTCGGCGGTCTGGTTGGTGATCGTGCAGGCGACACGGGTGCCGAGCGGCACGTTCACGCCGCCGTTGATGCCGTCCGAGTATCCGCTGTTCGGCCACGGGTCGCCGTTCTCATCGACGCGGATACACGACGCCGAGCCCGTCGACAGGGGGTTCGACTGCAGGTTCGTGCGCTGGTCGACCTGGGTGTACAGCGGGCTGCCGCTCGTCTCGAACAGCTGGTAGCGAGCGTCGGCCGTAACCAGGTCCGTCGTCCCGCTGGTGCCGAAGAAGCCCGGGAGTGCGGGCGCAGGCACCGGCTGACCGGCGAGGAACTGCGCGTTCAGCACCCACGCGCCGGGAGCGGTGGGGCCGTTCGCCACATTCTTGATCAGCGTCAGCCTGCTCTCGCAGGTCACCGTGTTCGTGATCGTCGCGGTGTTGTGCTGCTCGGTGAGCGTGAGCGCATAGCCCGCCCCCAGAGCGATGTTCGCGGGGTCGCCGTTGATCTCGGTGATCGTCGCGACGTTCGAGCACATCGTGGGATCGATCAGCGACAGCGTCTCGGAGATGGTCGCGACGTTGTTCAGCGTGTACCCGGTGCGCGTGACGCCCCAGCCCTGGTTGGTGGCGCCGGCGGCGCCCGGACCCGTGAGCTGCAGTTGGGCGTTGAGTCCGCCCGGCTGCGAGCCGTTCGTGTAGGGGACGCCGTTGACGATCCAGCTCTTCGACACCGTGAGGTCGGCCTCAGGGTTCGGCGCGCGGTTGTAGATGACGCAGTTCACCGCTTCCGTGCTCGGCACGTTGAGGGTGACGCCGTTGGTCGGATTGGCCGTCGGCACGACCGCTTGGCCCGTATTCAGATTCGTGCAGACGGCGTTGCTGCCGTTGACGGGCACCAAGGTGAAGCCCGCCTGCTGCTCTTCGACGATCGTGATCGAGGCCTGCGTGGTGCCGCCCGGGAAGGTGAGCGGGAACGTGACCGAACCCGTGCCGTCGTTGGTGGTCGGCTGCGAGTTGTCAGGCGTGGTCACCCCTGCGGTGTTGATCGTGCTGTTGAACACCCAGCCCGCACCGGCGGGGACGGCACCGGTGATCGAGCCCGCAGGCGCGCTGGAAGGAACGATCGCCTTCGTCACCGTGAGCGAGCCGGCGCAGTTGCCGAGCGCGAGGTTGCGAAGTGCCGTGCCGACTGCGTCGTAGTCCTCGGTCTGATAGAAGTCGGCGTTCTGGCCGTTGGTGCCCGTATACGCGGTGGGGCCCGAGATAGCACGGAGGTTCAGCGCGTTCGTGGCCCCCGTCGCGCCCGCGCCGACGCCGAAGGCGAGCACGCGCGTGCCGTTCGCCTTGAGCGCGTTCGCGGAGAAGATGCCGTTCTCGGTCTCGCGGAAGCGGTTGTCGCTGCCCGAGCCCTGGTACGGCTGGTTGTAGGTCGTCGGGTTGCCGTCGGTGATGATCACGGCCACGTCGAACTGGTTGCCGGGCACGTTGTTCGAGGCCGCGATGCCGAGGCCGCGATCCCAGTTCGTTCCGCCGGCAGAAGTCCACGACACATACCGGTTCTTGAAGATAGTCCCCTGGCCGGGTGTCGTGACCGGCGTGAGGCTCGGGTAGTTGGTCGCTCCACCGCTGCCCGGCGTCTCCCACGAGAACGAGAACAGCGACATGCGCGACGGCGTGCCGGCCAGCGAGTCGACGAACGTGTCTGCGGCATCCTTCAGGTCGGGGAGCGCCGTGCCCACCGAACCCGAGATGTCGAGGATGAGCGCGACATCGAGGCCGCACGACGGGGTCAGCGTCGGGTTGACGCGCGACTGCTGCCAGATTCCACCCGAGACGTTGGACGCCGTGCCCGATCCGAGCATGAGGTCATCGACGTCCTGCGACGAGTAGGAGGTGTTGCCGACGAGCCCGACCTTCATGCGGAACTGGTAGGCCAGCGACGAACCGGCGCCCGCAGCTCCGCCCACGCGCAGCGTCGGGTTCATGTAGTGGGTGGACGGCACGCTGTACTGCACGACCCACGGCCGCGTGCCGTTGTTGGCACCGCCGGCCTGGGTGGCGGGAACCGTGAACACGCAGTCGCCGGTGGGTCCCGAGACGCAGCGGGCCCAGCCCGCGCCGTCGCCCGCGACGCCGTCTGCGCGCGTCGCGCTCGGAGCCGTGCCCGAGCCGTTGTCGTTGCGGAGGTGCAGCACGACGCCCTGCAGATCGGTGACTCCGGTGATGCTGGTGCGGTCGGAGCCGACCTTCACCGTGATCGTGGCCGACTGCGGCGGGGCGTAGGTGTGGGTGAAGGTACACGTGGAGGCGCGGTCGGCGTTGGCGGTGTACGCCAGGGTGGACGTGCCGCCGGTCCACGTGAGTCCATTGCCCGCGTCAGTGCACGTGACGGCTGTCGTGTAGTTCGCGGTGTTGGGGCTCTGCGAGATCGCGGAGATGACCCACGATCCGTTCGCCGCATCCACGGTCGCCGGGGCCGCGGGAAGAACGTGCCAGTCGGCACCGACGGTCGCGCGGTACTCCCAGTTGGCCGCCGTGGCAGGGCCGCCGCCCACGATGTTCACGGCGCGCGTGAATGTGAGGCAGGTGCCCGTACAGGCGGGCAGGATCGCGAGCGCGACGATGGGCGCGTCGAGCGGTGCGGCTGCCTTCGATGAGTCGCTGGAGGGCTTCTCGCCCTTCGGCGCGGACGGCGCCGGCTTGGCCGGGGTCTCTTCGGCCGGAGCCTCCTCCGCAGGCGTCTCCTCAGCGGGAGCCTCCTCAACAGGCGCTTCCTCGGCCGGAGCCTCCTCGGCCGGAGCCTCCTCAGCGGGCGTCTCCTCAGCGGGCGTCTCCTCAGCGGGCGTCTCCTCAGCCGGAGTCGTCTCCTGCGTCGTCGTCTCGTCCGCGGGAGGCGGCGTCACCACGCCTGCGACCGCGGGCGTCACGCCCGTGAAGATCAGCGCACCTGTCAGAAGCGTCGCTATCCCGCCGGCGTACCAGCGGTGACGCATCGTCAGATTGCGATCCCGATTGCGCTCTCGCCGCATCCGGCGACGTGTCCCCAAGCGCCCGAAACCGTCCATGTTCATGCTGCCACCCATGACTTCACCCGTCGATAAATCGACCACGAGGTGACCCCTGCTTAGGGGCCCCCAAGACAAAGCACCGCCGACGAGAATCTCCCCAGAACCGTCGGCATGCCACTGCCCCACTCGTGAAGCTACCGGCGACGGTGGGGTGCGTCAAGTAACGGCTCGGGAACGATCACCGGCGTGTCGTGCTGATCAGCATCCATCCGAATGGACTCCCGCGGAAACGCGGAGGCGGCCGAGAGAACCCGTCTCCCGGCCGCCGCCGCGCAATGCTTCGCGTGACCTACTCGTGGCCGACCGTCTTGTCGACGTGGTCGCGAACGCCGTCGACATGCTCGTCGATCGAGTCGGGCGCGATCTTCTTCACGAACTCGGCAGCGGCGTCGAGGACGCTGTCGCTCACGCCTTCGGCCTGCTCGCTCTTGATCGCTTCGCCGATCTGGTCCTTGTTCTGATCAAGGAAGTCCTTGCCCTGGTTGACGAGGTCTTCGATACCCATGTCCACTCCTTCGTCGGCCCCCGATGGCCCTCGGACTCGATTCTGTCGGGCGGGATACCGCGGCGGAACCCCGGGGCGCGAATCAGCGAGCGGATGCCGCAAGCCGACGCTTCTGGGCCTCGTGCTTCTCGATCACGCGGTCGTCGCGCGCCTTGACGACCGCGCGCAGGATCACGGCGATGAAGACCCCGATCGTCGCGCCGATCGAGTTGGCGATGACGTCTTCGACGGTCGAGTAGCGGTCTTCGAGCAGGTACTTCTGCGCGACCTCGATCAGGCCCGAGAGCGCCGGGCCGAGGAGGAGCGCGATCGGCCACCACCGCAGCGGGATCATGAGTCCGAACAGCAGCCCCACCGGCACGAACAGCAGCACGTTGGCGAACGACTCGATGAACGCATAGTCCACGAACGCGGGCACGCCACGCTCGTGGAGTTCGGCGATGGCGCGGTTGAGCAGGCTCTCGACGGGCTGATCGATCGGGCTCGGCCAGAACACGACGAACGCGAGGAAAGCGCCGTACCCGATCGCGAGCGCCGCGATCAGCGTGTGGCGGGGTCCACTCGTACTCGGCAGCCGGCCGTCGGTCACGGGGCCGCCGGGAACAGCTGGCTGCACGAGTCTGCGACGGTGACCGGCGTCTTCGTGACGGTCGGCGAGTAGCGCACCTCGAGCGGGCCGAGGTCACCCTCGGGCAGCGTGCTCGTGTACGACACGGTGCGCGTCTCACCCATCGGCAGCGTGATGGTGATGCTCTTGCCGTCACGGCCTGCTTCGGAGCCGGTGCGCGTCCACGAGCCGAAGTCGCCGTTCTCGGGGTCGGAGACGATCGTGCCGCCCGGCACCGCATACGAGAGCACGTCGAGGATCATGGTCGTGCGCGGGATGCCGAGCTGGTTGTTGCGCCACGCCAGCGTGTAGCCGCTGAGGTTCGAACCCGGCACCGTGCTCGTCAGCGTCGTGGTGGTCGTGACGGTGCGCGCCGCGGGATCGCACGAGACGGCGACCGCGGTCGAGAGGTAGTACTCGAGCTTGCTGTACGAGGCGTTGACGAGGTACGTGCCGACCTGCGTGGCGGCGACGTTGTCGGTTGCGAGGGCCCCATCGACGTTGAACTCGGCGCTGAGAGCCTGCTCGGCCTCGCGGGGGAACCACAGGTAGGTGCGCTGATCGTCGGCGGCGAGCTGCAGCTGCTCGAGCATCGTCATCGGATCCCAGTCGCCTGAAGACACCTTCTCGAAGACCTTGCCTGCGACGTCGGCGAAGTAGGCATCGGCCGCGAGACCATTGGTGCCGAAGCGCTCGTAGGCATCGCTCAGCAGCGCCTTCACGACGTTGTCCGCATTGAGTTCAGAGCCGTCCTCGAGCACGACCGGACCCGTGGCGCGCAGCATGTACGACAGCACGACGGGGTCGATCGAGATCACGCCGTCGATGTCGCCGCCGATGTTGGTCTGCCAGAGCGAACGGAACATCGCGGCCGAGGTCGGGAAGTCTGGGGTGCGCGTGTAGTTCTGCGCGTAGGCGTCGAAGTCACCCTCATACATCGCGAGGGTCGACTCGGGCATCTCGTAGTCGAGCCACCCGCGCACACCGGCGAGGTGGAAGTTCTCGGAGGCCTCGTCGTCGCGCATCTCGATCTTGCCGTTGTCGACCGACATGATCGCCGAAGTCGCCGCATTGCCGCCCGTCGCACGGATCTCGGCGTTGTTCTGGAAGAGGACGACGTAGGTGCGCGGCTCTTCGGAACCGGCGAGCTGCAGCAGCGTCGGCAGATACTTCTCGACCGTCTCGAGGGCCGGGCCGGCCTCGTCCATCACGTCGAGCAGCTGGCCGATCGCGTCGTCGACGATGGGCAGCAGCTCCGCGCGATCGATCTCGGCGACTCGAGACTCCGCATCGGCGAACGCCGCGTTCACCTGCGGCATGACCTCGATCGCACCACGGAACGGGTCGAGGTCCACTCCCCCACCTTCGACCGCGAGCTGGTCGAGCTGCACGGTGCTCAGCAGCTGAAGCGCCGGCGGCATCGCGTCCCGCACGAGGATGTGGGTGGCCTCGGTCGCGCTCTTGACGGCGGCGACGTTCACCCCGACGACCGGGACGGCGGATGCAGCATCCCACAGCGGACCCTGCACGATCTCGTCGGCATCCGTCGTCAGTACGAGCACCTCGTCTGCGAGAGCCTGGATCTGAGCCGTGTCGCCCGTCTTCGCGAGGGCGGGGACGGCGGTGAGCTTGTCCTTGGCTGCCAAGAGGTCGTCGCGTACCTCGAGAGCCTGGAGTGCGAACACGCCCCCCACGGCGCCGATGGCGCCGACGACGACGAACGTGCCCAGAAGCACCCACGGCCAGCGGCGTCGCCGCTGGGGCGCCGGGGCGTGATCGCCGGCGCGGCCATGGCGGAAGCGCCCGGCGAGGGGTTTGGAGGACACCTGAGGATGCTATCCGGGTCGGGCTGGGATGATGCCGAGAGACGCGCGCTCAGTGCGCGGTTTCACCCGGCACGATGACCGCGCGGATGGTGCGGAACAGGATCAGCACGTCTTGCATGAACGACCAGTTCTCGACGTAGTACAGGTCGAGGCGAATCGCGTCTTCCCACGACAGCTGCGACCGCCCGCTCACCTGCCACAGCCCGCTCATGCCAGGCTTGACGAGCAGCCGCCGATTGGCGTCGTCGTTGTACAGCGCGACTTCGGTCGCGCGCTGCGGACGGGGGCCGACCAGGCTCATCTCGCCGCGGAACACATTGAACAGCTGCGGGAACTCGTCGATCGAGTGCTTGCGGAGGAAGCGTCCGACCTTCGTGATGCGGGGATCGTTCGTCACCTTGAAGAGAGGCTGATCGGTGGTGCCCTGCACATCGAGCAGGCTCGCGAGCTGGTCGTCGGCATTGGCGACCATCGAACGGAACTTGATCATGCCGAACTCACGGCCGCTGCGCCCGATCCGCAGCTGCCGGTAGAGGACCGGCCCCGGACCGTCGATGCGGATCGCGATCGCGGCGGCGACCATGATCGGCGAGAAGAGCAGGATCATGATCGACGAGCCGATGATGTCGAAGGCGCGCTTGCCGAACCGCTTGTGCCCCTCGAGGGTCGGGAACTCGATATGGACGAGAGGCAGGCCCGCGACGGGCCGTGCATGGATTCGAGGACCCGCGACGTCGGTGAGAGCGGGAGCGACGACCCAATTGACGTCGCGGTCGGCCATCGCCCAGCCGAGGCGCCGCATGGTGGCGGGGTCGAGCTCGTCGGCACCCGCGACGATCAGGGTGTCGGCGCCTGCCGCGTCGATCGCCTGCTCGACGTCGGCGAGGCCGCCGAGCACAGGAACGTCGCCGATCGCGATCCGCGTGCCTCGCGGGGTGATGGCACCGACGATGGCGTAGCCGCTCCCATGCGTGCCGCGGATCTGCCTGATGATGTGCTCGAGTTTCGCCCGATCCCCGAGTACGACCGCCCGATAGACGAAGGCACCCGACTGCTGGCGATGCCGCAGCCATTGCCGCCAGCCCCAGCGGCCCGCGATCAGCCCGGCAAGACCGACGGGAAGCGCGATGAGGAACAGGGCGCGCGCCACTTCGATGCGCAGGAAGAACGCGATGGTGATGACGACCGCGAACACGAAGAACGTTGCGCTGACGATGCGGCGGTACTCGACGACTCCATGGCCGACGATGTGCCGGTCACGGGTGTCGAACGCGTCGAGGCACAGCAGCCACATCACCCCGATGATCGCCAACGGAACGAAGTACGGCAGGTCGGGTCCCCCGGGCCATGACAGCGTCGTGTTGAGATCCGGCAGCGCGAGAAGACCGAAGCCTGCGAGCGTGGCGATGAGGATGAGGGCGTCGGTGTAGATGAGCCGGCTGGCGTAGCGGCGCACCCACGGCGGCTCTCGACGCTGCGACGGCGTCGCAGCTGGCGTCCGAGGAGGATTCATGGAGTCAGTCAGTCGCGACCATAGATGTCACGGGTGTAGATCTTGTGGGCGACGTCGGCGAGCACGTCGGTCGATCGGTTGGCGATGATGACGTCCGCGCGCGCCTTGAACTCGTCGAGGTCTCGCACGACCTCGGAGTGGAAGAACTCGCCTTCGTCGAGGGCGGGCTCGTACACGATGACATTCACCCCCTTGGCCTTGACGCGCTTCATGATGCCCTGAATCGAGGACTGCCGGAAGTTGTCGGACCCCGATTTCATGACGAGGCGATAGACGCCCACGGTCTCGGGGTTGCGAGCGAGGATGTCGGCCGCGACGAAGTCCTTGCGGGTTCTGTTGGCATCGACGATCGCAGCGATCAGGTTCTGCGGCACTTCGGAGTAGTTCGCGAGCAGCTGCTTCGTGTCTTTGGGCAGGCAATAGCCGCCGTAGCCGAACGACGGGTTGTTGTAATGCGTACCGATGCGCGGGTCGAGGCCGACGCCCTCGATGATCTGCCGTGAATCCAGGCCGTGCACGGCGGCATAGGTGTCGAGCTCGTTGAAGTAGGCGACTCGCAGCGCGAGATAGGTGTTGGCGAACAGCTTGATCGCCTCGGCCTCGGTCGGACCGGTGTGCAGCACCGGCACGTCCGTGTCGATGGCTCCTTCGAGCAGGAGCTCCGCGAAACGCCGCCCTGCCGGCCCCCAATCACCGACGACGATGCGCGACGGATGCAGGTTGTCGTAGAGCGCCTGCCCCTCGCGGAGGAACTCGGGCGAGAAGATGATCGTCGCACCGGGGTGTTCGACCCTCATCCGGCTCGTGAAGCCCACGGGCACGGTCGACTTGATGACGATAGCGGCGTCGGGGTTCACCGCGAGCACGGCGTCGATCACCGACTCGACGGATGAGGTGTCGAAGAAGTTGCTCTCTTCGTCGTAGTTCGTGGGCGTCGCCACCACCACGAAGTCCGCGTCCTGGTAGGCCGCCGCCGCGTCGAGCGTCGCCGTGAGATCGAGATCGTGCGTGGCGAGATACTCCTCGAGTTCGGCATCGGCGATGGGCGAGATGCGCCGGGTCAGGAGATCGATCTTGTGCGGGTCGACGTCGACGGCGAACACCTCGTGGTGTTGAGCAAGGATGACGGCGTTCGACAGGCCCACGTAGCCCGTGCCGACGATGGCGATCTTCATAGGGAAAGGGTATCCCGGGCTGCCCCGGCTCCTTTCCCGGCAAGGCCGCGAGCACCGCGCCCGAATAGACTCGACGACGATGAGCTCGGCATCCCCCCTTATCTCGATCGTTCTGCCGGTCTACAACGACGAGGCGACGGTCTCAGCAGCGATCGAGAGCGCGCTCGGGCAGACGCTCCCCGACATCGAGATCATCTGCGTCGACGACGCCTCGACCGACGGAACCACCGCCGCGATCGAGCGCTTCCGCGCCCGCGACCCACGCGTGCGCCTCATCCGGCAGGAGCGCAATCTGTCGGCGTTCCAGTCACGCCGTGCCGGCATCCTGGCAGCCTCGGCCGACTACGTGCTCTTCCTCGACGGCGACGACGAACTCGTCTCGGACGCCGCTGAAAAGGTCCTCGCGCGGGCGCGGGTGGCGGACGCCGATATGGTGGGCTTCGGCGTCACGGTGGTGGAGAAGGACGGGCGCACCGGCGGCGCCTACGAGAATCGACTGCTCCCGCCGCAGCGATCTCTCCATGGAACAGACGTTCTGAGCCACCTCTTCCGCATCGGCAAGCCCGCTCAGGGGCAGCTGTGGCGGTACCTCTTCCGCACGAGCGTGCTGCGCGACGCCTACGCACTGCTGCCCGATGACCTCGTGCTCGCGCGGGTCAACGACCTTCCGCTGATGTTCCTCGCTGCCGCGCTCGCCACGAGCTACGTGTCCCTGTCGGAGAAGCTGTACCGCTACCACTTCGGGCGGGGGGGCAGCGGACACGATGTCGACAGTGTGGAGCGCGCGGAGTTCTACGCGTCGGCGATCCACTCGATCGACAGCATCCGGCCCGCGGTGGATGACCTCGCGAGCTCTCACCCCGATGCAGAGCTGCTCCTCGAGACGTACGCGTCGGCGAGGCTGTCGATCATCGGATACGTCGTTTCACAGCTGATCGAGCGCAGCGACAGCACGGTGCTCGACACGGCACTCGCCCACCTGCACACGGTGGCACCCGCGCACGACATCATCCACGCGGCCGCACGCTTCTACCCCGCGACGCTCTCGACGCTGAAGTTCCACACCGCGTGGCATGGGTTCGGCGATCGTCCGGTTCGCAGCATCCTGCTCGCTACCTCGACCGTGCGCACCGGAGGCGTATCGGCCGTTCTCGCGTCGCAGGCGCGCTACCTGCGCGAGGCCGGCTACCGCGTGACGGTCGTGGCGCGCAACGGTGGCAGCGATGTGACGGTGCTCCCCGAAGGCACGCCGTTCATCGAATTGACCGCACGCGGCCTGGTCGACCAGCTGAAGGAGTGGGCCGAGATCTGCCGCGATCAGGACGTGGACGTGGTGATCGACCACCAGGTGCTTTATATGCAGCACTGGCCCGAGTTCGCCCTCATGGCCCGCGCCGAGGGTGCGGCGACGGTCGGATGGCTGCACAACTTCTTCGCGCGCCCGATCTACGACGGCAACGAGAGGCTCTCGCTGATCGAGCGGTGCAGCAGCACGCTCGCCGAGCTGGTCGTGCTCTCACCGCTGGATGTCGCGTACTTCAAGCTGCGTGGTGTGACACATACCTCCTACCTGCCGAATCCTCCCTCGCCTCTGCTGATCGAGTCGCTGGCGCACCCTGTTCAGAAGCTTCCGCCGGCAGACCGCATCGAGCTGGTGTGGCTGGGTCGGCTGGAGCAGCGGACGAAGCAGGTTCGCGAACTGATCGAGGTCGGCGTGCAGTTGCGGAAGCTCTCGGTCGACTTCCGCCTCACCGTCATCGGACCCGACTGGGACGAGCTGACCGCCAAGAAGTTCAACGCCGAGGCGCGCCGGCGCGGAGTCGGCGACCGCGTCGTCGCCGTCGGCACCTTGCGCGGAGCGGACCTGATCGTGGCGATGGATGCCGCCGACGCCTTCGTCTCGACGAGCATCATCGAGGGCTACCAGCTGACCATCGCCGAAGCGCAGGCGCGCGGTCTGCCGGTGTTCATGTACGAGCTCCCCTGGCTCACTCTCGTGCAGGACAACGGGGGCATCGTGTCTGTGGCGCAGGGCGACGCGCGGGGGCTCGCCCGTCAGATCGCCGATGTGATCGGCGACGCGGAGCGCTATTCGACTCTGTCCCGGGCATCGGTGGCGGCGGCGGAGCGGGCGAGATCGTTCGACTTCGCGGCACTGTACCGTGGCGTGGTCGCGGGCTCGCTGCCTCCGGAGTTCTCACCCGAGCCGACGCTCGATGACGCACGGCAGCTGCTCGAGCTGATGGTCTTCTTCGCCGAGAGGGCGCAGCGTCGGGGCCGCGTCGGCTCATCGGGCGGTTCAGCGATCGGGGCGCAGCTCTGGGAGTCCGCCGCGCCGATCGGTCGGGCAGCGCTGAAGCGGCTCCCAGGCCTGCGCCCGCTCGCGCACCGCGCGAAGCGGCGGCTGGGCGGGAACTAGTCTCCGCGACAGGGACGGCTACGGGAGGAGCGCGACGAGGGCGAGCGCCGCGCCCGCACCGATGCCGATGAGGATTGCGGCGCCCGTGACGGCCAACGCGATGATCTCGCGGCGGGTGCGCTCGCGCACGGACCGGTAGAAGCTCTTCCGCCGGATGGTGGCGCGAGGACTCTCGAGCGGAGCCGTCTGTGGCGCGGAGACGGGCATCTGCGTCTTCGGGACCGCGCTTGGTCGCTCGATGCCGGCGGGCTCGACCTGGACGACGGCCGCGGCACTCTGCGCTTGGGCCTCGGCAGGCATCGACGGCTTCTTGGCTGCCGTCGACCGTTTGGGGTCTCCGGCCGACGCGGCACCGACGGCGCCGCCTCCCGGCTGCTTCGTCCACTTCACATAGTCGGCGATGACGTCCTTGGCCGGGCCGTCGGCGCGCAGTTCCCCCTTGTGGATCCACAGCACGCGCTCACACGTGTCGCGGAGCGAACTCACTGAGTGGCTCACGATCATCACGAGGCCGGCGCTGTCGCGGAGTTCGCGGATGCGCTGCTCGCTCTTCAGCTTGAACCGGCGATCACCCACCGAGAGCGCCTCATCCACGAGGAGGATCGAGTGCGCCTTCGCCGACGCGATGGCGAAGCGCAACCGTGCGCCCATTCCCGAGGAATAGGTGCGCATCGGGTGGTGGATGAATTCGTTCAACTCAGCGAAGTCGGCGATCTCATCGATCTGCGCGGATGCCTCGTCCGGGGTGAAGCCCATCGCGAGCAATCCGAGCTTGATGTTGTTCTCGCCCGAAAGCTCGGGCAGCAGCGCAGCGTTCACACCGAGCAGCACCGGGCGGTCTGCGGCCCAGATCGTTCCCTCCGATGTCGGGATGAGTCCGCTCATCGCACGGAACAGAGTGGACTTGCCCGAGCCGTTGTGGCCGATGACGCCGATCGTCTCGCCCTCCGAGGCGGTGAACGTGACGCCGCGCACAGCGGGGATCGTATTCAATCCGCGGCCACCGCGCAGAGCACGCAGGTTGAACACGCTGTCGCGCGCGCTCATGCGCTTGCCCGACGCGTACACCCGATAGGTGACGTGGGCATCGTCGACGACGATCATCGGGCGGGGGCCTCCGACAGCTGCCGCGCCCGGCAGCACCAGATCACTCACTGAGGCCATACCTCGCCTCGGCCTTCCAGAAGTAGACGACGCCGACGCAGATCGCCACGACGGTCCAGATCGGGGCAAGGATCACCGCGAGCTCGGGCACCGGATGCCCCTCGAGCATGGCGCCACGGACGAGCGCGATGAAGTCGTACGTCGGGATGCTGTGCGCGATCGTGAGGAGCACCGGATTGTCTGCGAAGACCACATCGACCTGGAAGAAGATGCTGCTGGCGTAGAACAGGATGCGGTTGATCGTGGGGATGAACTGCTGCACATCGCGCACCCACACCGACATGCGCGCGACGATGAGGGCGACGCCCAGGTTGAATACCGCCATCATCACGAGGATCGGGATGACCAGCAACCACGACCACGTGATGGGAACGCCGAACACGAGCAGCAGGATCCCGAGCAGAACGGTGATCGGGATCATCCGCATCGCCTGCTCGGCAACGACGGAGACGGGCAGCAGGATGCGTGGGAAGCCGAGGCTCTGGACGAGGCGGGCGTTGCCCGTGATCGCGCGGGATCCGCCGCCGAAGCATCCCGTGAAGAACTCGAAGACGAAGACGCCGACGATGAGGTACGGAACGAAGTCGTCGGGCTTCGCCGAACTCGACAACACGACACCGAAGATCGTGCCGTAGATCAACGCCGTGAGCAGCGGCTTGAGGACGATCCACAGCACGCCGAGCCGGTTCTGAAGCAGCCCTCCGACGAGTCGGTACCCGGCGAGCGTGAACGCGAAGCTTCGGCGGCGCCATGCTTCAGCGAGATACGCGCCGAACGGCGGGCGGCGTCCGACCTCGTACAGTCCGTCAGCCGGGGCGCGAAGGCGTGCATCCACCAAGGAACCCGCTACCTTTCTGACCGCCACATACTTCGTGGGACCGTCCCGCGAGCGCACATTCGGACCGATGATACCCGGGGCGCCTGCGTTCCGCCTGACTCGGCCGGTGGGGCGTGCCGTGGCTGTCGCTGTCAGGCGACAGCATCCATCGCGGTCCGAATGTGGGCGGTCAGATCCGCGATGTCCGCACGGGCCGCGATGATCGAAGGACCGAGGGCGGCCACGTGGGCGTCGAAACGGGTCGCGAAGTCCGGCAGTTCGTCGTATCGACCGACCAAGCCCCCGAGGCCAACGGCCGCGAGCAGGCGCGAGATCTTCTGGGGGTCGCTGCCGGAGCCGATCGGGTACGCGCCCTCGGTCGCACCCATGATCAGGCCGTGCGCACGATCGCTGACGACGGCGAGTGATCCCCGGTACACCGCTCGCACGTGTGCGTCGAGGTCGTCGTGGCGCATGCTGGGAGCCATCGAATACTCGCCCCCCAGTGCTTCAGCGAGGCGCACAGCGCGCGGCGCGTCCCGAGCGACCTGCGCCACCGTGACGATGCGGGTTGCGGTCGCCACCGCGAACGCACGCACAGCGGCGAGCCACTCATCGCCCGGCCACGCCCGGTCGAAGCGCATGGTCACAGCAAGTACAGAACGTCCCTCGGCAGGGCTCCACTCCTCGGTCGGTGTCCCCATGGAGTACGCCCAATCAGGGGCGAAGTCACCGAACCGCGCTGCATCACGTGATCCTTGGTCGCGCCACGACATGATAGATGCGCCTCTGAAAGCGGGATCGAACGCAACTGTCGACGCGGTCTCGACATTCTTCACGCCGATGCCGGCGATGATGAGAGCTCCCCCCGAGTCGAGCACGCGACTGCATTCGGCCGCGCGGCGCGGCGTCGGGAAGATCCCGGTCTGCGGGTTGATCTCGCCTGCGTTGAAAGCGTGCACAGGTCGAAGGGATGCGCTCTGCGCTCGCATCCAGGCGATGCGTGAGTCGTAGAACGTGATGTCCGGGGCCGCCGTGAACGCCAGGGAGTAGTCGGTCGTCGCCGCCCCGAGAAACACATGAACGTGACGCCCTGAGCCTCGCAGCGCCTCGAGGTATCCCACGCGGAGTGCGGAGTCGCCGAGGTTGTCGTCCTGGCCGCTGAGATGCGCGAAGACGTTCTGGCTAGTTTTCGTGTTCACCGCCCACCAGTCTATTCTTGGCGCGTGCACTCGCCGTCCGATCCTGTCTCTGAGGGCCCGACCAGCGACGCCGCCGTCACACTCAGATCGACGCCGGGCGCACACGGGTCTTTGCGAGTGCTGGTCTCGAGCAGGCAGCCGGCGCACCAGGTCGGTTATGTCGACCAGCTCGTCGGTGACGACTCTGCGGGTAAGGCGCCCGGCGGCGTGCAGTTCGAGTTCCGGGAGGCACTGCAGTCCCTCAACGGCGTGGATGTCGTTCACCTGACCGCGACGAGCGCGGTGGTCGGTGACCGTCGAGTCGCCGATGCGCAGCGCACGCGCAGGGCGCGTCGCTTCGCGAGAGCGGTCAGGCGCCGGCGGATCGCGTTGGTCAGGACTGTATACGGCGACGAGCCCTGGCTCACGAGGCCGGCCTCGCCGGCCGAGGCCGTTCTCGACCGGGCGACGGCGGCATACATCGTGATGAGCCCCACAACCGCCGCTCCGCACGGCCGCGAGGCGACGGTCATCCCGCACAGCCACCTCCGCGATCGCTTTCTGGGCTACCCGCTCTCCCCGGCAGTGCCAGGGAGGATTCTGTTCATTTCGGCCGGCGTCTTCCCCGCCGCCTACGAGGCTCCCCTGAAAGTCGTCGCGATCGCCGATCTGCCGGAGTGCACGCTGCGCCTGGTCGGCCAGATTTCGTCTGCGCTCCTCAAGTCCTTCAACCGCACGATCTCACGCCATCCGGCCACGATCTCGTTGCGAGACGAGCCGCTCTCCGACGCGGCGCGCATCGAAGAGATCACCGGTGCGGAAATCGTGGCGATCGCCTCGCCCGACAGCTATGAGTCGCACCGAACCCTGATGCTCGCGCTCTCGCTGAATCGGCCGGTACTCGTGGAGTCCACTCCAGCGACGAGGGTGCTGGCGGACGAAGTCGGCCACGACTGGGTGCGCCTCCACGAAGGGCGGTTGACTGCCGCCACCCTCGAGAACGCGATTCACGCTCTCAGGGCTGCGCCTCCCGCCGGTTGCCCGAATCTCGACGCCCGCGACCCCAATGTGATCGCCGCGAATTACGCAACCCTCTTCCGCGCCGTGAAGCGATCACGTTAGCGGCTGCGTGCGGCACCCACAAAACGGAAACAGATGTCCCAGCCCCTTGTCTCGATCATCATCCCCATCTCGAAAGAGGAAGGGCGGATCGGCGACACGTTGCGGTCATGCACGTCTCAGTCGCTTTCCCAGATCGAGATCATCTGCGTGGACAGCTCAGCCGCTGGCGACAACAAGGGTCTTGACGGGATCGCCGACAGCGATCCCCGAATCCGGTTGATCCGTCAAGCGAGTGATACGTCGGCGCCTGCTGCGCTGCGCATCGGCGTCCTGGCTGCGGAGGCCAGCCACATTCTGCTCCTCCACCCTGACGAAGTGCTGCACCCCGACGCGGCTGCCGCTGCACAGCGGAAGGCGACGGATGCCGACGCGGATCTCGTCGAGGTCGGCGCGACGATCGGCGCATCCTTCGACGCACGGGATGCCGCCTCAGGCGCGCGCGTGCGACGCTTGCGTCCTCGCCTTCAGGATGAGGACATCCTTCGCCAGCTGTTCCCCGAAGACTCGCCCCTCGATGCCGATTCGCGGCGGTACCTGTTCCGAGCGGCGCTCCTCCGCACGGTTTATGGCTCGCTTACCGATGCATCGGCATCCGACGTCGCCGACTTGATGGCTCTCGTGTTCCTCGCATGCGCGGCAGCGAAGACCTATGTTTCGCTTCCGCAGCCTCTGTATCGGCGAGCTCGCATCTCCGCATTCTCGCCGGCAACGGACGCGGTTGCGTCGATCACCGCCATAGAACCCGTGGTGTCGGAGTGGTCGCGCAGGTCGCCGAATCCCGAACCTCTCGTCGATGGATACGAGTCCGTACGTCTGGCGACGATCGCGCGCGCATTGGAGACTCTCTCCCGTCTCCCCGGTGGATTGGCCGGCGCCGAAGCCACGCAGCTGCGAAGGCAAGTGGGCGAGGTCGACGTCATCGCCGCGGCTGCCACGTTCGGCCCGTCAATGCTGAAGGCCATGGCGCAGCATGGTGACCGAATCGAACTCGGCAAGACCCCGGCTCGCAGCGTGCTCCTGACGACGAGTGTCCTGCGGACGGGCGGCGTCTCGGGAGTCCTCCGGTCGCAGGCGCAGCTGCTGCTCGACGCGGGATACCGGGTCACAATCGCCACTCACCGCCCGGGCAGCGACGAGTCGGCTGTGCCCGATGGTGCAACGCTGGTTCAGATCTCCGGTTCGACGCGGCATCGCCTGGCGCAGTGGGCGGAGCTGTGCCGGAAGAACGAGGTGGATGTCGTAATCGACCACCGCATCCTCTACTCACGAGACTGGCCCGCGCTTGCGCTCGCCGCACGCACGAGCCAGGCGGCCACGATCGGCTGGATCCACAACTTCGCGGGGCGCCCGACGTACAACGGCAATGATCTTCACTCGCTCATGCAGGGCCATCTCAACGCGCTCGCGCAGCTGATCGTGCTCTCACCTCTTGATGTCGCGTTCTGGAAGCTGCGCGGCGTCAACCACACTGCGTACCTGCCCAACCCTCCGTCACCGCTCCTGCTCGGATCAGTGGGAAGGATCGCACCCAAGTCAGCCCCGAAGGACCGCCGGCTCGAACTCATCTGGTGGGGGCGACTCGAGGAGCACACCAAGAAGGTGACCGAGCTCGTGGAGGTCGCAGCGGCGTTGAGACGCCTGCGGGTCGACTTCCGTCTGCGCATCGTCGGACCGGATTGGACCGATATGTCAGCGGCTCAGCTGTCGACGCTCGTCTCCGAGCGCGGCCTCGATGGTTTCGTGGATGTCACCGGCCCCCGTCACGGCGACGATCTGCTCGACGCGATCGACTCCTCCGACATCTTCGTCAACACGAGCATCATCGAGGGATATCCCCTTACGATGCCCGAAGCTCAGTCACGCGGCCTGCCGATCCTGATGTACGACCTCTCGTGGCTGTCGCTCGTGAAAGACAACCCCGGGATCATCGCCGTTCCACAGGGCGATGCCGCGGCTCTCGCCGCCGCGATCGCCGACCTGGCGGGCGACTCCGTGAAATACGAGACGGTGTCACGAGCATCTGTCGAGGCTGCAGAACGCGCGACCTCCTACGACTTCGCGAAGCTCTACGAACAGCTGGTTTCAGGCTCGCTGCCACCAGACCACTCCCCCGACCCGACGCTGGAGGACGGGAGGAAGATCCTCGATCTGCTGATCTTCTTCGCGGAGAAGCGCAGGCTTTCTCCTACGACGCCGGCGCGCCGGCGGCGAAAGTCCTCCGACGCCCGCGATCTCACCTTCGGTGCGCAGATCGAGAGAAGGCTCACCCGCTCCGGGCATCAAGTTCTCGGCGTCGTCCCGTGGCTTCGCCCTGCAGCGCGCCGAATCAAGCGTGCGCTGCTGCGCTTCTGACGTGGCGCGCGAACCAGTCATCGGATCAAGCACGCAGTGACGAACCGCAATCACATCGGCAGCTACGGAAGCCACACATGACCACTTCTCCTCTCGTCACGATCGTTGTCCCCGTGTTCAACGATGAACAGGTGATCGCGTCGGCCCTCGACAGTTGCCTCCGCCAGACCCTGACGGAGATCGAGGTGGTCGTCATCGACGACGGCTCGTCCGACGGCACCGCCGAAGTCGTAGAGGCTTACGTCGCGCGCGACGCACGTGTCCGCCTGATCCGCCAAGGCCGCAACGCCTCGGCCTACCAGGCCCGTCGTGCCGGCATCCTGGACGCTCGCGCCGACCATCTGCTCTTTCTCGACGGCGACGATGAGCTGAGCGAATCCGCCGCCGAGCTGGCGCTCGCGAAAGCTCGAGCGTCGGGAGCCGATCTCGTGCAATTCGGCATCGACGTCGTGCAACGTGACGGCGCGACCGGCGGCGCCTTCGAGACTCGATTGCAACCGCGCTATGAGTCGCTGACGAGCACCGAGGTGCTCCGTGGACTCTTTCCCCTCGATCAGCCCGCGCAAGGGCAGCTCTGGCGATACCTGTTCCGTACGCAACTTCTGCGCGACGCCTACGCCCTGATGCCCGCTGATCTTGTCCTGCCGCGCGTGAACGACCTGCCGATCACCTTCCTGGCTGCGGCGCTCGCAACAAGCTTCGTGTCGATTCCTGAGCGGCTGTATCGGTATCACTTCGGACGCGGTGGCAGCGGGCAGAAGGTCAACGACATCGACCAGGCCGTGTTCTATGCCGGCGCAATCAATTCGATCAACACCATCGCGCCGGCAGTGCACGAGATCGCTAGCCGAAGCGCGGACGGCGAATCCGTGCGAGCTGCTTATGAATCCGTTCGCCACGCGATCATCGCCTACACGACGCACTACCTCGCGGAGCACACCCGAGAAGACCTGCTCGATGAGACGTTCGCGCACCTCTACGCTCTCGCTCCCGCCGGCGAGATCGTGCTCGCGACGGCCAAGTTCTGGCCTCGTGCGATCGACGCGCTCGCCGCCCACGCCGGTTGCATAGAGCTGGCACGGCGCCCCGTGCGAAGTGTCCTCCTCACCACCAACGTGCTCCGAACGGGCGGCGTGTCCGGCGTGCTGCTGTCGCAGGCGCGTCTGCTCCTGGCGGCGGGCTTCCGAGTGACGATTGCCGCGCGAGAGGCTGGCAGCGACAAGACCGCTGTGCCGGCGGGGGCCGACTTCGTCGAGATCGACGATACGGATGTCGCCGCCGGACTCGCCCAGTGGGCCGATCTCTGCCGTGAGCACGCGATCGATGTCGTCATCGACCACCATTGGCTCTACTCGAGGACTTGGCCGGCATTCGCCCTCGCTGCGCGCGCCGCGGGCGCCGCCACGATCGGCTGGGCACACAACTTCGCGGGCCGCGCGATCCTGGTCGGGCGGAGCGATCTCGCGTTCCACACGCGCTACTTGGAGGCGCTCGCTCAGTTGGTCGTCCTGTCTCCGCTGGACGTCGCCTTCTGGAAGCTGCGCGGCATGTCGCGCGTCGTCTACCTCCCGAACCCGCCGTCGCCGCTGCTTCTGGACTCGGGGGCCCTGACAACCTCCAGGACCGCACCCGAGGGTCGCCGAATCGAGCTCGTGTGGTGGGGTCGTCTCGAGCAGCGGACCAAGCGGGTCGACGAACTCGTTGGAGTCGCCGCCGAGCTTCAGCGGCTTGGCGTCGACTTCCGGATGCGTATCATCGGCCCCGACTGGCACGACATGACGGCAGAGCGACTCAATCAGCTGGCCCGCGAACGGTTCGTCGCCGAACGGTTCGAAGCGGTCGGCCCGCTCCACGGGAAAGACCTCGTCGCCGCCATCGACGCGTCTGACCTGTTCGTGAACACAAGCGCGGTCGAGGGCTACCCGCTCACGATCCCCGAAGCACAGTCCCGCGGACTGCCCGTGGCAATGTACGAGATGCCCTGGCTCGCCGTCGCAGAAGGCAACGATGGGATCGTGACAGCACCGCAAGGTGACGCGGTCGGTCTTGCAGAACGCATCGCGGAGCTCTTTGTCGACCCGACCGAGTATGTTCGGTTGTCCCGAGGATCCATCGAAGCCGCCGAGCGCGAGCTCTCGCACGACTTCGCGACTCTCTACACGCAGCTGCTCGACGACCGCCTTCCCGGCATGCACTCCCCTGAGCCGACAATCGAGGACGTTCAGCGGCTGAACGACCTGATCATCCTGTTCAGCGAGCAGAATGCCGAGTCACCGGCAGATGAGTCGGCAGCTACTCGCGCCGGCACCCGTGAGGTCGGGGAGGAGACAGACTCCCGGACCTCGGCGATCGTCGACCGAGCGGCACCTGCGGCCCGTGCTGTGCTCGACTTGCTACCGTGGCTCCGTCCGGCGGCGCATAGGGTGAAGCACACACTGCTCCGTCGATGACCTGGAAGTGCGGATCTGGCGTCCGAAGAGCTTGAAGCCCAACAATTACCAACCTCAGAGCCGAAAGGCGATGCATTGACTCAGCAGCCCATCGGGGTCATGGGATGTCTCCCCACACTCCCCCCCGAGTTTCCCGTGACCATGCCCGAGAACGCGGGAAACATGATCCATGGAAACGCGCCCTTCGAGATGTTCCCCGAAGCCGTGTTCTACAAGGATCGCCGCTTCGGTCCGGGCGGCAAGAACTTCGCGAAGTACGTCAACGATGAGTGCAGCCACCTCATCGTCACGGTGGCAAACTTCTTCAAGCTCAATGACGAAGACGGCGCCCGATACTCGAGATTCCAAGGTTTCCTCGAGAAGATCGAAGCCCCGATCGTCATCTTCGGCCTCGGAGCACAGGCTCCATCACAGGAGCTCGACGGGTCACTCCCCGACGAAGCGATCGACCTCATGAAGTTCCTCGGGGACAGATCGGAGCTGGTGGGAGTCCGCGGAAGCTTCACAGCGGACATGTTCGAGCATTTCGCTGGCGTATCGAACACATTCGTCACCGGGTGCCCCTCGTTCTTCTCTCGCCCCGACGCATTCCCGCGTCTGGCCGAGGCGCTCAAGACCGATCGAGAGGGACGGGCTGCCTACAACGGCACGACCTATCACGACCCCCTCGAATCAGACATGCTCGTCCAGGCGATCCAGGAAGACAGCCATCTTGTCGAGCCAGTGAACAGATTCAGCACCGCGTACGCCAACAGCCTTCAGCGCAATGAAGAAGCGCCGCCGTTCCCCTGGTTCCTCAAGCGTCCGGTCAAGGAAGGGAAATTGACACACGCGCAGCTCGAGGACTACTTCTCTCGCCGCTTCCGCATCTTCCGTGACCCTGCGTCCTGGTACAACTTCAACTCCGAGAGCGTCGGCTTCTCCTATGGGACCCGATTCCACGCAAACATGGCTTCGCTCCTCAGCGGAGTCCCCGCCGTATGGGTCACCCATGACAGCCGGACAGAAGAACTCACCAAGGTGCTGAGAGTTCCCGCGGTTCCCAAGGAGAGCGTCAGCAGTCTCTCATCTGAGGAGATCCGCTCCATGATGGACTACAAACCGATGTTCGACGGGCTCGGTGAGCTCTTCGCAAATTTCAACGCCTACCTCGAGGCCCACAAGCTTCCGCTCGTGAGTCTTCCTGACTTCGATTCCCCGTTCACCGAGTGAAGCCTCGCGAGAGCAGGTTTCGCCTACCTGCCCGAGAGCGCCGTTTACGCGCTCTCAGTCGATTCCCCCCGACGCCCGAACGCCGTCCCTCGTCGCGGTAATCGTCTGGGACATGAGTTGTTGCGCGACTCGCATCCCACGGATCTCGGATCGAAGTGCGGCAAGGTCGGTTTCGATCCGAGTGACCCGCTGGAGGTCCTCGGCGCTGTTGCGCGCCATTTGCTCAACGAGTCGCCGAGTGCCCCGACGTTCCTTGAGATCGGCCCTCACGTCTTGACGGCGAGCCGCGAACTCGAGACGAGAGACGACTCCCGTCAGAGCAGCCAGGCCGGCGAGCACGACGATCGCTCCCTCGCTGTTCCCAACAAGCACGAGGGCTGCCACGAGTGCCAGAAGGCCGACGAACAGCGATATGGCGCCGAGATCTCGGGGTGTGAGGCGTGGCATGTGATTCCTTTCAATCCTGGCTACCCATGGGCCGCGCAAGTGATGCTAGCTGCAAGCGGGCGGTCCCCCGCGAGCTCGAACACGTTGAGGCTCGCGGGCGCACCGTCCTCACCTGGCTCTGGAGAGTTTCCTGATCTTGAGCACTTGGCTCCGCTCATATTGCAGCATCAGGAATGCGGAGTGCGCTTCCGGGCTCTGATCGGCCTCCCGGATGCGATTGCCGATCTCCTCAGGGAGCTCAAAGAAGAGACGGCGCGAGGCCGCGTACATGTGGTGGACGAGGTCGCCGATCGCGGACCCCAGTTCGGCGGGAACGGAATGAAGCGATAGTCGTCGTGTCATGTCCAGATAGGACGCGAAGTAGCCCTGCATCGATCGCTGCGTAGCGGCGGTGGTCATGATCGAACCCGGGCGTACACGCCGCGCATACATCGGCTTCTGGACGTGCGCCGCCCGCTTCGAGTTGAGGAGCAGCGCAAAAGTGAACGGGTTGTCTTCGTGCATGATCCCGGGGATGAACCGCAGTCGCGCCGCGGCCAAGAATTCGGTGCGGGTCAGGTAGAGGCACGCGCTCGGGCGATACTCTTTTGCCTCCCGCATCACGGCTATCAGTTCGGGACCGGTGACGACCTCCGAGTAGGACCGCGATCGAGCGTAGTAAGTGGCGTACGCGCTGTGCGTACTCTCGGAAACACCCGGCTCAAAGAATGATTCCGCGTCGAAGAGCAGAACGTCCAGCGAGTCACGATCAGCTCGCTCGACGAGATCGGCCAGCCCGTCGAGCTTCCAGTAGTCGTCGCTGTCGATCATGCAGGTGTAGCGCCCGCGCGCGACGTCGAGGCCTGAGTTGCGCGCTGCAGAGAGCCCGCCATTCGGCCGATTGACAACGACCACCCGGGCGTCGCTGGTTGCATACTCGTGAAGGATGCTCAAAGAGTCGTCCGTCGAACCATCGTTCACGCAGATCACCTCCAGCGAGACACCCGACTGCGCCAGGACGCTGAGCAGGCACTCGTGAAGCCAGGCCGCGGAGTTATACACAGGCACGATCACCGAGACATCGGGCCTGATCACCGCCTCGTCCGCTGGGCCGGGCGACGCTTCCGCTGTCGACCCTGCCGAGTGGGCATCACCGCTCGGGTCGGCGGCAAGGACATCCGCTGCCATCGGGACGATCATCCGGTCGAAGAGCCAGTTCTCTACCGGCTTCTCGACGATCTCAGCTACTCGGCGCTGCACGTGGGAGGCGAGGAAGGTGTCGCGCGGCGCGACCGTAAGCCCGAACCGCGGGAACAGTGTGTCACGTACAGCCGAGTATGTCGTGACGAATGCAGCCGCCGTCTTGGCGCGGGCGAGCGCGCCCAAAGACATCGTCGCGACGAGATTCTTGAATGCCCGCTGGTAGCGCCCGTCGAGGCCGGCAGCGTGAAGCGCTCCGGAGATCGCGAGGATCGCTTCGACGAACTCGAGAGGCGACTCGTGAATCGAGCCTTGTAGGCTCGCGGCGTTTCCGACCCGGTAGAGAACCAACTCCTCTGCCACGTAGCTGATTCTGCTGGACATGGCGAGCGCGACGAACGTGAAGTACGCATCGTTGGCGCGTCGCAGGTGCTGGAATCGGAGGCCTTGGCCCTCGACGAACTCTCGGCGGAACAGCTTGTTCCAGTTGGACGGATTCGTGACGTAGAAGATATGGTCCGCGATATCACCCGGAGCGAAAGGTGTGCGAGCGGGAAGATTCTGTACACGAAGGGCCCACGCTTGCGGCGCCTGCTCGCCGGTGATGTCGTCAAAGTTGCGGAAGCCTGTCAGGACGACATCTGCGTCGTCCGCCTTCGCTTTCGCGTAGAGCTTCTCGAGCATGCTCGGCGAGAACAGATCGTCAGCATCGAGGAACGCGAGGTATTCACCGCGAGCGAGATCCAGCCCCGTGTTTCTTGCTGCTCCCGCACTGGACAGGGTCGGACCAGCGACTCGAGAGAATCGGTCGTCGCGCGCAACGAACGCATCCACGATCTCCGGCGATCGGTCTGTCGAGCCGTCGTCGACGACGATCACCTCGAAATTCAAGAGCGACTGAGACGCAAGACTCTCGAGCGTTTCCTGGATGTGTCGTTCCGCGTTGTACATCGGCACGATCACCGAGACCGCCGGAATCGACCCCTTCGAGCTCGCCCCCTGGTACATCTTCATTACGTGGCCCGGCTCCGACTTCACTGTGATTCTGCCCCCATTTTTCTACGATAGCCGAGCAATTTTCAGGGTTGCTACGTCGACTAGCGAGCGCCGGTCCGGCGTATGCAGGCGGACGTCCCTAGAAGGACCGACCGCTGACTGTGCCTAGTTCTGGCTGGAGCGATTTTCGACGCCATACGGGGAGTCAACTCGTTCAAGTACTTCGATGCCGCGCGACGCAGAAGCGCGCCGCTCGAACGCGGGCCACTCCTCGGCCCAAAGCTCGAGCACCTCGCGCTCGTCGCGTCGATCCGCGTCGTCGACGACGATGAGACTGTTCTCGGCGAGCACCTGGGACAGGTGCGGCAGGGCGGGGTAGCGAGCGTGGCGACCCGTCGTTCCAGGAGGGCCGTCCACGAGGAGGATGTCGATCTGCCCCGGCAGGGACTCGAGCTCCAGGTCATACCAGAGGAAGTCGCCGCGGGGTGTGGAGACTTCGACCAGCGGGCACACGCGCACCTCTGCCCATTCCGATACCCCGTGTGCAGCGAGAACAGCGCGCGTCTTGTCTGCGTACTCCTCGAGGTGTTCGAGTGCGAGAACCTTGCCGGTTCCCTTTCGACGCATCGCCATAGCCATCCACAGGGTAGAGGTTCCACTTCCGCACTCGACCACGAATTCCGCTCCACGTCGCTCGATCGAGTCGGTGAGGAAGACCAGTCCAGCTGGGCTCATGGCCCACCCGGCGACGAGGGGCAGCGGTGCAGTCGGCGCGTAGCGCGACATCAGCTGGATGAGCGCCTGTATGTCCGTGACAAGTTCGGGCGCAAGTCGGCGCTCCAACCGCTCGACGCCCGCGACGGCAGTCCGCACGGTCGCCACGCCCTCGCGCACGGCAGAAATCTCCTTCGCCAACTGCTGGCGTGGCCCCTCTGCCTCAGCCGCCTCCGATCGCACCCCCGCCACCTCATCTGCAACAGCCTGCACGACATCCGCGAGCTCGCGGCGCGTCGTCGAAAGCTCCGTTGTGAACTCATCACGCGCGGCCGAAATGTCTGTCGCGATCTCACGGCGCGTGGCCGCGAGCTGTTTCGCAAGCTTGGTCGTCGCGGACTGAGCTTGCCGAGCAGCGTTGCTCACCGCCCTGCTGGTCGCGACCTGCTCTCGGAAAGGTGCGCGACGACTGGCAAACTGAAGCCGGGTGACGATGCCGACCAGACCGCCGAGGATGCCGAGCGCGGCAATAGCCCAGTCCGTTCTCCCCGAGAGCGCCAGCGCGACCACAGCCCCAGAAGCAATGATGTAGATCGCGACGGTCGCAAAGTCTCGAACCGTGACGCGTGACATGGAGCTCCTTTGGGGTTTGTTTCGCGGGTCGCACTGCCTGGACGTGCGAGCTCGTCCGGCCCGATCGCTTCGCAGTTTAGCCGCCGCTACGCGATCTGCCGTGAGTACCGAGCAGCGGCACGCGTGCGCGCGCAACTCGGCCCACCGGCCCGCCCTACTGCCCAAGCTCGCGCCGGAAGTACGCTGAACAGATGAGACCCGGGCCGACCGACACACTACGACGGCGCCCATAGGCGTGTTTTCACCCGTGTCCTCCGCAGAGAGGTTCGTCGCCCAGCCATTCGTCTGCGGGGCGCTGGGCAACGACGTCCACAACCTGTTCCCACGTCTCTTGGCCGCATCCCCAGCACCGGCAGCGATTCTGTACGACGCCGGGGATGTGAAGTTCGCAGCATCGGCATCCGCCGGGCTCGAGCGGTCGCGCGGCGGCTGGACCTGGGGTCGCTACGTCGCCCGAGCCACCCGCGCACGCGACGCACATCACGCCCAGAATGAGGTCGGACTCGCGGGACTCTGGCCGGATCCACAAGGTGCGACTTTGCACACTGACTGGCTCGGAACCCAGGATATTTTCACTCGGTCGATCGGGCGTACGACCTATTGGGCCAACCGTTTGACCCCGCTCGTGGAGTTCTCCACCAGTCCCGTCCATGCCGATGCTACGGCATGGCGCATGTGCATGATCCTCTCGGGCTTCTGGGCGGGGTCGACTCCCTTCGTCGAAATTACGCGGCTCGATGCCGGCCAGAGTCTGCGCCTCGAGCGCGGCGAGTTGAGGCTGACCACGGAGCTCCCGTCCTGGTTCACGAATCCGCAAGGTGCGGCGAGCGTGGACGACCTGGCTGCGGCGATCGAGGGTGCGGTCCCGCGCTCACTGCTGAACCGCTCCGACCTCACGCTCTCGGGCGGGCTCGACTCGAGGTTGATCCTGGCTGCCGGCCTGCACCGCGGAGGACCGCGCCCGCGGTCATTCTCGACTCACCACGAGTCGGGTTGGGATGGCGACACCCGTATCGCCGAGGAAGTCGCGCGAGCCGCTCGCCTCGACCACCGGCTGATCGACTATGGGCCGGACGACTGGCTGAATGCTCGGGAGAAGACGCTCGATCGGCTGGAGCACTCAACCTCGATGCACGCGTGGCTACTGCCGCTCGCACGCACGATTCACAATGGCCGCGCCGCGCGTGCACCACTGCTCGACGGCCTCGCCGGCGACGTCCTCATGAAGTATCACGACGAGGTTGCGCCCGTCGACAGGGATGAGCGGACCCGCAGGGTCTGGGCGACGCTCGGCGCCAACGGGTTCAGTGCCTCAATCGGGCTCCGCCCTGACATCAGGGATGAGTGGGAGAGTGAAGCGCAGGCGGCATGGCGTCAGCAGATGCGTCGATGGGACGATCATCCATACGCGGAGACCGTGATGCGGCTGCTTACCCGTACGCGCCGCGCGATCGCTGCTTCGCCGTTTCGGCTGTTCGCACCTGAGCGCCGCGTGCTGACGCCGTTCATCGACCCGGACGTCGTGCGGGTCGCGCTCTCGGTGCCACCGCTCGCGTCGAGCGACCGCGACCTCCGTCCGAGGGTGCTGCGAGTCCTCGATCCAGCGCTGGCGGATATCAACTCCACTGTCGACCCTGCTGTCAACCAGGGCGCATTCGTAGAACGCGGCCCATCGTCGCCGGCGGCGGTGTGGTCGATGGTTCGCGCGATCGACGCCGAACCGTCATCAGCTCGCCTGTTCAACGACGGCGCACTGGCGTCTGTCTCCGCCAGAGCTGGCGCGCGAAGCATCCCTCAGTCCGTGCGTCGCGCGGCGATGCTCGCCCATTGGACCGGTAGGTGGCGCACGAAGCTTGCCCAGCCACTGCGCTTCGACTAGGCGCCCGCAACGGTGACCCGCCCGGCGCGGACCCTGGCGGACTGTCGAGCGGATCGAGCTCGCGGCACTGGAGTCCGGGCTCCCGCCTCCGCGATGGGCTCGGCTACCGCACCTCCACGGCAGCGAGGCCGCGAACGAGGCTGGCACAAATCAGTCGAGCCAGCACTCGCGGGACAGGAAACCGGTAGGAGCGAAGCCTAGGACGATTCGTCCTCCGCTCTCCTCAATGAGCCCGTTGGCGCTCCGTCCCCGGATCGTCGGAGTCCGCGTCATACTCCCGCTCACCCCGCGACCGTCTTGGCTGCACTGGTCTTCGACACCGACGTATACCCAGACTTCGAACCCGTCACCGTCACCGTGATCTGACTGCCCTTGTCCGCCGCCACAAGGACATACGTCGAAGCAGTCGCACCCGTGATCGCCGCCCCGCCACGCCTCCACTGATACTTCAACGTCACCGTCGCCGGCGCCCACGTACCCGCGGAAGCCGTCAGCCTCAGACCCACCTTCGCCGTCCCCGAGATCGTCGGAGTCGGCGTCAACGTCAACGTCCCCGCAAGCACCGTCTTGGCTGCGCTGGTCTTGGACACCGACGTGTACCCAGACTTCGAACCCGTCACCGTCACCGTGACCTGCCGGCCCTTGTCCGCCGCCCCCAGGACATACGTCGAACCAGTCGCACCCGTGATCGCCGTCCCGTCACGCCTCCACTGATACTTCAGCGTCACCGTCGCCGGACCCCACGTACCCGCGGAAGCCGTCAACTTCAAACCAACCTTCGCCGTCCCCGAGATCGTCGGAGTCGGCGTCAACGTCAACGTCCCCGCAAGCACCGTCTTGGCTGCGCTGGTCTTCGACACCGACGTATACCCAGACTTCGAACCCGTCACCGTCACCGTGATCTGACTGCCCTTGTCCGCCGCCACAAGGACATACGTCGAAGCAGTCGCACCCGTGATCGCCGCCCCGCCACGCCTCCACTGATACTTCAACGTCACCGTCGCCGGCGCCCACGTACCCGCGGAAGCCGTCAGCCTCAGACCCACCTTCGCCGTCCCCGAGATCGTCGGAGTCGGCGTCAACGTCAACGTCCCCGCAAGCACCGTCTTGGCTGCGCTGGTCTTGGACACCGACGTGTACCCAGACTTCGAACCCGTCACCGTCACCGTGACCTGCCGGCCCTTGTCCGCCGCCCCCAGGACATACGTCGAACCAGTCGCACCCGTGATCGCCGTCCCGTCACGCCTCCACTGATACTTCAGCGTCACCGTCGCCGGACCCCACGTACCCGCGGAAGCCGTCAACTTCAAACCAACCTTCGCCGTCCCCGAGATCGTCGGAGTCGGCGTCAACGTCAACGTCCCCGCAGCGACCGTGACCGCGGCCGAGGTGGCGTCGCTGCTGCCGACTCCCTCGACCGTAGCTTTCACCAGCACCGAGATCTGCTTGCCCGCGTCTGATGCCGTGGGCGTGTATGCGGGTCCCGTCGCTCCGGTGATCACCGCACCATCGCGCAACCACTGGAACTCATACTCCGCGGGGTCGATAGACCATACGCCCGGCTGTGCCACCAGGGGCTCGCCAACACGTGCGGACTCCATTCCGACACTTGGCGGCTCAATGTTGATGATGCTGAACTCGCCTGTCGCGACGAACAGTCGGTCCGCCATGCGCGTTGCCGTCCACGCGGGCCCGGGAATGTGAGACGTGATAGCGCTGAAACCGCCGCTGACGCCCTCGACCGCGGTGATGAGCTCGACGACGTCGGAGTCCTCCGCGGTGAATGCG
Source organism: Microbacterium sp. 2FI (assembly GCF_005502885.1). Lineage (GTDB taxonomy): Bacteria > Actinomycetota > Actinomycetes > Actinomycetales > Microbacteriaceae > Microbacterium. The sequence goes on from NZ_SCMR01000018.1 coordinate 57,289, forward strand.
CCGACCGAGACGAGTTCGAGGACGCCCCCCAAGTCGATGGCGGATTGCAAGACAAGCGCGGCGGCCGCCGTCGCGATGCCATCGGCTCGCGTAATTGGCGCTCGCAGAACCGAGGAGTGGTCGAGTGTCAGCCTCTCCACACGCGTAGTGACAGTACTGCCCTCCCCGGGCACGAGTTCGAAGGTGCCGCGGTTGATGACATCACCCCACCGGCCCGACGCAGAACTGAGCGTGCCCTCGTTCACAACCGGAACATCAATCCACACCAGCGCGGCGTCGTCATCCCGATCGTCGACCACGCTGAGGATCCCGCCCGCCTTGTTCACGAACTGATTCGTGCCCGAACCGTTGAGCAACGCAGCTTGATACCAGCCATCCTCGACATCATCACGCACCTCAACAGTGCCGAAGTTGGTGAACGAGGCGTCCGAGAAATAGACGAAGTGCTCAACCGTCACCGCACCCCGGTTCACAACCGACGCTTGCAACGTCGTCGACCCATACTCCGCGAAATCGACGACAGCACCCTCCCCGAACGTCAACACACCACCCGACACCACGCCCCCACCAAAGACGTAGTGACCAGACCGCCCGGGAAGCGTGTAACCGCCAGACGGCACGACGACGTCACCCGCTCGCAACGTGCCCGCACCAGTGACCGAACCACTACTCACCTGCAACCGGGCAACATCCGAAGGCTGCCCAGCGGCGACATCCGCAACGAGTTCGAAGGTGCCGCGGTTGATGACATCACCCCACCGGCCCGACGCAGAACTGAGCGTGCCCTCGTTCACAACCGGAACATCAATCCACACCAGCGCGGCGCCGTCATCCCGATCGTCGACCACGCTGAGGATCCCGCCCGCCTTGTTCACGAACTGATTCGTGCCCGAACCGTTGAGCAACGCAGCTTGATACCAGCCATCCTCGACATCATCACGCACCTCAACAGTGCCGAAGTTGGTGAACGAGGCGTCCGAGAAATAGACGAAGTGCTCAACCGTCACCGCACCCCGGTTCACAACCGACGCCTGCAACGTCGTCGACCCATACTCCGCGAAATCGACGACAGCACCCTCCCCGAACGTCAACACACCACCCGACACCACGCCCCCACCAAAGACGTAGTGACCAGACCGTGCCGTCAGCGACTTGCCACTCGAGGGTACGACGACATCGGCGAACTGAAGCACGCCGGCCCCCGAGATCGTGCCGGACTCCACTGCGAACGTCGCGACGTACGTCGGTATGTTCTCGACGCTCTCGGCAGTCACTGCGAAGCGACCGTTGTTCGTCACCCGATTCCACTGCGCGGACGTCGACGTGATCGTTCCCTCGTTGGTGACCGCCGGCTCGATGTAAACCTGAGACCCGGTCTCGGGAGTCGCTGCGGTGAAGGTAGCACCGATCTTGTTCACGATCGCCGTCGTCCCGCTGCCGACGTGAATCCGCGCCTGGCCCCATCCACTGGGCTCGACTTGCAGCGAGCCGTAGTTCGTGATGCTCGCGCCGTGCAGAGCCAGACCGCCGTCGATCGTCAACTCACCACGATTGATCACGTCGACCGAGACGTTGCCCGACAACGCCCACCGCACAGTGCTCCCGGCTTCGAACGTACCCGCACCGCCGATCGAACCAGACGATTCGAAGTAGGTGTTGGCGACAAGCGTCCCGTCGAGCGTGATGGTGCCGCCGCCCGTCAGGAGCCCCGAGACCCGAGCGGTCGTCCCGCCTGGAATAGTCACGGCATGGCCGCCGAGGCACACCCAATCACCGGTCCCTGGCAACCGATCCTCGCTCCAGTTGGCGGCCACATTCCAGGCGGCATTGACCGCGCCGTCGAACGCCAGAGAACACTGCGGATACAGGGTGATCTCACGGACTGCCGCAGCCGAGATCTGCCCAGCAGAGTTCTTCGCATACACCGAGACGCTGTATCGGCCCGGAGAGAGGTCTGTGAGCGAGAATGACGTCTCTCCCGCGGAGAGGTCGTGCGCACCTGTCGAGGGCGTCGTGCGCACGACATAGCCCGTGAGCACGCCGTCGCCCATGCTGGCCGGCTCCGACCAGCTGACGTTCATGCCGATGCCCTCGGATGCACGGGTTACGGTGAGTGCTCGCGGGCCGCCGAAACTCTTCCCGACGAAGACGTTGATCGTGCCCGTCGCGCCCGTACTGTCGCCCACCGTGATCGTCACGTTGCGACCGCCCGGTTGCGCCGGGACGAACACGCCTGTCGGTGAAACCGAGTCACCGGCGACACCGCCGCGCACGCCCCACGTCTTCGCTGCATCCTCGCCGTCAGACCTCTTAGCTGTGAGTTGCAACGGCGTTCCCGCCGGTACCTCGGCGCTCGTCGGCGTGATGCTGTAGGACGCACTGGGCGGTGCATCTATCGTGAACTTCAGGAACCGCTTTACGGCGATAGAGGCCTCGACTGCTCCGTGCACGCCAAACGCGTGGAACGCGAGCCCCGCTTTCACCTCGATCACGGGGCCGATCGTCAGGAAGGGCTCGCCCGGCGGAGGAAGGAAGTCGATCTCCGCCTCGAGGCGCGCCTCGAACGACAGACTCGGACCGCCCAGCGAGTACAGTGACGCGATCGCAATCGCTCTCACGCCCACCGAACCCTTACCCGACAGCGCGAAGCCGGGAAGCGGCCCACCCTTCGCAGTGAGAGGCTCGTTCTTGTCAATGACGCGAAGTTGGCCGGGCTCGGACGAATCCCACGAAAGGCCGGCCCCGAAGGCAGACGTCGCGTGGACGCCAACGCTGACTTCTCCCGATACTGTCACGAAGATCGGAACCTTGGGTTGCACGACAACGGGGACCAGCCCGATGAAGAAAGTCGACGGCACGCCCCTGAGTTCGGCGATCTCCCACGACTTCTCACCCTTCAGACCAAGGTTGAACTCCACACTGGTCCTCGTCGCGGCCATCGCGTCGACAGTCACCTTGCTCGCCGATACGCCCAAGCTAAGCGAGACACTCGACTCAATCGAGACCTTGCCCTCGACAAACCCGGGGCCGAACTTCTTCTCGACCGCAAACGATGCGCGGCTGGAGCCAGAGAAGCCCGCATCCACGGCGAACGGCTCGGCGGTGTGCACACCCTCACTCATCGGCTGGATCCGCGCTCGGGCACCGCGCAGCGGCTCGGCGCCAGGAGACGCTTCGGATGAGGTCGCCTCGAGATCGGTCGCCATGGACATGGCGTCGAAGACATCGGTCAGCGCAGCATCCGATGTACCGACGATCACGTGGCCAGCATCCGTGACAATGGTCTCCACCCGGCGCAGGAGGCCTTGGGGAAGCGTCGGACTCGCACCGCCGACGAGGACATCGCCGACCCTCAGAGCCACGACCTGTGCGGGTCCGGGCACCTCCCACGAGATTGCATCGGCGGTGAGGCCGGCGATCGCCGTAGTTGAACCCTCCGACAGCACAACGGTGGCGTCGCTAACCTGAACATGCGGATTGGCGCCCGCTGCGCTGGTCGCCGTGGCTCCGGCGCCAGCAGGGTTGGTGGCCACGATCGTGAAGAGGTAGTTGGCGTCAGGGTTCTCGAACTCTGTGGCCCTCACTGCGGTGTCCGATACTCCCGCGCTCAAGGTGTGTACTGGCGCACCTTCGATCGGCGTCCAGACACCCTCGGAATCCTGCTCGCCCCGCTGGTAGGTGATCGTGTAGCCGGTGATACTCGCACCGCCGTCGTCCGATGGTGCCTTCCAGGCCACGTCCAGTGCGCCCGCCGCGTCAGGCACGATGGCGAGCCCCTCAGGCGCGCTAGGCGGATAGATCGCCGATGGGATGGCCGTGGTTGATGCCGCGGGCGAGTCGCCGACGGCATTGCTGGCTACGAGGGACAGTGAGTACTCGACACCGTTGGTGATGCCGTCGATCGTCGCCGACGTGACATCGGCGCCCACGGTAACGGTACCGGCGACTGCTCCATCCGGGTCGTACGCCGTCACTGAATATGTGAGGAGCGGCGAGCCCCCGTCATAGCCCGGAGCTGCCCAGGAGACCTCGACGCGCCCGGGACGCCCGAGCGCACCGGTGAAGACGGGAAGGCGGGGCGCGAGAGCATCCACAGGCACGGCCGGGTTGGATGGACTGCTTGGCTCACTCATTCCGAGTGCGTTCGCGGCGGTGATGACGACGGTATAGGCGACCTGCGCGCACAGACCGGTGACGAACGCAGCCGTGGCCTGCGCGTCGGTGGTGACGACGCTCGCCGTCGGCCCGGGGCATGCCTCGGTCGCAGTGCCAGCCACCGGAGTGGCGACGATCTCGTACGACTCCACCGCCTCCGATTCATCGGCTGGAAGCCATGACGCCATGACGGAAAGGCCATCGCCTCCGGCGTCGACTATCGTCGGCGCCTCGGGGATCGCTGTCGGCCCGGGTGCGCTCAGGTTCGACTCGAAGACGGCCCGCGCGGGGACGGGCAGCACGACGAAGAATGCCGCAACGAGAGCCATCGCCGCGAGCATTCCCGTGAGGCGCCATCCCATGGCCGGTGCCGAATTGAAGTCGCGGCGCGTGTTCCTCGAGCACACAGTCCCACCACCCATCCGCGCTCTTCACGGCGCGCTCACGTCGGCGACCAACGCGCCAACGGAGCAATGCGCCATAAGGGTGGCGGCGCAAACGCGTCCCCGACGGCAACCGCTCCCCCTGGAACTCGCGCCTCAAACCCCAATCGAGGCGCGCGCTCATGCTACACAGTTCGGTGTTCGCGGCGCAAAGAACTGTTGCGGATGGGGAGGATGCGTGACCGATTCAGAGCTTGAGCCGACCGCAGTAGGTTTGAACCCATGCGAAGCGGGCCGACCAACACACGACGGCCCCGCCGCCCCACCCGCACGTTCGTCTCGCTCACCGGCCCCGCCGGAAACCTCGGTGACGCGCTGATCCGGCGTGGCACGCTCGACTGGGCGCTCGGCACATCCGACGAGCTCGTCGCGTACGTCGGCGCCGCGCCCGACGCGTGGCTGCAGCAGCTCGGCATCCCATCCGACGCGCTCGTTCTGCGGTCGAAGCGCAGTGTGCCGCGGTGGCTGTGGCTGCTGATCACCGCGCCACGGCATCCCGTGCTCGTGCTCGAAGCCGGCGAAGTACCCCTCGACCGTGGCAACGTCCTGCGCGAGCTGGTCTTCCTCGCCGAGACGGTGATCGTGCGGCTCAAGCGCGGCGTCGTCGTGCGGCCGCCGCGCGGCATCCGGGCGCCCACGAACCCCGCTGCATGGCTGCACGCGCGCGCCGCGCGCCTGTCGCAGATCGCGCTGTGGCGGGACGACGCGAGCGCGGCGATCGTCGGCGGCGGTCGAGTGGCGCCCGACATCGGGTTCGCGGCCGGCGTGCGTCCCGGGAAGCCCGCCGACGAGCGCGAAGAGCTGATCGTCAGTCTGCGTGGCGCACGGCGGCGTCCCGATCAGGCATGGGTCGAGGCCGTGCGCTCCACCGCCGCCGCCGAGGGGCTGAGGATCCGCACCGTCGTCCAGGTGCGCGAGGACGAATCACGAGCCCGCGAGCTCGCCGACGCACTCGGAGGCGTCTTCGAGCCCTGGGGCGCCACCGACGCTGTCACGCAGGAGAACCTGCTGCGCGAACGCTACGACGGCGCCCGGCTCGTGATCAGCGATCGGATGCATGTACTCGTGCTCGCGGCCCTGAGCGGTGCGGTTCCGGTCGAGCTCGTACCGAGCCCCACGCGCAAGATCACTGAGGCGTTCGCCGCAATCGCACTCGACGGCATCTCACTCGACGCAGCGGCGTGCGACGCCGAAGAGATTCAGCGGTTTCTGCAGACGCAGCTCGGCCGCACCGGCGAGGTGCGGGAACGCACTCTCGAGGCCGAACGACAGCTGGCGGAAGTCGAAGCCGAGATGCGCGCGACGATCCTGGCCGCACGCGCATGACCGGCGAACGCACGGCATCGGTGAACGCAGCGAAGGGCTCCGCTCGTCGGATCCTCTTCCTCTCGCACAGTCACGCATTCGGACCGTTCCGCGTCGGCAGCCACCACTACGCGCGCACGCTCGCGCGCGGCGGAGCCGAAGTGGTGCACCTCTCGACGCCCATCTCGCTGGCGCACCGCGTCACGGGGCGCGTGAGCCGTGAAGCGGCGGATGCCGTGCCGACGGGGCAGCACCGCGACGCCGACGGCGTGGTGCACATCGTGCCTCGCACGACTCTCCCGGTTCCTGCGGGCCGGTTTCGCGTCGCCCGCGAGCTGGCGCGTCACGGCATCCGCCCGAGCTTCGATGTCGTGCTGATCGACCAGCCGCTCCTCTGGGACGACTCCGTGCGCGCTCTCTCCCAGCGGCTCGTGTACCGGCCAACCGATCTGTACCCGTCGGGCGTGAAGCAGCGACTTCAGCGGGAGATCGTGGCTGCTGCCGACGGCGTCGTCGCCACCTCGTCCGAGGTGCTGCGCGGCATCGGAGTCCTCGACATCCCGACACTCGTGCTTGAGAACGGTGTGGATGCTGCGCGATTCGCGGCCGCGGACACCGAGATTGTCTCGCGCCCGGCGATGTGCGTCTACGTGGGCGCGCTCGACGGGCGCTTCGATTGGCGGATGCTGATCGCCTGGGCCCGAGCGCACCCCGACGTGCGGTTCGCCATTGTGGGGCCGAACGCCGAGCCGCCGGAGGTGCCTCCGGCCAACGTCGAACTGCTCGGACCCGTCCCATACGGCGCCCTGCCCGCGCTGCTCCACAGCGCCCGTGTTGGTGTCCTGCCGCTCTCCGACGATCCACTCAACCTCGGACGCAGCCCCATGAAGCTCTACGAGTACCTCGCTGCGGGCCTGGCCGTCGTCGCGCGCGAGACGCCCGTGATTCGCCCCGATGGGGACGCCGGCCTGTTCACCTACACCGGCGACGAGGATGCCGACATGGCGTTGGTGCAGGCGCTCGCGCTCCCCTCCCCCAACGTCGCCGGCATGCAGCGAGCAGCCAGCGAATCGTGGGAGGCGAAGGCCGACGTGCTCACCGCGTTCATCGACGGGCTCGCTACTCGCTGAGGCGAGGGCCGCTTCGTCGGCTCGGTCGCTTCGTCTCGGTCGTTCCTCCCTCGCTCAGCGACCGAGCGGCGTCAGGTGAGCGCGTGCTCCAGGACGTCCGAGACGATGCCGCCCGTGCGATCCCAGTCGAAGACACCGGGCGCCGGCGGATCGACGCGGCGTGGAGAGCCTGCCGCCATGGCGAGGGCGGAAGCCCACTCCTCGGCATCCTCCGACGCCTCCAGCGCCCACCCGCGATCACCGACGATCTCGGCGACCGCCTCGCAACCGCGCCAGAAGATCACCGGGGTCCCGCACGCGATCGACTCCAGGGCGGGCAGGCCGAAGCCCTCCAGCGTCGAGGGCATCACGGTCGCGGCAGCGCCGCGGTAGAGCTCGGCGAGGCGCTCGTCGTCCACGCCGTGGAGCACGGTGATCCGGTCGGTCAAAGCGAGGGCCGTTGCACGCGTAGCGACCGCCACCACGTCACCCTCGGGCACCACGGCGACGAGCCGCACTCCCGACGTGAGAGCAAGCGCCCGAAGCACGACGTCGAGGTTCTTGTGGTGCCTCATGTTGCCGACGAAAACGACGTACGGATCGACCGAGGACTCTGCCGTGCCGTCCGGATGGAACGCGGCTGAGCATCCGTTGCCGGCATTCACGATCCGCACCGCGTCATCGCGCACCCATTCGCGGATGTCGCGCGCCGACGTCTCCGACACGGTGAGCACGAGCCCGGACTTGCGGACCGCGTGCCGAACCGGGCCGCCGTAATAGGCCAGGAACTTCGCGCGTCCCGGCCACGGGAGCCGCAGGTGGATGAGGTCGTGGATCGTGAGCACCTGCCGCGGCGCGCGCACGAGAGCCCCATACCCGGGTGAGTACACGAGCGCCTCACGGCCGAGGCCACCGACGGGCCGGAAGGCGTCGAGCGGAGCGTGGGGGTTGCCGTCCAGCTCGAGCGGCTGCCACTCCGGGCGCAGGCGCGAGAGCACCTCGTGGGCATACCGGCCGATTCCGTGCGTGCCGCGATAGCGGTCGTCGACGTACAGACCGGTCACGGTCGCAACCCGCCCGGCGAGAGCGGGGAGGCTGCGGCATCCGTCCCCGTCTCGGTCGCGACCCACTCGGTGATGCGATCGACGAAGACCGACGTGTCGAACTCCCACGCGCGCGCAACGCAAGCATCGGCGTCCGCGCCGACGGCCCGTTGGACGGCGTGCTTGAGCTCATCACCTGACCAGTCGTGCACCAGCGCCCCGGTCACGCCGTCGACGACGGTCTCGGCGGTGCCGCCGATGGCATTCGCCACGACCGGCGTTCCGGTGGCCATGGCTTCCACCGGCATGATGCCGAAGTCCTCGATCGCGGGAAACACGAGGGCAAGGGCCCGTCGGTACAACTCGGCGAGCAGCGCCGCCGAGGGGCTGCTCGCGAACACGACCCGATCGCCCCGGCCTGCCGCGAGAGCGCGGAGTCGGTCTTCATCGGGACCCCCTCCCGCCAGCACGACCGGCACACCGGCGGCCGCTCCCGCCTCGATCACGCGGTCCAGGCGCTTGTACGGAACGAACCGCGACACGCCCAGCAGATACTCCGACGGCAAGGCGTCGAGCACCGCACGCTCGGTGGCCGAGAGATCGGCCGGTGGGGCGGCGAACGCCGACACGTCGATCGGCGGGTAGATGACGGTCGATTCGCGTTCCCACGTGTCGGCGATGCGCTGCGCGATGAACGCGCTGTTCGCGGCGATCGCGATCGGTTCCGCTGCCCGCTTGCGATCAAGCGGCTTCAGCACGGACGAGACAGCTCGCGCCGCCGGGCCGTGGCCGCGGCCGTCGAGCTCGGGTGTCCAGATGTACCTCGCCGGAGTGTGGGCGTATACGAGCTTCGGGGCGTCCCGCGCAGGACCGCGGAACCGGGCGTGATGGGAGAACAGGTGGGTGCTGCACAGCAGCCAGTCGGCGTCGCGCTCGGGAAGATGCCGCCACACCGTCGGCATGAAGGGAAGCGCCGCCGCCTTGCTCCGACGAAGCGGCGTGCGCGCCAGCACGGTCTCGTCGACCCCCGTGAACCTGCCGTCGCTGTCGTTCCAGAGACAGAAGCGATCGGCATCGGGGAACGTGTTCGACAGCACCTCGAAGACGTTCTCCGAGCCGCCGTGACGGGCGAGCCACTCGTGGATCAGGATGCCGGCCATCGGTCGCTCCTTCCTCACGGCGGGTGCGGCAGGTGCGAGAAGAACTGCCCGCTCAAGAATAGTCGGCGACACCCTGAGGCGAATCTGAGGACATGACTCCGAGAATCGAGCATCCCGCGAAGCCCGCCGTGCTATATCTGGGGTCTGGGAACTGGACGAGGGCACGGCCCGCCCCTGCGGGACCGCCGTGACGCCTCGTCCGCTGACGTCTGGGGTATTCATTGGGGACTCGTTCGTGGCGCGCCAGCGCATCCGCCGTGGTCGCGATTCTTGCGCTCGCAATCGGCATGTTGGGGTCGCCTGCGATCGCCGCGCCGACGGCATCGATCTCAGGCACCGTCACTCTGCCGGCCGGGATCGAGCCCGGCTCCATCGCCGTCGACGTAGAGCTCTACCGCGTCGACGAGCTGTTCGGTGACACCTCACTGGGATTCACCGCGACGGATGGCGGCGGCGACTACGCGTTCCCCGGCCTCGAGGCGGGCTCCTACAAGCTGCGCTTCGCTCCCCAGAGCGGCAGCGGGACCGTGACGGGCGAGTGGTGGGAGAACCAGCAGACCGGCGCTGTCGCAACGGTGATCGTCCTCGAAGAAGGGGCGAGTCGTATCGTCGACGCCACCCTCGACCCTGCGGCATCCATCTCGGGCCACATCGATCTGCCCGCCGGTGTCGAAGCCGAGGGCGGGAGCCGGTACGCCATGGTCTATCCCGCCGACGGGTACCCGGGTGGCGCGGCAGCGCTCGCCTTCGCCGATGAGAACGGCGACTACGTTGCGGGCGGCCTCGCACCCGGCGCTTACAAAGTCCGGTTCTCCGGCTCGGGCGGTGTTGCCGTGGAGTGGTGGAACGACGTGAACCGTTTCGCGGCGGCCGACGTGATCACCCTCGGTCTCGGCGAGGCCAGGAACGGCGTCGACGCGACTCTTGGCACTGCGGGAAGCATCAGCGGCACGGTCACCACCGACGCCGGCGCAGTCGTCGACAGCAACATGTGGGTCTGGATGTTCGCGATGCCCGTGGGTGAGGACGGCCATCCGTACACGCCCGGGGCCACCTCGTGGGGCGCTGGGTTGGACGCGAACGGTGAGTACACGATCGATGGCCTTCCCGCCGGCGATTACACCGTGCAGTTCCGATGGGGCTGCGACTGCATGGCGACTGTCGGTCCGTACGCGAACGAGTTCTACGACGGTGCGACCACGGTCGATGGCGCGACCGCCGTCACCGTGACGCCGGGCGGCGCGACAGGCGGCATCGACTTCTCGCTCACCCCGACGACCCTCACCGGCGCGACACCGACGATCAGCGGCACAGCCGCGGTCGGCAGCACGCTCACAGCGAACGCCGGCGCGTGGACAACGGGGGCCGTCCTCGCCTACCAGTGGAACGCGGGCGGGATGCCGGTGACTGGCGCCACCGCCAAGACCCTCGCCCTGTCGTCGACGATGTTGGGCAAGGCCATCTCGGTCACCGTCACCGGAACGAAGGCCGGCTTCGAGCCACGTTCGCAAACCTCGATCGCTACTCCGGCGGTGAAGCCAGGCGCCCTCGCCACCGCTCAGCCCGGGGTGTCCGGAACTCTGGCGGTCGGCTCCACCCTCACGGCAACACCGGGAACATGGACCTCCGGGACCGCCTTCAGCTACCAGTGGCTTGCGAATGGTGCGGTCATCAGCGGCGCCTCGACCTCGAAGCTGAGCCTGTCCACGACACTGAAGGACAAGTCGATCGCCGTCCGTGTGACCGGCAAGCGAACCGGATACGCGGATGCCTCGCGGACCAGCGCAGCCACTGCAAGGGTCATGACCGCGGCGACTCCCTCGATCGCGGGCAGGGCAGAGACTGGCACGAAGCTGACGGCGGTGCCGAACACATGGACGACAGGCACGACGTTCTCGTATCAGTGGAACGCAGACGGCGCACCCATCAGCGGTGCGACATCCTCCACATTCATCGTCGGTGCGGCGCAGGACGGCAAGGCGATCACGGTGAGCGTGAAGGGCGCGAAGAGCGGCTGGGCCACCATTACCAAGACCTCAAAAGCTACTCTGCGGGTTACGCGATGGAGCACACCGAAAGTGACAGGGACGCTCGCGTACGGCTCGACGCTCAGCATCGATCGTGGAACCTGGTCAGCGGGGCGTTCGTTCACGTATCAGTGGTACGCGGATGGTGCAGCGATTTCGGGGGCGACGACCGGGTCACTCAAGCTGGGCACTGCGCTCAAGGGCAAGCAGGTGTCGGTGAAGATCACAGGCACGGCGAGCGGGTACACCACGGTGGCAAAGCTTTCGGCATCCACTCCCCGCATCGCGACGGCCGTCACGCCGACGATATCGGGAACTCGCGCGGTCGGCGCGAGACTGACCGCGATCACCGGCACCTGGACCTCAGGAACGACCTTCAGCTACCAGTGGTTGGCCAACGGAGTTGCCATCGTCGGCGCGACGGGCGCCTCGTACGTGCTGTCGTCGGGCACGGAGTCGAAGCAGATCTCCGTCACCGTCACGGGGCGCAAGTCGGGTTATGCGACGATCGCGAAGAAGTCGGCGGCAACCACCAAGGTGATGCGCGCGGCGACGCCGACGATCTCCGGAACGGCACAGGTGACGAGGACCCTGACTGCCTCACCAGGATCCTGGACAGCCGGGACCACCTTCAGCTACCAGTGGTACGCGAACGGTGCCGCGATCAGCGGCGCTACCTCGAAGTCGCTGACCCTCACCACCGCCCACTACGGAAAGACCGTAGTGGTCAAGGTGACGGGGCGTCTGTCGGGCTACTCGCCGATGACCAAGTCATCCGCGGCCACCGTCGCGATCGGCTACCCGAGCAGTACCACGCCTGCGGACGAATGGAACTGTCCTTCGTGGGCGCCGATCAAGGGGAACCAGGACTCCTGGATCTATCACATGCCCGGCCAGCGCTACTACGGCGCCACGAAGCCTGAAGCGTGCTTCCGCACGGAGTCTGCGGCGGTCTCCGCCGGCTATCGCAAGGCGAAGGTCTGACCAGCCGCCCGCAGAAGGGGGCCCGAGCATAGCTCGGGCCCCCTTCTGCGCACTCTGTGCCGCCGCAACGACAAGAGGGCCGCACCCCTCGGGGTGCGGCCCTCTACAGTCCAGTGAAGACTACTTCAGGATCTTCGTGACCGTGCCGGCGCCGACGGTGCGGCCACCCTCACGGATCGCGTAGCCGAGGCCCTCTTCCATGGCGATGGGCTGGATCAGCTCAACGGTCATGTCGGTGGTGTCGCCGGGCATGACCATCTCGGTGCCCTCGGGCAGCGTGATGACGCCGGTGACGTCGGTGGTGCGGAAGTAGAACTGCGGGCGGTAGTTCGTGAAGAACGGGTTGTGACGGCCGCCCTCTTCCTTGGACAGGATGTACGCCGTGCCCTCGAAGTTGGTGTGCGGGGTGACCGAACCGGGCTTGACGACGACCTGGCCGCGCTCGACGTCGTCACGCTTGGTGCCGCGAAGGAGCAGACCGCAGTTCTCGCCGGCCCACGCCTCGTCGAGCTGCTTGTGGAACATCTCGATACCGGTGACGATCGTCTTCTGCGTCGGGCGCAGACCCACGATCTCGACCTCGGAGTTGATCGCGAGGGTGCCGCGCTCGGCGCGACCCGTCACGACCGTGCCACGGCCGGTGATGGTGAAGACGTCCTCGACGGGCATGAGGAACGGCTTGTCCTTGTCGCGGATCGGGTCCGGGATCGACTCGTCGACGGCTTCCATGAGCTCGACGATCTTCTCGGTCCACTCGGCGTCGCCCTCGAGAGCCTTGAGGCCCGAGACGCGGACGACGGGGGCGTTGTCGCCGTCGAAGTCCTGCGACGACAGCAGCTCGCGAACCTCGAGCTCGACGAGCTCCAGGATCTCCTCGTCGTCGACCATGTCGCTCTTGTTCAGCGCGACGAGCAGGTACGGCACGCCGACCTGCTTGGCGAGCAGAACGTGCTCACGGGTCTGAGCCATGGGGCCGTCGGTGGCCGCCACGACCAGGATCGCGCCGTCCATCTGCGCAGCACCGGTGATCATGTTCTTGATGTAGTCGGCGTGACCCGGGGCGTCGACGTGCGCGTAGTGGCGCTTCGGCGTCTCGTACTCGACGTGCGAGATGTTGATCGTGATACCACGCTGACGCTCTTCGGGCGCCGAGTCGATCGACGCGAAGTCACGCTGCACGTTGGTGGCCGACGGGTACTTGTCGGCGAGCACCTTCGAGATGGCAGCGGTGAGCGTGGTCTTGCCGTGGTCGACGTGACCGATCGTTCCGATGTTGACGTGCGGCTTGGTCCGCTCGAACTTGGCCTTGGCCACTGGGTCCTCCTCAGGACATTCGTGTAGATGTTCCGGGCGCTGGTTTGCGACCGGTCGTCTACGGGGATTGGTTCAGTCTAACGACTGTGCAGTATGAAGTTGTACGGATGCCGGGGACTCAGGTCCCCGGCATCCGAAGGGCTTACTCGCCCTTGGTCTTCTGGACGATCTCGTCCATGACGTTGCGCGGGACCTCGGCGTAGCTGTCGAACTCCATGGAGTAGACGGCACGGCCCGAGGTCTTGGAACGCAGGTCGCCGATGTAGCCGAACATCTCGGACAGCGGCACGTTTGCACGCACGACCTTGACGCCGGCGGCATCCTCCATCGACTGGATCTGGCCACGACGCGAGTTCAGGTCGCCGATGACGTCGCCCATGTACTCCTCGGGAGTACGCACCTCGACGGCCATGATCGGCTCGAGGATGACGGGGTTCGCCTTGCGGACGGCCTCCTTGAAGCCCATCGAGCCTGCGATCTTGAACGCCATCTCGGACGAGTCGACGTCGTGCGACGCGCCGTCCATGAGGATGGCCTTCACGCCCACCATGGGGAAGCCGGCGAGAACGCCGACGTTCATGGCGTCCTGGAAGCCCTGGTCGACCGGCGAGATGTACTCGCGCGGGATACGACCACCGGTGACCTTGTTCTCGAACTCGTAGGTCTTCTCGGCCGTGACCTCGAGGGGCTCGAGCGCGAACTGGATCTTCGCGAACTGACCCGAACCACCGGTCTGCTTCTTGTGCGTGTAGTCGTGACGGTCGACGATCTTCTTGATCGTCTCGCGGTACGCGACCTGGGGCTTGCCGACGTTGGCCTCGACCTTGAACTCGCGCTTCATGCGGTCCACGAGGATGTCGAGGTGCAACTCGCCCATGCCCTTGATGACGGTCTGGCCGGTCTCGGAGTTCTGCTCGACGCGGAACGTCGGGTCTTCCTCAGCCAGCTTCTGGATCGCGAGACCCAGCTTCTCCTGGTCGGCCTTGGTCTTCGGCTCGATGGCGACCTCGATGACGGGCTCGGGGAAGGTCATCGACTCGAGGACGACCTGGTTCTGCGAGTCGGACAGGGTGTCACCGGTGGTGGTGTCCTTCAGGCCGATGACGGCGTAGATGTGACCGGCGGTGACCGACTCGACCGGCATCTCCTTGTTGGCGTGCATCTGGAAGATCTTCCCGATGCGCTCCTTCTTGCCCTTGGTGGCGTTCACGACCTGCGCGCCCGAGTCGAGGTGACCCGAGTAGACGCGGATGTAGGTGAGGCGACCGAAGAACGGGTGCGTGACGATCTTGAACGCGAGAGCGGCGAACGGCTCGTCACGGTCAGCGTGACGCTCGATGATGTTCTCTTCGTTCTTCGGGTCGCGCGCCTCGATGGCGGGGACGTCGAGCGGCGACGGCAGGTAGTCCACGACCGCGTCGAGCATCGGCTGCACGCCGCGGTTCTTGAACGCCGAGCCGCAGAGCACGGGGTAGAGCTCCGAGTTGATCGTGAGCTTGCGGATCGCGCCCTTGATCTCGGCGACCGTCAGGCCCTCGCCCGAGAAGTGCTTCTCGAGGAGAACCTCGTCGGACTCGGCGACCGTCTCGAGCAGCATCTCGCGGTACTCGGCTGCCTTGTCGGCGAGGTCGGCCGGGATCTCCTGGATCTCGTACTTGGCGCCCATGGTGACATCACCCTTGGAGTCGCCGGGCCACACGAGGGCCCGCATCTCGACGAGGTCGATGACGCCGACGAAGTCGTTCTCAGCGCCGATGGGGAGCTGGATGACGAGGGGCTTGGCCTTCAGGCGGTTCACGATCGTGTCGACGGTGAAGTAGAAGTCGGCGCCCAGCTTGTCCATCTTGTTGACGAAGCAGATGCGGGGGACGTCGTACTTGTCGGCCTGGCGCCAGACGGTCTCGGACTGGGGCTCGACGCCCTCCTTGCCGTCGAAGACGGCGACAGCGCCGTCGAGGACGCGCAGCGACCGCTCGACCTCGACCGTGAAGTCGACGTGGCCGGGGGTGTCGATGATGTTGATCTGGTTCTTGTCCCAGAAGCACGTGACAGCGGCAGAGGTGATCGTGATGCCACGCTCCTGCTCCTGCTCCATCCAGTCGGTGGTGGCAGCGCCGTCGTGCGTCTCGCCGATCTTGTGGTTGACGCCCGTGTAGAACAGGATGCGCTCGGTCGTCGTCGTCTTGCCGGCATCGATGTGGGCCATGATGCCGATGTTGCGGACCTTGTTGAGGTCGGTGAGCACTTCTTGTGCCACGGGATGTCTTCCTTACGTGTGGAGTGTCTCGATACGGCGCTCACGCGCCTACTCGACAACCGGGTGGGAGGGCCGCTGGCCGGCGGGGTCGCCGCCGGCCAGCGACTCGCTGGGTCTTACCAGCGGTAGTGCGCGAAGGCGCGGTTCGACTCGGCCATCTTGTGGGTGTCTTCGCGGCGCTTGACCGCGGCACCCAGGCCGTTCGAGGCGTCGAGGATCTCGTTCTGCAGACGCTCGGTCATCGTCTTCTCACGACGACCCTTCGCGTAGCTCACGAGCCAGCGAAGCGCCAGCGTGTTTGCACGGTGAGGCTTGACCTCGACCGGCACCTGGTAGGTCGAGCCACCGACGCGGCGGCTCTTGACCTCGAGGGTCGGGCGCACGTTGTCGAGCGCCTTCTTGAGGGTTGCGACGGCGTCCTGGCCGTTCTTGGCCTCAACACCCTTGAGGGCGGTGTAGACGATCGACTCGGCGAGCGACTTCTTGCCGTCGACGAGGATCTTGTTCACCAGCTGGCTGACGATCGGTGCGCCGTAGACCGGGTCGTTGACGACGGGGCGCTTCGGGGCGGGTCCCTTGCGAGGCATATTCCTTAACCCTTCTTCGCGCCGTAGCGGCTGCGAGCCTGCTTACGGTTCTTGACGGCCTGCGTGTCGAGCGCGCCACGGACGATCTTGTAGCGGACACCCGGGAGGTCCTTCACACGACCGCCGCGGACGAGCACCAGCGAGTGCTCCTGAAGGTTGTGACCTTCACCGGGGATGTACGCGGTGACCTCGGTGCCGTTGCGGAGCTTGACACGGGCGACCTTGCGCATCGCCGAGTTGGGCTTCTTGGGCGTGGTCGTGTACACGCGAGTGCAGACGCCTGCCTGCTGCGGGTTCGCCTTGAGCGCCGGCGCCTTGGTCTTGACGACCTTGGGCGAGCGACCCTTGCGAACCAACTGCTGAATGGTTGGCACGTTCTCTCCTTGTTGTGCTGCACGGTGACAGCGTTCGTGGTTTCACCACAGATCCGCCGGCGCGACAGAAACTGTCGCGATTTCGTGGTGGATATGCCGTGGGGGTGACCGGTTCGCCGATCTCTCCCGAGATGCGGCGCTCGTGGTCTCCTCCTTCGCGCCGAGGCACGTCGGAGAGCGCGCACGAGCGCACACCCGCCCTATCATACGCGGGTTCGGCTATGCGGACAAAACGACGCGTGGAGTCATCACGGATGCCGCGGGCGGCGCGCCGCGGCCGCCGTCGCTCAGTCGTCCCAGCGGAAGCTGCGGGCGAACTCCTCGTAGTGCGGGCGGAACGCCTCATACCCCGCCATGTCGGTCGTCGAGGCCTGCATCAGCACGACGCCGTCGGATCGTTCGAACGCGTAACTGCCGCTGATGACCTGCACGAGCGGGGCCTCGTCGTCCATGGGCGAGTGCCGTTCGACATAGACCCCGGTCGCGCCGGCGGCAGCCGTGATCTCGCGGACGATCGGCGGCACGTAGTCGCCGTGCCCGTCGGCGCCGGCGAGCTCGGCCGCGGGCGCGTCGCCGATGTCGGCGCGCGCGAGCCCCATCACCGCGACGAACCGCAGCGGTCCGTCGACGGACGCGAGCCAGGCGTACCCCCAGTGGGCGCCGCCCTTCTCGAGCTCTTGCGCCACGAAGGCGAAGGTCTCGGCGAGCGCGGCGCGGCGCTCCTTCTTGCGCCCGAACAGCCCGAGCGGCGCGACGATCTCACCGGCGAGCGCTTCGGCCCAGGCCTCGGCGGTCGCGAACACCTCACCCTCGCCGAAGTGAGGGATGCCGATCCAGTCTTCCGGGTAATCGATGCTGTAGGCCATGAGTCACTCCCCGGTGGGTGCAGGTGCGGATCCGCCGGGGAACCGCACAGTCTTCAAGAATGCATCGACGAAGAACTCGCAGGCAGCCACGATCTCGGCGGCTCCCTCTTGCGGGACGATGATCTCGGCGAAGAACACGATCCAATCATCGCCGCCGTGCGGTGCGACGAGCGTGATGATGCGCCGCCGGGGCAGGTCGAGCCATTCGCCGGCTTCATCCTGATTTCCGGCGACGTCGCTGGCGACACGCACGGCCGGGCGGCCGCCGACGTCGACGAACTGCGCGCCCGGCGCCGACGCGGCGAAGGCGGTGAGGTGATCGCCGGCGGGCCGAGCGGGGTCCAGCGGCGCGGGCGACGGCGCCACGGTCATCGTCAGCGGGATCGTCACGCCGCCGGTGGGTGCGATCGGCATCCACAGTTCGTAGGCGCGGTCCTGCGCGTCGGCCGCAGCGCGCTGGAGAAGGCGGCGCAGCTGCACGCGCGCGAGGTCACGGCGACCGGTGTCGACGCCGCGCGCCACGAAGGCGACGACCTCGTCGATCTGCGACGAGATGGTGTCGTCGAACCGCAGTCGGATCCACCCTTCGGGCAGCAGGACCGCGATGGACGGTGCGCGCATCGACAGGGTCACGGCTCGAGGTCCTCGCGCGCGGCCTGCTTCGCAGCCTCGTCGCGCGCGGCTCGGCGCGGGCTCGCGCCGAGCGAGCGCCGGTGGTGCTCGATGAGCTCGGCGGGGTCTGCGGCGCTCACCCCGTGGCTTCGGCGCAGCCGCGTCTCGGAGGCGAGGAGCCAGAACGAGTACTCCTTCGCGAGCCCGGCACGCGTCTCGGCATCGATGCGGGTCACGGTGGTTCGGATGCAGACGCTCGCCAGCACGATCGCCGCGAGCGCGAGACCGGCGCCCCACAGCATCCCCCACTCGACGAGCGTGCTCGTGCGTCCCGACGTGATGCCGAGCCCGACCGGGATCACGATGAGCGCGACGACGGCGTGCAGACGCAGCCACTCCGGTGTCGAGAAGACCCCGGGGCGACGGGCACTGACGCGACCCGTCGGCGTCCACCATCGACGCGGCGACCAGCAGACGACGAGGGCGAGCAGAATGAGTGCCGCCCAGCCGACGGCGACGACGGTGAGCCACGGCCCGAAGGGGACGGCGGTGACGGCGCACGGCTCTGCGCCGTCGAGGCATGCCTCTTTACGCTCGATCGACCATGTCAGCTGGGCGACCAGCTGACCGGCGAGCGGCACGAAGACGAGGGCGATCGTGGAGAGGATCGTGGCCACCGCCACAGCCCAGGCGAGCACCCGGCCGACGCGGCGCCCCGCGGGCGGCGCGGCGTTCACCAGCGACCGTACTCACTCACGACGATCGGCGTGCCGTCGAGGCCGGTGCCGACGAACTCCGGGTCGCCGTGCAGACGCCACGGCAGGACGGGCTGGGGCAGGAGCTCCCCCACCGTGCCGTTCAGGGCGATCCCCGCACCGGTCGTCACGCCATTGAGAATGGCGATCGTGCGCATGCCGTTCAGCATGGCAGGCCACGCCTCGGGCGCGACCAGCCTGCCGCCCACGCGGAGACTCGCGAGCACGTCGACGGCCGCCCAGCTCTTCGTGTTCAGGCCGAGGATCTTCATGACCTGCGTGGTCTCGCGGGTCATCGTCGCGGGCGTCGCGGTGCGGACGAGTCCGGCGACGTACTGCCGCGACCCGACCCGGGTCATCCCCGCGATCGAGGCGCGGGCACCCACGACAGCCGAGGCCTTGGCCGTGCCGGCGACCATCTTGAGCGCAGCGCCCGCGCCGACGAAGTTCAGCGCGGCGAGGCCGACGTTCAGGATCGCCTCACCCATCGACATGTTGCCGGTCGCGACCTGCAGCCCGCTGTTGAGGGCCTGGTAGACGAGGTTCGCCGTGATCAGGATGCCGATGGCGAGGAGGTTGAGGCCCGGGATGAAGAGCATCGCGATCGCCGCGATCGCCGCGATCGCACCCAGCACGTTGCCGATGATGTCGAGGACGTCCTTGTGCTCGGCGACCCACTGCGAGACGTTGTCCCAGAACCCGTCGTTGAGGTCGCCGCTGCTCTCGACGAGACGGATGTCGGCGATCGCCGTCCCTGCGGCGGCGTCGCGGTTCCCGACCGCAGTGGCGACGGCCGACTCGGCGCCCGCCTGGGCACCGCCGGCCGCACCGAGTCGGTCCTGCCAGATGCCGAGCTGCGAGGTGAGATTCGGGACGTTCGCCGGCGGCGTCGCCGGATCGTCGAACCGCTCCTGGTAGTGATCCACCCACCACCGCGCCGACGAGGCGGTCGTCTCGGCGGCCTCGGCATCGGCCAGCGCATCGGCGGAGTCCTGCTGCGCCTGCGACAGCACCGCGGCGTAGGCGATCATCGCGTCGCCGACCCCGCGGTAGCGCTCCTCGGCCATCGTGATGCGCCGTGCGACCTCTTCCGCCTGGTCGCGGATGGCGTCGAGCACCTTCGCGCGGCCGAAGTCGTCCCCCAGGGCGGTGGTGAGATTGGTGGCGGCCCGGTCGATCGAGTCGGCCGTCCCGACGTAGAGGCGCCCGATCGTCTGCACGAGCGAGGGGTCGCCGGGCACCGGATCGGAGGGGTAGCCGACGAGGCTCCAATTGCCGGGGCGGCTCATACCGGCACCTGCGACATGCGAGGCGGGTAGGTGTCGGCCTGCTCGGTGAGAGCCGCGGCGAGATCCTGGTCGGTCGCGGCGAAGCCCTCGACGATGACCCCGAGGTTGTCGCGCACGGTGGCGAGCTGCTCGGCGAGCTCAGCCCGGCGGTGATCCCAGTTGTTCACGAACTCCTGCACGCGCTCGGCGAGGGCGGCATGCCCCACGGCATCGGCGAGGCGCTCGCTGCGATCGGTCGCCTCGGTGAACTCGCTGTGGATGCGCGACACGTCGATGCGTGCGGCATCGAGCACGAGCGTGTCGATGATCAGCTGATCCATCTGTCGTCTCTCCCCGGGTCACAGCCCGGAAGGGGTCAGGAGCGGATGGCGCTGGCGAGCTGCGTGTCGGTGTCGCCCAGAGCGTCGGCAGCAGCGGTCAGGAAGTCCGACAGACCCTGCAGGCCGCCGATCGTCTGCGTCGCACCCGTCGTGAACTGCGAGTACGACTCGTGGAACGCACCCGACGCCGCATCCGTCACGAAACCACTCGCGACCAGATCGCCGATCAGCCGCTGCAGCTCGTTCAGCTTGTCCTCGAGGGCACCCTTGCCCGTGATCAGCTGCGCCGCAGCCGACTTCATGTCTCCGTACGTCACGTTGATGTTCGCCACGATGATCCTCTCGTTCGTTCGGTGAAACCGTTACAGGCTAACCCGCAGCCACCAGCCCGATCGACCGAAACATGTCCCCCTTTCGGAGGACAATCACTCGCGAGGGGTCCGGCGAGCGCGGCGCTCATGTCTGCGCACCATCCGGTCGACGAGGGCCGAATCGCCGACCAGTCGCGCGTACTCGTCAGGCGACAGCACACGGCGAGCATGGCGGATGCTGAGCGTCGCGAGTCCGGCGGCCGCGAGCGCCAGCGCGGTGGGGATCAGGTATTGGAGTGCCCAGGTCGTGGTGATCCCCTTGCCGGGAAGACTCAACAACGCGCACACGAACGCTGCTGCGAACGCATGCACACGCAGCCAGCGCGGCGACGAGTCCGCGATGAACTCGAACGGCCCGCGCCCGCGCGACGACCACCAGCGCTCCGGCCGCCGGCACACGATGATCGCGGTCACGATGATCCCGACCCAGAGGATGGCCCACCACACCGAAACGACGCCACCCGGCACCACGTTGACGACGCAGTCGGGTGCGGCGGCGCAGATCTCCTTCTCGGCATCCGTCCACGTGATCATCGCCCACGTCGCCCCGACCACCTTCGGCCAGAGGATCAGCCCGGCGACCGCGGCCATCGTCGAGAAGAAGACGACGAGGCCGACGGCCTTCCCGATGCGGCTCACGGCGCCCAGCGGACCGTGCGCGCGAACTCGGCGAAGTACGGCCGGAACCGCTCGTACCCCGCGAAGTCGGTCGTGGACGTTCCGAGCATGATGAATCCCTCGTCGACCTCGTAGACGTAGGTGCCGATCAGGTTGCCCACGTGCACGGCCGCATCGTCCAACGGGGCGTGGCGCTCGACGTAGATGCCGCGAAGCCCGCCGTCGGCGACGACATCGGTGACGATGGGCGGCACATAGTCGGCCTCTCCTCCGGCGCCGGCGATGTCGGTGATCGGCGCGTCGCCGACATCGCCGCGCGCGATGGTTCGGCTGCCCACCAGGAACGGCGCCGTCTCGAGCGTGTCGAGCCAGATGTAGCCGCGGTCTGCCCCGATGTCGGCGACGCTGGCGCCGTAGAGCGCCAGCACGGCCGTCAGCGCCGCCCGCTGCTTGCGACGGGGCCGTGGGCGCAGGTCGGGTGAGATCTCGGCGACGAGCGCCGTCGCCCAGTCCTGCGGGGTGGCGAAGACCTCGCCCTCTCCGAAGTCGGGAACGCCGATCCAGTCGTTCGGGTAGTCGATGTAGAAGCTCACCGCGGATCCTCCGCCTTGCCGTCGAGGGCCGCGCGCGCACGTGCGGCGGCATCCGCAATCGTCTCATCGCCGAAGGTGACGGTCGCCATCAGCGCGTCGACGAAGTACTCGCCGGCGTCGGTGATCGCGGCTGCCTCATCGGCGTCGGGGGCGATGATCTCGGCGAGGAACGCGAGCCACTCGCCGCCGCGCTCGGCCGGGCTGACCGTGAAGATCACGCGCCGGCGCGGGAACTGCGTGTACGCGCCGGCATCGTCGCGCACGCCGGCGATGTCGATGGCCGTGCGGACCGCGAGCCGCCCACCGACCTCGAGTGCACGCGCGCCCGCCGAGCCCGCTGCGAATGCCAGGAGCACGTCGGCGACGTCGCGAGCGGGGTCGGGCTGTGCCGGCATCGGCCCGACGGTGAACGTGACCGGGATCGTCACGCCGCCCGTCGGTGCGACCGGCATCCACACCTCATACGCGTGAGCGGATGCTGCGGACGCGAGGTCGCGCAGCGCGCGACGCACCTGGGTTCGCACCAGATCGCGTCGCGCCGGCTCTGCGGTGCGGGCGATGGTCGCGCTGAGGTCGGCGATCTGCGCTTCGATCGCGTCGTCGATGCGCAGCCGCACCCAGCCCTCGGGCTGGACAACCGATATGCGCGGGCGCGCGTCAGGCGGCGTCACGGGCGTCCTATCCCCTGCCGGACCAGCATCCGCACGACGATCGCCACCGCGAGGACCCCCTGGATCACCAGCAGCGCGTCGAGCCCCCAGCGGAAGCCGCCGAAGAACGGCGAACCGACGAAGAGGTACCACGCCGTCGATGCGGCGACCGCGACGACGAGGCCCAGCATCCAGACGCGAAGTCGCCCGCCGCGGAGGCCGAGGGGATAGCGGATGCCGCCGACGAAGGTGATCGCGAGAGCGAGCGTCAGCGCCCACGGCACCCACACGAGGAGCAACAGGAACGTGAACCCGCCGGGCTCGGGCTCTGGGCGCGCCGCCAGCAGGACGACGGCGCCGATCGCCACGGGGAGCGCGCACAGCGCGGCATACAGCCACGTCAGCCAGACGAGCGCGCCGCGCGTCCAGCGTTCGGCCCGCCGCGCTCGCTGCGCCGGCGTGGGCGGGGCTGGAGCAGGCGGACCACCGTGCTTCGCACGCAGACGGCGCTCGGCGGGAAGGAGCCAGATTGCGTCGTAGCCCTGCGCGATGCCGCGATGAAGCGCCTTCGGAATGCGATCGGCGGTGACGCGAATGCACACCGTCGCCAGGACGACGACCACGAGGGCGAGGAGAGCCGATGCCGCGTAGCCGATGAGATCGGCGGTCGTGGGTGTGCCCTCGGCGACGAGCATCGCAGCGTTCAGCACCCCCGCGATCACCGCGTGCAGGCGCAGCCACTCGGGGGTAGAGAACACGCCGGGGAGCTGTGGCCGGCCCGATGAGTCCTGCGGTGTCCACCAGCGCCGCGGGCTCCAGCAGACCAGGAGCCCGATGAACAGCGACAGGCTCCACAGCCCGCCCCACCACCAGGGAACCGCAGTGAAGGCCCACGAGGTGCACGGCCGCGTATCGCTCGTGCAGGTGGCCAGTCGCGCGATCGCCGGGACCGCGACGAGGAGCAGGATGCCGCCGACCAGCCACGACATCGCCACCCACCCGACGACGCGACCGGCGACGAGATCTGCCGGCCTGCGGGCGTTCGTCGTCACCAGTCGCCGCCGACCCGCCACGAGATGTCGGGCACGTGCGGCTCGAGGACCTTCGAGAGCGGGTCCTCGGCGATGTTCGTGGCCGTGCCGAGCCCTGCTGTCGCCGCGGTCGCGAGATACAGGGGCCGCATGGCTCCGGTCGCGAGCGCCCCCGACAGCATCTGCCCGTGCGCCATGGCGTGCACCATCGACAGCTTCTGCGTGCTGAACCCGATCGCCTGGCTCGCGACCTTGACGGAGAGGGGCGTCGCAAGGGGCCCGGACGCCGCGACCCCGGCCCGCTCGACGAGTCCGAGGGCACGTGCGCGGGTCATGCCGCTGATGCCTCGGCCCGCGAAGCTGCGCATGAGCGACGTGGCGACCGTGGTCTTGGTCGCCGTCGCCGCGACCTTCAGCGCGACAGCGGCGCCCACCACGTTGAGCACGGCGAGCCCGACGTTCACGATTCCCTCGGCGAGGGTCATGTTGCCGGTCGACACCTGTGCGACGGCGTTGAGGGCCTGGTAGGCGATGTTGGCGAGGACGATCACCGTGAGGATGATTCCGACGACGAGGTTGATCCCCGGGATGAACAGCAGGATCGCACCGGCGACGGCCGCGATGGCGCCCAGCACCGTGGAGATGGTCTCGAGAAGGTCCTTGTGCTCGCCGACCCACTGCGAGAAGTTGTCCCACCGGCTGTCGTTGAGGTCACCGGAGTTCTCGACGAGTTCGATCGCATCGGCGGCCGCGTCGGCCGCGACGTCGCGGTCGACGATGGCGGCGTCGATGTCGGCCTCGGCCGTGGTCAGGCCGCTCTGGGCGCCTGCGGCCTTCGTCGTCCAAGTGCTGAGCTGGGCCTGGAAACCGGGAAGGTTCGCCGGCGGCGTGGCCGGGTCGTCGATGCGGCCCTGGTAGTAGTCGATCATGCGCGCTGCCGTCTCGCGACCGGACTGCGCAGCGATCGCAGCGCCGAGCGCCGCGACCGACCGCGACTGCGTGTCGCGCAGCACCGGCTCGTACGCCATCATCGCGTCACCCACACCGCGGTACCGCTCCTCGGCACGACGGATGCGGCGGGCGACGTCTTCGGCCTGATCGCGGATCGCGTCGATGGCCTCGGACTGCCCGAAGCCCTCCCGCAACGCGGTCTCGATGTTCGCGGCAGCGCGGAGGATCGCATCGGCGGTGCCGACATAGAGCCGACCGGTGGCCGACACCCGGTCGGGGTCGCCCGGGATCGGGTCGTGAGCGCGATTGACCGGCGACCAGTCGACAGGGCGCGTCATACCGGCTCGGGAACCGCGTGAGGCGGATAGGTCGTGCGCTGGTCGGTGAGAGCGCGCGCGAGATCACCGTCGACCTGTTCGAAGCCGGTCACGATCGCATCGAGCCCGTCACGGACGACAGCCAACTGCTCGGCGAGCTCGGAGCGACGGTGATCCCAGTTGTCGGCGAAGGCGCGGACGCGCTCCGCGAGCCGCTCGTGGCCCACCGCGTCGCCGAGGCGATCGCTGCGCCCGGTTGCCTCGGTGAACTCGCTGTGGATGCGCGACACGTCGATGCGTGCGGCATCGAGAGCGAGCATGTCGACGATCAACGTCATCTTCAGCGCCCTCTCTGCGCGTCGTCGATGCCGGCCGCATCGCGGCGGCCGGCATCGCTGGCGTCAGGAGCGGATGGCGCTGGCGAGCTGCGTGTCGGTGTCGCCCAGAGCGTCGGCAGCAGCGGTCAGGAAGTCGGACAGACCCTGCAGGCCGCCGATCGTCTGCGTCGCACCCGTCGTGAACTGCGAGTACGACTCGTGGAACGCACCCGACGCCGCATCCGTCACGAAACCACTCGCGACCAGATCGCCGATCAGCCGCTGCAGCTCGTTCAGCTTGTCCTCCAGGGCACCCTTGCCCGTGATCAGCTGCGCCGAAGCCGACTTCATGTCCCCGTACGTCACATTGATGTTCGCCACGATGATCCTCTCGTTCGTTCGGTGAAACCGTTACAGGCTAACCCGGCACCACCAGCCCGATCGACCGAAACATGTCCCCCCTTCGGAGGACACGCGGGCTCAGACGGTGACGCGGGTGGATGCCGGGGCCAGCGCGACCTGCACGCGGCGGGTCTTGCCGCCGGCGACGACGACCCCCCGGCCCTCGGGGAAGTCGGCGCGCTTCGCGCGGACCAGCGAGGTCTTCAGGATCACGTCGCCATCGGTCTGGTCGGGCTGCAGCAGGAGGCCCCGGCGGGCGTTCTTGAACTCGCCGAACAGCGGCCACGACGACACCCACGACGACGACTCCGCCTCGGCCACGACGAAGTGCTCCTCGCGCTTGAACTGGCGCACCATGTCGACGAGCGCGCCGTCGGCGGGCGTCTGCAGGAAGTCGCCGATCGACTCGATGATCACGACGCACCGAGACTGCGAGGCCGGGTCGGAGACGATCTCGCGCAGCAGTTTGGCGAGCTCGGCCACTTCGTCGGGCGCGCTGGCGGATGCCGCGAATCGCGGGTCGCCGGCCAGCGGAGAGCGCCGGGGTCCGATGAAGTACACCGCGTGCCCCGGCAGCGCCAGTGCGCGCTCCGCGAGCACGGCCAGCGCGTTCGACCGGCCGCTGCCCGGAGGGCCGGCGACGACGAATGCGCCCGAGGGGGCGATGGTGGCGGGCTCGAGCGTGTCTTCGGCGATGCCGATGACCAGCTCGCCGTCGCGCGTCTCGGGGAGACGCTCCATGCGCACGATCGCCGGCAGCGACGGGATGCCGGGGGCCTCGGTCGCGCCGGCGGCGCGCAGCCGCTCGGCGAGCTCGGTGAGCGCCGCCGTCTGATCGGCGGCGAGCGGGCTGCCGCCGAGCACCGCGAGCTGCGTCTCGCGGCCGCCGACGAGTGCGCGGCCGGCCGGGGCGTCCTCGGTGAGGACGTCGGCGGGAACGTCGAGCGCGGCGTAGGCCGTGTCGTCGGCGAGGCGCAGCACGACTCGACGCTGGATGCCCGACGCGATGGCGCTCGGCAGCGACGCGAACCGGTCGGTGGTGAGGGCGACATGGATGCCGAGCGGGCGCCCCAGCGCGATCACGTCCTGGAAGACGCGGTACCAGTCGCTGCGGCCGGACGGGATCTCCCAGTCCTCGCGGAACCCCGGGAAGTTGTCGATGAGCAGCAGAATGCGCGGCTCATCCCTCCGGCCCGGCTGTGCACGATACTCGGCGATGCTCGTCGCACGGGCGTCGCCGAATTCGCGAGCGCGGCGATCGAGTTCGGCGCGCAGCATCCGGAACACCCGCACGATGCGCTCGTCGTCCTCGCCGGTGATGACCGCGCCGACGCCCGGCAGCTCGGCGAGTGCGCGGAGGGCTCCGGCGCCGAAGTCGAGGGCGTACACGAACACCTCGCTGTCGTCGGCGAGGGCGGCGGAGGCCGCAAGAGTGCGCAGCGCGACGGACTTGCCGGCGCCGCCGGTGCCGAACACCGCCATGTGGCCGTCGATGTCGGGCTGGAAGGCGACGACCTCCTGCGCCTGGCGCTCGGGGATGTCGCCGACGCCCAGGGCGAGCCGGTCGTCGGTGCGGCTGCGGAGCGAGCGCACGTCGATCGCGGCGGGCAGTTCGTCGAGCCACGGGCGCCGGGGCGCCGGGATCCGGGCACGGCGCGAGGCCTCGGTCATCGCGTCGACCATGCGCTGCTGGTCGGTGGGGCCGAGGTCTTCGCGCTCTTCGGGCGTCTCGTCATCGGTGGGGGCCGCCCACGCCGCGGCGGTGCCGAACGGCATGTCGGCGACCTCGACGCGGGGTGCGTCGGGCTCGCCGCTCGACCATCCGCCGGCGTAACCCGACTGGAAGCGCTCGAGGCGGCCGGGACCGGTCTTCGCGATCGCGCGGCCCGGGATCGCGGGATCGAAGTGCGCGGCATCCTTCTCGCCGACGACATCGAGCGAATCCGACTCGTCGGCGACGCGCAGTGCGATGCGGAGATTCGTGTTCGCGCGCAGGTTGTCGCGGATGACGCCGGCGGGTCGCTGCGTGGCCATCACGAGATGGATGCCGAGCGAGCGGCCTCGCTGGGCGATGTCGACGACGCCGTCGACGAACTCCGGCACCTCGCCCACGAGGGCGGCGAACTCGTCGATGATCAGCACGAGAGCGGGCGGAGCGTCGGGGTCGCCGCGCTTCTCGAGCTCGAGGAGGTCCTTCGCGCCCTTGCGGTGCAGGAGCTCTTCGCGGTGGTGGAGCTCGGCGCGCAGGCTCGTGAGGGCGCGGCGCACGAGGTGGGGCGTGAGGTCGGTGACGAGGCCGACGGCGTGCGGCAGGCGGATGCAGTCGGCGAACGCCGAACCGCCCTTGTAGTCGACGAAGAGGAAGGTGACGCGGTCGGGGCTGTACTCCGCCGCCATGCCCAGCACCCACGCCTGCAGGAACTCGCTCTTGCCCGAGCCGGTCGTGCCGCCGACGAGGGCGTGCGGGCCCTGCGTGCGGAGGTCCAGGTGCATGAGGCCGTGCCTGGATTGGCCGATCGTGGCTCGCAGGCGCCCGGCGCGTCGACGGTTCGTGGTGCGCGTGCCGGTGCGGTCGATGATCGAGTCGTTCGCCCACCACCGCTCGACGACGGCCTCGGACTTCGAGAGCAGCTCGGGGTCGATGAGGGCGGCGAGGGCCACCGCGGTGGGGATGTCGGAGACGTCGTCGACGGGCACGTTGGCGTCCACGACGCGACTGAGGCTGCGGGAGTACCCGACCGCTTCGTCGCGCGAGAGCCGATCGAGCACGGGCGCGGTGATCTCTTCGCCCAGCCGAACGAGCCCGATGCGGGGCTCGTCGCCCGCCGAGAGGTCGACGAACGCACGGCATACGGCCGGGAGCCGGGAGCCCTCCTGCGCGAGCCACACCGGGAAGACGCCGACGTCCGCGCCGCGCTCGGACAGATCGACCAGCCGCGCGCGGTCGCGCGTGGCCTGATCGGCGATGAAGACGACGACCGCCGGGAGCGGCGCCGAATACGCGTCGGTGCCGACCTCGCTGCCGACGTTGGCGCCGGCCTGGAGCGATGAGCGCTCCGCCGCGATTGCGCCGCGAGCCTCGTCGCGCGCGCGCTGGCGTGCGCGCTCGCGGCTCGCGATGAGCGCCTCGAGGTCGTCCATCAGCACCGCGACGGCCGGCTCTGTGGCCGCGAGGTGGTTGCCGCCGAGCGGACTGTGGGGCGACGAGGTGTGCGGCAGCCACTTGAGCCAGTCGAGCTCGGCCGCCCACGCGGGCGTGAGGGCCGCGGCGATCACGACCTCGGCGGGCGAATGCAGGCCCGTCAGCTGCACCACGATCGCGGCGGCGGCGCCGGCTGCGGCATCCGGTCGTCCCGCGAGACCCAGCGCACCCGCCTCACTCAGCTCGACCACGATCGGCACGTCGTCGACGAGGCGGTGCTCGGCGACGACGACGTCGAGGCGCTCCTGGAACTCGAACACGAGGTCGCCGCGCTGCTCGGCATCGACCGTGTTGCGGCTGGGCATCGAGGCGGAGCCGAGCCGCAGCGAGAGGAAGCTCCAGTGCTCGGGGCGGCGCGTCCACAGCAGCGGCCCGAGGCGCGCAGCGGTGCCGACGAGCTCGGACGACGACGGGATCTCGGCGATGCGCGCGCGCTGCTCGATCTCCTTCTCGAGGGTGAGACGCTCGCCGAGCTCGGCCAGCCCCACGTCGAACCGCTCGATCTGGCGGGCGAGCTTGCGCTTGTCGCGCCGCTTGTTCGTGATGTAGCCGCCGATCATCATGATCGGTGTCATCGCGATGAACAGCAGCGTGATGGGTCGCCCGGTCAGCGCGAACATCGCGCCGCCCAGCAGGATCGGGGCGATCATCGCCAGCAGCGGGAAGGGCTGGTCCTCGGGCTCGCGCGGGATCTCGGGCACCGAGAACGTGCGACCGTTGTAGCGCTCTTCGACCCTCGGCGAGCGGTTGAACTCGACAGGTCCGGCGTGGTCGAGCCCGCGGCTCGCCTCATGCGTCTCGACGGCGATGTGCAGCTCGGTGCTGCCGGCCAGCACCACGAGCGACCCCGTCACCCGCACGCGCGAGACGAGCTCGCCGTCGACCTCCACGCCGTTGGCGGAGCCGAGGTCGACCACCTCGACGGTCTGGCCGATGTCGAGCCGAAGGTGCCGCTTCGACAGGTACGGGTCGGCAAGGGCGACGTCGCACCCCGCGTCGCGGCCGATCGTGTGCGAGCCACGCCCGAGCACGACCGAGTGCCCGGTCTGAGGGCCGCTGAGGACCGTCACGGTGGCGGTCACCCCGGCGTGCAGGGTCGGCAGGATGTCGGCCGCATCTGATTCGGCGACGAGCGCCACCGACAGCCCCGACGCGAGCCACTCCTCGCCGATGACGGCATCCGGCGGCAGCAGGCGCCACTCGGGATCGATGGGCGACGCGGTCTGCAGTGTGTAGCGGCGGTTCGGATCGTAGCTGCGACGGGGGTCGGCCGCGGCGATCCGCGAGGCCACGTCACGCACGGTCGCGGTGGGCTCGGCCGTGACGAGGACGTCCTGCGCGGACCCGTCCTCGCGGTAGAGGCTCATCTTGACGTGCATGGGGTTCCTCTCAGCCGGTGACGGCGAGGACGATCAGGGCCGCTGCGGCGGCGAGGACGATGACGGATGCCGCGACCACGACGATCACGATGCGGAGGCGCCCGCGGCGGCGGGCCGTGGCCTGGCCGGCGGCGGTGTCTTCGGGCATCTGCGGAGCGCGCGCCGGAGCGGGGGTGCGCGGCACGACCACGGGCTGCGCCGCGCGGGCGCGGTAGATGTCTGCCGAGCCGTCGGGCGTCTGAGCGACGCGGCCGAGCGGGGCGGGCACATCCGAGGCGAGCGTGACGGCGAGGCCGCGACCGCGACCGGCGGCCTCGGTCGTGTGCGACCCGGCGGTGTCGTCGAGATCGCGCGCGTCGTGCGCGGCAGCCTCGGCACGGCGCTTGGACTCGCGACGGACGACGACGGTCGACCCGTCGTCAGGGTCGATGTCGGGCACCGGGTCGTCGCCGGAGC
>NZ_SCMR01000019.1 GCF_005502885.1 Microbacterium sp. 2FI
CCCCCGACCCGCCCACCGCCGATCCACGACACCGCCCCGTCGCGGTGATCCGCCGGATCCCGGCGACGCTCGGGATGATCGCGGTGATCCTGGCGGTCGGCGTCATCTGGCAGGGGCTCTGGCGACCCTTCGAAGACACCGACCTGTGGGATGTCGTGGCCTACGGCCTGCCCGCACTCGTCGAAGGGCGGTGGTGGACGCCGATCACCGGGACGTTCTTCGTCAATCAGCCGTGGGTCTACATCTTCACGATCGCGAGCTTCGCCGGGATGGCGTACCTCGAGTTCAAGCGGGGATCGCGCGTGGCGCTCGCGTACTTCTGGGTGGGGCAGCTGTTCGCGATCCTCGCGACCGCGCTCGTGCTCGCCGCGGCGTCGCTCCTGCCGTGGGAGTGGGCCGCGACGCAGGCCGCCGCACTCGACGTGGGCGCCTCGGGCGGCACGATGGCGTGCATCGCGGCGGCGGTGGGGCTCTTCGTCCCGCCGTGGCGGGTGCGCGCGTGGCTCGTGCTCCTCGCGTTCGTCTTCGTCGCGATGCTGCTGTGGGGCGAGCTCGCCGACCTCGAGCACCTGCTCGCGGTGCTGCTGATCCTCGGCGTCGACCGGTCGCTGCGCATCCGCCGCACCACAGTGCGCGAACAGCGCCTCATCGCGTTCGTCGCCGTGCTGACGCTCGGCGTTCTCCAGATCATCGTGATCCTCGTCCCCACCGACGGGATGTTCGGGCCCACCGAACCGGTCTCGGGGGGATTCGTGGATGTCGCGATCGACACCATCGTGATCCTGCTGCTCGCCAACGGCCTGCGCCGCGGCCGGCGCTGGGCATGGGTGGTGGGCGTCGTGCTCGGGGGCGTCAACGTCGTGTTCGGCGCGCTGGTGCTGGTGGGGATCATCCTGGTCAGCGAGAGTGGCGTCGAGGACGTCATCGACGGCGAGACCGAGCTGTCGCTCGTGGGGGCTGTGATGTGGACGCTGGTGCTCGTCTACCTGGTATGGGTGCGCGCCGCGTTCCGCTCGCGCCGGAAGTCGGGGATCGGCGTCGCTCCCGAGCCCGGAACCGCCGAGGTCAAGGACGCGATCCGCACGCACGGCGGCGGCACGCTGTCGTGGATGACGACGTGGGACGACAACAGCTACGCGCGCATGGACGGCGGGATCGTCGCCTTCCAGCGACGTGCGGGCGTCGCCCTCGCCCTCGCCGATCCGATCGGACCGATCGAGGCGCGCAGCGCGGCCGTCGCCGACTTCATCCGTGGTGCCGAGGCGGCCGGTCTCATCCCCTGCTTCTTCAGCGCCGACGAGCAGACGCGTGCCGCGGTGCCGTCGGCCTGGCGAAGCATCGTGGTCGCCGACGACACGATCGTGGATCTGCCGGGCCTGAAGTTCACCGGCAAGCAGTGGAACTCGGTGCGCTCATCCCTGAACCGCGCGGGGCGCGAGGAGATGACCTTCCGCATGACACGCCTGGCCGACGAGCCGTGGGGCATCCGGCAGCAGGTGCGCGCGATCTCGGAGATGTGGGTCGGCGACAAGGGCCTCCCTGAGATGGGCTTCACGCTCGGGACCCTCGTCGAAGCCGAGGACTCCGAGGTGCGCCTCGCGCTCGCGATCGCACCGACCGGCGACGTCGACGGGTTCCTGTCATGGCTGCCGGTGTACGCACCGGGCGGCGCGATCCGCGGCTGGACGCTCGACCTCATGCGCCGCCGTGACGGCGGCTTCGGGCCGGTGATGGAGTATCTGATCGGCTCTTCGGCGCGGCAGTTCTCCGAAGAGGGCGCCGAGATCATGTCGCTGTCGGGCGCGCCGCTCGCGCACGACTACCCGCCGGACGCCGGGATGATCGCGGCCCTCAGCGACCGGCTGGCGGACGCGCTCGAGCCGGTCTACGGCTTCGGATCGCTGCACCGCTTCAAGGAGAAGTTCCACCCACGGTACGAGACCATGTATCTGCTCTTCCGCGACGAGGCAGACCTCACCCGCATCGGCGGCGCGCTCACCCGGGCGTTCCTCCCGGACGCGACGCTGCGTCAATTCGCCGGCGCCGGCGTGGAGCTGGTGCGCGGCGAGCACGGCTGATCCGCGGCATCCCGCCCCGTCGAGGCGGGATGCCGCGGCCGAGACCCGATCAGATCGGGCGGATGTTCTCAGCCTGCAGGCCCTTGGGGCCCTGGGCGATCTCGAACTCGACGCGCTGGTTCTCTTCGAGCGAGCGGTAGCCGCTCGACTCGATCGCGCTGTAGTGCGCGAAGACGTCTGCGCCGCCTTCATCGGGTGCGATGAAGCCGAAGCCCTTCTCGGAGTTGAACCACTTGACGGTGCCCTGCGTGCTCATTACTTGCCGTTCTTCCTGGGTGCCCGCGCTCATGCCACGGGTCCCTTACCACGCTAGTGACCGCGTGGGGCGCACCGCGAGACGTGTAACGGATGGTGACAGAAATGTTGCAGATTACGTGCGATGCATTCCCCATCGCACGCCCGGGCCGAGCAGTGCTCCAAGCCCGGGCGTCGACGGATCCCCCCGGATAGGCCACGCCAGGCGTGACCCTCATATGGTACCGATATATCGGTCCTGCGGCGAGGTCGGCGTGCAATGAATCCGCCGATGGGCGCGATGCGTGCGTCGTACACTTATCGCACCCATGACCCTGCCCTTCGCCCCCCTCGACCCGCGCGGCACCGTCCTCGGCGACGAGGTCTATCAGCGGCTCGGCCGAGCGATCGTCGACGGAACCCTCGCGCCCGGCGAGCGGCTTCGGGATCAGGACCTCGCCGAGCGGCTCGGCGTCTCGCGAACCCCGGTGCGCGAAGCGCTGCAGCGGCTCGAGCGCACGGGGCTCGTCGAAGTCTCACCGCATCGATACACCCGCGTGACGATGCCGAACGACAAGTCCCAGGCGGACACATTCGAGTTCGTCGCCTATCTCATGGGGATCGCGGTGCGGATGGCCGTCGCGCGCTGCGACGACGAGGTGCTCGCCGACACGCTCGCCGATGCCGACGCGATGGTCGAGGCCTCGAGCCGCGACGACGATCTGGCGCTCGGCCGGGCGAGCATCGCGTGCTTCACGAAGCTCACACGTGCGAGCGACAACGTGGCGATCATCCGCTTCATGCGCGAAGCGGAGCTCGCCATCCACCGGAACGTCCCGACGTGGCATCCATTCCTGGAATGCCCGATCGGCCGCACCGCGGCGTATACGAAATTCCGCGAGGCGCTTGCCCGCCGCGACGGCGCCGAGGCCGAGCTCGCGCTTCGCGAGCTGCACGGCTTCATTTAGCCGGATCCCGTCGCTACGGTGAAGCCGTGGGACACATCGAGCTGCGCGACCTGGACGACGACGACCTCGACGCCGTGTTCGAGATGATGCGCGACCGCCCGGCGGTCGAGCTCGCGGCGTTCACCTCCGCTGATCCCGACGACCGTTCTGCG
Source organism: Microbacterium sp. 2FI (assembly GCF_005502885.1). Taxonomy (GTDB): domain Bacteria; phylum Actinomycetota; class Actinomycetes; order Actinomycetales; family Microbacteriaceae; genus Microbacterium. Next base: position 3,433 of record NZ_SCMR01000019.1, read on the forward strand.
TTCGACGCGTGGATCGCACGACAGCGCGACGCCGAAGACGTGCTGTACGCCGTCGTGACCGAGAACGGCGGCTTCGCCGGCACCGCCGCGGTGTTCTCCATCGACGGCGACCGCGAGGTGAGCTTCTGGATCGCGCGCCACGCGTGGGGGCGGGGCGTCGCGACCGCAGCACTGCGACTGCTCGTCTCGCGCGAACCGGTGCGGCCGCTCTTCGCGCGGGCCGCGACACACAACGCCGGTTCGATCGCGGTGCTCGAGAAGGCCGGGTTCACCGAGGTCTCGCGCAATGTCGCGTTCGCGCCGGGTGTCGGTCGCGAGGTCGAGGAGATCGTCTTCACCCTCGTGCCGGCTCTCGACGGAGCCTGACCCCGACAAAAAGAGAAGAGGCCCCCTCTCGGGAGCCTCTTCCGCGCTGTGCGCGAGGGGGGAGTTGAACCCCCACGCCCTTTCGGGCACTGGCACCTGAAGCCAGCGCGTCTGCCTATTCCGCCACTCGCGCGAGTCGAGGGACCCGGGGATCCCTCGCACTCAACCTCCCGAGGATATCACGGCAGAACCGCGCGTCCGCACGGCGGTGCGCGCACCGCGAGAGCCTGCGATTAGCATGTACCAACCGGCACCCCCCGTCCGAGGAGCCCCGTGGGACTACTTGACAGCTTCGAGAAAGGTCTCGAACGCGCTGTGAACAGCGCGTTCGCGAAGACCTTCCGCAGCGGCATCCAACCTGTGGAGATCGCCGCCGCGCTGCGCAGCGAACTCGACAAGAAGGCGGCAGTCGTCAGCCGCGACCGCATCCTCGCGCCCAACGCCTTCACCGTGCGCCTCTCGCCCGCCGACGACGACAAGATGGCCGCACTCGGCGGTGCGCTCGGGCACGAGCTCGACACCCTCGTGCATGCCCACGCGAAGGCCCAGGGCTACTCGTTCGCCGGCCCCGTGACGATCACGCTGCAGCGCGACGAGCAGGTCCCCACCGGCACGCTCCGCGTCGAGTCGTCGGCCGCGCAGGGTGGCCAGGTCGCGTGGCGCGGGGTCGTCGACATCGCCGGTCACCGGCATCCGCTCGTCAAGGCCCGCACCGTCATCGGCCGCGGCAGCGACGCCGACATCACGATCGCCGACGCGGGCACCAGCCGCAAGCACGTCGAGATCCTGTGGGACGGCGAGCGCGCGATGGTGCGCGACATGAACTCCACGAACGGCACGAAGCTCGATGGACGGAAGGTCACCGAAGCCGCACTTCCGCCGGATTCGACCGTGACGATCGGTCGCACCGAAATCGTGTTCCACGTCGTCGCGCAGGCGGCGCCCCCGAAGCCGCCGATGTCGGCCGACGACGCGACCCGCGCGTACAACCTGCGCGACGGAGGACCCCTGGCATGAGCGAACTGACGCTGCTCCTCCTGCGCATCGGGTTCCTGGTGATGCTGTGGGCGTTCGTGTTCGCGGTGGTCTATTCGCTGCGGGCGGACCTGTTCGGCGTGAAGGTGAGGCGGATGCCGGATGCCGCGCCGGCCGCAGCGCCGGCCGCGGCTTCCCGCTCCGCCGCCCCTGCGGCCGCCGCCGGACCCGTCGCAGCCTCGGCCGCGGCGTCGAGTGCGGCCGCGAGCGGACCGAAGGGCACAGGCCCCGCGACGACGCAGACGGTGTCGCGCATCGTGATCACGAGCGGGCCGAAAGCCGGCCTCGAGCTGCCCCTCGGCAACGAACCGCTCACGATCGGCCGGTCGAGCGAATCGGGCCTCGTCGTCCGCGACGACTACACCTCGAGCCACCACGCGCGCCTCGTGCTGTGGGGCGAGCAGTGGATGATCCAGGATCTCGACTCCACCAACGGCACCTGGCACGACGGCGCACGTGTGAGCGCCCCGGCACCGGTACTCGTCGGGGCGCCGATCAAGGTGGGGGCCACCACCTTCGAGCTGCGGAAGTAGCAGGCCCCGAACCGATGGTCTTCCAGGGCTCGAGCGTTGCGATCTCGCACACCGGCAAGGTGCGCTCCAACAACCAGGATTCGGGCTACGCGGGCTCGAACCTCTTCGCCGTCGCCGACGGCATGGGCGGGCACGCCGGCGGCGACGTCGCGTCGAGCCTGGCGATCCATCGCCTTGAGCGCCTCGACATGCCCTTCGAATCGACCTCGGCGGCCGAGCGGGCGCTGCGCGAGGCGATCTCCGACACCGCAGCCGAGCTGATCGACACCGTGGACGTGCGGCCCGAGCTCGCCGGCATGGGCACGACCGTGAGCGCCCTGGTGATGGTCGACCAGTACGCCGTCATCGCCCACATCGGCGACTCGCGCATCTATCTCTACCGCGACGACGCGCTCACGCAGATCACGACCGACCACACCTTCGTGCAGCGCCTGGTCGACTCGGGGCGCATCACGCCGGAAGAGGCCCGCTACCACCCACGCCGCTCGGTGCTCATGCGAGTGCTCGGCGACATGGATCCCGATCCCGAGCTCGACACGTTCATCATGCCGACGCAGCCGGGCGACCGCTGGCTGCTGTGCTCGGACGGACTGTCGGGGGTGGTCGACGACGCGCACACCGCCAAGGCGCTGGCCCTCGGCCTCGCGCCCGGTCGCACGGCCGACAGCCTGCTGAAGCAGGCGCTCGACGGCGGTGCCCCCGACAACGTCACGATCGTCATCATCGACGTCGGCGGTCAGCATCCGCTCTTCTCCGGCACCCCCACGATCGTAGGCTCCGCGTCGAACCCGATCGGCATCGAGGTGCCCGCCGCACGACCCGGCCGCACCAGCTGGCTGCACCCCAACCGCCAGGCGGCGAACGAGCCGACCCACTTCGAGCCGGCACCGGAGTTCCTCGAGGAGCTCATCGAAGAGGATCGCCGACGCGCACGTCGCCGACGCATCGGCTGGATCGTCGGACTCGTCCTCGTGCTCGGGCTCCTCTCCAGCGCCCTCTGGCTCGGGTACCAGTACACCCAGACCCGCTACTTCGTCGGTGCCGACGAAGACACCGTCGTCATCTTCCAGGGCATCCAGCAGAACCTCGGACCGATCGCGCTGTCGACCCCGTACGAAGACACCGGCATCCCCCTCGATTCGCTCACCGAATTCGCGCAGGCGATCGTCGAGCAGACCATCCCGGCAAGCTCCCTCTCAGACGCACGACGTATCGTCGCGAGCATCAGCGAGACGGGAGGGGGCGGATGAGCGCGCCGACGAGCACACCGGTCGACCAGGCATCGACCGACACCGCCGTCATCCGCGCGCTCCGGCGCATCCGGGTGCCGCAGACGCAGCGCAACCGCGAGCTGGGCCTGCTGCTGTTCGCCTTCGCCATCAACGGCTCGGCCGTCGCCCTCGTGCAGCTCGGCGCCCAGGACGCGATCGACTGGACCTTTCTCGTCTACTGCGGGGGTCTCACCGCACTCGTCGTCGCGATCCACATCGTGCTGCGGCTGCGCGCGAGCGCCGCCGACCCGTTCGTGGTGCCGATCGCGACGCTGCTGACGGGCCTCGGCCTCGCGATGATCTACCGACTCGACATCGCCGACGACCGCCACGGGTGGGACGCGTTCTCGACCCGGCAGCTGGCGTGGGCGGCCATCGCCCTCGTCGGCGCGATCGTCGTGGTGATCCTGCTGCGCAACTACCGCGTACTCTTCCGCTACACCTACATCTTCGGCTTCGTCGGGATCGTGCTGCTGGTGCTGCCGATCATCCCAGGGCTCGGCACCAACGCGAACGCGGATGTCTGGGTCTCGCTCGGGTTCTTCTCGTTCCAGCCCGGCGAGCTCGCGAAGATCGCACTGGCGATCTTCTTCGCCGGCTACCTCGTGCGCACCCGCGAGAGTCTCACCTCGACCGGCACCCGATTCCTCGGCCTCACGTGGCCGCGCGCCCGTGAACTCGGCCCCCTGCTGGTGATATGGCTCATCTCGCTCGGGATCATCGTGCTCCAGCGCGACCTCGGCACAGGTCTCCTCATCTTCGGCATGTTCGTCGCGATGCTCTACGTCGCCACGGGCAAGACCAGCTGGGTGCTCATCGGCGTGCTGCTGGCCGCGGGCGGCGCCTTCCTCGCCTCGCGCGTGCTCTCGTACGTGCAGGGCCGCTTCACGAACTGGCTCGACGCTTTCAATCCCGCTGTCATCGAGGCCGACGGCGGCAGCTATCAGCTCGTGCAGGGACTGTTCGGCCTCGCGCAGGGCGGCCTCATCGGCACGGGGCTCGGCCAGGGCCGCCCGTATCTCACTCCCGTCTCCGAGAGCGACTACATCCTCCCCGCGCTCGGCGAAGAGCTCGGACTCATCGGCGTCTTCGCGATCCTGTGCCTGTACATGGTCTTCACAAGCCGCGGCATCCGCATCGGGCTCGCCGGCCAGGACGACTTCGGCAAGCTCCTGGCGACCGGGCTGTCGTTCACGATCGCGCTCCAGGTGTTCATCATGGTCGGCGGCGTCACGCGCGTGATCCCGCTCACCGGCCTGACGACGCCGTTCCTCGCCGCGGGCGGCTCGTCGCTGGTGGCGAACTGGATCATCGTCGCGCTCCTGCTGCGCATCTCGGATGCCGTCCGCAGCCGCCCCCGGGTGGTGATCGGCTAGTGACCAAAGAGCTCCGCCGTCTCAGCCTCCTGATGCTGTTCATGTTCGTCGCGCTGTTCGCGTCCACCAGCTGGATCCAGGTGGTGCAGGCCGAGGCCCTCGCCCAGAACCCGCGCAACACCCGCGCGCTCTACGACTCGTACGAGGTGCAGCGCGGCTCGATCATCGCGAGCGGCTCGGCGATCGCCTCTTCCGTGCCCTCGAACGACGTCTACAGCTGGCAGCGGGTGTACACGGATGCCGAGATGTGGGCGCCGGTGACGGGCTACATCAATCCGGCCCTGGGTCCAGGCTCCGTCACCGGGATCGAGCAGGCGATGAACCAGGTTCTCAGCGGCACCGCCGGCTCGCAGTTCCTCTCTCGCCTCGACCGCATCATCACCGGTCAGCAACCGCGGGGATCGAACGTCGTGCTCTCTCTCGACGCCGACGTGCAGCGCGCTGCCTTCGAGGCTCTCGGCGATCTGCAGGGCGGAATCGTCGCCTACGAGCCCGACACCGGCCGCGTGCTCGCCATGGTCACGAGCCCGAGCTACGACACGAACCTCCTCGCCTCGCACGTGGCGAGCGACGTCAACACCGCCTACGACACGCTAGTGGCCGATCCCGCGAACCCGCTCTACAACCGTGCGATCGGGGGCGACCTCAACCCGCCCGGCTCGACGTTCAAGCTCGTGGTGGCCTCGGCCGCCCTCTCGTCGGGTGAGTACACGCCCACCTCGATGCTGCCGAACCCCGCGGTGTATCAGCTGCCCCAGTCGAGCAGTGTCGTGTACAACGCCAGCGGCGGCGCGTGCGGTCCCGGTGCCGAGGTCTCCATCGCCGATGCGCTGCGGCTGAGCTGCAACATCCCGTTCGCGGAGCTCGCGGTCGAACTCGGCGACAACGCCATCCGCGAAGAGGCCGAGAAGTTCGGCTTCAACGCCGCGTTCGAGCTGCCGCTGGTCTCGACGCCCTCGAGCTACCCGCGGGCCCTCGACGATCCGCAGACCGCGCTCACGGGATTCGGCCAGGGGCAGGTCACGGCGACCCCCCTCCAGATGGCGATGGTCTCGGGCGGCATCGCCAACGGCGGCGTCGTCATGAATCCCCGCATGGTGGACCGCGTCATCGGCCCCGACCTCTCGGTGCAGGAGACGATGGAGAGCACCGAGTACGGTCGCGCCCTCGACGAGGACATCGCCGCCGAGCTCGTGGCCATGATGGTCGCCAATGTCAGTGACGGTGCGGCATCGGGTGCAAGAATAGACGGGGTCGACGTGGCCGGTAAGACCGGGACGGCCGAGAACGGCGCGGGCGACCCGTACACCCTGTGGTTCACCGGATTCGCACCTGCGGACGATCCGCAGGTCGCCGTGGCCGTCGTCGTCGAAGACGGCGGCGGGCAAGGACAATCCGGAAGCGGTAACACCATCGCGGCGCCGATCGCGAAGAAGGTCATGGAGGCGGTGCTGACGAGATGAGACCGACGCAGGGTGTGACCTTCGGCGGCCGTTACGAGCTGGATTCGCGGATCGCGATCGGCGGCATGGGCGAGGTGTGGGAGGCGACCGACCACGTCATCGGCCGCACCGTCGCGATCAAGATCCTCAAAGACGAGTACATGGGCGATCCCGGGTTCCTCGAGCGCTTCCGCGCCGAGGCCCGTCACGCCGCGCTCGTCAACCACGAGGGCATCGCGAGCGTCTTCGACTACGGCGAGGAGAACGGCAGCGCCTTCCTCGTCATGGAGCTCGTCCCCGGCGAGGCCCTCTCGACGATCATCGAGCGAGACGGCTCGCTCGGCGCCGACAAGACGCTCGACATCGTCGCGCAGACCTCGGCCGCCCTCCAGGCGGCGCACGCCGCCGGCCTCGTGCACCGTGACATCAAGCCGGGAAACCTGCTGATCACGCCCGACGGGCGCGTCAAGATCACCGACTTCGGCATCGCCCGCATCGCCGACCAGGTGCCGCTCACCGCCACCGGCCAGGTGATGGGAACCGTGCAGTACCTCTCGCCGGAACAGGCGTCGGGACACCCGGCGTCGCCGGCGACCGACACCTACTCGCTCGGCATCGTCGCGTACGAATGCCTCGCGGGCCGTCGCCCCTTCACGGGCGAGTCGCAGGTGGCGATCGCGATGGCGCAGATCAACGAGCAGCCCCCGCCGCTGCCGCCGACCGTGGCCGTTCCGGTGCAGAACCTCGTCATGGCGATGATCGCCAAGAAGCCCGAGGACCGACCCGCATCGTCTGCCGTCGTCGCGCGTGCCGCGAGCGCGCTGCGCCGCGGGGACGTCGCAGCCGCGGCTGCCGCCGTGCCCGCGATCGCGGCCGGCACCGCCGTCGGCGACGACATGACGCAGCTGCTCACGCCGGCGGGCGACACCGCCGCGGCGACCCAGCTCATGCCGGCGGCACCCCCCGTCGACGACGAGGGCGAGAAGAAGAAGCGCAGCCCGTGGACCTGGCCGCTCATCGCCCTGATCGTGCTGCTGCTCCTCGTGCTCGGCGGAACCATCTGGGCGCTGCTGGCGAACCCGGGCGACGATGCCGACCCGACGCCGACCTCGACCTCGACCTCCGCGTCGGCGACGCCCACCCCCTCCGACACGCCGACCCCGACTCCCACCGAGGAGCGTATCGACGTCACTGCGCTCGCGCTCGAGGGCAAGACCTGCGACGAGGCGCGCGGCATCCTCGACGGCGCCGACCTCGTCACCGACTGCCGCACGGGCAACGCGGCGCCCACCTCGGGCGAGGTGGGTCTCGTCTACGACGTGAACCCGACCGGCCGCGTCGAGCCCGGCACGACCATCGTGCTGACGGCGTACGGTGACCAGGTCGCGATGCCCGCGCCGGGCGCCCCGACGCTCAGCGCCGCCGAGGTGGCACCGGGCGGAACGATCACCGTGAACTGGCAGGGCTACAGCTGCCCCGCCGGTGAGGGCTCGCCGAGCGCGTACAACCTGTCGGCGACCAATGGAACGTTCACGAACGGCCAGTCGACGTCTGCGTTCGGCAACGCCGACCGCACCGCCGAGATCACCGTGCCCAACAACGCCACCGGCACGCTCATCGTGACCTACACGGTGACGTGCACGGGCGGGCCGTCGGGTGACCGAACCTCGGGAGCATCTCCCGAGGCCACGGCGACGATCGTCGCCCCGGCACCCCCCGACGGTGACGACGACACGACCGAACCGTAAGCCCGCAGAGGTGTCGCCCGGCGGAGGTCGGGCGACACCCTCGGCTAGGGTTGCTTGTGTTCCATGCAGGGAGTGACCGTGACAGCTGAGCCGCGCGTGCTTTCGGGGCGCTATCGCCTCGACGAGCCCATCGGTCGTGGTGGCATGGCAAGCGTCTATCGGGGGTATGACCTGACTCTGGGCCGCGACATCGCGGTGAAGATCCTTGATCGCGACCTCGCCGTCGACAACGCCTTCCGCACCCGGTTCCGGCTCGAAGCGCAGGCCGCCTCCCGCATGGCCAATCCGACGATCGTCCGCGTCTACGACGCCGGCGAAGACTCCGAGACGATGCCCGACGGCGTGATCCGCCCGGTTCCGTTCATCGTGATGGAACTCGTCAAGGGCCGCCTCCTGAAAGACATCATCACCGAAGGCCCCGTTCCCGTCGCCGACTCGGTGCGCTACGTCGACGGCATCCTGGAAGCCCTCGAGTACTCGCACCGTGCCGGCGTCGTCCACCGCGACATCAAGCCCGGCAACGTCATGGTCACCGATGCCGGCCAGATCAAGGTCATGGACTTCGGCATCGCGCGTGCGGTGTCGGACGGATCGTCGACGGTCGCCGAGACTACCCAGATCCTCGGCACGGCCGCGTATTTCTCGCCCGAACAGGCCAAGGGTGAGCCGGTCGACGCGCGCGCCGACCTCTATTCGACCGGCGTCGTGCTGTACGAGCTGCTCACGGGGCGCCAGCCCTTCCGGGGCGAGTCGCCGGTCGCCGTCGCGTACCAGCACGTGAGCGAGGCGCCGCTCCCGCCGTCCGAGATCCGCGAGACGGTCCCGCGCGCCCTCGACGCGGTCGCGCTTCGCGCCCTGGCGAAAGATCCCTTCCAGCGGTACCAGGACGCGGCGTCGTTCCGCGAGGCACTCGATGCGACGATCGACGGCCGCTCCCCGTCCAAGCGGCAGGTCGGCGCGCTCACGAGCGAGCTGTACGGCCCCAATCCGCGACAGGCCGCCGAGACGGCTCGGTCGCTGCGTCAGCTGAGCACAGACACCACGATGAAGCGCACGCAGGCAGGACCCCCTGTCGCGTGGATCTGGGCGGGCATCGGCATCCTCGCCGTGCTGCTGATCTCGGTGCTGTTCTGGGTGCTGTCGATCCGCTCGGCCCCCGGCGAGGTTCCCTCGAACGCCCGCGTCGTCCCGAACGTGGCGGGGATGACCTACGAGCGGGCGAACACCGAGCTCGCGACGAACGACCTTCTCGCCTTCCGCGTCGACGAGGAGAATGCCGACGTCGCCGAAGGCAACGTCATCCGCACCGACCCCGAGGCCGGCGCCGCGGTGAGCCCCGATCAGACGGTGCGCGTCTACGTGTCGACCGGCCTGGAGGTGGCGACCGTCCCGACCCTCGAGGGCTTGGGGCAGGATGCCGCCACCAAGGCGCTCACGGACGCCGGTCTCGCCCTCGGCACGGTCACCTCGCGCAACGACCCCGATCTCCCGGGCGGCACCGTGATCTCGGCCGATCAGACGGCAGGATCGTCGATCGCGCTGGGGACGGCGGTGAACCTCGTGGTCGCCTCGGGTCGCGTCACCATCAACGATGTCACGGGGTACACCGTAGAGGCGGCCGAACGCGAACTCGACGGCGTCGGGCTCACCGTCCTCACCCAGGAGGACACCGCGTGCCCGGCCGCCGCGCCCCCGACCGTGTCGTCGCAGTCACTGCCGCCCGGAGATGTGCCGATCCACTCCGAGATCACCCTGCGCTTCTGCTCGGGAACCCCTTAGCGCGCCGCCGCGCGGCGACGAGGACTCATCCTCGCGCCGAGGGCCGCGGCATCCGCGAAGCCGACCGTGGCCAGCCAATTGCCGAGCAGTCGATACCCGCCTTCGGTGAGCACGCTCTCGGGGTGGAACTGCACGCCCTGGATCGGCAGCGAGCGATGTGCGATGCCCATGATGACGCCGCCGTCCGTGCGGCTGGTCACCGCGAGCTCCCGTGGAACGCTCTCGGGCTCGACCGCGAGCGAGTGGTAGCGCGTCGCTCGGAACGGGTCGGGGAGTCCGTCGTAGAGATCACCGCCGTCGTGGTGCACGAGCGAGGTCATTCCGTGCATGAGCTCCGGTGCGTGCGCGACCGTGGCGCCGAACGCCTCCGCGATCGCCTGGTGCCCGAGGCACACGCCGAGGAGCGGGGTGCGCGAAACCGCTGCCGAGCGCACGACCTCGATCGACGCTCCTGCGGCGGCAGGGGTTCCCGGACCCGGCGACACCAGCACGCCCCGGTACCCCGCGATCGCCGCTGATGCGTCTGCGACGGCATCCGCCTCAACGAGATCCGTGTCGGCGCCGAGCTCGTGGAGATAGCCGACGAGGGTGTGGACGAAGCTGTCGTGGTTGTCGACCACGAGGATCGGCGCGCTCATCTCGGAGGCGATGCCGCGGTCACGTGACGGTGACTTCCTGCGGGTTGACGAACTGGCTCACCCACGGAAACACGTAGAAGAGGAGTCCGTAGAGAACCGCCGCGACGAGCACGAGGAGGATGATCGCGCGCAGCCACCACGGGCCGGGAAGGATGCGCCAGAGCCCCGCGTACATCACACCACCGTCCCGGTGAGCGAGGCCGGCTCGCCCGCCGACCGAGGTGTGAACGACTCGAACACGCTGTAAGCGACGATGCGCTCCGCGAGCGAGTACATCGGACTGCAGCTCGTCATGGTCATGTACGCGGTCCCGGCAGGAACATCCAGGGCCTGCGGCACCGGAAGCAGCACTTCCACCTGATCGGGCGTGACGTACTCGAGCGTGCGGAAGCGGTACGTGTACCAGCCGCCTTCGGTCTCGACGACGATGGCGTCGCCGACCTGGAGCTCGGCGATGCGGTTGAAGGGCTTCCCCCACGTGGTCCGGTGCGCGGCGACGGCGAAGTTGCCCGGTTCGCCCGGCATGCTCGTTCCCGGATAGTGCCCGATGCCGATGGGATCCAGGGTCCGTGCGCGCGTGACGCCCCCCGCCATCGGAACCGCGTACTCCGAGCCGAAGCGCGGGATGTGCATGACACCGAACTCCTCGGCGTCGGCCGGCTCGGGGAGGATGATCGGCTCGGCGGTCACGGGCGCTTCGCCCGGGGCGGGCTCGACGGGAGCGTCGGCGGGCGGGACGTACTCCTGCGCCCACGTCTGCGAGAGCTCCTGGCCGGTTGCATTCCGCTCGGCGCCGTAGATCATGTCGCCGATCCAGAGCTGCCACACCACATAGAGGAGCGTGATGACTCCGGCCGTGATGAGCACCTCGCCGATGACGCCGACGACGGACGTGCGGTGGCGCGGACGCGGCTGCGGACGCGGTTCGGCGCGAGCATCGCGACGAGAGGTCGCGCGCCCGGCGTCCCCTGCCAGCGCTTCATCCACAGGGGGAGTCTAGTCAGCGCAGGCTGTGGCCCGGCTGGCAGTTAGACTGTCGGAATGGCACGCAAGGACGACGACACGCTCATCGAGCGCGCAGAGGGTGAAGCCGCACCCAACCCCGTTTGGTTCAAGCCGATCATGATCGGTCTGATGCTCGTCGGGCTGGTCTGGGTACTCGTCTTCTACCTGAGCAACATGGCGTACCCGATCCCCGACATCGGTCCGTGGAACCTCGTGATCGGCTTCGGCATCGCCTTCATCGGCTTCCTCATGACCACGCGCTGGCGGTAGCCGGCATCCCACCTTCCGAAAGCCCCGGTCCACCGGGGCTTTCGTGTTCCCGGGAGTTGTTAACAGGGTTGTTAACAGGTGTGAATTACACGAGTGTCATTCATCCCCAGCTGTGGATGAACCTGTGGATAAGTCAGCCGAGGACGAACTGGGGCAGCAGCACCGGCACGAACAGCAGCCCGACCAGGCCCGCCCCGACCGCGACCAGCAGCCAGACCTGCAGGTTCCGCTGGCGGGTCCCGCGGGTTCGGGCGTAGATCAAGCCGACGAGGGCACCGACGACGAGCCCGCCGACGTGCGCCTGCCACGACACGTTGAAGCCGGGGATGAACCCGATCACCAGGTTGATGCCGAGCACGATCGCGATTCCGGCGACGTTCGCCCCGAGGTGGCGGCCGATCACGAGCAGCGCGCCGAAGAGTCCGAAGATCGCGCCCGACGCGCCGACGACGGGCGTGCCGAACGACAACAGCGTCACCGCGACCGAGCCGCCCAGTGTGCTGAGCAGGTAGAGGGTGAGGAACCGCCCGCGCCCGAGCAGCGGCTCGAGGCTCCGCCCGATCATCCAGAGCGCGAGCATATTGAGGCCGACGTGCCAGAAGCTCGAGTGGACGAGCGCCACCGTGAACAGGCGCCACGGCTCGAACGATCCGCTCATACCGGGGTAGATCAGCGGCGCCCAGAACAGCAGCGCGTTCTCGATGATGCGACCGAGCCCAGGGATGAGACCGAGCAGGTAGGAGAACGCGGTGATCCCGACGATCGCATAGGTCACGACCGGGCGGCCGTCGTACGCGACGAGGGCGCGGGGTCGTGACCACCGCCGTTCCGCCTTGCGCTGCGCAGGCGTCGCCGCCTGCTGCTGTGCGCGCAGGCACTCCGGGCACACCACTCCCACGGGCGCCTGGGTCTGGCACTCGGGGCAGATGGTGCGCAGGCATCGCTGGCAGAGCACGAAACTCTGCCGGTCGGGATGCCGGTAGCAGAAGTTGTCGCTGTTGCGACGGAACTGGTCGGTGGTCACGAAGGCGGGATGCCTAGACCGCGACGATGTCGACCGACTGCAGCACGACCGGCTCGAGGGGGCGGTCGCCGGCAGCGGTCGGCACGTCGCTGATCGTGTCGACGACGGCCTTCGAGGCGTCATCGGCGACCTCGCCGAAGATCGTGTGCTTGCCCTGCAGCCACTCGGGACCGCGGCCACCCTGGCCGGGGACGGTGATGAAGAACTGCGAGCCGTTGGTGCCTTCGGCCTTGCCCGTGATCGCGTTGCGGCGGAGTCCGGCGTTGGCCATCGCGAGCTTGTACGGCGCGGTGAAGGTCAGTTCGGGGCTGATCTCGTCGTCGAAGTTGTAGCCGGGTCCGCCGACACCCTGACCGAGCGGGTCGCCGCCCTGGATCATGAAGCCCGCGATGATGCGGTGGAAGACGACGTCCTTGTAGAGGGGACCCTCGCCCGGCTTGCCGGTGGCGGGGTTCGTCCACGATCCGGTGCCGTCGGCGAGGCCGATGAAGTTCTGGACGGTACGAGGGGCGTGGTCGCCGAAGAGGTTGACGACGATGTCGCCGTAGTTGGTGTGGAAGGTGGCGACGGCTGTGTGAAGCGGCATTCTGCCATTCTTCCAGAGTTCTGTACAACCTCTCCCGCGTGCGGCCCTGTCTGGCAAGATGGGTGAACCAGATCCCCGTCCGATTGGGAGGGCACCGTGAGCCTCAGCCGCAAGCGCAAGAAGGAACTCCGCAAGCTTCAGACGCAGGCCAACAACCTGTGGGAGTCGCAGCAGGTGCTGGTGAGTGAGGCGGCCGCGGTCGCCCGAGAGGCCGGCAAACAGCTCGGCCACTTCCACCGCGAGCAGGTTCTGCCCGGTGTCCAGTCGGGCTACGACCGGTACGCCGCGCCCCATGTCGACCGCACGAGGCGCGTTTCGAAGCAGCTTCTCGAGGACCGCGTGGTCCCCGCGGCCGGTGCCGTCGTCGGCTCGGCGCTGTCGGTATGGGATGCCGCCAACGAGACGCGCGAGCGCCTCGCTTCCGGTCAGGGGATCGCGCTCCCGGATTCGGCGAAGTACGGCAAGCTCACCGACAAGTACTCGAAGGATGCCGCGAAGAAGCTCGCGGCCAAGCTCGGGTCGCTCGAGCCCGCCCCGAAGCAGGGCATCGGCGCCGGCGGCGTGATCGCGATCATCCTCGGGGTGGCCGCGGCTCTCGGCGTCCTCTACGCGGCGTGGCAGACGCTCCGCGCCGACGACGAGCTGTGGGTGGCGGACGACCCGCTGCGCGCGCCGGATGCCTGATCCGCTCGACCGGGTCAGACAGGCGGCATCCGCTCGAGGTCTCGACGTCGAGCTGCGCGAGCGACCGGTGGCGAACAGTCTGCCGGAGGCTGCGGCGCTGCTCGGCATCGACCCCGCGGGGATCGTGAAGACCCTCGTGGTCAAGCGAGCGGACGACACCTACCTGTTCGCGCTCATCCCCGGCGATCGCGCGATCTCGTGGCCGAAGCTCCGCGCGGTGGTCGGGGTGAACAAGCTCCAGCTCCCCGACCCCGAGCGCGCTTTGGCAGCGACGGGGTATGAGCGAGGCACCATCGTGCCGATCGGGAGCTCCACCGAGTGGCCGATCTACGCCGACGAGCAGATCGTCGGCACGCGCATCGCGATGGGCGCAGGCGCGCACGGCTACAGCCTGTTCGTCGAGGCCGACGACCTGATCGCAGCGTACGGCGCGACGGTCGCCGACATCTCGCAGCAGCTCGGGTAGCGGCATCCGCTCGATTCAGGCGTCGCGCGCCATGCCGAGCGCGATGTCGACGAGCTTGACGCGCTGCAGCGAGCGAACACCGGCGAGATCGAACCAGTCGGCGAGGTCGGTGGTCCCGTCGACCTCGGGGCGCAGGCGCCCGCCCGTGATGTGCGCGCGGTAGACGATGCGCAGGGTGTGGAGCGGATCGACGGCGTCGGGCGTGAGCCGCCGGCCCGGCGGGATCACGCGGGAGTGGATGCCGAGCAGCCCGTCGACGGCGACCTTGTAGCCCGTCTCCTCCCGCACCTCGCGGCGCACCGCCCGCTCGGGGTCTTCCCCCGGCTCGAGGCCACCCCCGGGAAGCGTCCATGCAGCGCGGCGACCCTCGTTCCAGTGGGCGAGGAGCATGCGCTCTTGGGCGTCGATGATGACGGCGTACGCCGCCACGCGCAGATCCATGCTTCACCCTATCGGGCGGTCGTCAGGTGCCGGAGATGCGAAGAGCCGGTCCTGTGGACCGGCTCTTCTCGCTGTGGAGCCTAGGAGATTCGAACTCCTGACATCCTGCTTGCAAAGCAGGCGCTCTACCAACTGAGCTAAGGCCCCGGGGCTGAAAAGTGGGGCTACCAGGACTTGAACCTGGGACCTCTTCATTATCAGTGAAGCGCTCTAACCGCCTGAGCTATAGCCCCGCTGTGGCGGCGATCTCTCGCCGTCAACCTCCAAGACTTTACCCGACGTCCGCCGTTTTCACGAATCGGCTGGTTGACTGAGCGCGTGGAAGGTCACGCAGGAGAAGCACACCGGCCGGGGCTCGGTCAACGGCTCAATTGGCTGCGCGCCGGCGTGCTGGGCGCGAACGACGGAATCGTCTCGGTCGCCGCCCTTGTGGTGGGCGTCGCCGGGGTCTCGACAGAGACCGGACCACTCTTCGTCGCGGGTGTCGCGGGCCTCGTCGGCGGCGCGATCTCGATGGCGCTCGGCGAGTACGTGTCGGTGAGCAGCCAGCGCGACACCGAGCGCGCGCTCATCGCCAAGGAGACGCGCGAGCTGCAGGAGCTGCCCGAGGAAGAGCTCGACGAGCTCACGCGCCTGTACCGCGAGCGTGGACTCACCGACGAGACGGCGCGGCAGGTCGCGAAGGAGCTCACGGCCCACGACGCGCTCGCGGCGCATCTCGAGGTCGAGCTGCACATCGATCGCGACGATCTCGTGAACCCCTGGCACGCAGCGCTGTCGTCGGCGATCGCCTTCACGCTGGGAGCACTGCTGCCGCTGCTGGCGATCCTGCTGCCACCGCCGGAGTGGCGGGTGCCGGTGACCTTCATCGCGGTCATCGCCGCCCTCGCGCTGACGGGAACGCTTTCGGCACACCTCGGCGATGCGCCGAAGGGCCGTGCCGCACTGCGCCTCGTGGTGGGCGGGGCGCTGGCCCTCGCCGTCACGTGGCTGATCGGGTCGCTGCTGGGGACGACCGTGGTGTGAGGGTCAGTTCGAGGTGAAGCCGACCAGCAGGCCGCCGGTGACCTTCACCGCGAGGTTGTAGATTCCGGCCATGACGGCGCCGAGCACCGTGACCACCACGAGGTTCAGGATCGCCACGATCGCCGAGAAGGCCAGCACCTGCGGAAGACTGATGAACTCGGAAATCAGGATGCTGCCGTCGGAGATGCTGCCGACGAACCCGTCGACCGTTTCGATCGTGCCTGTCGCCTGGACGACGAAGAAGACCATCACGAACGCCACGACGGTCACGATCGCGATGGCGATCGCCGCGAGGAAGGACAGCTTCACGGCCGACCAGAAGTCGATGTAGACCAGGCGCAGGCGGACCTGCTTGGCGGTGGTCTTGTGGCTGGATTTCTTCGCGAGCTTGTCGGCTACGGTGCTCATGCGTCAGTACTCTCTTCGGGGATCTCGGGAGAGGCCTCGGACCCGGGGGCCGGCTCCGCGGCCGATTCGGGATCGGCGGCCTCTTCGGTTGCGACGAGGCCCCGCTCGCCGTTCCGTGCGATCGCGATGATTCGATCGTCGCCGGCGGCGCGGGCGAAAACGACACCCATGGTGTCTCTGCCCTTGGCGGGCACCTCGGCCACGGCAGAGCGTACCACCTTGCCGCTGGCAAGAACCACCAAGACCTCGTCGTCCTCGCTGACCATCAGACCGCCCGCGAGATCGCCCCGATCGTCGTTGAGGCGGGCCACCTTGATACCCAGTCCGCCACGGCTCTGGGTGCGGTACTGGTCGACCGCGGTGCGCTTGGCGTAGCCGCCTTCGGTGACGACGAACACGTAGCCGTCTCCCGTGGCGAGGGATGCCGAAAGCAGGCTGTCGGCATCCCGGAACGACATGCCCTTCACGCCTTCGGTCGATCGACCCATCGGACGGAGGGCGTCGTCGGTGGCGGTGAACCGCAGCGACATACCGTGCCGGCTGATGAGCAGGATGTCATCGCCCTCGTCGACGAGGAGAGCGCTGACCACCTCGTCCTCTTCGCGAAGCCGGATCGCGATGACCCCGCCCTGACGGTTGGTGTCGTAGTCGACGAGGCGCGTCTTCTTCACGAGACCGCCGCGAGTGGCGAGCACGAGGTAGGTGGCCACGCCGTAATCGCGGATGTCGAGGATCTGGGCGATCTCCTCGTCGGGCTGCAGCGCGAGGAAGTTCGCGATGTGCTGACCCTTGGCGTCGCGGCCGGCCTCGGGCAGGTCATACGCCTTCGAGCGGTAGACGCGACCCTTGTTCGTGAAGAACAGCAGCCAGTGGTGCGTCGTGGTCACGAAGAAGTGCTCGACGAGGTCGTCGGCACGCAGTTGTGCTCCCTTGACGCCCTTGCCGCCGCGGTGCTGCTGACGGTAATTGTCGCTGCGCGTGCGCTTGATGTAGCCGTCGCGAGTGACGGTGATGACCATCTCCTCTTCGGGGATGAGGTCTTCCACCGACATGTCGCCGTCGAACCCGGGCAGGATGTGCGTTCGGCGGTCGTCGCCGAAGCGGTCGACGATCGCGGTGAGCTCGTCGCGGATGATCGAGCGCTGACGGATGGGGTCGGCGAGGATCGCCTGGTAGTCGGCGATGCGCGCCTCGAGCTCGGCCGCCTCGTCGATGATCTTCTGCCGCTCGAGCGCCGCAAGGCGACGCAGCTGCATGTCGAGGATGGCCTGGGCCTGGATGTCGTCGATCTCGAGGAGCTTCTGCAGTCCCTCGTTCGCCTCCTGCACGGTGGGCGATCGGCGGATCAGCGCGATGACCTCGTCGAGCGCGTCGAGCGCCTTGAGGTAGCCGCGCAGGATGTGCATGCGCTCTTCGGCTTTGCGCAGGCGATACGTCGTCCGACGGACGATGACCTCGACCTGGTGGTCGACCCACAGTGAGATGAAGCCGTCGAGCGAGAGCGTCCGCGGCACGTTGTCGACGATCGCGAGCATGTTCGCGCCGAAGTTCTCCTGCAGCTGGGTGTGCTTGTACAGGTTGTTGAGCACGACCTTGGCGACAGCGTCGCGCTTGAGCACCACGATGAGTCGCTGACCCGTGCGGTCGCTCGTCTCGTCGCGGATGTCGGCGATGCCGGTGATCTTGCCGTCTCGGGCGAGGTCGCCGATCTTGACGGCCAGGTTGTCGGGGTTCACCTGGTACGGCAGCTCTGTGATCACCAGGCACGTGCGGCCCTGGAGCTCTTCGATCGAGACGACGGCTCGCATCGTGATCGAGCCGCGGCCGGTGCGATAGGCCTCGCGGATGCCCTTCGTGCCCAGGATCTGGGCGCCGGTGGGGAAATCGGGGCCGGGGATGCGCTCCATGAGCGCCTCGAGCAGCTCTTCGCGCGTGGCATCGGGGTTCTCGAGTGCCCACAGCGCGCCGGAGGCGACCTCGCGCAGGTTGTGCGGCGGGATGTTGGTCGCCATGCCGACGGCGATACCGACCGATCCGTTGACGAGCAGGTTCGGGAAGCGCGCCGGGAGCACCGAGGGCTCCTGCGTCTGACCGTCGTAGTTGTCGTGGAAGTCGACGGTCTCCTCTTCGATGTCCCGCACCATCTCGAGCGCGAGCGGAGCCATCTTGGTCTCGGTGTACCGCGGGGCGGCCGCGCCCATGTTTCCGGGTGAGCCGAAGTTTCCCTGTCCGAGGGCGAGCGGATACCGCAGCGACCACGGCTGCACGAGGCGCACGAGCGCGTCGTAGATCGCGGTGTCACCGTGCGGGTGATACTGGCCCATCACCTCGCCGACGATGCGCGCGCACTTCGAGAACGACTTGTCGGGGCGGAACCCGCCGTCGTACATGCCGTAGATCACACGGCGGTGGACGGGCTTGAGTCCGTCGCGAACATCGGGCAGCGCACGGCCGATGATGACCGCCATCGCGTAGTCGAGATAGCTGCGCTGCATCTCCAGCTGCAGATCGACCTGGTCGATCCGGCCGTGCTCGTGCTCGGCCGCGGGGTCCGGGCGCTCGTCGTCAGTCATTGGTCTTCTTTCATCGGCGCCTGTTCGTCAGCCGAAGCGACGGACGGCGCGGGGAGTTTCAGATGTCGAGGAAGCGAACGTCTTTGGCGTTGCGCTGGATGAACGTGCGCCGCGACTCGACGTCTTCGCCCATCAGCACTGAGAAGATCTCGTCGGCTGCGGCCGCGTCGTCGATCGTGACCTGACGCAGCGTCCGGGTGCGGTGATCCATCGTGGTCTCCCACAGCTCCTTGGCGTTCATCTCACCGAGGCCTTTGTAGCGCTGGATGCCGGAGTCCTTCGGGATCCGCTTGCCCGATGCGAGGCCGTGCGCGAGGAGTCCGTCGCGCTCCTTGTCGGAATACACGTACTCGTGCGGCGAGTTCGACCACTTCAGACGATACAGCGGCGGCATCGCGAGGTAGACGAACCCGGCCTCGATGAGCCCGCGCATGTAGCGGAACAGCATCGTCAGCAGCAGCGTCGTGATGTGCTGACCGTCGACATCGGCATCCGCCATCAAGACGATCTTGTGATAGCGCGCCTTCTCGATCGCGAAGTCCTCACCGATGCCCGTGCCGAAGGCCTGGATCATCGCCTGGACCTCTTTGTTGGCCAGAGCCTTGTCGAGGCGTGCGCGCTCGACGTTGAGGATCTTGCCGCGAAGGGCCAGGATCGCCTGGGTGTGCGGGTCGCGACCCGACACCGCCGAGCCGCCGGCCGAGTCGCCCTCCACGAGGAAGATCTCGCTGATCGACGGGTCTTTCGACGCGCAGTCCTTGAGCTTGTCGGGCATCGCGGCCGACTCGAACACGCTCTTGCGTCGCGCCGTCTCACGCGCCTTGCGCGCGGCGAGCCGCGCGGTGGCCGCATCGATCGCCTTGCGGACGACATTCTTCGCCTGCACCGGGTTGCGGTCGAACCAGTCGCCGAGCCGATCGCCGACGACCTTCTGCACGAACGCCTTCGCCTCGGTGTTCCCGAGCTTGGTCTTGGTCTGGCCCTCGAACTGCGGCTCGGAGAGCTTCACCGAGATCACCGCGGTGAGGCCTTCGCGGACGTCTTCCCCCGAGAGGTTGTCGTCCTTCTCTTTGAGCAGGTTGTTCGCGCGGGCGTACTTGTTGACGAGGGTGGTCAGCGCCGCACGGAAGCCCTCTTCGTGAGTGCCGCCCTCGTGCGTGTTGATCGTGTTGGCATAGGTGAAGACGTTCTCGGTGTAGCTCGTCGTCCACTGCATCGCGAGCTCGAGCGCGATCTTGCGCTCGGTGTCTTCGGACTCGAAGTCGATGATCTCGTCGTTGACGACGTCGGCGTGACGCACCTTGTTGAGGTGCTCGACGTAGTCGACGAGGCCGCGCTCGTAGAGGAAGCTGTCGTGGCGCGCCGTCGGCTCGACGCCGTCCGCGGGCGTCGCACTCTCGACGAGGCCCTCGGGGCGCTCGTCGCTCAGGTTGATGCGGAGGCCCTTGTTGAGGAACGCCATCTGCTGGAAGCGGGTGCGCAGCGTGTCGTAGTCGAAGTCGACGGTGTCGAAGATCGAGGCGTCGGGCCAGAACGTGATCGTGGTTCCGGTCTCGTCGCTGGCCTCGGCCTGGGCGAGGGGCGCGAGCGGCTGCCCGCCGTCGCGATACGACTGGCGCCACACGTGGCCCTGCCGCTTGACCTCGACCTCGAGGCGCGTCGAGAGCGCGTTCACGACAGAGGAGCCGACACCGTGGAGGCCGCCCGAGACCGCGTACCCGCCGCCGCCGAACTTGCCGCCGGCGTGGAGAACCGTGAGGACGACCTCGACGGTGGACTTGCCCTCGCTGCGGTGCATGTCGACCGGGATGCCTCGCCCGTTGTCGACGACGCGGACGCCGCCGTCTTGAAGGATCGTGACGTCGATCGTGTCGCAGTAGCCGGCGAGCGCCTCGTCGACGGAATTGTCGACGATCTCCTGCACGAGGTGGTGGAGTCCGCGGGCACCGGTCGAGCCGATGTACATGCCGGGGCGCTTGCGCACCGCCTCGAGACCTTCGAGAACTTGGATCTCGTCTGCCCCGTATTCGTGAGGAGCCTTCTCAGCGGGGGTCGATCGAGGTTCCTCGGGAACGTTTTCGGGGTTCGCAGACGTCATAAGTGAGAGCGCTCCAAATCGTTCGGCGGCAGCGCTGACAGTCTATCAAGGACAGCCCCCATTGCGGGGGTTCTGCGCCTCTGTGAGGCCAGAAAAACGCTTCGGAGAGTAACGGAGGTCACTCAGCCGTAGGTATCGCGCGGGCCACGCCCTGGGATGGTCCTCGGACCCCATTTCCACGAGGGAACGTCCGGCCCGATGAAGCGGATCACTTGGACCCCTGCGTCGGGGAAGCGGAGGACGATCTCCGAGAGGATGTGCGCACGCATCAGCTGGAGCTGCTTGGCCCATGCCGTCGAATCGGCCTGAACCGTGAGCGTCCCCTCCGAGAAGGCGACCGGTCGGGTGTGCCGGGCGGTGTCGTCGCCTGCCACTTCGGCCCACGCTCGGACGACGTCTTCGCGCGCCAGTTCGCGGTCCCAGCCGGCGGTCCGCGTGAGATCGGCGAGCACGTCGCCCATACCGCGGGGGTCGCGGCCGGGCGCGAACGGGATGTTGTCGTCGTCTTCGGTGCGCTTGTGGCGGCGACGACGGTAGCCGCGCGCGGAGGGAGCGAGACCGCGCAGCCGCAGGTATGTCGCGATGGTCTCGGGAAGACGGGGAGAGGTGGATGCCGCCGGCTCGGCCTGCTCGTCGGGCTCAGGCATCCGTCTCCGCCAGGATCCGGCCGGCCTCGACGCGCACGATGCGCGCGCGCAGGCGATCGGGCACGTCTTCTTCGACAGCGGCCGTCACGACCACCTGCTCGTAGCCGCCGGCGAGCTCGGCGAGCCGGCCGCGGCGCTCGGCGTCGAGCTCGGCGAAGACGTCGTCGAGGATCAGCACCGGGTCGCCGAGAGCGGAGTCGGCGCGCAGAAGCTCGGCCGAGGCCAACCGCAGCGAGAGCGCGACAGACCACGACTCGCCGTGCGACGCGTAGCCCTTGACCGGAAGATCGCGGATGCGGAGCAGCAGATCATCGCGGTGGGGCCCGACGAGTGTGAGGCCTCGATCGAGTTCGGCCGAACGGCGGGCTGTGAGTGCAACGCGGAAGAGGTCGTTCACCTCTCGCCCGGACGCGGCTCGGGTTGCGGCATCCGTGTCCTCCTCCGGATCACCGCCCGCGATCGAGAGCGCCCAGGCGACCTCGGGCCGATGATCGGCGCCCGCGATCGCGGCGTACGCGGCCGCGAGCGGCCCCGCGAGATCCTGCGCGAGGGCGAGGCGTGCGCGGATCAGCTGTGATCCGAGGTCGACGAGCTTGTCGTCCCACACATCGAGGGTCGACAGGCCCTCGGCACGGATGCCGCGGGCGCGGGCAGATTTCAGCAGTGCGGTGCGCTGCTTGAGCACGCGGTCGTAGTCGGCGAGCACTCCGGCCATGCGAGGCGAGCGCTGCACGAGCAGCTGATCGGCGAAGCGGCGGCGGGCAGATGGATCGCCGCGAACGATCTGCAGGTCTTCGGGGGCGAAGAGCACCACCTGCGCGTAGCGCGGAAGCTCGGCGGGCTTGACCGGTGCACCGTTGACGCGCGCCTTGTTCGAACCCTGCCTGTTCACCTGCGCCTCGAGGAGCACCCGCCGCTCGCCGTGCGCGAGCCGGGCACGGATGATCGCGGCATCCGCTCCGTCTCGCACCATCGGCGCATCGTTGGAGGCCCGATGCGAGCCGAGGGTGGCGAGGAAGGCGATCGCCTCGGCGAGATTCGTCTTGCCCTGGCCGTTTCGCCCGACGAAGACGTTCGGACCTGCGACCAGCGAGAGGTCGGCGACCGCATAGTTGCGGAAGTCGACGAGACTCAGCTGCTCCACGATCACCGGGTCAGCCTAGTTCGACCGACGGACAGGCGTCGCGGGGGTGGAGGATCTACGCGGGCTTCGCTCGCATTGACCCGAACCACGTCAACGCAGCAGCAGGTTCGGCTGCAGGAGATACCGGAAGGTGTCGCCCGCCTTGTCGACCGAGGTCTGCGGCGTGATGAGCACGGGGCTCAGCTTGTTCGCGTTGTCGCTCGAGGTGAAGGTGATGCGCGCGAACTCGCTCTTGACCGCGCTCAGCGACTCGAGCAGATACTGCGGATTGAGGCCGAGGGTCACGTCCTCGCCGACGAGATTCGCGTCGACCGATTCAGACGCGCGCGCCTGTTCGGTGCCCGACGCGTCCATCGACACGCTGTCGGTCGTGAAGGTGAACCGCAGCGGCGCCGAGCGGTCGAGCACGAGCGAGACGCGACGCACCGCCTCGGCGAGCTCGGCGGTGTTGACGACCGCGTGATGCTCGGTGGCCTCTGGGAAGAGTCGCCGCACCGGCGGAAAGTTGCCCTTGATGAGCAGCGACGTGACCGTCTTGTTGCCGGCGGTGAAGGCGATGATCTCGCGATCGCCGGAACCGGAGAACGCGATCGAGATGTCGCCGCCGTGCGCGAAGGTCTTGCCGACCTCGGTGAGGGTGCGCGCCGGCACGAGCGCGGTGGTCGGCTCGTCGGAGGTCTGTGTGCCGCCGTCCCACGGGATCTCGCGGAGCGCGACCCGATAGCGGTCCGTCGCGACGAGGCTGAGGGTGGTGCCCGACACCTCGAGCTGCACGCCGGTGAGCACGGGGGTGACGTCGTCGCGCGATGCGGCGAAGGCGACCTGGGCGATGGCGGTGCCGAAGTCTTCGGCCGGCACAAGGCCCGAGTCGCCGGTGACCTCGGGGATCGCCGGATACTCCTGCACCGGCATCGACGCGAGGGTGAACCGCGCAGAGCCGCACGTGAGGACGATGCCGCCGTCCTCGTCGACCACGACCTGGATCGGTGCGTTGGGCAGGCGGCTCGCGATCTCGGAGAGCAGCCGGCCGTGGACGAGGATCGTGCCCGGCTCGTCGACGGTCGCCTCGATCGTCGTGCGGGCCGATGCCTCGTAGTCGAAGGCTGCGAGCGACAGACCGTCGGCGGATGCCTCGATCAGCACACCCGCGAGGATCGGCTGCGGATTGCGCTGCGGCAGGAGCTTGACGACGAACGACACGGCTTCGCTGAACACATCGCGATTGACGTGGAACTTCACGAATGCTCCCTCGACTGCGGGTTGGGCTTTCTCATGCTAGTGCCACGTCGGCCTGATCCGAGTGCCGGGTATCGCCGGAGAGGATTTCCACACTTGTCCACCGTCAAGGTGATCGGCCGGGCTTTCATCAATCTCTCTCTGTCATGGTGTTAACGCCTGTGGAAACTGTGGATAACTCGAGCGATGCCAGACGGCACAGGGAAACCACACGCGTGTGAGTTGTGGAGCGGCTGCGGAAACGATTCGGGATGCCCCGCCCCCCGGTCTCCGACTTTCCACGGTCATCCACAGACAGGGCTTCTCCGCTCACAGCGTGTCCGCAGGGTTGGCGAGTTATCCACAGGTTATCCACACTGTGAAGAACGGTAATAATGGCCCTCGCACCTATGACTGTCAAGGACTTTCTGCGGCATATGACGCCGCGAGCGATCAGCGGCCGTTGCGGCCGAGCTGCGCGGTGATCTCGGAGACCTGGTTGTAGATCGAGCGGCGCTCTTTCATCAGGTCGCTGATCTTCTTGTACGCGTACATGACGGTCGTGTGGTCGCGATTCCCGAAGAGCTGGCCGATCTTCGGAAGCGACAGGCTCGTGCGCTCACGACACAGATACATCGCGATCTGGCGAGCAGTGGCGACCGACTGCGAACGGCTCGAGCCGTAAAGATCGTCGACCGTGAGCTTGAAATACGCGGCGGTCGCCGTGATGATGTCGGTCGGCGAGATGACGTTCGCGTCGTCTTGATCGACGATGTCGCGCAGCACCGTCTGGGCGAGCGACATGTCGAGCGTCGAGCGGTTGAGGCTCGCGAACGCCGAGACGCGGATGAGCGCGCCTTCGAGCTCGCGGATGTTCGACGAGACGACGGTCGCGATGTACTCGAGCACCTCGTCGGGGATGTGGAGGCGCTCGGACTGGGCCTTCTTGCGGAGGATCGCGATACGTGTCTCGAGGTCGGGAGCCTGGACGTCGGTGATCAGGCCCCATTCGAACCGACTGCGCATGCGGTCTTCGAAGCCCGTCAGGTGCTTCGGCGGCACATCGCTCGTGATCACGACCTGTTTGTCGTGATCGTGGAGGGTGTTGAAGGTGTGGAAGAACGCCTCCTGCGTCTCGGCGCGACCCTGCAGGAATTGGATGTCGTCGATCAGCAGGATGTCGACATCGCGGTACCGCGCCTGGAAGGCGGACCCGCGGTTGTTGGCGATCGAGTTGATGAAGTCGTTCGTGAACTCCTCGCTCGAGACGTATCGCACGCGGATGCCTGAGTACAGGCTCATCGCGTAGTCGCCGATGGCATGGAGGAGGTGCGTCTTGCCGAGACCGGAATCGCCGTAGATGAAGAGGGGGTTGTACGCCTTCGCCGGCGCCTCGGCCACGGCGACCGCCGCGGCATGGGCGAAGCGGTTGGACTGCCCGATGACGAAGTTGTCGAACGTGTACTTCGGGTTGAGCCGCGTATCGCTGCGGGATGCCGAGGATGCGGCATCCGGGATCTCCTCGATCGGCGACCGAGGCATGGAGCTCGGCTGACCGAGCCCCGACTGCGAACGCGCCGGGGTTGCGGTGCTCGACGGCGCGGTTCCGGACTGCTGGATCGGGATGGGGGCGGTCAGATGTACGTCGGCGAGGTCCGGGTTCACCACGACGCGAAACGTCGACGCGCCCGACGGGTCGCCCGTGCCGACACGGGCGAGAGCCTCCATGATCGGCGCGCGCATGCGCTTGGTGAACTGCGCGGCCGTGAGATCGTTCGGCACGTCGAGATAGAGCGTGCCGCCCATGACGCCCTGCGGCACGGCAAGGCTCAGGAATCCCTGCAGCTGCGGCGTGATGCGGTCGTCGTCGGTGAGCTCGTCGAGCACGGCTGTCCAGACCGGTACATCTGGAATCTCGTGCGGTGACATGGCCCCCCCGGGTGTTGATGACTCCACCGGTAGCCGCGGAATCTTCTCACCGAGCCTGTGGATAACTGCCGGAGACACGCTAGTCAGCAGTCGGGCCGGGAGCAAACTCCACTGTAGAACCGGCCCGCGTGTCATTGCCAGGGTCACGGGCGAGGTCGCTGCATAATGCCCGGACCCGCCGCTCAGTTTGAGTTCTCAGGAAGGGCGGCGTACTCTAAATCGGTTGACTTATGCCCTCGAGGCAGTCCCTTTGTACGAGCGTCCCCGGTCTCAGAGTCCCGGTGACACCTGATGATCCGGAAGTGATCCCATGAGCAAGCGCACCTTCCAGCCCAACAACCGCCGTCGCGCCAAGAAGCACGGCTTCCGTGCCCGCATGCGCACCCGCGCCGGCCGCGCCATCCTCTCGGCTCGTCGCGGCAAGGGCCGCACCGAGCTCTCGGCCTGACCCCCGAGCGGTGCTGGCGAGGCCGAACCGACTCACCCGCGGAGCGGAGTACAAGGCCGTCGTCCGTCGGGGCCGCCGGTGCGCCGGTGCGCACACGGTCACGTACGTGAACCCCGCGGAGAACGACGGACCGGTGCGGTTCGGGTTCATCGTCAGCAAGCAGGTCGGCGGGGCCGTCGTGCGCAATACCGTGCGCAGGCGGCTCAAAGCCGTCTGCTCCGAAGCCCTCGGGTCGGTCCGACCCGGCAACGAGATCGTGATCCGCGCCCTGCCGAGCGCCGCGACCGCCTCGTACGGCGACCTCCGCGATGAGGTCGTGCGCTGCCTCGAGCGACGGGCGGCCGCATGAGCGTCCTGCCTGCGTACGCGCTCGGTGACGCGCAGTTCGCGGCATCCGATTCCCTCCGCGCCGTGCCCCTGCTCCCCCGCAATGCCGCGCTGGCGCTCCTGCACGGCTATCGCGCCACCATCTCTCACACGTACGGCGACGTCTGCAAGTACTATCCGTCGTGCTCGGCCTACGCCGTCGGCGCGGTGCAGCAGCACGGGGCCGTCAAGGGCGTCGCCCTCACCGCAGCTCGCCTGGCGCGCTGTCACCCCTGGGCCGTCGGCGGTGTCGACGACGTTCCGCCGCACAAGAGCTTCCGGCACGCACTCACCCGCCATGGGTACGTGGTGCCCGTCCCCACTGGAAAGGACTGATCCGCCTCATGGATCTCATCGGAATCATCCTCTGGCCGCTCAAATGGGCGGTCGAGGCCGTGCTCGTCGCATGGCACTGGGTTTTCACGGCGATCGGCCTCCCGCCGGCGGACGGCATCACGTGGGTGCTCTCGATCGTCGGGCTCGTGATCGTCGTTCGCTCGGCCCTGATCCCGCTCTTCGTCAAGCAGATCAAGAGCCAGCGCAAGATGATGGAAATTGCCCCTGAACTGCGGAAAGTTCAGGAGAAATACAAGGGAAAGCGCGATCAGCTCTCTCGTGAGGCCATGAGCCGCGAGACGATGGCGCTGTACAAGAAGCACGGCACCACGCCCGTCTCGAGCTGCCTGCCGCTGCTCGTGCAGATGCCGATCTTCTTCGCCCTGTTCAGTGTGCTCAACGACGTCACCAAGCACTACGACGCCGGCATCGGCGGTGTGGGCCTGCTCAATGCCGAGCTCACGGCGGAGTTCTACAACGCGAAGCTCTTCGGCGTCGCGTCGCTTCATGAGACCCTCATCGACGCGGTCAACACCAACAACACCGCGGCGATCGCGATCCTCGCGACCCTCGTCGTGCTGATGATCGCATCGCAGTTCTTCACGCAGCTGCAGATCATCTCGAAGAATCTCTCCCCCGAGGCCAAGACCGGCCAGGCGTACCAGATGCAGAAGATCATGCTCTACGTCCTGCCCTTCGCCTTCGTCTTCTCGGGCGTCTTCTTCCCGCTCGGCGTCGTCATCTACTGGTTCGTGTCGAACCTGTGGACGATGGGCCAGCAGTTCCTCGTCATCCGCGAGATGCCGACCCCGGGTTCGGACGCGGCCAAGGCGCGCGAGGAGCGTCTCGCACGCAAGGGCAAGGCACTCGACGCACAGGGCAAGGTCGTGCCGATGGAGAAGTACCTCGCCGAGCAGCAGCGCCTGTATGAAGAGGTCGAGCGCGCGAAGGCGACGGCACCCAAGCGTCAGCAGCCTGTCGGGAAGCAGCGGGCGAAGAAGCAGGGGCAGAAGCCCGCGGCTCAGCCCGGATCGAGCGCTCCGAAGACCGGTGATGTGCCCGATGGGCCGGCCGGTACTGCAGGTTCCGCCGGCGCGGCATCCTGATCACCCCCATTCGACCTTTCGTCGCAACCGCATTTCTGAGGACACCATGACCACGACTCCCGATATCGCCCCGGTCGATGACGTGCGCGCCGAGCGCGAGCCTGCAACCGTCGAGCAGCTCGAGCAGGAGGGCGACGTCGCGGCGGACTTCCTCGAGGGTCTGCTCGACATCGCCGACATCGACGGTGATCTCGACCTGGATGTGCGCTCCGGCCGTGCGTATGTCTCGGTCGAAGCGCCTGAGGGCGGCTCGGTGGCGCTGATCGCCGACCCTGACACCGTGCAGGCACTGCAGGAGCTCACTCGCATCGCCGTGCAGACCAGCACCGGCCGCTTCTCGCGGCTGATCCTCGACGTGGGCGGTTCGCGCGAGACGCGTCAGCAGCAGCTCGCGACTCTCGTCGACCGTGCGATCGTGCGCCTCGAGGAGGGTGCATCGCAGGCCTCGCTGCCGGCGATGTCGAGCTACGAGCGCAAGCTCGTCCATGACATCGTGTCGGATCGCGGGTTCGTGTCGGAGTCGTACGGCGAGGGCGCAGACCGCCACACGGTGATCCGTCGCGGCTGATGCCGTGTTTCACGTGAAACATCGATGATCGAGATCGAGTCTGAACCGGCCGCAGCAGCGGTGATCTTCGGTGACCGCATCGAGATGGCCCGGCGCTTCGCCGCCGCTCTCGGCGAGCACGGTGAGGAGCGTGGACTGATCGGTCCGCTCGAGCCGCCGCGGCTGTGGAGCCGCCACATCCTGAACAGTGCGGTGATCGCTCCTCTCTTCTCAGGACGCGTGGGTGACATCGGTTCAGGAGCCGGTCTGCCGGGACTGGTGCTCGCGATTGCACGGCCAGACGTCGAGTGGGTGCTCATCGAGCCGATGGAGCGCCGGGTCGCCTGGTTGTCGGAGCAGGCGGAATCGCTCGGGCTCGACAACGTCGAGGTGGTGCGTGCGCGTGCCGAGGACTGGAAGCGCGGACCGGTCCTGGATGCCGTGACCGCACGCGCGGTGAGTGCATTGCGGACGCTCGTGCCACTGACGGCTCCCCTGGTGCGCGACGGCGGTGAGCTGATCCTGCTGAAGGGCGCCGGTGCCGTAGGCGAGATCGAGGCCGCCGAGAAGCAGCTGCGCAAGTTCCGCGTGACGAACGCGCGCGTCGAGGTCGTCGGCGAGGGCGTGCTGGACGAGCCCTCGCGGGTGGTGCGAGCGACGGTTCGCTGACCCTGCGGCGGTGATCTCGATACGCCCGGCCCGGTGGTCGAGTAGCGCAGCGTATCGAATCCCATGATGTTTCACGTGAAACATCGGCCTGGCGTGATCTCGATACACCGGGGCTTCGCGCCGGCACTCGATCACCGGTATCAGCGCAGTTCACGGCTCCGGTGGTCGAGTAGCGAGCGAAGCCCGCGCATCGAGACCCGCGATGTTTCACGTGAAACAACTCGAGTGTCTGTTCCTCCCCAGTTCGCGGTTCACACTGCTTGTTCACAGATGGATCCGCATGGCCTGTGCTCGCCATGCCATCCGTCGACGATGGTCGCCATGGCGTACATGTACATCCTTGAATGCTCGGACCGATCACTCTACGTCGGCAGCACACTCAACCTCGATCGGCGACTCGAGCAGCACCAGGAGGGGGAAGGTTCGAACTACACGCGAACGCGGCTTCCGGTGCGACTGCTCTACTTCGAGGAGTACGAGCGGGTCGCGGACGCATTTGGCCGCGAGAAGCAGGTGCAGAAGTGGGGTCGCGCCAAGCGACTGGCCTTGGTCAAGGACCAGCAGGAGAGGCTGGCCGGGCTGAGTAAGAAGAGCTTCCCGATGGGCTGAGCCTGATGTTTCACGTGAAACGTCGTGGGTCTCGATACGCTGCGCTACTCGACCACCGGAATGTGGGCTCCCGGTGATCGAGTGCCGGAGCGAAGCCCGGGTGTATCGAGATCACGTGCGATGGGTACCGGTTCTCGATACGCGGGCTTCGCGCGCTACTCGACCACCGGAATGTGGGCTCCCGGTGATCGAGTGCCCGAGCGAAGCCCGGGTGTATCGAGATCACGTGCGATGGGTGCCTGGTCTCGATACGCGGGCTTCGCGCGCTACTCGACCACCGGGTGCATACGTACCGGGTCTCGATACGCGGGCTTCGCGCGCTACTCGACCACCGGTTCTCGAGCGAAGCCACGGTGTATCGAGATCTCCACCCGGGCGATGTTTCACGTGAAACGTCGTGGTCTCGATACGCTGCGCTACTCGACCACCGGAATGTGGGCTCCCGGTGATCGAGTGCCCGAGCGAAGCCCGGGTGTATCGAGATCACGTGCGATGGGTGCCGGGTCTCGATACGCGGGCTTCGCTCGCTCCCCGACCGCCGGTTGAGAGCGAGAGAGCAAAGCGGGAGGGGGAGGGCGGGATAGAGTGGAGGGCGTTGTTCGAAGGCACGCGAAAGGGAGAGTGTTTCACGTGAAACAGCCCGACGAGGCGGACGCCGAAGCATCCTTCTCGTTCGAAGACACCCCTCTCGCCCGCGAAATCGCCGATCTTTCCGCTCGACGACGTGCGCTCGAGAGCAGCGACATCCAGCTCTCCGGCCGGACACGCGTGCTGACGGTCTCGAACCAGAAGGGTGGAGTCGGCAAGACGACCACCACCGTGAACATCGCCGCCGCGCTCGCGGCTGTCGATGCCCGCGTACTCGTGATCGATCTCGATCCGCAGGGAAACGCCTCCACCGCCCTCGGCGTGCCGCACACCGCAGAGACTCCGAGCGTCTACGACGTCCTCATCGACGAGTTCCCGCTCGCCGACATCATCCAGACGAGCCCCGAGTCGCCGAACCTGTTGTGTGCACCGAGCACCATCCATCTGGCCGGCGCCGAGATCGAGCTCGTCTCGCAGGTCGCCCGCGAGCACCGGCTGCGCACAGCGCTCGAGGAATACCTCGCGACGGTCGACGAGCGGATCGACTTCGTCCTCATCGACTGCCCGCCGTCACTCGGACTGCTCACGATCAACGCGTTCACCGCCGCGAGCGAGTTGCTCATCCCCATCCAGTGCGAGTACTACGCGCTCGAAGGCCTCAGTCAGCTGCTTGGAACCGTGCGGATGATTCAGAAGCACCTCAACCCACGCCTGTTGCTCTCGTCGATCCTGCTGACGATGTACGACGGCCGCACGCGCCTCGCGCAGCAGGTGGCCGACGAGGTGCGCGAGCACTTCCCGAAAGAGGTGTTCCAGACCGTCATCCCGCGATCCGTGCGCGTGTCGGAGGCGCCGAGCTTCGGGCAGACCGTCATCGCCTACGATGGGCAATCGGCCGGAGCGATCGCATATCGCGAGGCGGCCGTCGAGATGATCCGTCGTGACATCGCACCGAACAGCGAAGAAGGAGCATCCTGATGGCCAAGCGCACAGGACTCGGCCGGGGGATCGGGGCCCTCATCCCCACGAGCGAAGCAGTCGAGGATCGTCCCTCGGACGTCTTCTTCCCCCGGGCGGCCCCCACGGGCGACACGACGGGCCCCGGCGACTCCACCGACGAAGCGTCGACGGATGCTGCGCCCGCAGCCACCGCAGACACCAACGGCACGGAGACCGCCGACTCCACCGAGAAGCTCCTCGCCGTTCCCGGCGCACGCCTCGTGCACATCGATCCGCACGAGATCGTGCCGAACCCGCGGCAGCCCCGCACCCACTTCGACTCCGAGGATCTCGCCGAGCTCGTCCACAGCGTGCGGGAGTTCGGTGTGCTCCAGCCCGTCGTCGTGCGGGCGACCGAGGACGGCACGTACGAGCTCATCATGGGCGAGCGCCGCACGCGCGCGGCTCGCGAGGCCGGCCTCACCTCGATTCCGGCTGTCGTCCGCGACACGTCGGACGAGCACCTTCTCCGCGATGCTCTGCTCGAGAACCTCCACCGCTCCGAACTCAACCCCCTCGAAGAGGCCTCGGCCTACCAGCAGCTCCTCGAGGACTTCGGCATCACGCAGGAAGAGCTCGCATCGCGCATCGGCCGGTCGCGTCCGCAGATCAGCAACACCATTCGCCTCCTGAAGCTGCCCATGCCGGTGCAGCAACGGGTCGCAGCGGGCGTCCTCAGCGCCGGCCACGCCCGCGCGATCCTGTCGCTCGAAGGCCCCGAGGCGATGCAGCGTCTAGCCGACAAGATCGTGAACGAAGACCTCTCCGTACGCGCCGCCGAGGCGGCAGCCAAGCTTCCCGATGCCGGTCCGTCCCGCTCCAAGCCCCAGGCCGGGGCCCGTCGCGCGCACCTCGACGAGGTCGCCGAGCGGCTCGGAGACCGGCTCAACACGCGCGTCCGCATCGCACTGACGGCACGAAAAGGCCAGATCAGCATTGATTTCGCGAGCATCCAGGATCTGAATCGCATACTCGAAGAGATCGGCGAGACGGGCTACGGCTCGCTCTGACCCCGACCGTCTGAGCCCAGCGCACGAGCCCGACGTCGCAGCACTGTCGCCTCAGCATCGTTGCCCGGAAGCTCCGCTGCCCGCAGGAACCCCTCGGTCGCGGCATCCGTCTCCCCGATCCGCTCCAGAAGCTCGGCCCGCACCGCCCACCACGGGCGGAACGTGCCGAGCTCCGCGGCCAGATCCTCTACGATCGCCAGCGCCGCCTCCGGCCCCGCCGTCATCGACACCGCCACGGCGCGGTTGAGACGCACCACCGGCGACGGCGCGAGTGTCTCGAGAGCGTCATACAGCCGCACGATCCGCTCCCAGTCGGTCTCCGCTAACGTCGGCGCGACTGCGTGGCACTCGGCTATCGCCGCCTGCAGCCCGTAGTACCCGAGGCCGCGGTCCGCAGCATCCGCTCGCCGTCGTGACTCGAGACCACGTGCGATCGCCGAACGATCCCACCGACGGCGATCCTGCTCGGCGAGGGTGAGCGGCAGACCGCGCGCATCGACGCGCGCGGCGAAGCGTGACGACGAGAACTCCATGAGGGCGATGAGTGCGTGCACCTCGGGCTCGCGGGGCATGACCGCTCTCAACTGACGCGCGAGCCGCACCGCCTCACGCGCGACGTCCACGCGAACGGCCGCATCGCCGCCCGAGGCCGAGTAGCCCTCGGTGAAGAGCAGATAGATCACCTGCAGCACGCTGGCGAGCCGGGCCGGCCGCTCGCCGCGATCAGGCACGTCGAAGGGCACGGCGGCATCCGCGAGCGTCCGCTTCGCACGGACGATCCGCTGCTGCACCGTCGGCACGGTCATCAGCAGCACCTGCGCGATCTGCTCGGTGGTGAGCCCCGCGACCGTGCGGAGGGTGAGCGCGAGCCGCGCCTGCGCCGGCAGCACCGGATGGCACGCGACGAAGACGAGCCTCAGCACGTCGTCGTCGATGCGATCGGGATCGCCGAGGTCGGGAACCGCGTCGCGCTCTTCGTCGTGGCGCACATCGACGGCGAGCAGCGGCTCGCGCTGCGCGAGCCGCTCGCGACGACGCCACCCGTCGACGGCGCGCCGCTTGGCGACGGTGAGCAGCCAGGCCCCCGGAGTGTCGGGGATGCCGCCGGCCG
The DNA here is from genome assembly GCF_005502885.1 of Microbacterium sp. 2FI. GTDB lineage: Bacteria > Actinomycetota > Actinomycetes > Actinomycetales > Microbacteriaceae > Microbacterium. The sequence continues at coordinate 36,926 of NZ_SCMR01000019.1, forward strand.
GCCACCGGGACAGCGCCTCGAGCAGTGCCTCCTGCGCGAGATCCTCGGCCCACGCGAAGTCGCCGGTGTGACGCACGAGCGCGGCGACGATGCGTGCGGATTCGCCGCGCCACACCGCCTCGACGGCGCGCCGGGCGTGGTCCTCGACACCCGTCACGCGTCGCGCTCCGGCGCGCGCGTGTGCGACCCCGCGTCCCAGGCCTCACGTACCCTGGATGGGTGGCGAGAGAAGAACAGACCCACCGCAGGCGCGCCAGCCTGGAGCTCTTGCGTGCCGAGGCGACCGACGAGTTGTCGGTGCTGATCGCCGAACGCCTGCGCGCGGGCGAAGACCCGTGGGACTTCATGGAAGACCTGCCGAGTGTCGACGAACTGGTCGTCTTCATGCTTCGCGCCGAGAACATCGCCGAGAACGGCGGGGTGCGCCCGACCGCGGCTCGCCAGTACCGCGTCCTGCGTCAGATCGCCCTGGACTATCCGCCGCTGACGCGCGCCGTGTGGCGGCTGCTCGGTGACGCCGAGACGCACCGTCGCTGGGATGCGACGGTGCGCGCCGACGCGTCCTGACCCGCCCCAGGCGGAACAGGACGCATCGCTCACGTGTTGGCTGCGCGCCACTCCTGCTCCTTCTCGATCCACTCGTCGCCGGGCAGATCGAAGTCGGCGAGATCGTGCACCCGACGCACCTCGAGCGCTGATCCCGGCCCGAGCGGGCACTTGCGCGCCCAGTGGACGGCCTCTTCGCGGCTTGCGACCTCGAGCATCCAGTACCCGTTGAAGAACTCACGCGTTTCGGCGAACGGCCCATCGGTGACGGCCGGCGGGGTGGTGGTGAAGTCGACGCGGAACCCTTCGGCGGGGTCGGTCAGACCCTCGGCCGCCAGGAACACCCCGGCCTTCTGCAACTCGTCGTTGTAGGCCCCCATCACGGCGAACATCTCGGCCATGTCCATCTCGGCGGCCTGTGCCGCCGCCTCGCGCTCGACCTGCATGATCAGCATGTACCGCATCTCGTCCTCCTGACGTCGCTCGGGCCACCGGCCCGGGGGTCTCGGTGACCCTTCTCACTTCGTGCGTCGAACGAGAGGGGCCCGGATCGACATCCTTGCCGAAATCGCTCGAAGAATCGACGGATGCCGAAGCCGGCATGTATGAGAAAGCCCCGCTGATCCGGACTTTTCATCCGGAACAGCGGGGCTCTCTCGAAGAGCGGACAGCTCAGCCGATGTAAGCGGCGAGGTCCTGCTCGAGCGCGAACTTGGGCTTCGCGCCGATGATCGTGGTCTCGACCTGACCCTTGTTGAATACCTTCATCGCGGGGATCGAGGTGATCTGGTACTTCATCGCGAGATCGGGGTTCTCATCGACGTTGAGCTTGAGGATCGTGATCTTGTCGGGGTGCTCCGACTGGATCTGGTCGAGGACCGGGGCGACCATGCGGCACGGACCGCACCACACGGCCCAGAAGTCCACGAGCACGGGGCCCTCGGCCTGGAGCACGTCCTGCTCCCAGGTGGCGGATGTCGTCGCCTTGGCGGTCATTCTGTCTCCTTCGGTGGGTAAGTCTTCCGGTTGTTCGAACGCGGCGGCGCTTCGGATTGTTCCGAGCGGCTCGCCAGGCCCGATCAGGCTGCGTCTGCGCCGGGCAGGTCTTCGATCTGGTCGGCGGTCGCGTCGGGGGCGCCGGCCTCACCGAGGGCGGCGAGGAAGTGCTCGACGTCGAGGGCGGCGACGGTTCCGCTGCCGGCAGCGGTGACGGCCTGACGGTAGGTCGGGTCGACGACGTCACCGGCGGCGAAGACGCCGTCCACCGACGTGCGCGCGGAGCGGCCGTCGACCCAGATCGTGCCCTCGGGCGTGATGTCGAGCTTTCCGTGCACGAGGTGCGTCCGCGGGTCGTTGCCGATCGCGACGAACACGCCGTCGAGGGGAAGCACGCGGCGCGTGCCGTCGACGGTCGAGCCGAGCACGATGCCGGTGACGGCTTCGTCGCCCAGGATGTCGACGACTTCGCTGTTCCAGACGAACTCGATCTTCTCGTTCGCGAACGCGCGCTGCTGCATGATCTTCGAGGCGCGCAGCTCTTCGCGGCGGTGGATGACGTAGACCTTCGAGGCGAACTTGGTGAGGAACGTGGCCTCTTCCATCGCGGAGTCGCCGCCGCCGACGACGGCGATGACGCGCTCGCGGAAGAAGAATCCGTCGCACGTCGCGCAGTACGAGACGCCGCGGCCGGAAAGTCGCTCTTCGCCGTCGATGCCGATCTTGCGGTGGGCCGAGCCCGTTGCGAAGACGATCGCATGGGCTTCGTGCTCGGCGCCGCTGCCGAGCTTCACCTTCTTCACCGGGCCGTCGACATCGAGTTCGACGACGTCGTCGTAGAGCACCTCGGCGCCGAAGCGCTCGGCCTGCTCCTGCATCTTCGCCATGAGCTCGGGCCCCTGGATGCCCTCGGGGAATCCGGGGAAGTTCTCGACATCGGTGGTGTTCATCAGCTCGCCGCCGGCTTCAACCGAGCTCGCGACCACGAGGGGCTCGAGGTTCGCCCGCGCCGCGTAGATCGCCGCGGTGTAGCCCGCGGGACCGGATCCGATGATGATGACGTGACGCACTCGCGCACCCTTCTCTTTCGGGGCGGAATCGCCCCGCATGACTCAACCCATGGTAACCGCGGGGCATTCCACCCCGTGCCGGTGAACGCGCGGTGAACCCCGTCAGCGGCGGCCGGGCAACATCCGTCGAACCAGGCCGATCGCGGTGTCGAGCTCGGGCGCCCTCAGCAATGCCAGCAGCCCCACGTACACCGCGATCGAGACGATGCCGATGATCCCGGCGCCGATCGCGCCCAGGAGCTTGTCCGAGACCATCCACCCGTCCACGCCGCCGAGAAGGAGGAACGTGAGCCAGCCGACCGCCGCGGCGGGAACGGCGGCGAGGGCGAACCGGCCGAGCGACAGCATCCACGACCCGATTCCGAGACCCCCGCGACGGCGCTGCAGCATCGCGGTGGCGATGATCACCTGCACGATGGTCGCGAACGACTGCCCGAGGGCGACGGACGCGGCGAGCCACCCGATCGCGAGCACCTCGGCCGACACCGCCCAGGACGCTGCCAGGGCGGTGAGCACCACGAGTGCGCACTGCAGCAGCGTGAACAAGAACGGCGTGCGGGTGTCGTCGTAGGCGTAGAAGGTGCGCTGGATCACGAACAGCACGGCCAGCGGCACGAGGCTGAAGAGGTAGCAGACGAGCACGACTGCCGCGGCGACGGCCTCGTCGCGACTGCCGGTGAAGATGCGCGATGCGGGTACCGAGGCTGCCGCGAGGGCGGTCGTCGCGATCACGACGAAGAGACCCAGAATGCGGATGCTGCGCCCCACATCGGCGCGCACCTCGTCGTGGCGGCCGCCTGCCGCGTGCTCGCTGAGCTGCGTGAAGTACGGGGTGCCGATCGACAGCACGATGATCGAGTACGGGAGCATGAACAGCAGCCAGGCGTTCTGCGACACGAAGATTCCGGGGTCGCCCTCGGGGATCTGCGAGAGGACGCGCGACTGCACGATGCCGGCGAGCTGACCCGCCACGACCATCAGGAAGGTCCAGCCGGCGAGGCGCCCGATCTGCCCGAGGCCAACGCCGCGCCAGCGGAAGTCGGGCCGCACGTGGAGCCCGGTGCGTCGCCAGAACGCGAACAGGATCACTGTCTGCACCACGATGCCCAGCGTCGCGGTGCCGGCGAGAAGCGCGATCATCTCGGGCGTCCACACCGTGCCGGCGCCGGCCGCGCCGAACAGCTGGATGAAGACGAGGAAACCCGCGATCGAGACGATGTTGTTGACGATCGGCGCCCACGTGTACGGACCGAACACGCGTCGGGCGTTGAGGGATTCGCCCACCAGCGCGAAGAGTCCGTAGAAGAGGATCTGCGGCAGGCACCAGTACGCGAACGCCGTCGCGAGGGCATGCTGGGCGGGCGGGAAGTCGGGAGCGTAGAGCGATACCAGCCACGGAGCCGCGATCGTCGCGAGCGCCGCGGTCGCCACCAGCACGACGGTGCCGAGCGTGAACAGCTTCGACACGAACGCGCGCCCGCCGTCGTCGTGCGCGGCGGCCTTCACGATCTGCGGCACCACCACGGCGCTCAGAAGCCCGGTCGAGATGATCGCGTAGATGTTGTTGGGCAGCTGGTTCGCGATCGCGAAGGCGTTGCCGGCCTCCGTGGTCGCCCCGACCGCCGAAACGAGCACGACCGCGCGGAGGAAGCCGGTCAGCCGCGAGACGATCGTCCCGGCACCGATGAGGACGCTCGCCCGCCCGATGCTCATGCGTCGTCCTCGGCATCCGCTCCGGCTGTCTTGCGACGGGCCCGCATCCGCAGCACCGTCCGCACGACGCCCAGCAGCAGCAGCGCACCCACGAGTGTGCCGAGGGCTGCGACACCGAAGGTCTCCCACTCGGCACGCACGTCGACGTCGACCGACATCGGATCGCCGATCGCGACGCTCGCGGGGCTGCGCAGCTGCAGGGCGATGGTCACCTCGCCGCTCCCGAGCCGCGCCTGCACGGGAACTTCGACGCGGGTGTTGCTCGACGCGGTCGCCACGACCGGGTTCTCGCCCTGGACATCGAGCCGCAGATTGTCGGGGGTCGCATAGAGGACGAGGTTGACCGGATACGGCAGGTCGTTGCGCACCCAGAAGCGCAGACCCGCGTTCGAGCCGTAGAGGTCGATCGAGTCAGTGGGGAGGAGACCGACCGCGTCGAGGGTGGTGGTGGTCTCCTGGCTATGGGTCGCGACGGCGGCGTTCCACGCGAGGTCGTCGCTCGTCCAGCCCGCGCCGAGCAGCTGCAGGATCTCGGCGCGCTCCGGGCCGGTGAGCAGGGACGGCTCGTCGAGGATCGTGGCGAATCGCGAGAGTTCGGCTTCGTCAGCGAAGAGAGCGGATGCCGCAGCCACCCTCTCCGCCGGCATCGCGGCATCGGTCAGAGCGATCGGCGACGCTTCGGCGGCGGCGAGCCCGCTGAGGGTGATCGGCACGGCGCCGGGGGTGCGAAGTGCTGCGCCGATGGTCGCCCCGAGTGCCACGTTGGAGCGGCCCTGCGCGCGGTCGACGGTCACCAGCAGCGGACCGCCGCCGGACTCGTCGGTCGCGAAGGCGAGGTAGGCGGCCGCCGCAGTGAGCGGGGCGCCGCGGCGAGCGGTGTCTTCGAGCGACGCGTCGCGGAGTGCCCGCGAGGCGTCGGCGTCGTAGACGAGCACGTCGGCCTCGTCGACGAGCGCGCGAGCCGGGACCGTCTCACCGACAGCGCCGCCGGCGGTGGCTGCCGATGACAGCAGGGTGAGGGAGGTCTGGTCGTCGACGGTGATGCCGCCGATCTCCGAGACCACGCCAGAGGTCGCTGCGCCGCCCGCCGGCCAGTAGACCGCGCCCCGCGCTCCGCCGATGTCGAGCAGCTCGTCCATGCTCGGCAGCACCACCGCATCAGGATCGGGAGCAGGGGTCGCCGTCGGCGCGGGCGTCGGCTCGGCATCCTCATCGGGGTCGAAGTCGGCGGGGTCCATGTAGGCGGTGAGCGAGGTCGGGCGCAGCGGACGGTTCAGGCCGGCTTCGAGCTGCACGGCCACATCGGCGTCGCCGAACTGAAGCGCGAAGCGCGAGTTGGGCAGGTCGACCAGGCGCTGCACCCAGGCGCGGGCGGAATCGGGGGCGGCGGAGCCCAGCACCCGGATCGCCGCGGGGATCGCGGGGTCGACGGCCAGGATCGCGGCGGTGTCGGCGACCCCGTTCAGCTGGCTCGTGAGTGCACCGTTCGGAGCGGTGAGCACCGCGAGCTGTTCCGCCGTCAGCAGACCGGTCGACAGCGGCCCGGCGGTGATGGGCACGACGACGCCGATCCCCACCCCTGAGACAGCGGGATCGGGAACGATGACGGCGCTCGTCGAGGTCGTCGTCACCCCGGCCGTCTCGTACGCGGCCGCGAGCGGATAGACGCCGGGCTCGAGCGCCGTGAGCGTCGGATCGTCCGCTTCCACCCGCAAGCCCTTCACGAGTTCGCCGCCGGGGACGACGGCATCGAGGAGCACCGTGCCCACGTCGGTGAGGCCCGCCGAAGCGCTCTCACCGTCGAGCCACGCGGTGAGCGCCGCGCGGTCGCGGAGCGCCGTCGTGCCGAGCGAGAGCGTCGCGGTGACCGGTGTGGTCGCCACCGCGGTGCCGTTGTCGAGCGCGAGTGAGACGGCGAGCGGGTCACCGGGCGAGACGATCCCCTCTCCGACCGGTGCGAGGGTGAACTCGACCATGCCGGTCGGCGCGATCGGGGTGGGAGTGGGTGTCGGTGCGGTAGCGGCAGCGGCCGGCATGCCCCCCGCGCACAGGCCCAGCATGACGAGGGCCACAGCCGCCGCACGGCGTGCACGACGGGCGCGGCGCGGCGGGGTCCCGTGGCGGAAGTCGGTCATGAAGTGGTTCGCTCCTGTGCGATGTCCTGACCGCACGATCGAGTGCGATTCTACGGCGCGACCATCTGAGAGCCCCGCACCGCACCGCCCTTCACCACTGCACTGGGCGGCGCGGTGTGAGGCGCGGTTGAATGGAGCCGTGCTTCCCGAACCCGAACCCGCCACGTGCCGAGACCTCGCCCATGATCTCCGCGAAGCGGGTTACACGTCGGATGCGCTGCGCGACGCCTGGGGCGAGACCGCCGACGACGCGATCGCGCGCGGGCTCCGCTCGCCCGCCGAGCGAGCCATCGGTGATCGCGACGACGCGGTGGCGGTTCTCGGGCGCCTTCTCATGCTCGGGATGCCGCAGCCGACGGCATACGTCGATCGAGCGCTCCCCCGCACCGGCGCCGCCGGCATCGCGCGGCTCGGGATCGGCGTGATCGACGGCGACACGGTGCGGCCGACGGCGCTCGTCCGACCGCAGGCGATCTCGTTCGGAGGCGACGATGAGACACCGGATCGGGAGATCGCCTGGTGGCTCGCGAGCGATCTCGACGAGGCGGCGCTCGGTGGCGCGCTGCCCGAGGATCACGTGCTCGGGGTCGGCGGCGCGTCCCTGACGCTCGCGGCGCTGCAGCTGCCGACACCCGCCGGTCGGGGGCTCGACATCGGCAGCGGATGCGGCATCCAGGCACTGCGTGCCCGGCGCTCGGTCGACCATGTCGTCGCGACCGACATCTCGGAGCGCGCACTGCACTTCACGCGCCTGAACGCGGAGCTCAACGGCATCGACGCCATCGAGACTCGGCTCGGCAGCCTGTTCGAACCGGTCGCCGGCGAGCAGTTCGACCGCATCGTGTCGAATCCGCCGTTCGTCATCACACCGCGCTCCGACGGCGTGCCCGCGTACGAGTACCGCGACGGCGGACTCGTCGGGGACGACCTCGTCCGGGCGTTCGTCGAGGGCGTCGGCGTGCACCTCGCGCCGGGTGGAGTCGCACAGCTGCTGGGCAACTGGGAGACCCGCGCCGGGGACTCCGGCCTCGACCGTGCGCGCGCGTGGGTTGAGGCGTCGCCGGTGCCCCTGGACGCGTGGGTGGTCGAGCGTGAGAGCCTCGATCCGCTCTCGTATGCCGAGCTCTGGGTGCGCGACGGCGGGACTCTTCCGGGCACCGAGCGCTTCGCGAGACTCATCGATGCGTGGCTCGACGATTTCACGGCTCGCCAGGTGACCGCGGTCGGGTTCGGCTACGTGCTGCTGCGGCGTCCGGTTGCCGGGCAGCCGTCGCTCGCGCGCTACGAGACCCTCCCGCAGCCGCTCGGCGGGGACGATCTCGGCGCCCACCTGGCCGCCGCGCTCGCCGCGCACGACCGGCTCGCCGCCCTCGACGATGCCGCGCTCGCGGCATCCGTCCTCGCGGTCGCCGCCGACGTCACCGAAGCCCGCCATCACCTGCCGGGAGCCGAGGATCCGACGGTGATCGAGCTGCGTCAGGGCGGCGGATTCGCCCGCTCGCTCGCCGTGGATCCCGGCCTCGCCGCCCTCGTCGGCGCCTGCGACGGCGACCTGCCGGTCGGTGTGCTGATCGATGCCATCGCACACCTGCTCGACGTGGATGCCGCGGCCCTGCGCGCCGATCTGCTGCCGCGGGTGCGCGAGCTCGTCTTCAGCGGGTTCGTCCGGTTCGCGTGAGCGGTTCGTCGGCATCGGCAGGCTGATCCCTGCGGAGCAATGTGACGACCCCCATTGACACGGACCGGTGATCCACGGGACGATCCGAACCGGGCGGTGTGGTGCGGACCGTCCACCCTGGGCATTCCCCTCGCCGGGTGTGCCCGACCCTCTGGAGGGCTTGTGGGGAGTGCTCGAGCGTCTCGGCGGCTACGCCCGCCTTCGCTCGTCGACCGCGCCCGGACGCCGCTGATAGCAGCGGTCGTCACCCTCGCGATGGCCGTCACTCCGGCTGTCTCTCCTGCTGCCGCGGCCGCTCCGGCCGAGTACGCTCTGCGTGCTCCGAGCGTCGCCGCGAACGCCGCGCACGCCGATCTGGACGCCGCCGACATCGATCGTGTGCTGCCGAGCGCGCTGGCCCTGTGGGGCCTTCGCGACCTGCCCGGTGAGGTGCGCGTAGGCGACGTCTCCGGCGACCGGCTCGCCGTGACGAGCGGCACCACGATCACGGTCGACCCCGATGCCGCCGGCCACGGCTGGTTCGTCGACGCGACCCCCGCCTCATCGCGCGAGTTCACGCACGGCGCCGGCTCCACGGCGACCGCCGATGCGTCGAGCGTCGCCGCGGGCCTGATGGACCTGCAAACCGTCCTCGCACACGAGATCGGCCATCTGCTCGGTCGCGACGACCTCGATCGTGACGACGCGCTGATGCACGAGCGACTCGCGCCGGGCACGCGCCACCTCGGCGTCGGATTCGACGACGGCGCGCACGTGAAGGTATTGCGCGCACTTGCTGCGGGCCGCGAACTGCCGTTGCGCGCGATGGACGTCGTCGAGCCCGCTTCAGAGCCGGCCGCGGAACAGCCCGTCGCCGAAGAGCCTGCGCCCGCGGAGCCCGCTCCTGCCGAGCCCGCACCCGCGGAGCCTGCTCCGGCTGAGCCCGCGCCGGCTGAGCCCGCCCCCGCTGAGCCTGCCCCCGCTGAGCCCGCGACCGCTCCGGTGGAGCCCGCAGTCGACACCGCTCCCGCCGAGCCCGTAGCGGAGGCCGAACCGGCAGCCGAAGCGCCGGCCGAGCCCGTCGCGGCAGAGCCCGCGGCCACGACGACCGCCGAGCCGGCGGCTCCGATTGCGGTCGCGCCCGTCGTCATCGCCCCGTCGCCATGGACCGTCACGATCTCGGGCACCGCGGTCATGCGCATCGACGGCACCGACCTGGTGATCGGCACCGAGCGCCGTGCTCTCTCGTCGATCACCGCCGTCATCGTCATCGGCGGTGCCGGTGCTGACACCCTCGTCATCGACGCGAGCGCGCTCGCCGCACTCAAGGGCAAGTCGGTGTCCTTCGACGGCGCCGGCGGCTCCGATGTGCTCGCCGGCCCCACGGTCGACGCGCGCTGGATCGTCGACGGCGCAGGCTCCGGGCGCATGCTCGCCGGGGGCGCGACGGTGACCTTCCGCGGAATCGAGACGCTGCGCGGTGCCGAGGGCAACAAGGATCTCTTCGAGCTGGTCGGCAGCGGCACGATCGGCGCCGTCGACGGCGGTGCGGGCGGCTTCGACACCATCGCGTCCCGCAACTCGTCCCCGGCCAGCGTCACCTCGCGGGTGAGCGGCCCGCAGTCGGGGTCGGTGGTGCTCGACGGCCGCACCACCCGGTACGACGGCCTGGAGCCCGTGAACCTCTCGTGCTCTGTGGCGTGCCTCGTCGACGCGGGCACGAGCGACAACCACCAGATCCGCATCCACTCGACCGGTGCGACCAACATCACGGTCGAGTTCACCACCGGCACCGGTGAGCTCACCACCTTCACGATCGGCGCCACGACGACAAAGCTCACCGTCCGCGGCGCCGCCGGCAACGACACCTTCCGGGTCGAGGCGCTCCCCGCGCACGTGACCATCGTCATCCAGGGCGGCGGCGGAGACGACACCCTCGTCGGACCGAACGTCGAGAACGACTGGGCGATCACCGGAGCCGACACGGGCGCAGCATCCTTCGCCCTCTTCTCGGCGGTCGAGAACATCACCGGCGGGTCGGCATCCGACACCTTCGCCGTGACCACCGTCGTCACTGCCAGCAATCCACCGCGCGTGCATACGCTCAGCGGCGTGATCAGCGGCGGCGGCGGCGTCGACGCGCTGGTCGCCGGCGACCTCGCCAACCGCTGGACACTGACCGGAGCGGGCACCGGCACGCTCTCCACCGTCGACCCCGACGATGACCTCGTGCTCACCAGCACGCAGTCCTTCGCCGCGATCGAGAACCTCATCGGCGGCCTCGGCGACGACGAGTTCCGCATGCTCGCCGGCGGCTCGGTGACCGGCATGATCGACGGCGGCGGCGATGACGACGAAGCGGACGAGCCGGCCGTCGACACGATCACGTTCGCGGGATTCGGCTCGCCCGTGACCCTCACGCTCGCGGGCGGCGCGCTCACCTTCGCCGCCCTCTTCTCACTCGCGACCACGCCGCAGACGTCCACCACCGGTGCCGGCACGGTGCGGTTCAACACCGCGACGCAGTCGAGCGCGACCCAGATCCGCGTCGGCATCGGCAATGCCGCCGGCGGCGTGATCGCCGCGGCGATCGACCGCATCGACGACTCTCCCGCGCCCCTCGGCGAGGTGCGCGTCGTCGCCACCGACGACGACGCGAAGTGGATCCTCTTCAAGCTGCTCGGCCTCGGCGCCGCCGGCGACCCGGGCTACCGCGCCTTCTCGGTGCAGGTGCTCTCCGCGAGCGCCGCCAACCCGTTCTCGGCGGACGACGCGCTGACCTTCGTCTACGCGCCGGGGATGCACTCGGCGACGGGCGTCGCCGCCTTCGTCAACGTCGAGACCGTCACCGGCGGCGCGGGCGCCGACACGGTGCGCGGTCCTCCGGACGAGTCGACTCGGTGGACCATCGACGGGGATGACGCGGGCAGCGTCGCCGGCATCGGATTCTCGTCGTTCGAGTCCCTCGTCGGCGCCGCAGGGTCTGCCGACGTGTTCACCGTCACCGCGACCGGCACCCTCTCCGGCTCCATCGCCGGAGGCAGCGGCACCTCCGACGCCCTCGTCTTCGCCGTCAGCGACACCCTCGCCGTTCTGTACAACGTCCCCTCCGCGAACCACAGCGGCACCGCGAACTACGACGGCCGCAGCATCGTCTACACGGGTCTGGATCGCCAGAGCGTTCTCGCCGGCAACAACTCGACCCGCGTCATCCAGGGCTCCTCGGCCGACGACGTCATGGTCGTCTCGGCCGTCGACGCGACCCGCATGCAGGTCCGCTACGTCGGCCGCGCCTGGTACGACGTCGTGACCGGCACCCTGGTCGATGGCGAGATCTTCCTGAACCCCCTCGTCTCGCTCGTCATCGAAGGTCGCGCCGGCGCCGACTCGATCACGATCGCGAGCCTCTCGTCGGGCTGGCACGACGGCGCGACGATCTTCGTCTACGGCAACCGCCGCCTCAGTGTCGCGACCCCGATCTTCGTCGACGACCCCGATGCCGACTCGGTCTTCTTCACCGGCGACATCGCACCGCTGGGCACGATGGAGATCTACGCGGCGAACATCACGGTGCGCGCGGGTGTCTCGATCGACGCGGGCGACGGCTACATCGTCCTGCGTGCCCGCCACATCGAGACCTCGACGTGGGAGAACCTCCGGCCGGGACTGGTCGCGAGCCGCAGCGTCGCGATCACGATCGAGGCGGATGCCGAGATCCGCGCGACCGGCATCTACATCATCGCGCAGGCCGAGGATCGTACCGTGGCCGAGTTCCTCGGCCAGATGAAGGAGGTCGCGAACTTCGTCATCAACCCGCTCATCAGCCTGCTCGAGTCGATCATCGCCCTCCCGGTGAAGGTGCTCGTGAAGAGCTCGTCGGCCACGATCACGATCGGCAACCGCGTGCGGATCATCAGCGCCGATGCGCTGGGCATCTATGCGACTGCTTCGGCCGACGCGAGCGGCTCGGCCCGCGGCAGCATGGTCAGCGTCGGGTTCGTGTGGGCGACGGCGACGGCGCGGGTCACGATCGGCACCGATGCCGTGCTCACGGGCGCGGCGGCTGTCGTGATCACGGCCACGGCGACGGCCACGGCATCCATCTCTTCCGAGACGAGCCGCGAGCTCTCGAGCACTCCGAACCCCGGGGCTACGCAGATCGCGCTCTCGCTCGCCGTCTCGAACGCCGTCGTGACCTCGACGATCAGCGTCGGCCTCCGCACCCGCATCGAAGCGGGCAAGACCGCGAACCTCGTCGCGACGGGCAACGCCGACTCGTCGGCGTCGGCCGAATCGGGCATCTACGCCGACGGCAGCGCGGGCGTCGCGACGGCGATCGAGCTGTCGGATGCCGACATCACCAACACGGTGCTCGGCACCGTCCGCGCGAACATGGGCTCGGGCTCGGTCGTCAAGATCGAGATCGACCCGACCGAGACCGACCCGACTCAGCCCGGATACGTCGACTACGCGAAGAACATGATCTTCGTCGGAGCCCACGCGCTCGTCACCGAAGACGTCATCACCTACACGAACCGGCGTGGCACGAGTATCGGCGGGCTCGTCGACGGCCGCCAGTACTTCGTGGTCCAACTCTTCGACATCGACGACCCCGACAACCCCGGGCGTGACGAGTCGCAGTGGATCAAGCTCGCCTTCACCGAAGAGCGCGCGATCACCGCCGGCCTCGGGTACGACTACCACGCCGGCAACGTCGTCGACCTGATCAACCAGGCCGGCACCGTGCTCGAGACGAGCAACAACGAGCGGCTCTTCAACGGCACCGACGTCGACGGCGCCGCCAACACGGTCCGTCTCCGGTGGCCCGTGGGCACGGTCTTCAACACGTTCGAACTCGGCCAGGCGGTCGTCTACCGCCAGGGCACCCACGCGATCGCCGGCCTCGTCGACGGCCAGACGTACTACGTCATCGCGAGCACCAATCAGACGAACCTCCAGGGAAACACGCGCTTCGCGACCGCACAGGTCATCCGGCTCGCCGAGAGCGAGAACGAGGCGCGCGGCGGCGTCTTCATCGACATCGGCGAGATCCCGGTCGGCGCGACCGGCTACATGTTCGAGGCGAAGCACGTTCTCGACTCGGGCTTCGCGACCGGTGTCGGCATCATCTCGCAGCTGAACGCCAAGGATTCCAGCTCCGCGAGCGCCGGCCTCGTGGACGAGGAGCTGAACCCGAACCTCTGGGCGAAGGTCAAGGAGAAGCTCGCGGCCAACGTCGTCGACTCGCTCCTCTCGCGGCTCACGCGTGCCTATCGCGACCACCAGGCCAAGGCCGGCGTCGCGTCCAACGGCGGCATCGCGGTCGCCGGCGCCCTCGCGTTCACCTTCGCCGACCACGACGTGACCACGATCGTGGGGGCGGCAGCGGTCATCCAGTCCAACGAGGACCTCGAGGTCAAGGCGACGATCGCCCAGACCCTCAACCTCAACGCCGAGTCGAACGCCGAGCCGCAGTCCGGCCCCGACGGTGCCAGCGCCGGCACGATGATCAGCGTCGCGATCTCGATCGGCATCGTCGAGAACACCGCGACCGCGACGCTCACCAGCGGCGCGACGCTCGACGGACTGCGCGCGACCCGCCTCATCGCCGACGTGTCATACCCGTTCCTCACGCGGTTCGACCAGTACATCCCGCTGTCGTGGGGCGAGCTGGTCGACTCGCTCCGCAACGACGGCTGGGACGCGATCCTCAAGTACGTCAACGCGCAGCTCGGCCTCAAGGACTCGCTCTTCAACACGTGGACCTCGGCGACCGCGCAGGCCGACGAGGTCGGCATCGCGGGCTCGGTCACCGTGCTCGTCCTCACGAACCGGGCGATCGCCACCGTGCAGTCGGGCGTGAAGATCAACCAGACGCTCGCGTGGCGGAACTCGGACCACGGCAATGCCGCGGGATCCGAGCAGGTCGTCTCGATCGAGGCGACGAACTACCAGCAGTTCATCAACATGGTCGGGATCTTCGCGCTGCCCGACATCGACCTCGACTCGAAGGGCACGAAGTTCGCCGACCGGATCTCGCTGAACCCCGCGGGTACTGCGGGCTCGAAGGGCGGCGCCGGCGGCTCGTTCTACGTCTTCGTGCAGGACAACACCACGCACGCGATCGTCCAGAACGGCGCGATGATCTTCAGCGGCGCCGACGGCGGCTTCAACATGAAGGCCGAAGAGGCGATCTTCCACATCGACCTCGTGCAGTCCGGCACCACCGGCGGCGCCTACGCGTTCGCCGGGTCGGTCGCCTACATCGGCCAGGACAGCGACACGCTCGTGCACCTGGGCGGCACCGCCAAGGTCACCGGCCGCGACGCCCGCCTGTACGCCGGCAACCTCACCACCCAGGTCACCTGGGTCGGCGCCGTCACCATCGGCGAGGGCACGGGCGTCGGCATCTCGGTCGCGATCAACGATCTGCAGCGGACGACCCGCGCGGTCATCGGCGACCTGACCGCGACCTCGTCCAACACGGCGGCAGCCGGCAGCACCGTGAACATCGACGTCACGGGAGTCATCGACGTCCTCGCCAGCCTCGATGGCGACCTGTACGCGTTCAGCGTCGCCGGAGCGGTTTCGCGTCCGGGAGCACCGACAGCGCCTGTCGGCACCCCGGCCAAGGCGCTGCAGCTGCTGGGCACCACGGCGCAGACGCCGCCCACCGGCATCGGCCTCGCCGGCGCGGCATCCGTCAACATCGTCCGCGACACCGTGCAGGCCTCGATCGCGAACGCCGGCCGCATCGTCGCCGGCAGCGTCACCGTCACCGCCCTCGACGACTTCTTCCAGCTCGCCGTCACCGGCGGCGCGAGCTTCGTCGTCAGCGCGCAGCCGGGAGGCAAGTCGATCGCCGGGGCCTTCAGCTTCAACGACATCGAGGCGACGATCCGCGCCTTCATCGTCGCCACCGACGTGACCACCTCGATCGTGCTCGACCCGACCGGCGCCGCGACCGGCGACGTCACCGTCACCGCGACCCGCAGCGGGGACCTCATCGCCCTCTCGGCGGGACTCGCCGGCGCACCGGGCAACGACAGCCTCGCGGTGGCCGGGTCGTTCTCGGCGAACGTCATCCTCAACGAGACCGAGGCGATCATCCGCGGCATGATCGGCAGCATCGCCGGCAATGTCGTGGTCAGCGCGTCGGACAACTCGCGCATCATCGCCGTCGGCGGCGGCATCGCGCTCGGCGGCAAGACGGGAGTCGGTCTCGGGGTCGGCCTCAACCTGCTCGGAACGCCGACCCGCCCCACGATCACCCGCGCGCTCATCGCCGGATCGCGCCTCACGATCGGCGGCACGACCGTCTCGGTCACCGCCTCGAATGTCAACCCGACGACCGAGGCGCGCATCTTCGCGTTCGGCGCCGGCATCGGACTCGCCCTCGGCCCGCAGAGCAACCTCGGCCTCGGCTTCATGCTCGGGGTCAACATCATCGAGGGGATCACCGAAGCGGCGATCCGGAGCACCACGATCACCGAGCTCGCCGGCACCCCGGGTGTCGTGGCCGTGACGGTCTCCGCGACCGACCGCACCGGCATCGTCGCGATCGCCGGAGCCGTGGGTCTCTCGACCTCGAACTCGATCGGCGCCGCCGCCGGCTACAACGAGGTCGACACCGACACGCTCGCGCGTCTCGACGACGTCGACATCACGATCGACGGCGCGCTGACGGTCATCGCGGTCTCCGACGGCGAGATCGGCGGCGTCGCGCTCGGCGTCGCGGCCGCACTCGGACCCCAGAGCGCGCTGAGCGGTGCCGGGTCGCTCCTCATCAACATCATCGAGAAGCGCGTCGAGGCCACGATCGGCGACACGGTCGCCGACTCGCACGTCGGCGCGTCCGTCATCAGCGCCGGCGGCCCCATCCGCGTCTCGGCCACCGACTCGTCGCTCATCGTCTCGATCGCCGGCGGCTTCTCGGTCGCCGCCAAGGGCATCGCGGTCGGCGCCGCGATCAGCTACAACCTCATCTCGAACCGCATCGTCGCCTCTATCGACGACGCCAGCGTCATCGCGCGGGGGGCCTCCTCCGACATCTCCGTCACCGCCACCTCGGGCGCGACCCTCGTCGCGATCGCGCTCGGCGCCGCCCTCTCGGGCGGCAACGTCGCCGTCGGCGGATCGCTCACGGTGAACTCGATCGCCAACACGCTCGACGCCCACATCGCCGACAGCCCCGACATCCGCGCCGGCCGGCACGTCCTGGTCACAGCCACCGAGTCGGTCACGCTGATCGTCATCGCGGGCGGCGTCGGGGTGGCCCTCTCCGGGACCGCGGTCGGCGCCGCGATCGCCTACAACTTCATCGGAGGCGGCTTCAGCCCCGCCAACCCCGACGTCATCGACCGCGACAGCACGGTCAAGGACCAGATCACCGCGTACATCCACAACGCGCGGGTGCAGGCGGGCGGCGACATCCAGGTCAAGGCCGGCTACCTGCCGCCGGCCTCGGCCCTGCCGGGTTCGGTGAGCATCGGAGACATCGTCACCGTCGCCATCCCGGGCGACCCGAGCACCGAGGCGAACGCGCCGTTCACCGCGCGGATCATCAGCGTCGCCATCGGCGCTGCGGGCGCGAGCCAGCTCGCCCTCGGCGGCGCGATCACGATCAACGTCATCGCCCACGCCATCACCGCCTACATCTCGGGGCCGCGTTCGGTCGACGCCGACGGCAGCATCCTCGTCCAGGCGGCCGACGACCTCACCGCGGTCGCGGTCGCCGGTGGTGCGGCGGCGGGCGGCAGCGCCGGCGGAGCCGCAGTTCCCCTGCAGATCGACCTCAGCTCGGTGAAGGCCTGGATCGGCGACGGAACCGTCGTCGACGCCCGCGGCAACGGCAGCGGCGTGCTCGCCCGCACCGGAACGAAGAACTCCGCCGGTGTTGCGCAGACCCTTCTCGTCAAGGGCCTCGCCGTCTCGGCCACGTCGTTCCAGACCGTGCGCACCATCGCCATCGGTCTCGCGGGCGGAGCGAAGTTCGGCGTCGCCGGCTCGGGCAGCGTCACGGTGATCGATCGCACCGTCCACGCCTGGATCGGCGACGGTGCGCGGATCAACCAGGGAACGACCGGCGAGAGCGTCGACCAGAGCGTCGTGGTGATCGCCTCCAGCCGCACCGACCACGTCGGCGTGGCCGGCTCGATCGCCATCGGCGGCAAGGCCGGCATCGGCGCCGGCGTCGAGGTCGGCGTGCTCACCAAGAACACCCACGCCTGGATCGGCGCGGGTGCGTGGGTGCAGGCGCAGCGTGACGTCCGGGTGCTGGCCTTCTCGCAAGAGAAGATCGTCTCGGTCTCTGGAGCGGTCGCCGCCGGCGGCAAGGTCGGCATCGCCGGCGCCGTCGACATCTACGTGCTCGACATCTCCACCACCGCCAAGATCCGGGGCACCGCGACAGCCGCGCTGACGCCGACAACCGTCCTGGCGCTCGGCAGCGTGCAGGTCGCGGCCTCCAGTGACACCGAGGTCGACTTCATCGCCGGCAACCTCGCGGTCGGCGCGATCGCCGCCGGCATCGGCGGCGCGGTCGTGGTGCCGGTGATCACCAAGAGGACGGATGCCGCGATCGGCGCCCGCGCGATCGTCGACGGCCGCGGCCTCCGCCCGGGAATCGACGTCGACGGCGGCTTCGACGTCGTGTTCGTGAACTACGGTGGCGAGACCGGGCAGGTGCGGCCGCCGTCGATCTCGAACAGCGACGTGGGCTACAACCCGTCGAACCCCGACGCCGAAGACCCCCTCGTCGACGAGCAGTTCACGGGCTACCGCGTCGTGACGCCCGACACCCGCACCGGCTTCACCGGCGTCGCGGTCACCGCGCTCAACCGCGACGACATCGGCATGTACGGCATCGGCGCGGGGGCCTCGGCATCCGTCGCCGTGCAGATCTCGGCCATCGTGCACGTGATCACGGCCTCGACCACAGCCCGCATCGGCGATTTCGCAGAGATCAACGCGAGCGCCGGCAGCGAGGGTGCGAACCAGAGCGTGCTCGTCATCGCGGCGAACGACTACCAGCTTCTCGGCATCGCCGGCGGCGGCGCCTTCTCGGGTGTCGTCGGGGTCACGCCCGCCGTCGAGGTCGCCGTCGTGCTCAACACGGTGACGGCGTCGATCCGCACCTCGGCCCGCGTCGAGGCCGCGCGCGACATCGAGGTGCGTGCGCAGGCCGCAGAAGACATCCTGATCATCACGATCGCGATCGCCGTTTCCGGCGGGGTCGGCATCGGCGGGGCCGTCGGCGTCCTCGTGATCGACAACACGACGCACGCGAGCATCGCGTCGGGCGCGGTCGCCTTCGCGGGCGGCAACGTCGTCGTCATCGCCTCCGACCTGACCGACCTCGACATCCTCTCGATCGCCGCCGGCATCGGCTTCGCGAAGGCCGGCGTCGGAGCGGGCACCTCGGTCACGGTCATCACGAAGGACACGCGGGCCTGGATCGGCAATGCGACGGTGGATGCCGGTGGCCGGTCCGACCTCATCAACACGTACGACGGCACGCTGAGCGACAGTGGGGTCTTCGGCATCACGGATGCCGTCGACAACGTCCACGGCGTGATCGTCGTCGCCGTCAGCAGCGAAGACGTCCTCTCGGTGGCGATCGCCGGTGCGGGTGGTCTCATCGCCGGAATCGCCGGAGCCGTCACCGTGCAGGTGCTCGACTCCGACACCCGCGCGTTCATCGACGGCGGCGCCCGCATCAACACCCTCGCGCAGGGCACGGCCTCGGCGAACCAGGATGTGCGGGTCGTCGCGATCAACGACGTCACGATCCTCGCGATCTCGGGCGCCATCGGCGTCGGCGCCGTCGGTCTCGCCGGCGGTGTGGACATCGGCATCGTCCACAACGACACGACCGCGTTCATCGCCGGCATCGATGTGCGCGCCCGGCGCCACATCACCGCCAGCGCCCTGGCCGACCGCGAGCTCAGCAGCTTCGTGATCAGCGCCGGCGGCGGCGCGGTGGGACTCGCCGCAGCGGTGTCGGTGTGGACGCTCGGCGGCAACCTCATCTCGACCTACGCCTACGCCGACAAGACGCAGAGCGGCGCGAACACGACACGCAGCACCGACGCGCTGACCGGCAAGGGCTCGAGCGGCGAGAACACCTCGACGATCGCGAAGGTCGACGGCCTCATCAACGGTTCTGACGCATCGTCCGCGCTCGGGTCGCTCGTGAACCCCGGCGTCGACGACGACGGCAACGCGGCCGGCACCACCCAGAACTCCGGCGACATGCGCGATGCCGCCGCCGACGTCAAGAGCACGTTCGACGCCCAGGCTCCGGGCGGCGCGGTGGGCGCCGCGACGGCCGCCCCCGGCGCGAGCCCGCTCGTGGGCACGCAGGAGGTCCCCAGCGGCACGGCGGCCTTCATCGGCCGCAACGCCACGATCACCGCGGGCGGCGACGTGCTCATCGACGCCCGCAGCCGCCTCATCGTCCTGATGGTCGGCGGCGGCCTCGGCATCGGCGGCGCGGGGATCGGCGCCGGCATCGCCGTCCTCACCTTCGACGACGACGTCACCGCCTTCATCGGCTCAGGTTCCACGGTGAGCGCCGGTGCCACCGGAACGGTCGCGCTCCGGGCACGCCTGTTCGCCGACTTCAGCGTCCTCGCCGTCACGGCCGGGTTCGGCGCGATCGTGGGTGTCGCCGCATCGGTCGTCGTCGTCAACGACCGCGGCGCGGTCAGCGCCTACCTCGAAGACGCCACGAGCACCGCGGATGCCGCCGTCATCGCGGCAGCGGGAACCGTCCAGATCCTCGCCGAGCGCATCGTCGGCATCCACGTCGCCGCGGTCGCCGCCGCGGTGGGCATCATCGCCGCCGCCGTCGGCGCCTCGGTCGTCGTCGTGAACTCCACCGGGTCCGCGCTCGCCGCGACCGGCACCTTCTCGCGCATCGGCGTCGACTCTCCGACCGCCACGGTCGGCACGGTGACCATCGAGGCCAAGGTCACCTCGACCGTTTCGTCGTTCGGCTCATCGCGCATCACGATCCTCGCGCTCGCGGGCGGCCCGCTCGGCGTCTCGGCGGGTGTCCTCGCGATCACCGTGGGTGTCTCGGGCGCTGCGGTCGCTTCGGCAGAGGTGCGGCGCGGAACCCTCATCTACGCATCGGGCGCCGTCCGGGTGGCATCCCGCTTCACCCCGACCGTGCGGGTCTCGGGCGCGACGGCTGCGGTCGGAGTCGTCGCGGTCGGAGGCGTGGGTCTCGCGGTCGCGCTCTACGGCATCGCCCGAGCCTTCATCGCCGACGCCGTCACGGTGCGCGCCGGATCGATCGCGGTCGAGGCCGTCAACACGGCCATCGCCGAGGCGTCGATCGTCGTCGTCGCGATCGGCGCGATCGGCGGCTCGGGCGCGCGCGTCGACACCGACGTCGACGTCGACTCCGACGCCCGCATCGGCTCGACCTCGGGCGCGATCACCACGCTCGCCACGACCGGCTCCATCTCGCTGCTGGCCACCGCCACCCAGTCTTCGAGTGCCCGGACCGAAGGCGGCGCCGGCGGCCTCGGCGCCGTCGCGTGGCTCATCGCCGACGCGACGCTCACCGGCTGGACCCGCGCCGCGATCCTCGGCCGCACCACGATCGTGCGTGCGGGCGGCGTCGACGTCACAGCCCGCGTGATCGCCGCCAACGCCGGGGCACGGGTCGTCGTCGGATCGGGCGGCGCGATCTCGATCGGCGGGTCGCAGGCGCTCGCGAACTCGAGCCCCGACATCACCGCCGCGATCGGCGACGGCGTGACGATCGGCGATCTCGCCGTCGCCTCGGCCCCGGTGCCGATCCTCGGCGGAGTCACGGTCTCCGCCACCGCCCGCGCCGAGGCCGACACCACCGCCAACGCCTACGGCGGCGGCGCGGTGCAGGTCGGCATCCCCGAGGCGCGCACCACGATCAGCCCAGACGTCGAGGCGTACATCGGCACCGCCGGTGCCGCCTCGCCCACCCGCATCTACGCCGCAGGGTCGGTGCGCGTCGAAGCCGAGCTGTCGGACGACGCGAGCACGCCGCTCGTCGACCGCATCACCGCGATCCAGATCGACCCCGACACGCTCACGTTCGAGTACCCCGGCATCGCCGAGGGCGATGTGGTCAGCTACCGCCCGACCGGCACCGCGATCACGGGCCTGCACAGCGGATCGACCTACACGGTGCTCGACACCGGCACCGCCGGCCGCATCCGGCTCGGATCACTGCTGGACGCGGCGCAGGTCGACCCGCTCACCGAGATCATCACCTTCGGCACCCCGCACGGGTTCCGAAGCGGCGACTGCGTCGTCTACGACCCGCGCGCGGGGGTGTCGATCCTTGCGAGCACCACGAGCGCCACATGCTCGACGAGCGGCACCTCGTCGTTCTATGTGCGGGTGATCGGTGACGACGGGTACCGCATCATGCTGACGACGACCTACGCGGCCGCGGTCGCCGCGAGCGATGCCACGCTGAATCCGACCATCACCGGCAATGTGCTCACCAACCCGACCATCGGCGCTCAGCCGACCGGCACGGCGGTCGTCTACCGCGCTCCGGTCGCGGCGACGTTCATCTCGGGTGCGGTCGACGTCACGCCGGTGCAGGTCACCGACCCGGTGACCGGCGGCCTGGTGTGGGTGCCGCAGAGCACGACCGGCGCGGACAACACCGTCACGATCACGCACGTCACAGCTGCGAACAACATCTTCGTCGGCACGGGTGTCCTGGCGCTCCTCAATACGGGCGACGCGGTGCTGTATCTCGCACTCGACGGCGTCGCGCTCACGGGGCTCGTGCACAACACCGTCTACTACGTCATCCGCGGAGCGAACGGTGTCATCCAGCTCGCCGCTTCGCGCTGCCTCGCGGTCGGATGCCCCGACGACGACATCGCGCAGACGGCGCTCTCGATCGGGATCCCCGCCGGATCCGAGTCGCTGCGTCACTCGATCCAGCGCAGCATCGGCGGCCTCCGCGACGGCCAGACCTACTACACGATCACCGGCGGATCGCTCGTTCCGGGCTCGTTCCAGCTCGCCGCGACTCCCGGCGGCACCGCGATCACCCTCGACACCCAGTACCGTCCCGGCTTGCACCTCTTCGGCATCCGCGAGGTCGACCTCAAGGTCGGCACCGGGACGCAGGCGCTGTATGCCGCTATCGCCGGTGCGCTTCCCGCCGGCAGCCACACCATCGCCGGTCAAGGCGGCGAATCGCTCGCCACGATCGCACCGCCGAGCGGCGACGGCCAGTCGGGCGCCACCGCCAACGGCGGCTCGGGCGGCGGCGTCGACGTCAGCGTCCCGTCGGCACGGGTCACCGGCTCGCCCGAGGTCAGCGCCGTCCTCGCCGCAGGCATCACGAAGGTCGGCGGCTCGGTCACGGTCACCGCGACCGGCGCATCGCGTGCCACCGCTTACGCCAACACCGCCGGCGGCGGCGGTGTGTCGGTGGGAGAGGCGCACGCCGACGTCGTCTTCGACACCGCCACGACGATCGCCTCGATCGCGACGGGCAGCGACGTGCGGGCCGACCTCGACGTCACGGTCAGCGCCACGAGCGACCACCGCATCGGCGCCACGGCGGTGTCGAAGGGCGGCGGCGTGATCTCGGGCAAGATCGCCGAGACGACCGCGCGCATCGACAACGACACCACCGCGAGCATCGGCTCCGGTGCCGTCGTCGTCGCCGGCCGCCACGTGCGGGTGCTGAGCAGTTCGGCCACCAACGGCTCGACGTTCTCCGACACCGAATCGTGGGGCATCGGCGCGGGCGCCGACTCCGACAACACGAACGGCGACCGCGGCGTCACGATCGGCACCGGCGCCGACCCGTCGAAGACATGGGTCTACGTCGGCCAGGGCGCGACGATCACCGGACAGACCGTCGACCTGCACGCGGCCGTCACCCGCATCACCGCCCGGGCGACGGCGAAGGCCCTCGGCGTGAACCCGATCCTGCTCGGTGTCGCGACCGCCTACGCGAACGCCGACGTCAACATCAACTCCGACGTGCTGGTCGAGATCGACGGCAGCGGCGCCGTTCGCACGACGATCCGCGGCAACCGCGGCATCGACATGCAGGCCACGACCTCGGGCGTCTCGATCGTCCGCGACGCACAGCGCCTCGCCGTCGCCCTCATCCCCCCGCAGGACGCCGATGCCGGCGGCACCGACTCGTTCGACAACGAGGTCGACACCGATCGGAACGTTCTCGTCATCGCCGGAGCCCGCGCCGCGACCCCGCCCGCGGCATCCGGTCTCGCCACACTCCCGAGCCCGGGCAGCGTCGCGCTGCACGTGCAGGCTCAGAACATCTCGATCACGGTGAACAACAACCCGCCACTCGACAGCGACCGCTACCGCAACGACGACAACACCACCCAGGTCCGCAACGGAGACATCGACTGGGATGCCGACGTCATCATCCTCGGCGGGCTCGACGGAGCCCCGCTGCTGGTCGTCGACGCGAACGGCTACGTCGTCGAGGCGAACGCGATCCTGGTCAACGGCGTCGCGCCGGTCGCGGGCGGCCCCAACCCGACGCACGTCGACCCCGACGGCAACGGCTCGTACGTCATCGACCCGATCCTGAACTCGGGCTACGCGAACGTGCTGTTCGTCGCCGATGACGAGATCGACAACGAGGACTACGCGGGAAGCACCGACGGCAACCCGAACGCGGACTGGCCGACGTTCGAGTTCCGCGACACCCTCGACTCGGTCGTCATCATCGACTACTCGGGCCTCGACGTCACGATCTCGCGCATCGACGTCGTCAACTCCCTCGGGACCACGCCGCTGGTCGTGCTCCGGTCGCGCGGCGGGAACCTGCGCGCTCACACGACGCTCGAGTTCGACGTGCGTCACGCCGCCGCTCCGAGCTACGTCGACATCGAGAAGCGCGGCGACGGCGACGTGCTGCTGTCGAACCTCATCAACAACCCGGTCGGCCTCACCCGCATCGTGAACCTGTTCGGCGACATCATCGCGTCGACCGCGAGCACGCTCATCGTCACGAACCTGCTCGACATCGAAGCGACCCAGGGTTCGATCGGCAGCGCCGCGCGCCGGATCGCCGTCGACCTCGTCCGCTTCACGGTGCGGCCGCGGCTCGACGCCCCCACCGCGAGCGGCGTGCGCGACCCGCGGCTGGTCGCCGTCGCCGGCGTCGACGCGTACCTCAGCCTCCGCGGTCTCGACCGGGCGCTCACCGGCTCCGACCCGCTGACGATCCACCTCGACCGCATCGTCGCGGGCCGCGACATCGACCTCGAGCTGCGCACGGCACTGCGTCAGTCGGCGACCGCGCAGACCGCGGACGTGCGCGTGCAGGTGCCGTCGGAGCTCAGCGCGTGGATCAACCCCCGCGTGCACCGGTTCCACTTCCGCGGCACCGATCCGGCGTACGACCCGGCCCGATCCGGGGTCTCGGCCCTGCTCGACCCCGCCGTCTACGTCGGCACGACCTCGACCGAGGTCTCGAGCGCCTACCGCCTGGAGCAGCGGAACCTCCCGCTCGCCCGCACCGACGTCACCGTGAGCAGCGGCGGCCTCACCGGGTTCCAGGCAGACACGCTCCTCGGCGAGTTCGTGATCTTCGAGTCGGCACCGCTTCCCGCCGGTCGCCCGGGGCTCATCGCCGGCGACGACATCCGCATCCGCGACACCGAGGCGCTGGCGTACGGACCGACGGCGGTCGATCGCGAGACGGCGCCCGTCATCACGCTCGAGGGCTTCATCGACCTGGCGAACGCCGGCACCGGTTTCGTCGACGTCGACATCGACGGCGAGATCACGCTCGAAGAAGTCTCGGGCGACCTCCGCATCGGCCTCATCCGCTCGCGCACCGCCGACGTGACGCTGACGGCGGCCCGCAGCATCCTCGACGCCGACCCGGCAGACGCCGCGGCCAACCCGGCCGACCCGCGCGACGTCGAAGGCGTGAACATCACCCTCATCGCCAAGACCGGTTCGATCGGCACCCAGACCGACTTCCTCGAGATCAACCTGCTCGACACCTTCGGCCTCTCGCTCACGCCGGTGCGCGGCATCCTGAACGCGACCGCCGCCCTCGGCGTCTACCTGTTCGAGACGCTGGGTGACATGCGCGTCGGACTCGTCACCTCGGCGCAGGACGACCTGACGAAGGTCACCGACGTCTCGCTCGTCACCGGTGCGGGCTCGATCATCGACGGCGATGCGGATGCCGCCGCCGACGTGGTCGCCGACCGCATCGACCTCGGCGCGACCGGCGGCGGCGTGGGCTCGTTCCTCGACGACCTCGAGGTGAACACGGGCATCGTGCGCTCGGCATCCGGTCGCCTCTATGTCGCCACAGACCAGGGCGTGTACCTCACCGAGACCGAGGGCGATCTGCGACTTCTCACGGCGCGCTCGCGCGACGGGCACGTGCGCCTCACGATCCCCGACACCAACGGCGTGCGCGGGCCTCCGTCAACCGGCACGCAGGACCTCATCCTGCTCGTCGACGGCGACAGCCTCATCAGCCAGTCGCAGCCCCGCGCCACCACTCCGGGTGCCGCCGACACCGCGACCACGACGCGCACCGGCATCTGGGCCAAGCTCGACATCTCGCTCTGGATCGGCGACGACCTCCTCGCCCCCGCCCTCTCCGACATCGTCGCCGGGCGCATGATCTACATCCACGGCGACGTGAACCGCGGCACCGCCGCCCCCACCGCGACCGATCCGGATCCCCTCGGCACTCCGGTCGCAAGCAACGCCGACACGCACACGAGCCCCGCAACGGCTTCCGCCGGCTTCGGCACCACGATGACCTTCGCCGGTCGCCTCGGCGGCGTCTTCGACCTCGACGGGTCGTCCGACCGCACCGACCGCGCTCTCGTGTT
The DNA here is from genome assembly GCF_005502885.1 of Microbacterium sp. 2FI. Taxonomy (GTDB): domain Bacteria; phylum Actinomycetota; class Actinomycetes; order Actinomycetales; family Microbacteriaceae; genus Microbacterium. The sequence goes on from NZ_SCMR01000019.1 coordinate 62,916, forward strand.
CGGCCACATCGACGTCGACCGGTTCGACTTCCTCTCGACGCTCCTCGGCACCGCCGTGCGGGTCTCGGGCAGCCAGAACCTCTCGGCGACCGACCGGACGCGGTGCCTCGGAACCGTGTTCCAGACGGCGTGCGGCGACGGCGAAGACGTCTTCCGCGTCATCGCGCTGCGCACCCCCGACAGCGCGGCCGCCCACACCCTCACCCTCGACGGCCAGCAGGGCACCGATCACTACCGTGTCGAGATGACGACGGATGCCGCTCGCACGTACACGATCAACATCCTCGACACCGGTGCCCCGAACGACGGCGCCGACCTCGCAACGATCGTCGGAACATCGGGTGCCGACGTGTTCCTGCTGCGCAAGGTCACGTCGATCCCGGGTGAGACGGCCGACCGCCCCGCATTCGTCGCCCTCGTCCACGGCACGGTGGCCGGGCTCCGGGCGACGCCCGCCGTCGGCACCGGCGTCGAGCGCGTCAACTACGACTCGGCGCTCAACGGCCGCCTCACGGTCGAATCCGGCGACGGCGCCGACACCTTCGCCGTCGACGACACGAGCACGACGATCACGCTCGACGCGGGGGCAGGCAACGACGTCTTCCAGATCGGGCAGCTCTTCGGCACGAAGCGCAACGCCGCAGCCGGCCTCACCCCCGCCGACGTGTTCCCGCGTCTCATCGCGACGACGCGCGGCTACCTCAGCCCCGGCATCAGCGCTCCGCTGGTCGCCCTCGGCGGCACCGGCAACGACCAGTTCACCGTCTACTCGAACCAGGCCGAGCTGCGCCTCGAGGGCGAGGATGGCAACGACCTGTTCGTCGTCCGCGCCTTCGCCCTGGCGCGCATCGACGCCGCCGGCACGATCCTGCGCGACGCGGCGGGCACGGCGATCCCGGCCATCGGAGCCTCGACCGACCGTCCCCTCGACATCCGCACCGGCGGCGGCGACGACGAGGTGCAGTACACGATGAACGCGCCGGTGTCGGTCGACGGCGGCGCCGGCTACGACAAGCTCGTGATCCTGGGCACCGAGTTCCCCGACGACATCGTCATCACGAAGACCGCGATCTACGGCGCCGGCACCTCGGTGCGCTACACGACGGTCGAGTCGGTCGAGGTCGACGGCCTCGAAGGCGCCGACCAGTTCTTCGTGCAGTCGACCGCCGGCGGCGTCTCGTACCGCGTGATCGGCGGTCACGGCAGCGACACCATCAACATCGCCGGCGACATCTCGACCGACATCGTCGTGCGCGACATCGAGGGCGCGACGGGCGCCGTCGATCACCTCGTCACCTCGGGCGACATCCGCTACGACGGGATCATCGCGCCCGGCATCGACCTCAACGTCGCCGGCATCAACGAGGGCATCGTCGTGATCTCGGAGTCCGGCGGCAGCACGTCCGTCGCCGAGGGTGGCGGAGCCCGTGCCTTCGACTCGTACACAGTGCGCCTCTCGCGGGCGCCCGTGGGCACCGTCTACGTCACGGTGTCGGCATCGACTCCGGGCGTCGCCGAGCGGGTCGGGCTCACCCCCGGCGACTCGGTGTGGCTGTGCGCCGGCGCCGCGGTCGCGTGTGACGACGCGTTCGCCGACTTCCGCCGCCACCTCGTCGAGATGGGCGGAGTCATCGATCCCGCGCAGCGTGCGCTGGTGCTCGTCTTCGACGCATCGAACTGGTCGATCCCGCAGACCGTCCACGTCTACGCCGTCGACGACCTGCGCCCCGAGGGCGATCGCGTCGTCACCATCAACCACACGACGATCGCGCAGAGCGCCGCCGACCGGCTCGCCGGATTCGATGCGGCCGCGGTCCGCAACGTCGAGGCGCTCGTGCGCGACAACGACACCCCGGGCGTCACGGTGATCGAGGTCGCTCCCGGCACGAGCGACGAAGACCGCTCGACGGTGGTGCTCGAGGGCACGAGCGGCATGACCGACGACGTGCTCGTCGGGCTCGCCGCCCCCGCCACCGGCACCGTCGTCATCCGTCTCGACGTCCCGGACGGCCGCATCGTGCTCTCGAGCGCCGACGGCCGCTTCAACGCCGCCACCCGCACGATCACCTTCGCCGCGGGCGACACCACCCCGGTGCGGATCACGATCACGGTCATCGACGACGGCACGCGTCAGGACCCGGCGTTCGTCCGCCTCATCGCGCGTCTGATCTCGGCGCCCGGCGGCTACGCCTTCGCCGCTCGCACCGTCTACGTCGACGTGCGCGACGACGACTCCGCCGGCATCATCGTCACGCAGTCCGGCGGCAGCACCACCGTCATCCGCGGCGGCACCGGCGACGACTACACGATCCGCCTCACCACGCGCCCGACGGCCGATGTGCACGTCGCGATCCTCACCGACGGCCTCGTCGACGCCGTCCTCGGCGGCCGCGTCGCGATGCGCGCGATCGGCACCGCCGGCGCCGGTCTGTTCACGGGCCTGGTCGCGATCGACGCGGCCCTGCGCACCATCACGAGCCTCGACGGCGTCAGCTTCCTCGCGGCCGGGTTCCTCGAGGGCCAGCGCATCTCGCTGGACGGCGGAAACACCTACTTCAAGATCGCCGTCATCCGCGGCACCAACGCCACGTTCGACAACGTGCTGCAGCTCACGGCGGAGAGCTCGCTCGCCGCGTATGCGGGCACCTCGACGATGACGGTGCGGCGGGTCGCGGCATCCGTCACCTTCACGTCGTCGAACTGGGCGAGCGCCGTCACCGTGTCGCTCGTCGCCGACACCCTCTTCGATGTGCCGCTCGTGCGCCAGGGCGTCAAGACCTTCGCGGTGCAGCCGCATCTGCTCTCACAGCTCGTCGGCCCGGTCTCGGTCGAGGGCGGCACGACGCGCGCCGACCGGTCGCTCCAGAACGGGATCAAGCTTCCGGGCGAGACCGACGGCCCGCTGCTCGGCATCGGCACCGCGGCGTCGCTGCCCGAGGGCCGCAACATCGACGTCCTCAACATCTTCGACGACTCGAGCGTGCAGGACCACGTCCGCACCCTCACCTCGACCAGCCTCACCGGCACCGGGCTCCCCGCCGGCTTCACCGTCGACGGCGCCACAGCGTTCGGCGAGCCGGCGGTCGTGCCCGGCGGCATCTCGTTCGGCCAGGTCGAATTCGAGGTCGACGCCGACGGCACCGTGCGCGGCATCACGGCGGATGCCGCGCTCTCGACCATCGAGGTCCTCAACCTGCTGCTCGGGACGGGCAACGACCGCCTCACGATCACGGGAACGCTGCAGGCAGCCCCCGAAGACGACGGCGACCCGGCGACGGTGACCAACCCGCCGGCGGCGCACGGGACGATCACGGTCGTGCACGGCGGCGGCAACCAGCTGCTGCCCAACGGCTTGGTCGGCGGCGACACCATCATCATCACCGGCGGCGCAGGCCCCACATCTCCCCTCGTCGTCTACGGCGACACGTCGCAGGACGGCTCCTGGTACGCGGGCAACCCGGCAGCGCAGGATGCCGGAGACTTCGGCGTCCAGCCGTTCGACCAGTTCCCGGGCATCGCCGACGAGGACGAGCGCTTCCTCTTCCCGCTCGCGAGCCCCTTCGACCACTCCGGCAACGACGTCATCGACGCTCGCGCGCTGTTCGCGGGGGTCGCGGCCGGAGCGCTTCCCACCGTCGGGTTCATCGCCTACGGCGGAGCGGGTGACGACACCATCTGGGGCAGCCAGGCCGGTGACTACCTCGCGGGCGGCTCGGGCGACGACCTGATCGAGGGCCAGCGCGGCGCAGACCAGATCTACGGCGACTCGGGCATCAACGTCGACGTCATCACGCGGACCCTGTCGATCCCGACGACGAACGCGAGCACGGCGCCCAACGCCGACGGCCTCGTCGCCGGCTCCGACGAACTCCACGGCGAGGGCGCCGGCAGCGCGGTGGGAACCGGCACCGACGGCGACGACATCATCTTCGGCGACCACGGCGTCGTGATCCAACAGGTCGCAGCCGGGCGGCCGAACCTCACCGGCGGACCCGTCTTCGTCCGCCTGCAGACCACGCGTCTCGTACTCACCGTCTTCACCGTCGAGCCGACCAACGGCGCGGCCGACGTCATCACCGGCGACGTCGGCGACGACCGCATCGGCGGCGGCAACGGCGACGACGTCATCACCGGGAACACCGGCGCCGACATCGTGTTCGGCGACCATGGCCGCATCGAGTACGCGACCCCCGACGGCTTCCGCCAGGTCATCCACACCACCGACCCGCTCGTGCCGGCGGGGAACGACATCATCGCGGGCAACGACGGAAGCGACGTGATCCTCGGCGGCGACGGTGACGATCGGATCACCGGGGATGCCGGCGCCGACGTCGTCTTCGGCGACCACGGCCGCGTCGAGTACGACATCACCGTCGGCATGATCCAGCGGATCTTCACCACCGATCCGTCTGCGCTGTCGGGCGCCGATGTGATCGCCGGCAACGACGGCGATGACGTGATCCTCGGCGGCAACGGTTCCGATCGGATCACCGGCGACGCGGGCGATGACATCGTCTTCGGCGACCACGGCCGCGTCGAGTATGTCACCCCGAGCGGCAACCGCAGCCTCATCTTCACGACCGACCCCGGAGTGCCCGCGGGCGACGACACCATCGCGGGCAACGACGGCGACGACGTGATCCTCGGCGGCAACGGCGACGACCTGATCTCGGGCGACAACGGCGCCGACGTGATCCTCGGCGACCACGGCCGCATCGAGTACTACACGGCGCTGAACACGATCCGTCGCATCTTCACGACCGATCCCGCGAACCTCGCCGGCGCCGACACCATCACGGGCGACGCAGGCGCCGACATCATCCTGGGCGGCAACGACGACGACCTGATCAACGGCAACGGCGGCGCCGACATCATCCTCGGCGACCACGGGCGCATCGAGATCGACGCGCCGATCGCAGGCGCCGCGGCCGGTCTCGTCCGCGAGATCACCACGACCGACCCGCTCGTCGCCGCCGGTGACGACGTGATCTTCGGTGACGCCGACCGCGACATCGTCCTCGGCGGCAACGGCAGCGATGTGATCTCCGGCGGCGCCGAGGCCGACATCGTCCTCGGCGACCACGGCCTGATCCGCGACGTCACCGGCTCGGCCATCGCGCCGTCGGCACAGGTCGCCGACGGCACGTGGGACCTCATCACCACGTCCGACCCGAACCAGGGCGCGGCCGACGTCATCACCGGTGACGGCGCCAACGACATCATCTTCGGCGGGACGCTCGGCGACACGATCTCGGGCGGTGACGCGAACGACCTGATCTTCGGTGACCACGGCAAGGTCGAGTCGACCGTGCTCCACCAGGGCCGGTTCGGCATCTTCCTCGAGCTGCTGCCGCTGAACATGCCGCTCGCGGCGCACCCGTTCCGCTGGACGTCGATCCACACGCTCATCGGCGACGGCGGCGCGAGCGACCTCGTGCGCGGCAACGCCGGCGAAGACGTCATCATCGCCGGGCAGGGCGCCGACCGCGTCACCGGGGGCACCGGCGACGACGACATCATGGGCGGCCACAACGTCGCAGGCGGCAGCGACGCCGGCGACTTCCTCGACGGTGGCGCACAGAACGACGCGATCGCCGGCGACAACGCGAACCTGCTGCGCACCGGCGACATCTCCAGCCGCCGATTCCAGACCCTGACCGCGGGCGCGATCTTCACTCAGGACACCGGGTGCGCGAACATCGCGGCCACCGGCCCGTGCGGCACCTCGCCGACGGCGTCGTACGACGACCCGCGGGGCGTCAAGGAGCGCAGCGTCGTGCTGTTCGACCACGCGGCCACGACGGGCGCGGGTCTGTGGGGCGCCGACGTCATCGCCGGCGGCGCGGAGGACGACCTCATCTTCGGCCAGCTCGGCGACGACTGGATCCAGGGCGACGGTTCGGCTATCGACGACTCGGGCGCCATCACGATCGACGTGCGGACGACCAGGCGCTCGATCGAGGACTACGCCGGCGGCGGCCGCGACGGTGACGATTACATCGAGGGCAACGGCGGCAACGACGTGATCTTCGGCGGCCTGGGCCGCGACGACCTCATCGGCGGCAGCTCGGAGCTCTTCAGCCTGACCACCGCCGACCGGCGCCCCGACGGGGCCGACACGATCTTCGGCGGCGCAGGCGTGCGTCTCGTGCGCAACAACCACGGCGACCTCGAAGAGACCGGGCACGCGCGCGACAGCGATGTGATCCTCGGCGACAACGGCAACATCCACCGCCTCGTGCGGCTGGTCGCCGCGGCCGCCGACGCAGATCCGTTCACTCCCGGCACCGTGTTCCTCATCTTCACGTACGACACCTACGCCGGCGGCATCCGTCTCATCCCCCGCGCCTACACGTTCCTCGATTACACGCAGGGGTCGGGCACCGGCATCGGCGCTGCCGACATCGTCCACGGTGAGAGCGGCGACGACACGATCCACGGCCAGCTCGGCGACGACGTGCTCTTCGGCGAGGCGCAGGACGACGACATCTACGGCGGCTGGGGCAACGACCGCATCTACGCCGGCACCGGCATCGACGGTGTGCTGGGTGACGACGGCAAGCTCCAGACGAGCCGCAACGGCCGCACCGAGACGCTGAACCACGTCACGACCGTGAACTGGGCGGAGTTCGTCTCGATCCCCGGACCCTTCACCGGCGCCGAGGTCTACATCCTGGGCGAGCTGCACAAGCGCGCCGACCTCGCGACGTGGATCGAAGGCCTCATCAACAACGATGTCATCTACGGCGGGCTCGGCGACGACTTCCTGCACGGCGGCGAGGGCAGCGACGCGATGAGCGGCGCCGAGGCGATGCAGGAGTACTACAACCGCGACCTGCGGCTCGGAGCGCTCACGCGGCTGGCGACCGAGCTCGGCGTCGTCGACACGAACCCGCTGCACTACAACCCGACGACGACGAAGTTCGCCGACTACGACGCCGATGACCCGCGCTCGATCATCCCCGGGTTCCTCCTCAACTTCGACGCGTACGTGCTCGACGAGGCGACCGGCGCCGTCATCGACATCGACGGCGTCAAGATCAAGAGCGACGACGGCCGCGACCGCATGTACGGCGACCTGTGGCACGACTGGCTCGTCGGCGGCACGAACTGCGACTGGCTGTTCGGCGGCTGGGGCGATGACCTGCTGCAGCTCGACGACAACCTCGAGACCGCCGGCGGCGCGAACACCGACCCCGAGAACGACGACCCGCGCTTCCGCGACGGCGACTTCGCCTACGGCGGCGCCGGCCGCGACGTGCTCATCGCCAACACCGCGCAGGACCGCATGTTCGACTGGTCGGGCGAGTACAACAGCTTCATCGTGCCCTTCAGCCCGTTCGGCTCCCCGACCGTGAACCGCACCTTCAGCCCGCACGCCCGCGACTTCATCCGCGCCCTGTCGGTCGCCGGCGGCTCGGATGAGGGCCCGGGTGTCCCGCCCGGCGAGCCGTTCGACGAGGAGGCGCTCGTCGAGCCCGGAGACGCGGCGTGGGGCGACCAGCACGGCGGACCGCGTGACCCCCAGCCCGGCAACATCCCCGGCGGCGGACGCGACGACGTGGGCGGTCAGAACCTGCACTGCCCTTGCGACCCGCAGACGCTCCTGCGCGTGGTGAAGTACGTCAACGGCGACGACGCGAACGAGACCGGCCCGACGCTCGCCGCCGGCACCACGGTGGTGTGGACCTACCAGGTCACCAACCCCGGCACCGTCTCGATCCAGCTCGCCCGCATCCTCGACGACGCCGGCACCCCTGCCGATCCGAGCGACGACTTCGTGCCCATCTATCTCTCGGGCGACACCGACGGCGACGGCTTCGTCGACCCGGGCGAGACGTGGCTCTTCCGCGCCGAGGGGATCGTCCGCGGCGGCCGCTACATGAACGTCGTCACGGTCGAGGGCGTCGGCACCAACGGTCAGTCTGCACGCGACAGCGACCCCGCCGTCTACAACGGCGTGGTCGAGGGCGTCGTCGAACTCTTCATCGACAAGGCCGTGAACGCCGCCGACCCGCGGCACCCCACCGCCGCCGAAGACGCGGACGGCGCGACCGGGCCGCACCTCACCGTCGGCCAGCAGGTCGTCTTCACCTACCTCGTCTCCGCGCTCGGCGGCGGGGTCGCCGGCCTCGTGCTGCTCGACGACAACGGCACCCCGCTCGATCCGAGCGACGACTTCACGCCGGTGTACGTCTCGGGCGACACCGACGGCGACGGGGTTCTCGACCCCGACGAGGTGTGGCTGTTCCGGGCCGTCCGCACCGTCGTGCTCGGGCAGTACACGAACGTCGGCACCGCTCGCGGCACCGGCGGCGGCGTCGCGCTCGTGGCCACCGACGCCGCGAACTACCTCGGTGTGCCGGTGGGCGCGATCCGCATCCAGAAGGCCGTGAATGCGGCATCCGCCACCAACCCGACAGCAGCCGACGACGCCGACACCGCGGCAGGCGCGAAGCGCCTCGCACCTGGCACCGCGGTCGTCTGGACCTACCTCGTCACGAACCTCACCGGTCAGAGCCTGCGCGATGTCGCGGTCACCGACGACAACGGCACGCCGCTCGACCCCACCGACGACTTCGCTCCGGTGTACGTCTCGGGCGACACCGACGGCGACGGCCAGCTCGACCCGGGTGAGACGTGGCTGTTCACGTCGGCCGGCGTCCTCGCCTTCTTCGCCACGGCGGGCCTCTTCGGCAACAGCGCCGTGGTCACCGCGCGCGATCTCGGCGGCGAGCTCGTCACCGCGCAAGACATGGCGTTCCACTTCGGTGCGGTCGCGGCTCCGCAGGTGGTCAAGTACGTCAACGGGCAGGATGCCGAGACGGCGCCCGGCGTCGCCCGCCCCGTCGGCACCACCGTCACCTGGACGTACGTCGTCACCAACACCGGCAACGTCGCGCTCGTGATCGTGCTCCGCGACGACAACGGCACGCCGACGAACCCGGCCGACGACTTCGCGCCGGTGTACGTCTCGGGCGACACCGACGGCGACGGCCTGCTCGACCCAGGCGAGACGTGGCTCTTCCGCGCCTTCGGCATCGTGACCGAGGGTCAGTACGTCAACACCGCGACCGTCGTCGGCACCGTCCCGGGCACCGAGATCACCGGCCGCGACACCGACGTCGCCCACCACGTCGGCGTGGTCGTGCCGCCGTCGGGGCTCACGGTCATCAAGCGGGCCAACGGACAGGATGCCGACACCGCGGCGACCGCCGTGCAGGTGGGCGTCGGCTCGACCGTCACCTGGACGTTCGAAGCGCGCCTCATCCCGGGTTCGATCGCGCTCTCCGGCGTCGTGCTCGTCGACGACCGCGGCACCCCATCGACCGCCGACGACGTCATCCTGACGCTGCTGTCGGGTGACGACGGCGACGGCGTCCTCGAGGCGGGTGAAGTGTGGCTGTACGGCTACACGACGATCGCCGTCGCGGGCGCCTACCGCAACGTGGTCCGGGCGACCGCACACGACATCTACGACACCGAGTACAGCGACGACGACGCGGCACACATCTTCGCCGCCGTGCCCGGCATCCGGGTCGAGAAGGCGATCAACGCCGTGAACCCGTGGGCGCCGACCGCGATCGAAGACGCCGACGGCGCGGGCAGCGAGCTGCTCGCCGGCATGCGCCCGGTGTGGACCTACCTCGTCACCAACACCGGCAACGTGGCGCTCGGCGTCGTGCTGCGCGACGACAACGGCACCGCGAGCACCGCCGACGACTTCACGCCCAAGTACGTGTCGGGCGATGCGAACGACAACGGCCTGCTCGACCTCGACGAGACGTGGCTGTTCACCTCCGTCGGCGCGATCGTCCACGTCGTCGGCACCGTGGCGCACCGCAACACCGCGACCGTCACCGGCACCGACGCCCTCTCCGGCCTTGTCGTCACCGCGACCGACTCCGCGGCCTACCGGGTGTTCTCGGGCCGCGGCGAGGGCAACACCCCCGGCTTCTGGAAGAACAACGCCGACAGCTGGGGCGCCGTCGCGTGGCCGCGCAACCCCGACGGCTCGCTCGTCTACAGCCCCACCCAGACGGTCGGCAGCGTCTTCTCCGCCGCGACCGGTGCCTACTCCACGCGGACGCTCCTCGAGGCGCTCGGCACCGGCGGCGGCGGGATCGACGCACTCCTGCGCGCAGCGGTGGCCGCGCTCCTCTCGGCTGCGCACCCCTACGTCGCCTACCCGCTCACGGCGGGCGAGGTGATCGCCCTCACCAACGCGGCGCTCGCCAGCGGCAGCAATGCGCTGATCAGCAGCCAGATGACCCGGTTCGACACCTACAACAACTACGGGTCCGACATCGACCAGCACGGCAACCCGGGTTCGCCGGCGCCGATTCCCGGGGCGGTGCCCGAGCCGGCGCCGCTGCCGGTCGTGCCGGCGCCCGCGCCCGTGCTTCCGACGCTGAGCGTGTCGGATGCGTCGATCGTCGAGGGCCGGAACCAGTCGAGCACGATCACCGTGACGATCACGCTCTCTGAAGCCTCGACCACGCCGATCACGGTCACGGTCGCCGTCTCCGGGGGCACCGCGACGGCGGGCTCGGACTACAAGGCCACCACGATGACCATCACCTTCGCCGCCGGCCAGACCACCGCGACGTACTCGGTCGTCGTGTACGGTGACCGCACCGACGAGGCGGACGAGACGATCCTCATCGGGCTCAGCGGTGTGAGCTCCGGCGCCACGATCGCCGACGGCACCGGTGTCATCACGATAAAGGACGACGACTGAGGTATCCGACCGAGCTGCCTTCCAAGAACCCCGCCTGCCCTCGCCCCCTCGCCTCCCGCACGGTCATGTGCCCCCAAGACCCGACCGTGTGAGGACCCACGGCACCCCGGGTGGGGGCAGGCGGCTCGGTAGGCTCGACGCATGCTGAACATGGCCGAGGGTGTCGTGCGTCTCGGTGAGCTCGCCGAGTCTCCCGTCGTCGCCACGCTCGCCCGAGCCTTCGAGGCCGCCGGACACGATCTGGCGATCGTCGGGGGTCCGGTGCGCGATGCGCTGCTCGGGCGCACGACGAACGATCTCGACTTCACCACCGACGCGCTCCCCGACGAGATCCTGCGGATCGTGAAGCCCATCAGCACCGCGCAGTGGGACATCGGCCGCGCCTTCGGCACGATCGGCGCCAAGATCGCCGGCGAGCAGGTCGAGATCACGACGTACCGCGCCGACAGCTACGACGGCGTCACCCGCAAGCCCACGGTCGAGTTCGGCGACACGCTCGAGGGCGACCTCGTGCGTCGCGACTTCACCGTCAACGCCATGGCGCTGCGGGTTCCCGGCCGAACGCTCATCGATCCGACCGGCGGCGTCGAAGACCTCGTCGGCCGGCGCCTGCGCACTCCGGCCGATCCGCACGTGAGCTTCGGCGACGACCCGCTGCGGATGCTGCGGGCCGCCCGCTTCGCCGCACAGCTCGGGTTCGACGTGGACCCCGCGACGGTCGCTGCGATGGCCGAGCTGCGCGCGACGCTCGAGATCGTGAGTCCCGAGCGCATCCAGGGTGAGCTCGTGCGGCTCCTCCAGACCGACGACCCCGTGCGCGGCATCCGTCTGCTGGTCGACACCTCTCTTATGGAGCTCTTTCTTCCCGAGATCCCGGCCCTGCGCCTCGAGGTCGATGAGCACCACCATCACAAGGACGTCTACGAGCATTCGCTGACAGTGCTCCGTCAGGCGATCGAGCTCGAGCGGTCGCGGCATCCGGGTTCTGCACCCGATGTGCCGCTGCGGCTCGCCGCGCTCCTGCACGACATCGGCAAGCCCGCGACCCGCCGGCTCGAACCGGGTGGTGGGGTGACCTTCTACCACCACGACATCAAGGGTGCGCGGCTCGCGCGCAAGCGCCTGCAGGCGCTGCGCTTCGACTCCGACACGATCGGCGTGGTCACGCGCCTGATCGAGCTGCACCTGCGGTTCTTCGGGTACGCCGAGGGCGCGTGGACCGACTCGGCCGTGCGGCGCTACGTTCGGGATGCCGAGGCCGAGCTCGAACGCCTGCATATCCTCACCCGCGCCGACGTCACCACCCGCAACGCGCGCAAGGCCGGACGCCTGGCCCGTGCGTACGACGACATCGAGCGGCGCATCGACGAGCTCGCCGAGCAGGAGCAGCTCGACGCGCTCCGCCCGGCGCTCGACGGCAACCGGATTCAAGAGGTGCTCGGCATCCGTCCCGGCCGCGAGGTCGGCGAGGCGTATCGCTTCCTCATGGACCTGCGCCTCGACGAGGGCGTGCTCGACGAAGCGGATGCCGAGGAGCGCCTCCGCGCCTGGTGGGCAGCGCGCGGCTGAGCTGGGCCACCCCTGCCGGCACCCCGCCGCCTACACTGGATCAACGCTCCACCGACGTCGATCGGAGCCCCATGTCATCGCCGTGGTCGCCGCGGCGCGAGGTGTCGCCCGAGACCTCACGCCTGCTGATCGAGCGCGCGCACGAGGAGCTGCTGGCGGGGAACGCCGCCGACGACCGCCTGCGCGATGTGCGGGCGCTCGTGCGCGAATCCTGGGCTCGGTCGCTGCAGAATCTCGTCGGCGCCGAGTCGCTGCCGCCGCTCGATCTCGACGCCGAGGCGCTCGCCGAGTACCGCCTCGCGCACCCGCTCGCCGGGGTCATCGAGATGGTGCGGGGGCTGCTGCTGCCGGGCGGCGCCGATGAATCGGGCGTGCTCGTCGCTGTCGGCGACGCCGCCGGGCGTCTGCTGTGGATCGAGGGCGACCGTCAGGTGCGATCGATCACCGGAGCGATGGGCTTCGTCGAGGGGGCGAACTGGTCGGAGCAGGCTGTCGGCACTTCGGCGCCGGGCACCGCGCTCGCGCTCGATCGGTCGGTGCAGATCCGCGGTGCCGAGCATTTCAACCGGCTCGTGCAGCCCTGGTCGTGCACGGCGGCGCCGGTCCACGACCCCGAAACCCGGCGGCTGCTGGGCGTCATCGACGTCACCGGCGGCACGGACGTCGTAACGCCGCAGGCGCAGCTGCTCGTCGACGCCACTGCTCGGGCCATCGAGGGAGAACTGCTCGTCGCGCGGCTGCGGGCGCGGTCCGAAGCGGCGACGCGACCGGCTCGTCCTGCCCGCCGGACCGCTCCGAAGGCACAGACCGTGCGCGCCACGCTGCGGGTACTCGGCCGCGACCGCGCCCAGCTGGAGGTCGCAGGGGACGACTCCGAGACGATCACCGAGCTCGGGCAGCGGCACGCCGAGCTGCTGCTCATGCTCGCGACGCACCGGCAGGGGCTCTCGGCCGAGCGCCTCGGCGAGCTGGTCTACGCCGGTGCCGACGCCGGCCGCTCCCCGGCCGTGACGCTGCGCGCCGAGATGGTGCGGCTGCGCAAGGTGCTCGAGCGGACCGCGCCGGCTCTCGTCCCCGAGTCGCGGCCGTACCGCCTCGGCATCGACCTCGAGACCGACGCTCAGCAGGTGCTGTCGCTCCTCGACCGCGGCGCGCACCGCGTCGCGCTCGCCGCCTACCGCGGCGATGTGCTGCCTGATTCGACCGCTCCCGGCGTCGAAGAGCTCCGAGACACCGTGCGCACGATGCTCCGCGAAGCGATGCTCGCCGAGGCATCCGTCGACGTCCTCCTCGCCTACGCCGACACCGCCGCGGGCGCCCAGGACGACGAGGTTCTCCGTCTGTGCCTCAAGATGCTCTCGCCGCGCTCGCCGAAGCGAGCCGGGCTCGTCGCGCGCATCGAACGCCTCGACGCGTCGGCCTGATCCCCACGAGGGCGCCGGCTCTCGGCATCCGCTGCATCGATCGATGGCGCCGTCGCCGCAACCTGCAGCCGACGTGTGACCCGTGCAACGGGATGCAACGTCGCCGCGCCTAGCGTCGGCAGGGTACCGCGACCCCCGAAGTCGCCATCCCGTCGAAGAAGACCGAGGAGACATCATGACCATCGTCGAAGAAGGCGTGTCGAGCATCTACGCCAACCCGGGCAGCCGCGGCGCGGTCGCCGACTACCGTCCGCGCTACGGCCACTACATCGGCGGCGAGTTCGTCGAGCCGATCAAGGGGCAGTACTTCGAGAACATCTCGCCGGTCAACGGCAAGCCGTTCACCGAGGTCGGCCGCGGCACCGTCGAAGACATCGACCGGGCGGTCGACGTCGCCTGGAAGGCGTTCGAGTCGTGGAAGCGCACCACCCCCGCCGAGCGCGCCAACATCCTCAACAAGATCGCCGATCGCATCGAGGAGAACCTCGAGGCGATCGCCGTCGCCGAGACGTGGGACAACGGCAAGCCGGTGCGCGAGACGCTCGCCGCCGACATCCCGCTGGTCGTCGACCACTTCCGCTACTTCGCCGGGGTCCTGCGCGCGCAGGAGGGGTCGCTCAGCCAGATCGACGAAGACACCGTGGCGTACCACTTCAACGAGCCGCTGGGCGTGGTCGGCCAGATCATCCCCTGGAACTTCCCGATCCTCATGGCCACGTGGAAGCTCGCCCCGGCCCTCGCCGCCGGCAACTGCGTCGTGCTCAAGCCCGCCGAGCAGACGCCCGCGTCGATCCTGTTCCTCTTCGAGATCATCGGCGACCTGCTGCCCGCGGGCGTCGTCAACATCGTCAACGGCTTCGGCATCGAGGCGGGCGCGCCGCTCGCGCAGCACAAGCGCATCCGCAAGATCGCCTTCACGGGTGAGACCACCACCGGGCGGCTCATCATGCAGTATGCGTCGCAGAATCTGATTCCCGTGACGCTCGAGCTCGGCGGCAAGTCCGCGAACATCTTCTTCGAAGACGTCGCCCGCGCCGATGACGCGTACTACGACAAGGCCCTCGAGGGCTTCACGTTCTTCGCCCTCAACGGCGGCGAGGTCTGCACGTGCCCGTCGCGCGCGCTCATCCAGCGCTCGATCTACGACCGGTTCCTCGGCGACGGCCTCGACCGCGTGTCGAAGATCGTGCAGGGCAACCCCCTGGATCCTGCGACGATGATCGGCGCGCAGGCCTCGAACGACCAGCTCGAGAAGATCCTGAGCTACATCGACATCGGCAAGCAGGGCGGTGCGAAGCTGCTCACCGGCGGTGAGCGCGTCGACCTCGGGGGCGACCTCAGCGAGGGCTTCTACGTGCAGCCGACGGTGTTCGAGGGCACGAACGACATGCGGATCTTCCAGGAGGAGATCTTCGGCCCGGTCGTCTCGGTGACGTCCTTCGACGACTTCGGGGACGCCATCGACATCGCCAACGACACCCTCTACGGCCTCGGCGCCGGCGTCTGGAGCCGCTCCGGCGACACCGCATACCGCGCCGGACGTGCGATCGAGGCCGGACGCGTCTGGACCAACACGTACCACCAGTACCCCGCCCACGCGGCGTTCGGCGGTTACAAGCAGTCCGGCATCGGCCGCGAGAACCACCTGAAGATGCTCGACCACTACCAGCAGACCAAGAACCTGCTGGTGTCATATGCCGAAGGAGCCATGGGCTTCTTCTGAGCCCGCGATCCCACTGCCGTCGGCGCCTCCGGGGGGTCGCGCCGACGGCATCCCCCGCCCGGGCCGGAGGTCCCCCAGCCTCCGCCCGGGCACCCATGTCCCACCGAGGAAGGCGGCAGATCGATGGATGACACCCAGACGCACGAGCGGGTCGCGGTGACGGATGCTGCGGCATCCCTCCTGCGCGAGCTCACGCTCCAGCACGGCCCGTTGATGTTCCATCAATCGGGGGGATGCTGCGACGGCAGTGCACCGATGTGTTACCCGGTCGGCATGTTCATCACCGGCCCGAGCGACGTGCATCTCGGCGCGCTCGACGTCGGTCTCGCCGACCCGATCGACGTCTTCATCTCGGAGTCGCAGTTCGAGTACTGGAAGTACACGCACCTCACGATCGACGTCGTGCCCGGCCGCGGCGCGGGGTTCAGCGTCGAGGGGCCGACGGGCAACCGGTTCATCATCCGCAGTCGCATGCTCGACGAGCCCGAGCTCATCCACTTCGGCCTCATGCCCGTCAGCGGAAGAACAGCCCCAGCACCCCGGACTGACTGACCAGCCAGAACAGCACCACCGCGCCCATCACGACGAACGACACCCACGGGATGCCCTTCTGCAGCCGGCGACCGGGCGGTGCGACCCCCGGCGGCGGGCGCAGCGCGTCGAGCGGCGGAGTGAAGGGCACAGCGGATGCCGAAGCCGCGGCATCCGCCCGCAGCCTCTCGTCGCGCCACCGCGCCCACTGCGCGAACTTGTCGAGGAGGGCGCCGACGACCGAGAAGAGCCATGCCCAGGTCGCCGGGTCGAGGGTCGAGAAGTCGCGCTTGCCGTAAAGGAAGAGCCAGTCGTCGACGATCTCGACGTCGAGGGCGGCGGCGTTGTCGATGAAGCGGGCCATGATGTCGGGCGTGAAGAGGTACAGCGCGTCGCGCTCGTAGCCTGTGGGGCAGTACAGCGAGAAGTACTCGTCGAAGTCGCCCTCGAGTCCGAGGCGCTGGTCCTTGTCGAAGGTGGCCGGCAGGTTCGAGCCGAACAGCGCGTTGTTGCCGTTCGCGTCGAGCACGATGTGCGGCAGCGGCACGTCGAGCTTGATCGCGACATACCCCCACCGGTGGGTCGTGCGATTCTTGCCCGACCCGGTCGTGTACCGGTAGTTGCCGAACTCGACGAAGCGCGGCCGGTCGCCGCGCACGAGGTCACTCGCCTGGCGCGCGCTGCCGAGTCCGAAGATCATGCCCGGAAGCCCGGGCTGCCCGAGATGCGGCAGATAGGTCATGCCGTTCGCCCGTGCGAACCGGTCGAGCCGGTACCAGCGCTCGCGCGTGCCGCTGAAGCCGCGGGTGACGGCGAACACGATGGCCGCGAACGCGACGCCGAGGATGATGAGCGGCACGAACGACGAGAGCAGCACGAACCCCACGCCGCCCGGCGTGCTCGCCGCGAACGACGCGATGATCGTTCCCAGCATGCTGACGGCCATCGAGCCGAAGACGACCGCGACGACGACCACCACGATCACGCTCGTCGCGGCTGACGTCCCGCCGAAGGCCGCCGGCACGCGGCCGTCGCGGCGGAGCTCTGCGGTGAACGCCGAAACGGCGGCGCGATCGATGGGCTCGATGAGCGGTCGGGCGTCCATGCGCCCACGCTACCGGCGCGGCCGGGCGCTTCGTCGGGCAAGATCGTTGCAGACGTACGGCGAGGAGGCCGCGAATGCACCCCAGGAACCCCGACGACCTCGAGGCGCTGCGCGCGGCATCCGATGTCCTCGATCTCGACGCGCAGCTCACCCCTGACGAGATCGCCGTGCGCGACCGCGTGCGCGCATTCGTCGACGCCGAGATCCGCCCGCACATCGCCGACTGGTTCGATCGCGGGCACTTCCCCGCCGAGCTCGCGCCGGCGTTCGGCCGCCTCGGTGTGCTCGGGATGAACCTCGACGGCTACGGCTGCCCCGGTCGCAGCGCCGTCGAGTACGGTCTCGCCGCGCTCGAGCTCGAGGCGGGCGACTCGGGCATCCGCACGTTCGTTTCGGTGCAGGGGTCGCTCGCGATGGGGTCGATCCACCGGTGGGGCAGCGAGGAGCAGAAGAGCGAGTGGCTGCCGCGCATGGCTTCGGGCGACGTGATCGGCAGCTTCGGCCTGACCGAGCCGACAGCCGGCTCCGACCCCTCGAGCATGAAGACGTTCGCGCGCCGCGACCGCGACGGTGACGGCGCCGACTGGATCCTCACCGGAGCAAAGCGCTGGATCGGCCTCGCCTCGATCGCCCAGCTCACGGTCGTGTGGGCCCAGACCGACGACGGCGTGCGCGGCTTCATCGTGCCGACCGATGCGCCCGGGTTCGAGGCGGTCGTCCTCGAGCCGAAGGGGTCGATGCGGGCGTCGGTGCAGTGCGAGCTGCACTTCGACGACGTTCGGCTGCCGGCATCCGCCGTCCTTCCGGGTGCGCGCGGACTGCGCGGACCCTTCTCGGCGCTCAACGAGGCCCGCTACGGCATCGTGTGGGGGGCCCTCGGCGCCGGACGGGACAGCTACGAGGCGGCTCTCCGCCATGCACTCCGGCGCGAGCAGTTCGGGACGCCCATCGCCGCGTTCCAGCTCACGCAGCAGAAGCTCGTGAACATGGTCGTCGAGCTCCAGAAGGGCGCGCTGCTCGCGCTCCACATCGGACGCGCGAAGGATGCCGGCACTCTCCGCCCCGAGCAGATCTCGCTCGGCAAGCTCAACAACGTCCGCGAGGCGATCGCGATCGCGCGCGAGGCGCGGACGATCCTCGGCGGCGAGGGAGTGCTGCTGGAGAACTCCCCGATCCGCCACGCGGCGAACCTCGAGTCCGTGCGCACGTACGAGGGCACCGACGAGGTGCACACCCTCATCCTCGGACAGCACCTCACCGGCATCGGCGCGTTCCGGTGACGCACGGCCCGGTCGCTGAGCGAGCCGAAGGCGAGACGAAGCGCGGCCCCCTCGCCGGCCTCGTCATCGCCGATTTCACCCGCGTGCTCGCGGGGCCGTACGCCACGATGCTGCTGGCCGATCTCGGGGCGACGGTCGTCAAGGTGGAGGGCCCGGCGGGTGATGAGACCCGACAGTGGATGCCGCCCGCCCGCGACGGCGAGGCGACCTACCATCTGTCGGTGAATCGCGGCAAGCGAGCGGTGACCCTCGACTTCGCCGATGCCGGCGACCTCGCCACCGCCCACGCGCTCGCCGCACGCGCCGACGTCGTGATCGAGAACTTCAAGCCCGGCGGGCTCGACCGCTTCGGGCTCGGGTACGACGCCGTGCGCGAGACCAATCCGGGCGTGATCTACGCCTCGATCACGGGATTCGGCCCCGATTCGGCACTCCCCGGCTACGACGTGCTCGCGCAGGCGCTCTCGGGCCTCATGAGCGTGACCGGGTCTGCCGACGGAGGGCCCACCAAGGCCGGCGTCGCGATCGTCGACGTCGTCACGGGCCTGCACGCGACTGTCGGCGTCCTCGCCGCGCTGCGCCATCGCGACGCCACGGGCGAGGGCCAGCGCGTCGAGGTGAACCTGCTGTCGTCGGCGCTGTCGGCGCTCGTCAACCAGTCCGGAGCGTTCGCGCTCGCAGGCGTCGTGCCTCAGCGCCTCGGCAACGACCACCCCAGCATCTACCCGTACGGACCCTTCCCCACCGCGGACGGTTCGCTCGTGATCGCGGTCGGCAACGACGGCCAGTTCGCGCGGCTGTGCGGCGCCCTCGGTCTCGACGCGCGCGCCGCAGACCCGCGTTTCGCCTCGGCACCCGCGCGCTCCGCGAACCGGGGCGACCTGCGGCCCCTGCTCGAGACCGCGCTCCAGCGCAAGCCCGCGCGCGACTGGTACGACGTGCTCTCGTCGGCGGGCGTGCCGTGCGCGCCGATCCTCGACATCGGCGAGGCCTTCGCGTGGGCAGGCGATCTCGGCCTCGACCCCGTGGCCGAGGCGGGAAGCGATCGGATGCCGGGGGTGCGGCATCCGATCGCGTTGTCGAAGACGCCCCCGTCGTACCCGCTCGCGCCTCCCGCGCCCGACGCCGATCGCGAGTGGCTGCGCGCTTTCCTCGCCGACTGAGGGCCCGCGCCGCATCCGATTCGGCCCCCGACCAGGCATCCGCTAGACTATGAAGGTTGTCCGGCTGCGCCCCTGTGCGCGGAAGCCCGGACACGTGCACACACCCTCCTGCTGCAGAGAGATGCTCTGCAGCCGTTCTAGTCCGAAGGAGGTGGGTTAGTGACGCACCAGTACGAACTCATGGTCATCCTGAGCCCCGAGATCGACGAGCGCCAGGTTGCCCCCAACCTCGACAAGTTCCTCAAGGTCATCACGAACGATGGTGGCTCGATCGAGAACGTCGACATCTGGGGCAAGCGTCGTCTTGCTTACGAGATCCAGAAGAAGACCGAGGGCATCTACGCCGTCGTCAACTTCACGGCCACGAGCGACACCACCAAGGAACTCGACCGTCAGCTGAACCTCAGCGACATCGTCTTCCGCACCAAGGTGCTGCGCGCCGAAGAGGCCATCGCCCAGGTCGCCGCCGAGGCGAAGCGCTCGGAAGAGAAGGCTGCTCGCAAGTCCGCCAAGGCTGCGAAGGCTTGATCTGATGGCCGGCGAGACGATCATCACCGTCGTGGGAAACCTCACGGCTGATCCCGAGCTGCGCTACACGCAGAACGGACTCCCCGTCGCGAACTTCACGATCGCGTCGACCCCTCGCACCTTCGATCGTCAGGCGAACGAGTGGAAGGACGGCGAAGCGCTGTTCCTCCGCGCGAGCGTCTGGCGCGAATTCGCCGAGCACGTGGCCGGCTCGCTGACGAAGGGCTCCCGCGTCATCGCGACCGGTCGCCTCAAGCAGCGCAGCTACCAGGACCGCGAGGGGCAGAACCGCACCTCGATCGAGCTCGAGGTCGATGAGATCGGCCCGTCGCTGCGCTACGCGACCGCACAGGTCACGCGCGCTGCCGGCGGCGGCGGTCAGGGCCGTCAGCAGTCGCAGGTCGCTGACGAGCCGTGGTCGACCCCCGGCTCGGCAGGCGCGAGCGCTGGCGGCGCCGGCGCAACCGGCGGTGCAGACGCGTGGAGCGCCCCCGGCGCTTACGGCGACGACACCCCGTTCTGATTCAGATCCAGATTCCGGATGCCGATACCTCTGCATCCGATCACCACACGTAAGGAACACCCATGGCTGGAAAGGCAAGCGGCGACCGCCGCAAGCCGCGGAAGGGCGCGAAGAACGCGGCCCCCGCGAAGGCGATCCGTGTCGGCGTCATCGACTACAAGGACGTCGCCACTCTTCGCAAGTTCATCTCGGAGCGCGGGAAGATCCGCGCCCGTCGTATCACCGGTGTCTCGGTGCAGGAGCAGCGTCTGATCGCCAAGGCGATCAAGAACGCGCGCGAAATGGCGCTCCTGCCCTACGCCGGCGCTGGCCGCTAAGGAGCACCCGATGGCAAAGCTGATTCTCACGAACGAGGTCGCCGGGCTCGGAAGCGCCGGTGACGTCATCGAGGTCAAGAACGGGTACGCCCGCAACTACCTCATCCCCCAGGGCTTCGCTGTGGCCTGGACCCGCGGTGGCGAGAAGCAGGTGGCGTCGATCCGCGCCGCTCGCGAGTCGCGCGCGATCCACGACCACGAAGAGGCTGTGGCGCTGAAGGACTCGCTCGAGTCGAACAAGGTGCGTCTCGCCGTCAAGGCGGGCGCCGAAGGTCGCCTCTTCGGCTCGGTCAAGACCGCCGACGTGGCAGACGCCGTCAAGGCCGCGGGCCTCGGCGATCTCGACAAGCGCAAGATCCACATCACGTCGCCGATCAAGTCGGTCGGCGAGCACGAGGCCACGATCCGTCTCCGCGACGATCTGACCGCCGTGATCACCCTTCAGGTGGTCGCCGCCAAGTAAGGCGGTGCGACACCCGGATGCCGTGACCCCGCCCTCTTCGGAGGGTGCGGGTCACGGCATCCGTCGTTTCGGGGTCAGTTGGGGACGTGCCCCCGCAGATATGCCATCTGGTCGTCGGGGATCGTGGGGACGGCGGCGGTGACGTCGGGCCCGCGGAAGCTGTCGTGGCCCCACGAGTCGCCGAGGAGCGACCGGTCGGCGACGCGCTGATTGGTGAAGCGGATGCCACCGAAGGCGTTGACCTCGAAGTCGCCGAGGAAGGTCCAGTCGCCGTTGCCGACGGGGTCGTAGCGCCCCTCGTAGTGGTAGCACAGCGGCCACGTGCGCGGGTCGGTGCCGGTGGGGATGCGGCTCACCGCCGAGATCGCGATGCTCGCGTCCGAGCGCGAGAAGTCGCTCGTACGGTCGAGGTCGCGCGAGACGATCGGCGTGGAGATCTCGCCGTAGTCGTTGCCCTCCCAGGCGATCGTCAACTGCGCGTACGCGGTGCCCGCGCGCACCTGCGGCAGCCGCAGCAGGTCGCGCGTGTAGGTCGACTTGGGGCGGTGGGCGCCGGGCATCTGCAGGCGCGCCTCGGGGGTGAGCAGGCGCTGCTGCTTGTCGTACGAGACGTTGAGCGTGCCGCCCGGGAAGGCGTTCACCTGCGTCTGCACGATCGCGGCCGCCGCGAGCCCGACCTGGATCGCCTCGGCGGCGGTGAGGGCGGCGAGCGGGTTCTGCTGGAACGCGTACTCGCGCACCTCGCGCGAGGCGGGAACGGCGAGAGCCGTCGTGCCGCTGAAGAGCTCGGCCTCGGCACGGCGTCGCTCGGCGAGGGCCGGGCTCTCGGCGGTGCCGCCTGCGGTGCGCACCCGCGTCCACCGCGAGATCTCGGCGGGAACGCCCGCGGTGTCGCCGTCCGTCAGCATCGTGAGCACGCGCGAGCGGCTGAATGCCCGCGCGCCGATTCCGCACGCGAAGCTCACCAGAGCGTCGATCTGGTGCTGCGCGAGCGGGTGGGCGACCTTCAGCGACAGGAAGTCCTCGGCCGACGCGATGCGGCGGGTGAGTTCGGCGTCGCCCTCGTCGCCGGGGGGCAGCAGCGGCCGCTCCCAGCGCGTGACGAAGGCGCGCCCGGCGGCCGACACGGCGCGCCCGGCCGACAGCGCGCGCGAGACGCCGCGTGTGGGTGCCCGGGTCGGCAGCACCGTGGTGACCAACAGCGAGTGAGTGCCCGATACCGGCGCCGGCAGCGTGTCGGTGGAGATCGTCAGGGTGCCGGCGCCCACCACCTCGGGCCGACTGTCGCGGACGAAGTCCCATTCGGCGAAGTCGACCTGTGACGCCAGCAGCGAGAACGGCATCCCGAAGCTGACGATCACGCCGCGCACGAGGGCGTTCATTGCGGCGATCGTGTCGCGGTAGGCGCTCATCGCGGCCGTCTCGAACGACTGGCCGTCCTTCCACTTCGTCCAGAAGAAGTGGGTCGTCGGCTCGGGGAGGTAGTTGTTGTCGTGCGTGCCGACGCTCGTGCGCGCGCCCGCGTCGAGCCACGGACCGTTCAGGCTCGAGCCGACGCAGTTCATCATGTAGACGCTGCGGATGCTCAGGGGCCCGCCGAACTCGGCCCGCAGCTGCCGGATGCTGTCGGCGCCGACCCGACCCGCCGCGTCGATGTACCGCCCGCTCCCGCCGTGGCTGAGGATGAGCAGGTCGATCACCCGGCCGGCGCGCGTCGCGTCGAACAGGGTCGTGCGCAGCTCGGCGAACGTCGCCGTCGAATCGCGCAGCACCGTGACCTCGCCGTAGAGCGAGGGCTTCGCGGCGCCGAACTCGTTCAGGGCGAGGTCGGCCGACTCGATGAGGGTGTCGGTGACTTCGCGGAGCTTGTCGCGGATGAGCGATATCAGCCGCGCGCGCATGTCGTCGGAGACGACCGTCGAGGCGCCGGGGATCGCGGCGATGAGCTTGTCGACGAGCTCGGGGATGCCGAGGTCGATGCCCCCGTTGTGGATGAGGACGACGAGCTGCCGATCTGCCGCGCTCTGCGGCGTGCTCCACGCCCGGGACGGGGTGCGGGAGGGTGCGAGGCGGGTCGTGGACATGGGGTCCTCCTTCGGGAGGGTCAGGCGTGGCGCAGGTGGCCGGCGGAGACGAGTTCTTCGATGAGCTGGTCGAGCTGTGCCGTGATGAGGTCGGCGGCGGCATCGCTGAGGACGACCGAGGTGGGCGACGTGTAGGTCTGCAGCGCCGTGCGCAGCTGAGCCAGACTCGCTTCGGTCGGCACCGGCGCCAGGCGCCACACGCGGTCGACGAACGCGGCGAGGTCGACGCCGCTCGCCAGCAGCGACGGGTCGCTGAGGTTCGCCACCGACTGTGCGACGGCCTGCCGCATGACCGCGAGGGTCGCCCCGTCGAGCGCCTCGTCGCCGTGCAGGCGCCACGGCGCGGTGCCGGCGGCGTTGGTGACGAGCACCCCGGCGCTGTTGAGGTGGTCGTGGAGTGCCTTCACGGCCACGTGCGCGATCTTGCCGGGCTCCTCGACGGCGGCGCGCTTGAGCAGCGTCGCGAAGCGGTCGGCGCTGTTGATGTTCGCACGCCACTCGATCGGGCCGACGTCGATCGTCGGCGCGCCCTGCTCGAGCGTGCTGAAGCGCCGGGCGACTTCGCCGCGGAACGCGCGCTGCGCGACCCGGTCGAAGAACGCGGCGCCCTCGGGCGTGAGCTCGTTGTTGCGGTAGAACCCGCTGCGGAACCGGCCCATCACGAGCTCTTTGTTGATGAGGTGTCCTGAGGCGAAGGCGTCGGTGAGGAAGTGGTCGGCGAAGGCGTTGACCACGAGCGCCGATTCGAGTGTCGGCGCTGCGCTCGGGTGCGCGAGGTGCAGGCGCTGCGATTCGCGCAGCGCCTGCTGGTGCAGCTGCGCGTACCGTGCCCGGTTGTCGGTGTGCTGCGTCGCGAACGACTCGCCGATCACCGACGGCGGCGCGAAGTGCGCGTAGTTGTCCTCGGCCAGGCGCAGGTACCGCCCGCCCGTCGTCGCCGACCAGTCCGCCTCGGTGACCGGGTCGTTGCCGGTGCGCGCGCGGTAGTGCTCGGCGCTGCGGCGGATGTGGCCGCGCAGCGCCTCGAGTTGCGTGGAGCCTGCCTGCTCGAGGTCTTCGGGATTCTCGAAGAAGTCGGGCATCGCGATGATGTCGCCGTAGCTGAAGGTCACGCCCCGCAGCGGCAGCGGGATCACCGAGATCTCGTCGCCGGCGCGCACATGCTCGCCGGTGTCGAAGAACGGTCTGGCGAGGTCGGCGCCGAGGCGTCCGACGGTGCCGACCTGCGCCGCGGCACCGCGGTCGGGCGTCAGGCGCAGCCGTCCCCATAGCGGCACGGCGATCGTGTCGACGACGGCCCGGGTGTGCTCGATGGCCGAGAGGTCCTGGATGAACTCGCGCTGGCCGAGGTGGTCGGCGGCCGGGGCCGGCGCGGGGGGAACGACGGGTGCGACGGACGCGGATGCCGGACGCGAGGCCGCGCGATCGAACGCGTCGAACCGGCGCGAAAGCTCGACCGTGCCGAGGTCGAACGCGTTGGCGTAGGCCATGCTCTCGGCGATCCGGTCGAAGATCGCCTGCTCGTTCTTGGTCTCGACGGGCGGCGGGGGCGGGGGCGGTGACGCCGACCGATCGCGCATCCCGCCGGCAGCCGGGTCGTAGACCTTCTGGCCGGTGAGGATCGCCTGCATGTCGGCGGCGAGGTCGTCGTCGCTCACCGGGCGCGGCGGTGCGCCCTCGAGCGGAGG
>NZ_SCMR01000001.1 GCF_005502885.1 Microbacterium sp. 2FI
CAGAACGCGTGGATCGAGATGATGGAGGCTGAGCTCGCGGCGAGCCACCCCGACATCGAGCTCGTGGAGACCGTTTACGGTGACGACGACGACCAGACCTCGTTCGACAAGACTGCGGCGCTGCTGCAGACGTACCCGGAGCTGAAGGGCATCGTCTCGCCCACCACGGTCGGGATCTCGGCTGCGGCACGGTACCTGTCGACGTCGGAGTACAAGGGCCAGGTCGCGCTGACCGGTCTGGGCACGCCGAACCAGATGCGGGAGTACGTCGAGGACGGCACCGTGACCGCGTTCGCACTGTGGAACCCGGCGGATCTGGGTTACCTGGCCGCGTTCGCGACGCAGGCGCTGATCACGGGTGAGATCACCGGTGAAGAGGGCGACTCGTTCGAGGCCGGCAAGCTCGGCACGTTCGAGGTCGGCGAGGGCGCCAGCGTCCTCCTCGGCGACCCCTACGTCTTCGACGCCGACAACATCGGCGACTTCGACTTCTGAGCCGAAGCACCACAACCCGCCGGCGGCGTGCAGAGCCGCGCCGCCGGCACCACAGACGTATCCGAGTGACTCACTGCGGTGACGTCTCATCGGTGCGCGCCCGAAACGGGCGAACCAACCTCAAACCCACCAGAGAACGACCCGATCCAAGGAGAATCCCGTGTCTCGACGAAGCGACCCGAAAAACCTGACCCTCGCCCGCCCGCCGGCCCCGAGAGCCCAGGCTCGGCCACTGCGCACCGCCGTGTGCGTGATCGCCGCAGCATCCCTCGCCGCAGGCGCTTTCGTCGGGGTCTCCTCGACGGCCGTCGCCGCCACGGCAGACGCCGCCGGCAAGGACTGGAGCTTCAATCCCGTCACGGCGCTCACCGCGGACACCTTCGCGGCACCGCCGGCAGAAGACCTGCCGTGGGTGCGCGTGAACATGCCGCCGACGGCCGACCCTGCCCTCCTCCGCCAGCTGCTCGAAGAGGCCAAGGCCGCGAACATCGGCGGCGTGGAGCTCGGCCAGGGCGCATACCCCAACGATGCGCAGCTCATCGAGATCCTCGAGACGGCCAACGAGCTGGGCATCAAGGTCAGCCTCAGCCACGGCCCGACGCAGAATCCCACCGGGTACTCGATCAACGACGACCACGCGCGCAAGACACTCGTGATCAGTCGTGCTGCTGTCGCCGGCGGCGCGACGTTCACGGGAGCGCTGCCCGCCCCGGCCGCCTCGCCGAACCGGACGACGGTCGTCGCGGTCGTCGCCTACCAGTGCACGTCAGCGTGCGGGCCCACGGGCCAGGCGGTGCTCGATCCCGACTCGGCCATCGACCTCACCTCCACGCTGACCGGCACGAACACGCTCGGCGTCGAAGGCGGCACCACGGCGGGCTCGCTCACCTGGACCGCACCCGCCGGCGGAACCTGGCAGGTCGTCACCTTCTGGAGTCGAGGTGCGTTCAATCAGCCCGATCCGTTCTCGACCGAGGGCCACGACCAGCTGATCGCGAGCATGGAGGCTGCCTGGACGCCCGAGATCGCCGAACTCATGCGCGAGAACGGCGGAGACCTGTTCTACGACTCGCACTCCAGCGACCGCGGTTCACCCGACGAGCTGTGGACCAACGACATGGCTGCGGAGTTCGCCGATCGCGCCGGCTATGAGCTGACACCGAACCTCGCTGCACTCTTCCCGACGTCGTTCAGCTTCGCCGACGGAACCGCCCCGCGCGTCTTCAACGATCTGGTGGAGGTGCGCACCGACCTCTGGCTCGAGAACCACATCCGCCCGACGCAGGAGTGGATCCGCGACTACGGCTTCGTCATGCGACTTCAGCCTGAAGGCGAGCGCTCGGCGACGATTCCGATCTTCGATCAGGCTGCGGTGTCTGCCGAGCTCGATCGTCCCGAGCACGAGTCGCTCTTCGCGGTCGACGAGGTCGACAGCTACCTGCCGATCGCGTCGGCCAACCACCTCACGGGCAACCCGTGGTACTCCACCGAGTGCTGCGCGGTGTCGGGCGGTGCCAACGCCGAGAGCCTGGAGAGCGTGCAGGTCCGCATGAACAAGAGCTTCGCCGGCGGCATCACGAAGATGGTGTATCACGTGTACCCCTACGGTGAATCGGCCACGAGCCGGTGGCCGGGCTACCACAACTTCGGTGCGGCCGGATTCTCGAACGGGTGGGGCGTGCGTCAGCCGAACTGGTTCGCCGACGGAGCCGAGGTCAACCTCGACATGGCACGCAACCAGCAGGTGCTCACGCAGGGCGACGCGAAGGTCGACGTCGCCGTCTTCCTGCAGAACTACCTGTACCTGCAGCCGTCGGTGGTCGCGAGTGGATTCCGCATGTGGCGTGACCCGGGTCTCGAGCGCGCCGGCTACACGCGCGACTACCTCAGCCCGCGTCTGCTCGACCTGCCGAACGTCGAGGTCACCGACGGCCGCCTCGCGGTGGACGGTCCCTCGTACGGAGCGCTCGTGATCGACAGCACCCTGGAGCCCGCGAACTTCCCCGAGAAGACGTCGATGCCGCTCGATGCGGCAGAGCGCTTCCTCGCGTTCGCACAGGAAGGACTCCCGGTGATCGTGGTCGGCGCACCGCCGAGCAAGACCACGGGGAACACCCCCGAGGATGACGCCGCGCTGCAGGCTGTGATCGCGGAACTCCTCGCCCTCGACAACGTGCAACAGGTCGCGAACCAGGCTGCGGTGCCCGCTGCCCTTGAGGCTGCCGGCGTCGAACCGGCGGCGAAGCCGAGTGAGGAGAGCGGTCTGCTGAGTGTTCGTCGTGTCGACGAGGCGACGGATACCGACTACTTCTTCCTCTACAACCAGGGAATGGTCGGTGCTCCGTCGGGCACGCCCGCCGGGTATCAGTACAACTTCGAAGGAGCGTGGGCCTGCGTGACGCCCGGAATCACCACCGGATGCGTCGACCAGGGTGAGCCCATCGACATCGAGGTCGCGCTCGAGGGCGACGGATATCCGTTCGTGCTGGATGCTGCGAGCGGCGAGGTCACGCCGATCGCCGAGTACCGGGTGGAGGACGGCCGAGTCATCGTGCCGCTCGCCCTCGGGATCGATGAGGACACGATCATCGCTCTGGCCGACGACCCGACCCGCTTCGGCGCCGCCGCTCCGGGCGTGTTCGTCACCTCGACACAGGCCGATGGCGGCGCCGTCGTCAACGCTGAGGGTCGGGTGGTCGTCCGCGCCGATGCGCAGGGCAACTACAAGACCACGCTGAGCGACGGCCGCACCGTCAGCACGCCGGTCGGCAAGGTCATGCCCGACGTCGACCTCTCGGCTGCGACGTGGCAGCTCACCGTGGAGGACTGGAAGCCTGCGAACGACTACGCCACGACCTTCGGCGTGGCCGCGATGGCGACCGACAAGTCGACCGTCAGCGTCGAGCTGGACGCTCTCAAGCCCTGGCGTGAGATCGCCGGACTCGAGAACACATCGGGCATCGGAACCTACTCGACGACGTTCACGCTGTCGAAGTGGGGCAAGAGCGACGGGGCGCACCTCGACCTCGGCAAGGTGTTCGACACGTACACCGTGAAGGTCAACGGTCACAGCGTGGCCGTCGACCAGCTCGACAGCCGTGTCGACGTGACGCCGTACCTCGTCAAGGGTGCCAACACGCTCGAGGTTCGGGTGGCCTCGACGCTCATCAACCGGCTGCGGAGCCTCGACACCGCGGCTGCGGCTCGGACGGCGTACAACTACGGTCTGCTCGGTCCGGTGGTCATCGACACGTTCGGTGAGAAGGAGATCCCGGTCTCACGCTGACCGGCCTTCTGAGATGACGGAGGGGCGGGTCGCTTGCGCGGCCCGCCCCTTCGGGCTGCCCGCGCGGATGCGGCACGATCAGCGCGCGACCACCTGGATCGACGCGAGAGTCGGGTCGGCGGCGTAGGCGATGCGGCCGCCATCGGCGAGCGTCTGGCGGAGGGCCTCGATCGCGGTCGCGCTGACGACCTCGCCGGGTGCGAGCACGGGAACCCCCGGCGGATACGGGGCAACGAGCTCGGCGCACACCCGTCCGACGGTGGCGTCGACTGGAACGGTCTCGTGCCGTGCGAAGAACGCCTCGCGCGGCGCGAGCGCCGTCTCGGCATCCACGGTCCACGCGGGCGACACCGCTGGGTGCCGGGGTTCCCCGCGATGCCGCTCGACCGCCGCGATCAGTTCGTGGAGCAGACGGTCGACCGCGGGGGCGGCATCCGCCATCGTGATGATGGGCACGATCACGTCGCGATCCGCCATCTCGACGGGCAGACCCGCGGCGAGCAGGTCACGCTCGATGGCGTGGCCGTGCGCGCCGGTTCCGGAGAGGTGTACGACGAGCTTCGCGGGATCGACCGTGAGCTCGTCGCTCGAGCGCAGCACGGCGATGCCGGCCACGCCTTCGAGCCGGTCGCGTGCTCGCGCCACCAGCGCGACGAGATCGTCGATGAGTCGGATGCCGTGCTGCTCGAGCAGGGCGCGCGATGCATCGGCGCTCGCGAGGATCGCTCCGGCGGCGCTCGTCGTGTGCGAGGCGTCGAAGGCCCGCTCGAGGCGGTCGGGGTCGAGGAGCGCGCCCGAGCGGGTGGTGCGGGCGACGAGGAGCGCGCCCTGACTCCACGTGGGCAGGGTCTTGTGGGCGCTCATCACGAGCGCGTCGGCACCGCGTGCGAGCGCGTGCTCGGGAACCCGCGGTGAGAAGCCGAAGTACGCGGCCCACGCGCCGTCGACGACGAGCGGCACGCCCGCCTCGTGTGCAGCAGCGGCGATCGCCTCGATGTCGCTCATTGTGCCGACATACGACGGATCGCCGATCACGACGCCGCATGCGTCGGGGTTCGCGGCGAGCGCTGTGCGCACGGCGCTCGCCGGAATCGCGCCGGGGAGCCCTGTCGTCACGTCGATCTCGGGCCGCACCCACACCGGGCGCAGACCCGCGAACACGATCGCCAGCAGGAGCGAACGGTGGAGCGTCCGCGAGACGACGACGCTCTGGTCGGGGCGTCCGAGCGCCAGCACCGCGGCCTGGTTCGCGTGCGTCGAGCCGCCCACCGACAGGCGGCACCAGTCGACGCCCCACGCGTTCGCAGCGCGGCGTTCGGCATCGGCGAGCACGGTGTCGGCATCCTTCATCGTGCCGAGCCCGCCGTAGAACGGCACGTCGCCGCGGATCACGTCGCCCACGAGATCCGTCCGGTGCTTGTGCCCCGGAATCGTGAACGGCGTCACGGCGCCTGAGCGCACCGCCTCGTCGAAGCCGAGCCAGGCCGCCAGCAGCGGCGCGTCGGCGGCGAGGCCGAGCGGATCACGCGGGTCGCGGGGATCGGAGGGATCGGATGCCGTCACGGTGCCACCCTAGTTCGCCCCTCTTCCTGGCACCTCGGGTCGCCGCACGCGAGAATGGCGCGCATGAGACTTGTCCAGATCGCCCAGCGCGCCGTCGACCTCCAGCGCGCGGCCGAGTTCTACACGGTGCTGCTCGAGACCGAACCGAGCGCGAGATTCGATCCTCCGGGACTGCTGTTCTTCGACCTCGACGGCGTACGGCTGCTGCTCGATCGCAACGCGCCGTCATCGCTCCTCTACCTCCAGGTGCACAACGTGCACGAGGCGCTCGAACGGCTCGATGGCATGGTCGATGTCGTCTCGCCCCCACACGTCATCTTCACGCACACCGACGACACGCTCGGGCCCGCCGGCCACGAGGAGTGGCAGGCGTTCATCGCCGATTCAGAGGGAAACACGGTCGCCCTCGTCGCGTTCCAGCGTCCATGAGGCCGGTGGTGGCGCGCTGAGGGGGAGACTGGGGGAATGGATGCCGCACTCCCCGCCCTGACCGAGATGCCCGCGCCCCGGTTCGTCATGTCGGCCGAGGGCTATCGGATCGCCACCTACCTGTGGGGCGACGAGGACGCGCCGACGGTGCTGTGCGTCCACGGCTTCGCGTCGAGCTGTCGCGACAACTGGGTCAGCACGGGATGGGTGCGTGACCTCACGCGCGCCGGCTTCCGCGTGCTGGGCGTCGACCAGCGCGGCCACGGTGCGAGCGACAAACCCCACGAGCCCTCCGCGTACGCCATGGACGCGCTCGTCGGCGACCTCGTCGAGGTGCTCGATACCCACCTCGTCGACTCGGTTCTGTACGCCGGCTACTCGCTGGGTGCCCGTGTCGGCTGGCAGCTCGCGGTCACGGCGCCCGAGCGCGTCTCGACGGCGGTGCTCGGCGGCATCCCGGATGGTCGTCCGCTCGCCCGGCTGCAGATCGAGCAGGCGCGCGCGTACGCCGATCACGGCACCGCGGTCGAAGACCCGGTGACGCGCAACTATGTCACCCTCGCCGAGCGCGTGCCCGGCAACGACCTGCGCGCGCTCGTCGCGCTCGCCGAGGGGATGCGCCTCGGCGACGCCGATCCCGATCCGGCCCAACCGCCGCAGCAGCCGGTGCTCTTCGCGACCGGCAGCGAAGACGCCATCCTCGAGCGCTCGATGGGGCTCGCGGCGGCGACGCCGCGCGGAGAGTTCGTCGAGCTGCCCGACCGGCATCACTTCAACGCGCCCGGATCGCGGGTGTTCCGGCAGGCGGCGGTCGAGTTCTTCACGCGGGCGTGAGGGCGGTGGTCCTCGCGAGGGCGTGGCCGAACGATCGGTCAGATAGTCTGAACCCGTGAGCGCCTACGTCTCGGCGTTCGAGCTGTTCTCCATCGGAGTAGGACCCTCGAGCTCCCACACGGTCGGACCCATGCGGGCGGCCCGCGACTTCGCCATGCGTCTGCGCGAGGAGGGGCTGCTCGATCAGGTCGAGCGCGTGACGTGCACGCTGTACGGCTCGCTCGGAGCCACCGGCATCGGTCACGGAACCCCCGACGCGGTCGTCGCAGGCCTGCAGGGGCTCGAGCCCGAGACGGTCGACCCCGCGGTCGTGCGATCGGCCTGGTCGGCCTGGCCTTCGGGTGCAGAACTTGCTCTTGACGGCACCCGCCCGATCGCGTTCGACAAGTCCGACGTCGTCTTCGCCCCGCGCACGCGCTTGCCGGCGCACCCCAACGCCATGACGCTCGAAGCGTGGGGGACGGCCGGGGCTCGTGCGGGCGGGCGACCGGAGGGATCGGATGCGTCCGCCGCCGTCCGCGCGACCGGGGTCGCCTATGACGCGGGGGAGTCGGCATCCGTCGCCCGTGTCGAGGACGACGCCGACCTCGTGCTGCGCGAGACCTATTACTCGGTGGGCGGGGGTTTCATCCGCCGCGACGGTGAACCGCCCCGCATCGCGCCGCACGCGTATCCGCTCGACTTCGCGAGCGCGGAAGACCTGCTGAACCTCTGCGACGAGCGGGGCCTCACGATCGCCGAGGCGGCTCGGCTCAACGAAGAGGCGCTGCGGTCTGACGAGGACATCGCCGCCGGACTCGACGCGATCTGGGACGCCATGTCGGCCTGCGTCGAAGCCGGCCTTCGCGCCGACGGCGTGCTGCCGGGCATGCTGGCGGTTCGGCGGCGGGCGGGCGCGATCCGCGAGCAGCTCGAGGTCGCCGAGTCGACCGGGCACCGCGAGCTGCCGGGGGAGTGGCTCGGCGCCTTCGCCCTCGCCGTCAACGAAGAGAACGCCGCCGGCGGCCGCGTCGTCACTGCGCCGACCAACGGCGCCGCCGGAATCCTGCCGGCGGTCGCGATGTACTGGTGGCGGTTCCTGGCCGACTCGGGCCTCGGCGCCGGTAACGCTGTCACCCCGTACGGCGAGCTGGTGGGCAGCGCCCTCCTCGGCTTCGCCGGGCACCCTGAGCCCCTGCAGACCCATGAGGAAGACGCCGAGGTGGTGGCCGAGGCGAACCGCCGTCGCGGCATCCGTCGCTTCCTTCTCACCGCGACCGCGCTGGGGTCGCTCTTCAAGGCCAACGCCTCGATCTCCGGTGCTGAGGGCGGCTGCCAGGCCGAGGTGGGGTCGGCGTGCGCGATGGCCGCGGGCGGACTCACCGCCGTGATGGGCGGCACGAACCGGCAGATCGAGAACGCCGCCGAGATCGCGATGGAGCACCACCTGGGGCTCACGTGCGACCCGGTCGGCGGGCTCGTGCAGATCCCGTGCATCGAGCGGAACGCGATCGCAGCGTCGACCGCGGTGACCGCCGCGCGCCTCGCGCTGCGCGGCGACGGCTCGCACTACGTCTCGCTCGATGCCGTGGTCGAGACGATGCGCCAGACCGGCATCGACATGTCGACGAAGTACAAGGAGACCAGCGAGGGCGGCCTCGCGGTCAACGTCATCGAGTGCTGAGGGGTGCGTCGCTGCTTGTCGAGGACTGAGGTGGCAGCCGCGCGGCATCCACTCGTCCCGGGTTTGGGGCGCGCCGCGTCCACGACACGCCGACGGTTCCGGCGCGTCGTGCACGGGAGACGCCCCGAACGCGGGTCAGCCGCCGCTGCGGCGGCCTCGCCGCACGCGGCCGACGGTCTCGCCGACCGCCACGCCGATGAGGATGACCACCGCCGCAATGGACAGCACGAGGGTGTCGAGGGCGTCGGTGCCTGCCGCGATCACCCCGAGCACGACCAGCGCGCCGAGCCCCGCCACCTGCGCGCGCGCCCAGCGCCGCTCGAGCACGCGCCGGAAGAGCACCGTGCCGACGAGGAAGAGGAACGGACCGCCCAGCACCACGAGCGTCACCGCGAAGCCGTGCTCGTGCGGATGCGACAGCGCCTCCTTGTCGCCCACGCTCAGCAGCACGACGCCCGCGATGATCGCGAGGTGGATCCAGGTGTAGGCCGTGCGGGCGAGGCGTCCGGGTTCGTCGGAGGCCTCGATCGCCTCCGAGCCGATGCGCTCGCCGTGGTCGAAGTAGATCCACCACATCGCGGCCGCCGCGAGGAACGCCGTCGCCATCGCCACGATCGTCTCGGGCGAGGACTCCTTCTCCACAAAGGCGAAGCCCGTCACCAGCAGCCCCTCGCCGAGCGCGATCAGGACGAAGAGGGACGTGCGCTCGGCGATGTGCGGGCCCGAGAGGTCCCACGACCCGATCAGCACGCGTCCGCGCCCCGGCACCGGGTAGCCGAGCAGAGTGCCGACCAGTTCGAGGCCGAGCGCGAGCGCCCACAGCGGCAGTTGCCACGGCAGCGGCAGCAGGGCGCCGACGATCCAGAGCGCCGCACCGGCGACGGTCCAGGCGAGCACGAGCGCGAAGTCGCGCGACACCTTCGGGGCGTGCCGGGCCGTCGCCCACACGATGAACCCGGTGCGGCCGACCTGCAGCACGACGTAGGCGATCGCGAACGTCCACGCCCGGTCGCCGAACGCCTCCGCGATCGACACGCTGATCAGCAGCGCCACGAAAGCGAGGGCCACGACCGCCCCGCGCACGGGCAGCTTCACGGGATCGAGCCAGTTGGTCACCCACGTCGTCGACACCCAGGCCCACCACAGCGCGCACACCATGATCGTGCCCTCGAGCAGCCCCAGCGGCGTCTGGTTCTCATACAGGTACGCCGACAGCTGCGTCAGCGCGAAGACGAACACGAGGTCGAAGAACAGCTCGACATAGGTCACGCGGTCGGCGCGCGACGAGTCGGTCGGGCGCAGCACGTCACGGGTCATGCCGAAGGCCATGCCTCATCTTGGCAGGGACGGTCGACGGCGAGTGGATGCTGCCGACTGACGCGCCCGCCGCGGGCCGGTCGTAGGCTGGCCACGTGGTGGAACACGTCGTGCCCGTGCCGAAGCGGCGCCGCGGTCGGCCGCGCGCGGGTGAGTCCGACGCGCGGCAGCGGATCCTCGCCGCCGCGATCGACGAGTTCGGCGAGGCCGGGTACGACGGCGCGACGATGCGCGGGATCGCCGCCCGCGCCGGGGTCGACTCGGCGCTCGTGCACCACCATTTCGGCACGAAGGCCGATCTGTTCGGCGAGACCGTGGGCGCCCCGATGCGACCGGATCGGGCGATCCCGGGCATCCTGGCCGGCCCGCAGGACGAGGTCGGCGAGCGCATCGTGCGCTACATCCTCGAGTCGTGGGAGGACCCCGACGTCCGCCGGCGCGGCGTCGTGCTGCTGCGAACGGCGATCGGCAACAAGCTCACCACGCCTCTGCTCGCGGAGTTCCTCTCACGTGAACTCCTTGCGCGCATCGCGCGGTCGCTGGATGCGCCCGATGCCGAGCTCCGCGCGTCGCTGGTCGCAACGCAGATCGCGGGGCTGCTCATCGCCCGCTACATCCTGCGCCTGCCCGCGCTCGCCGAGGCCCCGGTCGACGAGCTCGTGAAACGCATCGCCCCGAATGTCCAGGCCTACCTCTACGGTTGACGAACCGACGAAAGGACGCCTATGTCGTTCCAGGCATATCTCGACAACATCGAAGACAAGACCGGTCTCACACCGCGCCAGTTCATCGACCTCGCGGCCGAGAAGGGCTTCGGTCCCGGCACGAAGGCCGGCGAGATCGTCACGTGGCTGGGCGAGGACTACAGCCTCGGGCGCGGACACGCGATGGCGCTCGTGCACGTGATCACGAAGGGGCCGCAGATCAGCGCGAAGCACGTGGACTCCGGCGGCGCGCACGCGGATCCGTCCGACACGCTGTGGCTCGACGGCAAGGCGACCAACCCGGCGACGTAGCGCGCGGAACACACGCAGGGGTTGACCGGCATCCTCCGTGGGCGAATAATTCATCACGTGATGAATAACCTGCCCGTGGCGACCATGGATGCCGTCGACGTACGTGGCCTGCGCGTGCGCCGCGGCAACACCGAGGTCTTCAGCGGGCTCGATCTCAGCATCCCGCGCGGTCAGATCACGGGGCTTCTCGGGCCCTCCGGCTGCGGCAAGACCACCCTGCTGCGCTCGATCGTCGGGGTGCAGAAGGTTGCGGGCGGCACGGTCACGGTGCTGGGCGAACCCGCCGGATCACGGGCGCTGCGCCGCCGCGTCTCGTACGACACGCAGGCGGCATCGGTGTACGCCGACCTCACGATCCACCAGAACGTGCGCTACTTCGCGCGACTGCTGGGCGCTCCGCGCGTCGACGCCGACCGCGTGATCGACGAAGTCGGCCTCGCCGACCAGCGGCACCAGACGATCGGATCCCTCAGCGGCGGGCAGGAGTACCGCGCGTCCCTCGCGGTCGCGATGCTCGGCGCGCCCGAGCTGCTCGTGCTCGACGAGCCGACCGTGGGCCTCGATCCGCTCTTGCGGAGCGAGCTGTGGACGTTGTTCCGCGACCTCGCCGACCGTGGCTCGACGCTCATCGTGTCGAGCCACGTCATGGACGAGGCGCTCCGGTGCGACCGCCTGCTCCTCATGCGCGCCGGCCGCATCATCGCCGACACCACACCGTCGAGCCTGCTCGCCGACACCGGCACGCAGGATCCGGATGCCGCCTTCCTCGCGCTCGTGCAGCAGGATGCGGCAGAGCACTCGGAGCCCGGCGCATGAACGGCGTCCGCACCTTCGCGACCGCGGGCCGGGTGCTGCGACAGCTGGGCCACGACCCACGCTCGATCGCGCTGATGCTCATCGCGCCGAGCCTGCTCGTCGGACTCTTCGCGTGGCTCTTCAGCGAGCAGGAGGGCGTCTTCGACCAGTTCGGTGGGGCGATCCTGGCGCTGTTCCCCTTCATCGTGATGTTCCTCATCACCTCGATCACGACGCTGCGCGAACGCCGCTCGGGCACGCTCGAGCGGCTCATGACGACGCCGATCGGCAAGGCCGACTTCATCGTCGGATACGCCCTGGCGTTCGGCCTGATGGCCACGATCCAGGCGGTCGTCACCGTGACCTTCGCGGTCTGGGTGTGCGGCCTCGACGTCGAAGGGCCGCTGTGGCAGCTCGGCCTCGTCGCCGTGGTCGACGCGCTCCTCGGCACAGCGCTCGGGCTGCTCGCGAGCGCGTTCGCGCGCACCGAGTTCCAGGCGGTGCAGTTCATGCCGATCCTGGTGTTCCCGCAGATCATCCTGGGCGGGCTCTTCATGCCCCGCGAGGACATGCCCGATGCGCTGTACGCGATCTCGAGCTGGCTGCCGCTCAGCTATGCGATAGACACGATCAACGCCGTCACTGCGGGGGATGAAGGGTGGGAGGTATTCGGTCCGCTCCTGATCGTCGTGGCGTTCGCGGTCGGGTCGCTGATCCTCGCCTCGCTCACGCTCCGCCGCCGGACGCCGTAACGCCAGCCGACTCAGGCGCGACTCAGCAGCCGGGCTGCTTCTTGCGGAGCTTGGCGGTGAGGTCGCGCAGCTGGGCGAGCTCGGCATCCGTCAGTGAAGACATCCGCTCCGCGATCGCCCGACCGTGCAGCGTCGCGACCTTGCGGAACAGCGACGCGCCCTCATCGGTCGCGCGCACGAGCGCGCCGCGCCCGTCGTCGGGGTCGGCGCACTTGGCGATGAGTCCGCGCTGGGCCATGCGGTCGACCAGACGCGAGACGCTCGGCTGGCTGATCAGCATGTTGGCGGTGACATCGCGCAGGCGGGCCGTCTGGTCGGCGCCGCGCGTGACGGTGAGAAGCACGTCGTACTCGGCCTGCGTGAGCGTCTCGTCGAAGTCGCCCTTGATCTCGTCGAACACCTCGTGCTGGGCGCGGAACAGACTCTCCCACGCATCGATGGCGAGACGGCGATCGGTCATACGCACCAGAGTACGGCGATTGCGGGTTCTAGGCTGTGCGCATGGGGACGCCTCTTGCTGTGTCAGCCGAACCGAGACGCCGGTGGCGCGCTCCGCTGGCGGCGATCGCCCTCGCGGCGGCGCTCGGCTTCGTCCTCGCGATCCTGGCACCCGGCATCCCGGCGCGCGCCGACGTCGACGACTTCGTGTTCGAAAGCCTCGACGTCGAGTACGAACTGGGGCGCTCCGACGACGGCACGAGCACGCTGCGGGTCGTCGAGACGTTCGTGGCGATCTTCCCCGAGTTCGACCAGAACCGGGGCATGCGTCGCAGCATCCCGGATTCCTATCTCGGCGCGCCGCTGCACCCCGACCTCGTCTCGATCACGGATGCCGAGGGGCGCCCCCGCGAGGCCGAGACCGAATCGGAGGACGGCTACTACTCGATGACCTCGCGTGCCGGCGACTTCGTGCACGGCCGGCAGGTATACGTCTTCACCTACACGCTCGAGAACGTCACGCGATACTTCTCCGACGTCGGCGTGGACGAGTTCTACTGGAACGTCAACGGCACCGAGTGGCGTCAGCCGTTCGGTCGGGTGACCGCACGCCTGACGCTGTCGCCCGAACTCGAGGCCGCCCGAACCGGCGATCAGGCCTGCTACGTCGGGTATGCGGGATCGACCGAGACGTGCGAGATCGGAACGGATGCCGAGGCGGTGGTGGCCGGCGCGGCGAACCTCGATCCGTTCGAGACGATGACGATCGCCGTCGGATTCGAGCGCGAGACCTTCGCCGCGTTCGACTCGTCGTATCTCGCATCGCCGTGGGGCTGGCTGCAGGGGCTCGCGGCTGTCGGGCTCGGGGGCGCGATCGTGTTCGCCGGCGTGACGCGCCGTCGCCGGCTGCGTGACGAGCCGGGCCGGCCGACGATCATCGCCGAATACACCCCGCCGCGCGCCGTCGACGCCCTCGAGAGCGCGATGCTGCGCGGGCTGCCGGCGAAGGCGATCCCGGCCGAGGTGCTCGAGCAGGCGATCGTCGGGAGCCTCCGGATCGAAGAAGGCGACCGACGCCTCTTCGGCGGGGCAAAGCTCAAGGCCGTGCTGGTCGATCCCTCGCGCGCCGACGGCGACGGTCTCATGCTGCTCGAAGGCCTCTTCCCGATGGGAGTGCCGGGGGAGGAGTTCGAGTTCGGCCGCTCCGACACCCGCTTCTCGAGCGCCGCGCAGAAGATCCTCAAGGCGGCGAACCAGGAGCTCGTGAACCGGGGGCTGCGGCGCCCGGTCGCCGCCAGTGTGCGCGTGTGGCCGATCGCCCTCGCCGCGATCGCGGCGGCGCTGGTGGTCGTCTTCGGGTTCGCCGCGCTCGAGAACCTCGTGAATCCACTCGTGCCGATCGTGTTGATCGTGGCGTCCGGCCTCGGTGTCTTCGTCGCGGCCGGGATGGTCGCGCGCATGCCGCTGACGGCGGCCGGCGCCGAGGTGCGCGACCACCTCGAGGGCCTCAAGGTGTTCATCGAGTGGGCCGAGGCCGATCGCATCCGCATGCTGCAGTCGCCGGCGGGCGCCGAGCGCGTGCCGATCGACGTGAACGATCCGCGGCAGAAACTCAAGCTGTACGAGACGCTGCTGCCCTATGCGGTGGTGTTCGGCCAGGAGAAGGAGTGGGCGAAAGAGCTCGCGGTGCTCTACGGCGCCGGCAACTCGCCCAGCTGGTACTACGGCACGGCGGGATTCGACGCGTCGTCGTTCTCGTCGGGCATCTCGACACTGTCGGCGAGCACGGCTTCTTCCTCGTCGACGTCGGGCGGCTCCAGTGGTGGGGGCTCGGCCGGCGGCGGCGGCGGAGGAGGAGGCGGCGGCGGGGTGTGACGCTTCCTACCCCTCGCGCTGCAGCTGCTCCCGCACCTGGCGCCGCAGCACCTTGCCGATGAGCGAGCGCGGCAGCTCCTCCACGACGAAGAACTTGCGCGGCACTTTGTAGGCGGCGAGGTGCTGCTTGCAGAAATCGCGGAGCGCCTCGGCATCCAATTCCGCCCCCTCACGCATCACGACCGCCGCCACGACCTCTTCGCCACCCGCGCGCGGGAGGGCGACGACGGCGGCGTCGACGATGTCGGGGTGCGCGTGCAGCGCCGCTTCGACCTCGGTCGGAGCGACGTTGAAGCCGCCCGTGATGATGATCTCCTTGATGCGATCGACCACCGTGACGAATCCGTCGGGCGCGACGGTCACGATGTCGCCGGTGCGCACCCAGCCGCCGGCGAGCAGCGCCTCGGCGCTCTCGGCGGGCCGGTGCCAGTAGCCCTGGAAGACCTGGGGTCCGCGGATGAGCAGCTCGCCGCGCTCTTCGAACGGCACGTTCACCGTGGGATTCTCCGGATCGACGACCCGGATCTCGGTGCTCGGGAACGGCACGCCGACGGTTCCGGGTCGCCGCGAGGGGCCGATCGGATTGCCGAGCGCGACCGGCGAGGTTTCGGTCATGCCGTAGCCCTCGACGAGCAGGCCGCCGCTCGCCTCCTCCCAACGCGCGACGGTGTCGACCGGCAGGCTCATCGCCCCCGAGATCGCGAAGCGCACGCTCGTCACGTCGATGTCGCCGTGGGCCGCCGAACGCGCGAGCTGGTCATAGATCGGCGGCACGGCGGGGAGGAACGTCGGGCGACTCTTCTTCGCGGCATCCGCCACGAGCTTCGCGTCGTACTTCGGGAAGAGCACCAGCCTTGCGCCGATGCTCATCGCGAACGTGAGGCAGAGTGTGAGCCCGTACGCGTGGAAGAGGGGGAGCACGCCGTAGAACGTCTCTTCGCCCTCCTTCAGCCCCGGCACCCACGCGCGACCCTGCATCGCATTCGCGCGCAGATTGCGATGCGTGAGGATCGCACCCTTCGGGGTGCCCGTCGTGCCGCTCGTGTATTGGAGGAGGGCGATGTCGGTGACGGCGGGACGTGGATGCCGGGCACTCAGCCGCTTGGAATCGACGAGCTCCGACCACGCGAGCACCTTCTTGGCCTGCGGTGTCGTGGTGAGCTGGGCTCGGGCGGCACGAGCCTTCGCGATCGGCAGCCGGAGCGCGACGCGGGTGGTCCACGGCATCGCCTCGGTGATGTCGACGCTGACGATGCGCTCGACCCTCATGTCGGAGGGGAAGGCGTCGATCGTGTCGTAGACCTTGTCCCACGCGATCGCGAAACGTGCGCCGTGGTCTTCGAACTGGTGGCGCAGCTCGCGCGCGGTGTACAGCGGGTTGTGCTCGACCACGATCGCGCCCAGGCGCAGCACCGCGTAGAAGGCGACGACGTGCTGGGGGCAGTTCGGCAGCACGATCGCCACCCGATCGCCGTGCGAGACCCCGAGGCGACGCAGGCCCTCGGCCGCGCGTGCGATCTGCTCACCGAGTTCTCGGTAGGTCGTCGTCGCGCCGAAGAACTCCAGCGCGGTGGCCTTGCCGTAGCGGGCGATGCCCGCCTCGATCATGTCGGAGAGGCTCTCGGTGACCTCGTCGATGTCGTGGGGAACGCCCGGCGCGTACGCCGACAGCCAGGGGCGGGATGCGTACGGGTTCTCAGAGTCCATGGGTCGAGCCTGGCACGGATAGGGCCGGTCGGAGAGGCTTCCGACCGGCCCATGTCCCTTGCACCAAGAGTGTCCTGCAATCACATGCCGGTAGCTGCCACAGCAAAACAACTACCGTTCCTGAACTCTATAACGGGGAGGTAACGGTGGCAAGCATCTGTCGTTATCTTTTTGTGATTCTCGGCCGCGAGCGGTTTCTGAGGTTGACTGGGAGATGGGAACGAGCACACGACAGAGGGTGGCGAATGTCTGACGCCATGAGCAATGCCGCTCGCTATGCAGCTCAGCGGGCCGCGGGGGAAGACACCTCGACGGGCTCTGACGAAGGCCGGCCGACGATGTCGCTGAACGCCGAGAACAAGTCGGCTTTCATCGAGACAGCGATCCAGCAGGCGATCCGTCGCGGCGAGTTCGACGATCTTCCGGGGTCGGGCAAGCCGTTGGAGGGGCTGGGGACCCATCACGATCCGGACTGGTGGATCCGACGGAAGATCGAGACCGAGAACCTCACCGGGCTCGGTCCGCCGGCACTGACCCTGCGATCGGAGAACCTCGAGCTCGACGCTCAACTCGATCGGGAGCCGACCGAAGCGAGGGTCCGTGAGATTCTCGACGACTTCAACCGCCGAGTGGTCGATGCGCGACGTCAGCTGCAAGGGGGCCCGCCGGTCGTGACTCCGACGCGCGATGTCGAGGCGGAGGTTCACGCCTGGCGAGAACGCCGCGCCGCCACCAGAGCAGCCGCGCAGCAGGCCGATGCCGCAGCGGAGATCCCAGCACGACGGCGACGTCGGTGGTTCCGGCGCTGACCCGACCGCCTCAGCCGCGGAGTCGCGCCAGGATGACCGCGGCGATCTGCTGCAGAGATCCGTCGGCGCTCACGCGCAGGGGCTCATCGACCCATGGCTCGAAGGTCGCCGCGCGACTGCGCACGTCATCCCAGCTCGGCTCGCGGACGTTCGTCAGGTTGCGGCTTCGACCTTCCAACCGGCGACGATGTTCAACCTCGTCATCCAGGCTCAGAAGGGCGAAGATCAGCTCTGCGCCCGTTGTCGCGGCCGCGCGACGCCAGGTGTCGCGGGCTGCCTCGCTGTCATTCACGGCATCGACGACCACCATCCGGCCGAGCGTCAGATTCTGCTCAGCGGCGGCCCGTACGGCTTCGTAGGCGGCAACGCCGGTCGTCCAGGAGCGCGGGAGGCCGGCCCCCAGAAGCGCATCTTCGACGGTGTCGATCGACAGGTGAACGGCGTCGAGCTCGCGGGCGACCTCGGTGGCGACCGCCGTCTTGCCCGTGCCGGGCAGTCCGGAGATGACGACAAGCATGTGCCTATTCTCGCCCGGGACGCCGTCGTCGCTCGAGGAGCGTGGGCGAGGCGGCATGCCTTCTTGCGCCTTCACGCGAGGTAAGCGTCGACGAGCAGGGGTCCGCGGAGGTCTCTGAGCGTATCGATGAGGTCGTCGAGCCCGCGCCGGCCCCAGGTCGCCAGCTGGATGTCGTGGGGGCCGAGCGGCGCGAGCTTGCCCGTGCGAATGCGGATCACCTCCCACCCGGCGGCCCGCAGCGCCCGATCCTTGCGGCGGTCGGCGTCTTCGCGCTTGCCGACGTGCTCGAGGCCGTGCCGGCCGGTGCTGTCGTACTCGACGGCGACCCGCAGTTCGGCGAGGACGATGTCGGGCCACACCTCGACGTGGTCGAAGAACGGTCGGGCGACACGCACGGCATTGAGGCCCGGCGTCACCCGCAGGCGCGCGAAGAGATCGGCGCGCAGCTTCGCTTCGATCGCGGATGCCGGTTTCGGCGCGCACTCCGAATGGAACGGCTCTCCGACGGCCAGGTCGGGGGTCTTCGGGCACACCGTTCGAGCCGACTTCGGCTTTCGTGCCCGGAGGACCGTGCGTTCGACCGGGTGCGCGATCGCGACGGGAGCCGGAGAATCGGGCCAGGCCACCGAGTCGCGCATCGGCAGCGCACGGGCGGGCCGAGCCAGATCGGCGCACTCGGGGCACCAGGCCGAACGGCGGCGTTCGCGGCCGGGGCGATTGCGCTGCTCGTCGGGGGTCGCAGCGAAGGCGTGGCCCGCTTCGCACTGCCACAGCAGGAGAACGTCGGCCGCGGGCGGTATCTGGGTCAGCGTGATCCCGGCGTTGAGCTCGGGGTGGTACTGGCGGATGAGTGCGGGGAAGGGCGCCCACGCGTCGCGGTAGCTCCCGACAGGGTAGGGCACCTCCGTCCCCTTGGAGAACTGGCGGCGGGCCCACCACAGTTCGACACGCTCCGGCATGCGTGCAGGGTACGGTCGGCCGCCGACACAGCCGTCACTCGTGCTCCGGCAGCACGGGGGTCGACCAGCCCGGGTCGCGACCGAGTTGCGCGGCCCGCGCCACCGAAGTGGCGCCGAAGCGATCGCGGACGGCATCCAGAACCGAGTCGAGGCGCGACCCGTCGTCCCAATCGATGGGCAGTTCCGGCGGCACACTGTCGGCGCTCGCGAGCTGCGACAGCGAGATGCCGATGAGG
Source organism: Microbacterium sp. 2FI (assembly GCF_005502885.1). Taxonomy (GTDB): domain Bacteria; phylum Actinomycetota; class Actinomycetes; order Actinomycetales; family Microbacteriaceae; genus Microbacterium. Next base: position 18,692 of record NZ_SCMR01000001.1, read on the forward strand.
GTGATGCCGCGCTCGTCGATGAGGGGCAGCGCGGCGTCCAGCAGCCCGCGGGCGACGGCGAGAAGCACGCCGGTGCTGCCCGTCGCCGTGCCCATCGTGCGCGATCGGGTGGCCTTCGCGTAGTCGCCGTAGCGGAGGCGCAGCACCACGGTCCGGCACACCCGATCGCGGTCGCGGAGGCGACGGGCGAGCCGATCGACGATCTGGGTGAGGAAGAGGTCGAGCTCTTCGGCCGTCCGCGGCGCGTTGCCGAGCGCGCGCTGCGAGCCTATGGATCCGCGGCGCTTCGCGGTGTCGACGGGCCGCGGATCCCGCAGCCGGGCGAGGGCGTGCAGGTGCGCGCCGGCCGCCCTGCCCAGCAGCCGCTCGGCGGTCGCGGCTTCGAGCTCGGCCAATTGCCCCACGGTGCGGATGCCGAGCCGGCGCAGCTTCTCGGCGGTCACCGCGCCGACTCCCCACAGCCTCTCGACGGGGAGCGGGAGGAGGAACGACTGCTCCTCGTCAGGCTCGACCACGAGCAGTCCGTCGGGTTTGCTGACGGCACTCGCGACCTTGGCGAGGAACTTGGTGCGTGCGACGCCGACCGAGATCGCGAGTCCGACCTCGTCGCGAACCCGCTCGCGCAGTCGCACCGCGATCTGCTCGGGTGTGCCGGCGATACGGCGGAGCCCGCCGACCTCGAGGAAGGCCTCGTCGATGGACAAGCCTTCGACCAGCGGCGTCGTGTCGCGGAAGATCGCGAAGACGTCTTTGCTGGCGGCGGAGTAGGCGTCCATCCGCGGGCGGACGATCACGGCATCCGGGCAGAGCTCGCGCGCCTGTCGGCCGCCCATCGCGGTCCGCACTCCGCGGGCTTTGGCCTCGTAGCTCGCCGCCAGCACCACACCGCCGCCGACGATGACGGGCCGGCCACGCAGCGCCGGCGCATCGCGCTGCTCGACCGACGCGTAGAAGGCGTCGAGATCGGCGTGCAGCACGGTCGCCTCGCCCCGCATCCGCCCTCCCGCCGGTCACCTCGTCGTGGGGATCATGGCAGGTACCGGCGACATGACTTCGGGTCAGCCGTAGGTGTCCGTCCACGCGGCGATGTCGACGCCGTGGTTGTCGGGCGATGCGAGTGACCACCAGGCAGGCGCGTTCGAGTCGTCGACGAGCCTGCCGCCTGCGGCGAGCGCAGCATCCACTCGTGCCCGCGCCTGATCGGCCGGCACGAAGACGTCGAAGTGGGTGCGACCCCGCGCCGGCGCATCGCCGGTGATCGGGTTGAAGGCGAGCTGCGGCCCGCAGCGCAGCGGGTCGACGGCATCCGTGTCGCCGAGTGCCTCGTAGCCGAGCGCCGCGATGAAGAAGGGGCGCGCGTCGGCCTGTGAATGCTGGGCGACGTAGATCCCGACCGACTGCGCGCGTGACGGATCGGGCGTGAGCTGCAGTTCGGCTGCCGCGCGAGAGACCTCTGCAGCGAAGTCCGCGGCGGCGGCGGGGACGCCGTCAGTCGTGCGGTCGGGGACGCGCACGACGACTCCCTCGGGCCGAACGTCGATATCGGGTTGGATGCCGTGTCGCTCTGCCGCCGCGACGACAGGCGTGAGGAGGCTTGCGGCGTGGGCGAGGGAGGTCGCGGTGAAGACCGCCTGCGGCCCCGTGCCGGTGACATGCCAGTCCGAGACGCCCGGCGCCCGGTGGAACGCGGCCGCCGAGATCGATTCCGATCCACTTGTGGATTCGTCCATGGGAACTCCTTCGTGCCGGGCTACGGGGTGACGATCGCGAAGTTCGGGTCGAACTGGTCGACGAGCTCGATGAGCGCATCGAGGACACCCTCGTCGCCGGTCACGCCGACGGCGCCCTTCTCGATCAGAGCCGCGGCAGCGCCGGGTTGCAGAAGCACGCCGACGAGCGCCGGCTTCGGCCCGCTGACGGTGAGACCGGCATCCGGCGACGCGCCGGGCCGTGCGTTGAGGACGCCCTGGCGCACCCACACCGTCCACGTCTCTCCGGCATCGGTGAACTCGAAGTTCAACTGGACATCCGCCTCGGCTGCGGCCGGTCCGTTGATGTGGACGGCGACGAAGTCGAAGAGGATGTCGAGGGGCATCGCGAGGATCGTGTCGGGACTCGCGCTCGCGAACCGGGCGGGGATGACGCCATCACGGAGCTCTTTCGCCGCGGTGAGGTAGATGCCTCGCCACTGCGGGCCCTCGGCCTGATACCCGAGCTGCTCGTACGCGTCGGCCTGCAGGTTGCGGGCCTCGTCGTCGGCGGGGTCGGCGAAAACGAGGCTGTGGAGGATCTGCGCGGCCCACCGGTAGTCGGCGACGGCAATGGCGCGGCTGCCTTCGGCGAGGATGGCGTCGCGGCCGACCATCGCGACCACGCGCTTGGCGGTGTCGACGGGCGTGTGCGGATGCAGCGACACGGGGTCGCCGTCCCACATCCCGAGCTCCTTGGTGAACACGGCGCGGACGTCGTGGTGGAGCGTGCCGTGGTAGCCGCGGTTGAACCAACGGCGTGCGAGCGCCGGTGGCAGCTCGACGACTTCAGCGGCTTCGAGCGGGGTGTATCCCTGGTTGGCGAGGCGCAGCGCCTGATCGTGGATGTACTTGTACGTGTCACGCTGCGACTCGAGGAACTCGACAACCTCAGCGTTTCCCCACACCGGCCACGTGTGCGGCCCGTAGTGCACCTCGACCTCGTCGCCCCACCGGACGAGGGTCTCGTCGAGGTAGCGGGCGAAGTTGCGTGCATCGCGGGTGCGTGCGCCGCGCAGGGTCTGGATGTTGTGCAGCGAGTGGTTCGCGTTCTCTGCGCAGGTGAGCGCCTTCAGTTCCGGAATCCAGATGTGCATCTCTTCGGGCGCTTCGGTGTCGGGCGCGTAGAGGAACTCGAACGTCAGGCCGCCGATGGAGCGGGTCTCGCCTGTGCGGGTGATCGGGTCGGTGGGAGACAGGTACGACACCGTGATGTTGCGCCCCCCGATCGATGCGATCCCGTTCGTGATCATCGCGAGCGGCCCGTTCTCGAGCAGATTGCCGAATGCATACGACGCGCGCCGACTCATCGCGTTGCCGGCGATCACGTTCTCGCCGATCGCGAACTTGTCGAACGACGCGATCGTTCCCGGAGCGATGATCGGCACCTGTCCCGAGGCGACGTCCGCCGGGTCGACCAGTCCCTTGACGCCGCCGTAGTGGTCGATGTGGGTGTGCGTGTAGATGATCGCGACCACGGGCTTGTCCGCGACGTGAGCGCGGTACAGCTCCAGGCCGGCTTTCGCAGGCTCGATCCCGGTCGTGCAGTCGATGATGATCAGGCCCTCGTCGCCTTCGACGATCGTCAGGTTGCCGATGTCGTGATTGCGGACCTGGTGAAGCCGCTCGGTGACCTTGTACAGGCCTGATTGGTAGATCAGCTGGGACTGTCGCCACAGGCTCGGGTTCACCGAGTCCGGCGCCGGCCCATCGCCCTCGAGGAACGCGAGTCGCTCCACGTCGTAGGCCACGGCACCGTCATCGGCGATGACTCTGCCGTCGGGCAGCGGTGCGACCAGTCCCCGCCGCGCTGTTTCGAAGTCTTCGACGTCCTCCATCGCGTAGCGTTCGCGGGCCTTCTCGTTCGCCTCGCGGGTGGCCGATGTAGCCGACTTCGGATCGACGGTCATCATTGCCTCTCAGACGGTGACCGGCGCATCCCACGGATGTCGACAGCCGGCGACCCTCTCCTGCATCCTCTCGACCCTTCTCGCCGATCCGCAAGCCGGTCGCAGAACGCAGGGCAAACGTGTACCCAAGGGTCAGCGGGGGTGGGTTGCGTTAGCGTCCCATCATGGTCAAACTTCTGCTGACTTCGGGCGGGATCACGAACGCCTCCATTCGCGAGGCGCTCGTCGACATGCTCGGCAAGCCGATCGACGAGTGCGATGCGCTCTTCATCCCGACGGCGCAGTGGGGTCAGCCGATGTGCTCGCCCCGGAGCGTGTGGATGTCGACCGCCGGGCGGTGGCCGGGAGAGCCGGGCCTGGTGGACCTCGGCTGGAAGTCGGTCGGAGTCCTCGAACTGACGGCGCTCCCCAGCATCGGTCGCGATCGCTGGCTGCCGTGGGTGCGCGACGCGGACGTACTCCTCGTCGACGGCGGCGAGGCGATCTACCTCCGCGACTGGATGCTGGAATCCGGGCTGCATGACGAGATGGCGTCGCTGACCGACACCGTCTGGGTGGGTGTGAGCGCGGGCAGCATGGTGATGACGCCGCGCGTCGGCAAGGAGTTCCTGGACTGGAAGCCCGACGGCGGCGACGAGACGCTCGGCCTCGTGGATTTCTCGATCTTTCCGCACCTGGACTACCCGGGCTGGTCCTCGAACACGTCGGACGCGGCGCGGGACTGGGCGACGAGGATCGACAACCCCGCCTACGCGATCGACGAACAGACGGCGATCTCCGTCGTCGACGGTGAGGTGCGGGTGATCTCCGAGGGGAACTGGCTTCAGCTCAACAGCGACTGACCCGACGTCAGCCCTTCCTCACGTCCTCGGCGAACATCACGATGATGCCGCTCGGGCCTCGCACGTAGGTGAGCTTGTACACGTCTTCGTAGGTGGCGACGCCGCGAAGCGGGTGGCAGCCGTGCCTCGCGGCGATCTCGAGGGCTTCGTCGATGTCGTCGACGGCGAACGCGACCCGGTGCATGCCGATCTCGTTGGGAAGCGTGGGCTCGGTCTCGATGGCATCGGGGTGGATGTATTCGAAGAGTTCGAGGCGGCCGTGCCCGTCGGGCGTCTGCAGCATCGCGATCTTCGCGTGGTTGCCGTCGAGGCCCACAGCTGTGTCGGTCCACTCGCCGCTGACCGTGTCGCGTCCGATGACGGTGAGGCCGAGGTCGGTGAAGAAGGCGATCGTCGCCTCGAGGTCGCGCACCGCGATGGCGACGTTGTCGATTCTGATGGCCATGGTTCTCCTGGGTTCGCGTGAGTCCAGGGCGCTACGCGGTGCGCGTGCCGAGGACTGTGCTCGGCGGAAACGGTCCGGACTGGGCGGTGCCGGTCAGGCGGCCGCCGACCACATGCAAGACGAACCGGAGCGACATCGGCACGGGGGCGACGAAGTCGAGCGTGAACTCGGCGGTGTCGCCCGCCGCCGTGCCGTTCCTGATCGCGATCGGGCCGGTGTCGCCGATCGCCGTGCCGGTGAGCACGGTGCCCTCCGTGGTCAGCGTGAGGTCGTAGCGACGCGAGCCGGCGAGCGTCGCGACCTCGATCGCCCAGTTGCCATCGATGTCAGCCACGGCGGCCCTCCGAGTTCCCGCGGCGCGTGCGGCCGTCGAGGCCATTGTGCTCTTTCGCGCGTCGCCGTGCACGCCGTGCGCCAGACTGTCGACATGAACAAGACTGCCGAGTACCAGCCGGGCGTGTGCAACATCGGGCCGGCCGAGATCCGCAGGCGGCGCATGTCGGGCTGGGTGGGGCTTGCGATCGCGGCCGTGTTCCTGGTCGTCGCGTTCGCCCTCGGCTGGGCGGCGCCGTGGCGACTGCTGGTGGCGGCGCCCGTATTCCTCGCGGCCCAGGGGTTCCTGCAGGCGGCGTTCCGTTTCTGCGTCGGATTCGCCTCGCGCGGCCTCTACAACTTCGGCCAGTTGGGCACGGAAGAGACGGTGTACGAGGCAGAGTTCCGCAAGAAGGATCAGCGCAAGGCGCTCCTCATCACGGTGCTCGCCTTCGCCATCGCGGCGGTCGTCGCGCTCGTGGCGTTCTTCATCCCGGTCGGCTGAACCGCGTCTCGCTCGCCGGTCAGTCGCGCGGCGGTTTGCGCAGCTGCTTGACGTCGGTGCGCCGCTTCTTCTCCTTCAGCCGCCGCTCCTTGGCGCCCCGGCTCGGCTTCGTCGGTCGGCGTGACGGCGCGGGCGGCCGGATGGCGTCCGCGACGATGGCGGCGAGCCGGTCGCGTGCGGCCTCGCGGTTGCGCAGCTGCGCGCGATGCTCGGATGCCGCGATCGTGAGCATCCCGTCGACGAGGCGCCCGCTCAGGCGCTCGAGCAGCCGCTCGCGTTGCAGCGGCGAGAGGGCCGGCGAGGCTGCGGCATCCCACACGAGCTCGACGCGAGAGTCAGCGGTGTTCACCCCCTGGCCGCCCGGACCGGACGATCGCGAGAACCGCCACGCCAGCTCGGCCTCGGCGATCGTGACGCCCGGGGCGACCCGGAGTCCGGGGCGGTGGGCGGCAGGCATAGACCCATCATCACGTGTGGTGGGGCGCGGCTGCAGCCCTCTTCGGCGCCGAGACGACGCAGATGGTCCGCAGAACCGCCGCCGACCAGCACTCTGCGTCGTCTCGGTGCTCAGGCATTGGCGTTCGACCGGCGAGACGACGCAAACGGCACCCAGGGACGCTGTCAGACAGCAACCTGCGTCGTCTCGCCGCCGGGTGGCCCGACATCGGCGGAGTGCGCAAGACTGAGCGCGTCAGCCGTCCCCCGACGAGGAGCACCGCATGCCCCGCCAACCCGGAACCGTCCATCTCGTCGGCGGCGGGAGGGACGAGGATGCCGTCGTCTTGTTGTTCGCCCGATTCGTCGAGGATGCCGCAGCCGCCCGCTCCGGCGGGAGCGGGGCGCCCGGCATCCACGCCCTCCTCGTTCTCGAAGACGACGACGACGAGACCGTCGAGCGGTTCCGCAGCGCCCTGAGTCTCGCCGGGGCCGACGTCTCGGTGCACGCCATCGAGGAGGGCGCGGCCTTCGACGCGACGGCGCTCGACGGGGCCGACGGCATCTTCGTCGGCGGCGGGCTCACCCCGGCCTATCACGCGGCGTTCGCGAAGATCGGTCCGCTCGTGCACGAGCGGGTCGCCGCCGGCACCCCGTACCTCGGCTTCTCGGCGGGCGCGGCCATCGCCGCCGAGCGGGCCGTGATCGGCGGCTACCTGATCGACGGCGTGGTCGTGTGCGATGAGGATGCCGGCGAAGAGCTCGACGACGTGACGGTGGTCACAGGCCTCGGGCTCGTGCCGTTCTCGGTCGACGTGCACGCCGCGCAGTGGGGCACGGTGTCGCGTCTGGTCGCTGCGGCCACCGCGGGTCTCGTCGGCGACGGGGTCGCGATCGACGAGCACACCGCCGTCGAGTGGCGCAGCGACGGGGAGGAACGCGCCGCGTCGGTGCACGGCCGAGGTGCCGCGTGGCACGTGACCCGGGGCGACGCCGGCGCGGGACCCGTCACCGTCGACCGCCGCACGGCAGGTTCTGTCTGACCGGTCGGCGAGAATGCATCAGGGGAGCAGGATCGACCGACGGGGACCGATGACGACACAGCAGCAGACGCCGGACGAGCTCGCACACCTCGCAGAGCTGATGAGCCGCGAAGAGGCTCCGCCGACCGGCCGCGCTCCTGTCGACCCGGCGACGCGTCGCCGGCGCCGCTGGGGCTGGATCATCGCCGCGATCGTTCTTGCCGTCATGCTCGCGGTGCCGGGCGGGTATATCGGCTGGGCGCTGAACGCGCCGCTCGCCCCACCCGTCGTCAGCTCGCGCACGGTCACCGCGCCGACGCCCCCGCCCGCTGCCATCACGCTTCCGACGGAGGGGGCTGCGGCGATCAGCGTCAGCGGCGCGGAGGAGTACCTCGGCACTGAGGCGAGCGGCATCTGGGTCACGAGCGGCGGCGACGAGCCCCGCTCGATCGCGAGCATCAGCAAGCTGGTCACCGCACTCGTCGTCCTCGACGCGCACCCTCTCGCGAGCGCGGACGATCCCGGGCCCACGATCACCTTCGACAAGGCCGACCACGACCTCTACGACAAGTACTACGTGATGGGCGCGACGATCGCCGCGATGCCGACCGGCAGTTCGATGTCGCTGCACGATGCGCTCGCCACGATGCTCATCCCGTCGGCGAGCAACTACGCCGAGGCCGTGTCGACCTGGGCATTCGGGTCGCAGTGGGCGTTTGCGAACGCGACGCGCACGTGGCTCGCCGAGCACGGGCTGACCGGCACCGCGATCGTCGAGCCCACCGGCATCAGCCCGCGCAATACGAGCACGCCGACCGATCTCATGGCGATCGCGCGGCTCGCGGCGGCGAATCCGGCGATCGCAGACATCGTTGCGACGCCGTCGCTGATGCTCGCCGGGCCGGGCCGGATCAACAATACGAACGAGTTGCTCGGCAGTCACGGGATCACCGGGCTCAAGACCGGCAATCTCGGCCCGGGAACCTACAGCCTGTTGTTCACGTCCTCCCTCGACGTGGGCCTGGATGCGCCGCTCGGCGTGACCGGAGTCGTGCTCGACGCGGCATCGCGGGCCGCCGTCGACGAGCACGTCGTCGCGATGCTCGACGGCATCCGCGACGGCTTCCGTGCGGTGCCGGTCGCTGCCGGCGGCGAACCCGTGGGCTCGTTCTCGACGCCGTGGGGCGCGAAGGCGCAGATGGTCATCAGCCGCGACACGTCGATCCTCGCGTGGTCCGACACGCCGATCACCGTGTCGATGGAGACGACGATTCCGAAGGAGTATCGCGACGGCGAGGTCGTCGGCTCCATCACGTGGACGGCCGGACCCCAGACGGTGACAGCCGACATCGTCGTCAAGGGCACCATCGAGCCGCCGACCGATTGGTGGCGGCTGACCCATCCGGCCGAGCTCGGCGGCTGACTTCGTCATAGCGTCCCGTGGGAGCGCTCCACTACCGTGTAGGGCATCGACGTCATCCAGCCATCGCTCCTCGGCCGTCGCGATGAGTTGGATCGCCTCGGCACGCTCGTGAGTCTGGCGCGCAACGGCCACGGCTCGGCCTTGCTGGTGCGCGGTGAAGCCGGCATCGGCAAGACCACTCTGCTCGAGGAGGCCGTGCGCGACCTCGGCGGGGTGCGCGTCGTCCGGGCTGACGGCTTCGAAGCCGAATCGGCGATGGCGTACGCGACGTTGCAGCGGCTCGGAGCCCCGTTCGCGCACCTCGTGCGGCTGCTGCCCGAACGCCAGGCGGCGGCGCTGCGGATCGCCGCCGGTGTCGAACCGGGGCCGCCGCCCGATCGCTATCTCGTGGGGCTCGGGATGCTGTCGCTGCTCGCGGCCGCGGCGGAGCACGAGCCGATCGTGTGCGTGGTCGACGACGCGCACCTCGCCGACGCAGAGTCGCTCGAAGTGCTCGCATTCGTCGCGCGCCGCCTGCAGGCCGAGGCGGTGACTCTGATCCTCAGCGCCCGCCCCGACCCCGGCATCGACCGGGCGACCGCCGGCGTCGCCTCACTCGACCTCGCCGGACTCGAGCCGTCCGCCGCGACGCAGCTGCTGCATCGGTCGGTGCAGGGCGCGATCGACCCGCTGCTGGCCAAGCGCATCGCCGACGAGACGGGCGGCAATCCGCTGGCGCTGATCGACTTGGGCCGCGCCTTCAGTGCGCGTGAGCTCACCGAGACCACGCTGGCGTCGACGCCGGTGCCGATCGGGGAGCGTCTTGAGCGTCACTATCTCGAGCGCGTGCAGACCCTCGGGCGCTCCTGTCAGGACTGGCTGCTCATCGCCGCCGCGGAGTCGACCGGCGACCTCGCTCTCATCGAAGATGCCGCGGCGCGGCTCGCCCTGCCGGCGGATTCTGCGGCTGAGGCGGAGCGTGCCGACCTGGTCGTGGTGCGAAGCAGCGTCGCGTTCCGGCATCCGCTCGTCCGTGCCGCCGTCTACAACGGCATGCCGGGCGCTGACCGCCGACGCATTCACGAGGTGCTCGCTGCCGTCGCCGACGACCGCGGGCGCGCCGACCTCGCGGTGTGGCATGCCGCGGCCGCGGCGATCGGCATCGACGAGGTGCTGGCGGGACGGATGGAGGAGCTGGCTGATGCGGCCGGCGGACGCGGCGGGTCGGCATCCCGGTCCCACCTGCTCGCACGCGCCGCCGACCTCACCCCGCTGGGTGCGGTTCGGGACGCCAGGCTCCTCGCCTCCGCCGAGGCCGCGGCCGAGGCGGGGGCGGCCCACCTCGCTCTCGAGCAGCTCGATCGCCTGGACGTCGACGGCCTCGACCCGGTGTCGAAGGGGCGCGCGCTCCTGCTCGAGGTGACGCTCGCGATGTTCGTCGCCGATCCTCAGGGGATCACGCACGGCACGGCGACGCTGCTGCGCAGTGCCGAGCTCTTCCACGGGCTCGCGCCGGAGCTCGAGCAGCGGGCGCTGCTGCAGGCGTTCGAGGTGGACCTCACCTCGGAGTGGGCGGTGAGAAGCGGCACCCTCCGCGAGCTCGGCGAGCGGCTGGCGGCGGGCGCCCACGTGACGGACGGGCCGAGATCGCTTGCGCTGGCCGCGCTGTCGTCGTTCATCCTCGATCCGTATGAGGACGCCGTGCCTGCGATGCGGGGCGCGGTCGAAGCGCTCCTCGGGGCAGAGGATGCTGAGCTCCTCGACGCCGGCTACTTCGGCGTGGCGCTCACGATGGGGCTTTGGGACGAGGCGACCTGCGTCCGGCTGCTCGAACGTCAGGCCGAGGCCGCCCGCGATGCGGGTGCCCTGCGCATCCTCGACACCACGCTGTGGCTGCTCAGCCTCGTCGAGCTGGTGCACGGCGGGGCCGTCGCTTCAGGCCGGTACGCCGAGCAGGTGCGTGAGCTTCGCCGCGCGATCGGCTACGACGCCGAGCAGGTCGTCAACGCCGCCTACTTCGCGTGGTCGGGCGCACCGATCGCCGTCGTCGTGCAGATCGCCGACGCGGTCCGCGCCTCGGGGTTCATCGGCGCGTGGACGGTCGCGATGTCAGCGCTCAGCAGCCGTGACGTCGCCGACGGCAACTACCGCGAGGCCTACGAGCGCAGCCTGCCGATGATCCGGCGCGAGTACCTCCAGGTGACCTTCCAGCAGATCCCCGACTTCGTCGAAGCGGGTGTTCGCAGCGGCATGGGGGAGGAGGTGCGGTTCGCCGTCGAGCGATTGGTGATGTTCGCCGACGTCAGCGCGACCCCCTGGATCCGCGGGCTCGCCGCGCGCAGCGCCGCGCTCTTGGCACCGGACGACGAGGCCGAGGCACACTACCGCTCGGCGATCGACCATTTGGAGCAGTCGACGGCGCGGGGTGATCTCGGTCGCGCCCATCTGGTCTACGGCGAGTGGCTTCGACGCATGAAGCGGCGGAGAGAGGCGCGAGAGCAGCTGCGGACAGCGCTGAGCGTGCTCAACCGAGTCGGTTCGGCCGCGTTCGAGGCCCGCGCGCGCCGTGAACTCGAGGCCACCGGCGAGCATGTGCCTGTCCACGGCGCGGACGAGGTCGGCATCGCCGCGCTGACCCCGCAGGAGGCGTCGGTCGCGCGCATGGCTGCTGTCGGCAGGACCAATGCCGAGATCGGCTCGGCGCTTTTCATCAGCGTCAACACCGTCGACTACCACCTGCGCAAGGTGTTCCGAAAGGTCGGCGTCACCTCGCGCCGGCAGCTCAGCGAGCGGCTGCCGACAGACTGACGCCGACCACGCGTTCCCGTTCACGACTACGAGCGGCGCGTGGTTCGGTCGTGCGCCGTCACGCGGGAGCATCGGTCATCCGATGCATCCGAGGAGGCGCCCATGCCCTACGTGACCGCTGATGACGGCGCACAGATCTTCTACAAGGACTGGGGTGACTGCGGAACACCGGTGCTGCTCAGTCACGGCTGGCCGCTGAACGCGGACGCGTGGGAAGCGGCCGCACTCTTCCTCGCTCAGAACGGTCACCGTGCGATCGCGCACGATCGGCGCGGTCACGGGCGGTCGAGTCAGACGTGGAACGGCAACGAGATGGACACGTACGCCGACGACCTCGCGTGCCTGATCGAGCACCTCGACCTCGCCGACCTGACGCTGGTCGGTCACTCGACCGGTGGGGGAGAGATCGCGCACTACGTCGGCCGCCACGGCTCTGCCCGGGTCGCCAAGCTCGTTCTCGTCTCGGCTGTGCCGCCTCTCATGCTCGCGACCGAGGACAACCCCGGCGGTCTGCCGCTCGCGGTGTTCGACGGCATCCGCGCGGGCGAGGCGGCTGATCGCTCGCAGCTGTATCGCGACCTCGCCGACGGCCCCTTCTTCGGTCACAACCGCAACGCGGACATCTCGCAGGGCGTGCGGGACGCGTTCTGGCTGCAGAGCATGGCCTGCGGGCACCGCGCTGCATTCGAGTGCATCGCTGCGTTCTCGGCCACCGACTTCCGACCCGACCTGGCGAAGATCGACGTGCCCACGCTCGTCATCCACGGCGACGACGATCAGATCGTCCCCTTCGCGGTCGGCGGCAAGCGATCGGCCGAGCTCATCGCCGGAGGCACTCTGCTCGTCTACGCGGGCGGCGCCCACGGGCTGCCCGACACGGAGCGCGACCGGCTGCACGCAGACCTGCTCGCCTTCATCGATTCCTGACACGGATGCCGACACCCCACCACCGCCACCACCGAACAAGGAGCCGCCATGACCGAACCGACCGATCCCGAAGCCCCCGACACCATCGTCCTCGTCCACGGTCTGTGGATGACACCGCGCAGCTGGCGCGGGTGGAAGGAGCGTTTCGAGGCCCAGGGCTTCACCGTCATCACCCCCGCGTACCCCGGATTCGAGATCGAGGTCGAAGCGCTCCGCGAGGATCCCGACCTGATCGCGAACCTCACGGTGCCGGAGACCGTCGATCACATCGCCGCGCAGATCGAGGCACTGCCGAAGCCGCCGATCATCATGGGCCATTCCTTCGGCGGAACGCTCACGCAGCTGCTGCTCGCACGCGGACTCGGGGCCGCGGCGGTCGTGGTCGATTCGGCGCCGACCGAGGGCGTGCGGGTGACGCCCCTGTCGCAGGCCAAGTCGCTCTTCCCGGCGCTGAAGAGCCCGGCGAACCGTCGCAAGGCGGTCGCCTTCACACCTGAGGAGTTCCACTACGCGTTCGCGAACACGCTCGCGCGCGACGACTCCGATGCGGTCTGGCGCGAGTTCGCCATTCCGGCGCCGGGCAACTGGATCTGGGCGTACGGGCTCATCGCGAACTTCAAGCCCGGTCACCAGGAGACCTGGGTCGACTATGCGAAGGATCGTGCGCCGCTGCTGTTCATCGGCGGCGAGAAGGACCACATCATGCCGCCGTCGGTCAACAAGTCCAACGCGAAGCACTACGCGGCGTCGCCGGCCGTCACCGAGTACGTCGAGTTCCCCGGCCGCTCGCACTGGATCTGCGCGGAGCCCGGCTGGGAAGAGGTCGCCGACCACGCCCTCGCCTGGGCGCTCGCCCACGCGAAGGCGTCGGCCCGCGTCGGCGCGTGAGGCGCCGCAGAGCCACAGCACACCACAACGGAATCGAAAGGAAGTCGCCATGATCACACGCAAGAGGACGGGATTCGTCGCGCTGGCGGTCGCCGCTGCGCTCTCGCTCGTCGCCCTCGGGGGCGCTGCCCTCCCCGCCACCGCGAACATCCCCGCGGAGGCGCAGATCGCGAAGGGACCGCCCGTGCCGAAGCCCACGGTCGTCCTCGTGCACGGAGCGTTCGCCGACTCCAGCGGATGGAACCTCGTCTCGACCGCGCTCCAGGCCAAGGGCTACCCGGTGCTCGCGTTCTCGAACCCGCTCCGCGGGCCGCAGCACGACGCCGAGTACCTGCGGCAGTTCCTCAGCACGATCACCGGCCCTGTCGTGCTCGTCGGCCACTCGTACGGCGGCGCGGTGATCACGAATGCCGCGACCGGCAATCCGAACGTCAAGTCGCTCGTCTACATCGCCGCCTATGCGCTGGCCGAAGGTGAGTCCGTCCAAGCCGCCAACGCGCTCGGCGGCGGGCATACCGACGTGATCGACCACCTCGTCCTCCGACCGTTCCCCGGAGCGACCGACGGCAACGCCGACGCGTACATCGACCCCGCGTACTTCCCACAGCTGTTCGCGCAGGACATTCCGAAGGCCGTGGCGCAGAACATGGCCGGCTCGCAGCGTCCCGGGGCCTTGGCCTCTCTCGTGACTCCATCGGGCCCGGCGGCCTGGGAGTCGATTCCGAGCTGGTACATGGTCGCGACGAACGACCGCATCATCCCGCCCGAAGCCGAGCGGGCGATGGCCGAGCGCGCCGGCGCCAAGACCGTCGAGGTGAACAGCTCGCACGTGCCGATGATCAGCCATCCGCTCAAGGTGGTCGCACTCATCCTCGACGCGGCCAAGTAGCGGCCTCTGCGCCGGTTCGCTGCGTGAGGGGCGGACCGGCGCTGATGCTGCGGCCTCGGCATCCGTCCCCCTGTCCCCTCGCCCTGCGATGTGTACGATGTCCACATGTCGATGTTGACGCTGTGCACATTCTGCGAAGGAGACGCGCTATGACCGAGACCCTTTCTGCCCCGACGGCTCCCGCGGCCCTTCCGCCCGTGGTCGATGCCGAGACGTGGCGCCGAGAGCTGGCGGAGTTGCGGGTGCGCGAGAAGGCTGCGACCCGTGAGCTCGATGCGATCGCGGCGCAGCGGCGGCGACTGCCGATGGTCGAGCTGGCGGACTACACCCTCGTCGGCAAGGACGGCCCCGTACGCCTCGTCGACGTGTTCGACGGGCGGTCGCAGCTCATCACGTACCACCACATGTGGAATCCGGGTGCCGAGTGGCAGTGCGGCGGCTGCACGGGCTACACGTCGCAGTTCACGCGCACCGAGTTCCTCGATCCGTACGACGCGCGGTTCGTCATCGTGACGCAGGGTGCGATCGACGAGGCGCTGGCCTACCGCGAGAAGGTCGGCAACCGCATGGAGTGGTACTCCACGGCAGACAGCCCGTTCGGCGCCGACGTCGGCGCGCCTCCGGGAGGCGGCTTCGCGGTGAACGTGTTCCTGCGCGACGGCGACACCGTCTACCGCACGTGGCACACCGACGGCCGCGGCACCGAGCAGCTGAGCCACACGTTCCCCTTCATCGACCTGCTGCCGTGGGGCAGACAGGAGGAGTGGCAGGATTCGCCCGAGGGGTGGCCGCAGGCGCCGGCCTACGAGCTCTGGGTGGATTCGCCCGAGGTCGCGCGGCTCTACGGGCCTTCGGCCTGAGGCGCACGCGTCGCCGCGCGGCGAGCCCGAGGCCCGCGCGCCGACATACGCTGGTGCGATGTCACCGTTCACCGTCGTCATCCCGTGGCGGTCGGCGCCGTCGCGTGTCAGCGCCTTCGAGTTCGTGACCGGCTGGTACGCCGAGCACGTTCCCGAGGCCTCGGTGCAGACGATCGACACCGACGACGACGTGTTCGTGCTCGCCGCGTGCCGCAACCGGGCCGTCTCCACCGTCGGTCCCGACGAGGTCGTCGTGATCAACGACGCCGACACGATTCCCGAACCCGGCGCGCTCCGCGCGGCCGTCGAGGCGGCCCGCACCAGCGGTCGGGTGCACCTGCCGTACACCGCGTACCACTGGCTCGGAGCCGAGGGCACCGCGCAGCTGCGGGCAGGCGTCCCCGCTCGCGACTGCTCATTCGAACTCGTGATCGGCGCCTGTTCCGGGGTCTACGTGACCACGCCGCGGACGTGGAACGCGCACGGAGGTCAGGACGAGGGCTTCCGCGGCTGGGGATTCGAAGACGCCGCGTGGAACCTCGCGCACGAGACGCTGCTCGCCGGCCCGCCGGTGAGACACGACGGGCGCGTGTACGCGCTGCACCACGTCGCGGAGGTGCGCGCAGGAGCAGGCTACGAGGCGAATGCCGCGCGGATGGAGCTGTACCGTTCGGCGGCCGGCGACGCCCCGGCGATGGCTCAGCTGGTGGGCGTCGCCCCGCCGGTCAGCAGCTCGTAGGCGATCTGCGGGCCCGAACGCACCTGCTGCTCGGCCGCCACCGCACGAAGTACCTCGCGTCCGGGCGCCGGCAGGTCGCGGACGGCCCGCAGGGCGTCGGCGAGGTCGTCGACCGTTGCGAGGTTCGGCGCCAGCGCTCGCCCGATGCCGACGCGCTCGATCGCGGCGGCCCCGGCGAACTGGTCGGTGGAGAACGGCAGCACGAGCAGCGGCACCCCGTGGCCTACGGCCTCGGTCACCGAGTTGTTGCCGCCGTGGGTCACGGCCAACCTTGCACCGGCGAGCAGACGCACTTGCGGGAGGTAGTCGCGGACCAGCCAGCCTTCCGGCATCGGGCCGAGCTCGGCGGGCGGGGTCGATCCGGTGGCGATCGCCGCGCGCACGCCGGTGCGCGCCAGCGCCTGAGCGACGCGGCGCAGCACATCGCCGCGCACCGAGAGGAAGCTGCCGAAGCTCACGTACGCGTACTCGCCCCCGTCGGCGATCCACCGTTCGACCTGGTCGTCAGCGGGCTCGGTGCGCCGCGTCGACCCCAGGAACGCGTGCGGAGGCAGTGCCCTGCCGTCGCCTGCCGCCAGGGCCGCCGGGTAGTTGTAGAGCACCCGGTCGCCGTGCTCGGCGAACGCGTCCGTCGTCGGCGCAGCGGCCGGGTCGAGTGCGCGTGCGGTGCGATTCCACTCCGCCGTGAACCGCGCCGAGACCTCTTCGCACAGTGCTCGCAGGTCGCGCAGCGCCGCGTCGTCGGGCGTGAAGGCCGTGGGCCAGAACGGCGGGAAGCCGTAGACCTCACCGGCCACCGGCAGCGCGCTCGGGTGCCCCAGCACGACATCGCCGTGCGGGATGCGCGCGGTCTGCAGGGCGATGCGCGCGCTGAAGGCCAGATGGTCGACGAGGACGGCGGTGGCCTGCACCGTCTCGACGGCCTCGAGCACGCGGTGCCCGATCGTGACCGGATCCCACATGAGGTCGGTGAGGCGCTCCGAGGCCTGATACCGCAGCGTCGCGATCATCCCCTCGCGCGTCGCGTCGAAGAATCCGCGCAGCGACGCCGACTCGTCCGCGGGCTGCTCGTCGGCCGAGATCACGCGCGCATTGCTCCCGCGCCCGAGGGCCAGATCGACGCGCTCCATTCCGAACTCGCGCACCAGCGGATCGGTCGCGGGTCCCGTGGCGACGACCACCCGCTCGCCGGCATCGCGCCAGGCCGTCGCGAGGGTCGCCAGGGGCAGCAGATGCGACGCGTAGTCGGGGCTGATGACGAGCAGGGTCACAGGCTCGCCCCGGCGGCGCGGATGAGTTCGGCCTCTTCGGCCGCGACCCCGCGGTACACGGGACCGAGGGCCGCGGCCATCGCCTGGATCGTGAAGCTCGTCCGCACCATCTCGTGCGCGACCTCGGGACGCGTGCCCTCGCCGCGGGCTCCGGCCTCCAGCGCGGATCCGATCGCGGTCTCGAGCCGGTCGGCATCCCATGTCTGCGTGAGAACGCCGGTGACGCCGTCCTCGACGTAGGTGGCGGGGCCGCCGCCGTCGGGGGCGACGACCATGAGCCCGGTCGCCATCGCTTCGAGGAGCGCGATGCCGAACTCCTCCTTGAGGCTTGCGCACACGTAGATCCCGCCCGGCGAGGTGAGCCCCGGCATCCCGAATCGCACCGCCGCGAGCCACAGCGCCGCGATGTCGTTCGGCTGATGGCCCGCGAGGATCAACCCGCCCTCGGCGCGCTCGGCTTCGGGCACCGCGAGGTCGATGCGCGAGAGCTGCTCGCGCTCGTCGAGGGACGGGTGCTCGAGATCCCCGCCGATCACGAGCAGATTCGCGCGATCGCGCAAGGGTCCTCGTGCCCACGTGTCGACCAGGGTCGCCATGCCCTTGACCCGGTGGAGCCGACCGACGGTGACCACGATCGGAAGACTGCGCCGCTCGGGCGCCAGCGCCTCGACGCGAGCCCGCAGCTCGGCGATCGCCGGCACCGCGGGGGTGCCGTCGGCGTGGGCGCGCGCAACCGCGACCGCACGGTCGACCACATCGAGGTCGACGCCCTCGGCCACGATCGTGTGCCGCTCCGGGTGCGAGGTGATGTCGATGCCGACGAGCTGGCGCATGTCGCGTTGCAGCTCGGGGCGCGGGAAGAGCACGGTGTGGGCGGCGTTGGAGGCGAGGTTCTGCACGAGGCGCACGCGAAACCAGAAGTGCTCGACCAGATCGACGTCGCCGAAGTGTTCGCGCGTGAGGGCACCCGAGCGGTCCATCGAGGTGATCACGCCGTGGGGGTCGGGTGCGACGGTGAAGACGACGGGGATGCCGAGCTCGCGCGCGACATCGGCGGCGGCGAGGCTTCCGACATCGGCCATACGCAGGTGCAGCAGGTCGACCCGCCCTGCCGCGCGGAGGATGCGACGGATGCCGCGCCGCGCCGTCACGCGCAACGGCCAGGCCGCTGCCGAGGGGACGGGGGCAGAGCGCAGCGGCACGTGTCCGTAGATGTGGCCCGACGCGGCGGAGCCGATGTCGAGCAGATCGGCGGCCGCCTGCGCGACGGGGCCGCGAGAGAGCGTGATCACGCGGCGCACGCCCGTATCGGGGTCGGCGACCAGGGCGTTGCCCAAGCGCACGAGGAGTGTCGCGATGCCGCCGTTGTCGCCGGCGCCGGCAGAAGCGAGCGACGGGTCGATGTCGGCGTGGAGGAACAGCTGCGCCACCGTCAGTCCGGCGTGGTGCGGTTCTCTCGGCGCAGCGGTGTCGGCGAGGTCGATCAGCGCGAGGCGGGCGACCTCGGCGAGAAGTCCCCCCGTCCCCACGAGGTCTTCGATCGGACCCGACAGCCCGGGCGTGCCGCGCCGCTGGCCGAGGGCGGAGACCGCGGCGATGCGAACCTCGTCGTGCTCGCGCGCGTCGCCGGCGATCCGGACGAGGGCCCGCGTGGCGACGGCCGGCCGCACGAGGCCGAGTGTCTCGACCAGCCGGGCCCGAGCAGCCGGGTCGACGATGCCGAGCAGCGCGGCCTCGACGCTGACGGCGAGTGTCTCGGCCGATGACGTCGACCACTGCTCGAGCGTGCGCTGCGCGAGCATCCCGGTGAATCCGCCGGCGGCGACCAGACCGATGAGGCGGCCCATCGCGTCGGCGCGGGGCGGCGCCGAGCCGAGCGCCCACGCCGCGTGCTCGCGGATCGTCGCGCGGTCGTCCGACAGCAGGCCGCTGAGCATGCGCGACGCCTGCTCGTCGAAGATCTCGGCGAGGGCGTGCACGGCGGCGATCGCGGCGACCTGATCGTCACCCGCCAGCGCCGAGCCCAGCACGCGCAGGGTGCGCACGCCCGGATCGCGGCCGGCCTCGAACGCGAGGTCGTCGGCGAGTCGCATGGCATCGATGATCCGCGGTGCTGCGCGCACCTCGTCCAGAGCCGTCTGCACGCCCATGGCACCCCCTCGGTCATCCGGTCACTTCCGGCAGGCACTCGATGGTAAGCCGCCCGAAAGGCGAGCGGACTGGTCTAGCGTGAACCGGGCCCGCTGGTTACCCTGAGGAGTTTCATGAGAGTCGTGATGATCGGCGACGTGGGCGTCGTCGACGACATGGTGCACATCGGCGACGAGGCCATGTTCGAGGCAGCCCGTGACGAGCTCTCGGCCCGTGGCGCCGAGGTGGTGGGCATTTCGTCGAGTCCTGCCGAGACGGCCCGGCGGTACGGCGTCCGCGCCGTCGGACGCATCGGCTTCGACGGGCTCGATCGCGCCTCGTCCGAGGCGCGGCTCGCCGCCGTGCTGTCGGCGGCTGACAACGAAGACACGCTCGCCCCCGGCGATGCGGCTCACGCGGTGATCGCCGCGGTGGCCGATGCCGATGGCGTGGTCGTCGCCGGCGGCGGCAACCTCGCCTCCACGTGGCCGCTGCACGTGTACGAGCGCGCGGCGCTCGCCGGCATCGCGGCACGGTGCGGAAAGCCGCTCGCCGTCACCGGCCAGACCCTCGGCCCGAGGCTCGACGCACGAGACCGTGAGCTGGTCGCGCGGCTCCTCGGCAGCGCCCGTCGCAGCGGCGTGCGAGAGGCCGCGTCGCAGCGGCTCGCCGCAGACCTCGGGATCGACGCCCGGCTCGGCGTCGACGATGCGTCCTTCTTGGGGATGACCGCAGCGGATGCCGACACCCCCCGCAGCGGCGTGCTCGTGAGTCTGTCGCTGAGTCTCGGCGGAGCGCCCCGGGCAAAGGCCGCCGCCCGCATCGCGGCGCTGGTGGACGCCGCCGCCGATGAGGTGGGCGGCCCGGTCCGATTCCACGCGCACTTCGGGCCGCTCGCGGGCGTCGAGCCGCGCGGGGACGCGCTGCTGCATGAGGAGGTGCGCGCGCTGATGCGCGCTCCCTCGAGCGTCGTGCCCTCGGGTGACGCGCGGTCGGCGGCATCCCTCGCCCGGTCCTCGGCGCTCCTGATCACCGGGCGGTATCACCCGGCCGTGTTCGCGGCGCCTGCGGGAGTGCCGGTGCTCGGTCTCGTGACCGACGACTACACCGCGATCAAGCAACGCGGTGCTCTTGCTCACTGGGGTCAGGATGCCGTGGTGCCGATCGCCGAGGCCGACTCGCGGGGCATTCCGCGGATGCGGAGTCTGTGGGCCGAGCGCGCCGCGATCGCCGCTGAGGCGGCGCGGCGCCTGCCGGACCACCGCGCCGCGGCGTCAGCGTGGTGGGACGACGTCGCGACCGTGCTCGGGGGTATGGCCTAGTCGAGAGCTGACCGGCGCGGGTGTCTCAGTCCACCGCTCGGGCTCGCTACCCTCGCACCATGGCCGTGAGTCAGACCCGTCGCGCCCGCGCCGCGCGGCGCCGCACCCGGCGAGTGGCGGCGGCAGACAACGACCTCACACCCGACGAATGGGAGTCGCTCGTCGAGGCGTGGGGCACCTGCGCGTACTGCGGTGCATCCGGCCCCTTCCAGAAGGACTGCGTGCTGCCGATCTCGCGCGGCGGGCGGTACACCTTCGAGAACGTCGTGCCTGCCTGCCGCTCGTGCAACGCGAGCAAGTGCAACGACGAGGTGACCGGATGGCTGCGGCGCAAGCGACTCGACGAGCGCGCGTTCCTGCTGCGGCACATCGAGATTCTCGCGGCCTGGCGGGCGTGACCGGCGGCCACGCCTCGCGCGGCGTGTGTCTCGGCGCGTAACCCCTCCGCAACAGAAGTGGGGCAAGGTTGGGTCATGTCGATCAAAGTGTCGTTGACCCACTACACCGGCTATCAGTTCGCCCGGCCGGTGAAAGTCACGCCACACGTCGTGCGCCTGCGCCCCGCCCCGCACTCCCGCACACCGATCGAGGCGTACTCGCTCGATGTGAGTCCCAAAGAGCATTTCATCAACTGGCAGCAGGACCCGTTCGGCAACTGGGTGGCCCGGCTCGTCTTCCCCGAGAAGATCGATCACCTCAAGATCACGGTCGGCCTCGTCGCCGACATGATGGTGATCAATCCGTTCGACTTCTTCATCGAGGAGTACGCCGAGACCTTCCCCTTCCAGTACGAGCCGAGCCTCAAGGCCGACCTGGCACCGTACCTGCGACCGGTCGACGACAGCGACGAGGCCGGCGCCTGGAAGGACGCGCTGCCGCCGCTGCCCGAAGGCGGGATGGCGACCGTGCCGTTCCTCGCGAACCTCAACAGTGCGGTGCACCGTGACATCGCGTACGACGTGCGCATGGAGCCGGGCGTGCAGACGCCCGACGAGACGCTCCGCCGCGCGATCGGCTCGTGCCGCGACAGTGCGTGGCTGCTGGTGAGCCTTCTGCGCAAGTACGGCTTGGCAGCCCGCTTCGTCTCGGGCTATCTCGTGCAGCTCGCTGCCGACCAGAAGGCCCTCGACGGTCCGAGCGGCACCGAGGCAGACTTCACCGACCTGCACGCGTGGACCGAGGTGTACATCCCGGGTGCCGGCTGGGTCGGCATGGATCCGACGAGCGCTCTCTTCGCCGGCGAGGGGCACATTCCGCTGAGCGCCACGCCGCATCCCTCGAGCGCTGCGCCGATCGAGGGCGCGACCGAGCCGGTCGAGGTGACGTTCGAGTTCGCCAACGAGGTGCTCCGCATCCACGAAGACCCGCGCACCACGAAGCCCTACACCGACGGCCAGTGGGCTCGCATCGACAAGCTCGGCGAAGCGGTCGACGAGCGCCTCGCGGCCGGCGATGTACGGCTGACGATGGGCGGCGAGCCGACCTTCGTCGCGCTCGACGATGCGACCAGCCCCGAGTGGAACACCGACGCCGACGGCCCGCACAAGCGCGTGCTCGCGGGCGAGCTGGCGGAGCGTCTGCGCTCGGCGTACGCCCTGGGTGGCGTCGTGCACCGCGGGCAGGGCAAGTGGTACCCGGGCGAGCCGCTGCCGCGCTGGAACATCGCGTTGCAGTGGCGGGCCGACGGCGAGCCGCTGTGGAACGACGCCGACCTCTTCGCGGATCCCTGGGGAGCGGATGCCGATCCCGAGGCCGAGTTGCACGCCGAGGCGCTCGCGCAGGCGGTGACAGCCGTGCTCGCCGTTCCCGCGAAGCAGCTGCTGCCGGCGTTCGAAGACCCGCTCGCGAGCCTCGCCGCCGACATCCGCCGTCCCGAGGGGCCGCGCCCCGCAGGCGACGAGCCCGATGCCGGCGCGGTAGCGGCCCTCGACGACGGTGTTTCGCGGCCGACCGGCTGGGTGCTGCCGCTGACCACCGACGGCGAGTGGACGAGCCCGGCGTGGTCGTTCCGTCGCGGGCGCCTCGTGCTGATCCCGGGCGAGAGTGCGGTCGGACTCCGCCTGCCGCTCGACTCCATCTCATGGCTCGACCCCGAGCACCCTGGCGAGCCGTCGTACCTCGAGGCCGGACCGCCGTTGCAGCCCGGCATCCCGAAGGTGACGGTCGTCGACCCGAAGGAGGCGCCGACCACCGCGCTCGCGTTCGAGGCGCGCGGCGGGCAGGTGCACGTCTTCCTTCCGCCGACGCAGACGCTCGAGGCGTACGCGAGCCTGCTCGCAGTGCTCGAGCAGGCGACGAGTGCCGTGCGCTGCCGCATCGTGCTCGAAGGCTACGGCCCGCCGCCGGACGCGCGGCTGGTGCAGCTGTCGGTCACCCCCGATCCCGGAGTGATCGAGGTCAACGTGCAGCCCACCTCGTCGTGGCGAGACCTCCGCGGCCTCACCTTCCTGCTCTACGAGCAGGCCCGGCAGAGCCGCCTGGCGACCGAGAAGTTCGACCTCGACGGCCTGCACACCGGCACCGGCGGCGGCAATCACATCACCCTCGGCGGCACGCAGCCGGTGGATTCGCCGCTGCTGCGTCGCCCCGATCTGCTCGCGAGCCTCATCGCATACTGGCAGCGGCATCCGAGTCTGTCGTTCCTGTTCTCGGGCCGGTTCATCGGACCGACGAGCCAGGCGCCGCGCTTCGACGAGGGTCGACCCGAGGCCGTCTACGAGATGGAGATCGCGCTGCAGGAGGTGCGCCGGCTCACCGCTGCCGCCGCCGCGATCGACGAGGAGCCTTCGCCGTGGGTCATCGACCGGGCGCTGCGGCACCTGCTCACCGACCTCACCGGCAACACCCACCGCGCCGAGTTCTGCATCGACAAGCTGTACAGCCCCGACTCGAGCCGGGGGCGGCTCGGACTCCTCGAGCTGCGCGGATTCGAGATGCCGCCGCATCCCGAGCTCGCCCTCGTGCAGGCGCTGCTCGTGCGCAGCCTCGTCGCGATGTTCTGGGAGAAGCCGTACGCGGCACCCCTCGTCCGCTGGGGCACGCGCCTGCACGAGGACTTCCTGCTGCCCGCGGGTGCGACCGCCGATATCGGCGAGGTCGTCGCCGACCTGCAGGCGCACGGCATCCCTTTCGAGCAGTCGTGGCTCGACTCGTTCACCGAGTTCCGCTTCCCGCGCATCGGCGTCACGCGTCTCGTCGACGGCTCCGCCGGGCGCGCCATCGAACTCGAGCTGCGGCAGGCCATCGAGCCCTGGCACGTGCTCGGCGAAGAAGCGACGGCGGGCGGAACCTCGCGCTATGTCGACTCGTCGGTCGAGCGCGTTCAGGTGAAGGTCACGGGCATCGAGGCGCACCGCCACCTCGTGACGTGCGAAGGTGTACCCGTGCCTCTGACACCCACCGGCGAGCCCGGCGAGTACTACGCCGGCGTCCGCTACCGCGCGTGGCAGCCGTGGTCGGCGCTGCATCCGACGATCCCCGTGCACGCCCCGCTCACGTTCGACGTCGTCGACGTCGAGGCCGCCGTGAGCCTCGGCGGAGCGACCTACCACGTGGTGCACCCGGGCGGCCGGTCGTACGACCACCCGCCGATCAACTCCAACGAGGCCGAGGCGCGTCGGGCCAGCCGGTTCGAGCCCCACGGACACACGGCGGGCCGGATCGACGTCGCGGCGCTCCGCGAAGCCGGTCGACGCGCGTTCAGCGCGGACTACCCGCACACCCTCGATCTCCGGAGGGTTCCGACGGAGTGAGCCTTCTCCGCGACTACGCCGCTCGACTCGCGCAGCCGACGCTTCCCCTTGCCGCCGGCGAGGGGAACGGCGGCGCGCGCTTCGACGAGGTCGTGGGGCCAGACGGTGCGCTGCGCCCGGCATGGAAGGGGATGGCGGCGATCGCCGTCGACCTGACCGCCGCGGAGATCGAGCGCATCGACGGCGAGATCACGACCCTCCTCGCCGACGACGGCGTCACGTACGGCAACCCCGAGTCGGGCTCGCAGCCTTGGCGCCTGGATCCCATGCCGCTCGTGCTGGATGCCGCGACCTGGGCTCGGCTCGAGGTGGGTCTCGCCCAGCGGGCGGAGCTGCTCAACGCCCTCTTGGCCGACATCTACGGTGAGCAGCGACTGCTCGCCGAGGGCGTCGTCCCCGCCGCCGTCGTCTTCGGTCACGCCGGATACACCCGGCCGGTCGCCCGCACGACCGGGTTCGACGCTCACCCGCTCATCCTCTCCAGCACCGATCTCGGCCGCGACGCCGCGGGGGAGTGGCACGTGCTCACCGACCGCGTGCAGGCGCCGTCTGGCCTCGGGTACGCGATGGAGAACCGCCGCGTGCTCTCACGCGTGCTGCCCGAGCTCTACGAAGAGGCCGGGCTCCACCGCATGGAGCCGTACTTCTCGGCCCTGCGTTCCGCCCTGTTGCAGGCTGCACCCGCTGAGACCGCAGACCCGCGCGTCGTCGTGCTCTCGCCCGGCACGCACTCCGAGACCGCCTACGACCAGGCGTTCATCGCCAACATCCTCGGCTTCCCGCTCGTGCAGGGCGAAGACCTGGTCGTCCGCGACGGTTGGGTATGGATGAAGCCGGCGGGCTTCCCCCAGCATCAGCCGCACGAGCGCGTCGATGTGATCCTTCGACGGGTGGATGCCGAATGGTGCGATCCGCTCGAACTCCGTGCCGGGTCCCAGCTCGGCGTCGCCGGTCTCACCGAGGCCGTGCGCCGCGGCCGCGTGCGGCTCGTCAACGGCCTCGGCGCCGGAGTCCTCGAGAACCCCGGACTCATGCCGTTCATGCCGGCGGTCTGCGAGCGTCTGCTCGGCGAGCAGCTGCGGCTGCCGTCGGTGCCGACGCGCTGGTGCGGCGACCCCGACGGGCTCCGCGGCGTCCTCGACGCGCTCGCCGCCGACCCCGCCTCGGTGATCGTGCGGCAGATCGACGGGCGTGCGGCTGATCTCGCGGGGCTGTCGGCCGAACAGCTGAGCGCGCGCATCCTCGCCGCGCCTCACCGTTTCGTCGGGCAGGAGCGCCTGCCGCTCTCGCAGGCGCCGTCATGGGGCGACGCCGGTCGGGCGGCCGGGGCAGCCAAGCCCGGGCAGGTCATGCTCCGCGCGTTCACCGTCCGAGACGGCGCGATCTATCGCCCGCTCGTCGGCGGACTCGCGACACTCGTCGACGAGCGCACCGCGGCACCGAGCACGAAAGACGTGTGGGTGCTGAAGGCGGCGCTCGCCGATCCCGATCAGGGCATCGTCGAGGCGGTTCCGCTGCCGCTTGCCCGCGCGGTGCCGGTGCTGTCGCCCCGCGCCGTCGAGGACATGTTCTGGTCGGGGCGCTACACCGAGCGCGCCGAAGACCTCGTGCGTCTCGTCATCACCGCGAGCGCCTATGCCGAGCAGCTCGACTACGCGTCCACGTCGCAGGGCGGCGCGGCGCTGCGCGCCCTCATCGGGGCCCTCCAGCGCCTGTGCGGCACCCGCTGGCTCGATCCCGACCTCGAGCAGCGTTCGCTGCTGCTGGATGCCGATCGCGCGGGCTCTGCCGCCCACTCGCTCGCGCGTCTGCGTGATGCGCTCGAAGGCGTCCGCGACCAGTTGTCGGGCGACACGTGGCGCGCGTTCGGCAGCACCGATCGCGCCATGAAGGCGCTGCGTGCCTCGCGCCGCCCGCAGAACGCCGAGTCGGCCAGCCGCATGCTGGGCGGCATCCTCGGCCTCCAGGGCGTCTTCGCGAACATGATGCGCGACGACGGCTGGCACGCACTCGAGGCCGGCCGCTACCTGGAGCGCTCGCTGCAGGTGTGCACGCTGCTCGCCGCGACCACCACGCTGTCGCTCGGGGCCGGCGTCGACCGCGCTGTGCTCGGCGGCGTCCTCATGGCCGCCGAGAGCTCGGTCACGCACCGGCGGCGGTTCCGCGGGAGCGTGCGCGCCGTCGATGTGCTCGAGCTGCTGGTGGCGGATGCCGACAACCCGCGCTCGATCGCGTTCTCGCTGGCGCGACTGCGGTACCACCTCTCGAAGCTCGCCGGCTCCACGGGGTCGACGCGGCCGGAGCGGCTGCTCGAGCACCTGGAAGACGCGGTGGAGTCGGCCGACATGGCGGCGCTGTCGGCACCCGTCGACGGGCATCGCCCGCGGCTCGAGGAGTTCCTCGCGGACACGCACGCGCAGCTGCACATCCTGGGCGACGCCATCGTCCACCTCCACTTCGAGAGCGGACCGCTGCCGCAGCCGATCTCGTCGCTGTCGCTGATCGAACTGGCCCAGGCCACCTGATGTCGGGACAGCACTCATGAGATACCGCGTCTCGCACCGCACCACGTACTCGTACGACGACGACGTGTCGAGCAGCTTCGGCCTGGCGCACTGCCGGCCGCGCGATCTGCCGTGGCAGGAGGTCGCCTCGCGCAGCGTCACGATCGATCCGCTGCCGGGCGACCTGACCGACGACGTCGACCACTACGGCAACATCGTGTCGTACTTCCACGTGACCGACCCGCACGTGCAGCTGACGATCGACGCGGTGAGCGAGGTGACCGTGCTGCCGACCGTCTACGACGAAGATGCGCTCGCGCAGCCGTGGGAGCTCGCCCGGCCGATCCTCAACCCGGCGGTCTCGCGGGGCGCGTGGGCGGCGACCGAGTTCGCCCTCGAGTCGCCCAAGGCCCGGCACGTCGACGCGGCGCACGCGTACGCCGCGGCATCCCTCACCCCGGGCCGCCCGATCGGCGAGGCCGTCACCGATCTCATGCACCGCATCAAGACCGACTTCGACTACGACAAGACCGCCACGACCGTCACGAGCACCGTCGCCGATGTGATGGACAAGCGCGCAGGGGTCTGCCAGGACTTCGCGCACCTCGCCCTCGCGTGCCTGCGCAGTCACGGCATGGCGGCGCGGTACGTCAGCGGCTACCTCGCCACGCGACCGCCGGCCGGCAAGCCCCGCATGGTCGGAGCCGACGCCTCGCATGCGTGGGTGGCGGCGTGGATTCCGGGGTCGGACCAGTGGCTCGCGTTCGATCCGACGAACGACCAGTGGGCGGCGGACCGCCACGTGACCGTGGCATGGGGTCGCGACTACGGCGACGTGCCGCCGGTCAAGGGCGTGATCTTCACCGAGGCGAAGAGATCGACGCTGCGGGTGGCGGTCGACGTCGCTCCGCTCGAGGATTACCCCGAAGGCTGACTTCACGCGCCATGGTGTGTGCGAGCATCGATGGGTGAAGGCCTATCGATGCCGCGTCTGCAGCAGTCCGCTCTACTTCGAGAACTCGATCTGCGTGTCGTGCGGAACCGGGCTCGGCTACTCGCGTGCCGAGCGCGAGATCGTGCCCGTCGACCGCAACGGCGTGTACGTCGACGCCACCGGCCTCATCTGGCACGTTTGCCGCAACCTCAACCTGTCGGGGTGCACGTGGCTCGCGCCCCTCGAGGGCGGCCAGTGCTTCAGTTGCGCCCTGACGCGCACGAGGCCCAACGACGCTGACGTCGCGGGCCTCGTGAACTTCCCGATCGCCGAGCGTGCGAAGCGGCACCTCATCGCCGAGCTCGACCACCTCGGATTCGTCGTCGCGGGAAGGGATGCCGCGCTCGGCGGCGATCCGGTGAACGGACTCTGCTTCGACCTGCTCTCGAGCACCGACCGCTCCGTCACCATCGGCCACGACGCCGGCGTCGTCACGATCGACCTCGCCGAGAGCGATCCCGCCTACCGCGAGCGCCTGCGCGGCGAGCTCGACGAGCCCTATCGCACGATGCTCGGCCACTTCCGTCACGAGGTCGGCCACTACATCCAATGGCAGCTGGTGGAGTGCGCCGCCGATGGGGACCTTCTCTCGCGCTCCCGCGCGCTGTTCGGCGACGAGACCGCCGACTACCAGACGGCGATCGACCGCCACTACGCATCGGGGGCGCCCGCGGGCTGGGAGCTCTCCCACCTCACGATGTACGCCACGATGCACCCGTACGAGGACTTCGCCGAGACCTGGGCGCACTACCTGCACATCTGCGACACGGTGGGGACGGCCGCCGAGTACGGGCTCACCGCGGTCGCCGGCGTCGACGCGTTCTCGCACTTCCGCGACCTCGTCACCGGCGTCTGGGTGCCGCTGTCGACCGCGCTCAACATGATCAACCGCTCGATGGGCAAGGACGACCTCTACCCGTTCGTCATCCCCGCGCCCGTGCTCGACAAGCTCGACTTCGTGGCGTCGCTGCGGCCAGCGGCGGGCGTGGCATGACCGTCGAGATCCGTCCGTATGAATCCCGCGACTGGGAGGACATCTGCCGCATCCACGACGCCGCGCGCCTGGATGAGCTGCGGGGCGCCGGACTCCTCGAGGCCTACCTCGACCTCGCCGCGACCTACGAGAACGAGGGGCTCTTCGACGACGAGGTGTGGATCGCCGAGGTCGACGGCCGCGTCGCCGGGTTCCTCGCCGGATCCCGGGGTGAGATCACGTGGGCGTACGTCGACCCGCAGCTGTACCGCCGCGGCGTCGGCCGTGCGCTCGTCGAGCACATGCAGAGCCTCGCGACCGGGCCCATCGAGCTCGAGGTGCTCGACGGCAACGCCGCGCGCGGGTTCTACGAGTCGCTCGGCTTCGTGCACGAAGGAACGACGACCGGCAAGCTCGCCGGCAACGAGGAGTTCAGCGCGACGGGGCACACCATGGTGTGGAGCGCATAGCGCTCAGTACCAGTTGGTCGCCTGCGAGTGCCCCCACGCGGCGCACGGGCTGCCGTACACGGCCGAGATGTAGCCGAGACCCCACGCGATCTGGGTCGCGGCGTTGGTCTGCCAGTCCGAGCCGGCGCTGGCCATCTTGCTGCCGGGAAGCGCCTGCGGAATGCCGGTCGCACCGCTCGAGCCGTTGTATGCCTGGTAGTTCCAGCCCGACTCCTTGTTCCACAGCGACTCCAGGCACGAGAACTGGTCTCCGCCCCAGCCGTAGTTCGCCGATGCCATGTTCGCGGCGGTCGCCTTCGCGCCCTCGACGGTGTTGACGGCGGCGAGGGCGGCGGCTGCCGCTTCCGCTTCGCGCTTCGCCTGGGCGGCTGCTTCGGCGGCGGCCTTCGCGGCGGCTGCCGCCGCGGCTTCCTCGGCCGCCTTCTTCGCGACGGCCGCATCGAGTGCCTCGCGCAGCTCGCCGATGCGCAGCATCACGAGTCGCGTCTGGGCGACGGTGTCGTCGGTCGCGTCGGGAACGAGCATCAGCGGCAGGATGCCGTGGGTCGCGAGCCGATCGACCTCGTCCTGCAGCGCCGTCGTGTCGATCGAGGTGCGCATGCCGTCGAAGTCGAACCCTGAAGCTTCGACCTCTTCGGTCACGGCCGCAGCCCCGTTGACGGCCGCCCGGGCCGCCGAGAGCGCGGTTTCGGCATCCGCCGCGATGTCGTGCAGCGTCTCGATGCCGGAGGGGTATGTCGCATACGCGGCCCCGCTGGTCGCCGATGCGGCCGGCTCGGCGGCGCGTGCCGCGACCGCCGGCGAGGCGGCCGAGAGGGCCGCGGTGGCCAACAGGCCGAGGGTGACCCCGGTGGCGAGTGTCGCTGCGGCGACGGTGCGGCGACGGCGGGCGCCCGCGGTGAGGGGCGAAGTCGTGGGCGTGCTCGTAGACGTGGGGGAGTGCATGCGAAGCGTGGAGTCCTTCGTGTCTCTCGCCGCCGCGGCGGCCAGTGCGCCCTCGGGTTCGGACGCAAAACACCGAGTCTGCGCACTGTTTCTGGACGAACCTCCTGGCTTGGCTGGAAGAACCGTGAGAGCGCAGTGCCGCGAAAAGTCCTGATCAGGTGCCGCGGTGCGCTGCCGGCGCGCCCGGCGACGCGCTTCTCACCCGGCGCGGATGACCCCCCGCGGAGCGGCCGAGCGCTACGCTTCGCTCGACGTCGACAGCGCACCGAGGCCTGCCGACAGTGACGCCCTCGGACATCGAAGGAGCAGTTCATGGCCACCTCGACAGCATCGGAGATCATCACCGCCGTCGGCGGCGCGGGCAACGTCGAGAGTCTCACGCACTGCGCGACGAGGCTCCGATTCCAGCTCCGCGACGCGACCGGCGTCGACCAGAAAGCGGTCGAGGCGATCCCGGGAGTGATGGGCGCCGTGCCGCAGGCGGGCGAGCGCTACCAGGTCGTCATCGGCGGCGGCGTGCAGACCGTCTACAACGACATCATGGCGCTGCCCGCGATGGCGAAATCGGGCGGCGGTGGGGGCGGTGAGGACGACCTCGACACCATCAAGGCCCGCGAGCGCGAGAAGGGCGTGCGCGGCAAGGTCGCGTGGGTCGACGGCCTCTTCGAGTTCCTGTCGGACTCGTTCCGGCCGGTGCTCGGGGCACTCCTCGGCGCATCGTTCTTCATCACGTTCATGGCGCTCATGGCGACGCTCGACGTCATCCCCGACTGGAACGCGCCGGGCGTGACCCTCGATCCGTCCTGGGCGTTCATCAACCTGATGTGGCAGTGCATCTTCGTCTTCCTGCCGCTCATGGTCGCCTACAACGCGACGAAGAAGGTCGGCGCCGACCCGTGGGTGGGCTTCGGCATCATGGCGGTGCTGATGCTGCCGGGCTTCCTCGCGCTCGGCGAAGGAGTCGAACCCACCAGCGTCTTCGGCGTGGACGTCACGATCGTGCCGATCTTCGGCTTCCCGCTCACGATCTTCGACTACAGCTCGCAGGTGTTCCCGCCGCTGCTCATGGCGGCCGTCCTCGGGCCGCTGTACAAGCTGCTGCGCAAGCTCATCACCGCGAACCTGCAGCTCATCTTCGTGCCGTTCTTCGCGATGCTCATCATGATCCCGCTGACGGCGTTCATCATCGGCCCGATCGGCGTCTACGCCGGTGCCGGCCTTGCAAACGTGCTGGCGGCGATCAACAACTTCTCGCCGTTCATCTTCGCGATCGTGATCCCGCTCGCGTATCCGTTCATGGTTCCGCTGGGGCTCCACTGGCCGATCAACGCCGTGATGCTGCTCAACATCCAGACCCTCGGGTATGACTTCATCCAGGGGCCCATGGGCGCGTGGAACTTCGCGTGCTTCGGCGCGACCGCCGGCGTGCTGGTGCTCGCGCTCCGCCACCGCGACACCCAGATGCGGCAGACCTCCACGGGGGCGCTCGCGGCAGGCCTGCTCGGCGGCATCTCGGAGCCGTCGCTGTACGGCATCCATCTGCGCTTCAAGAGGATCTATCCGCGCATGCTCGTGGGGTGCTTCGTGGGCGGTCTTGTGATCGGCGTCGGCAGCCTCATCCTGAACCTGCCGAACGGCATCACGACCCAGGCCTTCGTGTTCACGTCGCTGCTGACGATTCCGGCCTTCGAACCGATCGGGCTCTACGCGATCGCGATCTTTGCGGCGTTCGGCGTCTCGATGCTGCTCGTCGTGCTGTCGAACTTCCGCACGCCCGAGCAGCAGGCCGAGTTCGAGGCGGCGCGCGATGCCGCCGAGGCCGCTGCCGCCGTCGAGCACGTCGCACCCGCGACGGTCGAGGCGGGCGAGGCGCGAACGATCGACGCATCGGATGCCGGGACGGCTGCCGCAGGGACTGCGGCCGTCGCCGCGACCGCGGTTCTCGAGCGCGCGGCGATCGAGATCGCCTCGCCGCTGGCGGGGCGCGTGGTGCCGCTCTCGGAAGTGCCCGACCCGGTGTTCGGCGGTGGGGTCATGGGCCCGGGAGCTGCCATCGAGCCGTCGGGAGACACCGTGTACTCGCCGGGTGCGGGCGTGGTCGCGGCGGCGCAGCCGACCGGCCACGCGTTCGGGCTCGTGCTCGACGGTGGTGTCGAGGTGCTGATCCACGTCGGCATCGACACCGTGAACCTCAAGGGCGAGGGGTTCGACGTGAAGGTGAAGAACGGCGACCGCGTCGAGCTCGGCACACCGCTCGTCGTCTTCGACCGCGCGGTCATCGAGGCGGCCGGCTACCCGCTCATCACGCCGGTGATCGTGCTCAACGCCGACGACTTCGGCGAGGTCGCCCCCGTGCTCGAGGGCGACGTCGTTCCCGGCGCGTCCCTCATCACGGTGGAGCCCAAGGCTGCCGAGCGAGCCGGCTGACGCGGCCCAGGCTCCCGGGGTCCAGGCTCCCGGGGTCCAGGCTGCCGCGGTCGCTCGCGCTGTCGAAACCTGCACTCGCGGTCGTTCACGGCGTGCGCGGATGGCGGTTTCGACAGCGCGAACCGCGGGACGAGGGATGCTGCGGCCGGCGTTCGCGTCGGCCGGAGACGCCGTGCGTCAGACCTCGCGGTGCGCGGCGTAGTACGCGAGCAGGGCGCGAGTGGAGGCGTCCTGCGCGGCGATCGCCTCGGCGTCGCCCTCGATCGCGGGCGCGATCTGCAGGGCGAGCTGCTTGCCGAGCTCGACGCCCCACTGGTCGAACGAGTTGATGCCCCAGATCACGCCCTGCGTGAAGGTGATGTGCTCGTAGAGCGCGACGAGCTGCCCGAGGACGGCGGGGGTGAGCGCCGGGGCGAAGATCGACGTCGTCGGGCGGTTGCCTGCGAACGTGCGGGCGGCGACGAGGGGGCCGGTCGTTCCTTCGGCCTCGACCTCGGACGAGGTCTTGCCGAACGCCAGCGCCTTCGTCTGCGCGAGGAAGTTCGACAGGAACAGGCCGTGCACGTCGCGACCGTCGTCCTGCAGCGGATACGCCGGGTTCGCGAACGCGATGAAGTCGGCCGGGATCAGGCGCGTGCCCTGGTGGATGAGCTGGTAGAACGCGTGCTGGCCGTTCGTCCCGGGCTCGCCCCAGAAGACCTCGCCCGTGTCGGTGGTGACGGGGGTGCCGTCCCAGCGCACCGACTTGCCGTTGGATTCCATCGTCAGCTGCTGCAGGTACGCCGCGAACCGGCTCAGCTGCTGCGCGTACGGCAGCACGGCGTGCGACTGGGCGCCCAGGAAGTTGACGTACCAGACGTTGAGGAGGCCCATCAGCACCGGGACGTTCTGCTCGAGCGGTGTCGTCCGCACGTGCTCGTCGACGGCGTGGAACCCGGCGAGCAGCTCGCGGAACACGTCGGGGCCGAGCTCGATCGCGAGCGACAGGCCGATGGCCGAGTCGACCGAGTAGCGGCCGCCCACCCAGTCCCAGAACCCGAACGCGTTCACCGGATCGATGCCGAACGCGGCGACCTTGTCGAGGGCCGTCGACACCGCGACGAAGTGGTGGGCGACGGCATCCGTCCGCTGCGCGTCCGAACCGTCGATCGCGCCGACGGCCTCGAGTCCCGCCCAGAGCCAGTCGCGCGCGAGGCGGGCGTTGGTGAGCGTCTCGAGGGTCGTGAAGGTCTTCGACGCGACGATGACGAGCGTGGTCTCGGGGTCGAGTCCCTTCGTCTTCTGCGCGAGATCGGTCGGGTCGATGTTCGAGACGAACCGCGCCTCGATGCCGGCGGTCGCGTACGGCTCGAGGGCGGCCGAGATCATGACGGGGCCGAGGTCCGAGCCGCCGATGCCGATGTTGACGATGTGGGTGACCTTCTTGCCGCTCACACCGCGCCAGTCGCCGGTGCGGACGCGGTTCGCGAATGCATCGATGGCATCGAGAACAGCGTGCACGTCGTGGTCGATCTGCTGGCCGTCGACGACGAGTGCGGGCTCGCTCCCCGCCGGCCGGCGGAGGGCGGTGTGCAGCACGGCGCGGTCTTCGGTCGTGTTGATGTGCTCGCCCGCGAGCATGGCGGCGTAGCGCTCGGCGACACCGGTCTGCTCGGCGAGGTGCACGAGCGAGGCGACGATCTCGTCGGTGACGAGGTTCTTCGACAGGTCGACGTGGAGGTCGGCGAGTGTATGGCTGAGTCGCTCGACACGACCCGGATCGGCGGCGAACCAGCCGCGCAGATCGGGGGAGAACGCGTCGCGGTGCGCGGCGAGCTCGGCCCAGGCGGAGGTGGACGTGGCATCGATCGGGGCGGTCACGACACTCACGGTACAGGGCCCGCCTACGCTGGAGGCGGAGGTGCCATGCCCTTTCCCTCACCCCGACTGCGGCTCATCGCCGTCGACATGGACGGCACGCTGCTCGACGGCGCCGGCCGCATCCCCGAGGCCCTCTGGCCGCTGCTGGATCGGCTGCACGAGCGCGGGATCCTCTTCGCACCCGCCAGCGGGCGCCAGCTCGCGACGCTGCAGCGGGCGTTCAGCGACCACGCGTCGGAGATGGTCTTCATCGCCGAGAACGGCGGCTACGTCGTGCAGGGCGGCGCCGAGGTGAGCTCGGCGTCGATGGATCCGTCGTTCGCGGTCTCGCTGCTCGGGCGGCTGCGCGAGCTCGCCCGGCGAGGGGCCGACATCGGCGTCGTGCTGTGCGGCAAGCGGTCGGCCTACGTCGAGCGGACGGATGCCGACTTCCTCGCCGAGGCGCGCAAGTACTACGCGAAGCTCGAGATCGTCGATGATCTGCGCGCCGTGGATGATCAGGTGCTCAAAGTGGCGATCTTCGATTTCGCGGACGCCGAGGCCACCGCACCTGCGTTCGACGACCTGCAGAGCACCCACCAGGTCGTGGTGTCGGGGCATCACTGGATCGACATCATGAACACCGGCGTCAACAAGGGCGTCGCCCTCGCACGCCTGCAGGAGTCGCTCGGCATCGCCCGCGCCGAGACGGCCGTGTTCGGCGACTACCTCAACGACCTCGAGATGATGGATGCCGCCGACCTCTCGTTCGCGATGGCCAACGCGCACCCCGACGTCCTCGCCCGCGCACGGCACACCGCCCCGTCCAACGTCGAGAGCGGCGTCATCACGACGATCGGCAAGCTGCTCGACGGGCCGGGCTGACGCGGCGCGACCACTTACTCCGCGGTCAGGCGCGCGACGCCCTCGATGACGGCGGCGTGCGTCACGGGTGACGCGAGTACACGGAAATGCCCCGGCATCGTCACTGCGACATTCGTCGCGCCCTCGAGGGCGCTGCCCTCCAGGATGTGCGGGTCGTAGGGTCCGAAGATCGAGACGATGCGCCCGTTCACCGAGGTCTCGCGGCCGAGGGTCACGATCGTCTCGTTCTCGGGGAGGAAGGCGCGGATGCTGGGATCCACGAACAGGAGGCGCGCGAGTCGGGCACCGCCGAACGGCGTCGCGACGGCGACGAGTCCGAGGATCCCGAGCGGCGGGCCACCGCCTTCGGGCGGCGCGCTCGCCGCGGCTTCGGCGGGGTCGCCGCCGGATGCCGCCTCGGCGGCGGCCGCGGCTGCCGCGCCGGTCGACACCAGCAGGTGCTTGCCGATGAGCCCGCCCTTGCTGTGCGCGACGAGCACGCGGCCGGCCTCGGGGGCGGGCCGCTCCGCGAGGATCTCGCCCAGGCGCTCCGCCGTGCCGGCGACGCTGCGACGGTTCATGCCGAGGCCGTGGACGACCTCGACGCGGTAACCCGCGGCGGCGAGGGCGTCACCGAGGGGACGCAGGAACGTCCAGTGCTCGTAGACGCCCGGGAGCAGCACGACCTCGGGAAGATCGGTGTCGCCCCGGCTCCACGCCACCGGCACCGGCCGGGGACGCCCGATCGACCATGGCAGCGACGCCACCGCGAGCTGCCGGCGACCCGCATAGAGGTAGTCCGCGGCCCACACGAAACCGCGACGCATGAGCGAGATCCGCGCGGGGGCGTCGGCGGGCGCGGGGGTGCGGGGCATGTGCCGAAGTCTACGAGGGCTCGGCTGTCGTGCCGCGAACGCCCACGATGGCCGCTTCGACCACCGCGGCGGCGAGGGCGTCGATCACGGGCGCCGGCTGCCACTGCACGGGGCCGTGGGCGGCGATGTCGGCGAAGCCGTGGACGGCCGACCAGCACGCGAACTCCGCGAACGGCCGCCGCTCCGCTGAGAGCGCCCCGGTGACGACCATCTCGTCGAGGGTGTCGAGGAGCAGCTGGAAAGGCTCGACCACTTCGTCGTCGAGCGTCACGATCCCGATGCTCGCCGTCGGGTCCTGGGTCGTGAAGGCCAGCTCGAACCATCCCCGCTCGGTGCGGGCGAAGTCGATGTACGCGAGCCCGATGCGGCGCAGGCGCTCGATCGAGGCGGCTGCGGGGTCGAGATCGTCGGGCGTCGCGTCGACGCGCGCGCGGATGTGCCGGCCGAAGGCGAGCTGGGCCAGTGCGGCCACCGCGTGAAGGAGGTCGTCCCGATCGGTGAAGTGGCGGTAGGCGGCATTGGGTGAGACGCCGACGGCGCGCGTGACCTCGCGCAGCGACACCGCTGCCGGTCCTCCGACGCGAGCGAGCTGCAGCCCCTCCTGGATCAGCGCGTGTCGGAGGTCGCCGTGATGATAGGTACGCGCCTCAGCGCTCATTGCATCGCTCCGACCGAGTGTGTACGGTGTGAACATCGCGGATGTGAACGGTGTCCACATCGAGCGTACTGCGCAGCATCCGCCTCCCCCAGCACCACACGCAGAAGGAATCCTCATGAGCGAGCCGACGTCGACGCGAGACGACGCAACGCAGGTGACTCCCGGGCCCGCCACGGTGCGGGCGTTCTACCAGGTGCTCGTCAACACCGCCGTCGCCAATGTGACCTCGAGCTACCTGTGGTGGGGGCTCACGTTCTGGGCTTACCTCGAGACCCGCTCGGTGCTGGCGACCGCCATCATCGGCGGCTCGTACATGCTGCTGGTCGCCGTGTTCGGGGTCGTGTTCGGCGTACTCGTCGACCGCATGAAGAAGAAGGCCGTCATGGTCCTCTCCAGCGGCGTGACGCTCACGACCTACCTGCTCGCCGGGGCCCTCTACCTCGCGTTCCCCGAGAGCGTGCTGGTCGACTGGGGCGGGCCGTGGTTCTGGGTTTTCGCGGGTGTGATCCTCATCGGCGGCGTGGTCGAGAACCTCCGCAACATCGCGCTGTCGACGACCGTCACGCTGCTCGTGCCGTCCGACCGCCGTGACAAGGCGAACGGTCTCGTGGGTGCCGTGCACGGCATCGCGTTCA
Organism: Microbacterium sp. 2FI; assembly: GCF_005502885.1. GTDB lineage: Bacteria > Actinomycetota > Actinomycetes > Actinomycetales > Microbacteriaceae > Microbacterium. The sequence goes on from NZ_SCMR01000001.1 coordinate 56,083, forward strand.
TGGTCACGAGCGTCTTCTCGGGGCTGTCGATCGGGTTGCTCGGCATGGGTTGGACGGTCGCGATCGCGATCGTCGCGACGGCAATCGCGCTCGTGCACCTGTTCTTCGTCCCGATCCCCGAGCGGGGCATCGCCCATGTCGAGGGCGCTGCGCCCGCGGGCTTCGGGTTCCGGGGCGTGATCCCCGCGGTGATCGCCGTGCCCGGACTCCTCGCGCTCATCCTCTTCTCGACCTTCAACAATCTCGTCGGCGGCGTGTTCATGGCACTCATGGACCCGTATGGACTCACGCTGTTCTCGGTCGAGGTGTGGGGCATCGTGCTCGGCATCACGAGCATCGGCTTCATCATCGGCGGCGGGCTCGTGGCGAAATTCGGCCTGGGCAGGAATCCGGTGCGCACGATGCTGCTCGTCAACATCGGCATCGCGCTGCTCGGCATGACGTTCGCGATCCGCGAGTGGTGGTGGCTGTACGCGCTCGGCATCCTCATCTTCATGTGCCTCATGCCGATCGCCGAGGCCGCCGAGCAGACCATCGTGCAGCGCGTCGTGCCGTTCGAGAAGCAGGGCCGTGTGTTCGGCTTCGCCGCGAGCGTCGAGTCGGCGGCGGCGCCGATCTCGGCCTTCCTCGTGGGACCGCTCGCGCAGTTCTGGCTGATCCCGTTCATGGACTCGCAGGCCGGGCAGGACGCGTTCGGGTGGCTGCTCGGCGAGGGCGAGGCGCGCGGAATGGCGCTCGCGTTCGTGGGCGCGAGCCTGCTGCTCCTCGTGCTCGTGCTGCTCGCCTTCGTCTCGAAGCCGTATCGCGAACTGTCGGCCGCCTATGCCGACGCACCGCCGTCGCTTGCGACGGCGGGCGACACCGACGCCGTCGGCGAGGCCGGTGACGCGCTTCGCACGAGCGTGCGCTGACCCGCTCCGGCGCTCACGCCGGAGTGATGACGGGCACCCGATAGCGCTTGCGATAGGCGGCGGGCGAGAGCCCGGTGACCCGCTTGAACAGACGGCGGAAGAACGCCGCGTCCTCGTATCCGACATGCCAGCCCACGGCTTCGACCGAGTCTTCGGAGCGCTCGAGCCGTCGCTTGGCCTCCTCGACGCGGACGCGCTGCACGTACACAAGCGGGCTGATGCCGGTCGCCTCGGTGAAGCGGCGCTTGAAGGTGCGCTCGGCGAGCCCTGAGCGAACGACCAGCTGCTCGACGGGGGTGGCCACCGAGAAGTGGGTGCGCAGCCACTCCTGCGCGTCCTGCACGACCGCGTCACCGTGGTCGGTGCGTCCCTCGAACAGCATGTACGGCGCCAGGCCGTCCTGGTGCCACTGCAGCGCGAACATCCGCGCCGTCTCCTGCGCTGCGATCGCGCCGGCGAAGCGGCCGGTGAGATACAGCACGAGGTCGTGCCACGTCGTCGACGCGCCCGACGTGATCAGCTCGTCGCGGGAGCCCGCGACCATGAGTGCGCGCTCCGGATGGATCCGCACATCGGGGTGGGCGGCGCGCAGCTGCGGCGCGTAGTCGTAGTGCACCGTCACGTCGCGGTCGTCGAAGAGTCCGGTCTCGGCGAGCAGGAAGATGCCCGAGCAGGCGGAGCACAGCAGCGCCCCCTGATCGTGCATGCGCGATGCCCAGGCGACGATGCCGGGATACCGGTCGCTGATCCACCCGTCGGCCCCGAGAACGATCGAGGGCACGATCACGATGTCGGTGGTCTCGATCTCGTCGATGCTGCGCGACACCGGCACTGGGATCCCGCTCACCCCCATCAGCGGGCCCGCTTCGGCTCCGACGATCTCAGCACGGAAGGGCGGGGTTCCCGTGACTCCTCGGATGTCCATGACGCCGAACGAGTTCATCACGTCGAGCACACCGAACATCGTCGCGACGCCGGTGTCGGGCAGGGCGATGACGCTCACGCGCAGGGTGCGGTCGGCGGGCACGGGCGACCTCCTCGACGCCATGGTGGCACGAATGGACCGATCGAGGGTCGAGATGCCTCTGAACGCCGCGGCGCGGCATCCCGAACATGGAAGAACACCAATCGATCGGACGATGAAAGGACCGAAACGATGACGACGACAACGACAACCATCGATGAGACCGCCCTGCAGGCATTCGTGATGCGGGCGATCGACGACCTCGGAGCCGGATACCTCGGGGTGATGGTGAGCCTCGGTGCGCGCCTCGGCCTCTACGCGGAGCTCGCCGAATCAGGCCCGCTCACCTCGCACGAGCTGGCTCTGCGCACCGACTGCGCAGAGCGCTATGTGCGTGACTGGCTCTCTTCGCAGGCGGCCGCGGGCTACCTCGAGTACGAGCCGGCCGGGAAGACGTTCTCGCTCAGCCCCGAGCAGGCGCTCGTGCTGGCAGACGAGACGAGCCCGGTCTACCTCCCTCCGGCGTGGAACGTGCCCGCGGCGATGTGGTCGGACGAGGCGAAGGCACTCCACGCCTTCCGCACCGGCGAGGGCATCGCATGGGGCGACCACGACCCCCGCCTCGCCCACGGCACCGCGGCCTTCTACCGCAACGGCTACCGCGCGAGCCTGGTCTCGCAGTGGCTGCCGGCGCTGGACGGCGTCGTCGCGGCGCTCGAGAACGGGATCGCCGTCGCCGACGTCGGCGTCGGGCACGGCCACACGACGGTGCTCATGGCCGAGGCGTTCCCGAACTCGCGGTTCTTCGGGTTCGACACCCACGAGCCGTCGGTGTTCGAGGCGCGCCGCAACGCGCGAGAAGCGGGCGTCACCGAGCGCACCACGTTCGAACGGGTGCGGGCGACGGAGTACGAGGCCCTCGGCTTCGGGCTCATCTGCTTCTTCGACGCGCTGCACGACATGGGCGACCCGGTCGGCGTGCTGCGGCACGCGGCCGAGGCGCTCACGCCCGACGGCACGCTGCTGCTGGTCGAGCCGAATGCGGCGGACCGGCTCGAAGACAACCTGTCGGTCGTCTCGCAGACCTACTTCGCAGCGTCGAGCATGATCTGCACCGCGCACGCGATCGCGGACGGCGGCGAGCTCGTGCTCGGCGCGCAGGCCGGCCCCGCGCGGCTCACCGAGGTGCTGAACGCCGCCGGCTTCAGCCGCGTGCGCGTGGTCGCCGAGACGCCCTTCAACCTCATCATCGAGGCGAAGCGCTGACCCGGTCACCGGATCGCGACGCAGCGGCCTCTCCTGTCGGAGGGGCCGCTGCGTCGTTGCGCCCCGTGCATCGGCAGGGCTCAGGCCAGTTCGGGCGTCCGCCCCGGTGGCGTGCGCCGCGGCGCAAGGGCCTCGAAGGCCGCCGCGAGCCGCAGCAGTTCGGCGTCGGTGTACGCCGGCCCCGCGAAGGTGAGCCCGACCGGCATCCCGATGTCGGCCATCGTGCCCATGGGGACCGTCACCGTGGGGATCCCGAGGTGACGGATCGCGAGGTTTCCGTTGGCGACCCACACGCCGTTCGCCCACGCGCGGACGGCCGACTCCTCGTTCACATCGGCATCGGCGGGCCCGACGTCGGCGACGGCCGGGAAGAGGACGGCGTCGAGACCCTGCTCCCGCATCCACTCCTCGAAGTCGAGGCGGCGGGTCTCTTCGAGCCCGGCCAGGCCCGCGGCGAGCTCGGGGATCTCGGCGATCGAGGCATACGGATGCTCGCGCACCTGCGCGGGGTAGGTGACGATGTCGTCGTCGAAGCCGGTATACCGGTCGGGCAGGGCGCCTTCGGGGTGCGGGAAGATCGCCGCGCCGTCGACGTCGTCCAGCCGGTCGAGCTGCGGGTCCCCGTTGGCCCGCAGGAAGTCGTCCCACGCCCAGGCCGACAGGTCGACGATCTCGCGGTGGAGAAACTCAGGTGAGACGAGCCCCCGCGTCGCGATCGTGGGTGCACCCGGCCGGTCGCCCTCGTAGTTCGACACCGCGGGGAAGTCGACCTCGACCACGACCGCGCCGGCCTCCTCGAGGTCACGGCGAGCGTGCTCCCACAGCGCGATCACCGACGCCCGGGTCTCGATGCGCTGACCGGTCGAGCCGCCGATCCCGCCATCGGGGTTCGTCCCCGCATCGGGGTCGGCGTTGATGTACATCCGCGGAACGCCGAAGCGCCTGCCGGCCAGCGACGCGCGTGCGGCATCCGCATCCGCGGGCGCGAGCGCCGGGTACGAGTCCGGGCGCACGGTCGACGCAGGCGGGAGCGTGATCCACGGCTGCGCCCGCCAGAAATCGCCACGGGACTCGGGGTCGTCGGCGACGAGCGCGTCGAGGATCTCGAGCAGGTCGGCCATCGTGCGGGTGTGCGGCACGACGACGTCCATCGTCGGCACGAGCGGCCAGTTGCCTCGCACCGAGATCACGCCCCGCGAGGGGGTGTACGCGCACAGTGCGTTGTTCGACGCCGGCGCCCGCCCGCTCGACCAGGTCTCTTCGCCGAGCCCGAAGGCGGCGAAGGACGCGGCTGTCGCGGTACCCGAGCCGTTGGACGACCCCGACCCGAACGCGCTCGTGAGGAAGTCGGCGTTGTATGGGCTCTCGGCGCGGCCGTAGAGCCCGCGCTGCATGCCGCCGTTCGCCATCGGCGGCATGTTCGTGAGCCCGAGGCACACGCACCCCGCCGCCCGCAGCCGCTCGATCGAGAACGCATCGCGGGTCGCTGTGAGGTCGGCGAACGCGGGCGACCCGGCCGCGACCGTGAGCCCCTGCACCATGAAGCTGTCCTTCGCGGTGTACGGGATGCCGTCGAGCGGACCGAGCGTCTCGCCCGCGGCGCGACGGCGATCGGATGCCGCAGCCTCGGCCCGCGCTTCGGGATTGTCGACGATGACCGCGTTGAGCCGGATACCGGTCTTGTCGTAGGTCTCGATGCGGGCGAGGTAGGCGTCGACGAGTTCGACGCTGGTCACCGCGCCCGATTCCAGCGCGGCGCGCAGCTCGGCGATCGTCGCCTCGACGACGCGGAAGCGCGCGGTCACGCTTCGTCTCGCTTCGCTCGCTCAGCGACCCGGGGGAGTGCCGGCTGCTGCTGGGTGATGCAGTGGATGCCGCCGCCACCCGCGAAGATCTGGCGGGCGTCCACCGTCACGGCGCGGCGGCCGGGGTAGGCGGCCTCGAGGATCTCGCGCGCTCGCGCATCGGCGGTCTCTTCGCCGAAGCCGCACGCGATGACGCCGCCGTTGACGACGAGGTGGTTGACGTAGCTGTAGTCGACGAAGCCCTCGTCGTCGCGGAGCACGTCGGGTGCCGGCAGGTCGATGATCTCGAAGCGGCGGCCCGCGGCATCCGTCTCATGAGAAAGCAAGGCCCGCAGCTCGCGCGTCACCGCGAAGTCGGGGTGATCGGGGTTGCGCTGTTCGTGGAGCAGCAGGCGCCCGGGCGAGGGGATCGTCGCGACGATGTCGACGTGCCCGTTCGTGCCGAACTCGTCGTAATCGCGCGTGAGGCCGCGGGGGAGCCACACCGCCTTCGTCGCGCCGATCGTGCGGGCCATCTCGGCCTCGACGCGAGTGCGGTCGGCGAAGCGGTTGCGGCGCGGGTCGAGCTGCACAGTCTCGGTGAGCAGCACCGTTCCCTCGCCGTCGACGTGGATGCCGCCGCCCTCGTTCACGAGGAGCGAGGGGACGACTTCTGCACCCACGAGATCCGCGACGAACCGCGCGTGCGCGGCCGCCTTCGCCCACGCTGCCCAATCGGGCGCGCCCCAGCCGTTGAACACCCAGTCGACCGCGCCGAGCACACCGGGGCGGTCGGCGTCGACGACGAAGGTCGGCCCGTGATCGCGGAACCAGAACTCGTCGACCGGAGTCTCGACGATCTCGATCCCCGATCCGAGCATGTTCCGCGCGCGGTCTGCCTTCGACGGGTCGGCGAGCATCGTGACCGGCTCGAACTCGGCCACCGCGTGGGCGACCGCCGTCCACGCCGCATAGAAGCGCTCGTGCTCGGCGGGATCGTCGCCCAGGGTCGGGCCCTCGTTCGGGAAGGCCATCCAGGTGCGTTCGTGCTCGGCGCCTTCGTGCGGCATCATCCAGGTCATGGTCGCTCCTCGGTCTCATTCTGGCCGACCGTCCACGCCAGCGCAGGGCGGGCCGCGCGATCGCGATACGGGCGGGTGGTGCGCCAGAGCACCGCGTACAGGGTGCCGGCGATGGCGGGGCCCGCGATCGACGACACGTCGGCTCCGCCGAGGGCCGCGGCGATCGGGCCGGTGTACAGGGTCGTGTTGACCATGAGCACGGCGATCGTGGTCGCGACGACCATCGCGATGGTCCCGGGCGCGAACCAGCCGCCGCGGTACCAGAACGGGCTCGCGGGAGTCGTGTCGTTGAGCGCGCGACCGTCGTACGCGTTGCGGCGCAGCCAGATGTCGACCGCATAGACCGCGACGAGGGGGCCCATGACCGCGACGGCGATCTCGATCGCGTAGTTCATGGTCTCGAGGAGGCTCGTGGCGGCGTAGAGGAGGGCGGCTGCGAGCACCGCGGCGACAACGCCCACCACGGCGACGGATGCCGCACGGCGTACCCGCGGCGCGAATGCCTGCGCGTAGAGGCCTGTCGAGTACGAGCACAGCACGTTGTTGGCGATGGTGCCCGCGATCACGGCGATGAGGAAGATCGGGTACAGCCACGACGGCAGGATCTCGGCGAGTGCGGTCTGCGGGTCGGTCATGTCGACCGCGGTCGCAGCCAGCACGCCGAGCGCGCACAGCAGCACGCCCGGAACGAACCCGCCGAGGGCGGTCCACAGCACGATCCGACGCTTCGGGGTCGCGGGCGGCAGGTAGCGGGAGTAGTCGGCGCTCGTGCCCCATGACAGGGGAGTGGAGGCGATGACGGTGAGGCCCAGGAGCCACATCGCGGTGTGATCGCCGGCAGGGAGCGCGGCCGGCGCGTACGACCAGTCCGCCGCCGTCACGACGAAGATGCCCACGGCGACGAAGCACACGCCGACCCCGATCGAGATGTACGGACTCAGCTTCTCGATCGTTGCGTGGCCGAAGACGCTCACGGCGGTGCTGACCGCGGCGACCGTGACGAGCACGAGCGCGCTGAGCCCGCCGGGCACCGCGATGCCCATCGTCGCGAGCAGCGCCTCGGTGGCCAGCGTCGCGAACGCGAGGTTCAGCACGATGTAGAAGAGCCCGATCAGAACGCCCAGACCCGAGCCGAACACCGCGTTGCCGCGCACGCCGAACATCGCGCGCATGATCATGACGCTCGGGGTGCCCGAGGCGGGGCCGCTGATCGAGATCCACCCGATGACGAACCACCAGAGGTTGCCGAGCACGCAGATCGCGAGGGATTCCCAGAGGCCGAGGCCGAGCAGCACCAGGAGCGCGCCGAGGACGATGTTGAGATACACGACGTTCGCGGCCGCCCAGATGCCGAAGAGCGTCTGCGGCCGGCCGTGGCGCTCTGCGTCGGGGATCTGATCGATGCCGCGCGTCTCGATGCGGCCGACCCGGTCACTCTGGCCGGCGTCGGCTCGGTCGCGCGGGTGCGTGATCGTCGGTGCACTCGCGTCGATGTCGGTGATGCTCATGGCGCCCTCCCTCCATTGGGGGTACTATTGATCAAGCGATCAATAAGCAAGCTACCTACACTGGCGGTGAGATGTCAACCACGGATTCCCGAGCGCGCACCCGCAAGGCGCCGGCCGAGCGCGCCGCGGAGATCGTCAAGGCGGCCACCGCGCTCGCCCAGGAGAGCGGCCTCAGCGCCCTGACGCTGCGGGCCGTCGCGCAGCGCGCGGGAGTCGCGTCGGGGCTGATCGCCCACTATCAGCCGTCGATGGACGACCTCGTCGCCCGCGTCTACACCGACCTCGTCACCGCCGAGATCGCCGACGTGCGGGCGCTGCTGGCGACGGCATCCGAACCCGCAGATCGCATGGCGCGACTTCTCGGCACGCTTCTCGACGGCTTGCGCGAAGACCTCACCGTCGTGTGGGTCGAGGCGTGGGCGACGGCGCGCCGCAACGAGGCGCTCGCTGTCGCGGTGCGCGCCCAGATGGCGCGTTGGCAGGAGCTGCTCGTCGAGATCGTCGACGAAGGTCGCGCGGCGGGTGTGTTCGCGACCGACGAGGCCGCCGACGTGGCGTGGCAGATCATGGGGATGGTCGACGGCATCAATGCGCAGTCGCTCGTGCGCGAGGTCGATCCCGCCACCGCGATCGCCCAGACGTCCCGTGCCGCCGAGACGCTGCTGGGCGCGCGGCCGGGTTCGCTGACCCTGTCGGGCTGAGAGCGGCGACGGCTACGCTCGGTGGCGTGCCGCACGAGCTCGAGAACCCGGTCGTGGTGGACTTCCCGCTGCGCGGCGAGGGCTGGATGGCCGTCACCACCCCGGCGGCACGCGTGCCGAGCCACGGCGTCGACCTCCTCGGTCAGCGGTACGCGTACGACTTCGTGAAGGTCGACGATCGGCCGGGCGTCCACGTGCATCCGACATCGACCCTGGTCGCCTCGACGGTCGGTGGGCGCACGACCGAGTGCTACGCGTGGGGGAGCCCCGTCCACGCGCCGTTCGACGCCGAGGTCGTCGCCGCGATCGACGGTGTCGCGGAGCGGGGCTGGATCAACCCGTTCCGCGAGGTCGCGCGCATGCTCTGGAACGGCATCACCTTCCGGCCCGAGAAGATCCCGTCGATCCTGGGGAACCACGTGATTCTGCGCGCCGGCGAGATCTTCGCCGGCTTCGCGCACCTCGCGCCCGGCTCGGTCGGTGTCGCAGCGGGTCAGCGCGTGCGCGCGGGCGAGGTGATCGGGCGGGTCGGCCACACCGGCAACTCGACCTCGCCGCACCTCCACTTCCAGCTCATGGACTCGGCAGACCTCATGACGGCGAACGGGATCGCGTGCGCCTTCGCGGCGTACGACGTTCGCCAGGGCGACGGCACGTGGCAGCGCGTCGAGCGCGGCATCCCGGATTCCCGTGAGCGGATTCGCGCCGTCGCCCGGTGAACCGCGCGATGTGTCAACCCCGGCCCGATCCGTCGGTGTTCGCGCCAGAATGGACCCCATGCTGAACATCCCCACCGTGACCCTGAACGACGGCACCTGGTTTCCCGAACTCGGACTCGGCACCTACAACCTGCGCGGCGAGGAGGGCATCGACGCCATCGTCGCGGCGATCTCGTCGGGTTACCGGCTGCTCGACACCGCCGTGAACTACGAGAACGAGCGCGAGGTCGGCGAGGCCGTCCGCCGCTCCGACGTCGAGCGCGACGACCTGCTCGTCGTGTCGAAGATCCCGGGCCGCCATCACGGGTTCGACGAGGCCGTCGACAGCATCCAGGGCTCGCTCGGGCTTCTCGGCCTCGACCGCATCGACCTGCAGCTGATCCACTGGCCGAACCCCAGCGTCGGCAAGTACGTCGACACGTGGCGCGGCATGATCGAGGCGCGCGAGCGCGGTCTCGTGCGCTCGATCGGCGTCTCGAACTTCACCGAAGCGATGCTCACCGAGCTCATCGACGAGACGGGCGTCACGCCCGCCGTCAACCAGGTCGAGCTGCACCCCTACTTCCCGCAGGAGGCGCTGCGCGCCTTCCACGCCGAGCACGGCATCCGCACCGAGAGCTGGAGCCCGCTGGCCCGCCGCAGCGAGCTGCTCACCGAGCAGCTGCTGCAGGAGCTCGCCGTCGTGCACGACGTGACGCCCACGCAGGTCGTGCTGCGCTGGCACACGCAGCTCGGCAGCACGCCGATCCCGAAGTCGGCCGATCCCGACCGTCAGCGCGAGAACGCCGACGTCTTCGGCTTCACGCTCACCGACGATCAGGTCGCCGTGATCTCGGGCCTCGAGCGCGGACGGCTCTGGGACGGCGACCCCGACACGCACGAGGAGATGTAGCCTCAGGCGTCGGGCAGCTCGTCGAGCCATTCGGCGTACGTCTGCCGCCCGAGGATCGCGCCCGGGCCGGGAAGCAGCGCGCCACTGCGCTGGGCACGTCCGAACGTTCCGGGCAGCGAGACCGCGGGGATCCACGACGGCCCGCCGATCGCGCGGGCGTAGGCGCGAACCATCTCGACGAGGCTCTCCTCCTGGGGGCCGCCGAGCTCGAGAGCGCGCCCGGCGGGCGGCTGCTCCGCGAGGGTCACGAGATGCTCCGCGACCTCTCGCACCGCGATGGGCTGCGTGCGGGCGCGTGGAGCGAGGTGCAGGGGGCCCGCCTTTGCGGAGTGGTACATCATCGGCGCGAACTCGTGGAACTGGGTCGCGCGCTGGATCGTCCACGGCGTCGAGCCGGCCTCGACGAGCCGCTCCTGCACGAGCTTGCCGGCGTAATAGCCGTCGGGAGCGGCATCCGCCCCCACGATCGTCAACACGATGTGGTGCCCGACCCCGGCGGCGCGCTCGGCGGCGAGCAGGTTGCGCGTCGCGCCGGCGAAGAACGAGACCGAGACGTCGGGCTTGAGGGTCGCGACGTTCGAGACGTCGATGACGGCGTCGACACCGCGGAGGGCGCCGGTGAGCCCGGATCCGCTGAGCAGTTCGACGCCGTGGCCGCGCGCGAGGATCACGACGTCGTGTCCGCGCGTGCGCGCGATCTCGGCCGTCGGGGTGCCGGCGAGTCCGCTGCCGCCGGCGATCGCGATCCTCATGCCTGCCTCCTCGGGGTCGTTCCCCGTCCATCTTGGCGGACGCCGGGCTACGCCGTTCTGTCGCTGCTCGTGCCGATCGGGCCGGTCGCGAGGTCTGCCGGTTCGGGAAGCCCCGACCCCGGCGGGCTCGGCTCGATGTCGGGCGTCGCGAGCGTCGCGATCACGACGCCCACCAGCGCGATCGCGCCGCCCAGGGCCTTGATGGGGTCGAGCGGTTCGCCGAGCAGCAGCGCGAAGCCGTACCCGAGGGCGGGGATCGCGGCGGTTGCGACGCCCGAGATCGCCGCGGGCAGGCGCTCGGCTCCGTAGTTGAACAGCACGAGCGTCGGTGCGGTGACGACGAGGGCGAGGACGAGGATGCTGAGAAGCCCGCGCGTATCCGTGGGCACGGCGAGCGTGCCCGTCACTGCCTCCCACGCGAGCCAGGGGAGGAGGATCGCCGTGCCCCAGACGCCCGTCGCCGTCGCCAGCACGATCGCATCGGGCGCATCGGGGCGCCCCGCATCCTTGCGGAGCAGCACCGTGTAGATCGCGTACGAGGCCAGCGCCGCGATGTTGAGGAGCACGCCCACATCGATGCGGAATCCGGATGCCGCCACCAGTGCCACCCCGAGGGTCGCGAGCGCCAGCCCGATCCACGTGCGGCGCGAGAGTCGCTCATGGATCATCGCGACGGCGGCGGCGGCGGTGAGCACCGGCAGGAACGCGGCCGTCAGCGCCGCGGTGCCCGGTGTCGTGAAGAGCAGGCCGATGTTGGCGAGCGAGTAGTAGAGGCTCACCCCGGTGAGTCCGAGCACGAGCGTTCGGGGCTGCTTCAGCGTGCGGACGAATCCGGGTCGGCGCGCGGCGAGCGGCACCAGCACGAGGAGCGCGATCGCGAAGCGCCCGACCGACAGGACGGCCGGCGACCCGGTCTCGAGCGCCCAGCCCGACACGACGTACGCGGCCGACCACAGCAGCACCGAGAGCCCGATCGCCCCGAGCGGCAGCCAGCGGTTCGACACGAGGATTCAGTCTAGGCGCGGCACCGGTGCGTGCGCCTGGCCCGGGTGGCGCTCAGTGCGGGGCGTGGTACTCGGTCTCGTCGCGCTTCCAGTAGCCCTTCACGACCACCGTGTCGGCGGGGAGCCCCCAGCGCTCGAGCAGCAGCGCTCGCCCCGGCTTCACGATCGCCTGCTCCGCCGCGATGAACCCGAAGACGTCGCCGGAAGGGCGATCGGATGCCGAGACGGCGTCCAGCCGCGTGGCAAGTGCCGATCCGGCGGGGGAGGCGCCGCGATGCACCTGCTCGACGACGACACTCGGGGGCGTCTCGATCGGCAGCTCGTGGTCGGCGTCGGGAACCTCGACCAGGATGCGGCCGACGGCATCGGCATCCATTCCGTGCGCGAAGCGCCGCATCGCGGGAACCGCGGTCTCGTCGCCGGCGAGGAACCACGCGTCGGGGCGGCCGGTGAGCACCTTCGATCCGCGCGGGCCGCCCACCCCTGCGACGGCGTCCAGCGGTGCGTTCGCGGCCCAGGGTGCGGCGACCCCGGCGTCGCCGTGGACGGCGAACTCGAGGTCGAGCCAGTCGTCGTCCCACGCGAGCGGCGTGTACTCCCGGCTCGGCGCGGCACGCAGTTCTTCGACGGTCTGCGGGTCGCCGTCGGGGAAGAACACGCGGATGTGGTCGTCAGCGCCGAGCGATTCGAAGCCTCGCAGTTCGGTGCCCTGCAGGCGCACCCGCACGTACTCGGGGGTGATCCACTGCCGTGCGGCGAGCCGCACGCGGCGGAACCGCAGCTCGAGCGGGTGGGGCGTCAGCCGAAAGGAGCCGGAAGCGGGGGCCGATGTCACGGGGGTCGACAGGTTCATGGAACTTAGGTTAGCCTACCCTCAGCCGGAGTCGAGTGCGGATGTCCGCCCGATCCGGCCTCCCATCGACGACGCCGTCGGAGCTGTTCGTCGTGCGCGATGACGGCTCCGCGGCGCCGTTCCACCCTGCCCACAGGAGAACCATCCGCATGCGCACGATCAGACCGCTCATCGCAGCATCCCTCGCCCTCACCACGGCCGCAGCCCTCGCCGGCTGCGCAACCGGAACCCCCGCCGCGTCGGAGGAGTCCGCCGCCGCAGCCGTGCCGGAGACCCTTACGATCGAGCACGCCCAGGGCGAGACCGAGGTCGACACGAATCCCGAGACCGTCATCGTGCTCGATCTCGCGAGCCTCGACACGCTCGACGCGCTGGGCGTCGAGGTCGCCGGCGTCGCCAAGGGCAACCTGCCGTCATACCTGAGTGCCTACGAGGGCGACGAGTACCTCAACGCCGGCACGCTCTTCGAGCCCGACTACACCGCGATCGAGGCGGCCGAGCCCGACCTCATCATCGTCGCGAACCGCTCGAGCGAGGCCTACCCCGAGCTCGCCGAGATCGCGCCCACGATCGACCTGACCCTCGACTGGGCCGACTACATTCCGAGCTTCCAGCAGAACGCCGAGACGCTCGGGCAGATCTTCGGCAAGGAGGACGAGGTCGAGGCCGCGCTCGCCGAGATCGACGACAAGATCGCCGAGACGCAGGATGCCGCAGCCGACGCCGGCACCGGGCTCATCGTGCTGACCAGCGGCGGCGAGGTCACCGCGTTCGGCCCGGGATCGCGCTTCGGGTGGCTGCACGACGTGCTGGGCGTGACACCTGCGATCGAAGACGTCGAGGCCGCGACCCACGGTGACCCGGTGTCGTTCGAGTTCCTGCTCGAGACCGACCCGGAGTGGATGTTCGTCGTCGACCGCGACGCCGCGACCGGCGAGGGCACCGAGACGGCCGAGCAGATCCTCGACAACGAGGTCGTCGCTCAGACGGCAGCGTGGGAGAGCGACCAGGTCGTCTACCTCGACCCGGCGCCCTGGTACATCGTGATGAGCGGCCTCACCGCCGTGAACACGATGGTCGACCAGATCCAGGACGGCCTGTCCTGATCCGATGACGACCCTCGTCGAGACGGGCACCTCCGCCCCGGCGCGCATCACGCGCGCGGGGGCGGGGGTGCTCGCCGTGCTCGTGCTGGCGGCGCTCGCCGTCGTCAGCGTGTTCGTCGGCGTCGCCGACGTGTCGCCGGCCGCGCTCTGGGCGGGCGGCGCCGACTCCGATGCCGCGATGCTGCTGTTCGCCAGTCGCATCCCGCGCACGCTCGCGCTCGTGCTCGCGGGTGCCGCGATGGCGATCGCCGGGCTCATCATGCAGATGATCGTGCGGAACCGCTTCGTCGAGCCCGGAACCGCCGGCACGGGCGAGTCGGCCGCCCTCGGCATCCTGGTCGTCACCCTCGTCGCCCCCGCGATGCCGCTCGCCGGCAAGATGGCCGTCGCGGCGTTGTTCGCCCTCGCCGGCACCGCGCTGTTCCTCACGATCCTGCGCCGTGTGCCCACGCGGCAGATCATGCTCGTGCCGCTCGTCGGCATCATGCTGGGCGGCATCATCGGCTCGGTCACGACCTTCGTCGCCTACCGCACCGACCTGCTGCAGACCCTGGGCGCCTGGATGACCGGCGACTTCTCGGGCGTGCTGCGCGGGCGCTACGAGTTCCTCTGGGTCGCGGCGGTGATGGTCGCGATCGCGTGGGTCGCCGCCGACCGCTTCAGCGTCGCCGGTCTCGGCGAGGAGTTCGCCACCAACCTCGGCCTGCACTACGGGCGCGTCGTCGCGCTCGGCATCACGATCATCGCGATCATCACGGCGTGCGTGATCGTCACCGCCGGCATGATCCCGTTCCTGGGGCTCGTCGTCCCCAACATCGTCAGCCTCGTCAGGGGAGACAACGTGCGCCGCTCGATCCCGTGGGTCGCCGTGCTCGGCGCCGGCTTCATCGTCGCGTGCGACCTCGTCGGCCGCCTCGTCAGGTTCCCGTACGAGATCCCGCTGGGGGTCGTCGTCGGCACGATCGGCGCGGCGCTGTTCCTGTGGCTGCTGCTGAGGAGGGGATCCCATGCGCACTGACCCTCGCAGCGCTGTCGACCCGGTTGTCTCGGCCGAATCCGGTTCACAACTCCGGATGAACGAGCCCGGCGGTGCTCCTCGCGCGCGGAAATCCAGGGGCCGCTCAGCAACCATCCGGAGTTATGAACGGGGGTGGGCTGCCATCGCGGCCCTGTGGGCGCGGCCGGGGGTCCGGCTCGCGGTGATCGGCGCGGTCGTGCTCGCGCTCGTCGCTCTGTACCTCTTCACCGCGGTGCCCGGATCCCTCGACTACGCGCTCAAGATCCGCGGCCGCACGGTGCTGGCGATGCTCGCCGTCGCCGTGGCGATCGGCGCGTCGACGGTGGTGTTCCAGACGATCACCGACAACCGCATCCTGACCCCCGGCATCATGGGCTTCGACGCCCTGTACATCCTCATCCAGACCACCGTCGTCTTCGTCTTCGGTTCGTTCGCGCTGGCCACGGCTGATCCGATGCTCTCGTGGATCGTCGAGCTCATCGTGATGGCGGGCTTCGCGATGCTGCTGTTCCGGTGGCTCTTCGGCGGTGCGCGGCGGGCCGGCGGCGCGGTTCGCAGCATCCACCTCATGCTGCTCGTCGGCATCGTCTTCGGCGTCTTCTTCCGTTCGCTCTCGGAATGGATGCAGCGCATGATCGACCCAGCCGAGTTCGCCGTGCTGCAGGACGCGTTCTTCGCGAGCTTCACGCGGCCCGACCCGCAGCTGCTCGTCTTCACCCTCGTGATCGTGGGCGCCGCCGTCACTGCCCTCGTCCCGCTCCTGCCGACGCTCGACGTGCTGGCGCTGGGGGAGGCGCCGGCGATCGGGCTCGGCATCCGTCATCGCCGTGTCGTGACCGCACTGTTCGGCCTCGTCGCCGTGATGGTCGCCGCCTCGACCGCGCTGGTCGGGCCGACACTCTTCTTCGGCCTCATCGTCGCGAACCTCGCCTACGCCGTCGCGGGTTCCTTCCGCCACCGGCACACACTGCCGATGGCCATCGCGCTCGGCCTGGTCTGCCTCGTCGGCGGTCAGCTCGTCCTCGAGCGGGTCTTCGCGCTGCAGACGACGCTGTCGGTCGTGATCGAGTTCGCCGGCGGCATCCTCTTCCTCGTCCTGATCCTCCGAAGGAGCCCCCGATGATCGAGATCGACGCCGTGAGCCACCGCTACGGCCCGCAGACCGTGCTCGACGACGTGTCGCTGACCCTCGGCGACGTGGGCGTCACGAGCGTCATCGGCCCGAACGGCGCCGGCAAGTCGACACTGTTCTCCGTCATCGGGCGCCTGGTCGCGCCCGTCGCGGGGCGCGTCGTGATCGACGGATCGGATGCCGCGACCGCCGCCCCGCGCGACCTCGCGCGCCTGATCGCGGTGCTCCGCCAGGACAACCATCTCACCGCGCGCCTCACCGTGGCGGACCTCGTCGAGTTCGGTCGCTTCCCGCACTCCCGGGGACGTCTCGGCCCCGACGATCGCGACGCCGTCGACCGCGCGATCGCCTACCTCGACCTAGAGCCGCTGCGCGGACGATTCCTCGACGAGCTGTCGGGCGGCCAGCGCCAGCGCGCGTTCATCGCGATGGTCCTCGCGCAGGACACCCGCTATGTGCTGCTGGACGAGCCGCTCAACAACCTCGACCTCAAGCACGCCGTCGAGATCATGCGGCTGCTTCGGCGCATGGCCGACGAGCTCGACAAGCGGGTGATCGTCGTGCTCCACGACATCAACTTCGCCTCAGCGCATTCCGACCGCATCATCGCGATGCGCGGCGGCCGGGTGGTGGCCGATGCGGCGCCCGCCGACATCATGCGACCCGAGCTTCTCGCTGACCTGTACGAACTGCCCGTCGACGTGCGGGAGATCGACGGTCGAGCGGTCGCGCTGTACTACGCCTGACGCGGCGGCGGCATCGGATCAGGACTCGTGGCGGATCTCGCAGTCGCTCCCCGGCGACAGGATCGCCTCGTGCCCGTCGTCGTACCGCACGACGAGCAGCGGATTCGCCTCGTCGCCCCGTACCTCGAGGACTTCGCCGGCGCGGCCCGCCGCTCCGACGACGCGTCCGTGGATGATCACGCGGTCACCGACACTGGCTCGCATGCTGCACCTCCTGGCGCTCACGATACGACGGTCGCGGCGCGAGGGGTAGGGCGATGCGCGAAGCGCGCTCGTGCCTGCAGTTCCCCTACAGCTGCGCGCCGTCGTCCTCGCGGTTCTCGAGACCGACGTTGCGGCCTCGCCACGACTCGTACGCCATGAGCCACCCGATCGACACCGCCGCTGCGAGGATCACCCCGAGCCACACGTTGCCCCAGATCATGCCGAACACGATGCCGAGCGTGAACATGAGGGCTGTGCCGAACGCCCAGCCGGAGTGGCCGCGCGTCCAGCCTCTGCGAGTCGTCATGCGGCCAGCCTAGGGCGCTCCGTCTACGCGGCTTCGGGCGACGCGTTGAGCGCGATCATCCAGTCGATGCCGAACCGGTCGGTCAGCATGCCGAACCGGCCGCCCCACGGAGGAGTGTCGAAGGGCATGACCACCGTGCCGCCGTCGGACAGCTTGTCCCAGAAGCCCTGCAGCGACGCCTCGTCGTCGCCGCTCACCGAGACCGAGATGCCGGCCGGCGCGGAGTACGGCATCCCGCTGGGAGTATCGGCGCCCATGAGGACGAAGCCCTCGGGGCTCGTCAGTTGCGCGTGCATCACGAGGTCCTGCTCGGCGGGATCCTGCACCATGCCCTCGAAGCCGGCGAACGTGTCGATCGTGAGCTCACCGCCGAACACGCTCTGATAGAAGGTCATGGCGTCGCGCGCTTGGGTGCGGAACGAGAGATACGGGTTGAGGCTGGGCATGTCGAACTCCTGATCGAGGTGAGGGATGCCGCGCCCGGCCGCGTGGCGGATCCAGTGTCGCGCCGACCTCCGACATCCCGCAAGGAGCCCGGCAGGACCGGCAGTGCCGAATGAGAGGTCAGTCGTCGACCGGGGCCTCGGCCGCCCACGCAATGGCGTCGTCGAGCGCCGAGACGGCGAAGATGCGCACCTCGCAGGGGAAGAGGAATGCGATGCCGTGCACGATCTCACCGATGACGGTGTGATCGGTGACGAGGGCGATGCGTCCCCAGACGCGTGGCGGCTTGCCCTCGAGCTGCGCATCCTGCCACAGGGCTCCGAGCGTGTACCGCTCGAACTCCTCGCCCAGCACGAAGACGAGGTTGACCTTGTCGCCCGCCTCGATCGCGGCGTCGATCGCCGGGTCGAGGCTGCTCTCGTAATCGGACGCCTCTACCGCACCGATGGCTCGGAACCCGAGGACTCCGTCGGGCAGGCCGTGCAATGACTCGATCATCGCCCCATCCTTGCGGGCGGACGGGCGGTGACGCCAGTCATCGTCGATGCACTCCACGAGAAGATGACCGGTTGAGACACACTCGGCATCCGTCCGAAAAGGTCTTCGAGTCGCGATTGCTGTCGCGAAGTGCTCGCCATTGTGCAATTTCGATGGATCTCGAAAACTTCGAAAAGCCTTGCGGAATGGTTTCCGTCACGGCTACCGTCTTGGCTGAGGTCGTCGACCGTGCCGACGCCGCGAGGAGAGTGGACACCGTGGTCTGGAAATCCAAGAAGCTGGGCGCTGCGCTCGCGATCGGCGTCGTCGGGGCTCTGCTCACCGCGGTGCTGCCCGCGACCGCAGCCACCGAGAATCCGATCCTCGGAGACGGATCGATGTACTCGGCCGATCCGAGCCTGCTGGCCGTAGACGACAAGCTCTACATCCACGCCGGCCGCGACGAGGCCGGCCCGACCGTCAACGACTTCATCATGAACGAGTGGCAGGCGTTCTCGACGACCGACGTCGACAGCGGCACGTGGGAGCACCACCCGGGGATCATGCGCCCCGAGGTGGTGTTCGACTGGGCGACGCCCGGCCGCGCGTATGCGGGTCAGGTCGTCGAGGGCGTCGACGGCCGGTTCTACTGGTACGTGCCCGTGAACGAGGCCGCGAGCACGTCGCCCGACAAGTTCGGCATCGGCGTGGCGGTCTCCGACACGCCTCTCGGGCCCTGGACCGACCACGCGGGCGGACCGATCGTCTCGCAGTCGATCCTCGGCAACGATGCGCACAACATCGACCCGACGGTGCTGGTCGAGGACGGCCGCGTGTGGATGTACTGGGGCAGCTTCGGCCGGCTCATGGCGACGGAGCTCGCCGCCGATATGAAGACGCGCGTCGGCACACCGACCACCATCACCAGCGGTGTCACCGGCTTCTTCGAGGCGGCGTGGATGTTCACCCGCGACGGCACCTACTACCTCGCCTACGCCGCGAACAACGCCGGCCCGACCAGCACCTGCACGCCGGCGAACTACCACGCCTGCATCGCGTACTCGACGGCGTCGAGCCCGCTCGGCCCGTGGACGTTCCGCGGCCGCATCCTCGCGCCGGTCTCTTCGACGACCAGCCACCCGGCGATCGCCGAGTTCCAGGGCGAGTGGTACATGGCGTACCACACCGCCGACGCCGTGGGAGGAAACCACTTCCGCCGCTCGGTCGCGATCGACCACCTCGAGTGGGACGACTCGGTCACGCCCGCCCGCATCGTGCCCGTCGTCACGACTCCGCAGCGCGGTGAGAACCTGACTCCCCGGTCGAACGTCGCCCCGTGGGCGACCTCGTCGGCGTCGAATCAGCCCATCCCGACCCAGTACTGGATGAAGGCGCTCAATGACGAGATCATCCGCCCCAACCCGCTTCCGCCGGACATGTGGGGCAGCTGGACCGGCACGCGCCCTGCGCAGCAGTGGATCCAGTACGACTGGGACGCGCCCGTGCGCGTCGACCGCGCCCGCATCAAGTTCTGGCGCGATGCGGCACCGGGAACCGGCAACGGCGTCTCCAACCCGTCATCCTGGGTGTTGCAGTACTGGGACGAGGGCGTCTGGAAGGACGTTCCGAACCCGAGCGGCTACCCGACCACAACCACGACCGTGCACGAGGTCACCTTCGACGACATCACGACCTCGCGCCTTCGCGCGGTGCTGAACGCCTCGCCGAACTCCGCCACCCCGCCGCAGTATTCGGCGCTGGCCGTCGAGGAGTGGGAGGTGCACGCCGCCCAGCCCGACACCGTCGAGCCGGTCGAGGTGCAGACCGTCGTCGGCACCGCACCCGAGCTGCCCGAGACCGTGTCGCTGCGCTACGGTGACGAGCACGTCGCGGCGCCGGTGCGCTGGGACACGATCGATCCCGCCGATCTCGCGGCTGCCGGCGAGTTCACCGTCGAGGGTTTCGCCGAAGGCTATGCCGCCGGACGCGTCTCGGCGACCGTGACCGTGCTCGGGTCGAACCCGTGGCGGGCCAACCTCGCGCCGGACGGCGAGCCCGAGGCCGAGGCCACTGCGGCGGGCACGTCGCTGGACGCGCTGAACGACGGCGCCGTCGCCTACACCGGCGGTGCCGCGTCGGCGACGTGGACGACCGCGGCCGAGGAGCGGCCCGCGACCCGCTGGGTGGGCTACACCTGGCCGGAGCCGGTCCGCGTCGACGGGGTCACCGCGCACTTCTGGAGCGACACCGCGGGACCCGACGCCGGCGAGGGCGTGGCGGCACCCGAGTCGTGGAAGGTGCAGGTGCTCGCGGACGGCGAATGGCAGGACGTCACCGGGGCCGACGCATTCCCGACCGAGCGCGAGGCGCCCAACGGGGTGACGTTCGATCCGATCGTCACCACCGGGGTGCGAGCGGTGCTCACCGCCCAGACGAACGGCGACACGCGCGCAGCCGTCGGGCTGACCGAGCTCGAGGTGTTCGGCGAGACCCTCGACGCCGCCGCGCCCGAGGTCACCGTCACCACCTCAGGAGTGGAGGGCGCGAACGGCTGGTTCATCTCGCCCGTCACCGCCCGGGCGACAGCGATCGACGACCGCGACCTTCGTGCGCGTGTGGAGATCGCGGTCGACGGCGGGGCCTGGCAGGTCACCGAGAACGTCCGCTTCGCCGAGGCGACGGTCACCGGCGACGGAGAACACACCGTCAGAGCGCGGGCGACCGACTCCACGGGCAACACCTCCGATGAGGCGTCCACCACCGTCCGCATCGACGCCACGCGTCCCTCCGTGACCGGAACGCTCGACATCGTCGCGCGCACGGTCAGTGCGACGGCCGCCGACAGCGGCTCGGGCGCAGCCGGCATCGAGTACGCGATCGACGCGCCGACCGGGTGGCAGGCCTACGGCGGTCCGATCGCCGTCGACGGGCAGCGCCACGTCGTCTACCTGCGATCGAAGGATGCCGCGGGCAACGTCTCGGCGCTCGGCTCGGTCTCCGTGCCGCTCTCGCCGGACGCGCCGCTCGAGGGCAACATCGCTCCCATCGCGACCGCTACTGCGTCGTACACGTCGGGCTGGAACTCGGTGACCGCCGTCAACGACGGGTCGCTCACGGGCGCCTCGTGGGGCACCTGGCCCAACGTCGGCGAGCAGTGGGTGCAGCTCGAGTGGGATCGCGTGGTCACCGTCGACCGTGCGGGCGTGCTGTTCTTCCGCGACTCGACCGACACCGCGAACGCGGGGATGATCCCGCCGCGGGAGTGGAAGCTGCAATACGTCGATCTCGCGACCGGGCAATGGATCGACGTCGTCGCGGACGGCGCATACGGACGCTCGTCCACGGCGATCAACGAGGTGACCTTCGCGCCGGTGACGACGACCAAACTCCGTGCCGTCATGCAGGCCTGGGGCGCCGCGAGCGCCGGCGGGTCGAGCGGCATCCTCGAGTTCGAGGCATGGGCGGCCGACGTGCCCGAGCCGCCGGCGATCGACGTCGCGGTGGCGGTCACCGACCGCTGCGTCGCGGCGAGGGCGGTGCTCGCGGTGACGGCGACCAACGAGGGCGAGACCCCCGTGACCGTAGCCCTGCAGACGCCGTACGGATCGAAGACCATCGTCGACCTCGCCGTCGACAAGAAGGTCGCCCAGGCGTTCTCCACGCGCGTGAAGGATATGCCCGCCGGCGAGGTCGTCGCGGTGGTCACCGCGGTGATCGACGGCGAAACGGTGACCGAGGAGTACACCGCGGAGTACTCGGCCCGCACCTGCTGACCGGAGCGGAGCCGGCTGCGCATCGCGCGTGGCCGGCTCGGCTCTGCTCCGCGTGACGTGCCGCCCCGGGGGCGCGCGTCGGTCAGCGTGCGCGGTGGTCTTCGGGATGCAGCCGCGGAGCGCGCCGCGGCTCGCTCACGCCGCTCGCGCCGAGCAGGCGGATGACGCGCTGGCGCTGCCCCGCCCACGGGTCGAGGAGGCGCAGCATCCCGTCGTCGTCGACGCGCTCGCCCGTCAGCGCGTAGCCGACCTCGTGGGCGAGGTGGAAGTCGCCCACGCTCACGGCATCGGGGTCGCCGAGGGCGCGGATGCGGGTCTCGGCCGACGTCCACGGGCCGATCCCCGGCTGGCTCACGAGCACGCGGTCGACGGCCTCGCCGTCGTCGGCCGCGCGCACGGCGCGGGCGATCGCATCGCCGCGGCGAGCGGCGCGCACGATCGTCTTCGACTGCGGCGGTTCGAGTCCGGCACGGTGCCACGCCCACGAGGGGACGTGCCGCCAGCCGTCGATCGTCGGCGGGGCGAACATCGGCGCGGGCGTCGGCCCGGGCGCGCGCTCGCCGCACCACGTGACGATGCGCCGCCACGCGGCGAAGGCCTGCATGCCGGTCACCTTCTGCTCGAAGATCGCGCTCGCCAGGGCGTCGAAGACGAGGTCGGTGCGGCTGAGACGCAGGCCCGGGTTGCGGTGGTGGGCGTCGGCGACGAGTGGATGCCGCGAGGCGTCGAAGTCGCGGGGATCATCGTCGGCACCACACAGCGCCGGCAGCTGCGCGAGCGCCCAGTCGCGCCCCGGCCCCCAGGCCGCCGCCCGCACGACGCCCGGATGCGTCTCGCGGATCGCGAGCGTCGCGACGCCGTCGGGCGTGCGGCTCGCACGCCAGATGACAGCGCCCGCGAGGGTCATCGTCGGGTCACCCGAACCGCGGCGTTGCACGAGCAGGGTACGGCGGAGGTCGAGCGGATGCCGTGGCCGGTACTCGGTCTCGAGCGGACGCCCGTGGTCGACCCTCGGGTCGCGCGTGCCCGCGCGTGTCGGCGTGGACGCGACGAAGGTCATGGCCTCACCCTACGCCGGGACCTCCGACATCGACGTCGACGGCGATCAGAAGCGGTCGGGCGAGGGCGTTCCGTGGCCGTAGCGGATCACGACGTCGGCGTGGCGGTCGAAGCGGTAGCCGACGCCGCGCACGGTGCGCACGATGTCTTCGTACCGGCCGAGCTTGGCGCGCAGGCGCCGCACATGCACGTCGATCGTGCGCTCGCCGGGAGCCTCTTCTTCGGTGGCACCCTGCCAGAGCGAGTTCACCAGCTCGATGCGCTCGATCGTGCGGCCTTCGCGCAGCACGAGGTACTGCAGCAGCTCGAACTCCTTGAACGTGAAGGCCGCCGACTCGCCGTCGATGAGCACACGCTTGCGCGAGATGTCGACCACGACGCCGCCGGGAGCGCGGTCTTCGTCTTCGGGCTCCTCCTGCTTGGTGCGGGCGACGGCAGAAGGCTCGTGCAGGGCGAGGCGCACGACGTCGACGTCGCGACCGCCCGCGCCGACCGGCGCGAGGGCGACCGTGGCGTAGGTCTCGGCTGCAGGAGCGAGTTCGGCGATCGTGCGGCGGAGGGCCTCGACGATGACGCCGAGGTCGACGCCGGCTGCGGCTGCCTTCGCCTCGTCGAGTCCGACGTACAGCGCGAAGCCGCGGGGCGCGGTCCCCGGGGGAAGGTTGCGGGCGGCGGGCGCTGCGGGCGCCTGCGCGGCGGGCGCTGCCGGAGCGGCATCCACGACGGGGTTCGGCTGCGTCACGGCACGGAGGTGACGGACGGGAGCGGCGGTGGCGGAAGCGGGACGGTCGAGGAGAGCGGAGTGCGACATGATGATGGTCCTTGCGGGAGGGAATCCCGGCCTGTGATGCGGCCCGAAGGGATTCGGTGTGCTGCTGCCCTGGGAGGGCTGTGCCCGACGATGGGCGGTGTGCGAGGCATCCGGCTGCGCGTGATCGACGCGGGAAGCGGGTGCTTCGGGGGACTCGCGTCGCCGTGTTTCAGAAGCGGCGTGCGGGTCCGGCGGGGGTCACCGTGCTAGTGGCACATTCGACAGCACATGACAGCGCAGCTGGCCATCATCATGCCAGCAGTCCCGTTCGCCTCCCAGGCGGACAGAGAGCGTGCGTTGTCAGTCATGTGCCCGATTATGACGGAGTACGTCGCAATGCGTCAAATCGCTCGGATGCCAGGCCCCGACGATGACGAAATGTGACAGATTGCTCAGCGCCACACGGCCGCGGTGCAGACACGGCCACAGCACCCGATCGCTCGGAGGTGACACGATGAGATCCGTGACTACGACGAACCAGGGCAACCCCGATTACCGCGACTCGGGACTCGTGTTTCCACCCGGCTTCACGTTCGGATCGGCGACGGCCTCGTATCAGGTGGAAGGCGCCTTCGACGAGGACGGCCGCAGCCCCTCGATCTGGGACACCTTCAGCAAGACGCCCGGCAAGGTCTGGAACGGCGACACCGGCGACGTCGCATGCGACCACTACCACCGGCTGGACTCCGACCTCGATCTCATGAAGGACCTCGGGCTCGGCGCCTACCGGTTCTCGATCGCGTGGCCGCGCATCCAGCCGACCGCCTCGGGCGAGGTCAACCAGGCGGGCATCGACTTCTACGCGCGTCTGGTCGACGGGTTGCTCGAGCGCGGCATCCGTCCCGTCGCCACGCTCTATCACTGGGATCTGCCGCAATATCTGGAGGATGCCGGGGGGTGGGCCGCCCGTGCGACGACCGACGCGTTCGAGCGGTACGCCAAGATCATGGGCGCAGCGCTCGGCGACCGGGTGCACACCTGGACGACGCTCAACGAGCCGTGGTGCTCGGCCTACCTCGGCTACGGTCAGGGCGGGCACGCCCCCGGCCGCAGCGAGCCGGCATCGGCACTCGCCGCGGTGCACCACCTCAACCTCGCGCACGGGCGCGCGGTTCAGGCGCTGCGGGCGACGTCTTCCGGGGACCCCGAGTACTCGATCACGCTCAACTTCCACGTGCTGCGCGGGGTGGGGGATGCCGCGCCCGAGGCGATGCGCCGCATCGACGCGCTCGCGAACCGGGCGTTCACCCACCCGCTCCTGAAGGGCGAGTACCCGGCCGACCTGCTCGAAGACACCGCGTCGGTCACCGACTGGTCGTTCGTGCACGAGGGCGATCTCGCTGCGATCAACCAGCCGATCGATGTACTCGGAGTCAACTACTACTCGACGGCCACGGTGCGTCTGTGGGACGGCGTCTCGCCCAAGCAGATGAACGACGGCCACAAGGGCACTGCCGGCGGCACCGCGTGGCCCGGCAGCGACCTCGCCGTCGAGTTCGTCGAGCAGGCGGGCCCGTACACGGCGATGGGGTGGAACATCGCGCCCGAGGGGCTCGAAGAGCTGCTCGTCTCGCTGTCGGCGGAGTTCCCCGACCAGCCGCTCATGATCACCGAGAACGGCGCTGCCTTCGACGACGTCGTGGCCGCCGACGGGTCGGTGCCCGACCCGAAGCGGCTCGACTACCTGCGCCGGCACTTCACGGCCGCGCACCGGGCGATCGAGCGCGGCGTGGATCTGCGCGGCTACTTCGTGTGGTCGCTGCTCGACAACTTCGAGTGGGGCTACGGCTACGCCAAGCGGTTCGGCATCGTCCGCGTCGACTTCGACACGCTGGAGCGAACCGTGAAGGACTCCGGGCTCTGGTACGCCGACCTCGCGCGGACGGGCGTGCTGCCGGAGTGACGCGAGCCTGAGTGCCGGCCGGGATGTCGCCGCACGAATGCCGCGACATCCCGGCCGCCTCGCCGACGTGTCCGTACGCGGGCTTAGCCTGTCGAGGTGACTGAGCTGCGATTCACACACGAAGCGGATGCCTCGCGCTACACGCTTCATCGGGGGAACGACCTCGTGAGCATCCTCGATTACCGCGACGACGGTCGCTCGGTGGCGATGACCCGCGCCTACACGATCCCCACTTTCCGCGGCCACGGCTATGCCGGCGACCTCGTCGAGCGAGCCGTCGGCGACCTCGAGCAGCAGGGCGACCGCACGGTGGTGCCAGTGTGCTGGTACGTCGCGGACTGGTTCGAGGCGCACCCGCAGCGTCGGGCGATCCTCGCCTCGCGCCGCACCGCGTAAGGGTTCTCGACGCGGATCCTCGGGGAGCCGCCACGCGCGAACGCGGTTCGCGCGTGATTCGACGCGGTTCGGGATGCTGCGCCCTATGCTGGCCGCGTGCACATGGAGGAGTTCTTCGTCTACGTCGCCGTGGGCTTCGAGATCATCGGAGCTGTCGCGATGATGGTGGGGTTCGCGATCGCCGTCGTGCTCGGCGTGCGCGCACTCGGCCGCGGCGAGGGCGGCTCGGCCGCATTCCTCGTGCTGCGCACGACGCTCGGCGCCGCGATCCTGCTCGGCCTCGAGGTGCTGGTGGCCGCCGACCTCATCCGCACGATCACCTCGAAGCCGTCGCTCGAGGAAGCTGCGACCCTCGGCCTCATCGTGCTGATCCGGACGGTGCTGTCGATCTCGATCCAGATCGAGATCGAGGGGACGCTGCCGTGGCGGCGCGCGCTGTTGCGCAGCGGCGGACAGGTCGTGGCGGATGCCGTGGTGCGCGACAAGGCTGCGACGGCAGCGGCGGGGGCGACCGGGCGCGCCGGCTCGAACCCCGCGGCGGCGGAGCGCGCCTGATCGCTGTTGTCAACCCCGTGTCGGGTCTCGTGCGCGCGGGTGAGGGTGGACTCAGACGAAAGGAGTCCGCCATGGACCGTGATCTTTCCGGCGTCGACCACCTCGGACAGGACGAGGGTCGTGACACGCTGACGGCCGGTGAGGCTCAGCGCACCCCCGGCGCGCTCGGCGCCGCCGGCGAGCAGCGGCTGCCGGCGATGTCGCAGAACGACGCACCTGTCGACGACAAGGTGGCAGGGATCGTCGCCCAGACCCGCGTCGACGTGGGCACGGAATCGCTCGCGCGGATCGAGGGCGTGCTTCGCCAGCGGCTCGAGCAGTCGGGCATCGACCTCGGCGACGACGAGATCGATGGCCTCGCCCGTCAGGTCTCGACGGGAGCAGGCGCGCCGCCGTCGGCGTAGCGTCAGGCGATCGCGCAGGTGGTCGTGCACACCTCGGCCCGCTCGAGGCGTACTCCGATCGGCCGCGCCCACGCGGCGCGCGGGGCGAGCCGGACGGGTGCCTCGGCGAACATGGCCTCGGCGAGACGTCGCTCGCGGATCGAGGCGAGCAGCGCGAGTTCGCGGTCGCGGGCGGCGGTGTCGTAGCGGTACTGCTGTTCGGCGGCGGTGACGAGCGAGAGCATGGCTTCCTCCGTAGGTTCCGATGACTCCAACCTACGAAGGGGTTCCGACATTGCCGTGCTCCGCCGACATGGCGGAAATGCGATGACGCACGGCAGTCGTCACTCCTCGCTCAGGAACGCCTCGATATGCCGCGCGGCGGCTCCGGCATCCCGGATCATCGTCTCGTGGCCGTGACCGCGCACCTCCTCGAGGCGTGCCTCGGGAATCGCGTCGGTGAGACGCCGGGCCCACGAGCGGGGCACCACGAGGTCGTCCTCGCCGCGCAGGACCAGTGTCGGTGCGACGATGCGCTCGCACGAGTCCTCGGGCCGGTGGACGAGCATCGCGCGGAACTTCGCGCGGAGCCGCGGGCCCGCCCGCAGATACTCCCTCGTGCCGAGCGCGATCACCTTCGGATTCTCGACGGCGATGTCGCGCAGCAGCCGCGACAGCTGCGCGCGGGCCGTGCGGGCGGCCGGATCCACCGTGGGTCCGACGAGCACGAGCCGAGCGACGGTCTCGGGATGCCGTGCCGCCACCTCGCCGGCGACCTGCGCGCCCATCGAATGGCCGATCAGCACGACGGGCGAGCCGACCCGCTCGTGCAGGAATTCGGCCACGAGGTCGGCGGTGCGCTCCATCGTGAGGACCCGGCGGGGTTCGGGCGCCTCGCCGTACCCCGGCAGGTCGAGGGCGATGATGTGCGCGACGTCGTCGAGATGCGAGATGAGGTCGCCGAAGACGCTGCGGCCCATGCCGATGCCGTGGACGAGGACGAGTACCGGGCGCCCGGTGCCGCGGGATTCGGCGACGAGGGTGGCGCCTGCGTGCTCGAAGCGTATGACGACCGGCGCGGATCCGTTCACGCGGCGCCGCGCTGGTCGCGGAGTCCGACGCGGTCGGGGATGTCGAACTGCACGCGCGTGAGCCAGGATGCGGGGTCGGGCCAGGGGCGCGAGGTCGGCAGTGACCGCAGGCGCGCGCGCAGCGCTGCGGTGGACGCCTCGACCGGCAGTACCCGATTCGGTGCATGGTGCGCGAGGGCGCCCAGCCACCAGTGGCGCCACGTCCCCTCGATGACTTCGGGCCCGGTGACGACGTAGTAGTCGGGCATCACCGCGTCGCCGGCGGCGAAGAGGGCGAGCAGCGTCTCGACCTCGATCTCGAGGGTGCCGAGGGTGGCTCGCTCCTCGTAGAGCTCCACCCACGCCGCAGCGACGTGCTCGAGCGGGTCGGCGTCGTGGACGACGTAGGGGCTCGACGCTGCGGCCAGCATCCGCGTGGCGAGGGCCGGATCGCTCTCGCGCAGCGACAGGGCGGCGAGGGCGGGAACATCGGCGAGGCCCGAGAGCAGGGCATCGCTGTCGGCGCCGACGAGCGCGACGACGGTGGACCGTGGTGCGGAATCTGCGGGAGGCGCCATGGTCCACGATACGTCCGACGGCCGCCCGTCGGGTGGCAGGCAGGCGGATCGGCCTACGATCGCGTCATGGAGAAGTCAGCAGCATCCGTCGATGAATTCCTCGCCTCGCTGCCCGACGACCGCCAGGGCGACATGGTGCTGCTCGATCGTCTCATCGTCGAGCGGATGCCGGACGCCGAGCGTGTGCTGTGGGAGGGCGTGTTCTGGGGCGGGAGCGAGCAGCGCATCATCGGCTACGGCGACTGGTCGTACACCCGCAGCGATCGCACCCGCGTGGATTGGTTCCGGGTGGGGCTGGGCATGCAGAAGAACCACATCAGCGTGTACCTCAACGCGACCGAAGACGGGCAGTATCTCGCCAAGAAGTACGGCGGCCGCCTGGGCGCCGTG
Source organism: Microbacterium sp. 2FI (assembly GCF_005502885.1). Classification (GTDB taxonomy): domain Bacteria; phylum Actinomycetota; class Actinomycetes; order Actinomycetales; family Microbacteriaceae; genus Microbacterium. The sequence continues at coordinate 84,871 of NZ_SCMR01000001.1, forward strand.
AAGATCGGCTCTGCCGCTGTGAGCTTCCGCCGTGTCGAGGGCGTCGACCTCGGCGAGCTCGGCCGCCTGGTGTCGCTCGCCGCGGGCGCGGGGCCCGACGGGAAGGTCTGAGCAGCGGGCCGGGTCGGCTCGCTTTGCAAACCGGATCTCCTCCGTTCTGCGGTGCCTCAGTTGCGGCGACTGCGGACCGCATGTCGGAGGTCGCGCATAGAGTCCGTCTCGTCCCGATCGTCTTGGCCGGAAGGAGGGATCGTGACCGAGCGCGTCCGCACATCACCCGACGTCGCGGCCCTCGCCGAGCGCATTCTTGCGCGCCGGCAGCGGCCGCTGGTCGTGGTCTCGACCGATCCGCACACCGACCTGTTCGCACTCGACACCGATGAGCTGGCGGGCGAGCTGCGGGACATCGCCGACCTCGTGCTCATCTCGACCGGCGACCTCACGCGCGAGCTCGACTCGCTGCTGCCCGAGAAGACGCAGGTCTACGGCGGGGCAGGGCGGTCGTATCCGGTGGACTTCGGCGTCCAGCCTGATTGGCGGCGCTCGCCGCTGCGGTTCCCGGGCGGCCGGGCGACCCAGCAGCTGATCGGCGATGCCCTCGGCCAGGCGGGAGCCGCCGGTCTGTTCGACAAGCCGTCGGTGCGCCGGTTGGCGGCATCCGGTGTCGTGAAGGGATTCGTCGCCGACGATACCCGCGCAGTCGTCGACCTCGACGGCAGGGGCCTCGCCACGATCTCGCGCGAGCTGACCTATCCGCCGATTCCGCTCGACTGGAGCCTTCATCGCGGCCAGCGCGTGGCCGGCGTCCTCGACCTCGACACCCGGCTTCTGCTGGTCGAGGAGAGCACGCCGACGCAGGCAGCCCTCGAGGCGGCGTTCCCGCACGGCTGCGTGACCCTCGCGCTCGTGCGCAAGGTTTCGCCGGCCCGCGCGACGCTGCTGCTGCATCCCGCCGTCGAGATCGTGCTGCGGCGCATCGACGTCTCACCGAACCCCCTCGACACGGTCGACCTCCTCGTCGCCGAGGGCGACGTCGTCGCTGCTCGGGTCACGCACCTGAGCGACGGAACGCTGCATCTCGCACTCACCGACGTCGACGACGACGAGCCGGTCGTGCCGCCGCTCGCGCTGACGTCCGGCGGTCGGCCCTGGCTCGAAGAGGGCCGTACGCTCGAACTTCACACGACGGATGCCGCGGGCGACCTTGCAGCGCTCAATGAGGCGGCGGCAGCATCGACGCGGGCGGGGGACGCGCGGAGCCCGGTGGATGCCGCGGCGATTCCGGCGGCACCGTCGACGCTCGCCGATCCCGGTGCTGTGGCTGCGGCGTCCATCCCACCGGACGTGCAGGCCGAGCGGCCGATGCCCGGCCCGGGAAGGCGCCGCGTCGAGTCGGTGCCGGTCGAGGCGACGGCCACCTCCGCGGCCGCGGCCGTCGTGGCGCAGCTCGAAGGCGGTGTCGGAGACGCGTCCGCGCCGGCCGCCGGGGCCGCGCTCCGTTCGACCCAGCTCCAGCTCCAGAGCGAGCGCGCGAGGAGCGCCGAACTCGAGCGGCGCCTCGCGGAGGTCGGTGTCGACGACTCGGGGCTCGGGCGCCTCAGAGCCCGGGTCATCGGTGCGGAGGCCCGACTGCGCGAAGAGCTCGCCGAGCGCGGCGAGCTCGAGCGGCAGCTCAAAGAGCTGAAGGCCCAGCAGTTGGCGACCACGCGGGCGGTGCGCGAGTCACGGCGTGCCGCGCCGGCGGTCGTGCCGGTCGCGAGCGTCGACGACCGGCGGTCGAGGTGGGTCGATGACGAGCAGTGGGTGCGTCACGAGGTGTATCTCGCGTGGGTCGAGCGGGTCGAACCGGGCGAGCGCGAGCGCTGGGCGATCGGAGAGTACGACGTCGGGCCGGAGTTCGTCGCATCGCTCGCGTCGCTCACGATCGGCCACTTCGACAAGGCCATGAAGGCGGTGGTGGATGCCGTCACAGGCCGCATCCGCGATGTTCCGAGCCGCGGGGTGCATGCGCTGCGTTCCGGTGACGGGGCGGGGGATCCCGACCTGGTGCGTTCGGACGGGGCGAAGTGCTACCGCGCGTACATCGAGCAGAATGCCGCTGCCGCGCGGCGCCTGCACTACTGGGCGCTCGCCGGCGGGGCAGTCGAGCTCAGCCGGGTGGTGACCCACGACGACGTACGCCCGTAGCAAACCGGAGGAGATCTGCAGAACGGAGGAGGGATTTCGCGCTGAAGCTCCTCCGTTTCGCCGATCTCCTCCGTTTTGCAAGCTGCCGCAACCCGCGCGAGGACCAGGCCTACGGCATCCGCTCGTCCTTGGACCGCCGCGACCGCGACCGCGACCGCGGCGCATCGAGGCCGATGTGCACCCGCGTGTTCTTGCGCTCGATCACGATCATGATCGCGCCGAGGATCCACAGCGGCACCTGCGTGAGGAAGGCGATCCGGAAGGCGTCGAGCGTGAACGTCGCCGGAGTTCCGGCGCCCTGCAGGTCGAGCGCGACGCCGATGAGGAAGATCGCGATGAGGCTCGCGAGGAAGCCTCCGGAGTTCGTGATGCCGGTCGCCGTGCTGAGCCGGTGCGCCGGGTTATGCGTGCGCGCGTGGTCGAACGCGACGAGGGAGGCTGGGCCGCCGGTGGCGAGAGCTATGGCCAGCGCGATCAGCAGCCACAGCGGTGCGGGCCCCGGCAGGGCGATCACCACGAGCCACGCGATCGCCTGGATCGCGACCGTCGGGAGCACGAGCGCGCGTGAGCGCAGGTTCGGGATGCGGCCCGACAGCAGCCCCATGACGGGACCCAGGATCATGCCCGCGACGACGTAGATCGTCGTGATGGCGGCGGCCTCGCCCTGCGTGCGTCCCTCGCCGGCTGTGAGGAACGGGATGCCCCACAGCATGATGAAGGCGGTGCCCGCGAACGGCGTCGTGAAGTGCGACCAGAAGGCGAGCCGGGTTCCGGGGTGCGACCAGGCGGCGCGGATGCCGACACGATTGTCGATGGACGAGGTGACGACCCGGATCGCGCCGGTGTCGGTGTCGACGGAGACATCGGCGTCGCGATCGGGCGGGTGGTTGCGGATGACCGCGAACACGAGCACCGCGAACAGCAGGGTGAGACCGGCGAGGCTGCCGAACGCGATCGACCACGTGGTGGCGTGCAGGAGCGCCGCAAGCGGGACGATCGCGATGATCTGGCCGAGCTGGCCCAGGATGCCGGTGAGCTGCACCATCAGCGGCCCGCGCTGCGCGGGGAACCACGTCGCCACCAGGCGCAGCACGCTCGGGAACACCGCCGCATCGCCGGCGCCGAGCAGCATGCGGGCGGCGATCGCGATGCCGACGTTCGGCGAGAGCGCCATCGCGAGCTGTCCCGCGGCCATGAGCACCATGCCGATCGCGATGATCGGGCGCGCGCCCCAGCGGTCGAGCAGCATGCCGACGGGCACCTGCATCGCGCCGTAGACGCCGAGCTGGATGACCGCGAACATCGACAGCGTCGACGCGTCGATCTCGAAGCGCTCCGCGGTGTCGACGCCCACCGACGCGAGCGACGTGCGGTTCGTGATCGCGATGATGTATGCGGCGACCCCGACGCCCCAGATCAGCCAGCTCCGCCACGTGGGAGCGGCGGTGGCGAGGGGGCTTGACACGGTTCCTCCACCCTATGCCCGCGGCGGATTACGGTGGCGGCGGCCCGCCTCAGCGGTGATGTCGGAGGAGCGATCTACCGTGTGAACATGCGCATCCTGCACACCTCTGACTGGCACATCGGGCGGTCGTTCCACGGCCACGCCACGCTCGATGCGCTGCGCGGCGTGCTCGATGCCCTGGTGGCACGGGTCCGTGAGCACGAGGTCGACGTCGTGATCGTGGCGGGCGACGTGTTCGACTCCGCGGCTCCGGCCGCCGCGTGCTACTCGCTCCTCACCGACACGCTGCGCTCGCTGGCGGATGCCGGGGCCGCCGTCGTCGTCACAAGCGGCAACCACGATTCCGCCGCCCGGTTGGGCTTCCAGTCGTCGCTGCTGCGCGACGGCATCCACGTCGTGACCGATCCGCTGACGATCGGCACCCCGATCACGCTCGCCGACGAGCACGGCCCGGTCCACGTGTACGGCATCCCGTTCCTCGAGCCGGCCCTCGTACGTCACCTCTGGCCGGATGCCGAACTGCGCTCGCAGCACCACACGTTGGCCCACGCGATGGACCTCATCCGGGCCGACATCGCCGCACGCGGCGGGCGCTCGGTCACGATCGCGCACTGCTTCGCCGCCGGCGTCGATGCGACCCCCGGCGTCGAGCGCGAGATCCGGCAGGGGAGCCTCGACGTCGTTCCGCTCGCCGTGTTCGACGGCCCCGACTACGTCGCGCTCGGCCACATCCACGGGCGACAGCGACTCTCCGACGCGGTTCGCTATGCGGGCGCGCCGCTTCACTACAGCTTCGGCGAGGCCGACAAGCCCCGCGGCTCGTGGCTCGTCGAGTTGGATGCCGCCGGCCTCGCCTCGGTCGAGTGGCTCGATCTGCCGATCCCGCGCCGGCTCGTGACGATCCGCGGAGCCCTCGACGATCTGCTCTCCGATGCGAGTCACGCCGGCGCAGTCGACGCGTGGGTGTGTGCGCAATACACCGACGCGACGCCTCAGCCCGAGCCGATGCGCCGGCTGCAGGCGCGCTTCCCGCACTGCGCGACCGTCATGCACACGCCCGAGGGTGTGCGCGGCGACGACGGCCTCACCTACGCGCGCCGGGTCCGCGCGGCCCGATCCGACGCTGAACTCGTCGATGCCTTCCTCGCTCACGTGCGCGAAGGCGAGGGCGCTTCTGAGCGCGAAGCCGAGATCATCCGCGACGTGATCGACGAGCGCACCTTGACCGAGGCCCTCGCATGAGGCTCCACAGGCTCGAACTCACCGGATTCGGCCCCTTCCGCGAGCAGCAGACCGTCGACTTCGACGCGTTCGCCGCCGACGGCATCTTCCTCATCGCCGGTCGTACCGGCGCGGGCAAGTCGAGCGTGCTCGACGGCGTGTGCTTCGGGCTCTACGGAGGCGTGCCCCGATATGAGGGCGTCGAGAAGCGACTGCGCAGCGACCATTGCGACCCCGATGACCCCACGAGTGTCGTGGTCGAGTTCAGCGCTGCCGGCCGCCGATGGCGGGTGACTCGTTCGCCCGAGTACGACCGCCCCAAGCTTCGCGGCACCGGCATGACCACCGAGCCGCATCGTGCCCAGCTCGACGAGCTGATCGAGGGGGTCTGGATCGGTCGCGCGGCACGGCCGGTCGATGTGGCCCGCGAGCTCGACGAGCTGCTGGGACTCAATCAGCAGCAGTTCCTGCAGGTGATCCTGCTCGCGCAGAACCGGTTCGCCGAGTTCCTGCTCGCGAAGAACGACGACCGGCAGCGGCTGCTGCGCCGGCTCTTCGGCACCCGCACCTACGAGGGCTATCAGGTCTCCCTTGAGCAGCGTCGCAAAGACGCCGAGCGGGAGCTCGCTCACGCGGGCAGCGGGGTCGAACTGCTCCTCGATGAGGTCGAGCGAATGCTCGAAGTCGAGCGCCTTGCCGGTGAGCCCGCGATCGACGCTGTGCCTGCCGGGCTCGTCGCCCGTGACCTGTTGTCGCGGCTCGCCGCCGGAGCCGTCGGCATCCAGCGGGCCGACTACCGCGCCGAGACTCTCGTCCGAGAGCGCGATGCCGCAGACACCGCCCACCGCGACGCCGACGCGGCCCATGTCGCGGTGAAGTCGCTGCGCGAGGCGCAAGAGCAGCGGCAGCGGGCGCGCACAGCGCTCGCCGCACGCGAGGCCGCGGAACCACTGATCGCCGAACAACGCCACACGCTCGCGCGTGCTGTCGACGCCGAGGCGCTGCGGGCTCCGCTCGACGCGGCCGCGCAGGCCGCGGCAGCCGAGACCGCGGCGCACAACCTGCTCGAGGGTGCGCGTGCGGCGTGGCGGGATGGTGTCGGAGACGGGCCGCACGATGCCGACGCGGGAGAGGTAGCCGACGACGCCGACGAGGACGCACTCCGCGTCATCGTGGAGCGTCTGACCGGTGACCTCGCGCTGTGGGCGGCCGCGGCCGAGCGTGAAGCCGGTCTGCACCTCGTCGATGCGCAGCTCGCCGACGGCGCCCAGCGCTGTGCAGACTACGAACGCATCATCGGCGAACTGGCCACAGCGCTCGCCGCATACCCCACCCGCATGGAGTCACTCGGCGACGAGCTGTCCGCGGCGAGCACCGCAGCCGGCGCACTCGATGCGGCGGAGCGCCTGCTCGCCGAGCTCGAGCAGCGGCTCGTCGCCGCGCACGAGGCCGAGCGCCTCGCTGCGGCGTCCCGCGAGGCCGAAGCGGCCTATCTCGCCGCAGCCGAACAGCACGATCGATCCCGGTCCGCCGTCACGCACCTGCTGCAGCGGCGTCTCGCCGGGCATGCGGGCGAACTCGCGGCCGCGCTCGTCGACGGTGAACCCTGCGCGGTGTGCGGATCGGCCGAGCACCCGGCGCCGGCGGCTGCCGGCGACGCGGCGGTCTCCGACGAGATGGTCGCCGCTGCCGAGGCCCGGCGCGACGCCGATGCGGCGATCGAGTCCCGCGCCGTCGCTCACGCGCGAACAACCCGCGAGACGCTTGCCGAGGCGAACGCGCGATCGGGCGCCGCCGAGGTCGCGACGCTCGCCGCCGACCGGACCGTCGCGGCTGCGGCTGTCGAAACGGCTGTCGTCGCCCTCCGGAACAGAGACCGGCTGTCCGCCGAACGTGACGAGCTCGTCGCGCTCGAGCGCTCGGCTCGCGCGGAGCACGAAGCGCTCGTCGCGGAGTTCGCCGCGCTGCGTGAGAAGCTCGCAGCCACCGCCGCCGACGCCGAGTCTGCGCGACGCGCGATCGCGATCGCCCGGGGCGGGTTCGCCTCGGTCACCGCTCGCATCGCCCATGCACGAGACCGGCGGCGGCGGGCGCTGGATCTCACCGACGCGCTCCGGGCTGCGGCCGATGCGACTGCACGCGCCGCTGCAGCAGCGGCCGACCTGGCGGCTCGAATCTCGACATCCGGGTTCACCGCAGCCGACGACGTCGCCGCCGCTCTCCGCGATGCCGCGACGCGGGCTGCGCTCGCTGAGCGCATCCGCGAGCACGAGGTCTCGCTGCGCGTCGAGCGCGACAGACTGCGCGAGCTCGAACTCGAGCTCGCCGGGGCGCCCGAAGAGCTGATCGAACTCGAACCGACGCACACCGCGCTCACCGCGGCACGCGACCGGTGGACAGCCGCGGTCGACGCCGCGGCGCACGCGTCGCAGGCGGCGACGCGCCTGGCGGAGTTGGTCGCGCGCGCGAACGCGGCCCATGCCGCGATCGACGGACTCGCCGAGCAGCAGGTAGTTCTCGTCCGGCTCGCCGACACCGTCGCCGGCCGCGCGCCGAACACGCACCGCATGACGCTCGAGTCGTTCGTCCTCGCCGCCGAGCTCGAAGAGATCGTCGAGCGGGCCAATCTGCGGCTCGACGACATGTCGTCCGGACGCTACCGGCTGCAGCACACCGACGCTCGCGCGGCGCGGAACGCGGCCTCCGGACTCGGGCTCGAGATCCTCGACGCCCACACCGGCATCCCGCGCTCTGCGCAGTCGCTGTCGGGCGGCGAGACGTTCCTCGCATCGCTCTCGCTCGCGCTCGGGCTGGCGGAAGTCGTGACCGCTCGTGCGGGCGGCGTGCAGCTCGACACCCTCTTCATCGACGAAGGCTTCGGCTCGCTCGACGACGACACCCTCGAACTCGCCATGCGCACGCTCGATGAGCTGCGCCAGGGCGGGCGCACGGTCGGACTCATCAGCCACGTCGCCGCCATGAAAGACCAGCTCTCCGCGCAGCTCGTCGTGACTGCGACGCCGCAGGGGCCGAGCGTGATCTCTCAGGACGCCGCTCGCGTGAGCTGAACGACGCTCCAGCCGACCCGCCTGTTGTCCGGCTCGATACGCGGGTGTATTGTTCGCCCCAAGATCATTCCTGGGGGAATCAGATTTCACCCGATGCCGGCTCGTCCGGCTGCGGCCGCGTGCCGCAAATCTGCTCCATCCACACAGCCGTACGGAGTCCACACATGCGCATCTCGACCGGGGCGCGACGCGCTCTCGCCACCTTCGCCACCGCAGCCCTCATCGTCTCGGGAACCCTCGCCAGCGCTTCGGCAGCACACGCTGCACCTGCGCCGGCGACCATCACCCGAATGGCCGCTCTCGGCGACTCGATCACGCAGGCCGCCATGACCTGCAGCTCGCTCACGAGCTGTCCGGCCAACAGCTGGGCCACCGGCACCACCAGCTCGGTCAGCTCGCACTACTCGCGGCTGCGGGCAGCGGGGGCGAGCACGCTCGTCGGCTACAACAACGCGGTGTCGGGGGCGCTGTCCAGCGCCCTGAACGCGCAGGCGCAGAAGGCGGTGACACAGCAAGCCCAGTATGTGACGATCCAGATCGGCGCCAACGACGCGTGCACCTCGAGTTCGACCAACATGACATCGACGGCGGCATTCAAGACCAACGTGGAGAAGGCGCTCACCACGCTCAACGCGAACGGCAGCACGCGCGAGATCTTCGTCGCCAGCATCCCGAACCTGCATCGTATGTTCGACCTCAACCGAGGAAGCTCGAGCGCACGCTTCGTATGGGGTCTGCTGCGGATCTGCCAGTCGATGCTCGCCAACCCGACGAGCGACAAGCCTGCCGACATTCAGCGTCGCCTCGACGTTCAGGCCCGTGTCGACGCCTACAACGTCATCCTCGCGGACGCCTGCAAGGCGGCGGCGAACTGCCGCTTCGACGGCGGTGCCGTGGCGGCTGAGGAGTTCGTGAAGGCGGACATCTCCACGCGCGACTACTTCCACCCGTCGACGGCGGGCCAGACGAAGCTCGCCAAGATCACGTGGGCGAAGACCCAGTGGGTCCCCACGCCGTAGTCCGCTGACCTGATCCACGCGGCATCCCGGGATGGGCTTCGTCCCGGGATGTTCGCGCGTGTGGGCTCAGACGCCGTAGTCGATGCGCACGCGATCGCGCAGCTGGTGGCTGCACGCCGTGACCGCGGTGCGCCAGTCGGTGATCGCGTCGTCCTGGGCGCGATCCGAGACGGCCTTGAGCACACGAATATGAACGCCGAACTGCTCGGCCACCCACGCGTAGGCGTAGGTCTCCATGTCGACGAGGCCGGCGCCGAGCGGGCGGATCACCCCGACCGCCTCCGAGTCGTCGACGAAGTGGTCGCCGGTCGCGATGGTGACGCCCTCGGGCCCGAAGTCGACACGGGTCGGCAGCGACACGTGCTGCCCGACGATCCCGTCGATGTCGGTGACGTCGTGCTGGATCGCCCCGCCGACGTCGTAGACGGTGCCGTCGAGGCGAGGATCGATCGCGCCTGCCGTGCCGACGACCACGATCTCGTCGTAGGTCGCGGCGTCGAGGGCGCGCGTGAGCGCGTAGGTCGCCTGGAGCTTGCCGGGGCCGGTGACGAGTCGGTCGAACCCGGGGAGTTCGGCGGGAAAGGCGACGAGTTCGGCCTCGAGGGCGGCGACGAGAAGCTTCACCGGCCCATTCTCGCAGTCGCCGCCTGAGAGGCCCCTCCGACGCCGTCCAGCGTCAGGCGAACAGGTCGGCGGGCGACACGCGCACCCCCGCGATGTCGCTCAGCGCCTGTCGCGCCGCGTACCAGCCCGGCATCCCGGTGACACCCGGGCCCGGGGGAGTGGAGGCCGAGGCGAGATACACGCCCCGCAGCGGTGTGCGCCACGGGGTCGTCGACACGACGGGTCGACGGAACGCCTGCTCGAACGTGAAGGCCCCGCCGAGGATGTCGCCGCCGATGTCGGACGGGTTGTAGGTCGCTCGGTCGGCAGCCGTCATCGCGCTCGTGGCGAGCACCCGTTCGCGAAAGCCCGGGGCGAAGCGCTCGAACTGGCTCAGCACCCGTTCCGTCGGGTCCAGCGCCGACCCCGACGGCACATGGATGTACGCCCACGCCACGTGCTTCCCGTCGGGGGCGCGCGTGGGGTCGAGGAGTGACGGCTGCACCGCGAGCACATACGGTCGGTCGGTGACCTCACCGCGGGCGACGGCGTTCTCGCTCGCCTCGACCTCGGCACGGGTGCCGCCCAGGTGAACGGTGGGTGCCCGCGCCACGTCCGGATTCGCCCAGGGGATCGGTCCGTCGAGGGCGATGTCGACCTTCGCCGCCCCGGCGCCGTAGCGGTACCGGCGGATCGCCCGTGCGTACCGCGACGGCAGATCGGGATGCGTCAGCAGCAGTCTCGGCGAGGTGTCGAGCAGCAGCAGGTCACCGGCATCCGCGTCTCCCCGATCGAGATCGGCGAGCGATCCCACCAGCCGCCCCGTCTCGACCTCGCCGCCGTGGGCGCGCAGGTCTTCGATGAGCGCGTCGGCGATGCGCGACGCGCCGCCGCGCGGGTACGCCCACCCGTCGGCGGTGTGTCCGTGCGCCGCGAGGAACAGCCCCGAGGCAGCGGCGCCCACCGACGGCAGGGCGGCATTCGCGTGCGCGAACGCCCCCGCGAGCAGCGCGTTCCCCGCTTCGGTCGCGAGCGTCGCGCGGCCCGCACGCGTGCCGAGCACCAGCGATCGGAGCCCGAATCGGGCGGTGACGACCGGATGCCGAGGCACGCGCAGCAGCTGCGACCCGGTGAAGTCGACCACGGCGTCGAGCCGGTGGCTCAGGACGCCGACGACGTCACGCCAGGCGCGCCCGTCACGGCCGAGTTCCTCGGCCGTGCGATCGAGGTCGCGCCACGCGACGGCCGCGCGGCCGCCGTCGAGCGGCTGCGCATACGACGCCTCGGGCACGATCCACTCGATGCGCTCGCGCAGCCCGAACGCGCGGAAGAACGGCGAGGTGAGCGCCGCCGGATGCACCGCCGAGCAGACGTCGTGGCGGAAGCCCGGCAGGGTCAGCTCAGCCGTGCGAACCCCGCCGCCCGGGGTGTCGGCCGCCTCGAGGACGCGCACGGCATAGCCCGCCCGGGCGAGTGCGACGGCGGCCGCGAGCCCGTTCGGCCCGCTCCCTACGATCGTCGCGCGCCGGGACATGGCGTCATCCTCCCACGGCGGCTACCGCGCCTCGCCACCGCGGTGCGGAGGTCACACCAGCCGGTAGCCGACGCCGCGCACCGTCTCGATGCGGTTCGAGCCGAGCTTCTGACGGAGGTAGCCGATGTACACGTCGGCGACGTTGGAACCGGGATCGAAGTCGTACCCCCACACGCGGCTGAGCAGCTGCTCGCGGCTGAGCACCTGGCCGGCGTTGCGGATGAGCTCTTCGGCGAGAGCGAACTCACGGGCGGACAGCTCGATCGCCACGCCCCCGACGTGCGCTCGGCGGGTGCGGATGTCGAGGACGATGTCGCCGTGACTCAGCTCCGAGCCCGCTGCGGCATCTTCGCGGCGCATGCGGACACGGATGCGGGCGACCAGCTCGTCGAAACGGAAGGGCTTGCCGAGGTAGTCGTCGGCGCCGCCCTCGAGGCCCGCGACGGTGTCGTGCAGCTCGACGCGTGCGGTCAGCATGATGACGGGCATGCGCGACCCCGAACCGCGGAGCGCCTCGAGCACGCCGAAGCCGTCCATCCCGGGCAGGTTCACGTCGAGTACGAGCAGGTCGAACTCGCCGCTGAGGGCGAGGTCGAGCGCCTGCGGCCCGGTGGTCGCGACCTGCGTCGCGAACCCCGCCGATCGCAGGCCCTTGTCGATGAATCCCGAGATGCGCGCCTCGTCATCTGCTATCAGGATCGATGCCACGTCGTCCTCCTCATTCCGGAACCCGTACTGCGTCGGTTGCGGGGAGTGGCGGCCGCGGGGGGATCACAAGCCCCGGGGCCACACGGATTCCCGAGCGCGCGAGCGGCAGCGACATCGTGAACAGGGCCCCGCCGCCGACGGCATCCGTCACCCGCACGGTGCCCCCGTGGGCGCGGGCGATCAGCTGCACGATGTTGAGCCCGAGCCCGCTGCCCGCCCTGCCCTCGGCATCCGCGCCCCGTTGGAATCGATCGAAGACCCGCGCCTTCGCGTCGTCGGGAACGCCGGGCCCGAAGTCTCGCACCGACAGCTGCAGCTCTTCGCCGGACACCCGCGCGGCGATCACCAGGTGCCCGCCGCCGTGGGTGACCGCATTCTGGGCGAGCTGGAGCATCGCCTGCGTGACGCGTGCGGGGTCGAGCGCCGTCACGACCTCGGCGACCTCGCCCGTCTCTACCGTCGCGCCGTCGATGCCCTGGGCCTTGCGCACGATCTGCGGCACGAGATCGGCTGTGTCGACCGGCACCCGCCGGATCGGCGAGGGGCCGTGGAGAGCGGCCGCCGACGCCAGATCCTGCACCAGCTGTCCCATGCGCTCGAGCTCGTCGACCGCCAGGTCGCGGGTCTCGCGCACGTCGCCGGCGTCGTCGGGGTCGACCACCTCGAGGTAGCCGCGGATGATCGTGATCGGCGTCTTCAGCTCGTGCCCGACGTCGCTGAGCAGGCGACGCTGCGAGTCGAGGGCTTCGTCCAGCCGGTCGAGCATGTCGTTCATCGTGACTGCGAGTTGCGAGACGTCGTCGCGCCCCTGGATCGGGAGGCGCTCCGAGACCGACTGCGCCGTCACCCGTTCCGCGGTTTCGCGCATCTGGCGAAGCGGTCGCAGGAGCCTCGTGGTCACGAGCGCGGCGGCGCCCGCGATGACGATCAGCGTGGCCGCAGATGCGATCGCCCACACCCGGGCAGCGACGTCGATCTCGGCAAGCTCGGCCTCGATGTCGTAGGCGATCGCGAAGATCGCCGTGGTCGCGTCGGGTGGTTCGATCGTGATCGGTGTCGCGAGATAGCGCCAGACGACGCCGTTCTCGGCATACGTGCCGATGACGGGCTCGCCGTCGTCGGTTTCGGCGACAGCTCGCGCGACGAAGTCCGGTGCCGTGAGCAGGTCGACATCCAGCGGAATGCCCGGAACGAGAGCCGCCTCGCCGTCGATGATGCCGACCGTCCCGGTGTTGTCATCGGGGGACGCGCGCTGCACGACGGCCGCGAGCGCCTGTGCGGAGCTTTCCCACGTGCCCGTCTCGTCGTCGCCCTGCGTCACGAGGTAGCTTGCGGACTCGAGGTTAGCGGCCAGCAGGTCATCGACCTGCCGCAGGATGCGGCCGCGCTCCTCGAGATAGACGACGAAACCGACGGCGAGCATCCCGAGCCCCGCGACGATCGTGATGACGGCGATGAGTCGCGTGCGCACCGAGAAGACCGGCATCCGCCAGCGTCTGCCCGAGTCCCCATGGCCGCCCACCTCCCCAGTATGGGTGCCCGCATCCCCGCACTCGGCGAGCATAAGGAAGGTCTCACCCCGCGGATGCCGTGTTCGTGCTGGGATGAAGGATGGATCTCGCCCCGCCCGAAGAGCTGCTCCTGCGCGAGGCGCTCGACCTCGACGCGTCGTCGTCCGTGGTGCTGCGGAGCCGTGAGCCGCTGGGCGAGGGATCGGTCGCCGGCTTCGACGTGACTGCGGCCGGTGAAGCCGCGATCACGTACTTCGTCGACACGTCGCACCGCGTCGTCGCGCGCGAGACCGGATTCGCGACCGGCACCCCCGACGAGCCGGGCGACCGCGTGTGGCTGCATCCGGCCGATCCGCATCTTCCCGCTCTGGCACCGGTGGCCTTCGGTCACGCCGCCGAGGCGCTCCTGAGGCGACTGGGTCTCGCGGCCCACGGCACGCCCGAGCTGGTCGCGTACCGGCCGGGTCGGCGGGCGGTGCTGCGGATGCCGACGGCGGGCCGGTCGGTGTGGATCAAGGTCGTCCCGCCCACGCGCGTCGGCCGGATCGTCGAGACGCATCGTGAGCTGGCGATCCAGGGCATCCCGGTGCCGGCCGTGCTCGGCTGGTCGGATGAGGGACTCCTCGTGCTCGATGCTGCCATCGGAACGCCGGCGCAGGACGCGGCGTGGGAACCCGGCGGCTTCGTCGACGAGGTCGACGGGCTGCGCGCACGATTCGCGGGGGTGCCGCTGAGGCGTGCGGCCCGCACCCACCTCGACCGACGCCTGAAATGGTACGTCGCACGGCTGCGCGTCGTGTTCTCCGATGACCGTCGCGCACTCGTCGACCGCATCGACCGCGCGGCGCACGCGGAATGGGGCGAGGCCGACACCGCGACGATCCACGGCGACCTGCATTTCGGCCAGCTCTTCCTCGACGAACGGATGCGGATCAGCGCCGTCATCGACGTCGATACCGCGGGTGCGGGGGCGGCCGTCGACGACGCGGCCGCGTTCGTCTCGCACGCGGTCGCCAGTGCCGTGCTCACTCCCGTGCCACGCGATGAGCGGGTGTGGGCCCTCGCGCGCTGCGCGCTGGAGCGATGGGATGCCGAGGCCGGCCTGCGCGCGCGCACGGCGACGCATCTGCTCGGGCACGCGCTCGCGGCGGTCGAGACCGGTCACCGCGAGCGCGCGGACCGGCTGCTGCGGGCGGCGGCATCCGTCGTCGATCGCGACCCGAGCGCGATCCACGCTCCATAAGAGCGATCTCATCGCATCCTTCAGCCGTCCTTACCCGGCGTCGGAATGCTGGAGTCACACGCCGGAGGCACCATCCCCCCGGATCCCCGGCGCTCAGCGAACAGGAGACGATCATGTGGAACAAGAAGAAGTGGATCACGTACGGCGTCGCCGGAGCCGTCGGGCTCACCGTCATCGGCGGGGCCGCAGCGGCGACCGCGGCGACCATGAGCCTGCAGGGCACCGACGGACGGGTCATCCCCGGCGGTCCCGTGGTCGGTCAGAACGGAAACGTGCTCGATCGGCCGGGTCTCACGCTTCGCGTCAGCGACACCTCGGCGTCGGTCATCTCATCGCCTTCGCCGACCCCGTCGCCGACGGCCTCGGCGCCTTCGGCACCCGCGGTGGCCTCGGCCGCCTCGGCGGCCTCGCCCACGGCGCCCGCCTCCCCGGCGTCGCCGATCTCGGCCGTGAGCGCGCCGTCGCCGGTTCCCCCGCCGGCGCCCGCCCCTGCGCCGGCTCCGGCGCCCGCGCCCGACTCGCCGGCCTCGGCGCCCTCCCCGGCGTCGCCGGCGTCGGTCGCATCGGCCGGCTCCGACTGAGTCGCACCGGGTGAGGCCGAGACGGCAGGGCGCATCCGCGTCCTGCCGTCTCGCCTGCGTGGCGCACTTCCCGAGCGTGCAGGGCTTCGACAAGATGAGAGGGCGCCCGTCGCGCGGAAAGAGGTTGACATGCAATCGGTGCTTCTCGACACCCCCTCCGGCATCACCGCCCGCCTCGGTTGGGAGCCGAAGCTGTCGGACCACGACCGCAAGCGCGCCCTCGCCCGCGAGATCGTGGCGGCGCGCCTCGGAGTCGAAGAGCGCGATGTGCGCGTCGAGCGTGAGGCGCCGGGCAGGTTCGGGTTCCACACCCAGCTCATCGCCGAGGTGAAGGGCGAAGAGGTGCCGCTCACGATCCGCAATGCGACCTTCCGCGCGGCGACCATCGTCGCGGTGTGCGACCCGGCGATCCCGATCGGCCTCGACCTCCGCGACGGGCAGCCCGACGAGGCGACGCTGCACCAGATGAAGCGCCACTCGCATCTGTTCGATGAAGATGATCTGCCGAAGCTCCTCGCGCACTGGACGCGGGTGCAGGCCATACGCGACGCGGACGGGCGCGGAGCGCGGGTCGCGGCAGACCACGTGCGCCTGGACGCCCCGCTGACGAGGGGGTGGATCCCCGACCGCCGCGTGTACTACCAGCTGGCGGATCTTTCGCGTGACAGCTGGATCATCACGCTCGCCTACGGAGCGCTGCCGGCCTGAACGGGACTCACTCCTCGACGAGTTCGGGGAGTGCGGCCTTCAGCTCGCCGATCCACACGGTCGCGTTGCCGTCGCTCGGAGCCCGCCAGTCGCCCCGCGGGGAGAGCGATCCGACCGGCGACACCTTGGGTCCGTTCGGGATCGCCGAGCGCTTGAACTGCGCGAAGCCGAAGTACCGCCGGAGGAACACCTGCAGCCACTTCGCGACCGTCGGCAGGTCGTAGGCATAGCGATCGGCCTCGGCGAAACCGGGCGGCCAGGCGCCGGCATCCTTGTCTCCCCACGCGTGCGCGGCGAGGAACGCGATCTTCGACGGCCGGAAGCCGTACCGCAGCACGTGGGCGAGCGCGAAGTCATGCAGCGCGTACGGGCCGATGCGGTCCTCGGTGGACTGCATGCGGCCGTCCTGGCTCATCGGCACGAGCTCGGGTGAGATCTCGGTGTCGAGCACCGACTGCAGCACCGCCGCCTCGCGGTCGTCCACGCCCTCGCGGTGCGAGATCACCCAGCGGATGAGGTGCTGGATCAGGGTCTTGGGCACCCCGGAGTTCACTGCGTAGTGGCTCATGTGATCGCCGACGCCGTACGTGGCCCAGCCGAGCGCGAGCTCGGACAGATCCGACGTGCCGATCACGATCCCGCCGTTCTGGTTCGCGAGGCGGAAGAGGAAATCGGTGCGGATGCCGGCCTGCACGTTCTCGAACGTGACGTCGTACACGGGCTCACCGTCGGCGAAGGCGTGCCCGATCTTCTCGAGGATCTCGGTCGCAGCGGGGCGGATGTCGATCGTCTCGATCGACGCGCCGACGGATTCGGCGAGGGCGATCGCGTTCGATTTCGTGTGGTCGCTCGTGGCGAACCCCGGCATCGTGTACGCCAGGATGTCACTGCGCGGGCGCCCCATGCGGTCCATCGCGCGGGCGACCACCAGCAGCGCGTGGGTCGAGTCGAGTCCGCCGCTGACCCCGATGACCGGCTTCGGGCCGCCGATCGCACGCAGGCGCTGCACGAGCCCCGAGACCTGGATGTTGAAGGCCTCATAGCAGTCCTGCGCCAGGCGCTCGGGGTCATCGGGCACGAACGGGAAGCGGTCGAGCGGGCGGCGCAGGCCGATGTCGGCGACCGGCGGGTCGAGGAAGAGCTCGACGGTGAGGAACGGATGATCGCCGAGGGCCGCGCGATTGTCGTCGAAGGTGCCCTGGCGAATGCGGTCCTGTCGCAGCCGGTCGAGATCGACGTCGGCGACCGATCGGCGTGGGCCGTCGGGGAAGCGTTCGGTCTCGGCCAGCAGCGCGCCGCCCTCGTAGATCATGGTCTGGCCGTCCCACGACACGTCGTTGGTCGACTCGCCAGCCGCCGCGGCGGCATAGGCGTAGGCGGCGAGGCACCGCAGCGACTGCGACTGGCACAGGGTCTTGCGGTCGTCGGCCCGCGCGATCGTGATCGGGCTGCCCGAGAGGTTGACGAGCACCGTCGCACCGGCCAGCGCCGCGAACGACGACGGCGGCACCGGCACCCACACGTCTTCGCACACCTCGGCGTGCAGCACGAGCCCCGGCACGTCGCGCACGTCGAAGAGCAGGTTCGTGCCGAACACGGTCTCGAACTCGCCGATGCGGATGCCTTCGCCCGACCACGGCTCGCCCGCCGCGTACCAGCGGCGCTCGTAGAACTCGCGGTAGGTCGGCAGGTACGACTTCGGGGCGACGCCGACGATCTCGCCCCGATGGATCACGACCGCGCAGTTGTAGAGGCGGTTGCGATGGCGCAGCGGGGCGCCGACGACGAGGACGGGGAAGAGATCGGCGGATGCCGCGGCCAGCCGCTCGAGGGCCGCCTCGACCGCGTCGAGGACGGCATCCTGCATCACCAAGTCGTCGATCGCGTAGCCGGTGAGGCACAGCTCGGGGAAGACGGCGACCGCGACCGACTCGTCGTGGCACGCGCGCGCCGCCTCGAGGACGGCGTCGGCGTTGGCGGCCGGGTCGGCGATCGCGACGGGGATCGTGCAGGCGGCGATGCGCGCGAAGCCGTGCCGGTAGGCGCTCTCGAAAGGGAGGCTCATGCCCCCAGTCTGGCAGGACACCGCACGCGGCGGCGGGAGCAGGGCGCAGGCGGTGTCGGCGCCCGCGGCTATGGTCGTGGGGGAAGGGGAGGCATGCGGTACATCGAGGACGAAGGCCGGATCGTCTGGAGCGCGAGCGACCTGAAGGCGGCCGCCGAGTGCGAGTTCGCGTGGCTGCGCGCGGTCGATGCTCGTCTGGGGCGGGTGCCGGCGGTGGTCGAGCCCGAAGACCTCACGCTCGAGCGCGCCGGGAGGCTCGGCTACGCGCACGAAGAGCGCGTGCTCGCCGCGTACGTCGAGCGGTTCGGCGACGGCGTCGTTGTCATCCCCGAGACACGATCGTCGGATGCCGAGGCCCTCGCCGCAGCGGTCGCGCAGACCTGCGCGGCGCTGGATTCCGAGGCGGAGGTCGTCTATCAGGCGGCCTTCGCGACGCACGACTTCGTGGGGTTCGCCGACTTCCTCGTGCGCGACGAGGCGGGCCGCTGGGTCGTGCAGGACACGAAGCTGGCTCGACGCGCGCGGGTCACCGCGCTCATGCAGCTCGCCGCGTACGTCGATCAGCTCGACCGGCTCGGCGTGGCGCGGTCAGACCGCGTCGAGCTGCTGCTCGGCGACGGCAGCGTCAGCGTGCACGAGGTCGACGACCTCATGCCCGTCTTCCGCCTGCGGCGCGAGCGTCTCGCCGCACTCGTGGCCGACCGGCGGCTGGAGCTCGGCACGGCAGGCGAGCCGATCGCTTGGGGCGACGATCGGGGCGAGCTCGGGATCGCCGCCTGCGGGCGCTGCGCGACCTGCGACGCCGAGGTGGTGGCTTCGCGCGACCTGCTGCTGGTGGCAGGCATGCGCCCGGTGCAGCGACAGCGACTGCGCGCCGCGGGCATCCAGACGATCGACGACCTCGCGGCGACCGCACTCGGCCCCGCCGGCATGAACCCCGACACCTTCGGAGGACTGCGCACGCAGGCGCGGCTGCAGCTCGAGAGTCCCGCCGGCACGCCGCCGCTCATCGCTCCCGCGCACGAATCCGGCGACGCGCACTCCGCGCCTGCGGTGCCGATCTATGAGGTCGTCGCGCCGAAGGCGCTCGCGGGTCTTCCGCGCCCGGATCACGGCGACATCTTCTTCGACTTCGAGGGGGACCCGCTCTACACCGAGGCGCCCACATCCGCGGCGCCGGGCGCCGTGCAGTGGGGGATCGACTACCTGTTCGGGTGGGTCGACGAGCGTGAGCAGTACACGGCGCTCTGGGCGCACTCCTTCGCCGACGAGAAGATCGCGCTCGAGACGTTCCTCGACATCGTGAACCTGCGTCGCCTGCAGCACCCCGACATGCACATCTACCACTACGCGCCGTACGAGCCGACGCATCTGCTCACGATGGCCGCGCGCCACGGCGTGCGCGAGGCCGACGTCGACCGGCTGCTGCGCGACGGCGTCTTCGTCGATCTCTACCCTGTCGTGCGGCGCGCGGTGCGCGTCGGCTCCCGGTCGTACTCGATCAAGAAGCTCGAGCCGCTGTACATGCGTGCCGAGGTGCGCACGAGTGACGTGCAGAAGGGCGACGACTCGATCGTCCGCTACGTCGAGGCGCGCGCGCTCGCCGCCGACGGTGACGAGGCCGCGGGTCAGCAGGTGCTCGACGACCTGGCCGACTACAACCGCTACGACTGCGTCTCGACGCGGCGTCTGCGCGACTGGCTCGTCGACCGTGCGCGCGAATCGGGACTCCGGCCGTCGCCGAATCCCGAGCCCGATGAGACGGCGTACGAGCCGTCGGTGCGGGCCCACGCGCTCGGAGCGCTGGCGCTCCGGCATCCGTCCGACTCGCGCGAAGCGCAGACGCTCCGCCTCGGCGCCGCGGCGATCGACTACTACCCCCGCGAGGTGAAATCGTTCTGGGCGACGCACTTCCTGCGGCTGCGCGAACCCGTGTCGCTGTGGGAAGAGACCCGCGACGTCGTCGCGATCGACTCCGCGCGGTGCCGCGTCGTCGAGGAATGGCACTTCCTCGAGAGCGGCCGCGGCGGCCAGCGCCGCACGGTGGAGCTGCGGGGCGAACTCGCCCCCGGAACGCGGCTCAGCGAGGGATCCGGACCTTTCGCCCTGTACGAGCTGCCCGCGCCGTATCCGTTCGAGCCGAAGCCGCGGTGGATCCACTCCGCCCGCTCGGTGAAGGTGATCGAGGTGCTCGACGACGGAGCGATCGTCGAAGAGACCGCCGTCGACGGTTTCACCTGGTCGGAGTACCCCGTCGCGCTCACGCCGCCCTCGCCCCCAGGTGCGGGCAACCAGCAGGCGGCGATCGACGCGTGGGCGGATGCCGTCATCTCGGTGTCTCCGGACCTGCCGAACGATCCGGCCACCGACATCCTCCATCGACGGCCGCCGCGCACTGTGGCCTCGTCCGGGCTGCCGCGCTCGACGGGCGACGCGATCGACGCGATCGTTCGGGCCGTGCAGGTGCTCGACCACAGCTATCTCGCCGTGCAGGGCCCGCCGGGCACCGGCAAGACCTACGTCGGCTCGCACGTGATCGCGCGCCTCGTCGCCGAGCGCGGCTATCGGGTGGGCGTCGTGGCCCAGTCGCACGCTGTCGTCGAGCACATGCTCGAGCGCGTCATCGCGGCGGGCGTGCCTGCGGCGAGTGTCGCCAAGGCCCAGAAAGACGGGTCCGACCCCGCGTCCGTCGGGTTCACCGTCATCCCCAAGAACGGCGTGCCCGCGTTCGTGGCCGAGCACCCCGAAGGCTTCGTCGTCGGCGGCACCGCGTGGGACTTCAGCCACGAAGGGCGCATCCCGCGGGGGAGTCTCGACCTGCTCGTGATCGACGAGGCCGGGCAGTTCTCGCTCGCCTCCACGATCGCGGTGTCGCTCGCAGCGTCCCGCCTGCTGCTTCTCGGCGACCCGCAGCAGCTGCCGCAGGTGAGCCAGGGCACGCATCCCGAGCCCGTCGACACCTCGGCGCTCGGCTGGGTGATGGACGACGCCGACGTGATCCCGTCCGACTTCGGCTACTTCCTCGGGCAGACGTGGCGCATGCACCCCGACGTCGCCGAGACCGTCTCGACGCTGTCGTACCGCGGCGAGCTCGCGGCGCACCCGTCGACGGCGCTGCGGAGGATCGAGGGCGTGCCGTCGGGCGTTCATCCGGTACCGGTGCGCCATCGCGGCAACACGACCCAGTCGCTCGAAGAGGCAGGCGTCGTGGTCCGGATCGTCGGCGATGTGATCGGCCGAGCCTGGACCGACGTGCGCACCGACGACGACGGAACCATCGAACCCCTGTCCGAGCGACCCCTCGTGCCGGCAGACCTCATCGTCGTCACGCCGTACAACGCACAGCAGGTCGCCGTCGAAGAGGCTCTCGCCGCCGCCGGCTTCGGCGCTGTGCGCGTCGGCACGGTCGACAAGTTCCAGGGGCAGGAGGCTGCCGTCGCGATCGTCTCACTCGCGGCCTCCTCGGGACGTGACGCTCCTCGCGGGCTCGAGTTCCTGCTGCTGCGCAACCGGCTCAACGTCGCGATCTCGCGCGCGAAGCACACCGCCTACCTCGTGCACTCGCCGGCGCTCCTCGACGACCTGCCGTACACCCCCGAGGGCGTCGCACGGTTGAGCGGGTTCGCGCGGCTGGTCGGCCGCGGCTGACCGCGTGCGACTCCGCACGCAACCCCCCCCGCGTAGACTCGCGCTCGAGCGCCCGACGGCGGTGCTCAGCGGCGAGGAGGCGGCCATGGCAGACGAGGCACCGCGGCAGTTCGAGATCGATCTGCCCCCCGAGCTCATCGGCGGCGCGTACGCCGACTTCGCCAATGTGTGGCACACGCCGACCGTCTTCGTCATGGACTTCCTGACCCTCGCGCAGCCGCCGCGCGACCAGGTCGACCCCGAGACCGGCGAGCACCACACGATCGTGCCGGCACGTGTCGTCGGCCGTATCCGCATACCGCCCGAGCAGGTGTTCGAGCTCGCCAAGGCTCTCACCCAGCAGCTGGAGTTCTGGGAGCAGGAGACCGGCCGGCGCAAGCCCGCGGGTCCTGTCCTCGACGACTGACGCCTCTCCCGTAGACGCGTCGCTGAGCGGTGTCAACCCCATTGGGGTCGATCGGGCGCACGCATAGCCTGTGAGGGCGCCTCACGGCGCGGGCGCGGCATCCGTTCGGCGAGGGGCGGATGCCGCGCCGTCGTTCGCGGCGCCGGAAGGTATCAGCGGCGAGGCGGTGCGCTCTCTCACGGGGAAGGGAGCGTCATGAGCACCATTGAGCACGGGATCCGAGTCGGCATCCCCGCACCGCAGGCACCGACCGAGGCGCCATCGACCGAGAAGCAGCGTCGCGGGATCGTCTTCTGGATCGTCCGCTACCTTCCCGCCGAGATCGTCGGCACGGCCGCCATGGTCATCGCCGGCATCGCCGTGACGGCCTGGACCGATAATGCCGCGCTCATCGCGGTCGCCGCCCTCCTCGGCGAAATCGTCGGGTTCTATGTCGTCCTTTCGATCACGATCTACGCCGAGCAGGCGCACGTCGCTGCGAGCTGGCGCGCGGCGGTCGGCCGCACGGCGATGCTGCTGATCGCCGAATTCGGTGTCGCCGAACTGCTGGACACCCTTCTGATCCGACCCCTCGCCCTCATGCTGGGCGTCTGGCTGCTCGGCGACCCGATGTGGGGACTGCTGGCCGGCAAGGTCGTCGCCGACGTCATCTTCTACGCCGTCGCCGCCGGCGCGTTCACCGTCACCGCCCGCACCGGAATCCGGGGCGCGCGCCGCGCGGCGGAGCGTGCGGCATGAGCGCCGCAGCGCGGGGCCGACGAGCGACGCGATCGCTGCGCGAGACCCGCGGTGCCGAGGCGTCCGCCCTGCTGTCGTCCGACGCCGCTCGTGCGGCGATCGCGCTGCACGGCACCCCGGTGCTGCTGCTGGATCCCGACCGCGTGCGTCGTCAATACCGGCGCCTCCGCAACGCGCTGCCGTTCGTCCGCTTCCACTACGCGGTCAAGGCGCTCTCACACGACGCCGTGATCGGCGCGCTCGCCGCGGCGGGCTGCGGGTTCGATGTCGCGACGAGCGAGGAACTGCAGCTGGTGGCCGCCCACGGCGTCGACGCGCCCCGGGTCATCCACACCCACCCGATCAAGAAGCCGCGCGAGATCGCCGAGGCCATCGATGCCGGGGTGCGCACGTTCGTCGTCGACAACGAGACCGAGCTCGCGAAGTTCGAGGGCACGCCGGACGACGTCCGCATCCTCGTACGCCTCGCGTACCGGAGCCCGCACGCCAAGAGCGATCTGTCGAGCAAGTTCGGCGTCGGCGCGTTCGAGGCCGAGCACCTGGTCGAGCGCGCGCTCGCGCTCGGCATCGAGGTGGGCGGCTTCAGCTTCCATGTCGGCAGCCAGCTCGACGATCCCGAACGGTTCGTCCAGGCCGTGAGCGAGACGCTCGCGCTCATGTCGGCGCTCGAGAAGCGGTGGGGCATCCGCTTCTCAACGCTCGACATCGGCGGCGGCTTCCCGACGGCTTACGACGCTCCGGTGGCCTCCGTCGAAGAGGTCGGCGCGCGACTGCGCGCGGTCCTCGAGCCGTACGCCGAGCGCTACGACATCATCGCGGAGCCCGGCCGGGTGATGGTCGCCGAGGCGATGATGCTCGTCACGAGCGTCGCCGGCATCGCCGAGCGCGCCGACGGCCGTTGGTACTACCTCGACGACGGTCTCTACGGGGCGTACTCGAACGTCCTCACCGAGGACGTTCACCCGATGATCTTCGCCGAGCGCGAGCTGCAAGGTCGGGCGACGGATGCTGCGCCCCACCGGTGGGCGACGCTCGGGGGTCCGACGTGCGACTCGTCCGACGTGATCGCGCGCGAGGTGATGCTGCCCGACCTGCAGGTCGGCGATCTGCTGGTGAGCCCGGTGATGGGCGCCTACACGACCGTGACGGCGACGCGCTTCAACGGCCGCCCGTTCACGCCGGTCGCCGTGGTCGGGAGAGGCCCGGCGACCGGGGAGGTCACCGCGATCACAGAGCCCGTGCGAGTGGGTCAGACCGTGCCGTAGAGCCGATCGCCGGCGTCGCCGAGACCGGGCACGATGTAGCCCTTCTCGTTGAGCCGCTCGTCGAGCGCGCCGAGGACGAGGGTCACGTCGCGCCCTGCGACCTGCTTCTCGATCGCGGCGACGCCCTCGGGTGCGCCGAGGATGCAGATGGCCGTCACATCCTGCGCGCCGCGGGCGAACAGGAAGTCGATCGCCGCGCCGAGCGACCCGCCGGTGGCGAGCATCGGGTCGAGGACGAAGCACTGGCGATCGCTGAGGTCGTCGGGAAGGCGCTCCGCATACGTCGTCGGCTCGAGTGTCTCTTCGTTGCGGGCCATGCCGAGGAATCCGACCTCGGCCGTCGGCAGGAGCTTCACCATGCCCTCGAGCATGCCGAGGCCCGCGCGCAGGATCGGCACCACGAGCGGACGCGGCTCGCTGATCTTGACGCCCATGGTCGTCGTGACCGGGGTCTGGATCTCGATCGGCTCGACGCGGACGTTCCGCGTCGCCTCGTACGCGAGCAGCGTCACGAGCTCTTCGGTGAGCTGTCGGAACACCGGCGACGGGGTGCGCTGGTCGCGCAGCACCGTGAGCTTGTGGGTGATGAGGGGATGATCGGCGACGTGCAGGCGCATGAGCCCAGGCTAGTCGCGTCGTAGTCTCGTCGTGTGATCTTCGAACCTGCCGAACTTGCGGCGATGGACCGCGCCCTCGGCCTCGCCCGCGATGCAGGGGAGGCGGGCGACGTTCCGGTCGGCGCGGTGGTGACGGATGCCGCGGGTGCGGTGATCGGCACGGGACGCAACCTCCGCGAAGTCACGCACGACCCCACAGCGCACGCCGAGATCGTCGCGATGCGCGAAGCTGCGGCATCCGTCGGCTCGTGGAACCTCGAGGGATGCACGCTGGTCGTGACGCTCGAGCCGTGCGTGATGTGCGCGGGGGCGATCCTGCAGGCGCACGTCTCGCGGCTCGTCTTCGGTGCGTGGGACGACAAGGCCGGGGCCGTGGGATCGGTGTACGACGTCGTGCGTGACCGGCGTCTGCCGCAGCGTGCCGAGGTCGTCGCAGGCGTGCGCGCCGACGAGGCATCGGCTCTGCTGCGCACCTTCTTCAACTCCCGGCGCTGACCTCGGACACGGGGGTCTGCCCCCGTACGAACGGGGGGCCCGCGCCCTGCCGCCGGCGTCGAGCTCGCCCCTACCGTGACAGGCGTGACTCGCCTCATCGAACCCGTCCGCACCGCCCCGACGCCGGTCCGCTCGCGCGTCGGCTGGACCGTGGTGCTCCTCACCGCCGTCGCCATCGTCGCGTTCTCGGCCGCGCCGTACTTCACCGCATCGCTGCGCGACCTCGCCGACGCCGAAGTCGGACTCGCCCCCACCTACGCCGCAACGCACCCGGTCATCCAGGCTGCGCTCTACGTGCACATCGTGGGCGGCGCGATCGCCCTCGTGGTCGGACCGCTGCAGTTCTGGCGCGGACTGCGCGCCCGCGCACCACGTGTTCACCGGATCCTCGGTCGCGTGTATCTCGGGGCTGTCGCGATCGGCGCCATCGCCGGTCTCATCATCGCGCCGTCGAGCCCGGCCGGGTACGTGGGGTTCTTCGGGTTCGGCACGCTCGCGGTGCTGTGGCTGGTCACGGGGTGGCGCGCGTACCGCGCGATCCGTCGGCGCGATGTGCCGTCTCATCAGGCGTGGATGATCCGCAACTACGCACTCACCTATGCGGGCGTCACGTTGCGGATCTGGCTGCCGCTCCTGCTGCTGGCACCCCTCGCGGTCGGCGCGCCGTTCGAATTCGACGCCGCGTTCGCGAACGCGTACGCCGCGGTGCCATTCCTGTGCTGGCTGCCGAACCTGGTCGTCGCGGAGTGGCTCATCCGCCGTCGCGGACTGCCGTCCTAGCGGATCAGCACGGCACCGGTCAGTCCGCGGACTTGATCACGAAGTCCGACGTCGGCGGGGTCGGGTCGTCGCCCGGGCGGTAGATGTCGGGCTCGAAGTAGATGACGCGCGCGGCCGGCACGGCCTGACGGACGCGCTCCTCGATGCGGTCGATGTCGCCGGCGACGTGCGCCAGCGTTGTGTCGGCGGCGAAGCCGAGCTTGGCTGCGACGAGCAGCTCGTCGGGGCCGAGGTAGAGGGTCTTGATATGGATGAGCTTCTCGACCTCGGGTCCGCCGACGATGGCGTCGACGATGCGGTCGTGGTCGGCATCCGTCGCCCCCTCGCCGACGAGCAGGCTCTTCGTCTCGATGCCCAGCGTGATCGCCACGAGGATGAGGAGCGTTCCGATCATGAGGGTGCCGATGGCGTCGAACAGCGGGTTGCCGGTGATGGCCGTCAGGCTCACGGCGACGAGCGCGAACGCGAGCCCGGTGAGTGCGGCGATGTCTTCGAGCAGCACGACGGGCAGCTCGGGCGCCTTGGCGTGACGCACGAACGAGACCCACGACTGGCCCTTGCCGCGGACGAGGTTGCTCTCCTTGATCGCCGTGCGCAGCGAGAACGACTCGAGGCCGATGGCGATCACGAGGACGATGATCGGCACCCACGCGTTCGTGAGTTCGTGCGGGTGGGTGAGCTTGTCGATGCCCTCGTAGATCGAGAACAGGCCGCCGACCGAGAACAGGATGATCGAGACGACGAACGCGTACACGTAGCGCTCGCGGCCGTAGCCGAAGGGGTGCTCCGAATCTGCCGTGCGACGCGCCTTGCGACCGCCGCGCAGGAGCAGCAGCTGATTGCCGGAGTCTGCGAGTGAGTGGATCGCCTCGGCGAGCATCGACGCCGAACCCGAGATGAACCACGCGACGAACTTCGCGAGGGCGATGCCCATGTTCGCGAGGAACGCCGCGATGATCGCCTTGCCGCCACCGGATGCACTCATGGCGACGAGTCTACGGATGCGGCGGCGTCAGTCCGCCGATCGGATGATGATCGCCTCGGTCGGCGGTGACGGGTACGCCGGGGTGCCCACGTATCCGATCACGGTGAGCAGGGCGTGCCGGAACTCGGCCGGGCGCTCGAGGTGGGGCGTGTGGCCGACGCCCTCCAGGGCGATCTCGCTCACCGCGCCGCCGGCGTCGGCGTACCGGCCGAGCACGTCGCGGGTCTGCGAGATCATCTCCTGCGGCGGCGCGACTTCGGCGCCGGGCCACCCGGGAACGATACCGAGGGCGCCCAGATGGTTGAGGTCGTAGAACGAGGCGTCCGAGACGATCGCATCGACCGTGCCGCGGATCCACACGATCGGAGGCTTCTCGGCGAGATCGACGATGGACGAGAGGTCGTGATATCGCGGCGCCAGGGTGTTGAGCACGCCGATCGTGCCGGCGGCGAAGCCGGGCCAGTTCTCACTCGCGACGGAGTCCCCGGGGTAGTTGCCGGTCGCCGTCGACGTCGCCAGCATCGATTCGACCCAGACATCCTCGTGGTCGCTGCGGTAGCCCGAGGCGACGTACTGCGCACGGAAGACGCTGCGAGGCGACGTCGGAGCCTCGTCGCCGGAGTCGTTGTCGGTCAGTCGCTGCACGAAATCGGGGTTGCCGGCGCCTCCACCGCAGCCGGCGTCGTCGTCGGTGAGCCGCGTCCCGTCGCGCCGCGTGCCGCCGAACCCGTACGGCGAGACCGGCGCCTCCAGCGTGAGGCTCAGCACGGGGTGGTCCAGTGCGTACTGCATCACGACGCTGCCGCCCAACGACCATCCCACCAGGTGCGCGGTCGGAATCCCGAGGGCGTCGAGGGTGGCATAGACGTCGTCGCTGAAGTCGCGCACTCCGCGGGTCGCGTCGATCGGCGCGTGCTCGGTGCCGCCGTACCCCCGCAGGTCGATCGCCACCAAGCGCAGGTCGCTCGGCAGGTCCTGCATGATCTCCTGCCAGAACACCGCCGACGAGATGTTGCCGTGGATGAGGACGACGGTTCGCTCGGAGGGAGTCGCGGCGTCGTCGCCGGCGCGTTCGAGGATGTTCACAGCCAGGCGCGGCGTCTCGATCACACGGGACGTGATGCCGTCGAAGAGGGTCATTCCGGGTTCCTCCGCAGTCGTCGCGAGGGCTTCTGCGCCCCCGCATCCTCGAGTGTAGACCCGGCCGAACGAGGTGTGAACGAGCTTTCAGGTCACGGCGTCTGCCCGGTGTAGAACCCGTAGGTCGCGTCGGCCGCGCGCGTGGCGGCATCCGGATCCGCGCCGTGCGCGACGTGGGCTGCGCGCCAGGCGTCCGCGGCGGCACGGTAGAAGGCTCGCCCCTCTTCGGTGAAGGCCCATGCCTCGGCGTTCTCGGGGTTCACCTCGCTGCCGCCCGTGAGGTGCAGGCTGAGCCCCAGCATGCCGCCGTCCCAGCCGACGCCGGTGGCTCCGGGCCCGAACTGCTCCCAGAAGCCCGGCGGGATGTCGGCGGTCTTCGACGTGTGCTCGAGCTCGACGCGGGTGGTGTCCGGGCTGGTCGCAGCGAGTCGCACGACCAGCCAGGTCACACCGCCGCCGTACTCCCACGTCACGCGGTAGTGCGCGTCGCCATCCGCCGGGGGAGCGCACTCGAGCACCTCTCCGCCGGCGTTGTGCTCGAGTTGGTAGCGGCCGCCGAGCCGCAGATCGCCGGTGATCGGCGTGAACCAGCGCGGAATCCGCTCGAGGGTCGTCACGGCGTCCCACACGTCGTCGATCGGGCTGGGGTAGACCTGGCTCAGCGTCTGGACGTAGGACGGCGCGCCGTCGGTCACACCGTCGCGCACGTCGCGCGACACCGCTGCTATCTGGGCCTGGACATCGACCATGTCATTTCTCCTCTGGTTCGGGGGTCTCGGGATCGGGGGTTTCGGGGTCCGCCGCCGGTTCCGCAGCGGCGAGCCGCTTCTGGCGGCGTCCGCGCGCGAGTTCGGTGCCGAGCGCGTCGAGGTGCGGCTGCCAGAACCGGCGGAACGGATCGAACCATGCCGCCGCCGCCTCGAGCGGTGCCGCCTCGACCGCGTAGACGCGACGTGCGCCCTCGGGTCGCACGGTGGCGAATCCCGCCTCTCGAAGCACCCTCAGGTGCTGCGACACTGCGGGCTGCGAGATGCCGAACTCTCGCTGGACGCTCTCGCCGATCTCGCCGGCCGACAGCTCGCCGAGTGCGAGCAGCTCGAGGATCCGGCGGCGGACCGGATCTCCGAGGATGTCGAGTGCGTGCATGCTGACATGATTCAGCATCAGCTTATATAAGTCAAGGCGCACTTATGCATGACTAGGATGACGGGATGACTGTCGCCGCTCTCCCGCCCATCGCCATCGTCGGAGCAGGTTCGATGGGAGGCGCGATCCTGCAGGGGCTCGTCGCCTCGGGTGCGGCACCCGAGGTCACCGTCACCAACCGCACGGCGGCGAAGGCCGATGCGCTCGCTGACCTCGCCGGCGTCACCAGCATCGCCCTCGAGCGCGATGCTGACGGCAATGCGGCCGCGGCGGCGGCCGCCGACATCGTGCTCGTCGGGGTCAAGCCCGCGATGGTGCCCGACCTGCTGCGCGAGATCGCCCCGCACCTCCGCCCCGGCACTGTGGTGGTGAGTCTCGCCGCGGGTGTCACGCTCTCGACCTTCGAGGGGATCCTCGGGCACGGCATCCCCGTGCTGCGCTCGATGCCGAACACCCCCGCGGTCGTCGGAAAGGCGGTGACCGGGCTCGCGGCGGGGTCGACCGCGACCGCCGAGCACGTCGCGGTGGTGCGGCGACTCTTCGAGACGTGCGGCGTCGTGATCGAGGTGCCGGAGTCCCAGATCGACGCGCTGTCGACGATCTCGGGCTCAGGCCCCGCCTACTTCTTCCTCCTCGTCGAGGAGTTCACGAAAGCCGCGGTCGGCAAGGGCTTCACAGAGCCCGAGGCCCGACTCATGGCCGAGCAGACCTTCATCGGCGCGGCCGCGCTGCTGGCGGCATCCGACGTGGATCCGGCCGAGCTGCGCCGCCGCGTCACGAGCCCCAAGGGCACGACCGAGCGCGCGATTGCGGTGCTGCAGACGGCGCACCTCGACGAGGTGTTCGCCGAGGCGACGGATGCCGCCCTCGCGCGCGCGAAAGAACTCGCCGCCGGCGGCTGAAACGCCGGGGACTTGCGCGCGCGCCGGAGAGGCGTAGAGTTCTCGATCGTGCTCACACGCGTCGCCGCGGGCGCGCGGTGGCGCCGCGCACTCCGGCTTCACCCCGCTCAGGCCGTCGTGCTGGGGTTCGCCGCTGCGATCTTCGCCGGAACCACCCTTCTCGCCCTCCCCATCTCATGGGCAGACGGGAAGAGCACCGACTTCTACGACGCGCTGTTCACGGCGACGTCGGCGGTGTGCGTGACGGGGCTCACCTCTGTCGACACCGCGACCCAGTGGAGCCCGTTCGGGCTGGTCGTCATCATGCTGCTCATCCAGGTCGGCGGTCTCGGAATCATGGTGTTCGCGACCCTCATCGGCCTCGTCCTCGTGCGGCGGCTCAGTGTGCGATCGCGGTTGAACGCGGCCGCCGAGAGCGATGCGGTCACGCCACACGATGCCCGGACGGCGCTGCGCGGCATCCTGCTCACCTCCCTCGCGATCGAAGGGGCCACCTTCGTCTTCCTCTTCCCGCGATTCGCGCTCGGCTACGGGTACGACATCGGCAAGGCCGCGTGGCACGGGCTGTTCCACTCGGTCTCGTCGTTCAACAACGCGGGTTTCGCCCTCTACAGCGACAACCTCATCGGGTTCGCGGCCGACCCCTTCATCTGCCTGCCGATCTGCGCCGCGATCATCCTCGGCGGACTGGGATTCCCCGTGCTGATGCAGCTGCGCCGCGAACTGCGGCGCCCGCTGCGGTGGAACATGAACACACGGATCGTGCTGTGGGCATCGGTCCTCCTCCTCATCCTCGGCACGGTCTACATCACGGTGCTCGAGTGGTCGAACCCGGCGACCCTCGGCGCCTACGCTCCGGCGGAGCGCATCCTCATCGGGTTCTTCCACTCCGTGCAGACCCGCACCGCCGGGTTCAACTCGGTCGACATCGGCCTCATGCACGACGAGACGTGGGTGGGGATGGACGTGCTGATGTTCATCGGCGGGGGACCTGCGGGCACCGCCGGTGGCATCAAGGTGACGACGTTCGCGGTGCTCTTCTTCATCCTCATGACAGAGCTGCGCGGCGAAGGGGCTGTCAACATCTTCGGCAAGCGTCTCTCGCGCGCCGTGCACCGGCAGGCGATCGCGGTCGTGCTCATGGCGATCGCAGCGGTCATGACCTCCGTGATCGGCCTCATGCTCGTGACCGGACTCGCCTTCGACCGCGTGCTCTTCGAGGCGGTCTCGGCGTTCGGCACGGTGGGCCTGTCGACCGGGATCACCTACGACCTGCCGCCGGCGGCGGAGGTGATCCTCGTCGTGCTCATGTTCCTCGGCCGGATCGGCCCGCTGACACTCGGCTCGGCGCTCGCACTCCGCGACCGCCGCATCCTGTACGAATACCCGAAGGAGAGGCCCGCCATTGGCTAGATTCGCCCTGTTCGGGGATGATTCCCGACGCATCGCCGAGGCGGACTCGGTCGCCGTCATCGGTCTCGGCCGCTTCGGCAGCTCGCTGGCCGAAGAGCTGATGGCCTCGGGCACCGAGGTGCTCGGCATCGACAGCTCCGAAGAGATCGTGCAGTCCTACAACGGCATCCTGACGCAGGTGGTGCGGGCCGACTCCACCAAGGAGGAGGCGCTGCGCCAGCTCGCCGTCGACCAGTTCGATCGTGTCGTGGTGGCGATCGGCGACGACGTGCAGGCGTCGATCCTCACCTCGGCGCTGCTGCTGCAGCTGAAGGTCCCGGTGGTGTGGGCGAAGGCCGTGAGCGAGCAGCACGGCCGCATCCTCGAGCAGCTGGGCGTGCACCACGTGATCTTCCCCGAGAAGGACATGGGGCGCCGCGTGGCGCACCTCGTGCGCGGTGCCGCCATGGACTATCTCGAGATCGACCGCGGCTACGCACTCGCGAAGGTGGCGGCACCGTCGCTCATCCGCGGCGTCGCGCTCGGCGCGACGACCCTCCGCAAGACCCACGGCGTGACGGTGACCGCGTTCAAGCCGGGCGACGAGGTGTGGCAGAACGCCGACAACCAGACCGTGCTCGCCGAAGGTGACAAGATCCTCATCGTCGGCCCCACCGACAAGGTCGAGGCCTTCGCGCAGCTGCGCTGACGGGCACGGCACGCGGTCAGAGCGAGTGAGGCCCCCGGCGGATCGCCGGGGGCCTCTTTCAACGCAGGGTCAGCCGCACGTTCGCGCGTCGTACGCCGTCTCGACCTCGGTGGTGACGAGTTCTCCGCCCACGGTGGCGTCGGCCGCGACGGTGACAGACCCGCCGGCGATCGCCGCGACGCGTGTCGTGAACGCCGCCGAGGTCGACTTGCCGGGAAGGAGCGCCGCGACGGTCTTCGCACCGTACGGCGTCGCGATCCGCAGGGCGACGGAGGTGTCTTCGCGGTTCTCGGTCTGCACCGTGAGGACGACCTTGCCCGCGACGCAGCGGGTGCTCGCGACCACCGCGATGTCGGGTCCTGCCGCCGGCACCTCCTGGGGTGCCACGCTCTCCAGCGTCGGGATGACGGGCTTGATGAACCCGTCATCCCCGAACTCGAGCCGGTCGATCGTCGTCTCGCGGTTCGTGCCGTTGCCGTCCGGGATCGCGAACCGGTGGTACGCGATGTACCAGTCATCGGTTCCGGGCACGTTGATGATCGAGCTGTGGCCGGGGCCCTTGATCCCGAGCGACAGGTCCTTCTCCAGGATGACGCCGCGGTAGGTCCACGGCCCGTTCATGCTCGTCGCCGTCGCGTAGCCGACGCGGTAGTTCTCCGATCCGGTGTCGTCGATCGCGTAGGTGAGGTGGTAGATCCCCTCGCGGTAGTTGAAGAACACGCCCTCGCGGAAGTTCGTCAGCCCGTTGATCCGCTGGTATGTCCCGGCCTTGAGCGAGACCATGTCGTCGCTGAGCTCTGCCAGCACGGCGGCGTTGCCGCCGTTGCCCCACCCGAGGTACCACTTGCCGCTCACCGGGTCGTGGAACGCCGCCGGATCGATGGCCTGACCCGATGTGACCTCCTCGTTGTTGAGGATCATCGCGGTGGGCTGGGCGATGAAGGGACCCTCCGGGCTGTCAGCCACGGCGACGCCGATCGTCTTGCGGTTGTGGGTCGGGTTGTGACCCGAGAAGTAGAAGTAGTACTTCCCGTCCCGCTCGATGATGGTCGGCGCCCACGCGTTCCCGGTCGCCCACGGCACGTTGCCGTTGGCGCCGTCGAGCGTGAGGAACGGCCCCTCCGAGCGCTCCCAGTCGACGAGGTTCTTCGACTTCCACACGTAGAACTCCTTGCCGCCCCAGCCGGGGAAGCCGTCGGTCGTCGCGTAGATGTAGTACGTGTCGCCGAACACCGCGATGTTCGGGTCGGCGTACAGGCCCGGCAGCACCGGGCTGTTCACCACACGGGCCTCGATCGTCCAGGTGACGACGTCGCCGGACGGCGTCGTCAGCGCGTACTCGACGGGCGAGGTGAGATCGACGACCGTGCCGCTGGCCGGCGACACGGTGGCGCCCTCGACGGTGGCGAACGTCGGTGCGAGCGCGCTCACGTCGGTGCCCTTCACGACCGGGAGCACGACGCTGTGGGCGTCGGCGTCCACGATGGGCGCGATCTTGAGGGCCTCGGGATCGGCGAGCGAGACATCGAGCAGCTGGTCCTCGACGCCCGCGTTCGCGAGGATCTCGGTCTGCGACAACGCCCGGTTGTAGACCCGCACGTTGTCGTACCAGCCCTGGAAGAACGCGTCGCCGGAGTAGAACGAGCGCCCGAGGTAGCCGAGAAGGTCGTCGCCCAGCTCGCCCACGCTCGTGCTGAGCGCCGCGTTCTCGCCCGCCTTCACACCGTCCACGTACAGCGTCATCTTCGTGCCCTCGAAGACGACGTCGTACCGGTGCCACTCGCCCGAGGCGACCGTCGTGGTCACCGCCGATTCGCTCTGCCACGAGGCCGCTGTGATCGCACTGCGCACGTCACCGCCGCGGACGCGGAAGAAGTAGTAGTCGGTGGTGTCGCGTCCGAAGGTGAACGTGAAGAAGTTGCCGCTCGTGCGCTCGGACTTCACATCCATCGACACCGTCATCGTGCTCCGGCCGTCGAAGAACCCGGTCGGGAATCCGGCGTAGCCGTTCGCCGCGCCGGTGAGGCGGAGGGCATCGCCCTGCGTGGCCTCCTCAGCGACGGCCGCGGTGCCGAACGCGGTGAGGTCGGCATCTCCGACCGCGTCCGCGAGGGTGCCGTCGTCGAAGGTGTACTCCGCGATCGGGCCGACCTGCGGCTCCTCCGGCTCCTCCGGGTCGACAGGTTCGTCGCCGTAGGCCTCGAGCAGGCGCTCCTCCTCGGCAGCAGACAGGCGCAGCACCGAGCCGTGCCGGAAGCGCTGCTCGAACGAGTACTGCTCGGCGCCGGCGCCGACCGTGAGCTGGGTGAAGTCGAGCTCTGCCAGGGTGTCGGCGATGTGGCCGTAGTAGCCGCCGTCGTCACCCATCACGGCCCAGCGACCGTCGGGCAGCCGGTAGACCGTGTGGCCCTCCATCCGCGCCCGGAGACCGAACGAGGCAGCCTGGTCACGCCCGACCACCGTCGTCCAGGGGCCGTCGAGGCTGGGGGCGGTGTCGATGATCGTGTTCCAGTCCGACGTCGAGAAGCGGTAGTAGGTGTCGCCCTCCTTCGCGATGCTCGAGTCGATGATGTTGGGCCCGGTCTGTCCGTCGCCCTGTGCGTTCAGCGACGCCCAGACCTCGGGCTCGGTGAACGTCACGAAGTCGCGGGTCTTGGTGAGGTACACCCGCAGCGCCCAGTCCGGCGTCTCGTTCTCGCGCTGGTCGCGGGCCGACCAGTACACGTAGTACTCGCCGGTCTCTTCGTTGTACGTCGCCTCGGGTGCCCAGACGTTGCCGGCGAAGTCGAAGCCGGCGAACACGATCCGCTGGTCGCTCCAGGTGACGAGGTCGGTCGACTCCCACACCACGATGTTCTGGCTGGCGTTGAGCTGATCCCAGCCCGATCCGCCGGGGCCGCCGCCTTCGGCGTGCAGGTCGGTGCCGATGACCCAGTACTTGTCGCCCTCCGGGGCGCGGACCAGGTGCGGGTCGCGGACGCCCAGGTCGCCGCCGAGGTTCGCGAGGATCGGCGAGTTGTCGTTGAGCTTCGACCAGTGGAGGCCGTCGTCGCTGTGCCCGAAGAAGATCTTCTCGTAGCCTCCCTGCGCCTCGAAGTGGGTCCAGAGGTAGCCGGCGGTGTAGTCGGTGTCGAGATCGGCGGGCACCGCCTTGACGGTGACGGTGAGCTGACGCGTCGCCGGCGTCCCCGGCACCGTCGCGGTGAGCGTCACGGTGGCGTCGGACGCCCCGCGGGTGACCACGCCGGCAGCCTTGCCGTTCTGCGCAGTCGTCGAGACGATCCCGGTCGGCGCCGAGGACCAGAGGATTGCGCTGCCGTTGAGCGACCCGACGGACGGGAGCGTGATGTTGCCGCGGATGTCGCCCGCGTTCGGGATGACGATCGCATCGAGGTCGGCCTGCGCGAGCGTCTCGCCGCCGGGAAGCGGCAGCACAGTGGCAGTGAAGGCGCGCGTGTCGCTGGCCGTGCCTCGGGTCAGGGTGGCGGTCAGCGTGACCGTCGCCGCGGGCTGGCCGGCGGCCGGCCGCGTGACGACGCCGGTGGCCGAGATCAGCCCGGGCGCGCTCGAAGCCCACGTCGCGGTCGAGCCGTTGGGCGCCGTGGCGGGAAGTGCAAGGTTGCCGGTCACGGCCGATAGGTCGCCCAGCGACAGGGCTGCGGCGTCGCGCTGCACCCTCGTCGCGTCGGTGGGGGCGAGCGCAGCGACATCGGCAGCCGGGAGCGCCGTGTCGTAGATCCGCACGTCGCGGAGGCTGCCGGCGAGCGTCCGGTCGGCGTTGTAGACCGAGCGGCCGAGGTAGTTCGCGGTCGTCACCCCGCCGCCGATGGAGCCGGGGGTGAGGGTGACGTTGGTGTTCACGCCCACCTGCACGCCGTCGAGGTACACCCGGGCGGTGTTGGTGGCGTCGTCCAGCGTGTAGGTGATCGTCTTCCAGACGTCGCGAGCGAGGTTCGCCCCGCTGTTGGTGGTCTGCTCGGTCGACCAGTTGCCCGACGCGATCGACGTGCGGTAGGCGTTGCCGCTCGAGAAGAG
Source organism: Microbacterium sp. 2FI (assembly GCF_005502885.1). Taxonomy (GTDB): domain Bacteria; phylum Actinomycetota; class Actinomycetes; order Actinomycetales; family Microbacteriaceae; genus Microbacterium. Next base: position 121,042 of record NZ_SCMR01000001.1, read on the forward strand.
GTAGCCGTTGCCCACGCCCGCGGTGTCGGTGTTGCCCAGGCCGTAGATGAAGTACGGCGTCGCTTGCGACGCGCGGATGAGCACGTCGGCGCTGATCGTGATGGAGGTGAGCCCCGCCAGGATGTTGTTCGGCAGCTTGACGTGATCGTCGGTGCCATCCAGGCGCACCCCCTCGCCGCCGGTCAGCGACGGGCCGCCCACGTAGGCGGCGTCGCGTCCCGATCCCGAGGCGTCGACGGCGATCGTGCCGGTCGTCTCGGTGAGCGGGTAGTGCGCCACGAGGTGGGAGTCCGCGAGGGCCGGGGGAGCGGCTACGAGCGCTCCGGTGAGCCCGAGGATGATCGCGGTGACTCCCGCGGTCGTGCGTCTGACGATGGTCTGCTTCATTGCACATCCTTCGATGGCCGTCGACGGAGACGGCGTCTGGGGTGGGTCGAAGGCGATGTTATCGCTCACATTCGCAAGCACGCAACCATGCGCGGACGAACGGCGAAATCCCGCGTCAGCGGTCGAGGGCCGCGAAGCGCTCGATGTCGGAGTTCGTTCCCGACACGATGATCAGGTCGTGGTTGGTGACGATCGTGTTGGCTTCGGCGTAGCGGAAGGGCTTCCCCGGGCTCTTCACCCCGACCACCGTCACGTTGTACTTCGTACGGACGCCCGATTCGTTCAGGCCGACTCCGCGGATGAACTTCGGCGGGTACATCTTGGCGAGGACGAAGTCGTCGTCGAAGCGGATGAAGTCCAGCATCCGTCCGCTCACGAGGTGCGCCACGCGCTCGCCGGCCTCGCGCTCGGGGTAGATCACGTGGTTCGCGCCGACCCGCGCGAGGATCTTGCCGTGCGACTGCGACACGGCCTTCGCCCAGATCTGGGGAACCTTGAGGTCGACGAGGTTCGCGGTGATGAGCACCGACGCCTCGATCGACGAGCCGACCGCCACGACGGCGACCTGGAAGTCCTGCGCGCCGACCTGCTTGAGTGCGTCGATGTTCTTCGCGTCGGCCTGCACCGTGTGGGTCACACGCTCTGACCACTTCTGGACGAGGTCCAGGCTCTCGTCGATCGCGAGCACCTCGCGCTCGAGGCGGTCGAGTTCACCCGCGCACGCCGCGCCGAAGCGCCCGAGCCCGATCACGAGGACGGGAGCGTCGCTCCGGATCCGTTCAACCAACGATCGGCCTTTCCACGGGCAGCGAGTAGAGCTGCGAACGGGATGTCGCGGCCACGGCCGCGGCGAGTGTCACTGTACCAATGCGGCCCATGAAGATCGTCAGCGCCATGACGTAGACGGCGGGGTCGGCCAGTTCCGCAGTGAGGCCGGTCGACAGGCCCACCGTGCCGAACGCCGAGATCACGTCGAAGAGCACGTCCGAGACGGGCGCCTGGCTCATCTGGGCGATCACGATCGTCGACAGCGCCACGATCGTCGCGCCCCACGCGACGACCGACAGCGCGACGCGCTGAACGTCGCTCGGGATCCGGCGGCCGAAGGCTTCGACGGACTGACGGCCCTTCGCCTCGGAGATGACGGCGAGGGCGAGCACCGCGAGGGTCGTCACCTTGATGCCACCAGCGGTGGATGCCGAACCGCCGCCCACGAACATGAGCATCGATCCGACCACGAGCGACGAGCCGTAGAGCTCGCCCACATCGACCACGCTGAAGCCGCCGGAGCGCGTCATCGCCGAGAGGAAGAAGGCCTGGAACGTGGTGTCCCACGCATCCATGGATCCGAAGGTCTTGGGGTTGTTGTACTCCAGGATCAAGAACGCCGCGGCGCCGGCGAAGAACAGCGCGATGGTGGTGATGAGGGTGAGCTTGGTGTGCAGCGTCCAGCGGCGCACGTGCCAGAGGTGCTTCCACAGCGCATAGATGACCGGGAAGCCGATGCTGCCGAGGAAGACCGAGACCATCAGCACCGTCAGCAGCAGGTAGTCGTCGGCGAACGGCTCGAGACCGCCGGGATTCGGGGTGAAGCCGGTGTTGGTGAACGACATCGCTGCGTAGAACGGCGCCTCCCACAGGGCTTCGAGGGGACGGATCTCGGCCATCACCAGCAGGGGATACAGGGCCACCGCGACCACGCCCTCGATGAGGAGGGTCGAGAGGGCCACGGTGCGCAGCAGCTGGCCGACCTCGCCGAGGCGCACGGTCTGGCCCTCGTTGACCGGTCCGCCGTGCGAGCGCAGCGGGTTCGTGTCGCTCGCCGCGATGAGCTTCGCGCGCAGGCCCAGTCGCTTCGAGATGACGAGGCCGAGGATCGAGGCGAGGGTCAGCACGCCCATTCCGCCGATGTTGACGCCGACGAAGATGATGGTCTTGCCGAGCGGCGAGAACGTCGAGGCGATGTCGACGGTCGAGAGGCCGGTGACGCAGATCGTCGAGACGGCGGTGAAGAGGGCATCGGCCAGCGGCAGGCGACGGCCGTCGGTGGCTGCCGCCGGCAGCGACAGCAGCGCGGTGAACAGGAGGATCAGCGAGACGAAGACGATGACCGCGAAGCGGGCGGGCGAGGATGTCGTCAGGTTTCGCAGGACGTCCCACCAGGACTTGAGCGCCGACCGAGCGCGTCGCGCGAGAGACCCTGCAGGGTCAGTCGCCATGCGTCGCCCCCTTCGACTCGAGACTCCCGTCATGGTACTCCGGGATCCGCACGACTAATCTGAGCACATGGCGGACATCTTCGACGTGATCGCGGACGGCACGCGTCGCGACATCCTGCGCATCCTTCTCGATCGCGCGACCGCCGGTGAACGAGGGACGAGCGTCTCGCATATCGTCCACGAGCTCGGTGCGAGCCAGCCGACGGTGTCCAAGCACCTGAAGGTGCTGCGCGAAGCGCACCTCGTGACGGTCCGTGAAGAGGGGCAGCACCGCTACTACAGCCTCTCGTCGGCACCCCTCGACGAGGTCGACGACTGGCTGGTCCCATTCCTCGGCGAGGATGCCGACGCCGACCTCGTCGGCGTCTCGATGCTCCCCGAGCAGGCCGCGCACGCCGCCGAGGTGGTCGGACGCGCCGCAGCCTCGGCCAAGCACGCGCTCGAGAACGCGCTCAAGAAGCTGCCCGGGCGCTGAGCCGAACCCCGGCGTCGCTTCAGCGGCGGCCGCTGCGGCGGAAGAGCCACGCGCCCCACGCATACGAGATGACGAGGATCGCGGCGCACCAGCCGAGCGCCCACCACGGCGCGCCGTCCATCGGCGTGCCCATGAGGAGCCCGCGGATCGTCTCGATGATCGGCGTCACCGGCTGGTGGTCGGCAACCCACTGCAGCCACTCCGGCATCGTCGAGACCGGCACGAAGGCGCTCGAGAGGTAGGGGAGGAACAGGATGATGAACCCGTAGCCGTTCGCGGCCTCGGGGCTCCCCGAGGCGAGTCCGATCGCGGCGAACAGGTACGTGATCGCGAGGATCCACGCGGCGATCATTCCGATCGCGCCGAGCCACCCCCCGAGGTCGGCGGTGGGGCGGAAGCCCACGAGCAGTGCGACGCCGATGACGACACCGGTCGCCAGCAGGTTGCGCAGCAGGCTCGCCACGACATGCCCGGTGAGCACGGCACTTGCGCGCAGCGGCATCGTGCGGAACCGGTCGATGATGCCGGCCTTCATGTCGGTGGCGACGTACACCGCCGTCGAGGCGGCGCCGAAGCCTGCGCACGTGAGGATGATGCCCGGGACGACGTAGTCGACGTAGCCGCCCGACGGGTCGAGCGCGCCGCCGAAGACGAACGTGAACACCAGCATGAGCATCACCGGCAGCAGGATCGCCATGAGGAGCGATTCGCCGTCGCGGAGGGAGTGCCGCAGGCTCCGTCCGACGAAGACGGCCTCGGCGGTGAGCCCCGAGATGCGGGGGCGGGGTGCGGGCGCGGTGAGCGTGGTCATGCGATCTCCTGGAGGGATGCCGCGCCCCGCGTGTCGGCAGGGCGGGGGTCTGACGAGGTGAGGGCGAGGAAGACGTCGTCCAGCGACGGCCGCCGCAGGGTGACGATGCCTTCGGCGCCGGATTCGTCGAGCACGTCGAGGGCGCGCCGGAGGCCCGACACCGTTCCGTCGGTGGGCTCTTCGCGGACGAGGTCGCCGCGCATGTCGTGGAGCTCGACGGTGTCGCCGCCGACGCGGGCCTTGAGCTCGGCCGGGGTGCCGGTCGCCACGATGCGGCCACCGTGCAGGACGGCGATGCGGTCGGCGAGCTGGTCGGCCTCTTCGAGGTACTGGGTCGTGAGGAACACCGTCGTCCCTGCTGCCGCGAGCGAGCGGATCACATCCCAGAGCTCGCGGCGGCTGCGGGTGTCGAGCCCCGTGGTGGGCTCGTCGAGGAACAGCACCTCGGGGGTCACCACGAAGCTCAGCGCGAGGTCGAGGCGCCGGCGCATGCCGCCGGAGTAGGTGCCGACGCGCCGGGTCGCGGCATCCGTCAATGCGAAGCGATCCAAGAGCTCGTTCGCTCGCAGCCGCGCCGCGCGTCGAGACAGGCCCGAGAGCCTCGCCATCATGACGAGGTTCTCGGTGCCGGTGAGCACATCGTCGACGGCGGCCGACTGGCCGGTGAGGCTGATGCGGCGCTTGGCCGAGGCGGGGTCCGTCACCACATCGACGCCGGCGACCGACACACTGCCCGAGTCGGGCCGCACGAGGGTCGTGAGCACATTGATGGTCGTCGTCTTGCCGGCGCCGTTGGGTCCGAGAAGAGCGAAGACCTCTCCGCGTTCCACCGAAAGGTCGAGACCGTCCAGCACGCTGTGGCCGCCCAGGGTCTTGCAGAGTCCCCGGATCTCGATGGCGGGGGCAGGGCGATCGGACATGGCGATCCTCCAGATTCTGTATACGACTGAAACTGTTTATGATGGTAACACACTGTTTACGCGGTAAACAGTCCTAGACTGGCGCGATGACCGATGCTGTCGAGCCCGACCTGCCGCGGGGCGTGGCGCTCGCGTGGGGCATCGCCGCCGACCCGCAGCGCGGGCCGAAGCGCGAGATGAGCGTCGAGCGCATCGTCGATGCGGCGGTCGAGATCGCCGATGCCGAGGGACTCGGTGCCGTGTCGATGGCCGCGGTGGCCGCTCGCCTCGGCTTCACTCCGATGTCGCTGTACCGCTACGTGACCGCGAAGGACGACCTCGTGCTGCTCATGCAGGAAGAGGCGACCGGTCTGCCGTCCGAGGGTATGCACGTGGGCAGTTGGCGTGAGCGTCTCGAGGCGCTGTACGGCGAACAGGTGCAGCAGTACCTGCGGCACCCGTGGGTCCTCGATGTGCCCATCAGCGGGTCGCCCGCGACGCCGAACAGCGCCGCGTGGATGGATGCCGGCCTCGCCGCTCTCGCCGACACCCCGCTCTCGCACAACGACCGCCTGGCCGTGATCCTTCTGGTGACCGGCCACGCCCGCTGGACCGGGACGGTGCTCGCCGGGTACGCGCGAGTGGCGCGCGAGCACAGCGAGAGCGACGCCGACATCACGCTGCGCGAGGACGCGCTCTACCGTCACCTGATCTCGGGGGACGAGTTCCCCGACCTCCGCGCAGCGATCGACGCGGGCGTCTTCCTCGACGAGTCCGACCCCTTCGCGTTCGGGGTCGCGCGCAGCCTCGACGGCGTCGAGACGTATCTCGCGGCGCTCGCCGCAGGCCGTGCCGACGAGCCGCGGCCGTGGCACGGCAGGGACGACGCCGACATCGCCGACGACAAGAAGTTCCGTGAGGCGCGCAAGGCCGTGCGGGATGCCGAGAAGGCGCTGCGGGATGCGCGCAAGGTCGAGCGTCAGGCGGCGCGCGAAGCGCGCGAGCGTCGTGCACGGCAGCGTCCGCCGGGCTGAGAGCGCATAGGCCCCACGGGTCACATCAGCCACACCGGTTTACACGCGTTGCCGCATGCCCCTAGAGTGTGCTCAGCACTTCTGGGGAAGGGGATGACATGGCGGAGCTGCCTGACGTGCGCTTCCTCACCGTCGCCGAGGTCGCCGAGCTCATGCGCGTCTCGAAGATGACGGTCTATCGGCTCGTGCACTCCGGAGAACTCCCCGCCGTGCGCTTCGGTCGCAGCTATCGTGTGCCCGAATCCGCGGTCACCGACGCCCTGCAACGGCCTATCGCCGACGTCGGCTAGACTGTCCCGAGGCATTTTTACGCATCTGCCCGATCCCGGGCGCACACGAGTTGCGCCCAGACCCCGACATTGTGAGGTTTTCCGTGGGTTCAGTCATCAAGAAGCGCCGCAAGCGCATGGCGAAGAAGAAGCACCGCAAGCTGCTTCGCAAGACTCGCCACCAGCGCCGCAACAAGAAGTAAAGCGGCACCGACACCAAGCGCCTGTCCTCTGGGACGGGCGCTTCGTGTCTTTCCCCGAGAGATCACGAAGGAGCAGACCGCGATGCAGTCCATCGACGTCCACGCGCTCAAGGCCGGCACCGATCGCCCGCTGATCGACGTGCGCGAGACCTACGAGTTCGAGTCGGGGCGCGTCCCCGGTGCCGTCAACCTGCCGATGTCGACCATCGGCGAGCACCTGGACGAACTCCCGGACGGCCCGTTCGACGTGATCTGCAAGGTGGGGGGCCGTTCCGGCCGTGTCGTCGAGGTTCTCACTGCGCGCGGATACGACGCGACGAACGTCGAGGGCGGTACCGACGAATGGATCGCGGCGGGGTACCCGATCGAGCGATGAGCCGCGGCATCCGCTGCCGTCTTAGGCTGTCGTCGTGACGACCCTCACCCTCATCGGCAAGCCCGACTGCCACCTGTGCGACGTCGCTCGCGAGGTCGTCGAGACGGTGGTCGCCGACCTCCCTGAAGATGCCGTCGCGGTCGAGGAGCTCTCGATCGCCGACGATCCCGCGCTCTACGCGGTGTGGTGGGAGAAGATCCCGGTCGTGCTCATCGACGGCGCCCTGCACGGGCACTGGCGCGTGTCGCCCGACCGTCTGCGCGCCGCCCTCGAGGCCGCCGCGCACTGAGGCCCACCGGCATCCGTTCCGCACGCCCGCGAGACTTCACAGATGTAGCCGCGGGGCCGCCGGAGCGTGCATCTCTGAAGTCTGGCGGCGTCAGGGGGCGAGGCGCGTGGGGCCTCTGAAAAGAAAAGTGACCTCGCGGATCGACGACTCGCCGAGCAGCAGCATCAGCACGCGCGCGAGGCCCATGCCGAACCCGCCGTGCGGCGGGGCGCCGAAGCGGAAGAAGTCCAGGTAGAAGTCGAGGTGCGCGGGGTCGAGCCCCTTCTCCTTGGCCTGCTCGATCAGCACGTCGACGCGGTGCTCGCGCTGTGCGCCCGTCGTGATCTCGACCCCGTTGAAGAGCAGGTCGTAGCTCTTGGTGAGCCCGGTCTCCTCGTCGCGCATGTGGTAGAAAGCGCGGATCTCGGGGTGGTAGTCCGTGATGAAGACGAACTGGTGACCGTAGGTCTCGAGCACGTGCGCCGCGATCTGGCGCTCGCCCTCGGGGTCGAGGTCACCATCGGTGCGCGGCACCTCGTAGCCGCGGGCCTTCACGATCTCGAGCGCCTCGGCGAGCGGGATGCGCGGGAACGGCACCGCCGGCACCTGCACCTCGACGCCGAACAGTTCCTGCACTTCGGCGCCGTGCTTGTCGGCGACGGCCTGGAACGCGAACTGCAGCAGCTCCTCCTGCATGCGCGCCACGTCTTCGTGCGAGTCGACCCAGCTGATCTCGGCGTCGATCGAGGTGAACTCGGTCGCGTGCCGGGAGGTGAACGAGGGGTCGGCGCGGAACGCGGGGGCGATCTCGAAGATCTTGCCGAAGCCGGCCGACTGCGCCATCTGCTTGAAGAACTGCGGCGACTGCGCGAGGTAAGCCGTCTGGTCGTTGAAGTACTCGAGCGCGAAGAGCTCGGCGTTGGACTCCGACGGGCTCGCCATGAGCTTCGGTGAGTGCACCTCGATGTAGTCGCGCTCGATCCAGTAGGTGCGAAGCGCGTGCTCGAAGGTCGTCTGCACGCGGAAGATCAGGTTGTTGCGGCGCTGACGGAGGTCGAGGAAGCGCCAGTCCATGCGCTTGTCGGGGCTCGAGTCGGCTGCGATGGGAGTCTCGGGGTTCGCTGCGGCGGCGATCTCGAGCGAGCCGATCTTGATCTCGACGCCGCCGAGCTTCACACGCTCGTCGTGCTTGAGCGCGCCGCGCACGGTCAGGAACGTGCCGGTGGCGAGCGCCGAGATGGTCTCGGTGAGCGCGAGGGCGTCGGCGTCCTGCGGTTCGGTGACCTCGGCGCCTTCGGCCGGCGGACGCGTTGCGGGGTTCACCAGCTGCACGGCGCCGGTCTCGTCGCGCAGGATGACGAACTGGACCTTCTTCTGGTCTCGGACGGTCTCGACCCACCCGGACACCGAGACGGGGCCGTCTTCGAGGGACTTCAGCTGGGATACCAGAACGCGTTCACTCACGAGGGACCAGTCTACGTGGGGGCGGATGCTGCGACGCCGCGGCATCCCCCAACCCGATCCGGTTCCGGGTGTCAGCACCCAGGAAGGGTTCATCTGGCTCGCCTAACGTGGGAGATGTCGTGCCCATCCGGGTGGCGGCATCCGATCACCGAGCGCCCTTCCCGTTCACAGGAGTCGACACCCGATGACCGCTTCCCCCACCACCGACGGCTCGTGGCTGAGCGCGATCCTCGACTGGTCCGTCTCGCTCATGGATGTGATCGGCCCCGCCGGCGCCGGCATCGCGATCGCACTGGAGAACCTGTTCCCGCCGTTGCCGAGCGAAGTCGTCCTGCCGATGGCGGGGCTCGCCGCCAGCACCGGCTCGTTCACACTCGTCGAGGCGCTCGCGTGGACCACCGCGGGATCCATCATCGGAGCATTCCTGCTTTACGGTCTCGGCGCGTGGCTCGGGGTCGAGCGCCTGCGGCGCATCGCCGCGCGCGTGCCGCTGCTGCACCCCGAAGACATCGACCGCACGGTCGGCTGGTTCCACCGGCACGGCGGCAAGGCGGTGTTCTTCGGGCGCATGATCCCGATCTTCCGCAGTCTCATCTCGATTCCGGCGGGCGTCACCCGCATGCCGGTGTGGCGGTTCGCCCTCCTCACGGCGGCGGGCAGCCTCATCTGGAACACGGTGTTCGTGATGGCCGGGTTCCTGCTGGGCGAGTCGTGGCACGTGGTGGAGCAGTACGTCGATGTGCTGCAGTACGCCGTGATCGCGGCCGTGCTGATCGCGGGTGCCTGGTTCGTCTTCGCGCGCACGCGCTCGCTCATCGCCGCTTCCCGTGCGCGGTCGGCCGACCCCTCAGACCCGGCCGACGAGCCGGAGCTCGTCTCGAGCTCCGCCGACTGACGCTCAGCCGCCCCACAGATCCGGCCACCGTAGACTGTTCGGGTGCCTGCCGACCGCCTCCATCTCGTGCGTCACGGGGAGGTCCACAATCCCGGCCGCGTGCTCTACGGCCGGCTTCCCGGCTTCGGTCTGAGTGTCGACGGCCGTCGTATGACGCGACAGGCGGCGGAGTACGTGCAGTCGCTCGCGCGGCCTGTCAGCGCACTGATCTCTTCGCCGCTGCAGCGCACGCGCGAATCGGCCGAGCCGTTCACCGAGATCTTCGGCATCGAGCCCGTGATCGATGAGCGGGTCATCGAGCCGACCAACGTCTTCGAGGGTCGGCGGATGGTGCGGGCGCTCCTGAATCCCTGGAACTGGCGGCACCTGCGCAAGCCCGCACTGCCCAGCTGGGGCGAGCCGTACCTCGACGTGGTCGGTCGCATGAACGCCGCGATGACCGAGGCGTGGAATGCCGCCGAGTCCGGCGACGTCGTCATCGTGTCGCACCAGCTGCCGATCTGGATCACGCACCTGGCCGTGGCGGGCGAGCCGCTGCGGCACGATCCGCGCGAACGCCGTTGCGCGCTGTCGAGTGTCACGAGCTTCGAGATGGTCGACGGGAAGTGGACCGAGGTCTCGTACGCCGAGCCTGCGGGCCTCTCGGGCGCCGTGGATGTGGGCGCCGTATGACGCCTCTCCCGCCCCGCGCCGGCCTGCGCCGCGCGGCATCCGCCCTCGTCGCCGTCGTGCTGGCCGTAGGTCTCGCCGCATGCTCGAACGACCCTCTCGCCGAGCAGTACCGCGCCGGAGACAACAAGGGCTTCATCGCAGCCGACGGGTTCCGGGTCGTGGAGATCCCCGAGGACGAGCGCACCGAGCCGATCGAGTTCGAAGCCGTGCTCGACACCGGCGGCACCGCGACGAGCGAGGACTACCGCGGCGACGTGCTGGTCGTGAACTTCTGGTACGCAGCCTGCGCGCCGTGCCGCGTCGAAGCCCCGGAACTCGCGGCGATGTCGGCGTCGTACGAGGGTGAGGACGTGTCGTTCCTCGGCGTGAACCTCTTCGACGGCGCCGACCAGTCGCGCGCCTTCGCCGAGACCTACGACATCGAATACCCGAGCGCGCTCGCCACCGAAGACGGCTCGATCAAGCTGGCCTTCGCCGGGGAGACTCCGCTGAACGCGGTGCCGGTCACGCTCGTCCTCGACAAGGACGGGCGGGTCGCGGCCCGCATCATCGGCGTCATCACCGACGAGTACGAATCGATCCTCGAGACGATCGTCGACGACGCGCTGGAGGCCTCGTGAGTTTGACGGAGCTCGTCGCCGACGGCTCGCTGTTCGTCGCGATCCCGATCGCGATCCTCGCGGGCCTGATCTCGTTCCTGTCGCCGTGCGTGCTGCCGCTCGTCCCCGGCTACCTCGGATTCATCGGCGGGGCCGTGACGGCACGCCCCGAGAGCCGGAGAACAGCGCCGTCCGCGCAGGACGCTGCGATCACCGACTCCGCTCGGGCCGCCGCGCCCGCGCCGACCGATGTCGCGGAGGCGGCACCGACCCGCGGGCGTCTGCTGCTGGGCGTCGTGCTCTTCATCGCCGGCTTCACGCTGGTGTTCGTGAGCGTCGCGATGCTCGGCGGGACGCTCGGCCAGTTCTTCATCGAGTATGCAGACCTGATCACCCGCATCCTCGGCGTCGTGATCATCGCGATGGGCCTCGTCTTCATCGGCGTGTTCGGCCTCGCGCAGCGCATCGCGCGCCCGCAGGTGCGCGGCAACCTCGGCCTCGTCGGGGCACCGCTCCTCGGAATCGCTCTCGGCATCGGCTGGGCGCCCTGCATCGGGCCGACCCTCGCGGTGATCCTCACGATGGCGTTCGACTCCGGCTCGGCCGCCCGCGCCGCGACCCTGGGTCTCGCGTACTCGCTGGGCCTCGGCATCCCGTTCATCCTCCTCACCCTCGGCTTCGGCTGGGCGACGCGCTCGGTGTCGTTCGTGCGCCGGCACATCCGCGTCGTCAACCTCATCGGCGGTCTCCTGCTGATCGTGCTCGGAGTACTCATGGTGACCGGCGTCTGGACCCGCATCATGGCTCAGCTGCAGGGGGTGTTCGCCAGTGTCCCGCTCCCGTTCTGACGGCGATCCGCTGCGCCCGGCCGACCACGCAGACGCGGTCGCCGACGCCGGCGAGATCACCCAGCCCGCCCTCGGCTTCGTGGGCTGGCTGCGGTGGGGGTGGCGTCAGCTCACCTCGATGCGCACCGCTCTGGTCCTGCTGCTGCTGCTCGCCATCGCCGCGGTGCCGGGCTCGCTCGTGCCGCAGCGCGGCGCCGACCCGAACGGCGTGACGCAGTACTTCATCGACAACCCCGATCTCGCGCCGATCCTCGACGGGTTCAGCATGTTCGACGTCTATGCGTCGCCGTGGTTCTCGGCCATCTACCTGCTGCTGTTCATCTCGCTCATCGGGTGCGTGATCCCGCGCACGAAGCACCACTACAAGGCCCTGCGCGCGCGTCCGCCGCGAACCCCGGCGCGGCTGTCGCGCCTCGATGCGCATCGGGCGACGAGCGTCGAGATCACCGGCGAGACGGATGCCGCGACCGCGGCCTCCGGCGCGGTGGAACTCGCCGCCTTCCAGCTGCGCAAGGCCGGCTACCGCGTCGAGCGCTATGACACGGGCGCCGCGCTGAGCGTGTCGGCCGAGCGCGGCTACCTGCGTGAGACCGGGAACCTCGTCTTCCACGCCGCGCTCGTGGGCGTACTCCTCGCGGTCGGTCTCGGTGGCGGCTTCACCTACACGGGGCAGACGGTCATCATCGAGGGCCGCACGTTCGTCAACACGCTGCTGGACTACACGTCGTTCAACCCGGGGCGCTTCGTCGACGAAGAGGCGCTCGAGCCCTACTCGCTCACGCTCGACGAGTTCTCGGTGACGTACCAGCCGGTCGGGGAGCAGGGCGCCGGGCAGGCGGGCGACTTCGTCGCGCACCTGACGACCCAGCACGCCGGTGAGGCGCCCGGCGCCGGCGAGGTGCGGGTGAATCATCCGCTCGAGATGGCCGGCGACCGCATCTACCTCATGGGCAACGGCTACGCCCCGACCATGACGATCCGCGATGCGGACGGCGACGTCGTCTTCTCGGAATCGGTGCCGTTCCTGCCGCAGGACACGAACATGACCTCGCTCGGCGTCGTCAAGGTTCCCGACGGCCTCGCCGAGCAGCTCGGTCTCGTCGGGTTCTTCTATCCCACGCAGGTTCCTCTCCAGTCGGGTGCGTTCACCTCGGCGTACCCGGCGCTGGTGAACCCCGTGCTCTCGCTCAACGTCTTCTCGGGCGACCTCGGCATCAACGACGGCGTCCCGCGCTCGGTGTATACGCTCGACACGGCCGACATGACCCGACTCACCGGCGGTGAGACCGACGTCCCGTCGATCGAGCTCGCCCCGGGCGAGACCGCAGACCTTCCCGACGGCCTCGGCACGATCACCTTCGAGAACGACGCGCCCGAGGGCGCCGAGGGGTACGAGGGCTCGGTCAAGCGCTACGTCTCGCTGTCGATCCACCGCGATGCCGCAGCCACGTGGGTGCTGGTCTTCGCGCTCCTCGCGTTCGCGGGCCTGCTCGCCGGGCTCTTCGTGCCGCGCCGACGCCTGTGGGTGAAGGTGCGGCCCGAGGGGCAGAGCCTCCACATCGAGTACGCCGGTCTGGCGCGCGGCGAGGATCCGACGCTCGATGCCGCGGTCGCCCAGCTCGCCCAGCGCCACGGCGACGCCCTCGGAGCACCCTCGACCCGCGCGTAGAATGGCACCCATGCCCGACTCTGCCCTGCTCACGCTCGATTCGGTCTCGGTGCTCATGGTGTGGACGGCGATCGCCGTCTATGCCCTCGCCTTCATCGCCTATGCGATCGACCTCGCCCGCCGATCGGCGCTCGCCGTCGATGCGCAGGACGCGAAGGGGCGCGAACGCGAACTCGTCGTCGCGGGCGCGCGCTCACAGGCTGCGGGCGGGGGAGCGGATGCCGCACCCGGCGCCTCGGCGATGGACATTCTCCGCGCCGAGGAGCGGGTCGCCGATGCTGCGCTGAACGCGTCGCCCGCACGCCGATCGCGGCACATCTGGGCCCGCATCGGCACCTCGCTCACGGTGCTCGGCTTCCTCTTCCACGTCGGCGCCGACGTCACGCGCGGCATCGCCGCAGGGCGCGTGCCGTGGTCGAACATGTACGAGTTCGCACTCACCGGCACGATGCTCATCATCGCGGTGTACCTCATCGTGCTGCTGCGCTACGACCTGCGGTTCCTCGGGACGTTCATCACCGGCCTCGTGGTGGTGCTCCTGGGCGGAGTGATGCTCGGCGGGCTCTACGTCGAGATCGTGCCGCTGATGGATCCGTTGAAGTCCGTGTGGCTCGTGATCCACGTCTTCGTCGCCTCGCTCGCGACCGCGCTCTTCGCGATCGCCTTCGGGCTCTCGGTCGTGCAGTTGATGCAAGGGCGCCGCGAGCACAAGGTGGCTGCCGCCGCGGCATCCGACTCCGTCGTCTCGACCCCGGTGAAGACGGGCCCAGGGTTCCTGCGTACCCTCCCGAGTTCGGAGGCCCTCGAGTCGCTCGCGTACCGCTTCGCGATCCTCGGGTTCATCTTCTGGACCTTCACGCTGATCGCAGGATCCATCTGGGCGAACGACGCGTGGGGCCGATACTGGGGCTTCGACACGAAGGAAGTCTGGACGTTCGTGATCTGGGTGCTCTACGCCGGATACATCCACGCGCGGGCCACGCGCGGCTGGCGCGGATCCCGCTCGGCGTGGCTGTCGATCATCGGCTTCACCGCGGTGCTGTTCAACTTCACCATCGTGAACATGTTCTTCAAGGGCCTGCACGCGTACTCCGGCCTCAGCTGACCGGTATTCGGCAGACGCCCTTGACGGCGCTCCTGGACGGGTCTACCTTGTGCCCCGAATCCCCATGACGACGACTGCCGTCGTGTCGCACCCCCCACGTACGGTGCGGCACGGCGGCTTTGTCGTTGCGAACGGCGTCTAGGCCGGCGCGGGAGCCGCCTTCAGCAGCGCGCGTGCCGATGTCGTGCGCCGCCGCGCCACGGCGAGGACCGTCGCCACGAAGGCGAGGACCGTCCAGACCACGAGGCCGGCGAAGGCCGCGCCGACGCCCGCGGTCGAGGTGAGGGCGGCGACCATGCCGTTGTACGCGGGCGCCGTCGGCATGAGGGCCGCGAGCCCCGACAGGGCGCCCGGCACGGTCGAGACGACCCCGGTGGCCACGGCGAGCACGCCGATGAGCGCGGCGATCCAGCGACCCGCGCCGCCGAAGACGGCGACGAGCGCCTGGTTCACTGCAGCGAAGGCGATGCCGGCCGCGACGCATACCGCGGCGAACACCGACCAGTCCGCCCAGTCATACGACGCGGCGAGCTGGACGACGCCGGCGACGAGCACGCCTTGGGCGGCACCGAGCACGGCGGCCGGCGCGAAGCCTCGCAGCGCGAGAGCCGCGGACGTCTCACGCGCCGACAGTGCGCGGCGCGACACCGCCTGCAGTGCCACGAAGGTGCCGAGTCCGCCGAACCACAGTGCGAGCATCGCCAGCAGCGGGATGGCCGATGCCCCGAAGAGCGACGTCCCGACGCCCTCGGCGGCGACGGGATCGGCCACGACCTCGGCGAGACTCGTCGCCTCGGCCTCGGTGTAGGTGGGGATCGCGGTGGATGCCTCATCGAGCCCGTCGGCGAGGGTGGACGTGCCCTCGGCGAGCTCAGCGACGCCGTCGGCGAGCGACGACGCACCCGAGCCCGCCTGGTCGATGCCGCCCGCGAGCTGGGACGCGCCCGACGAGAGGGCACCCGCGCCCGTCGCGCTCTGGTCGATGCCGCCGGCGAGCTGGGTCAGTCCGCCGCCGAGCGCGGCGACGCTGGTGCCGATCGTGCGGAACTGCCCGGCGAGTTCGGCCGTGGCAGCGGTGTCGAACGCCTCGAGGGCGGTGACGGTGCCGGCTGCGGCCTGCGCGGTGCCCGACGCCGCGCCGTCGGCTGTCGCCGCTGCCTTGGCAAGGGTCTCGCAATAGGTCGCGTCCGCGCCGCTGGCCACGCACTGCTGAGCGAGCGCAAGCACGCCGGCTGTGGCCTGTGCCGTGCCGGCGGCGGCATCCTTCGTCGTCGTCGCGACGCCTGACACCTGCGCGGGCACGAGGCCCTCGGCCTCGAGGGTCGCCGCGCCGCCGTTGACGCCGGCGGCCAGCTGCGAGGCGCCGGCTGCCGCTTCCCGCGTCTTTTCGGCGATCGTGCCGAGCCCCGACTGCAGCTCTCCGGCCCCGGATGCGAGGCCGGTCGCACCGCTCGAGATCTGCGGGAACCCGTCCGAGAGGGCCGCGGCGCCGTCAGCCGCCTGCGTCGCGCCGTCCGCGAGCTGGGTCGCGCCCGTCGCCGCCTCTCCGAGCTGGTCGCCGAGGGTCGTGAAGCCGAGGAACACGTTCTCGAGGTACACCGTCGAGAGCTGGTCGCCCATGATGGATGCCGCGGTCGAGGTCACCTGGGCGGTGATCGCGTCGTCGACGATGAGGCTGTCGGGGGGAGTCTGCACCTCGATGGTCGCCTGCTCCGGCGTCGCACCGGGCAACGTCGAGGTCGCCGCCGCCGAGAAGTTCTCCGGGATCGTGACGACCGCGGCGTATGTTCCGTCGGCGAGCCCGGCGGCCGCGTCGTCGGCGTTGGAGATCGTCCAGGTGAGGTTGCTCGCCTGGTCGTCGGCGCCCTCGACGAGGCCCGCGGTGAGCTGGCGCCCGAGGGGGACGAGCTGGTCGTCGATCGTGACGGGCTCGTCCTCATTCACGATGGCGGCCGTGAGGCCGTCCAGTCGCTCCACCGGGTTGTACAGGGCCGCCACGAGGATGCCGCCGATGACGACGGGCAGCAGCAGCACGCCGATGAGGGTGAGCCAGGTGACGGGGCGGCGGGAGCGCGAGCGCTCGATGGGGAGTGTCATGAGAGCACCTCTGCGGTGGTGGTCGGTGCGGCCTGGCTCGTTGCCGCGCGCAGCGCGAGCGACGCCACCTGGGGGCGGTGCGCGTCGGCGAGCAGGGCGAGGGCGGGGCCGTCGGTCTTGGTGGTGGCGACGACGGTGAGCTGTGGAACTCGGTCGTCATCGCGAGCGCGCAGGGCGGCGTCGGCGTCGCGCAGCAGCGCCGCAGCCTGGTCGCGTCCGGCGCGATCGAGGGTGTCCAGGCCGTCGATCACGACAAGCTTCGTGCGCCCGTTGAGCGCGCGCCTGAGCTCCCGCACCGGCTCGTCGCTGTCGGCGAGGAGGGCGAGGCCCACATGGGCGCGAACCCACGCGCCGCGACCGGGAAGAAGGTGTCCGGCGACGCGCAGCAGTCCGTCGGACGGCTGGAGGCGCCCGGCGACGGCGAGCGCGAACGCGCGCGCGGCGCGCGGGTCGCCGCTCACGAGCAGCGTGCCTCCCCGCTCGACGCGGAAGCTCGCATCATCGAAGAGTGCCACGTCGCCGGTGGTGCGGCCGGTGTCGGCGTGCACCGAGACGCGCTCGCCGACGACGTCGGCGGTCGTGTCGGGCTCGGGCCAGTCGGCGAGGGCGATTTCGCGCTCGACGGCTTCGCCCTCGATGTCGAAGTGGGGAAGCGCCCGCTCGAGCCAGCGCGGCATCCACCAGGCCTTCGCGCCGAGCAGCGCCATCACCGCGGGAACCAGCGTCATCCGCACGAGGAAGGCGTCGACCGCGATGCCGACGGCGAGGCCCAGGGCGATCGGCTTGATCGAGGCATCGCCCTCGGGAACGAACGCGGCGAACACGGCGAACATGATCACGGCGGCGGCCGTGACGACGCGCGCCGAGGCGGTGAACCCCGAGCGCACGGCGCCGACGGCGAGGTCGCGGTCGGTGCGGGTCGCATGTCCGACAGTTGCTCGGCGAGCGTGCACGTAGTCCTCGCGCATGCGGCTGACGAGGAACACCTGGTAGTCCATCGCGAGGCCGAACAGCACACCCATGAGGATGATCGGCATGAAGCTGATGACCGGACCCGTGCGCGTGACGTGCAGGAGGTCGGCGAGCCAGCCCCACTCGAACACCGCGGCGACCACGCCGAACGACGCGGCGACCGACAGCAGATAGCCGAGTGCGGCCGTGATCGGCACCCAGATCGAGCGGAACACGATCATGAGCAGGATGAGCGACAGGCCCACGACGAAGATCCCGAAGGGCACGAGGGCGGCGCCGAGGCGGTCGGAGATGTCGATGCCGACTGCAGTGAAGCCGGTGACCTTGAGGTCGACGCCGTACTCGTCCAGCAGTTCCGGCGCGAGCGCGCGCAGTTCGCGGACAAGATCGGCGGTCGCCGGGTCGTCGGGTGCGGTCTCGGGCACGATCTGGATGAGGCCCGTGTCGGCCGTCTCGTTGGGCGTCGCGAGGGCGATCTCCTTGACGCCCGGAACCTGCTCGATCTCGTCGGCGAGGTCGGCCATGAGCCCCAGCGGATCGGTCGAGGTCACGATCGTGCCGGTCATGATGAGGGGGCCGTTCGAGCCTGGTCCGAAATTCTCGGCGGTCAAGTCGTACGCCTGCCGCGCCTGGCTCGTCTCAGGCTGAACGCCGGCGTTCGGGAGGGCGAGCGTGAGGCTCGCAGCCGGGATCGCCATGACGCCGAGGGTGAGGACGACCACGATCGTCGTGACCCACGGGTGCCGCGTGACGAGCATGACCCAGCGGTTCTGCTTCTTGCCGGCGGGGGTCGTCGGGACCGGTTCCGGTGCCTCTGCGTCCTCCTCGGTCGCGGTCGCCTGGGCGGTCGCGCGGCGACGGCCGAGCGGCATCCCTCGCCTCTTCTTGCCGTGGCCCCACCCGACGACGCGGCCCTTCGCGAAGCCGAGGAGCGCGGGAGTGAGCGTGACGGCGACGACGACGGCGATCGCGACGGCGACGGCCGCGGCGATGCCCATCGTGGTGAGGAACGGGATGCCGGCGAAGCCGAGGCCGACGAGGGCGATGAGCACCGTGACACCGGCGAAGACGACGGCCGAGCCCGCGGTGCCGGTGGCGCGCGCGGCCGACTCCTCCGGCTCCATGCCGACACGCACCTGGTCCTGATGTCGTGCCGCGATGAAGAGGGCGTAGTCGATGCCGACGGCGAGTCCCAGCATGATCGCGAGCATGGGTGTCGTCGACGAGACCGAGACGAACGCCGTCGCGATGAAGATGAGCGCGATCGCCAGGCCCACGCCGATGAGGGCGGAGATGAGCGGGAACCACGAGACGGCGAACGAGCGGAACGTGACGATCAGCACGAACAGCGCGATCAGCACGCCGACGGCCTCGATGAGCGACAGAGCGGGAACCGAGGTCGAGAAGAGGTCGCCGCCCATCGCGACCTGCGAGCCCGCGGGAAGCGACTCGCGCAGGTCGTCGGCGACGCCCTCGAGCTGGGTCAGGGTCTCGTCTGAGACGTCGGTCGCCTGTCCGTCGAACTGCAGGCGGACGATGGCGGCGGACTCGTCGTCCGACACGAGGCCCGTGACCATCTCGTTGAACGGGTCGGTGACGGCGATGACGCCGTCGAGGTCTTCGAGCTCGGCGACGGTGTCGTCGATGCCGGTCGCATACGGGTCTGCCGTGACGGTGTCGCCGTCTGCGGCGACGATGACCAGCTGAGCGCTGGTGCCGCTGGCCTGCGGGAAGCTGCGGTCGAGAAGCTCGATGCCCTCCTGCGCCTCTGTGCCGGGGATCGAGAACGAGTTGTCGGTGCCGCCGAGGTTCGGGATCGCGAAGCCGAGGGCGACGACCAGCAGCAGCAGCCAGCCGACCAGTACCCGCCACGGGTGGCGGTAAGACCAGCGCCCCAGGGCATAGAGAAGGGTGGACACAGCGCCTCCGGGTTCACGGGTGACAGGACATGTCGATACAGCGCTGTATCGGATACATGAGTGTATCGTAAGGCGGGTTGCCCGCTCGAAACTGAGTAGTACGTGTGAGACTGAGCGCAAGAGGAGAGTGCCCATGACAGACGCCGCCGTCACATCGCCCCGTCGCGAGGCCACGCGCCAGAAGCTGCTGGATGCCGCGGCCCTCGTCTTCGCCGAAGTGGGGCTGGACGCGGCATCCGTCGAGGCGATCTGCGAACGCGCCGGATTCACGCGTGGCGCTTTCTATTCGAACTTCGAGACCAAAGACGAGCTGTTCCTCGAACTCGCCGGCAACGTCGCGCGCGAGCGCGTCGAGGCCGTCCGAACGCGGGTCGTCGACCTCGAGCGCGACGGCGCGTTCGCCGGGGGGCCCGCGAACGCGTTCGAGATCGTGCAGGGCGTGCTCGACATCTCAGCCGACGATCGCCTCGGCGTGCTGCTCATGAGCGAGATCCGCATCCACGCGCTGCGGACGCCGTCGCTCGCGTCGGCCTATCTCGCGCAAGAGGACGAGATGCTGCAGTCGGTCGCGCACATCATCGACGACATCGCGCGGGCGAACGTCATGACGTTCCGACTGGCCGCCGTCGACGCGGCCCGCCTCATGCTCACGGTCTGGGAGGGCGCTTCCGTGCGCGCGGTGATGGCGGGGCTCGACTACGAGCAGATGTGCCTGCGCACCAACGAAGAGCTCGCCCGGGTCGCGCAGCTGATCATCGTGCCTTCCGCGGGCTGACGTTCAGAGGCGCCGAGAAAGCTCGTCCCAGCAGCGGCCGAGCCTCGCGAGCCACCAGTCGCGACGCTCTGCGGAGGCCGCGTGCTCGTCGAGCAGCGCGGCATCGGGGATCACACGACCGACCGGAAGCATGCCGCCGTGCGGTGCGAGCGGCGGTGAGACGACGTCGGCGGTGAACAGCGCCGCCGTGCCGAGACCGCAGTCGTAGTCGAGATCGGGGAGCGCCGCCGCGAGCGCCGCCCCCATCGCGAGCCCGACCGAGGTGTCGAGCGCGCTCGAGACGACGACCGGCAGCCCGGCCTCGGCGACGATCGCGAGCGCGCGGCGCACGCCACCGAGTGGCTGGGCCTTGATCACGAGCAGATCGGCGGCGCCCGCGCGAGCGACCGCGAGAGGGTCGGCGGCCTTGCGCACGCTCTCGTCGGCGGCGATCGGGATGCCCATGTACTTCACGCGGCGGCGGAGTTCGGCGAGTTCGTCGACGCTCGCGCACGGCTGCTCGGCGTACTCGAGGTCGAACTCGGCCAGTGCGTGGATCGCGTGCTCGGCCTCGTCGACGTTCCAGGCGCCGTTCGCATCGACGCGGATGCGGCCTTCGGCGCCCATCGCCTCGCGGACGGCCCGCACGCGCGCGACGTCGTCGGACAGGCGCTGACCGGGCTCGGCGACCTTGACCTTCGCGGTGCGGCAGCCGTCGAAGCGGGCAAGGATCCCGGCGACGGATGCGGCGGGCACGGCGGGCACCGTGGCGTTGACCGCGATCGCGTCTCGGCGGGCTGCGGGCTGCGGCATCCATCCGAAGTCGATCGCCGCCGCGAGCCAGGTCGCGGCCTCGGCGTCGTCGTACTCGACGAAGGGGGAGAACTCGGTCCAGCCCTCGGGGCCTTCGAAGAGCAGTGCCTCGCGCACCTCGACTCCGCGGAAGCGGGCCGCGAGCGGCAGCGCGACCACACGGGCGGTGGCAAGGATCTCGTCGAGCGGGGGCAGCGTCGCCTCAGTGGTCACAAGCCCATCCTGCCGTCTTCCCTCTCTTCCCGTGCCTGCCGGGCCGAAAACCTGCCCGGTCCCGTCGACACGCCGACGACGGATGCCGCAACCCGGCGTGTCGTGTCACGGAGCAGGTTTTCGGCACCCGGGTACTCGGGGGATGCCGAATCAATATCAATGTGTCATTGACGATAGTGTGTGCCACACAGTACAGTGTGAGCCATGAGCGAATCCGAGATCCTCGACACGCACCTGCAGGAGCTGCGGCGCGGCACGGTGGTGCTGGCGTGCCTCCGCCTGCTCGTGCAGCCGGGCTACGGCTACGGCCTGCTCGAAGAGCTCGAGGTGCGCGGCTTCGC
This sequence comes from Microbacterium sp. 2FI, assembly GCF_005502885.1. GTDB lineage: Bacteria > Actinomycetota > Actinomycetes > Actinomycetales > Microbacteriaceae > Microbacterium. The sequence goes on from NZ_SCMR01000001.1 coordinate 142,344, forward strand.
GACCGATGCGAACACGCTGTATCCGCTGCTGCGGCGGCTCGAGAAGCAGGGGCACCTCACGAGCGAGTGGAACACCGACGAGGCGCGGCCTCGCAAGTTCTACCGCACGAGCGACGCGGGCACGCGCCTGGCCGCCGCCCTCACCGACGACTTCCGTGCGATCGCCGCTGCGATCGCGACCCTTCCCCAGGAGGACTGACATGACCAGCACGACATTCACCGACCGCTACGTGGACGCCGCGATGCGGACCGTCCCTGAGAGCCAGCGTGCCGACCTCGCGGCCGAGCTGCGCGCCTCGATCGATGATCAGATCGACGCGCGCGTGGACAACGGCGAGTCGCGGGACGCGGCCGAACGTGCCGTGCTCACCGATCTCGGCGACCCCGACAAGCTCGCGGCCGGCTACACGGACCGGCCGCTGCACCTGATCGGTCCGAAGTACTACCTCGACTGGTGGCGCCTGCTGAAACTGCTGCTGTGGATCGTGCTCCCCGCCGCCGCCTTCGGCGTCGCGCTCGCTCAGACCCTCGAGGGCGAGAGCTTCGGCGCGATCATGGGCACGCTCTGGGTGACGCTCCTCAGCGTCGGGGTGCACCTGTGCTTCTGGACGACCCTCGTCTTCGTCATCGTCGAACGCAGCGGGGCCGCGCGAGCGGAGTTCGGCACCTGGAGCGTGGACAGCCTCCCCGAGCCGCGGCCGCGCGGCGTCGGCTTCGGCGACATGATCGCCTCGCTCGTCTTCCTCGCCATCGCGGCGGGTGCGATCATCTGGGACCTCACGATCGGCTTCGTGCCCTCCTTCGTCACCGACGCCGGCGCTCCCCTGCCGTTCCTGAACCCGGGCCTGTGGCCGTGGTGGATCGCCGGACTCTTCGTCCTGATGGCGTTCGAGGCGACTCTCGCCGTCGTGGTCTACCTGGTCGGCCGGTGGACGCCTGCGCTCGCCGTGTTCAACACCCTGCTCGCCCTCGCGTTCGCCGTGCCCGCCCTCTTCCTCCTCGCGCAGGGACAGCTGCTGAACCCGGAGTTCTTCCCGGCGGTGATCGGCGACGAGGGCGCCGAGGTCGCCGCGATCGTGAACGTCGTCTTCGGGTTCGGGATCGCCGGGATCGCGCTGTGGGACATCATCGATGTGATCATCAAGACGGTGCGCGACCGGCGGTGATGTCGGCGCGCGCGACGGATGCCGCACGCAGTTCGGCTCGTACGCGCCCATCGCTGCGCAGCGCTCGTAGGCTGACACCATGCTTCTCGACACCCCGGTGCGCCTCGGCGTGCAGCTGCAGCCCCAGCACGTCACCTACCCGCAGATCCGCGAGGCCGTCGCCCGGCTCGAAGACCTCGGCGTCGACATCCTCTTCAACTGGGATCACTTCTACCCGCTCTCGGGCGACCCCGACGGACTGCACTTCGAGTCGTGGACGATGCTCGGCGCGTGGGCCGAGCAGACCGAGCGGGTCGAGTTCGGCGCACTGGTCAACTGCAACAGCTACCGCAACCCCGACCTGCAGGCCGACATGGCCCGCACGATCGACCACATGTCGGCGCGGGGCGGCGAGGGCCGGTTCATCTTCGGCACCGGATCGGGCTGGTTCGAGCGCGACTACGACGAGTACGGGTACGAATTCGGCACCGCAGGGTCCCGCCTCGACGACCTCGCCGACGGCCTTGCTCGCATCGAGGCGCGTTGGTCGGCGCTCAACCCGGCACCGACGCGCCGCATCCCGGTGATGATCGGCGGCAAGGGCGAGCAGAAGACGCTGCGGCTCGTCGCCCGTCACGCCGACATCTGGCACAGCTTCGTGCGCCCCGAGGAAGTCGCGCACAAGGTCGAGGTCATCGAGCGGTGGGCCGAGAAGGAGGGCCGCGACACCGGCGGACTCGTCATCTCGAACGAGCTGCAGCGCCGGGGCGAAGACGTCGCCGATGCCCTCTACGCCGCCGGCACGCGAGTGTTCACGCTGGGCTTCCCGGGTCCCGATTACGACTACGACCTCGTGCGATCGTGGCTGCGCTGGCGCGACGCCAAGAACGCCTGAGCTTCCGCAGCGACGGCGGCGTCATGGGGCGGCTCGGGGGCGGCGCCGGCGAATAGAATCGCCCAGGTGAGCACGCCCACCGCAGCACCCCGTTTCGACCTCGACATCGACGGGGTCGCGCGACCGGCGCGGGCCGAGGCCCTGCTCGAGGCGCTCCGCACGCGCGTCGTCATCGCCGACGGTGCGATGGGAACGATGCTGCAGCGTCACGACCCGACGCTCGAGGACTATCAGCAGCTCGAGGGCTGCAACGAGATCCTCAACGTCAGTCGCCCCGACATGATCGGCGACATCCACGACGAGTACCTCGCCGTCGGCATCGACGCCGTTGAGACCAACACCTTCGGCGCGAACTGGTCGAACCTCGGCGACTACGGCATCGAGCACCGCATCGCCGAACTCGCCGAGGCGGGGGCCCGCATCGCGCGCGAGCGGGTCGAGGCGGCCGAGGAGCGCGACGGCCGCATGCGCTGGGTGCTGGGGTCGATGGGGCCGGGCACGAAGCTGCCGAGCCTCGGGCACACCACCTACGACAACCTCAAGCAGACCTTCGCCGAGCAGGCTGAGGGCCTCATCGACGGCGGCGCCGATGCGTTCCTCGTCGAGACCTCGCAGGACCTGCTGCAGACCAAGGCCGCCGTCAACGGCTGCAAGCAGGCGATCGTTCGTCGCGGCATCCGCCTTCCCATCTTCGTCGAGGTGACCGTCGAGACCACGGGCACCATGCTGATGGGAAGCGAGATCGGCGCGGCGCTCACCGCGCTCGAGCCGCTCGGCGTCGACGCGATCGGCCTGAACTGCGCGACCGGGCCGATGGAGATGAGCGAGCATCTGCGCCACCTCTCGAAGCACTCGCCGGTGCCGGTGGCCTGCATGCCCAACGCCGGGCTGCCGGTGCTCACCGCCGACGGTGCCCACTACCCGCTCAACCCTGCGGAGCTCGCCACCGCTCACGAGCAGTTCGTGCGCGAGTTCGGCCTGAGCCTCGTGGGCGGATGCTGCGGCACCACGCCCGAGCACATGGCCGCCGTCGTCGAGCGCCTGCGTCCGGCAGCCGGCGAGACGCCGGTCGCTGAGCGAGCCGCAGGCGAGACGAAGCGCACCGCACCGATCGCCGACCCCGGCGTCGCGAGCCTGTACCAGCACGTGCCGTTCGACCAGGACGCCTCCTACCTCGCGATCGGCGAGCGCACGAACGCGAACGGGTCGAAGGCGTTCCGCGAGGCGATGCTCGACGAGCGCTGGGACGACTGCGTCGAGATCGCCCGCAACCAGATCCGCGTCGGCGCGCACCTCCTCGACGTGTGCGTGGACTACGTCGGCCGAGACGGCGTCGCCGACATCCGCGAGGTCGTCTCGCGCTTCGCGAGCGCGTCGACCCTCCCGCTGGTGATCGACTCGACCGAGCCGGCGGTCATCCAAGCAGGGCTCGAGCTCATCGGCGGACGCCCGGTGGTCAACTCGGTCAACTACGAGGACGGGGATGCCGCAGCCAGCCGCTTCGGGCGCATCATGCCTCTGGTGAAGGAGCACGGCACCGCCGTCATCGCGCTCACGATCGACGAGCAGGGGCAGGCGCGCACCGCCGACGACAAGGTGCGCATCGCGTCGCGGCTCGTCGACTCACTCGTGGGGGAGTGGGGCATGAAGGTGCCCGACATCATCGTCGACTGCCTCACCTTCCCGATCGCCACCGGCCAGGAGGAGACCCGCCGCGACGCGATCGAGACGATTGAGGCGATCCGGCAGATCTCGGCGAAGTATCCCGGCATCCAGACCACCCTCGGTGTCTCGAATGTGTCGTTCGGTCTCAATCCGGCCGCCCGCAGCGTCTTGAACTCGGTCTTCCTGCACGAGGCGGCAGAAGCCGGCCTCACCTCGGGCATCATCGACGCCGCCAAGATCGTGCCGCTGGCCTCGGTGCCGGATGATCGCCGAAGAGTCGCGCTCGATCTCGTGTGGGATCGCCGCGAGTACGACGCCGACGGCACGCTGGTCTACGACCCGCTCTCGGCGATGCTCGACCTGTTCGACGGCGTCGACAGTGCGGCGCTCAAGGACCAGCGGGCTGCCGAGCTCGCCGCGCTGCCCGTGAACGAGCGCCTCGAGCGCCGCATCATCGACGGCGAGGCGAAGGGGCTCGAGGCCGACCTCGACCTCGCGCGCGCGGGTGGCCTCACGGCGCTCCAGATCATCAACGACCACCTCCTCGAGGGCATGAAGGTCGTGGGCGAGCGGTTCGGCTCGGGCGAGATGCAGCTGCCGTTCGTGCTGCAGTCCGCCGAGGTGATGAAGACCGCGGTCGCCCTCCTCGAGCCGCACATGGAGCGGGCGGACGCCTCGGGCAAGGGGCGGATCGTGCTGGCGACCGTCCGCGGCGACGTGCACGACATCGGCAAGAACCTCGTCGACATCATCCTCACCAACAACGGCTACGACGTCATCAACCTCGGCATCAAGCAGCCGATCGCCGACATCATCGCCGCGGCAGAAGAGCACGACGCCGACGTCATCGGGCTGTCGGGGCTGTTGGTGAAGTCGACAGTCGTGATGAAGGAGAACCTCGACGAGCTGCAGTCGCGGGGGCTCGCCAAGCGCTGGCCGGTGATCCTCGGCGGCGCCGCCCTCACCCGTGCCTACGTCGAAGACGACCTCGCGAGCCGGTTCGACGGCGAGGTGCGCTACGCACGCGATGCGTTCGAGGGGCTGACGCTCATGGAGCCGCTCGTGAAGATCGCGCGCGGTGCCGCCCCCGACTCGGTCGGCCTCCCGGCGCTCAAGAAGCGCATCCACCGCGCGGGGTCTCAGCTCACCCTGACCGAGCCCGAGGCCATGCCGGCGCGCTCGGATGCGGCATCCGACAATCTCGTGCCCACCCCGCCGTTCTGGGGGACGCGCATCGTCCGCGGCATCGCGCTCGCCGACTACGCGGCCTTCCTCGACGAACGTGCGACCTTCATGGGTCAGTGGGGGCTCAAGCCCGGCCGCGGCGAGGACGGCCTCTCGTACGAGCAGCTCGTCGAGCAGGAGGGCCGCCCGCGGTTGCGGTACTGGCTCGATCGGATCCTCGGCGAGGGGATGCTGGATGCCTCCGTCGCCTACGGGTACTTCCCGGTCGTCTCGGACGGTGACGACGTCGTCGTGCTCCACCACGGCGACGACCCGACGGGCGCGCTCGGGGTGGCGGGACTCCTGGCGCCCGACGGCGGTTCGGGCGAACCCGTCGGCACCGATCGGCTGCGCTTCCACTTCCCTCGTCAGCGCCGCGACCGGCACCTCTGCCTCGCCGACTTCGTGCGCTCGCGCGCGTCGGGGCACGTCGATGTGATGCCGGTGCAGCTGGTGACAGCCGGTGCACACATCGACTCGGTGACCGCGAAGCTCTTCGCTGAGGACCGCTACCGCGACTACTACGAGCTCAACGGCCTGGTCATGCAGCTGACCGAGTCGCTCGCGGAGTTCTGGCACGCCCGCATCCGCTCCGAGCTGGGATTCGCAGACGAAGACCCCGCCGACGTCGCCGGTCTCTTCAAGCTCGAGTACCGCGGTGCCCGCTTCTCGCTCGGCTACCCGGCGTGCCCCGACATGGAAGACCGCCGCAAGGTCGTCGAGCTGCTGCGCCCCGAGCGCATGGGAGTCGAGCTCAGCGAGGAGCTGCAGCTGCACCCCGAGCAGTCGACCGACGCGTTCGTCTTCCACCACCCCGAGGCGAAGTACTTCTCGGTCTGAGGCCTGCGCGGCAGCGACGAGACGACGCAGATCGTCGTCTCAGCGAGTGGCGACAGCAGACTGCGTCGTCTCAGCGGCTGACGACCTGTGCTGCGGGACGACGGGCTTCGCGCGGCGGAGCGCCGCGAGGATCGCGCGCCCGACCAGCGCCAGGCCGATGACGGTCGTGATCGCGCGGAGGGTGTCCCACGTCGCGGTCGAGGTCACGAGGGAGTACAGCAGGAAGCTCGCGACGTTCTGCCCCGCGGGGGCGCCCGCGACGTATGAGATGCCGGTGCCGCCGCCGACCGCGAACGGCCAGAACCACAGGTTCATGATGAGCCCGAACGCGTACGACGCGAGCACGCCGTAGACCGACAGCATCACGATCTCGGCCCGGAGTCCGACACGGCGGGGCAGCAGCCCCGCCCCGGCGCCGACCCAGGCGCACGCGAACATCTGGAACGGCGTCCACGGGCCGAAGGTGCCCGTCACGAGCGTCGACAGTGCGATCGTCAGCATCCCGAGAAGCAGACCGAAGCGCGCGCCGAACGACCGCCCCGCGAGGATCAGCAGGATGAAGACGGCTTCGAGCCCGCCGACCCCGGTGCTCGCGATCCGCACCGCGGCGCCGATCGCGGCGAGCGTGCCGAGCAGGGCGAGCATGTGCGCCGAACGTACGGTGCCGTCGAGGCTCGCGACCACGACGAGGACGGCGAGTGGTGCGAGTGCGAGCGCGGCGATCGGCACCGCATCGTGCGCCTGTTCCGGCACCGCGGACGCGACGAGAGGCCAGCAGAACGCGGCGAGCGCGATGAGGTTCGCCGCGAGAAGTGCGAGCACCGGTCCGTACCCGCGCCGATCGGCGGTGTGCAGGGAGACGAGTCGGCCCCCGGCGGAGGTTCGCAACTCCGGATGGATGCGGGAGCCGCCGGCTCCGACCAGCGGTTTCCGCGCGGGAGGGTGCCGCGTATCCGGAGTTGTGAACACACGAGACCGCTGCCCTCGGGCAGCGGAGACGCCTGCCCGCTGCCCGAGCGGATTCGATGCGTCCGCGCCGAGCACGCCGTCGCGCATCGCGAGTGCCCGGTCGGCGAGACCTGCGATCTCGGGCTCGTGCGAGGCGACGAGCACGGCCGTGCCGTCGGCGGCGAGCGACTGGAGCGCCGCGATCACCAGGGCTCGCGCGTCGGGATCGAGGCCGCGCGTCGGCTCGTCGACGAGGAGCACGGCGGGCGAGCCCGCGAGCTGGATCGCGAGGGCGAGGCAGCGGCGTTCGCCGACCGACAGATCGAGGGGATGCCGCATCCATCGCGCGACGAGCTCGGGTCCGTCGGGTGCGAAGCCGAGAAAGCGCGCGAACCGGTCAGCGGTCGTGGCATCGTCTCCGCCGCCGAGCGCCTTGCGTGCACGCCGGTCGGCTCGCAGGCACTCCGCGGCGACGGTGTCGAACACGAAGAGGTCGTCCGAGGCATCCGGGACCAGTGCCACGCGCCCCGCGGCCTCGACCCTGGTGTCGCGCCCGGGCAGGGCGAGGGTGACGAGCAGGCTCGACTTGCCCGCACCGTTGGGTCCGACGAGAGCGACGAACTCGCCGGCCGCAACGGAGAGGCTGGCATCGGTCACCGCGATGTGCCCGCGATGGCTCACGGTCACTTCCGCTGCCGACAATGCGATATCTCCGACCGCCGGGGGCCGTCGTGCCGCGTCGACGGTGGGCGGCGACTCCCCGACCCTGTCAACCTCGCTGGCTCGGCCGTCGTCGATCCCCACCTCACCGCCGACGATCCGCAGCCGCACATCTGCGCGCGCCGCGAGCTGCTCGACGCGGTGCTCGGCGACCACGACGCACATCCCCGCCTCGTGCGCGAGTGCATCGAGCAGACAGGTGACCTGCGCGCGGGCGTCGGCGTCGAGGTCGGCGAGGGGCTCGTCCACGAGCAGCAGGATCGGATGCTCCACGATCGCGGCGGCGATCGCGACCCGCGTCGCCTCGCCCGCCGAGAGTCCACGCGTCGGACGGTCGAGCAGGCCCGCAACGCCGACCCGATCGGCGACCTCGGCCACGCGCGCCGCAACGATCACCGCGGCAACGCCGCGCAGTTCCAGCGTGAGCCCGATCTCGTCGCGAACGCGCTCCGCGGTGAAGGCCTCGCGCGGATGCTGCAGCACCACGCCCACGCGCAGCGCGAGGTCGCGCGGCGGCACGGCCGCGCGATCGTGGCCGGCGATGCGGAGCGTGCCGCGCTGCCAGCCGCCGTCGACGTGGGTATGCAGACCCGCGAGGGCGCGCAGCACGGTCGACTTTCCCGAACCGGTCGGGCCCGACAGCACGGCGAGCGTCCCGTGGCCGAGGGTGAGCGAGGGAAGACGGATGCCGCCGTGCGGCGTCCGCGACGACGAGCCGCTCGCGCCTGCCGAACCTGCACCGAAGCCGACCTCGACGTCCGTCGCTTCGACCGGCCGCAGGCAGTCCCCGTCGAGCGGGCGGCCGGCGAACCCCCGCAGTTCGAGGGCGGAAGCGACCCGGCCGGCCCGTTCGAGCGTGCGCTGCAGCAGCGGTGCGAGCAGGCGAACCCCGCCGCGCTCACCGCGCAGGCGCTGGGCGCGACGCACGGCGTGCGCGGCCTCGGCGAGCGAGGGCAGCGTCGCCCACGCGATCGCCAGGGCACGCGCGATGCCGCGCAGCGGCCCGCGACGCGACGCACGGGCGAACACCCGGTGCAGATCGATCAGCGCGCTCAGGAGGCCGAACGCGAGGATGGTCGCGGCGATCGGGATCGCGCTGGAAGCGGCATCCCAGAGCCCGTCGATCGTCACCGGACCCAGCAGCACGACGTGCGCGAACGGCGCCGGCAGCCGGAACTCCGGGAAGGGCAGCAGCACCGCGCCCGAGCCCTCGGCACCGTGGAAGAGGACGCGGTAGACGACCCGGACCACCACGAAACCGGCCGCGAGGACCGCGGCGGCGCGAAGGGGCCCGGGCCGGAACGTCATGGTCTCTACGGGGTGAGTGCCGCGGGGGCCGCGGGCTCGCCGTTCAGGGTGAACAGCAGCGCGACCGCGTCACCGGGCTCGAGTTGGAGCGTCGACAGGCCCTCCTGCGCGTAATCCCACTCGGCGCCTTCGGGCTGCACCCACAGCCCCCAGTAGGCGAATGCGGGGGCCATCGACTCGCAGGTCTCGAAGTACTCCGAGCCGTCGTCGGCGGTGATCGCGACGTCTTCGGCGGGCACGCCGTTCACACGGCACACGACCTGGTCGCCGTACTCGACGGTTCCCTCGGTCACGACGCCCGCGAGCTCGACGACCTCGGCCGCGCCGATGGTGTCGTCGGCGAACACGCACCACGTCGTGGCATCCGTGCCGAGCGCGCTCGGATCGACGACGAACGTCACGCCTTCGTCGCCGTCGCACGCGCTCACCGACGCCGCGACGTTCTCGGGAGTGTCGGACGACGGCGTGGTCTCGACCTCCCCCGCGGTCGAACAGGCGGCGAGCGAGAGCAGCAGAGCCGTCGAGGCGGCGGCGAGCGAGAGGGCGCGAAGAGCAGAAGTCACCGCTCCAGGCTAGGGCCCGCGACCTCCGAGCCCCGCCCAGATGACGCTCGTGGTCTCACAGCCGTAGTCTGGCGGAGTGAGTGTTTCCGACCTGTTCGACGAAGACGAGTGGATGCCGGCGCCCGGCGCCCCCGAGGGCGGCTACACCGACATCACGGCGCATGTGTCGAAGGACGCCCGCATCGCGCGGATCGCGTTCGACCGGCCCGAGGTGCGAAACGCCTTCCGCCCGCACACCGTCGACGAGTTGTACCGCGCGCTCGACATCGCGCGGCAGGACCCGCGCATCGGCGTCGTGCTCCTCACCGGCAACGGCCCCAGTCCGAAAGACGGCGGCTGGGCCTTCTGCTCGGGCGGCGATCAGCGCATCCGCGGCCGCGACGGCTACAAGTACAGCGACGACGAAGCTGCGGTGCACGACCCCGCTCGTGCCGGCCGCCTCCACATCCTCGAAGTGCAGCGCCTCATCCGCTTCATGCCGAAGGTCGTCATCGCCGTGATCCCCGGATGGGCGGCCGGCGGTGGACATTCGCTGCACGTCGTGTGCGACCTGTCGATCGCGAGCGCCGAGCACGGCCGCTTCAAGCAGACGGATGCCGATGTGGGCTCGTTCGACGCCGGCTACGGCTCGGCCTACTTCGCACGGCAGATCGGCCAGAAGTTCGCGCGCGAGGTGTTCTTCCTCGCCGAGGAGTACTCGGCCGGCCGTGCCTACGAGATGGGTGCGGTGAACCGGGTCGTGCCGCACGCCGACCTCGAGCGTGAGGCCGTCGCGATGGCCCGCACGATACTCACGAAGTCGCCGACGGCCATCCGCATGCTGAAATTCGCCTTCAACGCCGTCGACGACGGTCTCGTCGGCCAGCAGGTGTTCGCGGGCGAGGCCACGCGCCTCGCCTACGGCACCGACGAGGCCGTCGAAGGGCGCGACTCGTTCCTCGGCAAGCGCGACCCCGACTGGTCGCCGTACCCCTGGCACTACTGATGCGCCTCGGAGCGCCTCGGCGATGAGGCTCGAGCCCGTCATCGGCGACGACCCGCGCGACATCCTGCGCGGGCTTCGCAGCGCGCTGCACGGTGCCGGTCCCGCGCTGGGCCTCGGGCTCGTGAGTGCGCTCCCCGGTGACGTGAGACCCGGCACCGCTGTGGTCGTGACGACGTCGGGCTCCACCGGCATCCCCAAGAGCGTCGTCCTCAGCCGCGACGCGCTCACCGCGAGCGCGCTCGCGACCGCCGAGCGCATCGGCGAGGGCGCGTGGCTGCTCGCGCTCCCGGCGAGCTACGTCGCCGGCATGCAGGTGTTCGTGCGCGCCATCGTCTCCGGCCGCGAACCCGCGGTGATGAGCGGCACCTTCACGCCGCAGGCGTTCGCGGCTGCGGCGCTCATGATGGTCTCGACCGAGCACGGGGAGCGCATCCCGACATTCACCTCGCTCGTCCCCGCGCAGCTGACGAGGCTGCTGGATGCCGGTGAGCACGACTCGACCGTGCTCACGGCGCTGCGCTCGTTCGAGACGATCCTCGTGGGCGGCCAGGCGCTGCCGCCGGTGACGCTCGAGCGCGCCGAGACTGCGGGCGTGCGGGTCGTCCGCACTTACGGCTCGACCGAGACGAGCGGCGGCTGCGTCTACGACGGCCGGCCGCTGCGTGGTGTTTCGGTGCGCGTGTCCGACGGCGAGGTCCATATCGCCGGACCGACCCTGGCCGAGGGCTACCTCGGCGACCCCGAGGCGACGGATGCCGCCTTCCGGCGTGAAGCGGACGGAACGCGCTGGTACCGCACCGGTGACGCCGGGCTGATCGACGACGGGATTCTGCGCGTGCGCGGTCGCATCGACAACGTCATCGTCTCGGGCGGGATCAACGTGTCGCTCGACCGCGTCGAGCGCATCGTTCGTGGGGTGCCGGGGCTCGCGGCCGCGGTCGTCGTCGGCGTTCCGGATACGCGGTGGGGCGAGGCTTCGGTCGTCGTCGCCACGCGCGGCGAGGCGTTGCGGCGGAGCGAATCGGTGCAGCTCGAAGAGGCGCGGGCGGCGGTCGAGGTCGAGATCGGCGCGCACGCGCGTCCTTCGCGGCTCGTGCTCGTCGACGAGCTGGCGACCCTGCCGTCGGGCAAGCCCGATCGCGAGGCGATCCGCCGCGTGATCACCGCGCTGCACTGAGGAACCCGCGCGAGCGCCCGCGTTGTGGACAGTTCGGTGCCGCGCATCGCGTGACCCTCTATGCTTTCCCCTCGTGGCAGGAACCTCCAGCAAGAAGCGCAAGAGCACGGGTCCGAAGAAGCAGCCCGCGCGCGGCAACCCGCAGAAGCGCACCGAGTCGCGCGACCCTCGCAAGGTCGAGCCCGCGACCGCGCGCGACTGGATCGGCGCCGCGCGGCTGCGCACCCTTCCGCTCGCGGTGACGCCGATCCTCATCGGCACCGGCGCTGCGATGCTCGTGATCGATCAGTTCCACTGGGTCATCGCGCTGTTCTGCCTCATCGTCTCGGCGTCGCTGCAGATCGGCGTGAACTACGCCAACGACTACAGCGACGGCATCCGCGGCACCGACGACCACCGCGTCGGACCCGCCCGTCTCACCGCCTCGCGCAAGGCGAAGCCTCGTACGGTCCTCATCGTCGCCCTGGTCTTCTTCGCGATCGCCGCGCTCGCGGGTCTCGCGCTCACGATCCGCACGCAGCAGTGGTGGTTCCTCGCCGTCGGCGCGGTCTGCATCGCCGCGGCGTGGCTCTACACCGGAGGCAAGCGCCCCTACGGCTACTACGGTCTCGGCGAGGTCGTCGTCTTCATCTTCTTCGGTCTCGTCGCCACCCTCGGCACGACCTGGGTGCAGACGGCCGCAGAACCTGCGGGGCCCTCGCTGCCGCAGGAGGCCTGGTTCGGCGCCGTCGGCGCGGGACTCCTCGCGTGCGCGGTGCTGCTCGCGAACAACCTGCGCGACATCGACCAGGACCGCGCTGCCGGCAAGCGCACGCTCACCGTGCTCGTCGGCCGCACGGCGACGCGCTGGATCTTCTCGATCTTCGTGCTCGCGCCGTTCGGCATCGCGATCGTCCTCGCCCTGTTCTACCCGATCGCGTGGCTGACGCTCCTCGCGCTCCTCGCGGCGCTGCCGGCGATCCTGATCGTCTGGACCTACCGCGACCCGAAGGAGCTCGTCGTGGCTCTGGGACTCACGTCCCTCACCTCGATCGCGTTCGGCGCTTTCCTGCTGTGGGCGTTCATCGGCTGATCACGCCGTCGCTACGCTGAACGGTGTGGATGCCGATGCCGTGTCCCGCCGCGAGGCGGATGAGCCCTTGATCTCCGCCGAAGCCCTGGCTGCGGCCGAAGCCGACGAGATCGTCGCCGACGAGGCCGTGCACCCGGGGACGGATGTCACCGGCCCCGTCGTGATCGAGCGCATCGAGGGCGGGGCGATCGCCATCGCGGCGCTGGTCGCCTCGATCGTGCTCTTTCCGCAGTGGTGGTGGATTCCGTTCGCGGCGTTCCTCGTGTTCGATCTGTCGATGCTCGGCTACCTGCGATCCACACGCGCCGGTGCCATCGGCTACAACCTCGTCCACAACTACACCGGCCCCGCGATCGTCGGCGCCGCGGCGATCATCGCGCTGTGGGGCATCGCGCCACTGGCATGGTGGGGCGGGATGCTGGCGCTGTGCTGGGCCTTCCACGTCGGCGTGGACCGCGCCCTCGGCTACGGGCTGAAGCTCCCCGACGCGTTCGAGCACACCCATCTCGGCTGGATCGGCCGCTCGCGCCGCTGATCAGTCGCGGGGCTGATCGGATGCCGGGGGAGCGGCGTCCGCCGCGGCATCCTCTGCCTCTTCGTCGCTCACCGTCTTCGCGGCGGTGGCGCGCCGAGCTGCGAGCCCGCTGGTCATGTCGTCGAGGGGACGGCGCAGGAACAGCACCGACAGGCTCAGGCCGATGAGCGCGGCGAAGATCGCGGCGAGCCAGTAGTACTCGCGCATGATCGGCAGCAGCATCAGCAGGCCGAAGGGAACGAGGAACGCCAGCAGCCGCAGCACCGTGTAGACAAGGGCCGAGCGCGCTTTCACCCGTCCATCCTAAGTCGGCGGCGGTGCGATCTCCGGCGACGGTTCGGTCACGAGCGGGGCCAGGGCGGACGAGGGCCACCTAGGATGGGAAGATGCCTCGGGTGCTGCTGATACTGGCCCTGGTGGCGACCGCATTCTGGGTCTTCACCATCGTGGACTGTGCTGTCCAGCCGCCCACACGGCACCGTGGGGTGAGCAAGCCGGTGTGGATCCTCATCGTGGTCCTGGTCCCGGTGCTCGGCGGCCTCATGTGGCTCGCGCTCGGCCGCACCCGGCGATCGACGGTCGCCACGCGCCGCGCTCCCGACGACGATCCCGAGTTCCTCGGAAAGCTCGGCGTCGTCAGTGACCAGGACGAGCGCATCCGCCGCCTCGAGGAAGAGCTCGCCCAGCTCGACGCCGAGGACGACGATCCGAAGTGGACGCAGCTCGGCGTGGATGCCGCGCCTCCCGCAGCAGAACCGCCTGCGACCCCCAACGCCGGCGGAGCAGCCGAGCCGCCGGCGCGACCGGCGGACGGCGACGACGACACCCGCGGTCAGCGCGGCGCCGTCGGCTGACCGTGGCGGGCACAGAGCGCCGGCGGGAATCCGCCGCGACCGACGCCGCGGCAGCGCTCCTCGGCCGCCTCGTCGAACTCGGCGTGGAGCACATCGTCCTGAGCCCCGGGTCGCGCTCGCAGGCGCTCGCTCTGGTGGCCGCTGAGCTCGAGGAGCGGGGCGCCGTGCGCCTGCACGTCCGCATCGACGAGCGTGTGGCGGGCTTCACCGCGCTCGGCATCGGCCGCGAGAGTCGCGTGCCGGCCGCGCTGATCTGCACGTCCGGGACCGCCGTGGCGAACTTGATGCCGGCGGCGTTGGAGGCCCATCACGCCGGTGTGCCGCTGCTGCTGCTCACCGGCGACCGACCACCCGAGCTCCGCGGCGTCGGCGCCAACCAGACCACGCGGCAGCCGGGCATGTTCTCGCCGAGCATGCGCTACGAGGCGGATCTGCCGGTTCCGGAGGAGCCCGATCCGTCCGGCGATTCCGAGCAGAGCCTCATGCTCCGCACCGTCGCCGAAGAGGCGTTCGCCGCGGCCCTCGGCGAAGGTCTCCGCTCGGCCGGACCCGTCCACCTGAACCTGCCGTTCCGCGAGCCGCTCGCAGGATCCCTGCCGGGGTGGATGGGGGTGCCCGCCGTCGAACTCGAGACCGCCGCCGACGAAGACCCCGACGGTCCGCCCCCGGCCGATGACCCGCTCGCCGAGGATGAGATCTCGGGTGCGCTTTATCAGGGCGGCGGCGGGATCGGTGAGTCGGACGTGCCGATCGAAGCCGAGGACGCGCCGTTCGTCCTCGTGCGGGGTCCGCGAACGATCGTGATCGCGGGTGCGGATGCCGGTCCCGATGCGGAAGAGCTCGCCCACGTCGGCGGCTGGCCGCTCGTCGCCGAGATCGTCAGCGGTGCACGTTTCGGCCGCAATCTCGTCCACGGCTATCGCGGGATTCTCGCCGACGCCGACCTCGGCGGCCGCGTCGAGCGGATCGTCGTGCTCGGCCACCCGACGCTCAGCCGCGAATCCGCGGCGCTGCTGTCCGACGCCGAGATCGAGGTCGTGGCCCTGCGCGGTCCGGGCGAGCCGCTCAACCTCAACGGTGCGACGAGCGCGGTCGACAAGATCGCCGTCGCCACGGGGGCAGTCGACCGGGAGTGGCTGGGCGCGTGGCTGCAGGCTTCGCGTGCGGCATCCGTCGATCTCTCGCCCGATGCACCCGATGCGCAGGCGCTGTCGTCGGCGGTGCCCGAAGAGCGGCTCGGCGCGATCGCCGCCGAGCTCGCGACGATCCGCCGGCCCCTCGACCGCCCCGGCCTCGTCGACGCGTTGTGGCGGGCGACGTGGCCGCACGACCGCCTCGTGTTCGGCTCGTCGCGGCTCGTGCGTGTGGCCGATGCGATGCTCGGCGGCAAGAAGGTCCCAGTGCACGCCAACCGCGGGCTCGCCGGCATCGACGGCACGGTGGCGACCGCGCTCGGGGTCGCGCTGGCGAGCCAGGCGGGCGGCGCTCCGGGAGTCACCCGTGTCCTCCTGGGCGATCTCGCCCTTCTCCACGACGTCGGCGCGCTGCTCCTGCCGCCGGGAGAATCGGAGCCCCGGATTCAGGTCGTGGTCGGCAACGACGGCGGCGGCACGATCTTCGATGACCTCGAGGTGGCGGCGGTCGCGGCGCCCGCCGCCATGGATCGCGTGCTCTACACGCCGCAGACCGCGCGTTTCGAGCAGCTCGCGCTCGCGTTCGGGTGGGAGTACCAGCGGGTGACGACGCGCACCGCGCTCGATCAGGCGCTGACGGCCCCGGTCGGCGGTCGGCAGATCATCGAGGTTCCGCTGGCGCGCTGAGCGCAGCATCCGTCGTCGCCCTTTCGTGGTCGGCAGTCCGCCCGCCAAGATGGGCCCATGACGGCGAAGAGTCAGAAGAACTGGACCGGTGAGGCCGGCGACCTGCTGCGCGTGGGGAACGGCTTCCGTCTGGGCGCCGTCGATCCCGATGCGACGCCGGGCTACGACGCCGGCAAGGATGCCGCTGCCGACGACCTCGCGGCGGGTGCCGTGCAGCTCGACGAGTATCAGGAGCGGCTGTTCGCGCAGAGCCGCGCGGAGGCGACGGATGCCGCCGTGCTGCTGGTGCTGCAGGCGATGGACTCCGCCGGCAAGGGCGGCATCGTGCGGCATGTCGTCGGGGCGGTCGACCCGCAGGGCGTCTCGATCACGGCGTTCAAGAAGCCGACGCCCGATGAGCTCGCGCACGACTTCCTGTGGCGCATTGAGAAGCGCGTGCCGGTACCGGGCTTCATCGGCGTCTTCGACCGCTCGCACTACGAGGACGTGCTGATCGGCCGCGTGCGCTCTCTCGTCCCCGAAGCGGAGATCGAGCGGCGGTACGGCGCGATCAACGACTTCGAGAACCGGCTGACGGATGTCGGCGTCCGCATCGTCAAGGTGATGCTGCACATCTCGTCCGACGAGCAGAAGGCGCGGCTCACCGAGCGGCTCGACCGCGCCGACAAGCACTGGAAGTACAACCCCGGCGATGTCGACGAGCGGGCGCTGTGGCCGGCGTACATGGACGCGTACCAGACGGTCTTCGAGCGCACCTCGACCGACCACGCGCCCTGGCATGTGGTGCCGGCGAACCGCAAGTGGTACGCGCGCCTGGCGGTGCAGGACCTGCTGCTCGAGGCGCTCGAGGGGATCGACCCGCAGTGGCCGGTGGCGACCTTCGATGTCGCCGTCGAGAAGGCGCGCCTCGCCGCGACCTGAGGGTCCATGCTCGACGTCGGGCGAATCTGTTCGATCAAGTACTTTGTCTGATACAGTACTTGCCATGACACAGGACGACGCCTTCGCCGCAGATCTTCTGCGCGGGCACACCGACACGATCGTGCTCGGCGTGCTGCGGCCCGGCGACCGCTACGGGTTCGAGATCTACAAGGCGATCCGCGATGCCACCGGGGGAGACCACGAGATCAAAGAGGCGACCCTCTATGCGACATATCGCCGCCTCGAGAAGGACGGGCTCGTGGAGTCGTACTGGGGCGACGAGACGCAGGGCGGCCGCCGCAAGTACTACCGGATCACCGACGCCGGCCGCGCGGTCTACCAGGGCAACGTCCGGGCGTGGATCGCGACCAAGCGGATCATCGACGCGCTCCTGGATCTCAACAGCACCGACGTGAAGGAAAAGCCATGAACACCGACATCCACCGCCTGCTCGACGAGGCGTTCTCGGGCATCGAGATGACGCCCGACGCGCAGGACCTGAAGGAAGAAGTCCGCGCCAACCTCGTCGCCCGCGTGGACGAGCTCGAGAGCGCGGGAACATCGCCGTCGGATGCCGCACGCGCGGCGTTCGGCGAGCTCGGCGACGTACGCGAGCTGCTCGACGGAGCCGACGTGGCCGTCGGAGTCCCCCACGCCTCGAGTTCGTACGCGGCGCTTCAGCTCCGCCACCGCGTGCGCCCGAAGGCCGGCTTCGTGGTGCGGGCCGTCGTCTGGTCGCTCGTCTTCGTGGTCGGCACGACCCTCGCGGTGCTCGGCGCCACCGGTGTGCTGCCGGCAGGGCCCATCATCGGGCTGCTGGGCATGGCGTCGACCGGTCTCGCCCTCCTCGTCGGAGACTCGCTCTCGCAGGAGACGACGACCAACCACCCGATGCCCGAGAACCGTGCGGCCGGCTACTTCCTCGCCACGCTGCTCGGGGCATACGGCCTCGGGTTCGCGCTCGTGGTCGCCCTCGGTGCGCTTCCCGTCTGGTGCGTCGTGTTCGCGGCGCTCGGCGTGATCGGCTCGATCATCCTCTTCGCCTTCCTGTTCGCATCGCAGACGAATCGGCACAAGGCCTGGGTACGGCAGGCGCAGCTCGACCCCGCTCGCATCGGCACGCGGTTCGAAGACGAACCCGAGACCGGGGCGCGTTTCGGCATCTACTCGGCCGTCATCTGGCTCGTCACCTTCGTCGTGATCGTCGTGCTCGTCTTCACGGTCGGCTGGTGGTGGGCGCCGCTCGCCTTCGTCGGCGGCTTCGCCGCGATGATGCTCCTGCTCGCGCGGATGCTGTTCGGCCCGCGGAAGTCCTGACGCCGCCCTTCGTCTCGGGCGCTTCGCGGCCTCGCTCAGGGACCGGTGGGTCGCTGAGCGAGCGCAGCGAGACGCCCTTCGTCTCGGTCGCTGCGCTCCTCGCTCAGGGACCAGCGCGCCTACGCCAGCGCGTCGACGATCGGGCGGAACTTCACGCGCGTCTCGAGCATCTCCGACTCGGGGTCGCTTCCGGCCACGATGCCGGCGCCCGCGTGCGCGGTGACGGGGATCGCGTCGGCGCTGCCGACGGGCACGGCGTGCAGGTCGAACTGCGCGCAGCGCAGCGCGATAGCCCATTCGCCGTCGCCGTTCGCGCCGACCCAGCCGACGGGTCCGGCATAGCGCCCGCGGTCGAACGGCTCGAGCCGGCGGATCACCTCGACTGCAGCATCCGTCGGCGTGCCCGCCACCGCGGCCGTCGGATGCAGCACCGACAGCAGATCCAGCGACGAGGCGGAGCCCGCGAGCTCGCCCTCGACGTCCGTCGCGAGGTGCCACACGTTCGGAAGCTTGAGGGTGAACGGCTGCTCGCTCGCGGCGAGCGCGCTCGTGTGCGGCCGCAGCGACGCCAGCACGCTCTGCACGGCGTACTCGTGCTCGTCGAGGTCTTTCGCGCTCGTTGCGAGCGTGAGCGAGGCCTCGGTGTCGGCGTCCGCGTCGGCGCCGCGGGGCGCCGTGCCGGCGAGCACGCGCGCGGTCACCGTTCCGCCCGAGACCGTCACGAGCGTCTCGGGGCTCGCACCCACCAGCCCGTCGACGGCGAAGGTCCAGCAGTCGGGATAGCCCGATGAAAGTGCGCGGACCAGGCGGCGCAGGTCGGATCCGGCAGGTACCGTGCCGGCGAGGTCGCGCGCGAGCACGACCTTCTCGGCCTCGCCGGCGGCGATGACCGCGAGCGCCGCGCGCACGGCGGATTGGTATGCGTCGGGGCCGAGCGCCCCGGGCCCGAGCGTCGCCGACCAGTACGGCCCGAACGGCGTCGGCTCGGGGAGCGCGTCAGTCGTCGACGTCGCGTCGGGCGACTCGGGCTGGTCGTCGCGTGTGATGCGCGTCACCCACGATCGCCGCCCGCGGCGGCCGACGACGACCGCCGGCACTGTGAGGATGCTCGAGGCCGCCGATCGGGCATCGAACGCGAACGAGCCGAACGCGATGAGTCCTGAGCCCGGGGCGCCGACGGGGTCGTCGATCTCGGCGTTCGCGGCGAGGCTGCGCCACTGCTCGGCGACGTCCGATTCTGCCGCCCCGCCCGCGACGGCCACCTCGAGGACCGAGCCGGATCCGACCATCGCATCGCCGCGGCGGCCCCAGAAGAGGGGATCGTGCGGTGAGGCGAACTCGAGCACGTCGTCGACGGCCTCGATCTCGCGTGTGACGACCCGCAGCCGCGGGGTGCGCAGGGGCGGACGGGTCACCCCTCCAGCCTAGACTCGCGCACCGCTGGAGGACGCTGCGCTTAGAATCGCGCCGTGAACGACGCGATTCCTCCCGACCCCGGCACCCGGCTCATGTTCCGCTGGCGCAAGTGGGACGGCGGCCCGCACTGGGTGCACGAGTGCGTCTATCTCGGCCGTGATCAGTGGGGCGACTGGTTCGGGCAGCTGCCCGGCTGGCACAGCTCGCGACCCGGTCGCGACTTCGTGCCCGAGCATCCGAATGTCACCCTCGTCGACCCGAACGGCGAGTACGCGTATACGCACAACGCATCGCCGCACCGCACCCGCGTCTACATCGACCTGGGGTGGGACATCCGGTGGCAGGGCGATGAGCCGAGCGGCATCGACATGGATCTCGATGTCGTCGACCGCGCCGACACCGGCGTGTACGTCGACGACCGCGACGAGTGGGACGAGCACCGAGTCGCCTACGGGTACCCGAGCGAGGTCGTCGAGCGCCTCGAGGCGCTGGCCCTCGACCTCGAGGCGCGGGTTCGTGCGCAGACGGCGCCCTTCGACCAGCGCACAGCTCGGGAATGGCTGGAACGGCTCGACGCCCTCGGCCTCTCCTGACCCGGCCTAGACTCGACGCGTGAGTCCGCACGCGCCCGAGCACGAGCCGAACCGCGCCGATCTGTACAAGGATCCGGCGCGCGTGAGCGGCATGTTCGATCAGGTCGCCGCCGGTTACGACCGCACGAACACGGTGCTGAGCATGGGCAACGACCGCTTCTGGCGCGCGGCGACCACGCGCGCCGTCGACCCCCGCTACGGCCAGCGCATCCTCGATCTCGCCGCAGGCACGGGTGCTTCGAGCGTCGCCCTGGCCCGCAGCGGGGCGTTCGTGGTCGCCGCCGACTTCTCACCGGGAATGATCGCGGAGGGCAGGCGCCGCCATCGCGGCATCCCGAACCTTTCGTTCGTGCAGGCCGACGCGACCGATCTGCCGTTCGCCGACGCCGAGTTCGACACGGTGACCATGTCGTTCGGGCTCCGCAACGTCAACGAGCCCAAGAAGGCGCTCGCCGAGCTGCTGCGGGTGACGCGCCCGGGTGGCCGGCTCGTGGTGTGCGAGTTCTCGCATCCGCCGTCGAAGGCCTTCAACGGGCTCTACCGCTTCTACAACGACCGGGTGCTCCCCGTGGTCGCGAAGTCGATGAGCTCGAACGCCGAGGCCTACGACTACCTCAACGAGTCGATCCGAGACTGGCCCGACCAGCCGACGCTGTCGGCGTGGATCCGCGAGGCGGGATGGACCGATGTCGCCCACCGCAACCTGTCGATGGGCATCGTGGCACTGCACCGGGCCGTGAAGCCCCTCGCGCGCTGACTTCACGGCGGCTGTGCGCTGCGCGCACCCCGGTAGGCTGTGCGTGTGACTCCCTCAGCGTCCGGCCCGCACATCGCGGGCAAGCTGGGTCTGTCCGACCGCATCTTCGCCGGACCGCGTTCGCGCAAGCTCCTGGCGACGGTCGAGGCAGGCCTCGAGCGCGTCGACCGCGCGCTCGAGCGCGAACTGCGAGTGACCGATGCCCTCGCCGACGCGGCGAGCCGCTACCTCTACGAGGCCGGCGGCAAGCGCGTGCGGCCCATGCTGGCGCTGCTGACCTCGCAGCTGGGCGACGGCGCCAACGACGACGTGATCGACGGCGCGGCTGCGCTCGAGATGACCCATCTCGGATCCCTGTACCACGACGATGTGATGGATGCCGCAGACCGCCGTCGCGGTGTGCCGAGCGCGCACGCGGTGTGGGGCAACAACGTCGCGATCCTCACCGGCGACCTCCTCTTCTCGCGTGCGAGCCAGATCATGGCGCGCTTCGGCGACCGGGCCATCCGCCTGCAGGCCGACACCTTCGAACGGCTGGTGCTCGGGCAGATGCACGAGACGGTCGGTCCGCAGGACGGCGACGATCGGGTCGCGTTCTACCTGCAGGTGCTCTCCGACAAGACCGGATCCCTCATCGCCGCCGCCGCGCAGGCCGGGGTCATCTTCTCGAACGGCCCGCGCGAGTTCGAGCAGCCGATGGTGACGTTCGGCGAGAAGGCCGGCGTGGCATTCCAGCTGCTCGACGACGTCATCGACCTGTCTGCCGACCCTGACGAGACCGGCAAGGTCCCCGGCACCGATCTGCGGGCGGGAGTCCCGACGATGCCGTATCTGGTGCTCGGCCAGCGCACCGACGACGATTCGCGCGCGCTCGTCGCCGAGATCGACGCCGGCGTCGCGCGCATCGCGGACGGCGCCGATCCCGCGCTCCTCGACGAGCCGCTCGCGCGCCTGCGCGACCACGACGCCACTCAGGCCACCCTCGATCTCGCCCACGCGTGGTCGAACGAGGCGGTCGAGGCCCTCGCGCCGCTGCCCGATGGGGCGGTCCGCGAGGCGCTGACCCGATTCGCGCGCGCCGTCGCCGACCGTTCCAGCTGAACCCCGGAGAGCACCTATGACCAAGCTCCGTCTCGCCATCGTGGGCGCAGGCCCGGCCGGCATCTACGCCGCCGACATCCTCCTGAAGGCCGAGCGCAAGTTCGACGTCTCGATCGACCTGTTCGAGCAGCTTCCCGCTCCCTACGGTCTCGTCCGCTACGGCGTCGCGCCCGATCATCCGCGCATCAAGGGCATCATCACGGCGCTGCGAGAAGTGCTCGACCGCGGTGACATCCGCATCTTCGGCAACGTGCGGTTCGGCGAGGACATCACCCTCGAAGACCTCAAGCACCACTATCACGCCGTCATCTTCTCGACCGGCGCGATCCGCGACACGAGCCTCGACATCCCCGGCATCGATGCCGAGGGCTCGTACGGTGCGGCCGACTTCGTCAGCTGGTTCGACGGGCACCCCGATGTGCCCCGCGACTGGTCGCTGGATGCGGCATCCGTCGCCGTCGTGGGCAACGGCAACGTCGCGCTCGACGTCGCCCGCATGCTCGCCAAGCACGCCGAAGACCTGCTGCCGACCGAGATCCCCGACAACGTCCACGCCGGGCTCGTCGCCTCGGCGGTCACCGACGTGCACGTGTTCGGGCGTCGCGGCCCGGCCCAGGTGAAGTTCACCCCGCTCGAACTGCGCGAGCTCGGCGAGCTCCGCGACGTCGACATGGTCGTCTACGACGAGGACTTCGACTACGACGATGCGTCGCGCGCGGCGGTCGCCAGCAACAAGCAGGTCATGGTCATCGACCGCGTGCTGCAGTCGTGGCGCAAGCGTCCCTCGGCCAACAATGCCGGCGGCGAGGCGTCGCGTCGTCTGCACCTGCATTTCTACGCCAAGCCGCTCGAGGTCGTCACCGACGACGAGGGTCGTGTGGCGGGTTTCCGTTACGAGCGCACGCGCCCCGACGGCGAAGGCGGAGTGGTCGGCACGGGCGAGATCCGCGAGGTCGCGATCCAGGCGATCTACCGCGCCGTCGGCTACTTCGGCTCGCCGCTGCCGGGCGTCCCCTTCGACAAGCGCCACGGCGTGATCCCCAACCACGAGGGCCAGGTGCTGCGCAAGGACTCGAACGAGCGCGTGCCCGGCGTCTACGCCACCGGCTGGATCAAGCGCGGCCCGGTCGGCCTCATCGGCCACACGAAGTCCGACGCGATGGAGACCGTCCGCCACCTCATCAACGACCAGGGTTCGTGGTGGCAGCCGTCCGATCCCTCGGAGGCCGCCATACCGGCGCTCCTGGCCGAGCGCGGCGTCGCCTGGACCGACCTCGACGGCTGGCATCGCCTCGACGAGCACGAGATGGCCCTCGGCGCCCCGCACGAGCGGGCACGCATCAAGGTGGTCCCGCGCGACGACATGATCCGGATCTCGCGCGGCGAGTAGCCGGGGTGCGCGTGCTGCGGCGCGTGCTAAACGGAGGAGATCGGCAGAACGGAGGACGGATGCCGCGGCATCCGTCCTCCGTTTCGCGGATCTCCTCCGAAATGCGAGCACTCGTGCCGCCGTGGGGCCGCATCCTCCCCAGTCGTGGTTCAGGGCCTCGCTGTCCACAGGCCTGGACATCCGCGGCGGAATGAGAGCGGCTCTCCCGATACTCGGAGGATGCCGCCGCAGCTGCTCCTCACCGCGGACCGGCTCGCGGCCGAAGTGCGCAGGCGCGGCGGCGTAGTCCGGGTGCGGGTGCTGCGCGACGCGGGGTTCAGTCGCGCGCACATCGACGGGGCCGTGCATGCGGGCGTGCTGACGCGCCTGCGCAACGGCTGGGTCGCGAATCCGGATGCCGATCCCCATCTCGCGGCAGCCGCGCGCGCCGGAGTCGTGGTCACCTGCATCACCCAGGCGCAGCGCCTCGGGTTGTGGGTGCTCGACGACGGCATGCCGCACGTCGGCGCACCTCCGCACGCCGGGCGCGTGACCTCGATGCGCGGAACGATCCACTGGGCCGTGCCGCTCGTGCCGAGGCATCCCGACCTCCTGGCCGACCCCGTCGAGAACGTGCTCGGCCTCGTCGCCGTGTGCCAGCCGTTCGAGTCCGCGCTCGCGGTGTGGGAGTCCGCGCTCCAGAAGGATCTCGTGCCGCGCAGCGCGCTCGAGCGGCTCGATCTCGGCCCGGCTGCGCGACGGCTCCTGGCTTCGGCGCAGCCCTTCTCGGACTCCGGCCTCGAGACGTTCGTCGTGCCGAGGCTGCTGTGGCTGCGGCTGCCGCTGCGTCGCCAGATCTGGATCCACGGCCACCGGGTCGACCTCCTGATCGGGGATCGCCTCGTGCTCCAGATCGACGGCGGTCACCACGTCGGGCGGCAGCGCGAGGCCGACATCGCGCACGATGCCGCGCTCGTGCTCCTCGGGTACCACGTGATCCGCGTCGGCTACGGGCAGATTGTCGATCCCCTCCGAGATGCGAGAGCCGCACCGCCCCGAGCCGTCCCCCTAGGCTGGGCGTGTGTCCCGCAACTGGGTGCCCGACATCCTCGGCAAGCCGTTCGAGCAGCTCACGCTGCCGCTCGAAGGCGCCGACGGACCGGTCGCGACGGTGGTGCGCAGCATCCCGAATCCGCTGCTCTCCTTCCTTCGCCCGGCGGCCGACATCGACGTGCTGTACGTGCACGGCTGGTCGGACTACTTCTTCCAGACCGAGCTCGCCCGCTTCTGGAACCACCTCGGTGCGCGCTTCCACGCCCTCGATCTGCGCCGGTACGGCCGGAGCCTCCGACCGGATCAGGTGCCCGGCTACGTCGACTCCCTCGACGAGTACGACGACGACATCGACGCGGCGCTCACCGCGATCGGGCATGGGGTGGATGCTGCATCCCGGCGTCGCCTCATCCTCCTCGGGCATTCGACCGGGGGTCTCACGCTGACGCTGTGGGCGGCCCGCCACCCGGGGCGCGCGAGCGCGCTGGTGCTGAACAGCCCGTGGCTCGAGCTGCAGCTCGGCGCCCTCGGCCGGCAGGCGATCGCCCCGATCGTGGGGATGCGGGCGCGGTTCGATCCGCTCGGCACGCACCCCGCGGTCGACCTAGGCTTCTACACGCGCGCGCAGACCGAGGTCGGGGCGCTTCCCGTCGACGGGTATCGATCCGAGTGGCGGCCGCCGCAGGGCTTCCCCACGCACCCGGGCTGGCTCGCGGCGATCATCGAGGGTCACCGGCGCGTGGCGTCGGGGGTCGATGTCGGGTGTCCGGCGCTCGTGCTGCTGTCCGCGCGGTCGACGCCGGCGTTCTCGTGGAACGACGCAATGGCCGCGACCGACTCGGTGCTCGTCGTCGACGACATCGCGCGCAGCGCCACGCGCATCGGGTCACTCGTGACGATCGCGCGCATCGACGGTGCGATCCACGACGTCTTCCTATCGCGGCAGGAACCCCGCGTGAAGGCGTACACCGAGCTCGAGCGGTGGGTCGCCGCGCTCCCGTGAGGCTGCCCGGTCGTGCCGGGGCTACCGGTAGTTGACGAACTGCAGGTCGACGTCGAGATCGGCGGCCTTGAGCATGCGCTGCACTTCCTGCAGGTCGTCGCGGCTCTTGGACTGTACGCGCAGCTCGTCGCCCTGGATCTGCGACTTGACGCCCTTGGGGCCTTCGTCGCGGATGATCTTCGAGATCTTCTTGGCGTTCTCGGACGAGATGCCGTCCTTGATCGTTGAGACGATGCGGTACTCCTTGCCGCTGGCGAAGGGCTCGCCCGACTCGAGGCTCTTCAGCGAGATGCCGCGCTTGATGAGCTTGGACTGGAAGACGTCGAGGACGGCCTTCGCGCGCTCTTCGGTGCTCGCCTTGATGAGCACCGACTCGCCGCTCCACTCGACCGAGGCGCCCGTGCCCTTGAAGTCGTAGCGCTGCTCGATCTCCTTGCGCGCCTGGTTCAGGGCGTTCTCGGCCTCCTGGTGGTCGACCTTGCTCACGATGTCGAAAGAGGAATCAGCCATGCCGGGCATTCTATCCGCAGGGCTGCGGGCAGTGCCGGGCCCGCTGCGGCCGCGCCGCGCGGCATCCGTTCGTACTTTCGTCGGATTTGCAAGCGATTGCATGGACCCGCCGATGGTCACAGCCTGATATCGAATGGGTCCTGCCGTTTGCACAATCGAGGATCCCGGGTAAGAATGTAAGCGCTTGCATTCCCCTGCAAGTCGAAGGACGGTCTTCAACGGTGCTCTGCGCCGGCTGAGGCCGGACAATCCGAAAGCACTTTGAGAGAGGCACACCGATGAAGGTGAACATGAAGGGCGCGCTGGCACTGAGCGCCGTCATCGCGTCCAGCGCGATCGTTCTGGCAGGCTGCGCGAGCGGCGGCTCCGCCGGCGAGACCAGCGAGCCGGCCGAAGCCGCAGGCTCGCTGGTCGTCTGGGTCGACGCCGAGCGCGTCGATGCGCTGCAGGGCGCAGCCGACGCATACACCGAAGAGACCGGTGTCGAGGTCGAGCTCGTCGGCAAGGACGTCAACACGATCAAGGATGACTTCATCCAGCAGGTTCCGACCGGCGAAGGCCCCGACATCACGATGGGTGCGCACGACTGGCTCGGCGAGCTCTCGACCAACGGCACCGTCGCACCGCTCGAGCTGGGCGACAGCTCGGCCGACTACCTCCCCGTCGCGCTCCAGGCGTCGACCTACGAGGGCACCGTCTACATGCTCCCGTACGCCGTCGAGAACATCGCGGTGCTGCGCAACGCCGACATCATCCCCGAGCCGGCAGCGAACTTCGACGACATGATCGCGAAGGGCACGGCCGCCGGTCTCGAGCAGCCGTTCGTCGTCGAGCAGGGCGCCGAGGGCAACCCGTACCACCTGTACCCGTTCCAGACCGCGTTCGGCGCCCCCGTCTTCGGCACCGACGACTCGGGCAGCTACGACCCGACCGACCTGCAGCTCGGCAGCGAGGGCGGCTTCGCCTTCGCCGACTGGCTCGCAGCCCAGGGTGCCGCCGGCACGCTGAACACCGACATCGACGGTCAGATCGCGAAGGACAACTTCCTCACCGGCAAGTCGGCCTTCTGGCTGACCGGCCCGTGGAACGTCGGCGCGGCCATCGACGGCGGCATCAACGTCGCGATCGACCCGATCCCCAGCCCCACCGCCGAGGTCGCTCAGCCGTTCGCCGGCGTCAAGGGCTTCTTCGTCTCGTCGGAGTCCGAGAACAAGGTCGCCGCGAACGACTTCCTCGTCAACTACATCGGCACCGAAGACGTTCAGCTCTCGCTCTTCGAGGCCGGCAACATCCTCCCCGCCCTGACGGCTGCCGCTGACGCCGCCGCGAGCGACCCGATCATCGCCGGCTTCCAGGCCGTCGGTGGCGACGCCGTCCCGATGCCGGCCATCCCGGCCATGGGTTCGGTCTGGGCGTTCTGGGGTGTCGCCGAGGCTGCGATCATCAACGGCGAAGACCCGACGGCGACGTGGCAGAAGCTCGTCGACGACGTGACGGCCGCCATCCAGTAATACGCGGACCGCATGCCCCCACGGGGGTTGCGATCCACATCGTCGGGGCGGATGCTGAACGCATCCGCCCCGGCGATGCCGTACACACGACGAGGACGACGCATGACTGAGATGACCGACACGGCGGTGGACGAGAAGCCGCCGACCGCGCGCCAGCGCCGGGCGGCCTCGATGGCCGAATCGGCAGGCGGCCGCACACGCTGGCTGCTGCTGAAGATCCTGCTGCTCGCGATCGTCGACGCCGTCGCCGTGTACGCGGTGTTCGTCCTCTTCGGCGCCGAAGAGTGGCTCGTCCTCGCCGGGGTCGTCGCCGTCACGATCCTCGTCAACTGGATCTACTTCTCACGCAAGCAGATCGCCCCGAAGTACCTGATCCCCGGGGTGCTGCTCCTGATCGTCTTCCAGGTGTTCACGCTCGTCTACACCGGCTACATCGGGTTCACCAACTACGGAACCGGGCACAACGGCTCCAAGGAGCAGGCCGTCTCGTCGCTGATGAGCTCGGCGCTCGAGCGTGTGCCCGACTCGCCGACCTACGGTGTCACCGTCGTCGAGCGCTTCAACGAACTCGGGCTGCTCGTCACCGACCCCACCGACGGCGACGTGAGCGTCGGCACCGCGACCGAGCCGCTGAGCCCCGCCGACGGGGCCGAGATGGACGGCGACAAGGCCGTTGCCCTCGACGGGTGGACGACCCTGCAGTTCGCCGATGTGCTCGCCCGCAGCGACGAGATCACCGAGCTCGCAGTTCCGTTCAGCGACGACCCGAACGACGGTGCTATCCGCACGCCCGACGGGCAGAACGGCTACCTCTACGTCTCGACGCTCGAGTACGACGAGCAGGCCGGCACGATGACCGACACGAACACCGGCGTCGTGTACACCGACATCGGCACCGGCGCGTTCACCTCGGAGGACGGCGAAGAGCTGCTCCCGGGCTGGCAGATCGTCGTCGGGTTCGACAACTTCGTGCGCGCCCTCACCGACACCTCGATCCGCGGACCCCTCCTCGCGGTGACTGTCTGGACCTTCGTCTTCGCGATCGTCTCGGTCGTCACCACGTTCGCCCTCGGACTCCTGCTCGCGGTCGCCTTCCAGTCCAAGCGGATGCGCGGACGCAACATCTACCGCATCCTGCTGATCCTCCCGTACGCGTTCCCCGCGTTCCTTTCCGCTCTCATCTGGCGCGGCATGATGAACGAGAGCTTCGGATTCATCAACCAGGTGCTGCTCGGCGGCGCCGAGGTGCCCTGGCTCACCGATCCGTTCGTCGCGAAGATCTCGGTGCTGCTGGTGAACCTGTGGCTCGGCTTCCCGTACATGTTCCTCATCTGCATGGGCGCCCTCCAGGCGATTCCCGACGAGCTGACCGAGGCCGCCAAGGTCGACGGCGCGAACGCGTGGCAGACTTTCCGACGCATCAAGTTCCCGCTGCTGCTGGTCACGGTGACGCCGATCCTCATCGCGTCCTTCGCGTTCAACTTCAACAACTTCAACCTGATCTACATGCTGACCAACGGTGGGCCGCGATTCTCCGATGTGTCGATACCGGTCGGACACACCGACATCCTGATCTCGATGGTCTACAAGGTCGCCTTCACCGGGCAGAACCGCGACTACGGGCTCGCATCGGCGTTCACGATCCTGATCTTCATCGTGGTCGCGGTGATCGCGATCGTCTCGTTCCGCCGCACCAAGGCACTCGAGGAGCTGAACTGACATGAGCGAGAATCCAGCACCCCGCGCCGAGCCCACGATGGGCAAGCGGATCACACAGCAGGTCTTCATGGGCGCCACGTCCGAAGAGGTCAACCTCTACTCCGACGGCACCGCAGGCAACAAGCCCGTCAAGCGCGCGAAGGGCGAGAAGCGCCGCCCCTTCGGCCGCTGGTTCCGTGAGGACGGCTGGCGCCACGTCATCGCCATTGTCGTCGCGATCTTCGCGGTCTTCCCCCTGCTGTACGTGCTGTCGGCATCCCTCAATCCCCGAGGAACCCTGACGGGATCGAACCAGCTGTTCTCGGCGTGGAGCCTCGACAGCTACGTGCGGATGCTGACCGACCCGCAGGTGCCGTACACCCAGTGGTACGCCAACACCCTGATCATCGCGATCGTGACCGGCTTCGTCATGGTCTTCATCGGGGCACTCGCGGCCTATGCCTTCTCGCGTATGCGGTTCATGGGTCGCCGGGTCGGGCTCACCACGATCGTCGTGGTGCAGATGTTCCCGCAGCTGCTCGCCGTCGTCGCGATCTTCCTGCTGATGACCTCGATCGGCGACTGGTTCCCCGCGATCGGCCTCAACACCCACACGGGCCTGATCCTCGTCTACCTCGGCGGCGCGCTGGGCGTGAACACGTTCCTCATGTACGGCTTCTTCAACACGATCCCGAAGGAGCTCGACGAGGCCGCGAAGATCGACGGCGCGGGCCACGCCCGCATCTTCTTCACGATCATCCTGCGGCTGGTCGCGCCGATCCTCGCGGTCGTCGGGCTGCTGTCGTTCATCGGGATCGTGAACGAGTACGTGATCGCGAGCGTCATCCTCATCGACTCCGAGAAGCAGACGCTGGTTGTCGGCATGGTCAAGCTCGTCTCCAACCCGCGGTACGCGGACTGGTCGGCGTTCTCGGCCGGCGCTGTGATGGCGGCGATCCCCGTCCTGATCGTGTTCCTGCTCCTCCAGCGCTACGTCGTCGGAGGCCTCACGGCCGGCGCGACCAAGGGATGAGTCCCGCGTGAGCGGCCGCCGGCGCATCCCCGGCGCGATGCGGATGCTGTCGGCGGCGCTCGCCGCGGCTTCCCTCGTCGCGATGGCCGGGTGTGCGGCGCCCGCGCCCGACGAGCAGGCCGGAGAGCCCGACGTCGGCATCCAGCTCTTCCAGTTGCCGTGGGTCTCGATCGCCGAGGAGTGCGAAGAGACGCTCGGCCCGAACGGGTTCGCGTGGGTGCTCACCTCGCCGCCGAACGAGCACATCGTGCGCGACGAGTGGTGGGCGTCGTACCAGCCGGTGAGCTACGCGGTCGAGTCCAGGCTCGGCACGCGCGACGAGTTCGCCGACATGGTCGCGCGATGCGATGCGGCCGGCGTTGCGATCATCGCGGATGCCGTGATCAACCACATGACGGGACAGGACTCCCCGGGTGTGGGGTGGGCGGGCTCGGCCTACGAGCACTACGACTACCCGGGCATCTACGGCGACGACGACTTCCACCGCTGCGGCCTCACGCCGAACGACGACATCGCGGACTACACCTCGCGCGAGCAGGTGCAGACGTGCGAGCTGGTGAACCTCGCCGATCTCGACACCGCGAGTGATCGCGTGCGGGGAACGATCGGCGCCTACCTCGACGATCTGCTCTCGCTCGGCGTCGCAGGCTTCCGCATCGACGCTGCCAAGCACATGGCGGCAGACGACGTCGCCGCGATCGTCGCGGAACTGCCCGAGGGCACCCGCATCCTCAGCGAAGTGATCCGCGGGGGAGGTGAGCCGGTCACGCCTGAGGAGTACACCGGCTTCGGCGACGTCTTCGAGTTCACCTACGCGCGCGACCTCGGCCCGGCGCTCGCCAGCGGCATCGTCAACGATCCGCCGCAGGGCGACGAGCGCCCGCAGCACGTGCCCGCAGACCGCGCGATCGTGTTCGTCGACAATCACGACACCGAGCGTGGCGAGGCGGACGTCACCGCCCGCGACGGCGCGCTCTACGTGATCGCGAACGCGCTCATGCTCGCCGACGACTACGGCACGCCGGTCGTGTACTCGGGCTACGCGTTCAGCGACCGCGATGCCGGCGCTCCCGCAGACGCCGACGGCCGCGTGCTCGCGGCATCGTGCGCCGACGCCACGGGGCCCGCCGCGTCGTACCCGGACGGGGAGCGCACGTGCGTGCAGGCGTGGCCGGCGATCGGCGGGATGCTCGCCTTCCGCGCGGCGGTCGGCGACGCGCCCCGACTCGACGGCGTGCGCGCGGACGGCGCCTACGGCTTCGAGCGTGAGGGCCGCGGCGTGGTCGCCGTCAATCCCGGAGGTCTGGCTGCGACGATCGAGATCCCCACCACGATGCCCGCGGGCGAGTACTGCGACGTCGTCACGGGTGGTCGCGACCCGGTCGAAGGCGACGGATGCCGGGGCCTCGCATTCACGGTCGACGACGGTGTCGCACGCTTCGCGCTCGAGCCTCTCGCTGCGGCGGCGATCCATGTCGGAGCGCAGTCGTGAACAGCGTGCGCTGAGGCGCAGCATCCGCTCACCCCGGCGTGCCACAATCGACCTCACAACCGAAGAACAACCTGAGGGCTCTGTCATGGCATCACGCCGTGCAACCACGTCGCAGTGATCCCGCTCCCGCGCGGCGCCGCCGTGTGAATCCCCGAAAGGTCCGGCATGACTTCGCTCCTTCCTCACCACGACGGCTCGCCGCTGCACGTCTCGGATCTCGCGCCGGCGCTCGGCGACGTCGTCACGGTGCGACTGCGCGTTCCCGCCGGCTACGGGCCGCTCGCGGTCGTGCGGACGCGCTCGAACCCCGATCACGAGCCCGAGTGGTCCGACGCGGTTCATCTCGGCGAATCGGACGGCTGGGACTGGTGGGAGGCGCCCGTGACGGTGCGCAATCCCCGGCACGGCTATCGGTGGATGCTGCAGCTCGAGAACGGGGCCGTGGAGTGGCTGAACCAGACGGGGCTGCACCGCATAGAGACGCTCGACGCCGAGGACTTCGCGCTGGTCGCCACTCCCGCGCCGCCGGCATGGCTCTACGACGCCGTGATGTACCAGGTGTTCCCCGACCGGTTCGCGCGGTCGGAGCATGCAGGCGCCCGGGAGCTGCCTGACTGGGCGATCCCCGCAGAGTGGGGCGACGCCCTCGACCCCGTCATGCCGGGGCGTGCGCAGCAGTTCTTCGGCGGCGACCTCGACGGGGTGACCGAGAAGCTCGACCACCTCGTGTCGCTGGGTGTGAACCTGCTCTACCTCACGCCGGTGTTCCCGGCCGCTTCCAACCACCGCTATGACGCCTCGAGCTTCGACCGGGTCGATCCGCTGCTCGGCGGCGACGAGGCGTACATCCGGCTCATCGAGGCGGCGCACGCGCGCGGAATCCGCGTGATCGGCGACCTCACGAGCAATCACTCCGGCGATCGGCACGAGTGGTTCCAGGCGGCGTTCGGGCACCCCGGAGCGCCGGAAGAGGAGTTCTACTACTTCACCGACGACGCCAACACCGCGTACGAGTCGTGGCTCGGCTACCCGAGCCTGCCGAAGTTCAACTGGGCCTCCGAGGAGCTCCGCGCCCGCTTCATCGAGGGCGAGGACTCGATCGTCGCGAAGTGGCTGAAGCCGCCGTACAGCGCCGACGGCTGGCGCATCGACGTCGCGAACATGACGGGGCGCCTCGGCGCCGTCGACCTCAACGCCGAGGTGCGTCAGCTCTTCCGCGAGACGATGCTCGCCATCAACCCCGACACGATCCTTCTCGGAGAGTCGACCAACGACGCCGCGAGCGACCTGCAGGGCGACGGCTGGCACGGCGCGATGACCTACCCGAGCTTCACGCGGCCGGTGTGGGGATGGCTGAGCACGCCCGACGGCGCGCCGTACATCACGTCGGACGACGACGAGGTGACCGAGGCCTGGTTCTTCGGGCAGCCGGTGGGCGGCATCCCGCGCTACACCGCCGCCGACTTCGCCGAGGCCGTCGTGCGCTTCACTGCCGGCATCCCGTGGCGCGTGCGGCTCGGCAACATGCAGCCGCTCGACACGCACGACACGGCCCGCTTCGCGACGAACGCCGCAGCCGGAACCGTGCCGGTCGCGGCAGGGCTCTCGATGACGCTGCCGGGGCTGCCGGTCGTGTTCGCCGGCGACGAGTTCGGGGCGCTCGGGGTCGACGGCGAGATGAGCCGCACGCCGATGCCGTGGGGGAGCGAGAGCGAGCCCGCGACCGCCGAGCGCCTCGCGCTGTACCGCGACCTCATCGCGCTCCGTCGCGCGCACCCGGCGCTCGCGACCGGTGGATTCCGCTGGGTGCACATCGACGACGAGACGGTCGCGTTCGTCCGCGAATCGGCCGACGAGACGATCCTCGTGCTGGCTACGCGCGGGGGAGCGGATGCCGACCTCGCGCCCGGCGCGCTGCCGGGCGCGGCGGCTGCCGAGGCCCGCTTCGGCGACGCGACCCTCGCGGTGGCCGACGACGGCGCGGTGCTGCTGTCGGCGGAGGGCCCGGCGTTCGCGGTGTGGAGCCTGCCGGGGGTCATCGCGCCCGCGGGGTGATCTGTCCACAGGCGGCTGACACCCGGTGGCCGTATCAGGCACACTGAGTTCCATGTCACCGTTGACCACCATCGGCCTTCCCGTGGCCCTGGGCATCATCATGTTCGGCCTCGGGCTCAGTCTGACCCTCGGCGATTTCGCCCGGGTCCTGAAGCAGCCCAAGGCGGTGATCATCGCTCTCGTGTGCCAGCTGGTTCTGCTGCCGGCGATCTGCTTCGGCCTGGTGCTCGCGTTCCAGCTGCCGCCGGTCCTCGCGGTCGGCATGATGATGCTGGCGGCCTCGCCGGGCGGCACGACCGCGAATCTCTACAGCCATCTGTTCCGCGGCGACATCGCTCTGAACATCTCGCTCACCGCGGTCAACTCCGTCATCGCCGTCGTGACGCTGCCGCTCATCACCAACTTCGCGATCTGGTACTTCGACCCCTTCGACGACCAGCTCGGCATGCAGTGGGCCAAGGCCGCCGAGGTCTTCGCGATCGTGCTCGTGCCCGTCGCGGTCGGCATGGTGGTGCGGAGGTTCTGGCCGAAGTTCGCCGACAGGATGGACAAGCCGGTGCGCATCGCTTCGGTCATCATCCTGATCGTCGTGATCGCCGGCGCCGTCGCCGCGAACTGGGACCTGCTCGTGGCGAATTTCGCGCGCCTGGCCCTCATCACGATCGTGTTCTGCCTCATCAGCCTCGCGATCGGGTATCTCGTGCCGCGCTGGCTCAAGGTCGGCAAGAGGCAGGCGATCGCGACGTCGTTCGAGATCGGCATCCACAACGCCACGCTCGCCATCGTCATCGCCCAGTCGGTGTTGGGCTCGGAGGAGCTGAGCCTGCCCGCGGCCGTGTACGGCGTGCTGATGTTCTTCATCGCGTTCGGCTTCGGCTTCCTCATCCGCGACCGCTCCGCCGCCGCGGCCGACGAGGCCGCACCGGCGGCTGAGCCCGGCAAAACCGAGCCTGCGCCGGCCTGATTTCGCGCGCCACCGGATGCCTCCGTCACCCGCACAGGGTGGCGGAGGCATCCGTCGTTCGTAGACTGAGGGCTCGAGGAGGTGCCATGCGCCCACTGACCGAGCAGGACGTGCGTTCATCGTTCGTCAATGCCTCACCCGACGACCTGCGGCTCGTCGCGCTGCCGTCGGACTTCGTCCTGGTCGACTGGGACCATCTCGACTTCTTCGCGTGGCGCGATCCGCGCACCCGCGGACGGGGGTACGTCATCATCGAGGTGGACGGCGAAGCGCGCGGCGTGGTGCTGCGGGCCTCGGATACGTCGTCGCATGCGCGCTCGGCGATGTGCAACCTCTGCCACACGATGCAGCCCGCCGATCAGGTCGCCCTCTTCACTGCGCGCAAGGCCGGGGATGCCGGTGACAACGGCGACAGTGTGGGCACGTACATCTGCACTGACCTGTCGTGCCACGAGAACGTGCGCCTCGCGGCTCCGCTCGCGCCCAGCGAGGTGCGGGCGAGCGTCGATCGCCGCATCGACGGCACGCGCCGGCGCACCGAGGACTTCGTCACCCGCGTCTTCGAGAACGCGGGGAGCCGCCGATGACCGGGCATGTGGTGGTCGTCGGCGATGCACTCATCGACGAGCTGCGCGATGATGCCGGTGTTCGTGAGTTCGTGGGCGGCGCTGCGCTGAACGTCGCGGTGGGGCTCGCGCGGCTCGGCCTGCCCGCGACGCTCATCGCGATGGTGGGCGACGACGAGGCCGGTGCCCACGTGCGCTCGTATCTCGCCGACTACGGGGTCGAGCTGATCGGCACGTCGTCCGAGTACGGCACGGCGCGCGCGGTGAGCACCCGCAGCGGCGGTGGCGAGCCCGCGTACGTCTTCAACGAGGCTTCGCAGCGGCGCCGCATCCACTTCGGCGAGCGCGAGAGGCGGGCGATGTCGGATGCCGACCTCGTCGCGGTGAGCTGCTTCGCCTTCGACGACGTGGCACAGGCCGACGAATTCGCGGGTGCTCTCGCTCGATCGGGCACCCCGCTCGCGATCGATCCGAATCCGCGTACGGGCATGCTCCACGACCGGGACGCGTTCGTCGCGTCGTTCGAGAAGCTCGCCGCCTCGGCATCCCTCGTGAAAGTCGGCGAAGACGACGCTGCCGTTCTCTACGGCACCCCGCTCGACGCATTGCGCGCCCGGCTCATCGACCTCGGAGCGGGCGCCGTACTGGCGACCGAGGGAGCGGCCGGCGCCACGATCGAGTCGGACGGGGTCGTCGTGACGCGCCCGATCTCGACTCTTCCCGGACGCATCGTCGACACGATGGGGGCGGGAGACGCCGCCTTCGCCGCGACGCTCGCTTCCCTCGTGGACGGTGCGCCGACGGACGCCGACGGGTGGGGTGCCGTCCTCAACGACGCGATGGATGCCGCGGCCGCCACCTGCCGGTTCGAGGGGGCGCTCCTGCGCCTGCCGTCGGCGCTCCGCGACCTCGATCTCGACGGGATCGGCACCTGAGCACGACGGGCCGCCTCGATTTCGAGCACTGCCCGTCACCGAGTATGATTGTTGATCGCGCCTCCGGTCGTCTGAGAAAGTCGGACGGATGCGTCTGGCGAGTTACCCAAGCGGCCAAAGGGATCTGATTGTAACTCAGCTGTCATCGACTTCGGGGGTTCGAATCCCTCACTCGCCACCAGTCGGAAAGCGCCCCTTCGCGGGGCGCTTTCTCGTTTCCGGAGTCGGGGATCCCCGCGACGGGCGCCCCGTGTCAGGATGGGCGTGCGGGCGCGCGCCCGCACGTAGAGCCGACAGTGAGGATCGCCATGACCGACCCCCGTGACGATGCCGCGCAGACCGACACTCCGCTGTCGTCGCTCCTGCGGGCCGCGATCTGGGTCGCGATCGGCGCGCTCATCGCCGCCGCGATCGTGTGTGTGATCTGGGTGCTGGTCGGGTCGCAGAACGGCATCGTCGGGCGGGCGTTCCTCACGATCCTGCTGCTCGTCGGCTTCGCCGGCGTTGCGATCCTCGACGCACACCTCGCACCGAAGCGGCCGGCGTGGTTCGCGCTGGCGAGCATGGCCTCGTGGGTCGTCGCGCTGCTGGTCGGCGCCGTCATGATCTGGATGCCGGAGCGCTACGCGTGGGGCGGGTTCTCGCGCCTGCTTCAGTTCCTCGTGATCGTGCTGATCCTCCAGCTGGCGCTGTTGCATGTGCGGCTGTACGCCAAGGCGTTCCAGCGGTACGTCACCCCGTTCACGCAGGTCGTGGCCGTCATCACGATCGCGCTCGTGGTCGGGCTCGCCGCGCTGCTGATCATCCCGCTGGTGCTCAGCGAGTACACCGATTTCCCCGAGCTCTATTGGCGCGTGGTCGTGGCCGTCGCGATCCTCGCGGCCGTCGGCACGACGCTCATCCCGCTCGTGAACGTACTGTTCGCGCCGCGTCGACCGCGCGCACCGCGGCCGACGGGGATCTACGCGCCACAGCAGCCGCAGGGGTACCCGAGCTACGCGCAGAACGACCCATACGCCGCGCTTCCGGCCGCGCCGGCCGATCACCGGGCTGCCGAGGCAGAGCTGCTGCCGTGGCCGAACTTCGCCGACGGCTACACGCCGCTGCCGATGCTCCCCGACGGCTCACCCGACTGGAACGCCTATTACACGGGTCAGCCGACGCCCGGTGCCCATGTGTTCGCGCTGCCGCAGGCGGCGGTCGAGCCGGCGCCCGTCGCGCCTGCGGCGCCCGGGTACGAGGGCTACCCGCCCCCGCCGCCGCTTCCGCCCCGGTCGTAGGCGTCGCCGGCGTCAGCCCGCGAGCATCTCGAGCGCCGCCATCGCCGCGCTGTGCCCGCCCAGACCGCTCACGGCCCCGCCGCGGCGTGACCCCGATCCGCACACCAGAACCCGGTCGTGCGCGGTCGCGACGCCCCAGCGCTGGGCCGGCGTCTCCAGGGGCTCGTCGTCGTCGGCCCAGGGCCACGACAGGTCGCCGTGGAAGATGTCGCCCCCGGCCATGCCGAGCGAGTCTTCGAGGTCGGCGGTCGTACGGGCCTCGATGCAGGCCGAGCCGTCGGGGGCCTCGAATACGACGTCGGCGATGGGCTCGGCGAGCACCGAGTCGAGCGAGCGCTGCGCCGCCGCGAGGAGCGCCGCGCGTGCGGCATCCCGATCCTCGCCCGCCACGAGTCGGTGAGGCACCTGCAGGCCGAACAGGGTCAGGGTATGTGCACCCGATGCCCGGAGATCCTCGCCGAGGATCGACGGGTCGGTGAGCGAGTGACAGTAGATCTCGGCCGGAAGCGGGTTCGGGATGCCGCCGCCCACCGCCGTCGCGTGCGCGGCGTCGAGCTGGCTCATCGTCTCGTTGATGTGGAAGGTGCCGCCGAACGCCGCCTCAGGTGTCACCGCGGCGTCGCAGAGCTTCGGAAGCCGCCGCAGCAGCATGTTGACCTTCACCTGGGCGCCTTCGGGAGCCTGGTCTTCGCCGTCGGGCGCGGCGCCACCGGCGCGCAGGAGTCCGGCGAGCACCGCCGGACCGACTCCCGACAGCACCAGGCGTCCGCGCAGCGTCTCGGGACGGGATCCGCCGACGGTGACCTCGCCGTCGGGGCTCACGGCCGTCACCTCGACGCCGGTGCGCAGGTCGGCGCCCGCCGTGCGCGCGGCACGCTCGAGCTCGCCGCTGACCTGGCCCATCCCGCCGACCGGGACGTCCCAGTCACCGGTTCCGCCGCCGATCACGTGGTACAGGAAGCAGCGGTTCTGCCGCAGACTCTCATCGTCGGCGGTCGCGAAGGTGCCGATGAGGCCGTCGGTCAGGGCGATGCCGCGCGCGATGTCCGTGTCGAGCGATGACCGCAGCACCGCGCCGAGCGGGTTGTCGACGAGGTCGTCCCACAGGCGGTCGTCCGCGACCGCGATCCTCACGGCGCTGCGCCGGCGCAGCGGCTCGGTCATCGTCGGGAACACCGCGCGCGCGGCCGGTTCGAGCCGGGCGGTGAACGAGGCGAACCGGTCGGCCTCGCCGGTGGTGCCGGTCACGCGCGCGAAGGAGGCGCCGGTGGCCTCGGCATCCGCGTTGTCGATGAGGATGCCGCGAGCCGGATCGGCAGGGTCCGGCGTGTAGGACGAATACCGCCGCCGTCGCAGCGCGATGCGGAGGTCGAGGTCGTCGATGATCGCGCGCGGCAGCAGGCTCACGAGGTACGAGTAGCGCGACAGCCGCGCGTCGACCCCCGCCCACGGGCGCTCCGATACGGCGGCGCCGCCGACGTGATCCAGGCGCTCGAGCACGACGACCGATCTGCCCGCACGGCCCAGGTAGGCGGCGGCGACGAGAGCGTTGTGCCCGCCGCCGACGATGACGACGTCGTGGGTGTGGACTCCGCTGACCATCCCCCCACGCTAGCCCTCCCGCGCCCTTCCGTTTACGGACGGGACACGCCGCCGGCTCGTCCCGCTACGCGGCGCGTCTCGTCCGTAAACGGTGGTGGGGGAGGGGGATAGCGTGAAGGGATGACACGTGCGCAGCAGCTCGAAGCCATCGCGATCGACATCGCCCGAGAGGCGGGGGAACTCGCTCGACGGCGCCGCACCGAGGGCGTGTCGATCGCGGCGACGAAATCGTCGATCGCCGACATCGTGACCGAGGCCGATCGCGAGGTCGAGGACCTCATCCGGGCGCGCCTGGCGGCGGTGCGGCCCGACGACGGCTTTCTCGGCGAGGAATCGGATGCCGCGACCGGCACGACCGGCATCACGTGGGTCGTCGACCCGATCGATGGCACCGTG
Source organism: Microbacterium sp. 2FI (assembly GCF_005502885.1). Taxonomy (GTDB): domain Bacteria; phylum Actinomycetota; class Actinomycetes; order Actinomycetales; family Microbacteriaceae; genus Microbacterium. The sequence continues at coordinate 181,667 of NZ_SCMR01000001.1, forward strand.
AACTATGCGTACGGCATCCCCTCGTACGCCGTGAGCATCGCTGCCGTCGAGGGCGACCCCGTGCCGGAGCACTGGGACGCGCTCGCCGCCGTCGTCTTCAACCCGGCCTCGGGCGAACTCTTCCGTGCCGCGCGCGGGGAGGGCGCATGGCTGGACGATCAGCGTCTCGCGGTGAACGCCGAGCCGTCGTCCGCGGGCGCGCTGCTGGCCACCGGCTTCGGCTATGACCCCGCCACCCACGCCGGCGACCTCGCCCGCGTCGCCCGGGTCATGCCGATGGCACGAGACCTGCGACGGATCGGCGCGGCATCGCTCGATCTCGCCTTCGTCGCCAGCGGGCGCCTCGACGGGTACTTCGAGCGCGGGCTGCATCCGTGGGATCACGCCGCCGGCGCGCTCCTCGTGACCGAGGCCGGCGGCGTGGTCGGCGGGGCGGGGGAGAGCGGCTCGCCGTCGCGCGCGATGACCGTCGCGGCCGGGCCTGCGCTGTTCGATGCGCTGCGTCGCGCGGCCCTCGGGGACTGATCGTTCCGGGATTGTGAAGATTCCGAACGAATCGGCGCGTCGACGGCGTGCTTTACATGGCATTCTCAGGAGCTCCGGGGTAGTGTTTACCCGATCGTTACCTTCGCGGCCCGAACCGCGAGAGTGATTTCACGCCCCACCGACCGTACCGTTGCCCCCCGAGCGACACGACCGAGAGCTCTTTCCGCTTGCCTTTCGACGCCCTCCCGGCTGATCCTGCGCCCACGCGCCGTTCCAGCCGCACCGCCGCCACGCCTGTTCATGCGGCGCCGGCGACGCCGGGTGTCTCGCGCGCAGAACTCCGTCGCCGGTCGGCCGAGAGCGGCACCGCGCGGCCCACGGTCTGGGGTGCTGAGCGCGTCGTCACCGAGCCCGTCGCGGTTGCGGAGATGGTCGTTCCTGCCGAGCCTGTCGTCGTCGTGGTGGAGCCTGTCGTCGCCCCGGAGCCGGTGATCGAGCTTCCGGTCGCCGAAGAGGCCGTCATCGAGATGCCGGTCATCGAGGAGCCTCCCGCTACGGCCGCCGCGCCGCTGGGTCGCCGCGCGCGTCGCGCCTCGACGACGCTTCCGGATGCCGTCCTCACACCCGCCGAGCCGTTCGAACTGCTCGAGCCGGAAGCGGTGCCCGAGCCCGCCGTCGCAGAGGTGCCCGAGCCCGAGGCGGAGCCGGCCATGGCCGCAGGCTGGCAGGCGTCATCATCCGTCGACGAATTCGAGGCCGCCGCGCGCCTCTTCTCCTTCACCGGTGAGACCCCGGTGCAGACCGCGGCTGCCGATGCAGAACCCGCAGACGCCGAGCGCAGCTCGCACACCCACACCGCCCCGCGCCGCCCGCGTGCCTCGGCCGGATCGTCGTTCCGTCGCGTTGCTGCCGCATCGTTCTCGGTCGGTGTGATGGGCATCGTCGGACTCGTGACCGTCGGCATGACGATGCCCGCCGAGGCGGTCGCCGCCGCGAGCGGTGTCGACAACAGCGTGGTCTCGGTCATCGCGCCGCTCGACTCCGACCTCGTGATCGACGAAGACGAGATCCAGGCGTACGTCGCTCCTGCCGGCGCCGAGAACGACTCGCTTCAGCGCGCCGAGAACTACTCGACGACCACGACGGCTGAGCTCGCCTCCGAGGCGGGCATCCGCAACTTCTCGAACCTCTTCCACAACGACCCGAACTCCGCGATCCAGTGGCCCTTCGCGGTCGGCGTGACGATGTCGTACGGCTTCGGCTGGCGCTCGGGCCGCATGCACGAGGGCATCGACTTCACGCCCGGTGCCGGCTCGCCGATCCAGGCGATCGCCGACGGCACGGTCCGGGTGGCCTCTGAGGCCGGCGGTGCGTATGGCGTACACGTGATCATCGACCACATGGTCGACGGCCAGCTGGTCTCGAGCCACTACGCGCACATGCAGTACGGCTCGATGCAGGTGTCGCCCGGGCAGAAGGTCACGGTCGGCACGATCCTCGGCCGCACGGGCAACACCGGCCGCTCGTACGGGGCCCACACGCACTTCGAGATCCTCATGAACGGAACGACCGCGATCGACCCGTTCCCATGGCTCAAGGAGCACGCCGGCGGGTGACGCTCGATTCAGCAGGATGCCGCCGCTCTGGTATCCTCTTCTAGTTGCCTGCAGGCAGGCAGCACGCCCCGATAGCTCAGTGGCAGAGCACTTCCATGGTAAGGAAGGGGTCGTCAGTTCAATCCTGACTCGGGGCTCGCAGCATCCATCACATGTGACCGCGGATGCCGTACGGCAGGGTAGCTCAGTTGGTGAGAGCGCACGACTCATAATCGTGAGGTCGCGGGTTCAAGCCCCGCTCCTGCTACAGATCGAAGCCCCCGGATTTCCGGGGGTTTTGTCGTGTCAGACCCGTGTTTGCCGCGTGCTCACCCCCTCGAAAAGTGACCTCACGATTCGCGCCGTTGACCGCGTCGCGCACCGCCAGCGCTGCCTCCGTGCCGGAGATGTGGGTGTAGCGCTCGGTCGTCGTGATGGACGCGTGTCCCGCCACCTTCTGGATATGCGCCGGTGCAATGCCGTGGCGCGCCAGGCGAGACAGGAACGTATGCCGCAGGTCGTGGAACCGGAGCGGTTGCCCGTCCGCGAAGACCGCGATGTGATCGCGGATCGCATGCCAGCGCAGCGCCCGCGCAAGGTTGCCGCTGTCGAACGGCCCGCCGAGCTTGCCGGTGAACACGTGATCGTGTCCGAGTCCGCGCGCGGTGTCGAGCCACGGGGTGAGTTCTTCGAGGATCGGGACCTGCCGCGACTTGCCGCTCTTCGTCGGTCGCTCTTCGAGCCGACCGTGACCGTCGGGAGAGAACGTGCGCCTGACCGTCAGGTAGCCCTGCGACTCGTTCAGATCCTCCCAGCGCAGACCGACCAGCTCGCCGAGGCGCAGACCGGTGAAGGCAAGTCCAGCCAGCGCCCGCTGTCCGAACGGATGGAACGAGGTAAGCGCCAGCATCCGCCGCACTTGCAGATCGTCGAGCGCGCGCGACGTCCATTCCGCTTCGTGAGCCTTCCCACGCGTCCGGGGGAGCGAACGGCACGGGTTCGCGGGCAGTAGGCCATCCATGACGGCCAGCCCGAGGATCTTGGACAGCAGCGCGATCGCGTCGCCCTTTGTGGACTCCGAGCCGGACCAGAGCGCCTTTGCCTTCCCGATGGTGAGGGTGCGCAGTTCGGTGAGGGCGAGGGCGCCGAGCGTCGGCTCGACTCGGAGCGTCCATGCCCGTGCGTAAGCCTGGCGAGCGTTGGATGTGAGGCCGTCCTCGACGAGCGCACGGAACTCGCTGAAGAACTCAGCAAGGGTCGTCGCGTCGGGGTCTAGTCTCACATTTGAGACTCTATGGGTCGTTTGCTCGTAGTGTCAAGGATGAGACTACTCTGTTGCATCTTCCTCAGGCGCGGGAGGAGTCTTCGCCATCCCGCGAACGAAAGCCTCCAGGTCGACAGTCACGCCGGGGAACTCATAGACGTCGGGATGCTCGCCGAATACGGAGCGGAACGCCGAGATGCGCCGGTAGATCGTCGAACGACTCATACCTAGCGATTGCTGCAGACCGTCGAATCCGCCCAGCAGACGCCAAAGTAGCCAGAAGCCGAACAGGTCGGTTGCGGCTGAGGCGACCTGACCTCGTACAAGTCGCCTCAACCATGGGAAAGCTGCGTAGAGCGGCTTGTTTACGGCCTTGTTCGCGGAGTAGTACGCGCCCCATGCGCGCTCAAGGGCGTCTTTGGCGCGGCCCTCGCCCTCGGGGGATGCGCTGCGCTCCGATCGAAAGTCCGCCACAGTGTCCGCCTAGTCTCGGTTTCTAGGACTATCAGACTACGCGAGGCGCCGGACAAGTATCACTGCGTCGGGCGTTGCCAATGGGGATCGCGATCCCAAGGTGGTGTCTTGCCGACATTCTTCTTCGCTGTGACGTGCCATGCCGGGCACTGATCGCAGGGATACACCCGGACAGGCACGCGGGGATCCCCAGCACGCTTCAGGCGAATCCGTTCGAGCGCAACGCGCGCGGATGCTTGATCGGGATACGGGTTCTTTGTGCAGGCGTTCGCCACAGCCCAATCATCGCGTATCGGGCAGCGTCTCCCGAAATCTTCTACACAAGATCAAGCGGCTTCGCCCCCGGAACTGAGTGAGTCCCACTCCTCGATGATCTCGAATCCGTCCGCGATGTTGCGGACGGCAGTCTCGTACCGGCGGAGGACGGGGCGCAGATCGCGACTCAACTTTGCGTTTGCGCGTGCAGCATCAGCCGCACGATTCATTGAGTCACTTGCTTGCCGCGCCTGCTCGACGAGCTCGGAGAAGCTGGTCGAGAGCGTAGCGACCACGTCCTCCGCATTCTCATCGGTCGAGAGCTTGCTTAGTTCGAAGATCGCATGGACCGTGGGATCGATGCGGAGCAGTCCCGCGACATACTGACTGGAAAGCTCCTCGATCTCTTGCAGCTCCGGTTCGACGTCTCGCGCGAGTTCGCGCGCAATGACAATCTTTCGCGCGAATGCGTCGGGCTTCTTGTTCGCCGTGTTCATTAGGGCGGTTGCCGCTTGAAACTTCGCATTGAAGCGTTCCGCCGCGGGTGCTATCTGGCCCAGCGTTTGGCGCCAGGCCTCCATCGCCGGTTGCGCGTCGGCGACTAGGTCAAGCAGACCGGGCTCCTCGTCGTCGGGCACCAGCGCCGCCGTATCCGACATCGTCGCGGGCGGCGTCGGGACTTGATCGCCAGCGCCGCGGGCGGCTGGTTCGCGCGCCGGGGGCGCTTGGTCCGGTCGGGGCGGCCCCTCGTCCGAGGTTGGAGTACCGGCCTCGCTTCCACCAGCCGGTGTACGTGTGCCACCGGCCTGGTCGTCGCCGCCAGACGGCGTGAGTGTGCCACCGGCCTGGTCGTCTCTGCCGCCTGACTCGAGACGCGCTGTTAGCTCGACGAGCCGAGACGCGAGCCTGTGCACCGCTGCGCGATGCTCGGCAGAGCCCTCGTCCAGGAGGCGTAGCGCGTCCCAAGGCTCGTACTGCATCTTGGCGGCCGTCGCCTTCAGCTTGTCCGCGCTCTCCTCGCGCAGATCGGGTACCGGGATATAGCGCACAGAAAGCAAGAGCTGGTTCAGGCCGAGTGAGGTCGCCGACCGAACGAACTGTGATATCTCCTTACGGCACTCGTCGCGTACGAAGTAGGTGGGGGTAAGGATTGGAATAAAGAACGCTGTCTCTTGGAGCGCCTCTTCGAGCTTTTCTCGGAAGTCGTCGCCCCACCGAATCTCAACCTTGTCAGTAAAGATCTCAATCGTCGTCCCAGTCAGCAGCTCGAACTCGGCCTTCACCAAATCCGCGAGCCTCAAGATGCGGCCTTGCTCACGCTCGTTATCGGCGTGCGCGTAACTCCAGAATGCTTTCGCAGCAACTTCCATGCGCGCCACTGTACTGGGGATACCGCGCCGTCCCGGCTGCCGCCCTCCGCGCTTCGCGCTCCGGTTGCCCTCGGCATCGTGTCCCGGGCTCCTGTGCGTCGGGCGTCAACGGTCCGGTCCGGGCGCGCGCGTGCCGCACGCGGCACCGCTTCGCGCCGGATCCGTGCCGCTCACGCCCATTCGTACATGGACCATGGTGGCGCGATCTCCGACCGCACCGCGACCAGCGGATAGACCGAGAGCTCTGGCCAGACCAACAGAAACGCCTGTAGTGCCGCTTCCGGAGTGAAAGCCTGCCCTGTCACCCCGCCGACCGGGTCGCCCGGGCGACCGAAGGCGTCCTGCAGGTGAATCTCCCAGTCCGGCAGCGGCTCGCTGTCCGCGTGCGTGTGGTTCAGACACATCATGATTGTTCCTTTCATGGCGCGGACCAGCCCCGCGCGATCAACTCACGCCGCGACCGCGCCGCGAGGTCTTCCAGCGGGGGAGGCGAGAGCGCCGGCGCATCGTCGCCGGCCTCATCGCGCATCCGCGATTCCCACCACTCCCGCCGTAGCCGGCGCTGCACGGTACGTGTCAAGCCGGTGAACGACCAGCCCGTGCGGTTCCTCGTGCGCCGCGACGCGCTGACCACTTGAGAGCGCGACCCGTACCGCTTATGTACGAGGTTCATGCAGTCTTGCGGCTGACAGTCCCGGGCGCAGCGCATCCGGCGCGCAGCATCGCCGAGGGCGACCTGATGTCGCCACACGTCGATAGGCGCGTCCACGGACGCCGTGGCAACGTCCTTGAGCACGTAATTCAGCGCTTTGGACAGGTACCAAATGGTCTTTGCTCCGTCGCCGTCCGCGCGGAACGCATCACAGCGCGCTTGCTCGCCCCACTCGACGAGCACGCCAGCGTCTACCTGCGACACCGCCGTCGCACTTAGCGCAGCATCCCTCAGCACGCCAGGTGTTGGAGCCTCGAAGCGGGCAACCCGGATGATCGCGTGCACATGCAGCACGCCGCGGTCCTGCCACTCGCGGACGATGAAGTACTCGAGCGAGTCCCATCGATCACGCATCCGCCGTCGAGTCCGATCCCAAAGGAGACCCGCATCCCGGTTCCACGCGACTTGTCCCGCGTAGTCGTACATGTCGCCGTCGATCGGCACCCCTCGCAGCCCAGCATCCGTCGCGGAGTGTTCGACACCGCAGCTGCAGGCGCCGACCCGCTGTCCACCATCACGCGGCACGCGGTGCACCCGCCCGAAAGACGGAGCGGTGAGTGTCAGCAGGTAGAAGCGAAACTCCGTGACCGGCCCATCGAACACACCAGAGCGCGCAATCGCCGCCCAGTCATTGCGGTAGAGCTCCGCGCAGGACTCACACTTGGACTTAATCCGCGAGCCGCAGCGCACCCACACGCCCGTCGCCGTGCGGATGGGGGATGAGCACCCGCGCGCGACGACCGCAGCGCGCGCGGTGGCATCCTCTTCGGTAGTTGCTCGCATAGCGAGCGGCTACGGGCACACGCCTCATAATCGTGAGGTCGCGGGTTCAAGCCCCGCTCCTGCTACGGATGGCCCCGGAATCTCGCCGATTCTCCGGGGCCTTCTCTGCTCTTCGCCCCTGGTACGAGGCGGCCCCGAGCGTCAGCGCCTGGCCTGGCGCACTGCCTCGGCTACGAGTTCCGCGCTCGTGACGTCATGCCCGCTCGCACCGCCGCCGGGCCCGGACGGAGCATCCGTGCCCGAGCGCCGACGCGCGGAGAGGTGCACCGCGTCTACACCGGCAGCGAAGAGGGCGGGGATGTCCGCCGCGGTCACACCGCCGCCTGCCATCACTTCGATGCGGCCGGCGGATGCCGCGGCGAACTCCGAAAGGAGCGCGATCCCGTCAAAGCTTCGAGCAGCGCCCCCCGATGTGAGGACGCGGTCCGCTCCTTCCGCGATCACGGCATCGAACACCGCTCGCGGGTCGGTGCTCGCGTCGATCGCCCGGTGAAAGACGATGGTCGCGTCACCCGCGGCGTCCCTCCATCGGCGCATCGCATCGCGATCCAGCCGACCGTCCCGGGCGAGTGCGCCGACCACCACGCCGCCGGCACCCCGCTCCACGCACGCCCGGATATCGGCCTCGACAACCGCGACCTCCTCCGTGGAGTACACGAAGCCACCGGGGCGCGGACGCACGAGCACGTTCACGAGAAGCGGGTCGACGGCGTCGAGCACCGACTCGAGGATGCCGAGCGATGGTGTGAGGCCTCCGGCCTCCAACGCCTGGCACAGCTCAAGCCTGTCGGCTCCGGCGTCGAGCGCAGCACGCGCACCTGTGGCGTCCTGAACCGCGATCTCGATGGTAGGTGCGCCCACGGTCACTCGGAGAATTCGATCTGCGCGTCCTCATTGTTGAGCACGATCACCGGGGTGATCGCCGGATGTCCGGCTGCTGCGATCTTCCGAAGGTCGAACTCCAGCAGCGGTGTGCCCGCTGTCACGCGGGCGCCCTTCTCGACGAGCGTCCGGAATCCGTCGCCCTTCATCTGGACCGTGTCGATTCCGACATGGATGAGCAGCTCAGTTCCGTCGTCGAGCACCAGCGCGACGGCATGGCTCGTTTCGAATGTGGCGCCCACAGTGCCGTCGGCAGGTGCCACGACGACGCTCCCTGTGGGTTCGATCGCGACGCCCGGGCCCATGATCTCCTGTGCGAACGTCGGGTCCGGTACAGCGCTCAGCTGCACCACCGTGCCCGCGACCGGCTGACGGAGGGTGATCGTCGTCCGGGTCCTGGTTCCTGTCGCAGTATCGCCGCCCTGCGGTCCGGGCTCGGCATCCGCGGTGGGCATCACGACCTCGCCGGACATCACGCGCTCCATCGCATCCTTCACGAACTGCACGTTCGTGCCGTAGACCACCTGCACGGAGTGGCCGCCGGTCTTCATCGTGCCCGCCGCGCCTGCGCGCTTGAGAGCGACGTCGTCGACCTGCGACACATCCGCGATCTCCATGCGCAGCCGTGTCGCGCAGTTGTCGAGGTCTGTGATGTTCTCCTTGCCGCCGAGCGCATCGATGAATCGCACCGCGGTCATGTTGTAGGCGTCGTCCTTCGAGTGGGTGTCGAACTCCGTGCCGTCGCCGAGGATGTCGTCGTCCTCGCGTCCCGGGGTCTTGAGGTTGAACCGCTTGATGAAGAAGTAGAACACGGCGAAGTAGATGAAGAACCAGAAGACGCCCATCACGAGGATCAGCCATGGATTCTGCGCCATCGGGTTCATCCAGTTGAGGACGAGATCGACGAAGCCTCCCGAGAACCCGAAGCCCATCCGCACCGGGAGGATCTCGCTGATCGCCATCGAGATGCCCATGAAGACCGCGTGCACGAGGTACAGCACCGGTGCGAGGAACATGAACGCGAATTCGAGCGGTTCGGTCACGCCGACGAAGAACGACGAGACCGCGCCGGCGAACAGGATGCCGTACGCGAGCTTCTTCCGCGTGGTCTTCGCGGTGAGATACATCGCGAGCGCGGCACCGGGGAGACCGAACATCATGATCGGGAAGAACCCCGTCATGTACTGGCCCGTGACGCCGTAGGTGCCTTCGCCCGACAGGAAGTTGTTGAGGTCGTTGATGCCCGCGACGTCGAACCAGAACACCGAGTTGAGCGCATGGTGCAGACCCACCGGGATCAGGAGCCGGTTCAGGAAGCCGTAGATACCTGTTCCGAGCGGCCCGAGCGTGACGATCCATTCGCCGAAGACGACCAGTCCGCCGTATACGAAGGGCCAGATGAAGTAGAGCGCGGTGGCGACGACGAGCGAGACGCCGGCGGTGACGATCGCGACGGAGCGCTTGCCGGAGAAGAACGACAGCGCATCGGGCAGCCTGGTGTCCTTGAAGCGGTTGTAGCAGTAGGCGCCGATCAGTCCGCAGATGATGCCGATGAAGACGTTCTGCACCCGGAGGAACGCCGGGTCGACCTCGTTGACATTGGCGACTCCCGTGTAGAGCGCCACCGTCTCGGGCTTGAGCAGTGTCGTCACGACAAGCCACGACACGAGGCCTGCCAACGCAGATGTGCCATCGGACTTCCGAGCCATGCCGATGGCGATGCCGACGGCGAACAGCAGCGCCATGTTGTCGAGCAGGGCTCCGCCGGCTGCGCCGAGGAACGCCGAGAAGGCGTTGGGACTCTGGCCGCCGTTGCTGATCCAGTAGCTGAGCCCGGACAGGATCGCCGCAACCGGGAGCACGGCGACCGGAAGCATGATCGACCGGCCGAGTCGTTGAAGGAATTTCATGCTGCTTCTCCTCTTTGAGACGGGGGCCTCAGAGACCCTGCCAGGCTGGCTTGTTGTCGTAGGCGTATCGGTAGTAGTCGAGGTGACGCAGCCTCGAGGCTGCGGCCTCGTCGACGACCACGGTCGCGTGCGGATGCAGCTGGATCGCCGAACCGGGCAGCGACGACGTGACGGGGCCTTCGACAGCGCCCGCGACGGCAGCAGCCTTTCCTACCCCGAATGCCAGCAGCACCAGGTGCCGTGCGCGCAGGATCGTGCCGAGTCCTTGAGTGACGCAGTGCATCGGAACCTGGTCGATCGAATCGAAGAAGCGCGCGTTGTCGCTGCGTGTCTGGGCCGTCAGCGTCTTCACACGGGTCTTCGACGCGAATGAGGAGCCCGGCTCGTTGAATCCGATGTGCCCGCCGGTGCCGATGCCGAGGATCTGCAGCTCGATCCCGCCCGCGGCGAGGATCGCGGCTTCGTAATCGTCGCCCGCGTGTTCGATCCCCTCGGGGGAGCCGTTCGGGGTGTGGATCAGCTCGGGGGTGAGGCCGAGCGGCTCCACCACCTCGCGTCTGATCACATTGCGGTACGTCTCCGGATGCCGTGGGTCGAGCCCCACGTATTCGTCCAGGGCGAATCCGCGCACACGCGAGACGTCCACTCCTTGCAGGCGCGAAGGGAGCGCCTCGTAGACGGGGGTGGGTGTCGAACCCGTCGCGAGTCCGAGTACGACGTCCGGTTGACGGCGAATCAGCGCCGCGATCTCGTCGGCGATCAGGGCGCCGGCAGCCGCCTTCGAGTCCACGACCACGACTTCCGCCATCGAGCACCCCGCCTCTGCGGCGACAGTGCCGCGATCGGCCCAACGATAGTGGCTTCCTCGCTCGCGCGCACCAGAAATCGTCACCCGCCGATGAGTCCGTGGCGGACGAACGCGTTCAACACGCCGTCGTCCGTGACGCTCGTCGTGACCTCGTCTGCGAGGGCTCGAAGCGCGGCATCCGCATTTCCCATCGCGATGCCGACGCCGCACACCTCGAACATCTCGACGTCGTTCCAACTGTCGCCGACCCCGATCGCATCATCTGCCGTCGCGCCGAGGTATGCGAGCACCTCGAGGATCGCGGAGCCCTTCGTGGTCCCGAGCATCCCGATCTCGCCGTTCGAACCTGCGGGCAGCGGCATGCTTCCCGGTACGACGTGGAACGCATGCCGCAGGTCTGACTGTGCACGGGTGACGGCATTCGCGTCACTGCTCAGGAAGACGGCCTTCGCCACGTGCGCGCGGTCCATTGTGGCGATGTCGTGCAGGTGCGGCGCCGAGTCGGGGGCGTGCGACGCGAACAGGCGGCGGTGCAGTTCGTCGAAGACGGCCCGCACCTCCGCGTCCGCATACGCGCCACCGTCGGTCTGAAGGAGGTAGCGGATGCCGGCAGATTCGAAGTACTCGATGAGCTCGTGCACAGCGGGCAGCGGCATGGGCCGGGCGACGACGGTCGCATCGCCGACGGTCGCATAGGCGCCGCCGTTGGACACGACCCCGTCGAATCCGATCACCCGGACGACGGGCGGCACGTCGCCCGAGGACCTGCCCGTGCTCAAGAACACGAGATGTCCAGCGTTCCGTGCGGCGCGGATCGCGTCCACCGTGGACGGAGCGATCGTTCCATGGTGGTCGAGGATCGTCCCGTCGACGTCGAGGAAAGCGATACGGCGTGAGTTCACAAGCACCCATTCTTCCCCGGTGGCGGGCTTGTCGTCTCTCCCAACTCAGGGAACAGTGATGCCCCGTTCGGACGCCGGATCGGTGATGACGGCGGAAGTTCGCGGCCACCTCCAGGCGGCGCGCAGGATGAAGGCCAGGAGCAGCACCTCGATGCCGATGGAGATCGCGTAGAAGGCGGCCCACTCCCAGGTCGTACCCGCCGCGTTGAAGATCGAGTAGGGGATGAGGAGCGATGCGACGACGAGGTTCGCGGCGCGGTTCGCCCGGGCGGGCAACGTCATGGAGAGCATCACCATGAGAGCCGGGATCGAGACCGACACGAGGAAGATCGTCAACAAGGTCGAGCTGATGTCGAACCTCCAGATGAGGCCGTTCAGGATGCCGTCCACGACGCCCGGCTTGTAGAAGTTGAGGATGTCGACGTAGATGTAGAGAAACATGAAGCTGGCCCATGCGGCGGCGAGCTTGGCCTGCACGGGTATCGGTCGGCTGTCGAGCAGGTTAGTGGTTGTCGTTCGGGTGGTCATCGGGTCTTCTTTCGTCGAGTCGGCAGAGGTGGATCGTTCTTGGTGCGGTCGTCAGACGGTGATGACGACCTTCCCTCGCGTGTGGCCGGCCGCGACGTAGCGGAGCGCGTCGGCGGCTTCGTGGAGCGGGTAGGTGCGATCGATGAGGGGCACGATCTGCCCGGTCGTGAGCAGGTCGGCCAGGGTGAGCAGATCCTGGCGCTTCCCGATCGACGTGAAGGGCCGGAGGCGCTGCCGTGTGAACCCCGACAGCATGCGCGCCTTGGCGATCCGCCCGAGCGGGCCGATCCAGCGTCCGCCGCGGCCGCTGTTGGGGATGAGGGTCCCGGAGGGCGTCAGCGCCCGGCGCACATCCGCCAGGGGCTGGGCTTCCACGTTGTCGAGGATGACGTCAAAGCGCCCCTCGTCACGGGTGAAGTCGGTCGTCGTGTAGTCGATGACGTGGTCGGCGCCGAGAGATCGGACCACGTCGACGTTGCGGGTGCTGCAGACGCCCGTCACCTCGGCACCGAACGCCTTGGCGATCTGCACGGCGAATGAGCCCACGCCGCCCGACGCGCCCGTGATCAGCACCGTCTGTCCCGGTCGAACGTTCGCGATGTCGCGCAGTGCCTGCAACGCGGTGATGGCCGACGTGGGCACGGCTGCCGCGTCCTCGACCGGGAGCTCGGCAGGCACGTGCGCGAGGTTCTTCGCCGGGACGCAGGCGTACTCCGCGAGCGCTCCCGCGGTGCTCCACCCGAACACCTCGTCGCCGGGGCGGAAGGTGGTGACGTCCGTCCCGACTGCGGTCACCACGCCGGCCAGGTCCATGCCGGGGATGCTGTGGCGTGGACGACGGAGCCCGAATGCCAGGCGCACCAGATACGGCTCACCGGTCATGACGAAGCAGTCGCCGGGGTGCACCGAGGCCGCGCCCACCCGGACCAGCACATCGCCTCGTCCGACCAGCGGTAGTCCGACCTCGGAGACCTCGAGCACCGAGGGCGGGCCGTAGCGGTGCTGAACGACAGCGCGCATCGTCTGCCCGGCCGGACTCGCGCCCGACCCCGGGCGTGCTCCGGCATGCGAGCGCTGTTCGATTTCCACAGATGCCTCCTAACGGTCGAGCTGCGACTCTTCGCAGGCTCGTACACTGTACGTCGTACACCGTACTATGGGGCGTACACTGTACGGTTGTCAAGTCATCCCGAGCGAAGGAGATACCCGTGTCCGGCAGGGAGCAACGTCACGGCGCGCCGGGGGCCGGGCTGAGCAAGCAGCGAGTGGTGGCTGAGGCGATCCGGCTCGCCGACGGCGAGGGAGTCGACGCTCTGACCATGCGCCGGCTTGCCGACGCTCTCGGCGCGGGCGCGATGTCGCTCTATCACTACGTGGCGAGCAAGGACGAGCTGCTGGACGCCATGATCGACATCGTGTTCGACGAGATCGAGCTCCCGCCCGATGGCACTGAATGGCAGTCGGCGATGCGGCGACGGGCGGCGTCCGCCCGACAGGTTCTCGCACGCCACCCGTGGGCGATCGGCCTGATGGAGTCGCGGACGTCTCCGGGGCCCGCGAATCTCCGATACCACGAAGCGGTCACCGCGTGCCTCCGGAGAGCCGGCTTCTCGGTCGTGATGGCGACGCACGCCAACTGGCTTCTCGACAGCTATGTCTACGGGTTCGCGCTGCAGGAAGCCAGCCTGCCGTTCGACACCGCAGATGAGTTCGCCGACATGGCGGAGGACGTCTACCTGCCCCAGCTTCCTCCGGACGAGTTCCCCTACCTCAACGAGTCCGCCGCAGCGCTCGTCGCTGCCGGATTCGATCCGGCGGAGCAGTTCATCTTCGGCCTCGACCTCGTCCTCGACGCTCTCGAGCCGCTGCGAACCTCCGCATAGCGACGCGCAGACGTCAGCGACGCCGCCACGAGCGTGTCGCATGCCATCCGAGAACGACGGCTGCGCGTGAGGTGTCGAATCCGCTCGCGTGGCCGGGGAAGTCCCTGTGGCGAGCAGCGGCCCCGAGGTGGCGGTCCAGCAAGTCGTCGGTCGGAGTTTCCGAGAGCGTGTCGTCGCTTGCGATCACCACCGCCTCGTAGCCCCGGTGCTCGGGTCGAGGCTGCAGTGCCAGGACGCATGCTCGAGCAGCGTCCTCGATGTGGATCCAGCCCCACAGGCTCGCGGCACCGTCTGCGTCGCTGCGGGTGTGTGCGATGTGTTCGGCCTCGCTGGAGGTGAGGATCCAATGGGGCCTCAGCGCCGTGACGGTCATTCCTCGTCGGGCGTACATCGCGCCCATGCGCTCCGTGAAGTCTTTCGTCAGCGCGTAGGGGTCGACGAAGTCGAGCGGCGTCGACTCGTCCACCGGGAGGGTCGAGAAGAGGAGCGGCTCAGGCGAGAATGACGTCCCGTGGATCGCACCGCTCGAAACCAGCACCGCGGTGCGGATGCCGGCCTTCCACGCCTCCTCGAGTGCGTTGAAGCACGCCATCGTGTTGTTGCGAACGAGCTCACTCGGCTCGGTGTGCTCCGGGGTCGGGATCGCAGCGCAGTGGATGATCGCGGTCGCACCGCGCATCGAGCGCGCAACCTCGTCGGCATCCGTGAGATCCACGGGGGACGATCCCTGCAGGTCAGCCTCCAGGACCCGGGCGCCGGCCGCGCGCAACTGGCGGCAGACCTCGCGCCCGAGCTTGCCCCGCGCACCACTCACCCAGACCACCGGGGGTTCGGTCACGGCATCGGTCCCGTCGCGACAGGGCGGCCGGGCGTGTTCGACCACTGGCTCCACGAGCCGGGGAACACGGCGACATCGACGCCCACGACCGCGCCCGCGAGCGCGAGATGCGCAGCCGTCAGCCCCGAGCCGCAGTAGGCGGCGACGGGGGCACCAGCGGTCACTCCGGCACGGGCGAGGGCTTCACGGATCGCCCCGGCATGTGCGAAGCCCTCGCCGTCAAGATAGGCCCCCGCGGGCAGGTTGACGGCTCCGGGGATGTGCCCCGCGATCGGGTCGTACGGCTCGGTCTCGCCTCGGTACCGTTCGGGCGCGCGCACGTCGAGCAGAACGCCGCGGGCCGGCCAGGACTCCGCATCGTCGATCGTCGCGATTCCTCCGCTCAGCTCTTCGAGTTCGATGGAGCCGCGCGCGGGCACGACATCGCCCGCCTCGAGCGGAAGTCCGGCCGCCGTCCATGCCGACAGACCGCCGTCCAGCACGCGCACGCCGTCGACCCCGGAATGCGTGAGCAGCCACCATGCCCGCGCCGCAGACACCGAACGATAGTCGTCGTAGACGACGACGGAGTCGCCGGCACGGAGACCCCAGCGGCGCGCGGCATCCTGGAGCACCTCTCGCGATGGAACCGGATGACGCCCCTGCGACGGTTCGCCGTGCGTGGCGAGTTCCGTTTCCATGTCGACATACACCGCGCCGGGAAGGTGCCCGTCACGATGGTCGACTCGGCCATCGGGCTGCTCGAGTCGATACCGCACATCGAGCAGACGGATGCCGTCACCGGCCTCGAGGCGGGCGCGGAGCTCGTCCACGGAGATGAGGGGGGAGGCCGCAGAGGTCGCCATACCGCCATCATCACACGCCGGAACCGGCGGGTCAGGCTGACTCGAGACCGAACGCCTCTCGCAGCGCGCGGGCGACCAGCGCAGGTATGTCCAGCTCGCCCGGGTGCAGCGCGTCGTAGACCTGCAGGCCCTCCCACGTCGCGAGGAAGACGGCGGCGCCCTGCTCCGGAGTGAGGCCGTCGTCTCCGACCGCGCCGGCTTCGCGCTGACGACGGATCATCGACGCGATGAGGTCGCGTGCGATGCGATGGCGCTCCTGCAGGTGGGGCCGAGCGGGGTGATCCGCGGCACCCGCCTCCGCTGACATCACCGAGAGCAGCTGAACGAGACCCGGAACCGCTCGGTTGCGCTCGGCGGTCGCCGTGAAGCCGTCTACGAGCATCTCGGCGGTCACTTCGGCCGGCGCCTCCGCCGGCACCGACGCCGTCAGGTTCTGGGCATCCTGCCACTCGAGAACCGCGAGCAGCAGCATCGTCTTGTTCCCGAAGTGGTGGAGCAGGGTCGAGTGGTCGATGCCCGCCGCCCGCGCGATGCCACGCACCGAGGCGCCGTGGAACCCCTGCTGGGCGAACGCCTCGGCGGCTCGCTCGACGATCGCGCTCTTCGTCGCGCGACCGTTGACGTAGCCCTCGACACGTTGCAGCCACTCGCCGTCTGACACTCGTCTCGCCCCTTCGCTCCACGAATTCCACCACATGGTGGAATTCAGTTACGATAGCACCTGCGTTGTCCGAGGAGGCACTCCCATGAACGAAAGCGTTCGGCACCTGCGTGAGCAGATGACTCTCACCGAGAAGGCGTCGCTGACCTCCGGGGCGAACTTCTGGAACACGAAGCCCGTCCCGCGCCTCGGCATCCCGTCGATCATGCTGACCGACGGCCCCCATGGCCTGCGCAAGCAGGGGGGAGCGGCCGACCACCTGGGTCTGAACTCCAGCATCCCCGCCACGTGCTTCCCGACGGCTGCGACCCTCGCCAACAGCTGGGATGCTGAGCTGCTGCACCGCGTCGGCGAGGCGCTCGGCGACGAGGCCGCAGCCGAGAGCGTGAGCGTACTGCTCGGGCCGGGGCTCAACATCAAGCGAAACCCGCTCGCGGGCCGCAACTTCGAGTACTTCTCCGAAGACCCCCTCGTCTCCGGTGCGCTGGCCGCCGCGTTCATCCGCGGTGTGCAGTCCCGAGGGGTCGCGGCATCCGCCAAGCACTTCGCCGTCAACAGCCAAGAGACCCACCGCATGAGCATCGACGAGATCGTCGATGAGCGTGCGCTTCACGAGATCTACCTCGAAGGCTTCCGCCTCGCGATCACCGGCGGCGACGCGTGGACCGTGATGAGCTCGTACAACAAGGTCAACGGCACCTACGCGAACGAGAACCGCGAACTGCTCGACGGCATCCTCCGCCGACGCTGGGGCTTCGACGGCCTCGTGGTCACCGACTGGGGCGGCAACAACGACCGCGTCGGCGGCCTCGTCGCAGGCAACGCGCTCGAGATGCCGTCGACCGGCGGAGTCACCGACCGCGAGGTCGTGCGCGCCGTCGAAGGCGGGACGCTCGATGCGGCCGTCCTCGATGCCCGCGTCGACGAGGTGCTCGCGCTGATCGAGAAGACCAGTCCGCGAGGCGCCGCGCCGGCCGACCTCGACGCCCACCACGAGCTCGCGGTCGAGGCCGCACGCCAGTCCATCGTGCTGCTCGCGAACCGCGCCGGCACCCTTCCGCTCGGACCCGGGGCCGGCCGCATCGCCGTCATCGGCGACTTCGCCGAGACCCCGCGATTCCAGGGGGCGGGCAGCTCGCTGGTCAACCCCACCCGGGTCGACTCGGCGCTGGACGCGCTGCAGGCCGCGGGTCTCGACATCGTCGGCTACGAGCCCGGCTTCGCGCGGAGGGATGCAGCATCCACTCGCCTGCGCCGACGTGCGCTCGCCCTCGCAGCCCGAGCCGAGGCCGTGCTGCTGTTCCTCGGCCTCGACGAGTCGGCTGAGGCCGAGGGCGTGGACCGTGCGCACATGCGCCTCGCCCAGAATCAGCTGACCCTCGCGGAAGACCTGATCGCTCTCGGCAAGCCGGTGATCGTCGTTCTCGCAGGCGGGTCGCCGGTCGAGCTCCCCTTCGCTGAGCGCGTCGACGCCATCGTGCACGGCTACCTCGCCGGGCAGGGCGGCGGCCGCGCGATCGTCGAGGTGCTCACCGGCGTGGTCAACCCGAGCGGCAGGCTCGCCGAGACTTATCCGCTGCGCTACGCCGATGTGCCGTCGTCGAAGGCGTTCACGAAGACCGAGGCGACCAGCGAGCACCGCGAGAGCATCTACGTCGGCTACCGCTACTACGACAAGGTGGGCGCCCCCGTCCGGTACCCGTTCGGGCATGGCCTGAGTTACACCGCATTCTCGTACGCCGACCTCGTCGCCGACGCCACGACCGCCCGCGTCACCGTCACGAACACCGGTGATCGCGCGGGCGCCGAGATCGTGCAGTTCTACGTCGAGGCTCCGGATGCCGCTGCCGGAGTGTTCCGCGCGCCGCGCGAGCTGCGCGGATTCGTCAAGGTTCGCCTCGAGCCGGGCGCGAGCGCGACCGTCGACGTCGCCCTCGCCGAGCACGCGTTCGACGTGTTCGACGTCGCCGCGGGCGACTGGCGTACGGTCGCGGGCTCGTACGCGGTGCTCGCCGGAGCGTCTTCGCGCGACATTCGGTTGAGCGCGTCGGTGGAGATCGCCGGAGACACGGGGTCCGAAGCCGACACCGCGCAGCTGCCGCACTACGTCTCGGGGCACGTCGAGCAGGTCACCTCCACCGAATTCGAGGCCCTCCTCGGCTCACCCCTGCCGACGCCCGACTGGTCGACAGGGCGCGCGCTCACTCGCGACGACATCGTCGCGCAGACGAAGGGCCGCGGCGGCTTCGGAGGACTGCTCTACTTCCTGATCGACACGAGCAGCGACGTGCTGATGCGGCTCCGGCGCCCCCTGGCGGCGAACAACACCCGCTTCGTGCTCGACCTGCCGTTCCGCTCGATCCCGCGGCTGTCGGGCGGAAAGTTCGACGACGACATGCTCGTCGGCCTGCTGCTCATGGTCAACCGTCGCTTCTTCCGCGGCGCGCGCCACCTGATCGGTGCAGCCCTGCGGCTGCGCGCACGAAACTCCCGAAACCCGAAAGCGAACTGAGAGACATGGCAACGAGGAAAGAACTCAAGCAGGAGGCGCTCGCACGCGTCGCCGCTGAGAAGGCTGCGAAGCGGCAGCGCAAGGCCGAGTTGAAGGCGATGACGCCGGCCGACCGCAAGGACGCACGCGCGGCGGACGCCACGGCGGCCCGCGACGCCCGCGCGACCGCGAAGGCCGAGCGCAAGGCCGCCCGCGCCGGGATGACGCGCGCCGAGCGCCGCGAGGACAAGCGCCGCGAACGCATCTACCGCAAGGTCAAGCACCGCCCGCGCCGCATCGTCGGCTGGAGCGTCGCTGCGCTCGCCGTCGTCGGCATCGGATTCCTTGCCGCACCGACGGTCTCCGACATCGGTCGTCTCACCTCGATGAGCGTCGACAGTTCGACGGCCGAAGGCGTCGCCGCCCGGACTTACTCGACCGAGCTCGCCGGCGAGATCTCCGACGAGGGCGTCGTCCTGCTCGAGAACCATGGCGCGCTCCCGCTCGCGGGCGACGCCGTCAACGTCTTCAGCTTCGCCTCGTTCAACCTCCGCTACGGCGGCGGTGGCTCGGGCGGCGCCGACCAGTCGAGCGCCGTCACGCTGTATGACGCGCTCGAGGGGGAGGGCATTTCGTACAACCCCGAGCTCAAGGCGGCGATGGAGGATGCCGGCGCCAAGACCGAGACCGGTGCGAGCAACGGCTTCGTGCAGATCATCGGCAGCCTGCTCGCGGGCGACGACGAGAAGGAGCCTGCTCCCGCCTACCTGACCGACGAGGTCCTCGCCCAGGCGAAGGAGTACTCGGGAACCGCACTGATCGTCGTCGGCAACGACGGCGTCGAGGGGTCCGACTTCACCGCCGACGAGCTCCGCATCACCGACACGCAGCGCGAGCTGCTCGACGTGGTGACCGCGAACTTCGACGACGTCGTCGTCGTCGTCAACTCCGGCAACCAGATGGAGCTCGGCTTCCTCGAGGAGTACCCCGAGATCACGGGCGCCGTCTGGATCGGCACGCCCGGTCCGCAGGGCGCCGTATCGCTCGCGCAGGTGCTCTCGGGTGAGATCAACCCGTCCGGCCACCTCACCGACACGTACGCGTACGACGTGACGAGCGCGCCGTCGACCGAGAACTTCGGCGACTACCCGTACGAGAACGCAGAGCGCGCCTTCATCAACTACAACGAGGGCATCTACGTCGGATACCGGTACTACGAGACCCGCTACGCCGGAGACGAGGCCGGCTACGCGGCGGCCGTCCAGTACCCGTTCGGGTACGGACTGAGCTACGCGTCGTTCGAGTGGGCGAGTGCAGAGCCCGTCGTCACCGACGAGACCGTGACCGTCGAGGTCACCGTGACCAACGCCGGTGCGGTCGCCGGCAAGGACGTCGTGCAGGTCTACTTCTCGGCCCCGCACACCGCCGGCGGCATCGAGAAGTCGGCGATCGAGCTCGCCGGTTACGCGAAGACCGCTCTGCTCGAGCCGGGCGCCTCCGAGACGGTGTCCGTCACATTCGACGTGCGGGACATGGCGTCGTGGGATCAGAGCGGCGAGGGCGCCTACGTGCTCGACGCGGGCACTTATGCGATCACCGTCGGCACGGACGTGCACACGCCTGTGGCCGCGTTCGAGACTTCGATCGCCGAGCAGATCGTCTACACGACGGATGCCGACACCGGCGTTCCGCTCGAGAACCGCTTCGGCTACGCCGACGGCGACCTCACGTATCTCTCGCGTGACGACTGGGAGGGGACGTACCCCGACGACGCGAACAACGACGCGACGGCATCCGAAGATCTCCTCGAGGCGATGTACCCCGAGATCGAGCCGGCCGAGGGCGATGCCCCGACCTACGGCGCCGACAACGGCCTGCAGCTCGAAGACCTCGCGGGGCTCGACTACGACGACCCGCAGTGGGAGCTGTTCCTGGATCAGTTCACCGCTAAGGAGCAGATCGACGTCTTCTCGCGTGGCGCGTATGTGACGCAGGCCGTCGAGCGCCTCGGCGTGCCGTCGGCGATCCTCCTCGACGGACCGGCCGGCCTCAACTCGCTGTTCAGCTCGGTGACGGCCGCGTCGTTCCCGACCGAGGTGGTCATCGCCTCGACGTGGAACGTCGACCTCGCCCGTGAGATGGGTGTCGCGATCGGCGCCGAGGCCAACGCCTACGGCGTGCAGGGCTGGTATGCGCCGGGCATGAACCTGCACCGCACTGCGATGGGCGGCCGCAACTTCGAGTACTACTCCGAAGACCCGGTCGTCTCGGGAACGATGGGCGCCGCGATGGTGGCGGGCGCGCAGAGCAAGGATCTGCTGACGTTCATGAAGCACTTCGCGCTCAACGAGCAGGAGGTCAACGCCCGCACCGGCGTGAACGTGTGGGTGGACGAGCAGACGCTGCGCGAGCTCTACCTGCGCCCCTTCGAGATCACCGTCAAGGACGGCGGCGCCAACGGCGCGATGACCTCGTTCATCCACATCGGACCCCGCTGGTCGGGCGGCAACGAACAGCTGCTGCAGGAGGTGCTGCGCGGTGAGTGGGGCTTCTCGGGCGTGGTGTCGACGGATGCCGTGCTGGGTGCCTTCATGGATCCGGGCCAGGCCGTGCGCTACGGAAACGACCTCATGCTCGCGCCCCTCGGGAACGTCACCGCCTCGACGGTCGCCGCGGAGCTCGAAGCGGACCCGGTCGGCGTCGGCGAGGGCCTTCGCGACCGCGTGCACGCCGTGATGTTCGCGCTGCTGCAGACGGACCTCTTCCGCTGACGGTGACCGGCAACAGGCAGCGCCCCTTCGCCTCACGGCGAGGGGGCGCTGTGCTGTGGACGCGCAACACACACGTCAGCCGCGTGTCTCCGAGCGCGCGGACACCGCCTCTCGTTCGCACGTGGCGCGGTACTCGCCCAGCCCCGACAGGTAGGTCGCCCACTCGCTCCGGGTGAGATCGCGCCCCGCGACGCGGCAGGCCGCCGCGGCGAGGCGCTCGCGGTCCAGATCCCACACGACGATCCCCGACGCGTCCGTCACCGCGAGCGCGGCTCCATCCGGTCGCAGGAAGGCGGGGTAGATGAGGGGCGCATCGGTCGCGATCGGGTCGCCGAGGCGGGTGCCGGTCGCGACGTCGTAGAGCGAAGCAGTCTGGTCGTTCGACGTCGCGAGCAGGAGCGTGCCGTCGTCGCTGAACTGGAGCGAGTTCACCTCGCCGTGTGCACCGGCGAGTTCGCCCAGCGGCTCGAGCGTTTCGAGGTCATAGCGCGTGATCGCGCCGGCCACCGTGCCGACGAGCGTCCCGTCGAGGCTCACGCTCGTCAGAGACGGACCCGCCAGCGGCCCGGCGAGCACGCGTCCGTCCGGGTCGAACACGAGCGTCGCGAATCCCGACACCGTCGCCGAGGTCACGACCACGTGCTCGCCTCCACGGGTCGCGGATACCGACAGCACGAATCCCGGTGTCCTCAGCATCGGACCGACGACTTCGCGTGCCGCGGTGTCGATCGTCCACACCTCGCCACGCAGGCCGCCGCAGTATGCTCTGGTGCCCTCCGACGTGGGCCAGAGGTGATCGCACTCGACGCCGATCCCGGGGCCGTCCGTCACAGCGCGTCGGCCCGTGTCGTACCAGCCGAACTGAAGCCGTGAGCGGTCCATGCCGACGAGGAGCTCGCGTCCGGCCCACCCGATCCCCTCCAGATCCTCATCCGAGGGAACGTCATCGACCAGCCGGTCCTCGGCCGCGTCCCACAGGGCGTAGTCGGTGAAGTCCGACGAGACCGTCGCGTCCGCATCGCGTCGCGCCACCAGCAGCGTCTGATCGTCGTCGTAGGCGAAGCGGTCCATCGCGACGTAGCCGTCGGCGATCCTCGCGCTGACCGGTCCGCTCCCGTCGAGGCGCAATCGGGTGATGGCAGGGGTCTGTACGCCGAACGAGATCAGTTCCGAACCGTCGGGCGACAGGACGAGATCGCCGACCGAGCCGAGTTGCGTGTCGAAGCGGCGACCGGTGAGCTGGCCGGTGCGTCGATCACGCTCCTCGATTCGGCCGTAGTGGGTGCCGCAGTAAATCATCTCGGTGGTGACGGACGCCGCGACCCACGGGCACGGGTCGGGATTCGTCCCCGTCAGCTCGACGCTCCACTGCGTCGCGCCCGATGAGGTGTCGAGCGCGATCAGGCCCTTCGGGCCCGCGGCGACGAGCACCCCGTCAGATCCGACGACCACGTCGCGTTCGGAGTAGCCTCGCGGCGCGTCCCAGACCGCCACGACCGCGCCGGTGTCGGCCTGGATGGCGCGGATCGTGCCCTCCGCCGACCCGGCGTACAGCACGCCCGCGTCGTCGAACGCGATCGCACTCATGTACCGATCGTCGGGGGCAGGGGAAGGTGTCGGCAGACCGGGCAGTTCCGCGACCATGCGCCCCGCGACCGGGTCGTAGATCGATACGATCCCGCGTTCCATGCCGACCACGGCCACGTGCCGCCCGTCCGGCGAGATCGCGATCCCGCCTGGCCCGTCCGGCAGCAGGACAGGACCCGTCGACGCATCGGTCGCGAGGTCGACGAGCACGATCGCCGCGCAGAATCCCCGCGCCGTGATGCCGCCGTCATCGCCGCACTGCTCGCCCGGGACGGAGACGAGAATTGCCGCGCGGCTTCCGTCCGCCGCCACTGCGACGCCGGCACCACCCACCGTCGCGAGTCCGTCGGGGAGGTCGATGGTCGCAACCTCATGCCCGGTGTCGAGGTCGACGATGGCGGGCCGGTCGCCGTCGCGCGCCGCGAGCGCGTGCGTCGTTCCCGGAATCAGCGCGCCACGGAGCAGCGTGGCATCGTCGACGTAGTGTGTGGTGAGCACCCCGGCCCCGGTCGTGAAAGTGCCGAGGAGCGCCGAGGCGACGCGCGGGTCGTCCGGCCACCGCCGGTGCGCTTCGACGGCCAGGAGTGCCGCGACGTCGCGATCGGTCGCGCGAAGGGCGAGCGAGCGGTTCACGATGCTCTCGATCGTCGCCTGCTCGGCTTGCTGCGAAGTCTCGATGCCTTGGCGAACGGCGATCCCGACGGCACCGACCGTTGCGAGGATCATCACGGCCGCCGCGCTCAGCAGCACGCGAAGCCGCCGGTTCTGTCTGGCGTCGCGCACCGCCCGCTGCTGCAGAGCCCGCGTCTCGGACTGCGACCGACCCAGCGAAGCGGCGAGGAACTCCCGCTCGAGAGGCGTCAGGTCGGGAGACGCAGAGTCGAGGTACTCGTGTGCCGCCTCGAGGCGGGCGCCCCGATACAGTTCGCTGTCGGGTCGCCCCAGGCTCTCCCACCCCTCGGCCGCGGCGGCGATATGCCGCACGATGCGCAGGCCCGCGGCATCCTCATCCAGCCACGACTGCAGTCGCGGCCACGCCCGCACGAGCGCCTCGTGCGAGATCTCGAGCGCCCCGCCCTCTGCTGTCACCAGCCGGGCCGCGATGAGCCGCGACACCACGTCATCCCATTCCGGCTTGCCGCGCAGGACACCGTTCGCCAAGCGGGATCGCAGGGGAGGCCCCTCGATCGAGGGGACGACGAGGCGGAGGAGCACCGAGCGGATGGCGCGCCGCTGCGCTTCGGAAACGCTCGTGTACACGCGATCCGCCGTCCGGGCCACCGCTCCCTGAATGCCGCCGCACGCCCGATATGCCTCGACCGTCAGCACGTTCCCGTCGCGCCGCTGCCACGTCTCCGCGAGCGCGTGCGACATCATCGGCAGTGCGCCCGGTTCGCCCTCTGCGTCGCGCATGATGAGATCCACGAGGCCAGACTCCACGCGCAGGCCCGCTTCGATCGCGGGTCGTTCGATCGCCTCACGCAGGTCCGCGCCGGTTGGGGCGGTCACGAAGTGCAGATTCTGCTCCGCGAGTCGCCCGAACGCGGGCTCCACCCCGAGGCCGGCGAACTGGTCGGCCCGAACGACGATGACGACGAGACCGACGGATGCCGCATACCGCGCGAGCGCCGACAGTTCATCTTTCAGCACCGCAGCCGGTCGATCCGCGAGCAGGACCTGCTCGAACTGGTCGATCACGAGCACCGTCTGGCTCGCGGAATCGGGAAGCTCGATGGCTCCTGTGGGATCCGGAGCCACGACGCGGCACGATCGTCCGCGACGTTCGAGGGCAGGCACGAGACCGGCGCGGACCAGCGACGACTTGCCGGAACCGGACGGCCCCGTGACGACCATGAGCCCGGTCGTATCGGAGCGCCGCAGCAGTTCCTCGAGCTCCCGGGCGCGACCGAAGAGCGTGTCGCCGGCCGTCAGCGGTGCCAGACCCTTGTACGGGCACGCGGTCGATACGGGCCGCGGCTCGGCGATCTGGTCGAGCAGCGGGTCGTGGTGCAGGATCCGCCGCTCGAGGTCGCGCAGCTCGGCACCCGGATCGATGCCGAGCTGTTCTCGCAGCAGTCCCCGCGCGCGATGGAGGGTGTCGAGGGCTTCGGCCTGCCGGCCACAGCGATACTGCGCCAGCGTGAGAGCGCACCAACGTCTTTCGCGAAGGGGATCCTGCGCGACGAGGACGTGCGCGTCGCCCACCGCCTCGCGGTGCTGGCCGAGCGCGAGCCGCGCGTCGAGCAGGTCGTCCTCGGCTGAACGGATCACTTCGGTGAGGCGTGTGCTCTCCGAAGCCGCTGGCGCCCAGTGCTCGACCGACCGAAACGGCTCTCCACGCACGAGCGCGAGTGCACGGCCCAGCGCTGTCACGGCGCGGTCGGGTTCACCCGTGCTCAGGAACTGCCTGCCGCGGGCGACGAGCTCCTCCATACGGTCCGCGTCGATGTCGACGCGGGCCATGGCCAGGCGGTATCCGCCGTCGCCGGTCGTCTCGATCGCGTCGCGCGTGAGCACCTTGCGAAGGCGGACAATGCAGATCTGCACCTGCTTGGCCCATGATGTCGGCGGCTCGTCGCCCCAGACCGCGTCGGCGATCTCCGCTGGAGCCGCCGGTCGACCGCGTCGCACGACGAGCGCGGCCAGCACAGTGCGGTCCCGCGGTCGAAGATCCTCGCCGCCGTCCACCTCGATCGGGCCGAGCACACGGATGCTCACGCGACGATCATGCGCCCGCTGCGCCGCCCCGTCAACGACACGGAAACCGGACGGATACCGGTGGAAGGTCGGAGGAAACCGTCCCGAGGAATCTCGGATACCGAACAGGTCCACGAAAGGGGTCAATCATGTCTACGCACAACTCCCGGCCGCTCGTCGGGGCATCGTGGGGAGCGGTCGCCCTGTCGGTGGCCTTGCTGACCGCGTGCTCCGCATCGAGCGTCGGCAATCCTGCGGGAGGTCAGCCGGCGGCCGCCGAATCCGCACCGTCCGCACCGGTCCCGCCTGACTGCCCGAACCCGGACGGCGGCGCCTGTCTCGGCGCCCTGGCTGCGGGCGAGTATCAGACGAGGGTCTTCCAGCCGCAGATCACCTACGCCGTTCCCGAGGGTTGGATGAACTACGAAGACCTGCCGGGCAACTTCTGGCTGTTCCTGGAGGACGACCTCGCCGTGCAGACCACTCCGCGCGGCGGCAGCTACCTCGGCATCTTCACGAACATCCACGCTGCGGCGATCGACTGCCGCGAGGACTGGCAAGCGGGAGTGGGCAACTCCCCGGCGGATCTCGTCGCGTGGTTCCGGTCGGTTCCGGGACTCACCGTGTCCGAGCCCGTCGAGGTCACGGTCGGGGGCCTAGCCGGACTTCAGATCGACCTCGCGCTCGAGCCGGGCGGCGGGACCTGCGTCTTCGAAGACGTGGGCGGCACCCCGTTGATCATGGGCGACGGCGTCTCGCATCTGCACCATGGAATCGGCGGCGAGATGGACGTCCGGCTGGTCTTCCTCGAACGCGGCAGCGGCAACGTGACGCTCGAGATCACGAACGTCCGCGAGCAGCACAGTGCCGAGGAGTTTCGGTCGGCACTGCAGCCGATCATCGACTCGCTGGAGTTCGCGGTGAGCCGGTGACGTCCTCCTGACCGCCTCGTGAACATCGTCTGATCCGGCAGACCTCGCCTCTCGCACGCGCTTAGCGTCGAGACGGGCTTGCGAGCCCGCATCCACCGACACGATCGAGGACCGAGGACAGACACACATGCGCATCACAAGAGGAATCACCTGGGCGACGGCCGGCATCGCGGCGGCGCTGGTGGCGGCGCCGCTGCCGGCGCTGGCGGACGAGACGACGGATGCCGCAACCGGCGACCTCGTCGTCACGAGGTTCGACGACCGCTACGCCGACGGGCTCTTCGATGCGAGCAAGACCGCGCCGAGCGGCGACGTCGATCGGCTGAACAGCTCGTCTGCCGCGCAGCTCGTCGACGTCAACGGCAAGCGCTGGTACATCAGTGCGGACACCGACGGCCTCTACCGCTTCACCGGCATCCCGGTCGGGCCCGCGAAGCTGTACCTCGGGCACCCGAACGCCCCGGCGATGGAGCGCTTCTTCGACGCGACCGGTGCAACCAGTGCCGCCGACATCACGCCCGTTCCCACGACCGAGTACTTCGGTCCGCAGGGAACGGTCGACGTCGTGATCGACGAGGACGGCGAAGAGCGGCTGATCGGCATGACGGCCCTTCGCCTCGTCGCGAACGTCCAGTTCGCCGACGGCGCGCCGGCCGCGGGTCTCACCACGGTGGAGCTGGGCTCGGGCGACTCCTGGTATCCGGCATCGGAGTACAGCTTCCGCCCCGGCACCTACGAGGCATTCGAGGGCTACAGCTACGTCCGCCACCTCCCGGGCGATCTCGGCGTGCGCATCACCGCGCCCGAGGGCTACCGAGTGGCCGGCGCGACGGCGGGCGACAACAGCACGTTCACGGTGACCGAGCGCGACGGGGCGTACTACTTCGCGTCGACCGAGGTCTGGAACTACTTCTGGAACCCGGCGTTCACGGTCACGCTGGAGGAAGTGCCCGACACCGTGCGCCCCGAGACGACGCTCGTGTCGCCCACGACGGCCGGCCCGGCTCCGTCGCTGGTGGTCCAGGTCGACGCCACCGACGATCGCGGACTGCAGCGGATCGTCGCGAACATCTACCGGGGTGGAAAGCTCGTGCGGAGCACCCAGTCGGCGGCCGACGGCGCTACCAGCGCCTCGCACACGGCCACCGTCGCGCTCGCCGACGGGGACTACACGCTGAGGTACAACGCGCAGGACCTCGCGGGGAACATCTCGCAGACCCGCACGTTCGCGTTCTCGATCGACGGCACCGCACCGCAGGCGACGGTGAAGCCCGGCCGGGCCTTCACGGTCGGTGACGCCGCGGGCTACGACGTCGTGAGCTTCAAGCTCTTCGACGCGGGCAAGATCGACAAGGTCACGATCAACGGCACCGTGAAGGACCTCTCGAACAATGTGTGGTCCGACGTCAACTTCGTGCGCCCCGGCACCTTCGGGGCGATCGTGGGGGAGAACACCCTCGTCGTCCACGACATCGCGGGCAACACCCAGACGCTCCTCTTCACGCTGAACTGATCGCTCCTGCGCAGCGCCCCTTCTCCCTACGGCGAGGGGGCGCTGCGCTGTGCGCCGGGCCGCGGCATCCCATCCGATGGTTGACACGGTTGTCATCGTGGCGTAACGTACAACCAAATGGTTGTACAAACAGAACTCTCCGACGCCGAGGTGGACCGGATCTTCCGGGCCCTCGCCGATGCGACGCGACGCGACATCGTCCGGCGCACCCTGGGGGGCGAGGCCTCCGTGTCGGAGCTCGCCGCCTCATACGACATGTCCTTCGCCGCGGTGCAGAAGCACGTGGCGGTACTCGAGGGGGCAGGACTTGTGACCAAGCATCCTCACGGCCGCGAGCGCATGGTGCGCGGCAACCCCGAAGCGATCCGGCGGGCTCAGCGCCTGCTCGACCGCTACGAGCAGCTCTGGCGAGCACGCATCGACAGCCTCGATGCGCTGCTGGCCGAAGACCCCCGATCCGGCAGCTGACCGGCCCCTTCAGAAAGGCACTCTCATGCCCATCACCTCCGTCACCAAAGACGCCGAAGCGCTCACGATGACCGTGGTCGCCGAGTTCCCCGCGACCGTCGAACGTCTGTGGAACGCCTACACCGACCCGCGCCAGATCGAGCGCTTCTGGGGGCCGCCGACGTGGCCCGCGACCTTCTATCGCCACGACGTGTATCCGGGCGGGCGCTCCAGTTACACGATGACCGGCCCCGACGGCGAGACCTCGAGCGGATTCTGGGAGTTCCTCGCGGTCGATCCCGGCCGCGGATTCGACGTCCGCGACGGCTTCGCGGCCGACGACGGCAGCGAGAACACCGACTTCCCGAGCGTGCTCATGCGCTTCTCCTTCGAGGCGACGGATGCCGGCTCCCGCGTGACGACCACGACCTCCTTCCCGACTGCCGAAGCCCTCGAGCAGCTCGTCGGAATGGGCATGGAAGACGGCATGCGCGAAGCGATGGGGCAGATCGACGCGGTGCTCGCCGACCTCGCGTCGTTCGCCGCCGAGCGGGCGACCGAGGCGCAGATCCTCGACGACACCCGCATCCGCGTCGCGCGCGTGATCCGCGGCTCGGTGGAGCAGGTCTGGCGCGCGCACAACGACGCCGACCTCATGAAGACCTGGCTGCTCGGGCCCGACGGGTGGGAGATGACCGTGTGCGATCTCGCGGAGCGGGTGGGCGACTCCTACCGCTACGAGTGGGCGCCGGTCGCGGGCGGACCCGCCGACGGTGCACCGTCGTTCGGCTTCGTGGGGGAGCTGCTCGAGAACGACGCCCCGCACCGCGCCGTGACCACCGAACAGATGATCGGCATGGAGGGTCCCGGCTCGGTCAACGAGATGACCCTCACCCCGGTCGAGGGTGGCACGCTGCTCAGCATCGTCATCACCTATCCGAGCACCGAGGTGCGAGACATCGTGCTGGCGACCGGGATGACCGACGGCATGGAGACGAGCTACGCGCGCTTGGAGTCGCAGCTGGTTCCGGCGTAATCCGCACACTCACGACGGCGGTGGCGATTCACGGAATCGTTGCCGCCGTCGTCGGCGCTGCTACGCCGAGACCAGCGAGCTGAGAGTCTCGGGCGAGAGCGCGTGTTCGATCGCGAGCATGCTGGCCCCGAGCACGGCGGCGTTGCCGCCGGCGGCCGACTGCACGATCGACAGGTGCTCGGTCGCGAGCGGGATCGACCGTGTGTAGACGACTTCGCGGACGCCGGCGATGAGGTGTTCACCGACGCGCGCCATCGAGCCGCCGATCGCGATCACCGAGGGGTTCACGAGGCTCACGCAGGTGGTGAGGACCTCGCCGATGTCGCGGCCAGCCTGTCGCACCGCCTGGATCGCATCGATGTTGCCGCGCTTGACGAGGTCGACGACGTCGTTGCCGCTCTCCGCGGCGACGCCCTGCGCGCGCAGCGCGCGCGCGATGGCCGGACCCGACGCGAGCGCCTCGAGGCAGCCCTTGTTGCCGCAGTGGCAGGGCACGCCGGCGCCCCGGGCGACCTGCACGTGGCCGATGTCGCCCGCGATGCCCTGCGCGCCGCGCTGGAGCGAGCCGCCCGAGATGACGCCCGCGCCGATGCCGGTCGCGACCTTCACGAACATCAGGTGCTCGACGCCGGGGTAGGCGGCATGGCGCTCGCCGAGAGCCATGATGTTCACGTCGTTGTCGACGAGCACCGGCACGTTGAGGTGCTGCTGCACCCATCCCGGGACATCGAAGCGGTCCCAGCCGGGCATGATGGGCGGGTTGACCGGCTGTCCGGTCGAGTGCTCGACCGGCCCGGGAACCCCCATGCCGATCGCGGCGAGGTCGCCCGTGGAGCGGCCGAGATCCGAGAGCATCGTGATCGCGTTGTCGACCATCCACGTGAGCACGGGCACCGGGCCGAGGCTCACATCGAGCGGCTCACTGTGCTCGGCGATGATGCCGCCGGCCAGATCGGTGACGGCGAGGGTCGCGTGCGATGCGCCGATGTCGGCGGCGAGCACGAGGCGCGCGCTGGGATTGAGCTTGAACTGCGACGGCGGGCGGCCGCCGGTCGACACCGTCTCGGCGATCGGGGTGATGAGCCCCATGCGCATCAGTTCGTCGACGCGGGCGGCGATCGTGGAGCGCGCGAGTCCGGTCGACTTCGCAAGCTCTGCGCGGGTCCTCGGGACACCGTCGCGCAGAAGCTGGAAGAGCTGACTCACTCCCGACACGTTGACCGTCGGATCGATGCTCATTTTCGCCACATTTCACTCTAACGGCGCCGCGGGGGCGCCGAAGTCCGATGACTTCTGACGGGATGCCGAAGCCCGGCGCCGCAGACCATCCAATAGTCCGTGGTGCCGGGCCGCGGCATCCTTCATCCTCTTCCGCTGGGCCGGGCGAACCGCTGCTGCAGCAGCACGGCGACCACGATGATGACGCCCTTCGCGACGGCCTGCACCGAGGAGGTGAGGTTGTTCTGCACGAAGACGTTCGTCAGCGTCGCGAAGATCAGCACACCGAAGACCGTGCCGGTGATCGTGCCGCGCCCGCCGACGAGGAGCGTGCCGCCGACGACGACCGCGGCGATCGCGTCGAGCTCGTACAGCTGCCCGTGGGTGGACGTGCCGGCGGTGGTGCGGCCGAGGATCATGACGGCGGCGATGCCGGCGGTGAGGCCCGCGATCGCGTAGAGCCACATGGTGTGCCGCTTGACGTTGATGCCGGCGAGGCGGGCGGCTTCGCGGTTGCCGCCGATCGCGACAGTGCGCCGGCCGAAGGTGGTGCGGTTGAGCACGACCCACCCGAGGGCTGCGACGATCGCGAAGATCCAGATCAGCATGTCGACGCCGATGATGTCGAGGTTCATGAAATCGATGAAGTCGCGGTTGCCGACCTGCAGGGTGCGTCGCTCCGCGAGGATCTCGGCGAGGCCGCGCGCGGCGACCAGCATCGCGAGCGTCGCCATGAACGCCACCACGTTGCCGTAGGCGATCACGACCCCGTTGATGAGGCCGGCGCCGATGCCGACACCGAGGGCGATCAGCACCATGAAGATCCAGTGGGTCTGGTCGGCGAGGTCCTGGATGGCCGCGAGGGTGGCGGCGACCGAGGCGAGGCCCATCACCGATCCGACGGAGAGGTCGATGCCGCCCGCGATGATGACGAGGGTCATGCCGATGCTGATGACGCCGATGATCGAGGCCTGCCGCAGGATCGTCAGCACGTTGTTCACGGTGGTGAACGTGTCGGGCGCGGTGATGGCGCCGACGACGATCAGCAGCAGCAGCGCCAGCACCAGGCCGAGGTTGCGCCCGACCGAACCGGAGAGGAATCTGCGCCACGCCGGTGTGGCGTCGGCGGTCGTGGTCGTGGTGGTCGTAGTGGACGGCGGGCCTCCGCCGTCGATCTTCTGCTCGCTCACGCGGCGGTTCCTTTCATGACGAGGTCGAGCACTCCGTGCTCGTCGATCTCAGCGGCGGGGAGGGTGGTGAGGACGCGGCCGTCGGCCACGACCAGAACGGTGTCGGCGAGGCCGAGCACTTCTTCGATCTCGCTCGAGACGACGACGATCGCGTTGCCGGCAGCGGCGAGACGGCGGATGAGGGCGTAGATCTCGCTGCGGGCGCCG
The DNA here is from genome assembly GCF_005502885.1 of Microbacterium sp. 2FI. GTDB lineage: Bacteria > Actinomycetota > Actinomycetes > Actinomycetales > Microbacteriaceae > Microbacterium. Next base: position 213,952 of record NZ_SCMR01000001.1, read on the forward strand.
ACGTCGACGCCGCGGGTGGGCTCGTCCAGCAGGAGCACCCGCGTGCCGTGGACGAGCCAGCGGGCGAGGAGGATCTTCTGCTGGTTTCCGCCGGAGAGGGTGCGGGCCGGCCGGTCGGGGTCGGCCGGACGCAGCTCGAGCGCCTCGATCTGCTCGGCGGCGACCTTGCGCTCGGCCCGCTCGTCGAGGAACCCGGCCTTGGCGAAGCGCGATACGGACGACAGGGTGACGTTGACGAAGATCGGCTCGTCGAGGACGAGTCCCTGGCTCTTGCGCTCTTCGGGCGAGAGCCCGATTCCCGCGCCGACCGCGGCGACCACCGAGCCGCGACGCAGCGTCTTGCCGCCGACCCGCACGGATCCGGCCGTGGACTTGCGCGCGCCGTAGACCGTCTCGAGGATCTCGGAGCGCCCCGATCCGACCAGGCCCGCGAGCCCGACGATCTCTCCCGCGCGCACCGTGAACGACACGTCGTCGAACACGCCCGCGAGGCCGAGGTCGGCGACTTCGAGCACGAGCGGCGCGTCGCCGGGGATCGGCACCGCCGGGGGGAAGACGTTCGCCACGTCGCGACCGGTCATCAGCTTGATGAGCTCGCTCGTCGGAGTGTCGGCGACGGGAAGACCCACGGCGGTCGTACGGCCGTCCTTGAGGACGGTGATGCGGTCGCCGATCTGGCGGATCTCCTCGAGTCGGTGCGTGATGTACACGACCGCGATACCGGCGGAGGTGAGCTCGTTCACGACGTGGAAGAGGTTCTTCACCTCCTCGCTGTCGAGGACGGCGGACGGCTCGTCCATGATGATGAGCTTGATGTCGTGCGAGAGTGCGCGCGCCATGCTCACGATCTGCTTGTTCGCCGCGCTCAGCGACCCGACCTCGGTGTTCGGCGACAGGTTCGCGTGGCCGAGGCGCCCGAGCAGCGCGCGCGTCTGCTTCGCCGCTTCGGAGCGCTTCGTGAAGCCGCCGCGGGCGATCTCATGGCCGAGGAAGATGTTCTCGGCGATGGTGAGGCCGTCTACGACGTCGAGCTCCTGGTACATCGTGGCGATGCCGAGCTCGATCGCGAACTCGGGGTTCGGGATGTCGACGACCTCGCCCTGCCACGCGATCTCGCCCTCATCGGGACGGTGGACGCCGGCGAGCGTCTTGATGAGCGTGGACTTGCCCGCACCGTTCTGCCCGAGCACGCAGTGCACCTCGCCCGGGAGGACTTCGAGGTCGACACCGCGGAGTGCGCGGACCCCAGCGAAGGACTTCGTCACGCCTCGGACGGTGAGTAATGCCGATTGATGGTCAACTTTGATCACTCGCCGAACATAACACGCCGGAGGGGTGCTTGCCGAGTCTCAATCCGGCAACGGTGCTGCGGGGGCGATCCGGACACTGCGGCCGGGATCGCCCGGTCTTCGGTTCGCACATCAAGAATCGATAACTTCTGACGGGCAGAAAACAAAAGATGACAACCGACAGCGCACTTCTGCTACGGTGATCCCGTCAGCGTGGACCCCACGAGTGCGGGCAGCTCCCTCTCGGAAACCACGCCGTCTCAGCTGCATCACATTCAAGGAGGAACACACATGCGCTCACACCTGAAGGCGCGCACCCGACTGGTCCTGACCGGTACCGCAGTCGTCGCCGCGATCGGGCTTCTGGCCGGTTGCACCGGCGGCGGGGCCGAAGAGGACTCGGTCGTCGACCAGGGCACGAGCTCGGAGGAGAACGCGGAGTCGGGCGACACCGTCGTCATCGGCTTCTCGGGCCCCGCAGCCGACCACGGCTGGCTCGGCGCCATCAACTCCGGCGCCCAGGCCGCGGCCGACAGCTACGACGACGTCGAGCTCCGCGTCGCAGAAGGCACCAACGACCCGATCGCGCAGATCGCGGCCGTCGAGCAGTTCGTCAACGACGGCGTGGACGCGATCGTGCTGCTGCCGACCGACGGCGCTGCGCTGACCGAGGCCGCGATCGCGGCGATGGAGGCCGGCATCCCGGTCATCAACGTCGACCGCGAGTTCTCGAGCCCGTTCGCCGCCCGCACCACGATCCTCGGTGACAACTACGGCATGGGCGTCAGCGCCGGCACCTACATCTGCGAGCAGCTCGGGGACAACCCCGACGCGGTCGTCGCGGAGATCCCGGGCATCGACTCGCTGCCGCTGACGCAGGACCGCTCCGCGGGCTTCGCCGACGCGCTCGGCGACTGCGGCCTCGAGGTCACGGCACGTGTCGCCGCCGACTTCACGGTCGCCGGCGGTGAGGCGGCGGCATCCCAGCTGCTGGCAGCCAACCCGCAGATCGACGCCCTGTGGAACCACGATGACGACCAGGGCATCGGCGTCCTCGCGGCGATCGAGGCCGCGGGCCGCGACGAGTTCTTCATGATGGGCGGCGCAGGCAGCCTCTCGGCCATGGAGCACATCCAGGCCGGCGACTCTGTCCTCGAGGCGACGGTCATCTACCCGTCGACCCAGGCGGCCGACGGTGTGGCGCTGGCTCGCCTCATCGCGCAGGGCAAGACCATGGGCGACCTGATCACGCCCAGCATCCCGAACCGGATCGTGCTCGACGCGCCGGTCGTCACCGCTGACAACGTGGACCAGTTCATCGACCTGGCCTTCGAGTAAGCCTGACGACGATCGCGGGGCGTCCGCCGGCTTCGGCGGGCGCCCCGCCCTCACACCCTCCCGAGAGGACACTGCGTTGACCGAAACGCTCCGCATCGCCATGATCGGCCACGGCTTCATGGGCGCCGCGCATTCACAGGGCTGGCGGGTCGCCCCGCGGTTCTTCGATCTGCCGGCCGAACCCGAGATGGCCGTCGTGGTCGGTCGGGATGCCGCGAAGACCCAGGCTTCCGCCGCCAAGTGGGGCTGGGCCGAAGCGGCGACCGACTGGCGCGAGGTGATCGAGCGCTCCGACATCGACGTGGTCGACATCGTCACACCAGGCGACACCCACGCCGAAATCGCGATCGCCGCGCTCGAGGCGGGGAAGCACGTGCTGTGCGAGAAGCCTCTCGCCAACACGGTCGAAGAGGCCGAGGCGATGAACGCCGCGGCCGAGGCTGCAGCTGCGCGCGGCATCCGCTCGATGGTGGGCTTCACCTACCGCCGCGTGCCCGCGACGACGTTCGCGCGCGATCTCGTCGCATCGGGTCGCATCGGCGAGATCCGTCAGGTGCGGGCGGAGTACCTGCAGGACTGGCTGATGGATGCCGATGCCCCCCTCACCTGGCGCATGAAGAAGGAGCTCGCGGGTTCCGGCGCGCTGGGCGACATCGGCGCGCACGCGATCGACCTCACCGAGTACATCACCGGTCAGAAGGTCACGCGCGTGTCGGGCATCATCGAGACACTCGTGAAGGAGCGTCCGCTCCTCGGCGAGGGCGTGGGCCTCTCGGGCACCGCGTCGACCGAGCGCGGCGAGGTGACGGTCGACGACATCGCCTTGTTCACCGGGCGCCTCGAATCGGGCGCGCTGGCATCGTTCGAGGCAACGCGTTTCCGTACCGGGCGCAAGAACGCACTCCGCATCGAGATCGCGGGTTCGAAGGGCGCGATCTCGTTCGATCTCGAGCGCCTCAACGAGCTGGAGTTCTACGACGCAACGCTCCCGGCGACCGGTCTCGGCTTCCAGCGGATCCTCGTCACCGAGCACGACCACCCCTACCTCGCACCCTGGTGGCCGACCGGCCATATGCTCGGCTACGAGCACGGCTTCTCGCATCAGGTCTACGACTTCGTCACCGCGATCCAGGAGGGCGCGCAGCCGCGGCCGTCGTTCGCCGACGGTCTCCACATCCAGCGCGTGCTCGACGCGGTGGAGCGCAGCTCTGCCGCAGACAGCGCATGGACCGCGACCGGCGCGTGACGCGCACGATCAACACCCGTTCCACTCCGGAAGGACACCCGCAATGACGCGACCCATCACGCTCTTCACCGGCCAGTGGGCCGACCTGCCTCTCGAGGAGGTCGCCCGCCTCGCCGCCGAGTGGGGCTACGACGGCCTCGAGATCGCCTGCTGGGGCGACCACCTCGACCCGTGGCGCTGGGACGAGCCCGGCTATGTCGACGGCAAGCTCGCGCTGCTCGAGAAGTACGGGCTGAAGGTCTGGGCGATCTCGAACCACCTCAAGGGCCAGGCCGTGTGCGATGACCCGATCGACCAGCGCCACCGCGACATCCTGTCGGATCAGGTGTGGGGCGACGGTGACCCGGAGGGCGTGCGTCAGCGGGCCTCCGAGGAGATGAAGCACACCGCGCGGCTCGCAGCGGCGCTGGGCGTCAAGACGGTCGTCGGCTTCACCGGGTCGAGCATCTGGAAGTACGTCGCGATGTTCCCGCCGGCATCCCAAGAGCTCATCGACGCGGGATACCAGGACTTCGCCGACCGGTGGAACCCGATCCTCGACGTCTTCGACGAGGTGGGCGTGCGCTTCGCGCACGAGGTGCACCCGTCCGAGATCGCGTACGACTACTGGACGACCGTGCGCACGCTTGAAGCGATCGGCCACCGCAAGGCCTTCGGCCTCAACTGGGACCCGTCGCACTTCGTGTGGCAGGAGCTCAACCCGGTCGACTTCATCCTCGAGTTCAGCGACCTCATCTATCACGTCGACTGCAAGGACGTGAAGATGAACATCGGCAACGGCCGCAACGGCCGTCTCGGCTCGCACCTCGCGTGGGCCGACCTCCGGCGCGGATGGGACTTCGTCTCGACAGGTCGCGGCGACGTTCCTTGGGAGGCGTCGTTCCGCGCCCTCAACAGCATCGGGTACGACGGCCCCATCTCGGTCGAGTGGGAGGATGCCGGCATGGACCGCCTGATCGGCGCCCCCGAGGCCCTCGAGTTCGTCAAGCGCAACGCGTTCGAGGCGCCTTCCGCGGCTTTCGACGCAGCCTTCAGCAGCCGGTGACACTCCTTCCGGCGCGCGGGCGGGGCTCGCGCGCCGGATAGGGTTTCAGCATGACTGCGACCCCTCCCGGATGGTACGACGACGGCCGCGGCGCGCTGCGCTGGTGGGACGGCGTGCAGTGGACAGAGCACGTGCAGACGCCGGACGACGAGAGCGCAGCATCCGATTCCGCCGAAGCTGCCCCGCCGGCGCCGACTCTTCCCGGCGCGGCCGCGGCGACACCGGGCGCGGAGCCCTACCCCGGCGGCTATCCCGGCGGGTCGGCCGGTGGTCACACCGCGGTCTATCCGGCCGGTGACGCCGGATACCCCGTCGGCGCCGGCGGTGCGTTCTCCGCTGCGACCGAGCCGCAGAAGTCGAAGCGGGTCGTCTGGGTCGTCGTCGGCGTGGCGCTGCTGGCGATCGTGATCGCGGCGGCGGTGTTCATACCGCTGCTGTTCCTCTCGCTCGCGTCGGGTGGAGGCTCGGGATCGGGCACGACCGAGACGTCCGTCGAGCCGGCGACGGCCGACGAAGCTGCCGCGGTCGACGCGGTCGAACTGCTCGACGAGGCCTGGCAGACCGCCGACTGCGACAGTTATCTGCGGGCCACGACCGAGAACTTCCGCGAGCTCGACGGCTACGTCGACTGTGCCGACTTCGAAGCCCGGGCGCTCGATTTCGGTGAGACGACCGAGGACTACGTCGTCACAGTGACAGGGATATCGACGGATGCCGACGCCATTACGGTCTCGACCGTCGAGTCGTACCGGAGCGAATACGACCAGGAGGGCAACCCCACCGACGGCATGGGGGAGTACGAGTACCTCTACGACTACGTCGTGATCCCCGCCGGCGACACCTGGGCGATCGACGAGATCTACTGATGACCGGCGCCGCCGCCGAGCCGCGCCCGCGGGACGCCCGCTTCATCCTCACGTGCGTGGGGGTGGGGCTGCTCGCCGGGCTTCTGTCGGGCCTCTTCGGCGTCGGCGGCGGAACGGTGATCGTGCCGCTGCTGGTCTTGATCCTCGGCTTCGACCAGCGGCTCGCCGCCGGCACGTCGCTTGCGGCGATCGTCCCCACTGCGACGGTGGGCGTCATCTCCTATGCGATCCACGGGTCGGTCGCCTGGATCCCTGCGCTGCTGCTCGCCGTCGGCGCCGTCGTCGGTGCACAGATCGGCACCTGGCTGCTGCCCCGGATCTCGCTCACTGCGCTGCGCTGGGGGTTCGTCGGCTTCCTCGTGATCGTGATCGTGAGCCTCTTCCTCGTGATCCCCTCGCGCGAGGCCGAGCTGCCGCTCACCTTCCTCACGGGGGCCGCGCTGGTGCTGCTGGGCGTCTTCACCGGCACGGTCGCCGGACTCATCGGCGTGGGCGGCGGCATCATCGTCGTGCCCGCGCTCATGCTGCTCTTCGGCACGAGCGACCTCATCGCCAAGGGCACGTCGCTGCTCATGATGATCCCGACCGCCGTGTCGGGAACGGTCGGCAACATCAAGAGATCGAACGTCGACCTCGTCGCGGCGGCGATCATCGGCGGTGCCGCCTGCACGACCACCGCGCTCGGAGCCTGGATCGCGACGATCGTCGATCCCTTCGTCGGCAACGTGCTGTTCGCCGTGTTCCTCACGGTCATCGCCGTGCAGATGGCGCTGCGCGCGATCCGCGGGCGCAAGAAGAAGGCGTAGCGGGCGGGCGAGGTACCCGTCGGTAGGATGGCACGGTGCCAGTGAACCCCGAGATCGTCGGTCGAGAGTTTCCGCCGACGGCCCCCTACCTCGTGGGTCGTGAGAAGGTGCGCGAGTTCGCGCGTGCCGTCTTCGCCGATGACCCGCAGCACCTCGACCCGGCAGCGGCCCAGGCCCTGGGCTATGCCGACGTCGTCGCACCGCCGACCTTCGCGATGGTGGTGCAGGACCACACACTCCAGCAGCTGCTGGCCGAGCCCGATTCCGGCATCGTCCTCTCGCGGGTGCTCCACGCCGAGCAGCGCTTCCGCTACACGCGGCCGATCGTCGCCGGCGACGAGCTCACGGCGCGGCTGGCGGTCACCGGCATCCGCACCCTCGGGGGCAACGCGATGGTGACCAGCGATGCCGTCATCACCGATGCGGCAGGCGAGCACGTCGTGACCGCGACGTCTGTGCTGCTGGTCGGCGAGGGGGAGTCATGACCGCGTTGACCGTCGGCGAGATCGTCGCCGAGCGCACCGTGCACCTGACGCGCGAGTCGCTCGTGCGCTATGCGGGCGCGTCGGGCGACTTCAACCCGATCCACTATCGCGACGACGTCGCAGCCGCCGTCGGCCTTCCGGGCGTCCTCGCCCACGGGATGCTGACCATGGGCCTCGCCGTCGAGACCATCGTGCCGTGGCTCGGTGACGCGGGGCGCGTGCTCGAGTACGGCGTGCGGTTCACGCGGCCCGTCGTCGTGGACCCCGAGACCGGCGCCGACGTGACGGTCGTCGCGAAGGTCGGCGCGGTCGACGACGAGACCGCGCGCATCGACCTCACCGTGAGCCACGGCGAGACCACGGTGCTCGGCAAGGCGCAGGTGCGCATCCGGGTCGCGTAGCGCATGCCCGCTGTCACGCCTCTCCCGCTCGCTCAGCTGACGACGCTGCGCACGGGCGGCGCCCCGGCCCGCATGATCGACGCCACGACCGCCGACGAGCTCGAAGCGGCACTGCGCGACGTCTGGTCGAGCGGTGAGCCCTGGTTCGTGCTCGGCGGCGGGTCGAACCTCTTCGTCGGCGACGAGTCGTTCGAGGGCACGGTCGTGCGCATCCTCACGCGGGGCATCGAGCGGATGCCGTCGCCCCGGCCAGGTTTCGCGCGCCTGCGCGTGCAGGCGGGCCACGACTGGGATGCCCTGGTCGCCCATGCCGTCGCCGAGGGCCTCGCCGGGATCGAGGCTATGTCGGGGATCCCCGGCACCGTCGGCGCTGCACCCGTGCAGAACATCGGCGCGTACGGGCAGGAGATCGTGCAGACCCTCGTCGAGGTCGAGCTCATCGACGAATCGACCGGCGAGGTCTCGACGGTGCCTGCCGCCGAGCTCGGACTCGGCTTTCGCACGTCGGTGCTCAAGCACCACTACGGGTCGGTTCCCGAGCGCAGCGCGGTGATCCTGTCGGTGACCCTGGAACTCGCAGACGTCGGGCACACCGAGCGCCCGATCGTGGGCGAGCAGCTGCGGAGCGCCCTCGGGCTCACGCCCGATCAGACCGTGTCGGTCGCGTGGATCCGCGACCATGTGCTCGAGACACGCCGTCGGAAGGGAATGGTGCTCGACGCCGACGACCCCGACACCTACAGTGCGGGCTCGTTCTTCCAGAACGCGGTCGTGTCGGCATCCTTCGCCCGCACCCTTCCCGACGAATGCCCGCGGTGGCCGGTCAGCCCCGACCTCGACCCAGTGCTCGTCATCCCGCTCGCCGCCTTCGACGGGTACGTTCCGCCGGTGACCGCGACGGAGTCCGAGGTCAAGGTGAGTGCCGCGTGGCTCATCGAGCACTCGGGCGTGCGGAAGGGCTTCAAGCTGCCCCGCTCGCGCGCCGCCTTGTCGTCGAAGCACGCGCTCGCGCTCACGAACCGCGGCAGCGCGACGGCGGCCGAGCTCGCCGAGCTCGCGCGGTTCATCCAGGGGCGCGTGCAGTCCGAGTTCGGGCTGATCCTGCAGCCCGAACCCGTGCTGGTGAACGTCGAGCTCTAACGCGGCGTCAGGACGCGAAGAGCTCCTGCATGCGGCGTACGCCCTCGAGGAGCGCCTCGTCGCCGAGCGCGTACGACAGGCGGAGGTAGCCCGACGGACCGAAGGCCTCGCCGGGGACGACCGCGACCTCGGCCTTCTCGAGGATGAGGTCGGCGAGCTCGAGCGAGGTCGTCGGGGTCGAGCCGTGCCACTCGCGACCGAGCAGGCCCCGCACGTCGGGGTACGCGTAGAACGCGCCGAGCGGGTTCGGGACCATGACGCCCTCGATCTTCGACAGCTCGCCGACGATCAGCTTGCGGCGCCGGTCGAACGCGAGGCGCATCTGCTCGACCTCGGTCTGAGGGCCGGTGAGCGCTGCGAGCGCTGCGCGCTGCGCGATGTTGTTCACGTTCGAGCAGAGGTGCGACTGCAGATTGCCGGCGACCTTGATCGCATCCGCGGGGCCCACCATCCAGCCGAGCCGCCAGCCGGTCATCGCGTAGGTCTTGGCGACGCCGTTGACGAGGATCGTCTGGCCCGCGGCATCCGGCACGGCCTCGACGATCGAGACCGCACGCACGCCTTGGTAGACGAGGTTCTGGTAGATCTCGTCGGAGATGATCCAGATGCCGTGCTCCACGGCCCACTCGCCGATCGCCTTCGTCTCCTCGGGCGTGTAGACGGCACCGGTCGGGTTCGACGGCGACACGAACACGAGCGCGGTGGTGCGCTCGGTACGGGCGGCCTCGAGCTGCTCGACGGTGACCTTGTAGTCCTGGTCGGCGCCGGCGAACACCTCGACGGGGATGCCGTCGGCGAGCGCGATCGCCTCGGGGTACGTGGTCCAGTACGGCGCCGGCAGTAACACCTCGTCGCCCGGGTTCACGACGGCCTGGAACGCCTGGTACACCGCCTGCTTGCCGCCGTTGGTCACGATGACCTGCGACGGGTCGACCTCGAGGCCCGAGTCGCGCAGCGTCTTCGCGGCGATCGCCTCGCGCAGCACCGGGAGCCCGGCGGCGGGGGTGTAGCGGAAGTTCGCAGGGTCGTGGAGGGCCTCGGCGGCGGCATCCACGATGAACTGCGGCGTGGCGAAGTCTGGTTCGCCCGCCGCATAAGAGATGACGGGCCGGCCGGCGGCCTGCAGCGCCTTGGCCTTGGCGTCGACCTTGAGGGTCGCCGACTCGGCGATCGCGGAGAGTTTGCGGGAGAGCGGAGCACGTTCTGTCACGCGTACGAGCGTAGTCCGCTCGGCGCCGACGGACTGTCCGGATCACCTCCGCGCACGACACGCGACGGCCGATCGGATGCCGCCACTCCCGCAGGCGCCCCGGTGCGAGTAGGTTGGGCCCGTGGGAGCGTGGATGTGGGGGTCGGTCGTCATGGCCATCGCGCTGGTCATCGCGGGCGGGATCGCCTGGTGGCTGGCGAAGGGGTGTGCCGTCACGATCGTGGGCGCGGCGGGCGGCGTCGTGGGCGGCGTGGCAGCTCTGCTGTCGCTCGTGCTGCTGGTCGACCCCGATGCGGCGTTCCGCATGTCGGCGATCGTCACGGCCGTCGCCGGTGTCTGGCTCCTCGCGTGGGCGCTCGCCGGCGGGATCAAGGGGCAGCGCGCGCTTCGCGCGTCTGAGGAGGCCGATCTCGTCCGCATCGCGGCCGTGCAGCCCGAAGGCCGCGTCTAGGCAGCCGCCGGTTCGTCTCCGGCATCCACCGAATGGGGGATGCCGACTCCGACGGACGACGGCTGGCCACGGCATCCGTCACCGACCATGCTGAAGGCATGGACACACATGCGGTGCGGGTGCGGAACCTGCGAAAGACCTATGGTGATCGGGCAGTCGTCGACGGCGTCTCGTTCGACATCGTCCGCGGTGAGACGTTCGCGCTCCTCGGCCCGAACGGCGCCGGTAAGTCGACCACGGTCGAGATCCTCGAGGGCTACCGGCGCCGCACCGGCGGCGAGGTCGAGGTGCTCGGAGTCGACCCGGGTTCGGCCGGGCTCGACTGGAAAGCGCGCCTGGGCATCGTCCTGCAGTCGACGAGCCAGTCAGGCCTCGTCACGGTGCGCGAGCAGCTGCGCCAGTTCGCCGGGTTCTACCCCGATCCGCGCGACGTCGACGAGGTGATCGCGGCGGTCGGGCTCGAGGCGCAGGCGAAGACCCGCATCTCACGGCTCTCGGGGGGCCAGCAGCGGCGCGTCGACGTCGCCCTCGGCATCATCGGGCGGCCCGAGCTGCTGTTCCTCGACGAGCCGACGACCGGCTTCGACCCGCACGCGCGGCGTGAGTTCTGGGATCTGATCCGCATCCTGCAGTCCGAGGGCACCACGATCCTCTTGACGACGCACTATCTCGACGAGGCGGCGCAGCTCGCCGATCGGGTCGCCGTGATCGCGGCCGGTCGCATGCAGGCCATCGGACCCGTCGCCGGATTCGGCGGCGACGAGGCCCGCATGCCGGTCGTGCGGTGGAGCGAGGGCGGGATGCCGCGCGAGCAGCGCACCGCAGACCCGTTCGCCTTCGCCACCATCCTCGCCGCGCGGCTCGGGGAGGCACCGCCCGACATCGAGATCGTGCGTCCGAGTCTGGAGGACATCTACCTCGGACTGGTCGCCGACGCGGATGCCGCCGTCGCGGCATCCGTCACGGAAGGAACGAGCCGATGACCCTGTCAGCCGAAAGCCGCTCGCTGAGCGCGCGCGGCGCGACCAAGCGCACGCGCGGTTCGCGACGTGCGCGAAAAGGCATGCTCGCGACCGGTGCGTGGCGCGCGCGATTCGAGATCGTGCAGTACTTCCGCTCGGGCGAGACGGTGTTCTTCACGTTCCTCTTCCCGATCTTCATGCTCGGGCTGTTCAATGTCGCCTTCGGCTCGGACGGCGACGTGCAGATCGCACCCGGCGTGCCCCCGATCTCGATGGGCGAGCTGTACCTGCCGGGCATGCTGGCGGCGGGCCTGCTGCTCTCGGGCTTCCAGAATCTGGCGATGGACATCGCGATCGAGCGATCCGACGGCATGCTCAAGCGCCTGGGTGGCACGCCGCTCTCACCCGTCAGCTACTTCATCGGCAAGATGGGGCAGGTCGCCGTGACCGGTGTCCTGCAGGCCGGGCTCCTCATGACCTTCGCGGTGGTGGTGCTCGGGGTGGAGCTGCCCACCGAGCCTGAGCGCTGGGCGACGTTCGCGTGGGTGTTCGTGCTGGGGATCATCACGTCCGCGCTGCTGGGCATCGCACTGTCGGCGGTTCCGCGCACCGGCAAGAGCGCGACGGCCGTCGTCGTGCCGATCGCGCTGGCGCTGCAGTTCATCTCCGGCGTGTACCTCCTCTTCTCGCAGCTGCCGGAGTGGCTGCAGAACGTCGCGGGGATCTTCCCGCTGAAGTGGATGGCGCAGGGGATGCGTGCCGTGTTCCTCCCCGACGAGTTCGCGACCCTCGAACAGGGCGGCGAGTGGAACCTCGCCGGAGTCGCGATAGCGCTCGGAGTGTGGCTCGTGATCGGGCTCGTGCTCTCGCGCCTCACCTTCCGATGGATCCGGCGCGACGCGTAGCCTGACGCTGGGGCCTCGCGGCCGCCGAAGGATGGGACACATGCTCAAGCCACGCTGGTGGGATGTCACGGTCGGCGCCGGGTCGTTCGCGATCGCCGTGGGGCTGATGTTCGGGTTCGGCCCGGTCGGCCAGCCGCGACAGGCCGTCGCGCTCGCCTCGATCGCGCTGTTCGTCCTCGGCTACGTGCTCATCGGCCGAGCGACCATCGGCAACCCGCCTCCCGGCTGGCGGTTTCCGGCCTTCCTCGCGGTGGCGGCGCTCGCCGTGGGAGTGGGAGCGGCCGCGGCGCCGTTCCTGGCCATTCTGCAGACGCTTGCGTACCCGCTCGTGTGGGTCGTCGGCGACACCCGCCGCCGCGGCATCCTCGGCTCCGTGGTCATCGCTGCGAGCGTGTTCGCGGGGTTCTTCATCGGCGGCGGCTTCACCGCCGATGCGGCGATCTCGGGCGCGACGACCGCGACCTTCTCGGTGGTGTTCGCCACCGCGCTCGGCCTCTGGATCGCCAGCATCGCCGAGTACGGCGATGAGCGTGCGCGACTTCTCGCCGAACTCACCGCCGCGCAGGACGAGGTCGAGGCGCTCAGCCGCGATCGCGGCGCGGCGGAAGAGCGCGAGCGGCTGGCCCGCGACATCCACGACACGCTCGCGCAGACGCTCGCCGGCCTCGTGATCCTCGCCGAGCGCGCAGGGCGCCAATCGCGCGACGGCGAGACGGATGCCGCGGCCACGACCATCGCGACCGTCGAACAGGTCGCCCGCGATGCTCTGGGCGAGGCTCGGGCGCTCGTCGCGCGCACGGCGGCGGTTCCTTCGGAGCCGGCGTTCGAATCGGCCGTGGAGAGACTGGTCGAGCGCTTCCGGGCGCATGACGGCGCCGCGATCGTCCTCGACCGTGACGAGATCGCGGGCGCGCTCGACCGAGACGCTCAGGTGGTGCTGCTGCGGTGCCTGCAGGAGACGCTGTCCAACGTCGCGAAGCACGCCGGCGCGTCGCGGGTTGTCGTGCGGGTCGGCGTCGACGCCGGCGGCGGCTCCCGGCTCGAAGTCGTCGACGACGGCCGCGGGTTCGACGGCGCGTCACCCAGTTTGGGATTCGGGATCGAGGGGATGCGCGAACGCGTCGCCCTGGCCGGGGGAGTCCTCGACGTTCATTCACGACCCGGGGAGGGGACGGCGCTGCGGGTCGTCCTGCCCGCGCGGATGATGGCGGAGGGCGCGCTGTGATCCGACTGCTCATCGCCGACGACCATCCGATCGTCCGGTCGGGGTTGGCTGGGCTCCTGTCGGACGAGCCCGGCTTCGAGGTGGTCGGCGAGGCCGCCGACGGCGACGAGGCGGTGCGTCTCGCGGTGGCGACGCGGCCCGACGTCGTGCTGATGGATCTCCGGATGCCGGGCGTCGACGGCGTCGCGGCGACCACCCGGATCGTCGCCGGCGAGGCGGGCGATCCGCCGCCGCGCGTGCTGATCCTGACCACCTACGAGTCCGACGACCAGATCCTCGCGGCCATCGAGGCGGGGGCGTCGGGGTACCTGCTCAAGGCCGCGCCGCGGGCCGAGATCGTCGCCGGCATCCGCTCGGTCGCCGCCGGTCAGTCGGCGCTGTCGCCGCAGGTGGCGGTTCGGCTCGTCGAGCGGATGCGGCGGCCCGAGCCCGACGCCGTGCTCACCGCGCGAGAGACCGAGGTGCTGCGCCTCGTCGCGACCGGCCACAGCAACAAGCAGGCGGCCGCGGTTCTCGGCATCGGCGAGTCGACCGTGAAGACCCACCTGCTGAAGGTCTTCGAGAAGCTCGGCGTCGCCGACCGGACACGAGCGGTGACCCTGGCGATGGAGCGCGGCATCCTGTCCTGAGTCGAACGCACCCGTGTTCGGGGCGCGAGTCGTGCGCGACACAACGTGATGTTCGGCGTGTCGCGCACGGACCGCGCCCCAACCCGGTGGGGAGGTCAGTCGGCGTCGACGAGGAACTTCGCGTACGCGCCGAGGGTCAGAAACGCCGGGAACTCGATGCCGAGAGCCACGTCGCGGAAGATCTCCGCCGCGTCGTCGAACCGGTCGCCGTCCCGCCGCTCGACCTCGCCGAGCACTTGGGTGATCAGCCCTTCGATGTAGTCACGGGTGATCGGGGTGCCGTCCTCGGTGGAGCGGTCCTGGTGGATCCACTGCCACACCTGGCTTCGCGAGATCTCAGCGGTCGCGGCATCCTCCATGAGGTTGTCGATCGCGACGGCGCCGAGCCCCCGCAGCCATGCCTCGAGGTAGCGCACGGCCACCGACACGTTCGCGTGGACGCCGGCCGCCGTCACCGGGCGCCCGATGTGGACGTCGAGCAGGTCCGCCGCTTTCACCTGGACGTCGTCGCGCTGACGGTCGATCTGGTTCGGCCGGTCGCCGAGCACCGCGTCGAACTCGGCGCGCGCGACCGGGATGAGGTCGGGATGCGCCACCCACGTGCCGTCGAAGCCGTCGCCGGCCTCGCGCTTCTTGTCTGCTGCGACCTTTTCGAACGCGCGCTCGGTGACCTCCGGGTCACGGCGGTTCGGGATGAACGCGCTCATGCCCCCGATCGCGAAGGCTCCGCGCTTGTGGCACGTCTTCACGAGCAGCTCGGTGTACGCCCGCATGAACGGCACCGTCATCGTCACCTCGCTGCGGTCGGGGAGGACGAAGCGCGCTCCGCGCCCGCGGTAGTTCTTGATGATCGAGAAGATGTAGTCCCACCGGCCGGCGTTCAGCCCCGCGATATGGTCACGCAGCTCGAAGAGGATCTCCTCCATCTCGAACGCGGCCGGCAGCGTCTCGATGAGCACGGTCGCGCGGATCGTTCCGTGCGGGATGCCGACATGCTGCTCGCTGAAGGTGAAGATGTCGTCCCACAGCTTCGCCTCCTCCGCCGATTCGAGCTTGGCGATGTAGAAGTACGGTCCGCGGCCGTTCGCGATGAGGGCTGCTGCGTTGTGGAAGAAGTACAGCCCGAAGTCGACGAGCGAGCCCGACGCCGCCATCTCGCGGCCGGCGCGGTCGGTGAAGCGGATGTGCTGCTCGGTGAGGTGCCAGCCGCGCGGGCGCATCACGATCGTGGGCGTCTCGGTGGCGGTGACCTCGTACCGCTTGCCGTCGGGGCTCGTGAAGCTCAGCTCGCCCCGGATCGCGTCGCGCAGCGACAGCTGGCCCTCGATCACGTTCTTCCAGGTGGGGCTCGTGGCGTCCTCCTGGTCGGCGAGCCAGACCTTCGCGCCCGAGTTCAGCGCGTTGATCGTCATCTTCGGGTCGGTCGGACCCGTGATCTCGACCCGGCGGTCCTCGAGGCCGGGACCGGCACCGGCCACCTTCCATTCGGCATCCTCGCGGATATGTGCGGTGTCGTCGCGGAAGTGCGGGTCGCGCCCGTTGCCGATCTCGTAGCGGCGGCGCATGCGGTCGGCGAGCCGGTCGTGCCGGCGGCCCGAGAAGCGCTGGTGCAGCTCGGCGAGGAAGGCGACGGCATCCGGGGTGAGGATCTCGTCGTAGCGATCGCGGAGGGGGCCGGTAATGGTCATTGCGGTACTGCCGGTCGCGATCGGCCCGGTGGTCGGGCGGATGTCGTCGATCTCGGTGGTGGGCGGCGAGCCGGTGTCGATGATGGTCATGATGTTCTCCTGTTCAGGTGGGCGAGACGACGCAGAATGTCGCTGCGTGGCGCTGGCGGCGCATTCTGCGTCGTCTCGCCGGGTGCTCTTGGTCAGTGGAACTGCTGTGCCTCGGTGGATCCCGCCAGGGCGAGGGTGGCGCTGTCGGGGTTGAGCGCCGTGGAAACGCGGTCGAAGTAGCCGGTGCCTGCCTCGCGCTGGTGCTTGGTGGCGGTGTAGCCGCGAGCCTCGGCGGCGAACTCGGCCTCCTGCAGCTCGACGTACGCGCTCATGGCGCGCTCGGCGTAGCCCGAGGCCAGGTCGAACATCGAGTAGTTCAGGGCGTGGAAGCCGGCCAGCGTGATGAACTGGAACTTGTAGCCGAGGTCGGCCAGCTCCTGCTGGAAGGTTGCGATCTGCTGGTCGTCGAGGTGGCGCTTCCAGTTGAACGACGGCGAGCAGTTGTACGCGAGCAGCTTGCCCGGATACTGCTCGTGGATCGCCGCGGCGAAGGCGCGTGCCAGCTCGATGTCGGGCTCGCCCGTCTCGACCCAGATGAGGTCGGCGTACGGGGCGAAGGCGAGGCCGCGGCTGATGACCGCGTCGAGGCCGGGGGTCACCCGGTAGAAGCCCTCGCTCGTGCGCTCGCCGGTGGTGAACTCCTGGTCTCGCTCGTCGACGTCGCTGGTGAGCAGGTCGGCGGCGAGTGCGTCGGTGCGGGCGATGATGACGGTCGGCACGCCCGCGACGTCGGCGGCGAGCCGCGCGGCGTTGAGGGTGCGGATGTGCTGCTGCGTGGGCACCAGCACCTTGCCGCCGAGGTGGCCGCACTTCTTCTCGCTCGCGAGCTGGTCCTCCCAGTGGATGCCGGCGGCGCCCGACTGGATGAGCGACTGCGCGAGTTCGTAGGCGTTGAGCGGCCCGCCGAACCCGGCCTCCGCGTCCGCGACGATCGGCGCGAGCCAGTCCTGGGTCGTGTCGCCTTCGGCGTGCTCGATCTGGTCCTGGCGGATCAGCGCGTTGTTGATCCGGCGCACGACCGCCGGCACCGAGTTCGCCGGGTAGAGGCTCTGGTCGGGGTAGGTCTGCCCGGCGAGGTTGCCGTCGGCGGCGACCTGCCACCCGCTCAGGTAGATGGCCTTCAGGCCCGCTCGCACCTGCTGTACCGCCTGGCCGCCGGTGTACGCACCGAGCGCGCGGATGTAGTCCTCGGTGTGCAGGAGGTTCCAGAGGTTCTCGGCGCCGCGGTGGGCGAGCGTCGACTCCTCGCGCACCGAGCCGCGCAACGCGATGACGTCGTCGGCGGTGTAGGTGCGCTCGATGCCGTCCCAGCGGGGGTCGGTGTCCCAGATCTCCTGGAGCTCGGCGGCGGTCTGCGTCTGGTCGCCTGCACGAAGGGGGGGGCGGCCGGGCGTTGCGTGGATCGTCATGTCGTTCTCCTGAGTCGGATGCCGCATCCTTCGCGGCTGGTCGTGTGTCCACTCTGCGGTGAAGTTCCAGCGGTACCCCGACGATTTCGGGTGTGAAGTTTTCGGGTATTTCCGCTTTCGTGACAGAATCACCGCATGACGACGTCGTTCACCCGCGATCCGCTGGCAGACCTCCCCGACGATGGGGATGTGGACTCCCTCACGATCGGCCGCCGCATCCGGCAGCTGCGCACCGACCGCGGCATGACGCTCGAAGAGCTCGCGACCGCGGTCGACCGGGTGCCGAGCCAGCTGTCGATGATCGAGAACGGGCGGCGTGAGCCGAAGCTCACCCTGCTCCAGGCGATCGCGCGGGCGCTCGGCTCATCCCTCGACGCGATCCTCGAGTCCGAGCCCCTCGATGAGCGGGCGACCCTCGAGATCGCGCTCGAGCGGGCGATGCGCGGGCAGACCTTTCAGGCCCTCGGCATCCCCCCTTTCCGCATCGCGAAGACCGTGCCGACCGATGCGCTCAAGGCCATGCTCTCGCTCCAGGCCGAGATCGAGCGACTGCGCGACGAGCGCGCCGCGACCCCCGAAGAGGCGCGGCGGGCGAACGTGGCGCTGCGGCGACTCATGCGCACGCAGAACAACTACTTCGCCGACCTCGAACAGCAGGCCCGGGCGCTGCTTGCGGCCGTCGACCACCCCGGTGGTCCGCTCACGCAGCGGACGGCATCCGACATCGCCGCCCATCTCGGCTTCACGCTCCACTACGTGCCCGACCTGCCGCAGACGACGCGTTCCGTCGCCGACATCAAGAACGGGCGGCTGTACCTCTCGAGCAGACTGGCCTCGAAGGGCGATCCGCGCACCGCCGTGCTGCAGGCCCTGTCGAGCCGCATCCTCGGCCATCGTGAGCCGACGTCGTACGCCGACTTCCTCCGCCAGCGCGTCGAGACGAACTACCTCACCGGAGCGCTGCTGATTCCCGAGGCGCACGCCGTGCCGTTCCTGCAGGACGCGAAGGGCGACCGCGCGATCTCGATCGAAGACCTGCGCGACGCGTACTCCGTCTCGTACGAGACGGCAGCGCACCGCTTCACGAATCTCGCGACCGTGCATCTCGGCATCCCGGTGCACTTCCTCAAGGTCCACGAGTCGGGGACGATCACCAAGGCGTACGAGAACGACGACGTCAACTTCCCGACCGACCGCCTCGGCGCGATCGAGGGCCAGATGTGCTGCCGCCGGTGGACGTCGCGCGTGGTCTTCGACGAGGACGACCATTTCAACCCGTACTACCAGTACACCGACACCGGCAACGGCACGTACTGGTGCACCGCGCGCGTCGAGCTCTCGAGCGAGGGCGCCCACTCGGTCAGCGTCGGCGTGCGCTTCGACGACACCAAGTGGTTCCTCGGGCGCGACACCCCGAACCGCGGGGTGTCGAAGCACTCGGTCGAGGTGTGCTGCCGTCGGGCACCCGCCGACCTCGAGGCGGCGTGGCGCGAGAACTCGTGGCCGAACGTGCGCACCCCGCGCACGCTGCTCGCGACGCTGCCGACCGGTGCGTTCCCGGGCGTGGACACGACCGACGTGTACGAGTTCCTCGAGGCCCACGCCCCCCGCTGACCCGCTCCCGGCCGTTTACGGACGGGACGCGCCGCGCGCGCGGGGCTCAGCCGCGGCGTGTTCCGTCCGCAAACGGAAGGGGGGAGGGGTCAGCGGCCGGCGATCCGATCGGCGACCGACGCCGGCCACGCGGTGTGGGCTGACGACGACCGCTGCTCGAGCGCGTCTGCCGTGCGGTACGCGGCGTAGATCCCCTGCACGGCGGCCCACCGCAGCGGTTCGATCTCCCAGCGCTTCGCCCGGTGGTCGACCCACGGCAGGCGGACGAGATCGGTGTCGCGCTCGAGCACGAGGTCGGCGAGCGTGCGGCCGGCGAGGTTCGTCGCGGTGACGCCGGTGCCGACATAGCCCCCGGCCCAGCCGAGCCCGGTGGCGCGATCGTGGCCGACGGTCGCAGCCCAGTCGCGGGGCACGCCCAGTACTCCCGCCCACGCGTGCGCGATCGGCACCTCGGCTGCATCGGGGAAGAAGTCGCGCAGGTGCGCCGCGAGCGCCGTGATCGTGCGACCCTGCGTCGAGCCGTCGGTGTCGACGCGAGACCCGTAGCGATAGGGCACGCCGCGCCCACCGAACGCGATGCGGTCGTCAGTGGTGCGCTGCGCGTACATGTACACGTGCGCGAAGTCGCCGAGCGTCTCGCGGCCATCCCAGCCGACCTTCGCCCAGAACGATGCGGGAAGCGGGTCGGTGACGATCATCGAAGAGTTCATCGGCAGCCATGTGCGGTGCTCGCCGCGAAGGTCGGCGGTGAATCCCTCGGTCGCCCGGATCACGTGCGCCGCGCGCACGGTGCCTCGGTCGGTGACGGCGCGACCGGGCGCGATCTCGGTCACGCGGGTGTCTTCGTGGATCACGACGCCCAGCCGCTCCACGGCCACGGCGAGACCCGACGCCAGCTTCGCGGGGTGGACGCGCGCACAGTGCGGGTGCCAGATGCCGCCGAGGATGCCGGCGACGGCGATGCGGGTTGCTGCGGCAGCGGCATCCGATTCCTCGATGTCGGTGTGGGGCCACTCGCGCTCGTGCGCGGCGGCCGCGCGGAGGCGGGCGAGCTGCGCGGGGGTGCGCGCGATCTCGAATTCGCCGCCCTTGACGATATCGGCGTCGATGCCCTCGTGTGCGGCGACCGCGATCACCTCGTCGACCGACGCGTTGAGGGCGAGCTGCTGCGCGGCGCCGCCCTCGCGGCCGTACCGCTCGCGCCCGCCCGTGACCGAGTTCGTCAGCCAGCCGCCGTTGCGACCCGAGGCGCCGAAGCCGGCGAAGCGCGCCTCGAGGACGACGATGCGGAGGTCGGGCTGCAGGGACTTCAGGTAGTACGCCGTCCAGAGCCCGGTGTAGCCGGCGCCGACGATCGCGACATCGGCGTCGGTGTCACCGGCGAGGGGATGCCGCGGCTCGGGGGTGCCGCCGAGATCGCGCCACCACCACGAAACGTCTCCGTTGGGCACGCGCGATTCGGTCATGCGCACATCCTCTCGCGGCGCACTCCTGACGGTGCCTGCCGAGCGGTTCGCGCTGTCCGAACCTGCATGCGCTGCCGAACACATCGACCGCGGATGCCGGTTTCGACAGCGCGTGCCGGATTCACGAACGCAGCGCGTGCAGGGCGGCCCACAGCTCGGCGCGCACCGCGAACGAGGTGAGATCGCGCGCGAGCAGTCGCTCCGCCAGCGCCAGTCGGGTGCGGATCGTGTGCCGGTGGACGCCGAGCGCCCGGGCCGACGCTTCGTGCGAGCAGTCGTTCTCGAGCCAGGCCCGCAGTGTGGCGAGCAGCTCCGAGCCCTGCTCACGGTCGTGGTCCTCGAGCGGAGCAAGCTCGGCTTCCGCGAGCGCACGCGCATCGCCCGACAGTGCCGAGAGCACGCCCGAGCGCGCGACCTCGGCGAACGCCGTGACGCGCCCGGCGCCGCGATCGCGCGCGGCCCGTGCCTGCCCGACGGCGGCCCGGAACCCGTCGTAGCCGGTCGCATCCGAGACGCCGAGCCGCATGTCGAACCGCTCGGCGACCTCGTCGATGACGCCGTGGTCGCCCGCAGGAACGACGACGACCACGCCGTCGTCGCCCCGCCCGAAGAAGAGCGAACCGCGCTTCTCGTCGGCGCGCAGTTCGAGGAGCTCGGCGATGCCGTCGATACGGGATGCCGCAGCCTCCGTCACCGCGACGACCACCGGGGCAGGGGGGAGCGACCCCCACAGGTCGCGCGAGATGCGGCGGGCGAGCGTCGGATCGTCGGTGAGGAGCGACTGCACGAGCCCCGCGCGAAGCGAGTTGCGGGCGCGGCTCAGGCCCTGCTGCTGCTCGAGGGCGAGGCCGGCCATCGCGATCACGGCGGTCACGACGCCGCGACCCTCCTGGTCGAGGTCGCCCGCGGCGATCGCGATCACGCCCCGCAGATGCCCACCGCGCCCGAGCGTCTGCAGGGTGAAGGGGGTGTCGCCGATCCGCATCGCGGATCCTGCCCGGGCGCCGCGACGAAGCACCGCGGCCACTTCTCCTCGCACCGACTCGGCGGTCGCGGCATCCAATCCGTCGGACGGGTGTTCGCGGGTGAGCTCGCCCACCGCGTCGTACATGCCGACCCACGTGTCGAGCTGACGTGCCAGCTCGGCGAGCGTTGCGCCGAGCCCATCGGGCCGGAGCGCCGCGAGGGCGATCGCGCGCTGCGCGGCGAGCGCCCAGCTGCGGCGGGCGTACGACTGCGCGGCGATGGCCTCGGCGTTGGCCCGCGCGAGGGCGATGAACGGCGTCTTGTAGGGGACTTCGAACAGCGGCATCCGCCGCGCGCGGCACGCCTCGGCGAGGGCGAGGGGGATGCCGGAGCGCGCGACCTCGGTGCCGAAGCCGAGTCCGACGACTCCGCGCCCGGCAAGGCGGTCGACGTACGCGCGAAACTGGCCCGGGTCATCGCCGTCGAACTGCGTGCCCGTGGTGAGGAGCACGAGGCCCTCGGAGAGGAACGGCGTCGGGTCGGCGAGGTCGGAGCTGTGCACCCAGCGGATCTCGCGGTCGAGGGCGCCCTCGTCGATGGCGTGGGTGTCATCGAGGCGGAGCACCAGGTCGCGGCGCGCCAACAGCGCGCGAAGGGTGGGTGCATCGGTCGTGGACTCCACGGCGACTCCGATCGGTATGTACGAGCTGTACATCAGGGTAGCGAGAATGTACCCGAAGGAAGGTGCGGACAGTTCGGCGCACGGCATACGCTCGCGATCATGAGCGCAGTGGACACCCTCACGAACACCCCCCTCGGCGGCCCGACCCTGCCGCAGGAGCGTCGCATGGTCACGGCCATCCCCGGCCCCCGATCGCAGCAGCTGCTCGCGCGCAAGGCCGCCGCGGTCGCAGCCGGCGTCGGCCACACCGCACCCATCGAGGCGGTCGCAGCCGGCGGCGGCGTCATCGTCGACGCCGACGGCAACTCGCTCATCGACCTCGGCTCGGGCATCGCGGTCACGACTCTCGGCAACGCCCACCCGAAGGTCGTCGAGGCGATCCAGGCGCAGGCCGCGCAGTTCACGCACACCTGCTTCATGATCTCTCCGTACGAGTCGTACGTCGCCGTCGCCGAGGCGCTCAACCGCGTCACCCCCGGCGACCACGCCAAGAAGAGCGCCCTGTTCAACTCGGGTGCCGAGGCCGTCGAGAACGCGATCAAGATCGCCCGCAAGCACACGAAGAAGCAGGCCGTCGTCGCGTTCGACCACGGCTACCACGGCCGTACGAACCTCACGATGGCCCTCACCGCCAAGGCGATGCCCTACAAGAGCGGCTTCGGCCCGTTCGCGTCGGAGATCTACCGCGCACCGCTGTCGTACCCGTACCGCGACGGGCTCTCGGGCGCGGCCGCCGCTGAGAAGGCGATCTCGATCATCGAGAAGCAGGTCGGCGCCGACAACCTCGCCGCCGTCATCATCGAGCCGATCCAGGGCGAGGGCGGCTTCATCGTTCCCGCCGACGGGTTCCTGCCCGCCATCGTCGAGTGGTGCCGCGCCAACGACGTCGTCTTCATCGCCGACGAGATCCAGACCGGCTTCGCGCGCACAGGATCCATGTTCGCGAGCGAGATCTTCGGCATCGTGCCCGACCTCATCACGACGGCCAAGGGCATCGCGGGCGGGATGCCGCTGGCGGCGGTGACCGGACGCGCCGAGATCATGGATGCCGCCCACGCCGGCGGCCTCGGCGGCACCTACGGCGGCAACCCTGTCGCGTGCGCTGCGGCGCTCGCCGCGATCGAGGCGTTCGAGACCGAGGGACTCATCGAGCGGGCGCGCGAGATCGGCGCGATCCTCACCGACCGGCTCACGGCGCTGCAGGCGGGCGACCCCCGCATCGGCGACGTGCGCGGCCACGGCGCGATGATCGCCGCCGAGTTCGTCGATGCGGCCACCGGCAAGCCCGATGCGGCCCTCACCGCCGCGGTCGCGAAGGCCTGCATCGCCGAGGGCGTCATCGTGCTGACCTGCGGCACCTACGGGAACGTGATCCGCTTCCTCCCGCCGCTGTCCATCCCCGACGACCTGCTCCACGAGGGCATCGACGTCGTCGCGGCGGCGCTCGCCGGGGCGTGAGCCGCGGCATCCCGCCCGCATGACACGAGTGCACGACGTACCGCCGAGTGCACGACCGAACACCGCACGCAAGCCGTCCACTCGACGGAAACCCGTGCACACGGCGGATCAGACGAAGGAGTCCACATGACCGAGATCACCCGAGACGTCGTGATCGTCGGAGCCGGCGCTGCCGGTCTGACGGCAGCCAACGCCCTCAAGAAGGCGGGGCTCTCGGTCGCCGTCCTCGAGGCGCGCGATCGCGTGGGCGGGCGCCTGTGGACCGACGTCATCGACGGCGCGATGCTCGAGATCGGCGGCCAGTGGGTCTCGCCCGATCAGGAGGCACTCAAGGAGACGATCGAGGAGCTCGGGCTCGAGACCTACCGCCGCTATCGCGAGGGCGACTCGGTCTACGTCAACGAGGCGGGTGAACTCACTCGGTTCACCGGCGAGATCTTCCCGGTCAAGCCGGAGACGGAGAAGGAGATCGTCCGGCTGATCGAGCTGCTCGACGAGCTCGTCGCCGAGGTCGACCCCGACAAGCCGTGGGAGCACCCGAACGCGGAAGAGCTCGACCGCGTCTCGTTCGAGGCATGGCTCGAGCAGCAGACCGAAGACCAGGAAGCGCGCGACAACATCGCCCTGTTCATCGCCGGTGCGATGCTCACCAAGCCGGCGTACGCGTTCTCGGCGCTGCAGGCGCTCCTCATGGCAGCCAGCGCCGGCAGCTTCTCGCACCTGGTCGACGCGGACTACATCCTGGACGAGCGGGTCGTGGGGGGCCTCCAGCAGGTGCCGCTGCTGCTCGCCGAGCGACTCGGCGACGACGTGTTCCTCGGCCAGCCGGTCCACACGGTCGAGTGGGGTGAGAAGGGCGTGACCCTTCTCACCGACGGTGACATGACCGTGCGGGCGCGGTTCGCGATCCTCGCCCACGCGCCGATCCTCTACCCGTGGATCGACTTCAATCCGGCGCTTCCCCGCCTCAAGCAGCAGATGCACCAGCACATCTCGATGGGCTTCGTCATCAAGGTGCACGCGGTCTACGACCGCCCGTTCTGGCGCGAGCAGGGGTTGTCGGGAACGGCGTTCAGCCCGTACGAGATCTCCCACGAGGCATACGACAACACCAATCACGGCGACGAGCGCGGCACGCTCGTCGGATTCGTCTCCGATCGCAACGCCGACGACCTCTTCCGGGTATCGGCCGACGAGCGCAAGGCCCGCATCCTCGAGTCGCTGTCGCACTACTTCGGCCCCGAGGCCAAAGAACCCGTCGTCTACTTCGAGAGCGATTGGGGCGCCGAGGAGTGGACCCGCGGCGCCTACGCCGCCAGTTTCGACCTGGGCGGGCTCCACCGCTACGGAGCGGATCTGCGGACCCCCGTCGGCCCCATCCACTTCGCATGCAGCGATATGGCCGGAGCCGGCTACCAGCACGTCGACGGCGCGGTCCGGATGGGCCGCCTCGTCGCCGCCAACATCATCGAGGAGGCCCGCCGATGAGCGGACACATCGTCGTCGGCTACACCGCGACCGACGCCGGCGCCGATGCCGTCGCACTCGGCGCGCGGCTGGCCGCCGCATCGGGCGCGTCGCTGGACGTCGTCGTCATCCTGCCCGCCGACGACCGCAGCGTCATCACGCCGCCCGGAGCCGGCTATGACCGGTACCTCCGCGAACAGGCGACGACATGGCTCGCCGAAGCGGTGCAGGGGATCCCCGATGCCATCCCGCACGGCACGCACATCCGCTACGGCGACTCCTTCGCGGAGGGCCTCGTGGGCGCAGCGGGAGAGCTCGGAGCCTCGCACATCGTGGTCGGCGCCGCCAACGGAGGCCTGCGCGGCCGGCACCGTCTCGGCACGGTGGCCACCGAGCTGCTGCACTCGTCCGATGTGCCCGTCGTGCTCGCGCCCGAGGGCTCGCGCCGCATCGACCCGGCCAACGGCATCACCCGCATCACGTGCGCGATCGGCACCCGCCCGGGCGCGAGCGCGCTGCTGGACGAGAGCGTCGCGCTGGCCGCGGCGACCGGCGCCGAGCTGCGACTGCTCTCGCTCGTCTCGGTCGACCTCCCGGCGACCGTCGACACCGGCGTCATCCGCATCGCCGGTGCCGCCCACGCCGACGAGGTGCTCACCCAGGCGCTGGCGGCGCTTCCCGACGGCATCGAGGCCGATGTCGTGGTGGCACGCGGCGACAGCATCGAAGACGCCGTCTCGCACCTCAGCTGGGAACCGGGCGAGCTCGCCGTCGTCGGCTCCAGCCGCCTCGCACAGCCGCGGCGCCTCTTCCTCGGCTCGACGGCGGCGAAGATGCTGCACGAGCTTCCGGTTCCGATGGTCGTCGTGCCCCGCACGCGCACCAGCGAAGGAGCATGACCATGAGCACCACTCCCGAATCCCCGACAACGGCCGGCGAGCCTCTGACCGGAGGGCTGTCGAAGAAGGGCCTGAGCGCCGGCACCGTCGGCCTCATCGGCGCCGTCGTCATCGGCATCTCGTGCATCGCCCCCGCCTATACGCTCACCGCAGCGCTCGGCCCCACGGTCTCCGAGGTCGGCTTCCAGGTGCCCGGCATCATCCTGCTCGGGTTCATCCCGATGCTGCTGGTGGCCTTCGGCTATCGCGAACTCAACCGGCAGATGCCCGACTCGGGTACGTCGTTCACGTGGGCCGCGCGCGCCTTCGGCCCCTGGGTGGGCTGGATGGCGGGGTGGGGCCTGATCGCAGCGACGATCCTCGTGCTGTCGAATCTCGCCGGCATCGCGGTGGAGTTCCTCTTCCTCCTGATCGATCAGATCGCCGGGAGCCCGGGCACGATCGCCGAACTGGCCTTCAACCCCTTCATCAACGTCGCGGTGTGCCTGCTGTTCATGCTGGGTGCGACCCTCATCTCGTATCGCGACATGCAGACGACGCAGAAGCTGCAGTACGTGCTCGTGAGCTTCCAGGTGCTCGTGCTGCTGGTCTTCTCGATCGCGGCGTTCTTCCATGTCGCCAACGGCACCGCGTTCGACGCGAGCCCGGTCGAACTGAGCTGGTTCAACCCGTTCGTGGTCACCCCGGCGATCGCGATCGTCGCGGGCCTGTCGCTCTCGATCTTCATCTTCTGGGGGTGGGATGTCACCCTCACCATGAACGAGGAGACGAAGGACCCCGAGAAGACGCCGGGCCGTGCCGCGACCGTCACGGTCGTCACGATCGTGATCCTGTACCTGCTGATCTCGGTCTCGCTCCTCTCGTTCGCCGGCACGGGGACCGAGGGGCTCGGCCTCGGCAACGAAGAGATCCAGGCGAACGTGTTCTTCTATCTGAGCGGTCCGATCCTCGGCCCCCTCGCGTTCCTCGTCTCGCTCGCGGTGCTCACGAGTTCGGCATCCTCGCTGCAGTCGACCTTCGTCGGCCCCGCCCGTACCCTCCTCGCGATGGGTCACTACGGCGCGCTGCCGCCGAAGTTCGCACAGGTCTCGCCGCGATTCTTCACCCCGGGGTACGCGACGATCGTGTCGGCCATCGTCGCATCGGTGTTCTACGCGGTGATGCGCTTCCTGAACGAGAACGTGCTGTGGGACACGATCACGACCCTCGGCATGATGATCTGCTTCTACTACGGCATCACGGCGTTCGCGTGCGTGTGGTATTTCCGGAAGCAATGGTTCGACTCGGCGCGCAGCTTCGTCTTCACGCTGCTGTTCCCGCTCGTCGGCGGCATCATCCTGTTCGCCCTGTTCTGGATCACGCTCTTCGAGAGCATGGACCCCGACTACGGCAGCGGCACCGAGTGGTTCGGCCTCGGGAGCGTGTTCGTGCTCGGCGTCGGCATCATCGGACTGGGTATCGTCATCATGATCTGGCAGGCGATCAAGCGCCCCGCCTTCTTCAAGGGCGAGACGCTGTCGCTGGATGCCCCCGCGAGCCTGCGCCGACGCTGACACTGACGCACCCGACACTGCAGACCATTCCACCCCTTCGATCGGAGACAGAACCCATGAGCGACTACGCCGTCGTCAACCCCGCAACGGGCGAGACCCTGGCCACCTACCCGACGATCACCGACGACGCTCTCGAGAAGGTCATCACCGATGCGGATGCCGCGTACCGCACGTGGCGGAACGAAGACGTCGCCGAGCGCGCCGCGCGCATCCGCAAGGTCGCCGACCTCCACCGCGAGCGCCGCGACGAACTCGCCGCGATCATCGTGCGCGAGATGGGCAAGCCCCTCGAGGCGGCGCTCGGCGAAGTCGACTTCGCCGCGGACATCACCGAGTACTACGCCGACCATGCCGACAAGATCACCGGCGACCACCCGATCGACATCGACGGAGAGGGTACGGCGGTGATCCGGCGCTCGGCGCTCGGCGTGCTCCTGGGCATCATGCCCTGGAACTTCCCGTACTACCAGGTCGCCCGCTTCGCTGCGCCGAACATCGTGATCGGTAACACGATCATCCTCAAGCATGCAGGACAGTGCCCGGAGTCCGCCGCCGCGATCGAGGCGATGTACCACGACGCGGGCCTCGCCGGGGTGTACACGAACGTCTACGCGAGTAACGATCAGGCGGCGACGATCATCGCCGATCACCGTGTGCAAGGGGTCTCGGTCACCGGTTCGGAGCGCGCGGGCGCCGCGGTCGCCGAGGTCGCGGGACGCAACCTCAAGAAGGTCGCTCTCGAGCTCGGCGGATCGGATCCCTTCATCCTGCTGTCGACGGATGACCTCGAAGGCGCGGTGCAGGCCGCGGTCGATGCGCGCCTCGACAACACGGGTCAGTCGTGCAACGCCGCGAAGCGCTTCATCGTCGTCGACGGGCTGTATGACGAGTTCCTCGAGAAGTTCAGCGCGAAGATGGCAGCGGCGAAGGTCGGCGACCCGTTCGCGGAAGACACTGTGCTCGGCCCGCTCTCGTCGCTGACGGCGGCCGAGCGACTCGCCGAGCAGGTCGACAAGGCCGTCGCTCAGGGGGCCACCCTCGTCACCGGCGGCACGCGAGACGGGGCGTACTACCCGGGCACCGTCCTCACCGGCGTGACCGCTGAGATGGACGCGTACAGCGAAGAGTTCTTCGGTCCTGTGGGCGTCGTCTACAAAGTGGCTGACGAGGACGAGGCGGTGAAGGTCGCCAACGACACGAGCTTCGGTCTCGGGTCGTACGTCTTCACGACCGACGAGGAGCAGGCCGCGCGTATCGCCGACAAGATCGACGCCGGCATGGTCTACGTCAACGTCGTGCTCGCAGACGAGCCGGGGCTCCCGTTCGGCGGCGTGAAGCGCTCGGGCACCTCGCGCGAGATGGGACTCCTCGCTGCCGACGAGTTCGTCAACAAGAAGCTCATCCGCATCGGCGCGTAGTCGGTCACCGCTCCGAGGCTCGCGCGGCGTCCTGCGCTGCGCGAGCCTCGGAGAGGGCCTCGTCGGCCCACACCACCTGCTGCGGCGTGCCCCAGCGCCGCGCAGCATCCTTGGCCGACTCGAACTCGTGCACGGCCTCGGTGAACCGGCCCGCATCCAAGAGCACCGATCCGGCGTTGTTGTGCAGTGCGACGTGCCAGCGGAGGGTGCGCTCGTCAGCGGTCTCCGCGAGTGCGCGCAGCGCTTCGCTCGTCCATTCCTCAGCGCGCTCCGGGTCGGCGATCGCGAGCATGTGGATCGCGTCGACGTGCAGGAACGTCAGGCGAGCGGATGCTGCCACCGCGGCGGCCGAGTGGAACAGGGAAACCGCCGCGACGGGGTCACCGCCCGAGTTGCGCAGGCGGCCTCGCTCCAGGGCGATTCGCGCGGCGACGGCCGCGTGATCGGGTGCTCCCAGCGTGTCGATCAGTGCGTCGGCCTCGGCGAACCGGCCCTGCAGGCCGAGTGCCCTCGCGACCTGGGTGTCGAGTTCGGCGCGGGTCGCATCGTCCGGAGCCTCCGCGCGCGCCGCCCGCAGGCGGAGCTCTGAGCCTGCCGGATCGGAGAAGTCCCAGAGCGCGTCGAGCCGGGACTGCGAGATCGTCATGACCAGCATCGTATTCACGGCCCGGCGCCCTGTCGCCCGTGCCACGAGAAGAGCAGGATGGGGTCATGGCAGAGACAACCGACCCCGTCGTCGTGCTGACCGACGAGCAATGCTGGGAGAGGCTGCGCGGGCAGCAGCTCGGCCGACTCGTCACCCGTGTGGGCGATGTGCTCGACATCTTTCCGGTGAACTACGTCGTCGACGGGCAGGGCGTGCTGTTCCGCACGGCCCAGGGGAGCAAGCTGTTCGAGCTGACGGTCAACGACGAGGTGCTTTTCGAGGTCGACGACCATACCGAGGTGGACGCGTGGAGCGTCATCGTCCGCGGGCACGCGCGCCCGCTCGAGACCTCGGCCGAGGTCGAACGCGCGGATGCTCTGGGGCTCACTCCCTGGATTCCGACTCTCAAGTACACGTACGTCCACGTCGATGCCGCGTCGCTCTCGGGCAGGGCCTTCGCACGGGGTCCGGAACCCGATCGGTACGGCGTGCAGCAGTACTGACGGGCCCGTCCCGGTTCGCGGCGCCTCGGGGCATGCCGTACACTGGGACGTGCAGTTGAAGTCTGCATTCTTTCGCCGTGCCCGCCAGTCGGGCGGGTTTCCCCTCGCAAGGTCAGGGTGGAAGACTGTGGGCATCCCGAGACCTCCGGGTCTCTAGGGCGGTAGCTCAATTGGCAGAGCAGCGGTCTCCAAAACCGCAGGTTGCAGGTTCGATTCCTGTCCGCCCTGCGCGTCAGCGGAAGCTGACACATGGAAGGTAATCAGGTGGCATCGATGGTCCAGGACGAGCCGAAGGGCGAAGTCGTCGCGGCGAATGCCGGCGCACCCCGCGAGAAGAAGCCCAACGTCTTCGCGCGGATCGCGCTGTTCATTCGGCAGGTCTTCGCCGAACTCCGCAAGGTCGTCACGCCGACCCGTCAGGAGCTGCTCAAGTACACCGGTGTCGTGCTGGGGTTCGTCGTCGTGATGATGGCGATCGTCTATGGACTGGACCTGTTCTTCGTCTGGCTGACCGCCCAGATCTTCGGAGTGCCGACCGCCTGATCCGCCCGGATCGACCCCTGAGCCAAGCGATCGAGACTGACGCGGCGGGTCGAGTCATCCACCGCGGACGAAACGGAAGAGAACGCAAGTGTCTGAAAGATATTTCGACGACGCCGACTGGGCGACCGCCGCTGAGCAGAGCTCGGAGGACGACGAGGCCCAGGAAGGCAACATCCTCGCCGAGGAGGACCGCGCGAACACCGCGGCCGAGCACGTGGCGATCCACATCGTGGATGACGCCGACGACGAGGACCTGTCCGACGACCTGGACGACATCGACATCGACGACCCGGAGGCCGACGCCATCGTGAACGACGCCCTGAACCTCGACGAGACCGCCGAGACCGAGGCCGCCGCCGAGGTGCTCAACGACTCCATCGCCGAGGAGGAGGCCGAGCACGCGGCCGAGGCGGCCGACGAGGTCACGCCCTACGACGGTCCCGACGTGAACGGCGACGAGGACGAGTCCGCGTCCGATTCCGAGGACGACGAGGACGAGGACGAGGACCCCTACGAGGCGTTCCGCCTCGAACTGCGCACGCTTCCCGGCAAGTGGTACGTCATCCACTCCTACGCGGGCTTCGAGCGCAAGGTGAAGGCCAACATCGAGCAGCGCAAGTCCACGCTCGAGGTCGAGGAAGACATCTACCAGATCGAGGTCCCCATGGAGGACGTCGTCGAGATCAAGAACGGTCAGCGCAAGATGGTCACGCGCGTCCGGATCCCCGGCTACGTGCTCGTGCGCATGGAGCTCAACGAAGACACCTGGTCGGTCGTGCGTCACACGCCCGGCGTCACGGGCTTCGTGGGCAACGCCCACAACCCGACCCCGCTCCGGTTCGAAGAGGCCTTCAACATGCTGAAGAGCCTCGTCGAGGTCAAGGAAGTCGCGCCGACCAAGGCGGGCGCCCCCAAGGGCGGCCAGGCCGTCGCGCGCAGCATCGTCACCGAGGTCGACTTCGAGGTCGGCGAGACGATCACGATCAAGGAGGGCTCGTTCGCGGGTCTTCCGGGCTCCATCAGCGAGATCAAGCCCGAGAGCGGCAAGCTCACGGTCCTCGTCTCGCTCTTCGAGCGCGAGACCCCGGTCGAGCTGTCGTTCGACCAGGTCACCAAGCAGTAACCACAGACTTCCCGAGGCGAGTCCTCGGGGGAACCGCGGTCCGGAGATGCCGGACGCGCGGGAGAGATGGGTCAGGCCACTGACCCGCTCGACGAAAGGAAAAGGAAATGGCACCCAAGAAGAAGGTGACCGGCCTGATCAAGCTCCAGATCAAGGCTGGCGCGGCTAACCCCGCACCGCCCATCGGTCCGGCGCTCGGTCAGCACGGCGTCAACATCATGGAGTTCTGCAAGGCGTACAACGCCGCGACGGAAGCCCAGCGCGGCAACGTCATCCCCGTGGAGATCACCGTCTACGAGGACCGCAGCTTCACGTTCATCCTCAAGACGCCCCCGGCGGCTGAGCTCATCAAGAAGGCCGCTGGCGTCGCCAAGGGCTCGTCGACCCCCCACACGACCAAGGTGGGCAAGCTCACCAAGGACCAGGTGCGCGAGATCGCCGAGACCAAGATGCCCGACCTGAACGCGAACGACATCGAGGCCGCCTCGCTGATCATCGCGGGAACCGCCCGTTCCATGGGCATCACGGTCGAGAGCTGAGGGGATAACGAAAATGGCTACCAAGTCCAAGGCCTTCCAGGCCGCCGCAGCGAAGATCGCTGCTGACACGTTCTACACGCCGACCGAGGCTGTCGCCCTCGCGAAGCAGACCGGTTCGGCGAAGTTCGACTCCACCGTCGAGGTCGCCCTCAAGCTCGCGGTCGACCCCCGCAAGGCGGACCAGATGGTGCGCGGCACCGTCATCCTCCCGCACGGCACGGGCAAGACCGCGCGCGTCATCGTGTTCGCGACGGGTCCGGCCGCTGAGGCCGCGATCGCCGCGGGTGCAGACGAGGTCGGCGGCGCCGAGCTCATCGAGAAGGTCGCCGGCGGCTACACGTCGTTCGACGCGGCTGTCTCGACCCCCGAGCTCATGGGCCAGGTCGGTCGTCTCGGCAAGGTGCTGGGCCCGCGTGGCCTCATGCCCAACCCGAAGACCGGCACCGTGACCCCCAACCCGGCCAAGGCCGTCGAGGAGATCAAGGGCGGCAAGATCGAGTTCCGCGTCGACAAGCACGCCAACGTGCACTTCGTCGTCGGCAAGGCGTCCTTCTCGGCCGAGCAGCTCGACGAGAACCTCGCCGCTGCGCTCGAGGAGATCATCCGCCTCAAGCCCTCGAGCTCGAAGGGTCGCTACATCCAGAAGGGTGCCGTGTCGACCACGTTCGGCCCCGGCATCCCGCTGGACGTCAACGCCCTCTGAACGAGTCGGTGATCGAGGCGGCGCGAGAGCGCTGACTCGAGATCCGTCGGGGCCCCACCTTCGGGTGGGGCCCCTTCGTCGTCGCCGGGCGGTGCGCCCGCGGGCGTCACGCGGTGGGCAGGACCTCGAACCCGGCGCCGCCGACGGGTTCGGCATCCGTCACCGTCGCGTCCGCGACGCGCGACCCGGGCGGGCCGTCCGCCATCCAGGCGAGAACCTCGTCGACCTGGGCCGCGGTCCCCTCGAACTCGGCTTCGACGCTGCCGTCGCGGAGGTTCCGCACCCATCCCGCGACCCCGGCCTCACGCGCGACGATCCTCATCGTGTAGCGGTAGCCGACGCCCTGGACGTCGCCGTCGATGATCACGTGCACGCGCCTCATCGCTCCATCGTGCCGTGTGGGGCTGTCGTGTGCGAGGGGTGGATGCCAGGATGCCGGTATGGGAACCGTCGACGACCTTCTCTCCGGACTGGAACCGGCCGACCGCCTCTCGATCGAGCACCTCTACGCCCTCGCCCACGAGGAGGTGCCTGAGGCCGAGCAGGGCCTCGGGTACGGGATGCCGGCCCTCGTGTACCGCGGGAAGCCGCTGGTGTCGGTCATGCGCGCGAAGAAGCACATCGGGGTCTACCCGTTCAGCCCAGAGGCGGTGGCGGCCGTCGCGGATGCGCTCGCGGATCACCCCGGCATCGGGCTCGACAAGGGGACGATCCGATACCAGCCCCAGCATCCGCTCCCCGACGATGCTGTGCGCGCGCTCGTGCGGGCGCGGAGGGCGCAGATCGACGCGTAGTCCGCGATCAGTGGGGCAGAACCAGGCTCACCCCGAGCGCGATCATCACGACGGCGATCACCGCGTCGAGGATGCGCCAGGCGCGCGGCGTGGACAGCCAGCGACCGAGGTAGCGCGCTCCGAACGCGAGGCCGAAGAACCACATCACGCTCGCGCACATCGCGCCCGCGGCGAACACCCAGCGCGCATCGCCGTGCGTGTTGGCGACGGTTCCGAGCAGGAACACCGTGTCGAGATAGACGTGGGGGTTCAGCCACGTGAGCGCGAGGCAGGTGAGGACCACGGGCACCAGGCGCGTGCGGGTCGCGACGGGGGCGGATGCTGCGGGGGAGTCGCCGGGTGAGCCCGCCTCGCGCGAGCCGGCGTCGTCGGCTGCGAGCACGGTCCCGGACGGCCGCCACGCGCGGCGCGCGGCGAGCAGACCGTACGTCACGAGGAACAGCGCACCCGCCCAGCGGACGACGTCGACGAGCCACGGCACGGCCTGCAGCACCAGCCCGATGCCCGAGACGCCCAGAGCGATGAGGAGGGCGTCGGATGCTGCGCAGATCGCGGCGACGACGAAGACGTGCTCGCGGCGGAGGCCCTGCCGCAGCACGAAGAGGTTCTGCGCGCCGATGGCGATGATGAGGGAGAAGCCGAGGCCGATGCCGGCGAGCAGGGGGGTGAGCACTCTTCGACGGTACGCATCGAGATGCCAGCAGTCCAGCTCATCATTCTTCAGAGCCATTAGCATGGCTTATCATGCGCATCCCGTTCGAACTCGCCGAGACCGTCGCGGCCGTCGTCGACGAGGGCACTTTCGACGCCGCCGCTCGCCGACTGCACATCACGCCCTCAGCGGTCAGCCAGCGCATCAAAGCGCTCGAGGAGCAGCTCGGCCGCGTCGTGCTCGTGCGCTCCAAGCCGGTGCGGGCCACCGAGGCGGGGGTGGTCGTCATCCGCCTCGCCCGCCAGGCTGCGCTCCTGGAGCACGACACGATCGCCGAGCTCGGCGCCGACCCCGACGGTGGCGCGCGCACCTCGGTGCCGCTCGCGGTCAACGCCGACTCGCTCGCCACCTGGTTCCTCGAGCCGCTCGCGCGGCTCTCGCGACAGCATCCGGTGGTCTTCGAACTTCATCGCGACGATCAGGACTTCACCGCCGGGCTGCTCGAGTCGGGCACCGTGATGGGCGCCGTCACCTCGCGCGCGACGCCGGTGGCCGGATGCCGCGTCTCGGCGCTCGGCGCGATGCGCTACGAGGCGGTGGCGACGCCCGGCTTCGTCGAACGCTGGCTGGGCGGCGATCTCGGCACCGCGCTCGCCACGGCACCCGTGGTCGACTTCGACCGGCGTGACGATCTGCAGAACGAGTGGCTGGGCGCGCGCGGCGTCGACCCGGCGCTGCCGCCGCGGCACTACGTCCCCGCATCGAACGACTTCGCGACCGCCGTGCGCTTCGGAATCGGGTGGGCGCTGCTGCCGCGATTCCAGTCGCACGACGCTCTCGAGCGCGGCGACCTGGTGCTGCTGGGCGGGCCGCCGGTGGACGTGCCGCTGCACTGGCAGCAGTGGAATCTGCGCTCGCCGCTGCTCGACGCGATCGCCGACGAGATCGTCACCGAGGGGCGGCGCGTACTCGGGCCCGTGCCCGCGACGCGGGTCAGTCGTCGCTGACCCGCAGCACGATCTTCCCGCGCGTGTGCCCGGCTTCGATCTCGCGGTGGGCGGTGGCGGCATCCTCCAGGTCGATGACCTTGTCGATGTACACCTGCACCGATCCCGAATCCAGCAGGCGCCCGATCGTCGCCAGGGCGCTGCCGTCGGGGATCACCTTGTAACTGGTTGCACGCACGCCCGCCGCCTCGGCGGCTTCGGCGTACCCCGGCCACGATCCCGTCGGCACCAGGATGTACAGGCCCCCGGGCCGCAGCACCTCGAGCGAGCGCGAACCGGTGTCGGCATGCACGTTGCCGACCAGGTCGATGACGACGTCGACATCGGCGACGACCTCTTCGAACCGGGTCGTGGTGTAGTCGATGACCACCGATGCGCCGAGCTCGCGCAGCCACGCGGCGTTGCGTCCCGATGCCGTCGCGGTCACCCGTGCGCCGAAGTAGGCCGCGATCTGCACGGCGAAG
The DNA here is from genome assembly GCF_005502885.1 of Microbacterium sp. 2FI. Classification (GTDB taxonomy): domain Bacteria; phylum Actinomycetota; class Actinomycetes; order Actinomycetales; family Microbacteriaceae; genus Microbacterium. The sequence goes on from NZ_SCMR01000001.1 coordinate 249,634, forward strand.
TGGCCGACGCCGCCGCTGCCGGCGTGGATGAGGATCCGCTGTCCCTCGTGCGCGTGGGCGGTCTCGACCACCAGGCCCCACGCCGTGAGTGCCGCCAGCGGAACACCCGCGGCCTCGACGTGCGACAGCGATGCGGGTTTGCGGGCGACGGAGAGCGCGGGCACCACCGTGTACTCGGCGTACGTGCCGCTCGAGCGGGGGAACGAGGCCATGCCGAACACCGGGGTGCCGGGTGGGAAGGCGTGCGATTCGTAGGGGCTCTTCACGACGATCCCGCTGAAGTCGTAACCGGGCGTCGCCGGGTACGAGCCGATGGCGGCTGAAACGCCGCCGCCGGCGCGCGTCTTCGCGTCGATCGGGTTGACCCCTGCTGCGACGACGCGGACGAGCAGCTCGCTCAAGACGGGCGAGGGAACCGGGACGGATGCCGAGTGCAGGGCGTCCGGCGTGCCGGGCCCGTCGAACACGACGGCGTTCATCGTGGCGGGCGGGTCGGGCATCGCCACCGGCTCGGTATCGGGGGTGGGGGCTGATCGCAGCGGCCGGAATCTCATCGGTCGCTCCTTCCGCGTGCGTGTCGTCGTCGGCAGCGCTCGTTGCCACTGATGAACACAGTCAATCGCGGCAATGTCTCCGGGGTGTTACGCGGGTGCTACCGGGTGACTAAGGTGCGGACGGTGTGCCGGCATGCGCGCCGGGAATCGGGCGCTCGCCGGCCGTGAGGGCGTGCAGCAGGCGACTGAGGTTGCGGATGTCTTCGATCGGCCAAGCCTCGAGGGCGTCGACGAGCGTGCTCTCCTGCGGCGCGCGCGCCGCCGCGAGGCGCTCGAGCCCGGCGGCGGTGGGGGAGAGCAGGCTCGAGCGGCCGTCCTCGGGATCGGGCGTGCGTTCGATCAGCCCCAGCTGCTCGAGCTCGCGCACGGTACGGCTGATCTGCCCCTTGTCGGCCCCGAGACTCTCGGCGAGGGCCGACAGCGTCACGGACTCGCGCCGCACGATGGTGGTGAAGACCTTGTACGCGCCCGGGAGCATCCCCGGACTCACGCGATTCGCGTTCTCGGAGATGATCCGCCGGAAGCGATTGATCAGCTCGCCGAACTCCGCCTCGAGGGCGCGCACCGCCACGGTGCGCGCCTCTCGGGTGTCGTCAGCGGTCATCGGGATCGACACTAGCGTCGACGCGAGGGGGCATCGGATGCCGCGGGGGCGGCATCCGTCGTGGTGACCGTGCCCGTCGCGGCAAGCGCGTCCATGCCCTGGGGCGTCGAGACCGTCGCGAGATCGGCCTCGCTCGCAGCCACCCGCTCGCTCGTCGTCATACGCGTAAGCGGCACGTTCGGCAGGAACACGATCGCGATGAGGCTGATGACGGCGACCGGCACCGCGATGAGGAACGACTGCGCGATGGCCTGCGCGTAGATGTCCTCGATGATGACCCGGATGCCCTCGGGGAGCGCGGACACCTGCGGGATCGTTCCGGACTGCAGCTGCTCGCCGAGCGCTGCACCCTGCTCGCCGAGCTTCGCGAGGGCGGCGCCGATGTCGGCCTTGCGGTCGCCGAAGAGCGTGGTCGCCGACGAGGCGAGAGCCGCGCCCATGACCGAGACCCCGATCGTGCCGCCGAGGCTGCGGAAGAACGCGACACCCGAGCTCGCGACGCCCATCTCGGTCGGCTTCGCGGTGTTCTGAACGATGAGGACGAGGTTCTGCATCGTCATGCCGACGCCCGCGCCGAGCAGGAACATGTAGAGCGAGACGAGGGCGAAGTTCGTGTCGTAGTGGATCGTCGACAGCAGGAACGAGCCGGCGATCAGCAGGATGCCGCCCGTGATCAGGTACGGCTTCCAATGCCCGTACCGGGTGATCAGCGCGCCGATGACGATCGAGGCGATGAGAAGGCCCGCGATCATCGGGATCGTCATGAGACCGGCCTCGGTGGGGGTCGCGCCCCGCGCCATCTGCATGTACTGGCTGAGGAACACCGACGTGCCGAACATCGCGATGCCGGTCGCGATCGAGGCGATGACCGCGAGGGTGAACGTGCGGTTGCGGAAGAGCGTCAGGGGGACGAGCGGCTCCTTCGCGCGGAGCTCGGTGATCACGAACAGCGCGACTCCCAGGAGTGCGCCCCCGACCATGAGGACGGTCTCGGTGCTCCACCAGTCGTAGGAGTCGCCGGCGCCGGTGATCCAGATGAGCAGGAGCGACACCGACACCGACAGCAGCACGATGCCGATGTAGTCGATCGACACCTTCCGCTTGGCGCGGGCGGGGAGGTGGAGCGTCCGCTGCAGCATGATGAGCGCGAGGACGGCGAACGGGATCGCGACGAAGAAGTTCCAGCGCCATCCGAGCGTGTCGGTGATGACGCCGCCGAGGAGCGGGCCGCCGACGGTGGCGACGGCCATGACCGCGCCGAACAGGCCCATGTAGCGACCGCGCTCGCGCGGGCTGATGATGTCGGCCATGATGACCTGGCTGAGCGCGGCGAGCCCGCCGGCGCCGATGCCCTGCACGGCGCGGAAGCCGATCATCATCTCGGGGCTCTGCGAGAAGCCGGCAGCCGCCGTGGCCAGCACGAAGATCACGATGGCGATCTGGATGAGGAGCTTGCGGTTGAAGAGGTCTGCGAGCTTGCCCCAGATGGGGGTCGAGATCGCGGTCGTCAGCAGTGTCGCAGTGATGACCCACGTGAAGGCGGCCTGGTCGCCCTCCAGGTCGTGGACGATGACCGGTAGTGACGTCGAGACGACCGTCGAGGCGAGCATCGAGACGAACATGCCGAGCAGCAGGCCCGACAGCGCCTGCAGCACCTGGCGGTGGCGTCGCTTTTCGTCGGGGGCGACCGTCGCGGTCGCGGTGGTGGACGTAGCCATGGGAGTCCTTCGAGAAGAAACGTGATGAGGAAGCGGCGGCGACGATGGCGCGGGATTGTTGAACCGGGTCAACAGTTGATCGGAGTCAACCATAGGGGTAATCGTTGATGCGTGTCAACTATTCCCGCAGGCTGGGATGCTTGTCGCGGGGAGGGGACGGCGTCAGTCCGCCAGGGCGAGGGCGCGGAAGGGCTCGCGCGGCGTAGTCGCCGGCTGCGGCATCCGCTCAACGCCCTGCCGGGCGCGGGTCGTGCGCTCGTAGAGCTCGTCGATGAGCGCGGTCGCGAGGCCGACGAGCTTGTCGATCTCGGCGTCGTCGCGATCGACCCACGCGCAGCGCGGCTCGTCGCCGACGGGGATGAACGCGTCGTGCTGCTCCCACGCGACGAGCGTGCGCTCCGCGCCGAGCACATGCTGCTGCCACCAGATCTGCCGAAGGTAGGACCGGGGGATGCTGCGCCACGACTTGTTCGTCGTCTTGATCTCGCACAGCGTGATGCGGCCGTCGGTATCCACCGCGACTCCGTCGGGGGTCGCGAGGTGGCGCTTCTCAACCACCGCGTGGAACAGGGCGGACGAGGGCTGAATGCCATGCGTCGCCGCGACCCAGGCGGCGATCTCGGGCTCGCGAACGCGCCCGTGGGTGGTGTAGGCGTTGCCCGAGAAGCCCGAGCCCATGAGCTTGGCGTCGGCCGCCTTCGCGATCGCGTTCACCGACGTGAGCGTCGCGACATCCGTGGCCGTGATCCCGCGCGAGCGCGCCCGGATCCACGCGACCCGATCGCGCGAGTCGGCCACCACGCGCGCCGCCAGCTCAGGCGAGCGTGCGGCGAGTTCGGGAGTCACCTCTCGAGGCTACGCCGCACGGGCGACATCCCGCTCTCACGACACCCCCCCTCTCCGCCCCGGAGCGCGAGTGCACGACATGGCGCAGAGTGCACGGCCCGCCGGCGCGCGCAGGTCGTGCACTCGCGGACAAGCCGTGCACTCGGTAGCGAGAGGCGCGGTGTGACGGAGCGCGACGCGCCAGGCAGAGGTTCCTCCCCGGCAAGCGCGGCGAGTCGAGTTGTGCACAACGGCGGGCGAGGATGCTGGAGCGGTGCCAGTCGGGCCGACGCTGGAGGATGCGCCGCGCCGTGTCTGTCTCCGAATTGAGTCCTCTCGTCCGTTCGACGGGGGCGCTGCTTCAGAGGGGCTGGTCGGAGCGATCCATTGCGGCGGCGGTTCGCTCTGGCGCGTTGACGCAGGTGCGCCGCGGGTGGTTCATGGCGGCGACCGATGCCGCAGAACTGTGGCCCGAAGGGCGCCACCTCGCGCACGTCATCGCTGTGACTCGAGACGCCACCGGCGACGCGGCGACCTCCCACGTTTCGGCGGGGGTGTGGTGGGGTCTCCCGCTGTACCGGCACACGCCGACGCGGGTCCATGTCACGACGGATGCCCCGCAGCGCATCTCGAGCGGAACCGACGTCATCCGGCATGTCGCGCCGCTCCCGGCATCCGACGTCGTCATCCGTCACGGAATCCGCACCACCTCGCTGGCGCGCACAGTGTTCGACCTCGTACGTACGCTTCCGCCCGAGGCGGCCGTGGCGTGTGCGGACGCGGCGGAGCGCATGATGGCGCAGCGGGGACGGGAGTGGGACGAGGATGCGGTGCAGTCGTGGCGCCATGGCATGAGCGAGCGCATCGCCGGAGCAGCCGGCGCCCGGGGGATCAAGCAGGCACGCTGGGTGACCGCGTTCGCGAACGGCAGGGCGCAGCTGCCCGGCGAGAGCGTGAGCAGGCTGCAGATCGTTCGACTGGGCTTTCATACTCCGCGGCTGCAGGTGCCCGTCGCGGGGCCGGGGGCGAAGCGGTACTTCGTCGATCTCGGTCTTGACGACGTCGGCGCCTTCGGCGAGTTCGACGGCCAGGGCAAGTATCTCGACGAGGCGCTGCGGCGCGGCATCCCTCTCGAGCAGGCCCTCCTGGAGGAGAAGCAGCGCGAGGACTGGATCCGCGGCACGACGCAGCGGAAGTTCGCGCGCTGGGGTGACGAGCACATCACCTCGCCTGCAGCGCTCGCCGCGCGCCTGCGGTCGTTCCACATCACGCCGCGGCGCTGACTGGCTCTCACCCGGCCGCGAGCGCACGACCGACCCGCGAGTGCACGACGTACCGGCGCGGGCAACCCGTGCACTCGCGGACAAGTCGTGCACTCGGGGAGATGGGGGGATCGAGAAGGGGTGGGCGCCGATTTGGCGGAGGCGCGGGGGTCGCGTACTCTGGTGGGTAGCCAAAGACCGCCGGTCATCGACGTGAGCGCAAGCGAACGACGATCGAAGCTCTGCAGTGCAGGGGCCCGCGCAGGTGTACGAACGAATCTCTTCGAGAATCCAGCTCCGTGCGCTTGCGCCGGAGCTTCTTCCATTTCAGGGCGAGATCGGATGAGCGGATGCCGCTGGCCGACGCCCCGTCATCGCGGGAGCGTCTCGTACACACAAGGAGTGGCCATGGCGCAGAAGGATGCATCGGTCGCCGAGCTCACGAAGCAATTCGAGGACTCGACCGCCGTTCTGCTGACCGAGTACCGCGGTCTGACGGTTGCCCAGCTCAAGGAGCTGCGCAACAGCATTCGTCAGGACGCGGAATACGCCGTGGTGAAGAACACGCTGACCAAGATCGCGGCCAACAAGGCCGGGATCTCTTCGCTGGACGACGACCTCAAGGGTCCGTCTGCCATCGCTTTCGTGCACGGTGACCCGGTCTCCGTCGCGAAGGGTCTTCGTGCCTTCGCCAAGGCACACCCTCTTCTCGTGATCAAGGGCGGTTTCTTCGACGGAAACCCCCTGACTGCGGATGAGGTCAACAAGCTCGCTGATCTCGAGAGCCGTGAAGTCCTGCTGGCGAAGCTCGCCGGTGCGATGAAGGCCTCGCTGACGAAGGCGGCCTACGTCTTCAACGCACTGCCGTCGAAGGCCGTTCGCACGGTCGACGCGCTGCGTGAGAAGCAGGAGTCCGCGGCCTGACATCGGGCCCCGGCGTAGAACAACCCACAACAAGGAGACACATCATGGCAAAGCTCAGCACTGAGCAGCTGCTCGAGGCGTTCAAGGAGCTCACCCTCATCGAGCTCTCCGAGTTCGTCAAGGCGTTCGAGGAGACCTTCGACGTCACCGCCGCCGCCCCGGTGGCTGTTGCCGGTCCGGCTGCCGCCGGTGGCGCTGCCGCTGAAGAGGTCGAGGAGCAGTCGGCATTCGACGTCGTGCTCGAGGCCGCAGGCGACAAGAAGATCCAGGTCATCAAGGTCGTCCGCGAGCTCACCTCGCTCGGCCTCGGTGAGGCGAAGGCTGTTGTCGACGGCGCTCCCAAGGCCGTGCTCGAGGGCGCGACCAAGGAAGCCGCTGACAAGGCGAAGGCCGCTCTCGAAGAGGCCGGCGCTACGGTTACCCTGAAGTAACCTCGCTTTCCACGAAGGCCCCGGATGCTGGCATCCGGGGCCTTCGTCATGCCCGCAGCATCCGAACGGGATTGCCCTTTCTCACGATCTGATCACGAGATTCGATTGATTTTCCGGGTGAGTGTTGCATCGTCAGCATCGGGATGTTAGAAAGAGAAAGCGCATTCCAGAATGCGCATTCTCATCCATCGACGACGATGACCGGAGGGCCAACGGTGACGACGACGCACCGCCCCAGAACGCGACCGCCCGGTCGCGACAGCGAGGCAGCCGCATGAGCGCCATCAGCGAACTCGGCAAGCTCAAGCGGGCGAAGTCCGAAGGCAAGAAGCAGAACAAGGCCGCGTACCTGTTCCTCGCGCCGTGGTTCGTGGGCCTCGCGCTCATCACGATCGGCCCGATGGTGGCTTCGTTCGGACTCTCGTTCACGCGCTACAACCTGCTGAGCCCGCCGAAGTGGATCGGCTTCGAGAACTACGCGCGGATGCTGACCGACGAGCGACTGGCGACGTCGCTGCAGGTGACCTTCACCTACGTGTTCGTCTCGCTGCCGCTGCAGCTTGCCGCGGCGCTCTTCCTCGCGATCGTCCTGGACCGAGGTCTGCGGGGCCTGGCGTTCTACCGCTCGGCCTTCTACCTGCCCTCGCTCCTCGGCGCCAGCGTCGCGATCGCGATCCTGTGGCGTCAGATCTTCGGCGTCGACGGGCTCGTGAACCAGGTTCTGCGCATGTTCGGCATGGAGGGTCAGGGGTGGATCTCGAACCCCGACACCGCGCTCGGGACCCTGATGATCCTGAACGTCTGGACCTTCGGGTCGCCCATGGTGATCTTCCTCGCGGGTCTCCGCCAGATCCCGTCGATGTACTACGAGGCGGCCTCGGTCGACGGCGCGAGCCGGCGCCAGCAGCTGTTCCGGATCACGATCCCGCTGCTCACCCCGATCATCTTCTTCAACGCGGTGCTGCAGCTCATCGGCACGTTCCAGTCGTTCACCCAGGCCTACATCGTCTCGGGCGGCACCGGCGGCCCGGTCGATTCGACGCTCTTCTACACGCTGTACCTGTATCAGCAGGGCTTCACGAACTACAACATGGGCTACGCCTCGGCGATGGCGTGGCTCCTGCTGATCATCATCGCCGTCCTGACCGTCCTGATGTTCTGGACCTCGAGGTATTGGGTTTTCTACGATGACCAAGATTGACCCCGCCGAAACGTCCGCGCCGCTTGCCACCGAGACGATCGTCACCGGCCGGCCCGCGGGCAGTGAGCGCCGCCGCAACCCGTTCCGGAAGCCCCTCACGAGCGTGGTGCGCCACACCCTGCTCATCGCATTGGCGGCCGGGATGCTGTACCCCGTGATCTGGATGGTCGTGAGCTCGCTGCGGCCCAACGAGGAGATCTTCCGCGACCCGGGGATCATCCTCGACAGCTTCGAGATCCAGAACTACGTCGACGGCTGGACGGCGCTCACCTACCCGTTCAACGTCTACATCTGGAACTCGGCGCTGATCGTGATCGGCTGCATCATCGGCAACCTCGTGTCGTGCTCGATGGCGGCGTATGCCTTCGCCCGGCTGCAGTTCACCGGCAAGGCGATCTGGTTCGCGGTGATGCTGCTGAGCATCATGCTCCCGATCCACGTGATCATCGTCCCGCAGTACGTGCTCTTCTCGCAGCTCGGCTGGATCAACACGTTCCTGCCGCTGATCGTGCCCAAGATCCTCGCGACGGACGCGTTCTTCATCTTCCTGATGGTGCAGTTCATCCGCGGCATCCCGAAGGAGCTCGACGAAGCCGCACGCATCGACGGTGCCGGGCATCCCCGCATCTTCCTGCAGATCATCCTGCCGCTGATGGTGCCGGCGCTCGCGACGACGGCGATCTTCACCTTCATCTGGACGTGGAACGACTTCTTCTCGCAGCTGATCTTCCTCACCAAGCCCGAGCTGTACACGGTGCCGCTCGCGCTCCGCTCCTTCGAAGACGCGCAGAGTGCGACCAACTACGCGCAGATGTTCGCCATGAGCGTCGTCTCGCTGATACCGATCTTCCTCATCTTCCTGTTCGGCCAGAAGTTCCTCATCAAGGGAATCGCGACGACCGGGATCAAGTGACGACTCGTCACGCAGCACTTCGCGGGCCCGCCGGGCCCACCCTCATCACACGCACCACACACACAACCCGACTTCGGTCGAAAGGATGCAAGACATGCGACGCACCAGAACCGCACACCGCTGGTTGCTGTTCACCGCTGTCGGCGCAGCGACGACGCTGGCGCTGACGGCGTGTGCAGGATCGACGGAGACTCCTGCCACCGGGCCGACGCTCTCGGATGAACCCGTGACGATCAGCTTCACGTGGTGGGGCAACGACGTCCGCCACGGGATCACCGAAGAGCTGATCGCGGCCTTCGAGGCCGAGCACGAGAACATCACCATCGAGCCGCAGTACACCGACTGGGCCGGCTACTGGGACAAGCTCGCGACGACGGTCGCCGCGGGGGACGCTCCCGACATCATCCAGATGGACGAGAAGCAGCTGTCGACGTACGCCGCCAACGGCGTGCTGCTCGACCTCGGCACGCTCGGCGACTCCCTGCCGACGGGTGACTTCCCCGAAGCGGTGCTCGGCACCGGTGCCCTGGACGGCACGCAGTACGGCGTTCCGGTGGGCATCAACTCCTACACCTACATGGCGAACCTCGATCTGCTGGAGAGCCTCGGCATCGACGTGCCCGACGACGAGACCTGGTCGTGGGACGACTTCACGGCCCTCGCCGAAGAGGTCACCGCCGCCAGCGGCGGCGCGGTCATCGGCTCGCAGTCGTGGGGCTTCGAAGACGGTGGACTCAACAACTGGCTGCGTCAGCACGGCGAGTCGCTGTACGCCGAGGACGGCTCGCCCGAGGTCTCGGCCTCCGAGGAGACGCTCGCCGAGTGGTGGCAGCTTCTGCTCGACGTCACCGAGGCCGGCGGCACCCCCGACCCGTCCGCGACCATCGAGCGGGAGTCGGCCGGTCTCGCCGAGTCGTTCACGGCGACCAACCAGTCCGCGTTCGGCCCGTGGTGGTCGAACCAGGTCGCGGCGCTTCGCGATGCGAGCGGGCAGAATCTCGAGCCCCTCATGATCCCCACTCCCGACGAGGGGGCGGGCCAGGCGGCGTACTACAAGCCCTCGATGTTCTGGTCGGCGTCTGCGAAGACCGAGCACCCGGGCGAAGTGGCGCTCTTCCTCGACTTCCTCTCCAACAGCGAGGAGGCGGCCGACCTGCTTCTCGCCGAGCGCGGAGTTCCGGCCAACGAAAAGATCCGCGAGTACATCACGCCCAAGCTCGACGAGACGAACCAGGAGGTCGTCGACTTCCTGGACAGCATCTCCGAGCGCGTCGGCGACGCGCCGCCGGCGACCCCGCCGGGCGGTGGTGCGATCGAGACGATCATCGATCAGCACACCCAGCAGGTGCTCTTCGGCGAGAAGACGCCTGAAGAAGCGGCGGCGAGCTTCATCGCAGAGCTCCAGCGGGCTCTCGACGACGCCGCCATCTGAGCCGATGAGCGGATCGCGTTCGTCCGTTGCGCGATCCGCTCATCCATCCACTGCTCGGGGCCGGATCGAAGTGATGAGGGGTCCGGTCCCGAGCGGCCCCCGACGACGCGGAGCGGCGAGCACGCCAATCCGCCCCGCCGGGATCCGCCACGCCCACAATGTCTCTAGAGCCTGAGGAGGTCGCGTTGACCGAGGTCACGTCGCGTCCCATCACGATGGCGCAGGTAGCCCAGTACGCCGGAGTGTCGCAGGCGTCGGTGTCGCGCGTCCTCAACGGTGTCGCCACCGTCGATCCCTCGATCGTCGCGAAGGTCAACCGCGCCGTCGCCGCGCTGAACTACTCGCCGAGCGAGGCCGCTCGCAGCCTCGTGCGCGGCAGCAGCCATACGATCGCCCTGCTCGTGCCCGACCTCGAGAACCCGATGTTCCAGGGTGTGCTCAAGGGCCTCACGATGGCTGCGGCGCGGGACGGGTATCGCGTGCTCGTCGCCGACAGCGCCGAGGCCGTCGGCGTCGAGGCCGAGATCGCCACCGAGGCACGCAGCAAGTGCGACGCCCTGGTGCTCGTCTCGCCTCGCATGCCCGATCAGGAGCTCAAGGACCTCATCGCGCGCACCACGCCCGTCGTCGTGGTGAACCGCCGCGTAGACGACACACCGGCGGCTCAGCTCGCGGTGGACTACGCCTCCGCGGTGAAGGAGCTCGGCATCCATCTCATGGGTTTCGGGCATCGCCGGATCGTCTATGTCGCAGGACCCGCGCTCAGCTACGCGAACGAGTTGCGCGCGCAGGGCCTCGGCGAGCTGACGCGCGAGTACGCCGATCTCGAGATCCTCACGATCGGTGCCGGATCGAGCATGGAGGCCGGGTACGACGCCGCCGACGCGGTGCTCGAGACCGGCGCCACCGCCGCCATCGCCTTCAACGACCTCGTCGCCCTCGGCCTCCTTTCGCGCCTGGGCGAAGTCGGAGTCGATGTGCCCGGGCAGATCTCGATCGTCGGCCTCGACGACATTCCGCAGTCGCGGTTCGCCGCGCCGCCTCTCACGACCATGTCGGTGCCGCGCATCGAGATCGGCCGGCAGGCGTGGAATCGGATGCGGCAGGCCCTCGACGGCGAGAGTGCCGACCACCCGATCTTCTATCGTCCGGTGCTCGTGGCCCGAAAGAGCTCGGGTCCGGCCTCGCACGCGAGCGGCTGGGTCGGACCGGCCCGCCCGGTGCTGCGACTCGGCTCGACGGTCGTCGCCCAGTACGACGAGGGCGCCACGGTCGACTCGGTGCTCTCGCCCCGGCCGTTCCTCGACGCGGTCGTCTCGCGCGGTGGAACCCCGCTGTCGGTGACCGAACCCACCGACCACCCGCACCACCTCGGGGTCAGCCTCGCGATCCCCGACGTCAACGGCACGTCGTACTGGGGCGGCCGGACGTACGTGCGCGGCGAGGGATCGATCATGGTGCCCAACCACGGCCGGCAGCGGCGCGACCGGCTGCACATCGACGGGCACTCGCTCGACGAGCGGCTCAGCTGGGTCGACCAGACCGGCACGACGCAGCTCGTCGAGGTGCGGGAGCTGCGCTCGGCCGAGCTCGAGAACGGCTGGGCGCTGCGCTGGCGGAGCCACCTCAAGGCGACGCTCGACGCGATCACGTTCGGGTCGCCGGCGACGAACGGGCGCGAGGGTGCGGGCTACGGGGGCATCTTCTGGCGCTTCGCACCCGAGCGGGCACGGGTCTTCAGCCCCGCGGGCGACACCGAGCGCGACGTGCACGGCGCCGCTACGCCGTGGCTGGCCTTCACCTTCCCCGAGCGCGCCACCACAGTGGTCCTCGCACAGGGAGCCGAGCCGCTGCCGTGGTTCGTGCGCTTCGCCGAGTACCTCGGTGCCGGGCCGTCGATCGCCTGGGATTCCCCGCACACGATCCCCGAGGGCGGTGAGCTCGACCTCGAGCTGACCGCATTCGTGCTCGACGAAGACCTCGGCGACGCGGAGGCCGTCGAGCGGGTGCTCCCCGCTCTGCGGGCACGGGCCGGCCTGTGAGTGCACCGCTGCGCGTCGGCATCGCGGGGGTGCACGGCCATGGCCGCAGCCACGTGGATGCCGTGCTCGCCCAGCCCGACGATGTGGAGCTCGTCGCCGTCGCCGACCCCCGGGGCGGCGGCGACGTTCCGCGATCGGTGAGCGTGCACGCGGATGCCGAGGCCATGCTCGCCGCGGGCGGACTCGACATCGCGATCCTCTCGACGCCGATCCCGTCTCACGCGGCGCTCGCCGTCCAGGCGCTCGAGGCCGGCGCGCACGTGCTCCTCGAGAAGCCGCCCGTCGTCTCGATCGCCGAGCACGATCGCGTGCTGACGGCGTCGGTCGCCGCCGGGCGTTCTGTGCAGGTCGGCTTCCAGTCTCTCGGCAGTGCGGGCATCGATGCCGCACGCGACCTGATCGCCTCCGGCGAGCTCGGCGAGATCGAGCATCTGGGCACCGTCGGGCTGTGGTCGCGGTCGGAGGAGTACTGGCGCCGGAGCGCCTGGGCGGGTCGGCGGACGGCATCCGACGGCTCGGTCGTCGCCGACGGTGCCGTGACCAACCCGCTCGCCCACGCCGTCGTCACCGCCCTCGCGATCGGCGGCGCCCACGCTGCTGCAGACGTGCGCGGCATCCGCTCCGATCTCCGCCGTGCGAACGACATCGACACCGACGACACGTCATCGCTCGTGATCGAACTCTCCGGCGGCCTGCGGATCGCGGCAGCGCTGAGCGTCACGGCACCGCGGCGCCACGAGCCGTTCGTGCTGATCGCGGGCGCCCGCGGTCATGCTCTGTACTTCTACACGCTCGACCTGCTGCAGGTGCACGGTACGGGCGCGCTCGCGCGCACGTATCAGTGCGCCCGCCGCGGGCTGCTGGCCGAGCTGGTCGCGCACGTGCGCACCGGCGCCGCGCTCTCCGCGCCGCTGGCGAGCACGGGGGCCTTCACGCGCGTACTCGAAGAAGTCGTCGCCGCTCCCGAACCCCTCGCGATCGCACCGGAGCACATCGATATCGAGCAGCGCGGCGGCGAGACGTTCCGCATCGTGCGCGGCATCGAGGAGTGGTCCGAGCGCGCGGCATGGGAGGGACGCACGTTCGCCGAGCTCGGCGCGCCCTGGTAGCGCTCAGCGGCCGACGCCCACGATCGCGGACGCGTCGTCGTCGATCGCGGCGGTGGAGTTGCGGACGATCAGGGGAGAGGCCTCGTAGATGCGGTGTGTCGGGGCAGCCGGATCGTCGAGCTGCCACATGAGCAGCTGCACGGCGGCCCGCCCCTGCTGGTGCGGCTTCTGCTGGAGCGTCGTCAGCGAGAACATCTCGGCGTAGGCGTGATCGTCGATCCCGACGACGCTGAGGCCCTCGGGAACGCGGATGCCGAGTCGCCGTGCCGCGATGATCGCGCCCACAGCGACCTCGTCGCAGACCCCCACGAGCGCCGTCGGCCGCGTCCGCCGGTCGCCGAGCAGTTCCACCGCCGCTCCGTAGCCGCCGGGCACCGTCACCGCGGATCTCACCTGCTGAATGGATGCCGCGCACCCGGCATCCCGCATCGCATCGATGTATCCCTCGAGCCGATGCGCATCGCCGAAGCTCGTGCGATGGCCGTCGGGATCGCCGCCGAGGAAGGCGATCGAGCGATGCCCGAGTCCCAGCAGGTGCTCGGTGGCGATGCGCGCGGCCGCGGCGTCGTCGATCGACACCGCGTTGGTGCCGACGTCGTACCCTCCGACGCTGACCACCGGCTTCCCGAATGAGACGAGGCGCTCGAGCTCACGAGCGCTCGGCTCGATGCCGACGGCGATGAGGCCGTCGAAGCGCTTGCGAGCGAGGAAGTGCTCGAACATCTCGCGCCGCGCGTCGGAGCCGGGCTGCGCGCCGTAGAGGGCGAGGTCGTAGCGCCGCTCGAGGAGGGCGTCCTGGATGCCTTCGAGCACCTGGGCGAAGAACCAGCGGTCGAGGGCCGGCATGACGACGCCGATCGTCTGCGTGCGACCGGTCACGAGGCTGACGGCGCTCGTGGTCGCGACGTACCCGAGGGCTTCGGCGGCGGCTCGAACGCGGGCCCGCGTCTCATCCGAGACGTAGCCTGCCCCGGTCAGGGCGCGACTGGCGGTTGACTTCGATACGCTCGCAGCGCGCGCGACGTCGGCGATGCCCCCCATCGGATGCCCTCCTTCGGACGCGGTGGACGACGCCGTCCACCGGTCTATGTGGAACCGTTCCCGGGACCCATCATGCCGGGGAGGTTCGTGATACGCCAGCACGAATCCACTGTTCACCGAGTTGTGATCAGAGTCGATTGTGTCGACCCGGAGCATCCTCTAGCGTGGCATGGAATCGGTTCCCGACGTTCCACACGCGGAGCCCGGGGCAACGAGTGCCCTGCGGAACTCAATGAGGAGGACGTATGAAGTCATCAAGAAGCCGCATCCTGGTCTCGATCGCCATGGCAGGGGCGGCAGGCATCGCGCTCGCCGGCTGCAGCGGCGGTCCGGGTGTGGACAACGGCGGCGGCGAAGGTGGCGGCGATGACGTCGTCACCGTCTACGGCACGATCGTGACCCCCGAACAGGAGCTGCTCGAGGAGTCCTGGGCCGCATGGGAAGAAGAGAACGGCATCGACATCCAGTACGAGGGGTCGAAGGAGTTCGAGGCACAGATCGCCGTCCGCGCCCAGGGCGGCACGCCCCCTGATCTCGCGATCTTCCCGCAGCCGGGCCTCCTCGCCGACATGGCGAGCCGCGATCTGGTTCTTCCCGCGCCCGAGGTCGTGGTCGCCAACGTCGAGGAGTACTGGTCGGAGGACTGGGCCGGCTATGGCACGGTCGACGACACGCTCTACGGTGCGCCCCTCATGGCGAGCGTCAAGGGATGGATCTGGTACTCGCCGTCGAAGTTCGCCGAGAACGGCTGGGAGGTGCCGACCGACTGGCAGGGGCTCATCGACCTGACCGCTCAGATCCAGGCCGACAGCGGCGAGCCGCCCTGGTGCATCGGCTTCAACTCCGATGCCGCCACCGGATGGCCGGGCACCGACTGGATCGAGGACATCGTCCTGCGGCAATCGGGCACCGACGTCTACGACCAGTGGGTCACCAACGACGTGCCCTTCACCGCGCCGGAGATCAAGTCGGCGTTCGAGGAGTTCGGAAAGGTCGCCCTCGACCCGAACTACGTCAACGCGGGCTTCGGCGGGATCGACACCATCGTCACCACCCCGTTCGGCACCGACCCGGCCGCGGCGCTCGCCGACGGCTCGTGCACGCTGCATCACCAGGCCTCGTTCTTCGACGGATTCCTCGTCGATGCCGGTGCCGAGGTGGGCGAGGACGGTGATATCTGGGCCTTCCTGACGCCGCCCTTCGGCGCGGGAGGCGGTTCGGACGGCGCGGTCGTCACCGGCGGCGGCGAGATCGTCGCGGCCTTCGACGACTCGGAGTCCACCGTGAAGGTACAGGAGTACCTCTCCAGCCCTGAGTGGGCGAACAGCCGGGTCTCGCTCGGCGGCGTGATCAGCGCGAACAAGGGTCTCGACCCGGCGAGCGCCTCGAGCCCGATCCTGCAGGAGGCCATCTCGATCCTGCAGAGCGACACCACCACCTTCCGCTTCGACGCCTCCGACCTCATGCCGGGCGCAGTGGGTGCGGGAACCTTCTTCAAGGGAATGGTGGATTACGTCAACGGCACCGATCTGGACACGGTGCTCGAGCAGATCGAATCCGGGTGGCCGTCCAGCTGACGCCCGCCTGATCAGGACGGGGCCGCCACCCTTGCGGTGACGGCCCCGTCCCCTCCCGCTGCACATGTCCGAGTCCGACGCCGTACTCGAAAGGAACCCATGTCCGCTTTCCTGAAGTGGGTGAGCACGCTCAATCCGTGGCTGGAGATCGTCGTCATCGTCGGCGTCTTCCTGCTGGTGGTCGCACTCATCCTGTTCTTCGTCGAGATCGCCCCGCGCTCGGGCCGGATGTACACGATCATCCGCCTCGCCGCGTGCGTCGCGTTCCCCGCGCTGTTCCTGTGGCTCCTGCAGTCCTATCAGTGGGCGATCGGCGCAGCCGCGGTCCTGGGTCTGCTCTTCTTCTTCCTCGACAAGAGGGCGAAGAACGGGGCCGGCTCGCTCTTCCAGCTCTTCGGCTTCCTGACTCCGGCCATTCTGCTCATCATCGTCGGGCTCATCATTCCCACCATCCAGACGATGTTCCAGGCGTTCATGAACTCCCGCGGCACCGAGTTCGTGGGGTGGGACAACTTCGTCTGGATCTTCTCGCAGGACCAGAACGTGCGCGTCGTCGTCAACACGATCATCTGGGTGCTCATCGCCCCCGTCGTCTCGACCGCGGCGGGCCTGGCCTACGCGTACTTCATCGACAAGACGAGGGGTGAGCGCTACTACAAGATCCTCGTCTTCATGCCGATGGCGATCTCGTTCGTGGGCGCCTCGATCATCTGGCGCTTCATGTACACGCCTCGCCCGGCCGACCAGGAGCAGATCGGCTTCCTCAACCAGGTGATCGTGTGGTTCGGGGGGCAGCCGTACAACTTCCTCGCCGTGGAGCCGTGGAACACGCTGTTCCTCATCATCGTCCTGATCTGGATCCAGACCGGGTTCGCGATGGTGATCCTCTCCGCAGCCATCAAGGGCGTGCCGACCGAGCAGCTCGAGGCGGCAGAGCTCGACGGGACCAACGGCTGGCAGCGGTTCATCAACGTCATCGTGCCCGGCATCCGTCCCGCGCTCATCGTCGTGCTCACGACGATCTCGATCGCCTCGCTCAAGGTCTTCGACATCGTCCGCACGATGACCGCGGGCGCGAACAACACCTCCGTCATCGCGAACGAGATGTACACGCAGTTCCGCAGCTTCGAGGCGGGGCGCTCCGCCGCCTTCGCGGTGGTCCTGTTCGTGCTGGTGATGCCGATCGTGATCTACAACGCGATCCAGCTCAAGAAGCAGAGAGAGGCACGCTGATGAGTGCGGTCATGCCGGTCGATCTTCCGATCGACGACGAGGGCAAGAAGGATCTCGCACGCGGTGCCCGCAGGGCCGACCGCGACATGTTCGGCAAGACCAAGCGCCGGCTGACGTCGCGCTGGGCGACGCTGGCGGCGCTCATCATCGCGATCCTGTGGACGATTCCGACGTTCGGCGTGCTCATCAGCTCGTTCCGGCCGCGGGAGCTCATCCAGACCACAGGCTGGTGGACGGTCTTCGAGAACTGGGGCTGGACTCTCGACAACTACGCGACGGCGCTGCAGTCGGGCAACAGCCAGCTCACGATGGCCCAGGCGTTCGTCAACTCGTTCGCGATCACGATCCCGGCGACCGTGATCCCGATCTCGATCGCGCTGCTGGCCGCCTACGCGTTCGCGTGGATGGACTTCCGCGGCAAGAACATGCTGTTCATCCTCGTGTTCGCGCTGCAGATCGTGCCGATCCAGATGGCGCTGATCCCGCTGCTGCAGCTGTTCTCGCAGGGCACGATCTTCGGCATCCCGGTGATCCAGGCGATCGGCTCGGCCGGCTACGCCCAGGTGTGGATCGCCCACACGATGTTCGCGCTGCCGCTGGCGATCTTCCTGCTGCACAACTTCGTGTCCGAGATTCCGCACGAGGTGATCGAGGCGGCGCGTGTCGACGGCGCCGGGCACGGGCAGATCTTCTTCCGGATCATCCTGCCGCTGACCATGCCCGCGATCGCATCCGTGGCGATCTTCCAGTTCCTGTGGGTGTGGAACGACCTGCTCGTCTCGCTCATCTTCGCCGACGGCAATGTGGCCCCGATCACGAAGCTGCTGGCCGAGATGAGCGGCAACCGCGGACAGGACTGGTACCTCATGACGGCGGGTGCGTTCATCGCCCTCATCGTGCCGCTCGTGGTGTTCCTGTCACTGCAGCGATTCTTCGTGCGAGGACTCCTCGCCGGCAGCACGAAGGGCTGACGGCGGGCACCGGGACCACGCGGCACGCGCTCGGGGGGACGCGTGCCGCGTCACCCGTGCGTGCGGGGGCATCGCTAGCCTCGAACCATGGATGCCGCCGCCGATGTGTCTGTCGACCGCGCCGCCGTCGATCCCGCTGTCGGTCTGACGGCGGCGGATATCGTCGAGCGGATCGCGGCGGGTCGCACGAACGATTTCACCGCCGACACGAGCCGGAGCGTCTGGAACATCGTCCGCGCGAACGTCTTCACGCTGTTCAACGGGATCGTCTTCGCGTGCTTCTTCGTGCTGTTCGTCCTCGGCCGCTGGCAGGATGCGCTGTTCGGTCTGGCAGCCTTCGCGAACTCGATCATCGGCTGCGTGCAGGAGTTCAAGGCCAAGTCGGCCCTCGATCGACTGGCGCTGCTGAACGCACCCCGCGCGCGGGTACGGCGCGACGGGCGCGAGCTCGACGTGGCGCCGGGCGACGTCGTGCAGGACGACATCCTGGTTCTCCGGGCGGGCGATCAGGTGCCCGCAGACGCCATGATCGTCGAGACCCGCGCTCTGCAGATCGACGAGTCGATGCTCACCGGCGAGTCGGATGCCGTCGACAAGAAGCCGGGCGACGAGGCGCTCTCGGGATCGATCGTCGTCTCGGGCGACGGTGCCGCGCGCGCCATCCGCGTGGGGGCGGACTCGTACGCCAACAAGTTCGCCGGCGAGGCCAAGCGCTTCTCGCTCGTCGCGTCGGAGGTGCGCGGATCGGTCAACCGGGTGCTGAAGTGGATGAGCTGGATCATCGGCCCGGTGGGCCTGCTCGTGCTGAACGCCCAGATGATGGTCGCGGGCGGCTGGGCCGAGGCGGTGGCGAACGGCGGATGGGTGCAGGCGGTCGTCAACACGATCGCGGCGCTCACTGCGATGATCCCGCTCGGCCTCGTGCTGATGACCTCGATCACGTTCGCCGTCGGGGCAGCGAGGCTCGCGGCGAAGCAGGTGCTCGTGAACGAGCTGCCCGCCGTCGAGGGCCTCGCGCGCGTCGACGTGATCTGCCTCGACAAGACGGGAACGCTGACGGCGGGTGAGATCGAGTTCGACGCCCTGCATCCGATGCGAGGGACCGACCCGGCCGTCGACGCCGTGCTCGGCTGGTACGGAGCGGCCCCCGACGCGAACGCGACGGCGCGATGCCTGCGGGCGCCCTTTCCGGTGACGCATCCGCTCGCCGTCGCCGAATACATCGCATTCTCCTCGGCGCGCAAGTGGAGCGCCGTCTCGTTCCTGTCGGGTCCGGAGGGGTCATGGGTGCTCGGTGCGCCCGAGATGGTGTTCGGCGACGCCGCATCGGATCCGTCGACCGACCTCGGGCGGGTCGTGACGACCCTCGCCTCGACGGGGCGGCGCACCCTGGTGCTCGCGATGTCGGAGGCGGCCCTCACAGAGGCCGACGTCGAGGCCGAGTCCCTGCCTCCGGGACTCGTCCCCGTCGTCGTGGTGACCTTCCGCGAGCAGGTGCGGCCGGACGCCGCCCAGACTCTCGCGTATTTCCGTGAGCAGGGTGTCGGCATCCGGGTCATCTCGGGTGACAACCCGCGCACGGTCGCTGCGATCGCGCGCGAGGTCGGGCTGGAGGTCGACGAGGGGTTCGACGCGCGGAGGCTCCCCGACGACGATGCCGAGCTCGGCGCGATCCTCGAGGATCACGCCGTGTTCGGCCGGGTCACGCCTGAGCAGAAGAAGCGGATGGTCGTCGCACTGCAGGCGCGTGGTCACGTCGTGGCGATGACCGGAGACGGCGTCAACGACGCGCTCGCGATCAAGACCGCAGACATCGGGATCGCGATGAACTCCGGCGCCGCCGCCACGAAGGCGGTGGCTCGGCTGGTGCTTCTCGACGGGCGCTTCTCGCATCTCCCCGACGTCGTGGCCGAGGGCCGGCAGGTCATCGCGAACATCGAGCGGGTCTCGATGCTCTTCCTCACCAAGACGGTCTACGCGACGGGCCTCGCGATCCTGTTCGGGATGCTGGTGCTCGAGTTCCCGTTCCTCCCACGCCAGCTGTCGATCACCGACGGGCTGACGATCGGCATCCCCGCCTTCTTCCTGGCGCTCCTGCCGAACACCCAGCGTTACGTCCCCGGATTCCTCCGGCGCTCGCTGGTGTTCGCGATACCGGCCGGCATCGTCATCGCGCTCGCGCTCCTCGGCTACACGCTGGGGGCCATGGCCCTGGGGGTGCCCGAGGACGAATTGCGCACCGGGTCGACCATCATCCTCGCCATCGTCGGCATCTGGGTGCTCACCGTTCTCTCGCGCCCGATCACGCGGTTCAAGGCCCTCGTGATCGGCGCGATGTTCATCGCCCTCGTCGCGGTGTTCACGCTCCCGCTGCTGACCGAGTTCTTCGTGCTGGTCGATCCGGGGGAGGAGGCGGCGTGGCTGGTCGCCGTCGTGACGGCGATCGCGATCGGCGCGATCGAGATCGTGCGGTACTTCCATCGCCGGTATGTGGCCCGCTCGATGGATGCCGCGAGCGGCTCAGGGGGCCGCTGACCTCGGGTCTGCCGGCGTCGGGACATCGCGAACGAAATGCCGCGCTGCGGGCGGTGCCCACAGCGCGGTCAGCACGAAGGCGCCCAGTGCGAACTGCACCGCCGCGCTCCAATCCCACCCGTCGGTGGTCAGGAGTGTCGCCAGGTGCAACGACATCAGGATGCCGAGATACACCGACGCCAGAATCCGCGAGAGCCGGCTGCCGCGCGCGATGCCCGACGCGACGGCGACCAGGAGGAGGCCGACGAGGATGATCGCGGCGCCGAGAAGTGAGACCGCAAGGACGGCGCCGGATCCGACGCGGTAGCGACTGAGCAGGACGAGCGTTCCGACCAGCACGTTCGCGAAGGCGACGATGTAGACCAGCACGACGGCGATCGTCACGACGGCTGGGCGGCGTAAGAGGTCGGCGGTCACGCGACCACTGTAACGAGCGGGATCAGGACGTGCAGCCGAGGCGTGCCTGCATCGACTCCATCGCGTCGATCTCGGCGGTCTGCCCGTCCTTGATCGACTGCGCCACCTGCAGCGCCCGCGCGTCGGTGCCGAGCTCGAGCAGCGCCTCGGCCATCGGGATCGCGCCCTCGTGGTGACGGATCATGAGGCTGAGGAACTGACAGTCGGCATCCTGGCCGGTGGCCGCGGCGAGGGCGTCGAGCTCGGCATCCGATGCCATGCCCATCGCGATGCGCGCCTCTTCGTCCGTCAAGGGGTCGTCGCCCCCGACGCCGTGGTCGTGCCCTGCATCGGACGCGCTCATCCACTGCATCATCGGGCCACCCGACTGGGGGAGTCCCCACTGCACGAGCCAGTCGAACATCTCGCCCCGCTGGCCCGCCTGCCCGGTGGCGATGTCGTAGCTGAGCACGCGCAGCTCGTCATCGTCGGTCTTGCGGTAGATCTCCATCGCCATGGCGATCGCCTGGGCGTGATGAACCTGCATGTCGCGGGAGAACCCCGCCTCAGGGGAGTCGGTGCCGGGATCCACCGGCCCGGCGTTCCCGAACGTCGAGAAGCGTCCGACCGCGAAGGCGAGGGCTGCGATCGCGAGGAGCACGAGCGCCACGACCCACCAGCGCACCACGGGGCGCGCCGGCGCGATTGCGCCGGCGTCGCCTGCGGGGTCGGCGCTGCTCACCGAAGGCCTACTGCTTGCCGGGGGCGTCGAGCGCGCCGGTGCACGCGGCGTTGGGCTCGGGGACGTTCTGGCTGCGCCAGAACTCCTCGAAGAACTCGCCGATGCGCTCGTCGTCGGCCGAGTCGACCTTCAGCTGGTGGTTCCAGTTCGAGATGGCGATCGGGGTGTCCATCCCCTCGTACGGCGAGAGGATCACGTACGACGAGGGAAGCGTGCCCTTGAGCGTGTCGAGCTCGTCGCCCGAAACCTCGGCCGGGTCGTAGGTCACCCAGACGGCGCCGTGCTCCATCGAGTGGACCGCGTTCTCGTTCGGAACCGACTGGTCGTAGATGCCGCAGTTGAGCCACACGGCGTTGTGCTCGCCGCCGGCGGGCGGGGTCTGCTCGTACTCGACGGCGCCCTCGACGTGCTGCGTGACGTGCTCGAAGGTCTCGACGCCCTCGATCTCGACCCCGTCACTGCCGGCCTCGTAGTCCTGCGGCGCAGGCGGCGCGAGGACGATGGAGGCGACGACGAGGGCGACGATCACGAGCGCCGCGGTGCCGCCGACGATCCACCAGACGAGCTTGCTGCGACGGCGCTTGGCAAGCTGGCGCTGGTACTCGGCGAGCTTCTCCTGGCGCTTCTGCTCGCGCTGCTGCTTAACCGTCAGCGTGATCTCGGCCTGCTTGGCGGGGTTGCCGCTCGTGCGCTTGTCGTCGGGGCGCGGGGGTGTCGGGGTCATGTGTGTGATCTCGGCTCGGGCGCCACGGAGGGCGAATGCGTGCGGGTGCGGGACAGGCCGCGTCGACGCGGACCGGCTCCAGCCTATGCGCCGGAATGCTCATGTGGCTGAGAAGGCGCCCAGATGACGGGATGCTCGGGCGGCGGCATCCGCTATCATGGTCCTTTCGAATCGATTCGATTCGGCCTGATGCCTCGCCGCTGAAACGAAACACACGTGCTCGATACCGCCTCCATCCCCATTGCCCGAGCCGAAGGCTCGGCGCGCCCGTCGACCCCGGCGCCCTCGTCCACCGGCGCCATCCGGACCCTCGGCCCGAACCCGGCTACCGCGCCGATCGTGCTGCACCCCGGAGACTCGATCCCCGCCGGGCGTCGGGTGCTCTACATCATCCTTCTCGGGGCTCTCACCGCCCTCGGCCCGTTCACGATCGACCTCTACCTGCCGGCGTTCCCGGTGCTCGAAGCGGACTTCCAGACGACGGCGACGGCCATCCAGCTGACCCTCACCGGAACCATGATCGGCTTCGCGCTCGGCCAGCTGATCGTGGGTCCCCTCAGCGACAAGGTCGGTCGTCGTGTGCCGCTGCTGTCGGTCACGGCGCTGCACGTCGTCGCGAGCGTCGCGGCGGCCCTCGCACCGACTCTCGAGCTGCTCTCGGCCGCGCGCGTCATGCAGGGCGCGGGTGCTGCCGCCGGCGGCGTGGTAGCAGCCGCGATCGTGCGCGACCTCTTCGGCGGACGCCGTCTCGTCGTGATGCTTTCGCGCCTCGCGCTCGTCTCGGGCGTGGCTCCCGTGCTCGCGCCGCTCGTAGGCTCGGCTCTGCTGCTGGTGATGCCCTGGCGCGGCATCTTCGTGGTCCTCGCGGTGTACGGCGCGGTCATGCTCGTCTCGGCGATGATCTTCATCCCCGAGACGCTGCCGCCCGCTCGTCGCCACGAGAAGGGCGCCACCACCGTGTGGCAGCGCTATCGGAGCGTCTTCAGCGACCGCGTCTTCATCGGCGTGCTCATCATCGGCGGCATGACCTTCAGCGGACTGTTCTCGTACCTGTCGTCGTCGTCGTTCCTCTTCCAGCAGGAGTACGGCTTCGACGCCCAGCAGTACGGCCTGCTCTTCGCGGCGAACTCGCTCGGCGTCGTAGTGGGCGTCCAGGCCGCGTCGCGGCTCGCGGCGCGGTTCGGCCCACAGTGGGTCATGGCGTGGTCGACGGCGGTGCTCGGCATCTCGGCTGCCGCGATCATCGTGACCGATCAGATGGGTCTCGGGCTGTGGGGCACCGTCGTGCCGCTGTTCGTCTTCATGACCGCGTGCGGCTTCACGTTCCCGTGCGTGCAGGTGCTGGCCCTCGATCGGCACGGCAAGGCCGCCGGCACCGCGCAGTCGATCATCGGCGCGACGAACTTCGGGGTCGCGGGCCTCATCTCGCCGCTCGTGGGCTGGCTCGCGCGCGACGCCGGCATCACCGCGACGACGATGGCCTCGGTCATGGTCGGCTGCGCTGTGATCGGCGTGCTGTCGCTATGGTTCGTCGTGCGCCCGCGCACGGTCGAGCGCCTCGCGCCCTAGGTCCTCGGGGCTTACGTCGGCTTCCGCGGTCAGCCGGGGATGATCCGCGTCGGCTGCAGGACGAAGATCCGTGCGGTGCGCCCCGAATCGCGCTCGTACTCGCGGTAGTCGGGCCACTGCGCTTCGAGGATCGCCCAGATCGCGTCGCGCTCGGCATCGGGCACGAGGGTCGCGTGAACGGCCATCCGGCGGCCGCGGACGGTGATCTCGGCATCCGGATGCGCGAGCAGGTTCGCCGTCCACGCCGGGTGCTTCGCCCCCGCCCAGTTGGTGCCGGCGACGATCGCGCGGCCGCGGCCGTCGGCGGTGTACATGAGCGGCGCATCCCGCGGCTCTCCCGAGCGCGCCCCGATCGTGTGGAGGATCAGCGACGGAACGATGAACGCGCTGAACTGCACGCGGCCGTTCGACACCCGCGCGAGGAATCGCTCGAACGGCGGGAGCACGGTCGTCGCGAAGCGCCGGAACCATCCCGTGCGGGTGATCGGCGCGACGATGGCGCGAAGGGCGTCGGCGGCGCGGGGCATGAGCCCATCATGCTCCGCCGGCGACCGCGCGCACAGGCTGCAGACGGAACAGGCGCACCGCCCTGCCCGACTCGCGCTCGTAGTTGCGGTAGCCCGGCCACTGCGCTTCGATCAGCGCCCATGCCGCATCGCGCTCGTCGTCGGGGATCGGGGTCGCGCGCACCGGCATCCGTCGCCCGCGAACGGTGATCGCCGCCTCAGGATGCGCCAGCAGGTTCGCCGTCCACGCCGGGTGCCGTGAACCCGCGAAGTTGGTGCCCGCCACGATCGCTCGACCGTGCCCGTCGGGCGTGTACATGAGCGGGGCGTCGCGCGGTTCGCCCGACCGAGCGCCCACGGTGTGCAGCACGAGCGAGGGCACGAGAAGCGCGCTCACCTGCACGCGGCCGCGCGAGATCCACGCGACGACGCGCTCGACCGGCGGCAGCAGGGCGGGGCCGATCACGCGCCGGAACACCCGCGTTCGGGTGAGGGGGGCGATGAGGGCGCGCACCGCGTCGACGACTCCGGTCATGAGGCCATCATGCTCCCGCGCACGGCTCTCGCCGGTCAGGTCGATATCGGGTCGATGGCCGGTTGCCGCCGCCACCGGGGCAGAATAGGGCGATGACGGAACCTGCGACGACGAAACCTGCGACGCCCGCGAAGACCGCTGCCGTTCCGCTTCTGATCACCGGTGTCGTGCTGGTGGCCCTCTCGCTCCTGCTGGGGCTGTGGCTGCTGACGCGAGCCGACGAGCCGTTCACGATCGACGAGTGGTGGAACGTCACGGTCGCCGAATGGTGGAACCCGGTGCTCGCGGCCATCTGCCACTTCATGGATTGGGTCGGCGCGGGATGGTTCGGCGTGTTCGCGGTGCCGATCGGCGTCGGGCTCGTGCTGGTGCTCGTGCGCAGGCCCTGGGCGGCGGCGTTCTTCATCGCCGCCGAGGCGCTCACCGCGCTGGTCGTTCAGGTGCAGAAGCACCTGTTCGGACGCGTTCGCCCGGAAGACATCATCGTGATCTCGGACCACGGCTCGTACCCCTCGGGTCACGTCGCGAACGCCGCCGCGATCGCCGTCGCGCTGTTCGTCATCTTCCCGCGGGCGTGGGTCGCTGTGGTCGGCGCCGCCTGGGTGCTGCTCATGGCCTTCAGCCGCACGTATCTGCATGCGCACTGGTTGAGCGACACCCTCGGCGGCGCACTCGCCGGTGCCGGTGCCACGCTCCTCGTCGCCGCGGCGTTCGCCGTGCCGATGGCTCGTGAGGCCGCTCGCGCCGTGCCGAAGGAGCCGTCGCTAGGCTGAGGCGCATGAGCGCGCCCGAGACGTCCGATGCCGCCGTCGCCGCAGCCGAGCTTGCGCGGCTGCGCGCCGAAGCCGAGGCCGCCGAAGCCCAGCTGAAGGCCGCGCAGGCACGCGCGGCGCTCGCGGCCGCGGAGGCCGAGGCCGTGAAGGCCGCGCACGCCGGCAAAACGGAGGAGATCCGCGAAACGGAGGACGTTTCGGGCCCGATCGCTCCTCCGGATGGCGGATCTCCTCCGATTCGCGAGGTCACGCCGATGACGGATGCTGCGCCGACCGGCCCGCTGAACGCCGACGAGGTCGCGGCGATCGTCGCCGGGTACACGTTCGATGCGCCGACGCTCGACCTCGGCGCGCTCGTGAACGGCGAGCCGGACGCGAGCGCGCAGGTGCGGATCCCGCTCGGGATGATGAACCGCCACGGACTTGTCGCCGGTGCCACCGGCACCGGCAAGACCCGCACGCTGCAGGGGCTCGCCGAGCAGCTCGCCGCGCGCGGCGTTCCCGTCTTCGCCGCAGACATCAAGGGCGACCTCACCGGTGTCGCGACTCCCGGTGAGCCGAGCGAGAAGCTGCTGGCGCGCACGAGCGCGATCGGCCAGGACTGGAAGCCCGAGGCGTCGGCGACCGAGTACTTCGCGCTCGGCGGCATCGGCAAGGGCGTGCCGGTGCGCGCGACCGTGTCGGGTTTCGGCCCGCTGCTGCTGAGCAAGGTGCTCGGGCTCAACGCGACACAGGAGTCGAGTCTCGGCCTCGTGTTCCACTACGCCGATGCGCAGGGACTCGCCCTCGTCGACCTCTCGGATCTGCGCGCGGTGCTCACCTACCTCACGAGTGACGAGGGCAAGCCGCAGCTGAGGGAGCTCGGCGGGCTGTCGGCGGCCACGGCGGGCGTGATCCTGCGCGAGCTCATCACCTTCGCCGACCAGGGCGCGGACGTCTTCTTCGGCGAGCCCGAGTTCGAGGTGACCGACTTCCTCCGCACGGTCGCCGACGGCCGCGGCATCGTGAGCCTGCTCGAGGTCCCGGGCGTGATCGACAAGCCGGCACTGTTCTCGACATTCCTCATGTACCTGCTGGCCGAACTGTTCGAGATCCTCCCCGAGGTCGGTGACCTCGACAAGCCGAAGCTCGTGTTCTTCTTCGACGAGGCGCATCTGCTGTTCCGCGACGCCTCGAAGGACTTCCTCGCGGCGATCGTGCAGACCGTGCGACTGATCCGCTCGAAGGGCGTCGGTGTCTTCTTCGTGACGCAGACGCCCAAGGACGTCCCCTCCGACGTGCTCGCCCAGCTCGGCTCGCGCGTGCAGCATGCGCTGCGCGCCTTCACCCCCGACGACGCGAAGGCGCTGCGCGCCACGGTCGGCACGTACCCGAATTCGGGGTACGACCTCGAGCGCGTGCTGCAGGAGCTCGGCACGGGTGAGGCGATCGTGACCGTCATGAGCGAGAAGGGCGCCCCGACGCCGGTCGCGTGGACGCGCCTGCGCGCGCCGCAGGGCCTCATGTCGCCGACGACCGATCCCGCGATCGAGGCGGCGGTGAAGGCTTCGCCGCTGCTGGCGAAATACGGCACCGCGATCGACCGCGAGTCGGCACGCGAGGTGCTGACCGTCCGCATGAACGCGGCCGCCGATGCCGAAGCCGCCGAGCAGGCGGCGCTCGAGAAGGCGAAGGTCGCCGCCGAACTCGCGAAACAGCAGGCGGTGCTGGACAAGCAGCAGGCGGCGGCTGAGAGGAAGGCGCAGCAGGAGTACGAGCGTCTCCTGAAGAAGACGTCAGGCACGACGCGCACGTCGCGCTCCGCCCAGAAGTCGCCGCTCGAACAGGTTCTCGGCTCGAAGTCGACGCAGACTATCCTGAACGGGGTCATCCGCGGGATCTTCGGCACCGGCCGCCGCTGAGCCCGCGCGGCATCCCGCCCCCCATCCGGCGCCCGGCGCGTCGGCGCTCCCCGTCGGAAGGTTCGCTCGCGTGCGCAGGAAGCTCGTCGCCGCAGGCCTCGTCGTGGCGGTTGCCGTCGCCGGGGCGGGCGTCGCGCTCGCGATCACCGCGGGGGCACGGGGTTCGGATGCCGCGCCCGAGGTCGTCGCGACGGCGCCGGGAGCAGAGACGCCCCAAGCCGTGGCGGCGAGCGACTTCTGCTTCGTCGAGTCGATGATCTTCTATCGGGTCGAGGCGGTCGAGCTTGCGACCGTGCTCCGCGGCATGGACGACGTGTCACCGCCTCTCCGGGCTTTCGCCGACACGGTGGTCGAGGACGATTCGGCCGAGCTCGACGAACTCCGCGAGCGGTACGTGGCGTGGGCCGACGCCCGGCCGCTCGAACCGACCGACGACGGGGCGTGCGCGGGTCACGGAGCCCACGCGCAGATGCCGGGGATGCCGAGCCTCGCCCAGCGCGGCGACCTCTCGGCCGCCGACGGCGCGGCCGGCGAGCAGCTGTTCCTCGCTCTGATGATCGCCCAGAATGCGGGTGTCGCGGCACTGGTCGCCGACACGCTCGACGTGCCCGCGCATCCGATCGTGCGCGAATCCGCCGAACGGGCGCTCGCAGCGGGGGCGATCCGAGCGCGCGGTCTGGCCGAGCTGCGGGATGCAGCGCCCTGAGGATCGGGCGGGCTCGGCATCCGAACCCAATGGTGAACCCGCAGGCTCGTGATCCTCGCGGCCTCGCCGCACGCGAACGCCTAGCCTGGAGCCATGGCGACGAAGCCCCCGAAAGCCGACATCGACGAGACGCGCGTGCGCGTCACCGGCCCCAAGACGGTCGCGGTCGGCGTGCCCGCGGTGCTGCACGCGCTGCAGATCTCGGCGGATCAGATGGGCATCGCGCGCTCGGTGCAGACGCTGCTGCGCGTCAACCAGAAGGACGGCTTCGACTGCCCCGGATGCGCGTGGCCCGAGGAGGACAAGCGGCACGTCGCGGAGTTCTGCGAGAACGGAGCGAAGGCCGTCGCCGAGGAGGCGACGCTGCGCCGGGTCGGGCCCGACTTCTTCGCCGCACACTCGATGGACGAACTGCGCGGCCACGACGACTGGTGGCTCGGGCAGCAGGGTCGCCTGACGCATCCGATGCTCCTCGACGAAGGAGCGACCCACTACCGGCCGATCCCGTGGGACGACGCGCTGGGACTCATCGCCGACGAGCTCTCGTCACTCGATGACCCGGACGAGGCGGTGTTCTACACCTCGGGCCGCACCTCGAACGAGGCGGCGTTCCTGTACCAGCTGCTCGTGCGCGGCATCGGCACCAACAACCTGCCCGACTGCTCGAACATGTGCCACGAGTCGTCGGGCTCGGCCCTCACCGAGACGATCGGAATCGGCAAGGGCACGGTCTCGATCGAGGACATTCACGATGCCGACCTGATCATCGTCGCCGGGCAGAATCCCGGCACGAATCACCCGCGCATGCTGTCGGCCCTCGAGAAGGCGAAGTCGCGCGGCGCGACGATCATCGCTGTCAATCCGCTGCCCGAAGCGGGGCTCATGCGGTTCGAGAACCCGCAGACGGTTCGCGGCATCGCGTTCGGGGGCACGAAGCTCGCCGACGACTTCCTGCAGATCCGGCTCGGCGGCGATCAGGCGCTCTTCCAGGCGATCGGCAAGCATCTGCTCGAGGCTGACGCCGGCAGGTCGGCGGCGCTCGACCACGCCTTCATCGCCGAGCACACGAGCGGCTTCGAGGCGTATCGGCAGGCGATGGCGGAGGTGTCGTGGCGCGAGCTGGTCACGGCCACCGGTCTCCCCGAGAAGACGCTGCGACGCGTCGGCGAGTCGGTGCGCACCTCGAAGGCGACGATCGTGTGCTGGGCGATGGGGCTGACGCAGCACAAGCACTCGGTGCCGACGCTGCGCGATGTCGTCAACGTGCTGCTGGTGCAAGGCAGCATCGGTCGGCCCGGGGCCGGGGTGTGCCCCGTGCGCG
The DNA here is from genome assembly GCF_005502885.1 of Microbacterium sp. 2FI. GTDB lineage: Bacteria > Actinomycetota > Actinomycetes > Actinomycetales > Microbacteriaceae > Microbacterium. The sequence continues at coordinate 279,179 of NZ_SCMR01000001.1, forward strand.
GCCACTCGAACGTGCAGGGCGACCGCACCGTCGGCATCTACGAGAACCCGTCCGAGGCCTTCCTCGCCTCCCTCGACGCGGAGTTCGGCTTCACGGCCCCGCGTGCTCACGGCTTCGACACGGTCGAGGCGATCCGGGCGATGCGCGACGGCCGTGTGCGCGTTTTCATGGGCATGGGAGGCAACTTCGTCTCGGCGACGCCCGACACCGCGGTCGTCGAGGCTGCGATGGCGCGCGTCGACCTGACGGTGCAGGTCTCGACCAAGCTCAACCGGTCGCATGTCGTCGCCGGGCGCCGGGCGATCATTCTGCCGACCCTGGGCCGCACCGACCGCGATCGTCGCGGCGGGCGCGAGCAGCGGGTCACCGTCGAGGACTCGATGGGTGCCGTGCACGGCTCGCGCGGCCGGCTCGCCCCGCCGTCGGACGACCTCTTGAGCGAAGTCGCGATCGTCGCGCGCCTGTGCGGTCTGGTGTTCGGCTCGCCGTCGCCCTCGTCGCGAGATCAGGTGATCTCACGTATGAAGGACGAATCGGGCGGGAATCGTCCTGAGCCGGGGACATCACCTGATCTGGCGACGGATGCCGCGGCATCCACTCCTCGCAATCGTGCGAAGCCGCAGGCCGACTGGGTGGCGCTCGAAGCCGACTACGCGCTCATCCGCGGGCACATCGAGCGGGTCATCCCCGGGTTCGACGACTACGAATCACGCACCGCGAAGGGGCGCACGTTCTTCCTCCCCAACGGCCCGCGCGACGAGCGGCGGTTCGCCACCGCCGATGGCAAGGCACGCTTCACGGCGAATCCGCTCGAATACCCCGTGATTCCGCGTGGGCGGGTGCTGCTGCAGACGCTGCGCTCGCACGATCAGTACAACACGACGATCTACGGCAAGGACGATCGGTACCGCGGCATCCACGGCGGGCGGCGGGTGATCCTCATGCACCGGCGCGACATCCAGGATCTCGGGTTCGCCGACGGCGAGGTCGTCGACCTGGTGTCGGAGTGGACCGGCGCCGACGGGGTGCTGCAGGAGCGGCGGGCGGGGGCATTCCGCATCGTCTCGTACCGAACGCCGCGCGGGAACGCCGCCGCCTACTACCCCGAGACGAACGTGCTCGTGCCGCTGGATTCGACGGCCGACGTGAGCGGCACACCGACCTCGAAGTCGGTGGTCATCCGCCTCGAGCGCCGGGATGCCTGACGGTCTCTAGGCTGGAGCAATGATCCGCGCCGCCGTCATCACGGTCTCCGACCGCTCCGCAGCCGGCGAGCGGGTCGACTCCAGCGGGCCCATCGCTGTCGCCGCGTTGCGGGAAGCCGGTTTCGACTGCGCTGAGGCCGTCGTGGTGGCAGATGGCGCCGACTCGGTCGAGCGGGCGCTGCAGGCCGAGATCGTGGCGGGGGTGAAACTGGTCGTCACCACGGGCGGCACGGGCGTCGGCCCGCGCGACGAGACCCCGGAGGGCACGGCCCGCGTGATCACGCGCGAGATCCCCGGCATCGCCGAAGCGCTCCGTCGTCGCGGAGTCAGCGAGAAGCCTGCCGGCATGCTGACCCGCGGCATCGCGGGCGTCGTCGATCCGCACGGCGCGCTCGTCGTCAACCTTCCCGGATCGACCGCGGGTGTGTCGTCGGGCATGCCGGTGCTGTTGTCGGTCGCGCGCCACGTGATCGATCAGCTCGGCGGAGGCGACCATTGATGCCCGCGGTGCGCCTGGCCGCCATCAGCGCGGAGCCGCTCGACCTCGACGCCCACCTCGCGGCCGTCGACGACGCCGCAGTGGGGGCGGTCACGACGTTCGTGGGTCGGGTTCGAGATCATGATCCGGATGCCGCGACCGCCGTCGTCGCGTTGGAGTACTCCGCGCATCCCGACGCCGAGGCGGCGCTCCGACGCATCGCGGAAGCGTCCGTGGGGGAGGGGGGCGCTCTCGTGGCGGTGAGCCACCGGGTGGGCCGACTCGCGGTCGGCGATGCCGCCGTCGTGATCGCGGTGGCGGCGCCGCATCGCGCCGAGGCGTTCGAGGTGTGTCGGGCCCTGATCGAGGCGATCAAGACCGATCTGCCCGTGTGGAAGCGGCAGGTCGAGGCCGACGGCACCGCTCGGTGGCTGGGCCTCGGCGGCTGATCCTCGAGGTCCAGATCGGTTCCGACGTTCCCGCTCCGAGACTGGCCCGTACCGAAAACCCGGTCGGTCACAATGACACGCCGTGAACGGAGCTGCGGCACCGGCGTGTCGGGTTTACCGACCGGGTTTTCGGTACACGGGTCCGGTCGAGTCCGGTCGGGTCGGGTCCGGTCGGCTCGGGTCGGGGGGACCGGGGGATCAGCCGCCGGCGAAGGGCGGAAGCACGTCGACGAGGTCGTCGGTGCCGAGAACGGTGTCGTCGTCGACCCGCGCCCCTCCGACGAGGACGGCGCAGCGCGGGAGAATGCCGCCGAGACCGGGGTAGTCGGCCGAGACCCCGCGGCGCAGGTCGCCGAGGGTCGGCTCGCCGCGGTGCTCGGTGTCGCGGCCGGCGGCCTCCTGGGCTGCGGCGAAGTAGCGGACGACCGCCACTACTTCTCCCAGCCGTCGGCGAGGGCGGCGACCGCCTCGACCGCCTCGAGCACGAGAGCCGGGTCGGTGCCGCCGCGACCGGCGACGAGTCCGGCGACGAACGCGCCGAGCGGCGCGGCGGGGCGTGCGACGCCGTTCGCCACGTCACGCGTGAGGTCGAGCACCGCGGCGACCGGGACGTCGTCGTCGGCGAGTCCGAACCGCTCGCGCAGCGCTGCGGCCCACGCGTCGAGCGCTTCGGGCGGAAGGGTGCGGGATTGTTCGCTCATGACGACTCCTCAGCCTCGTGCGGGGCGGCCGCGGCGCGGGCCTCGACCAGATCCTCCCACGTGTCGACGTCACGGGTGAGGTCGTCGGCTGCCGCGACGACGGTGATCGCGAGATCGTCGAGGATCGCGCGCACGGGTGCGTCACGACCGCCGTCGGGGAGAGCGGATGCCGCTGTCCGCAGCGCGCGCGTGCGATACGCGCCGACCAGCCACTGCGGCCGACTCGACGCGTCGCCGAGGCACATGCCGTCGGTGTCGGAGGGGAGGAGCACGATGTCGGACACCAGTCGCCGCACGGCGGCGTCGATGCCGGGGAGGTCGCATGCGAGCACGAGGGTCCACTCCGGGTCGGGCGCCTCCGGCGCGCCCGGCCACGACGACAGCGCGGCGATGATCGCGGCCGCGGGGCCGCCGAACGGCGGGTCTTCGTGCACCCACGTGACGGGTAGGCCGGGGTCGAGGACCGGAGCGACCACCGAGATCGGGTGGGCCGCGGCATCCGCCGCCGCAGCCACCGCGGTGGCGAGCAGCGTGCGGCCGCCGACCTCGAACAGCGGCTTCACGGCGCCGTCGACGCGCGAAGCGCGGCCGCCGGCGAGGAGGATCGCGCCGAGGTGGGGGTTCGGACCGTGATCCTGGGTCATGCCTCTCCGGGGCGCATCCAGTCACCGCTCTTGCCGCCGGTCTTTCGGGTGATGCGCACGTTCTCGATCGACGTCGCCTTGTCGAGGCCCTTGACCATGTCGACGATCGCGAGGGCTGCGACGGAGACGGCGGTGAGGGCCTCCATCTCGACGCCCGTGCGATCGGCGGTGCGCACCGTGGCCTCGACACTGACGCCGTCGTCGTCGATCACGAGTTCGACGGCGGCGCCGTGCACGCCGATCACGTGGGCGAGGGGAAGGAGATCGGGGGTGCGCTTGGCTGCCTGGATGCCGGCGATGCGGGCGACCGCGAGCACATCGCCCTTGGGAACGGAGCCGTCGCGGAGCGCCGCGACGACCGCGGGGGAGCACCGTACGAACCCACGGGCCGTCGCTGCGCGCACCGTCGGCTGCTTCTGGGTGACATCGACCATGCGAGCGTGGCCGGAGCCGTCGAGGTGCGTGAAGCTCATGAGATCAGCATGACATCGATGAGATCTCCCGCCGTGACCGTGTCGATGTCGGCCGGCACCACCGCGTACGCCTCGGCGCGGCCGAGGCCGCCGGCGAGGTGCGAGCCGCCGCCCGTCGCCGGCATCGCACGCCAGCCGCGCGGGTCGGAGCGGTCGATCATCACGGGCAGATACTGGGTGCGCCCGGGCGGCGTTCGCCATGCGCGGCCCGCGGGCAGGGCGATGACGCGGCGCTGCGCATCGGCGCGGCCCTGCAGCTCCAGCAGTGCGGGGCGCACGAACACCTCGAACGACACCGCGGCGCTCACGGGATTGCCGGGCAGGCCGAACAGCAGCGTTCCGGCGGGGGTCCGCCCGAACCCCTGCGGCTTGCCGGGCTGCATCCGCACCTTCGTGAAGGTCATGCTGTCTCCGAGGGTCGCCTTGACGACTTCGTACGCGCCGGCGCTCACTCCTCCCGAGAACACGACCACATCGGCGCCGAGCGCCTCGGCGTCGGCGATCGCGCGACGCGGGCCGTCGCCGTCATCGGGCACGCTGCCGCGCAGCACGACCTCCGCACCCGCTTCGGCGGCGAGCCCCGCCAGCAGCTCGCTGTTGGACTCGGGGATCTGGCCGCGCAGCAGGGGTGACCCGGGGGCGACGAGCTCGGAACCGGTCGACACGACGGCGACGCGCGGGGTGCGGCTGACGCTCACCCGGTCGACACCGGCGGCCGCGGCTGCGGCGAGCTGGAGGGCGCCGAGGAGGACTCCCGGCGCCAGGATCTCGTCGCCGACCACGGCATCTTCGCCGCGTCGGCGGATGTGGGCGCCCAGAACGCGCGGCGCGCGCAGCACGGTGATCTCGCCGAGCGAATCGGCGAGACCTCCGGCGGTGTCCTCGAACGGCACGATCGCCGTCGCGTCGCGCGGGACAGGCGACCCGGTCATGATGCGCGCGGCTTCCCGCTCGCCGATCGGCGGGTCGAGGGCGGTGCCCGCCGGCAGATCGGCGACGACGCGCAGCACGGCGGGGTCCTCGGGTGATGCCGTCGCCACGTCGGCGTGCCGCACGGCGAACCCGTCCATGGCGGAGTTGTCGAAGACCGGGATGTCGACCGCGGCGGCGACGGCCTCGCGGAGCGTGCGGCCGCGCGCGGCGCTCACCGGCACGGCGACCGGATCGAGCGTGACGACGGCCGCGAGCACCGCAGCGAGGTGCTCGTCCACGGAGACGAGCCCGTCGCCGGTGGGCCCCGGGGTCACGCGCTCACCCGAGCGCGGGCGGCGGTCGCGGTATCCCACGCCGTCATGCCTCCGGCGAGGACAGCGGCCTCGATCCCGGCCGCGCGCAAAGCGCTCGCCGCGCGCTGCGCGCGCACACCGACCTGGCAGACGACGATGACGGGTCCGGCGCCGGCGCGCGCAGGGTCGGCGAGCAGGTCGGCGAGCGGCACCTCGATCGCGCCGGGGATCACTCCGCCGGCCGTCTCGTGCGGTTCGCGGACATCGAGCAGAGTGGCTCCGGCCGACTGCGCCGCGAGGGCGCCGTCGGGCTCGACGTGCGGGATGGGTTCGCCGGCGGGTGAAGCTGCCGGCGCGGGCGCGATCGGCGCCACGTTCGCCGGGCGCAGCGGCACCTCGTCGGTGCGGGTGCGCAGCGCGTCGACGATCAGCACCCGGCCGAGCAGCGGCTCGCCGACGCCCGTGATCAGCTTCACGGTCTCGGTGGCGAGCATCGCTCCCACCTGCAGGCAGAGCGACCCGAGCACGCCGACCTGGGCGCAGGTCGGAACGTCGCCGACCGTCTCGGACGGATAGAGGTCGGAGAGCCGCACGGGCGCCGCACCGTCGGGCGGGCTCGACCAGAACACCGTGACCTGGGCGTGGAACTCCTGCACGACGCCCCATACGAGCGGCACGCCGAGGTGCTCGCACGCCGAAGCGACGGCATCCCGCGTCTCGAACGTGTCGGTGCCGTCGACGACCACGTGGGCGCCGGCGAGCAGTTCGCGGGCGTTCGCGGCGGTGAGTCGGACGGGCCGGGTCCGCACGATGGTCGTGGGGGAGAGGTCTGCCGCGACGCGCGTCGCCGAGTCGACCTTCGCGCGTCCGACGTCGGCGACGCGGTGCATCACCTGGCGCTGCAGGTTCGATGCCTCGACGACGTCGTCGTCGATGACGGTGAGGGTTCCGATCCCCGCGGCGGCGAGAGCCAGCACCGTCGGCGACCCGAGGCCGCCCGCTCCGACGACGACGACATGCGCGGCGGCGAGGCGCCGCTGGGCGAGCTCGCCGAAGCCCGCGAGCGATGCGTGCCGCGCAGTGCGCGTGCGCTCGTCCGGTTCGAGGGCGTCGACGGGCTCGACGAGAGGCGGGAACGGCATGGTTCCAGGGTAGGACCGCTCGGCGCGCGCGAGGCCGAAACCGTTTCCGCACATGCGGAGAATTAGCCTCTGTTCATCCGCATGTGCGGTGGTAGCGTGCTCGTGTGCCCACCTACAAGATCTCGGATGCCGCTCGCCTGCTCGGCGTCAGCGACGACACGGTGCGGCGCTGGATCGACGGCGGACTGCTCTCCACGACGGGATCCACGCCGGCCGAGATCCCCGGCGATGCGCTCGCCGCGCGCGCGGTCGAGCTGGCCGCCGCGCCCCGCGATTCCGGAGACGTGCTGTCGAGCGCCCGCAACCGGTTCGTGGGGATCGTCACACGCGTCCAGCGGGACGGGATCATGGCGCAGATCGACATCCAGGCAGGACCCCACCGCGTCGTCTCGCTGCTGTCGGCCGAGGCCGCCTCCGACCTCGGCCTCGAGGTCGGCTCGCTCGCCGTGGCGGTCGTGAAGGCCACGAACGTCATCGTCGAGACGCCGAAGGGCTGACGGATGCCGCGTCCTCACGGCACCATGACGCACGAGCACCCTCGCCCGCGCCGCCACCGAGTGCTCTTCGTCGCGGCATCACTCGCTCTCGCGCTCACGGGATGCGCGGCGGCCGGGTCGGCATCCCCCGACGAGCAGGCCATGCCCGGCGATCCCACCGCCACGAACGGCGCCGAGCTGAGCGGTGAGCTCACGATCTGGGCGGCGGCATCGCTCGGCGCCGTGTTCGAGGAACTCGCCACGGGCTTCGAGGGGCGGCATCCGGGTGTCGAGGTGCTGCCGATCTCGTACGACGGTTCGAGCACCCTCGCGACGCAGCTCATCGAAGGGGCGCCGGCCGACGTGTTCGCGTCGGCCGATGAGGCCACGATGCAGCGCGTCGTCGATGCCGGCATCGCCGCGAGCCCTCGGCTCTTCGCCTCGAACACCCTCGTGATCGCGGTGCCCGCCGGCAACCCGGGCACCGTGCAGGCGATCGAAGACCTCGGGTCGCCCGAGCTCACGGTCGTGCTGTGCGCTCCCGCCGTGCCGTGCGGCGCGGCATCCATAACCCTTCTCGCCGACAACGGGGTGAGTGTGACGCCGGCGAGTATCGAACAGAACGTCACGGCGGTGCTCGCGAAGGTCGCCGCGGGCGAGGCCGACGCGGGGCTCGTATACGTCACCGATGTTCGCAACCGCGACGACGTCGAGGCGATTCCGGCGGCCGGCTCCGAGGATGTGGTCGGCCATTATCCGATCGCGGCGCTCGAAGACGCGGCCGATCCCGAGATCGCCGCTGCATTCGTCGACTTCGTGCTCTCGGAGCCGGCGCAGGCGCTCCTCGCCTCGCGCGGATTCGGCCCGCCGTGAGTGTGACCGCCGACCGGGCCGGCTTCGTGCCGCGTATCCTCGCGCTTCCGGCGATCCTCGGCCTCGCGCTGCTCGTGCTGCCGCTGGCGGCACTGGTCCTTCGCGTCGAGTGGTCGACGCTCTGGTCGGATGTCACCTCGCCCGAGGCGATGTCGGCGCTGTGGCTGTCGCTGGCGACCGGCGCCGTCGCCACGACGGCATGCATTGTGCTGGGCGTGCCGCTCGCGCTCGTCATCGCGCGGAGCGCGCCGCGGCGGGCTGCCGTGCTGCGGGCGATCGTGACCGTTCCCCTCGTGCTGCCGCCGATGGTCGGGGGTGTGGCGATGCTGTTCCTCTTCGGGCGCACGAGCGTCATCGGCGGGATGCTGGCCGAGTGGGGGATCCGGGTGCCGTTCACGACCACGGCGGTCGTCCTCGCCCAGACGTTCGTCGCGCTCCCGTTCCTCGTGCTCGCTGTCGAGGGGTCGATGCGCTCGATCGGCATCGGCTACGAGCAGGCCGCCGCCGGCCTCGGCGCCGGACGATGGACGATCCTCGCCCGTGTCACCTTGCCGCTGGCCGCCCCCGGACTCACCGCCGGCATCGTGCTGTGCTTCGCGCGCGCGATCGGCGAGTTCGGCGCGACGGCGCTTTTCGCCGGCAACGCCCCGGGCGTCACGCAGACGATGCCGCTCGCGATCTACACCGCCTTCAACGGCGCGGGAGTCTCGCAGGGCACCGCCGTCGCGCTGTCGCTGCTGCTGCTGGTCACCGCGATCGGCGTGCTGCTGCTCGTTCGCGCGTGGCGCGTGGAGACACCGCGATGACCGGCGCTGCCCTCGATGCCCACGTCGTGGTGACGAGATCCGGATTCCGGCTCGACGCAACGCTGCATGCCGACCCGGGCGACGTCGTCGCGCTCATGGGTCCGAGCGGCGCCGGCAAATCGACGTTTCTCGGGGTGCTCGCGGGCCTCGTGCGACTGTCGGAAGGCGAGGTGCGCCTCGGCGATCGGGTTCTGGATGCTGCGCTCCGACCGCGCCGGCACACCGCGCCGTCCGAGCGCGGCGTCGTGCTGCTCGGACAGGAGCCCCGGCTGTTCCCGCATCTCACGGCGCACGAGAACATCGCGTTCGCCGCGCGCGTGCACGGGGCGACCAAGACGGTCGCGGCGGCGGATGCCGGCGAGTGGCTGTGGCGGGTCGGCCTCGACGGCATGGGCGCGCGGCGACCTGCCGAGCTCTCGGGTGGGCAGCAGCAGCGGGTCGCACTCGCACGCGCTCTGGCGACCTCGCCGTCGGCGATCCTCCTCGACGAGCCGCTCACGTCGCTCGACGCCGAGACCGCGGCCGATGTGCGAGCCCTGTTGCACGATCAGCTCGCGGCGACGCGCACGACGGCGATCGTGGCGACCCACGACGCCGTCGATGCCGTCTCCCTCGCGTCGCACCTCGTCGTGCTCGAGGCGGGGCAGGTCACGCAGGCGGGGCCGGTGCGTGATGTTCTCGCATCGCCCGCGACGCGATTCACCGCAGCGGTGGCAGGTCTCAATCGCGTCGAGGGTGAGCTGCGGTCGGGGCGCTGGGTGCGTGACGCGGTCGTGCTCGAGACGGCGGATGCGGCATCCTTCCCCGCCGATGTCGACGCCGCCGCCGCGGTCTTCCGCCCGTCGTCCGTGCGGCTTGAGCGTGTCGAGACCGACACCTGGACCGGGGCGCTGCGGATCACCGATGGAGCCTCCCGCTCGCGCGGCGAGTGGCTCGCGCGCGTGACCCGGCTCGAGCAGACGCCGGGAGGCGTGCGCGTGCGCACGGCCGATCCCGAGGTCGCCGTCGACGTGTCGGCTGACAGCGTCGCCGGCCTCGGGCTCGCGCCGGGCGTTCCGGTGCGGCTGCGGGTCGACGCCGCCGATGTGCGCCTGGTCGTGTCGCAGCCGCCCGCGGCCTGACCGAACGCCGAGCCTTAGAATCGCGGGATGCCGAAGATCCGCCCGTTCCGACCCGGCGACGAGCCTGCCCTCGCCGAGATCTGCCTCCAGACCGCGGACGCCGGGGGTGACGCCACCGGCGTCTTCTCGGACGACGACCTGTGGGCCGAGGTCTTCGCACTGCCGTATGTCGCGCGGCACCCGGATCTCGCCTTCGTCGTCGAGACCGACGACGCCCGGGTCGCCGGCTACATCGTCGGCGCGCCCGATACCCGCGCGTTCGAGGAGTGGTTCCGCACCGAATGGTGGCCGCGGTTCGCGGAGCGCTGGCCGCTTCCCGACGCGGAGCGCTCGCGGCAGGACGGCACGCTCATCTACGCGTACGGTCGCCGCGGTGGTGCCGAGCCGTACGGAGACACCTACCCCGCGCACCTGCACATCGATCTGCTTCCCGAACTCCAGGGGCAGGGGTGGGGCCGACGCCTCATCGACACGCTCGTGGACGCGCTGCGCGAGCGCGGCGTCACGGGCCTGCACCTCGCGTCGTCGAGCGACAATCAGGGTGCCATCGCGTTCTACCCGCGCGTCGGGTTCACGGCCCTGCCGTCGCACGAGGGCGTGCAGGCCTTCGGCCGGCATCTGTGACCACTGTCGCGCGTCGGCAACAGGGTCAACCCCCTGCCGATGCGCGCGCGCGTGACGTAGCGTCGCCAGAGTGACAGACCTCACCGCACCCACCGGCCGCGAGCCGGCCCTGCAGGCTGTGCCGCACGAAGACGGCTCGCAGCCGCGCGCCCTCGTGCTCGGCGCCACCGGCTACATCGGCGGGCGGCTCGTGCCTCGGCTACTGAACGCCGGGTACCGGGTGCGGGTGCTCGCACGGGATGCCACGCGGGTCGCCGCGTTCGAGTGGGGTGCGCGGGTCGAGGTGACGGTCGGCGATGCGACGGATGCCGAGGCGATGGCAGACGCCGTGCGCGACGTCGACGTGCTCTACTACCTCGTGCATTCGATGGGCGCCGGCAAGGGCTTCGAAGCGGCCGATCGCGACGCAGCCGTCACCGCCGCCGAGGCGGCAGCGGCAGCATCCGTCCGTCGCATCGTGTACTTGGGTGGGCTGCATCCCGAGGCGCGCGTCAGCAAGCCGGGGGTCTGGGGCGGAGCCCCAGAAGGCAGCGTGGTGCTTTCACCCCACCTGCGCTCCCGCGTCGAGGTGGGCGAGACCCTCCTCGACAGCGGCGTTCCGACCCTCGTGCTGCAGGCGGGCGTCGTGATCGGCTCGGGCTCGGCGTCGTTCGAGATGGTGCGCCACCTCACCGAGGTGCTGCCGTACATGCCCGCGCCGAAGTGGGTGCGCAACCGCATCCAGCCCATCGCGGTGCGCGACGTGCTGCACTACCTGCTGGGTGCGGCTCGCGTCGCCCCCGACGTCAACACCGCCGTCGACATCGGCGGGCCCGACGTGCTGCGCTACGGCCAGATGATGAACGGCTACGCGGTCGAGGCGGGTCTCAAACAGCGCGGCATCGCGGCGCTGCCGGTGCTGACGCCGCGCCTCGCGTCGCACTGGGTGAACCTCGTGACGCCGATCCCCAGGCGCGTCGCGATGCCGCTCGTGGAGTCGCTGCAGAACGAGTGCATCGTGAAGAATCGCGACGTCGATGCGCTGATCCCACCACCCGAGGACGGTCTTACGCCGTACCGCCGTGCCGTCGACCTCGCGCTCGGCAAGGTGGAGCTCGATCAGGTCGAGACCAGCTGGCAGGACGCCGAGGTGCTGGGCGTCCCGAGCGACCCGCTGCCGAACGACCCCGACTGGGCCGGCCGGGTCGTCTTCACCGATCGCCGGGTCGCCGCCACCGACGCAGGCCCCGAGGCGCTGTGGCGCGTCATCCAGGGGATCGGGGGCGAGCGCGGCTGGTACTCCAATCCGCTGCTGTGGGCGATCCGGGGGTGGATGGACAAGATCGTCGGCGGGGTGGGCCTGCGCCGCGGACGGCGCCACCGCGACCGGCTCGTCGTCGGCGATGCGGTCGACTTCTGGCGCGTCGAGGCGATCGAGCCCGGCATGCTGCTGCGCCTGCGCGCCGAGATGAAAGTGCCGGGGCTCGCGTGGCTCGAGATGTCCGTCACCCCCGAAGGCTCGGGCGCGCGGTACGAGCAGCGTGCCGTGTTCTTCCCGCGTGGGCTCGCGGGGCGGCTCTACTGGCTGGCCGTCCTGCCCTTCCACGGATTCATCTTCGCCGGGATGGCGAACCGCATCACCGCGGCGGCCGAGGAGGCGGAGGCGGCTGAGCGCGAATGACGCGGCCGCCGCGATCGTGAGACCGCGGCGGCCGCGTATTCGGGCACGGTGCTACAGCGCCCCGGCGCCCGTGCTGGTGTTGAACAGAGTGTCGCCTGTGTAGACGGCCGTCACCTCACCCGTTCCGTACTTCGCCGGGATGGCCACGCGGGCGACCCCGTTGCGAACCGGCTGCGGTGCGCCGATCGCGACGCCGTCGAGCGCGAACTGCACGGAACCGCTCGGCGCCGTGACATGACCGGTGTCGGAGGTCACCGCGGCGGTGACCGCGCGGCCGTGGTTCTCGACCTCGACCGAGGTCGCCTTGAACGCGACCCGGGTCAGGAAGTCCCGCAGCGCGTCACGCCAGTACGACCACGTGTGCGCTCCGTCCACGTTGTACGAGGTGAACGGGACGCCCACACTCGTCAGCAGCGCCTGCTCGGCGGTGGTGTTGCCTTGGGCGAGGCCGCCGAGGTCCTGGATGCCGACGCCGATGTGCAGGCCGAGGAGCTCCTTCAGCGCCGGACTGTTCTCCTGCCCGGCGGTCGGAAGACCGCGGGGCACCGACCAGACGCCGTAGTAGCCGAACTGGGTCGTGTCGTTGAACAGGATGTCCTGGACGACGGTGCCACCGCCCGAGAGGCCCGACAACGCGCGATCCGAAGCCGCAGAGCTGACGTTGAAGGCACCCTCGATGTAGGGCACCAGGTAGTCGGTGATCTCCGGGCGCGTCGGATTGTTCGGCATGACGATGACGAGCGGCTCAATCTCGTCCGCTGCGATCAGATTGTCGACGATGCTCGCGACTACCCCCTGGGTGCTCCAGTTCATCTCATTGCCGCCACCGCCGTGATTGAGGTAGTAGGTCGGGTACGGCACGGCACGATCGGGGTCGTATCCGGGCGGGGTGTACACCGTCGCGTAGTTTGCGTTCGCGGGGTTCGTGTGACCGGGGAACGGGAAGGTGATGTGCTCAAGTGCGCCCTGAGCGGACTCCGGTGAGGGCGCCTGCCACGAGTAGTCGGCCGTGCCGAACGCCGGGTCGGACGGAACGTACACCTGGCTGGTGCGCTCGATCGTTCCCGCGGTCGACCATGGGGGGTTCGACGGGTCGTAGAGCGCCGTGCAGCCGGTCATCGCGGGTGCGGCGGCGGTGCAGTCCCGGTACAGCCAGTAGCTGAAGACGCCGGACGGCAGCGGCGTGGTGTAGGACCAGATCCCGGTGGCTTCATCCTTCACCATGCTGCTCACTGGCCAGTTCCCCGCCGATCCGGCGAGGGGCGACGGGATCGGGATGTCGCCCGGCAGCCATGTCGAGCCGAACCGCGGCGAGGGGTTGGTCGGGTCGGCTGCGATGTCGCCGGCCGATGCGAAGGACCACTCGCCCTTGATGCGGATGCTCGTGGCCAGGGGGTCGTAGAAGTGGAATGTCACTTCGTACCCGGTCGGGCCGGTCCCGGTGTGCACGATGTCGGGCGAGAGTTCCTCGGCGGTCGGCTCGGCCGCTGTTGCGGTGGATGCGAATCCCACGGTGCTTGCGGCGGTGATCGCGGCCAGTACGGCCGCGATCCATGCGCGCCTGCGGATTGTCGTCACGGTTGGTCCCTCCCAGAACTTCGTTGTCGTGGTTCTCATGACGTCCGGGCGCGACGATTCTGCACCGCTGGGGACGGCGCAAGAAGGTGGCGTTTACCGTCGATGTCGACCATATTGTCGACATGAAAAGCAGCCGGTTGGCGGATTCAACGACCTGAGGAGTCCAAAATAGGTTGCTCTTGGGTCAATGTCAACACGCAATGAAGATAAAAAGAATCTAAACCGGTCAATGAGTTCAGAAGTTGAACGCCGGGCTTATGTGATGACCCGGCCGCCCTCCAGCCGCACGACGCGGTCGACGAGCCCGTCGGGCATCGCCACGTGCGAGATGAGCACGACGGCCTGATCGTCGCCGACGGCGGTCAGCAGATCGGTGAGCAGGGCATCCGATGCGTCGGGGTCGACGCCCGCCGTCGGCTCGTCGAGCACGAGCACCGGGAATCCGCGGAGGAGCGCCCGTGCCAGCGCGATCCGCTGCGCCTGCCCGCCCGAGACGAGCGCCCCGCGCTCGCCGACCCGCGCGTCGAGACCACCGCGCTCGCGGAGCCAGTCGCCGAGCCCGACGCGCGCGAGCGCCGTCTCGAGGTCGGCGTCGGTCGCGGTGTCGCGTGCGAAGAGGAGGTTCTGGCGGATGTCTTCGTCGAAGAGCATCGGATGCTGCTCGCACAGGCCGACAGCGAGCCGCACGTCGTCGCCGGCGAGATCGTGCGCCGAGCGCCCGCCGATGTCGTAGGCGCCGTCGGTCTCGAGGAAGCGGACGAGCGCGTGGGCGAGCGTCGTCTTGCCCGCGCCGCTGGATCCGATCACGAGCACGCGCTCGCCGGGGCGGACGTCGAGATCGAGATCGTGGAGCGCGGCATCCGTGTCGCCGGGCCACCGCACCGACGCCCCGCGCAGGCGCACGCCGGCGCCGAGCGTCGGAGCGACTCCCGTCGCGGACACGCGCTCGTCGACGAGTTCGGCGGGCAGCTCCGCCGGGAGCGAGTCGGCGATGCGCTCGGCCGACGCCCGCACCTGTCGCCACGCGGCTGCCGCGAGCGGCACGGAGGCGAAGACCTCGAACACGGCCATCGGCACGAGGACGACGACGGCGAGCGCCGGGCCGGTAAGGGAACCGGATGCCGCACCCGGCGCCGCGACGAGCACCGCCGCAGCTGAGGCGAGGCCCGCGACGAGCGAGACGACCGCAGCGGTCCCGGCCTGGGCGCCGGCGCGCCGGGTGACCGCGCGGCGGAGGTCGGCGTCGGCGCGCGCGACGCGCTCGCGGCTCTGCTCTTCGGCGCCGAAGGCGGTGAGCACCTCGAGGCTGCCGATGTGGTCGAGCAGGGCGTCTGCCAGGCGGGCGCGCAGCGGGGCGACGGCGCGTTCGGCGCGCGACCCGGCAGCCCACCCCCACAGCACCGCCGCGGCGCCGGCGACGACGAGGCACGCGAGCAGCGTGAGGCCGGCGGGCCACCACACGATCGAGACGAGCACGACCGCGCCGAGCGCGACGGTCGCCGACGAGACGAGCGGCTGGACGACCCGCAGCGGAAGGTTCTGCAGGTCGTCGACGTCGTCGACCAGAGCACCGAGGACCGAGCCGCGGCGCGTCTGTGTGAGGCCGTCGGGTGCGAGCGGCACGAGGCGTCGCACGAGCGATGCCCGCGTGCTCGCGAGCCGGCGCAGCGCCGCATCGTGCCCGGCCAGGCGCTCGAGGTAGCGGAAGGTCGCACGGGTGAGGGCGAACAGGCGCACGCCGACGACGGCCGCCGAGAGGTAGAGGACCGGCGGCTGCTCGCTCGCGCGCACGATCAGCCACGCGCTCACCGCGAGGAGGGCCACCGCCGAGGCCTCGGTCGCGAACCCGGCCGCCAGGGCGGGCCAGAATCGGCGGGCCGGGGGAAGGGCTCCGCGCAGCACCTCAGCGGTCGAGGTCGCGCTCACACGATCGGTCACGCGACCACCTCGCTCGGCTCGAGCCGCACGACGCGGTCGGCGATCGCGCGGGCGCTCGTGCGGTGCGAGATGAGAAGTACGGTCGCGCCGTCGTCGGCGATCGAGCGGATGCTGCGCCAAAGGCGCTCCTCGGTGACGGGATCGAGCGCCGAGCTCGGCTCGTCGAGAGCGACGACCGCGGCCCGCCCTCCGAGGCGCCGGTAGAGCGCGCGGGCGACCGCGACGCGGTGGGCCTGACCGCCCGACAGTCCCGCCCCCTGCACGCCGAGCGCGCGCCCCGGCTCGAGGTCGTCGGCGCACGCGAGCTCGAGTGCACGCCGCACGATTTCTTCATCTGGCGCCGTGTCGCCGAGCGCGACGTTCTCGGCGATCGTCCCCGTCACGAGCCCGGGCTGCTGACCCGCCCACGCGAGCCAGCTGCTCGGTGCGAGCTCGCGCACGTCGATGCCGTCGCACTCCGCGTCGCCGTCGAACTCGGCCGCACCGCGGAGTGCAGCGAACACGCTCGACTTGCCCGCGCCGCTCGGGCCCTCGACGAGAGTGACGGTGCCGGGTCCGGCCTCGAGCGACACGGGTGGCAGCATCCGCTCGCCGCGCCGAACGCGCACACCGTCGAGCCGCACGACGCCGTCGGGTATGGCGGCCGACGCGTGCCCCGCGCCGTGCCGACTGCTCGCGCGCGCCGCGTCGAGCACCGCGAAAACGTCGTCGGTCGCAGCGACACCCTCGGCGGCCGCGTGGAATTGCACGCCCACCTGCCGGATCGGGAGGTACGCCTCGGGCGCGAGCAGCAGCACGAAGAGCCCGACCGACAGCGCCAGGGCGCCGTCGACCAGCCGGAACCCGATCGACACCGCGACGATCGCGACCGAGATCGAGGCCAGGAATTCGAGCGCGAACCCCGAGAGGAACGAGATGCGCAGCACCTTCATCGTCTCGCGCCGGTAGGTCTCGGTGACCTGCTCGATGGATGCTGCGGCCCGGTGCTGCCGGCCGAAGACCTTCAGGGTCGACAGTCCCTGCACCGTGTCGGCGAAGCGCGCCGCGAGTCGCTGGAGGGTCTGCCACTGCCGCTGCTGCACCGTCCGCGTCGCGAGTCCGATGAGCACCATGAACAGCGGGATGAGGGGAAGGGTGAGGAGCACCGTCAGTCCGGAGATCCAGTCCTGCCACCACATCACCGCGAGGATGATCGGCGTCGCGACGACGGTCTGCACGAGCTGCGGCAGGTAGCGGCCGAAATAGGCCTCGAGCGCGTCGAGCCCGCGGCCCGCGGTGATGGCGAGCTGGGCGGAGTTGCGCGTGCCGAGCCACGCGGGACCGAGGGTTCCGACCGCGTCGACCAGCGCCGTGCGCAGCTGGGTCTGAACGCGCGCGGCGGCGCGCGCCGCGGCGGCTTCGCGCGCCCACAGCAGCACCGCGCGGGCGACGACCACGATCGCGAGAGCGCCGAGGGTTTCGACGAGTTCCCGTTGCGGCATCCCGTCGATCGCGCCCGTGATCGCCCGCGTGAGAAGCCACGCGAACGCCACGATGACGGCGGTCTGCGCCACCGCGATCACCCCGATGGCGACGAAGAAGCCGCGCGATGCGCTCGCGTACCGCAGCAGTCGCGGGTCGACAGGCCGCATGCGCTCACGTGGCGCGGCGGCATCCGTCTCTGTCATCGCCTTCCGACCCTATCTCCCCACCGTTTACGGACGGGACACGCCGCGAGGGGACGTGCGCCCGGCGGCGCGTCCCGTCCGTAAACGGACGTGTCGAGGGGTCAGTGCGCGAGGGCCGCCGCCTTCTCGATCCGCGACCGCGTGACCCGCTTGCGGAAGACCCAGTACGTCCAGCCCTGGTAGACCAGCACGAGCGGCAGGAAGATCACCGCAGCCCACGTCATGATCGTGAGCGTGTAGTCGGTGCTCGATGCGTTCTCGATCGTGAGGCTGTTGTTCGCGAGGTCGGTCGAGGACGGCATCACGTAGGGGAACAGGGCGAACCACAGCGTCAGCACAGCCGCCACGATCGTGGCCGCACCGAACCCGAAGGCCCAGCCCTCGCGGTCGCGCAGATTGAACACGAGCGACATGACGAGCGCCGCGGCGGCGATCGCGGCCCCCGCGACCACGAGCGAGATCAGCGGCGCGCCGCGACCGGCCGCGATGAAGATCGTCCAGATGAGGAACGCGGCGGCGACGACGACCGTCAGCATCCCCGATCGCCGCGCCAGTCGCCGGGCGTCCTGGTGAACCTGCCCGTCGGTCTTGAGGGCGACGAAGTACACGCCGTGCGTGAAGAAGAGCAGGAGGGTCGTGAGGCCGCCGAGCAGGCCGTAGGGGTTGAGCAGCGTGAGCAGCGAACCCATGAACTCGTGGTCGGCATCCAGCGGCACGCCCTGGACGATGTTGGCGACCGCGACGCCCCACAGCAGCGCGGGGACGGCCGAGCCGACGACGATCATCGTGTCGAAGCCCTTCTTCCACCGCAGCGAGTCGCGCTGGTGGCGGTACTCGAACGACACGCCGCGGAGGATGAGCGCGAGCAGGATGAGCAGCAGCGCCAGATAGAAGCCGCTGAACAGCGTCGCGTACCACTCCGGGAAAGCGGCGAACAGGCAGGCGCCGGCGACGATGACCCACGTCTCGTTGAGGTCCCACACCGGGCCGATCGTGTTGATGATCTGACGGCGGCTGATGTCGTCCTTGCCGAGGAACGGCAGTGACATTCCGACGCCGAAATCGAACCCGTCGAGCACGAAGTAGCCGACGAAGAGGAATCCGACGATCCAGAACCAGAGGTTTGCGAGGTCCATGGCGCTCTCCTAGTAGACCGTCGTCGGGGTGTCTTCGACCGCGCGGTGCCGCGGGTCGGGATCATCCGGGCCGGGCAGGGGATCCGGCCCCTTCTGCGCGGTCTTGACGATGAGACCCACCTCGACCACCGCGAGGGCGGCGTAGATGAGGGTGAACGATACGAGCGAGATGAGCACCGTCCAGCCGGGCACACTCGGCGACACCCCGTCTTCGGTGAGCATGAGCCCGAACACGATCCAGGGCTGGCGACCCATCTCGGTGAAGACCCAGCCGATGAGGATCGCGAAGAGGGATGCCGGCCACGCCCAGATCGCGAGCTTCCACGCCCATGCCGGAACGTCGCGCTTGGCCTTCTTGCGCGTGAGCCACAGGCCGACCACGGCCGACAGCGCGGCGATGCCGCCGAGCCCGATCATCCAGCGGAACGACCAGTAGGTGATCCACAGCGTCGGCGCGAAGTTGCCGTCGACCTGATCGGCGAACTGCGGGAACAGCTCGGTCGTGTAGAGCATGTTGAGGTCGTTGATGCCCTCGACGCAGCCATCGAGCGAATGCGTCGACAGCAGCGCGAGCAGGTACGGAACGCGCAGCGACCACACCTCCTCGGTGCCGTCAGGCGTGCCGATGGAGATGAGCGAGAACGAGGCGTCCGCCCCGCATGCGCTGTCGAACAGCGCTTCAGCGGCAGCCATCTTCATCGGCTGCGTCGACACCATCACGAGGCTCAGCTGGTCGCCCGAGAGCGCGACGCCCGCGAAGGCGATGATCATGCCCCACAGGCCGTACTTCAGCGCCGGCCGCATCATCTCCTCGTTCTGGCGGCGCAGCAGGTGCCAGGCGGCGATCGAGATGATCACGCCCGCGGTCATCATGAAGGCCGCGAACAGCGTGTGGGGGAGCGCGGCGAGGGCGACCGGGTTGGTGAGCACCGCGAGGAAGTCGTTCATCTCGGCGCGGCCGCCGTCTTCGGCCATCTGGTAGCCGACCGGGTTCTGCATGAAGGCGTTCGCGGCGAGGATGAAGTACGCCGAGAACCAGGCCCCGATGGTCGCGATCCAGATACTCGCGAGGTGCAGCGCCTTGGGCAGCTTGTCCCAGCCGAAGATCCAGAGGCCGATGAAGGTCGCCTCGAAGAAGAACGCCATGAGGCCCTCGAAGGCGAGCGGGGCGCCGAACACGTCGCCGACGAATCGCGAGTAGGCCGACCAGTTCATGCCGAACTGGAACTCCTGCACGATGCCGGTGACGACGCCCATCGCGAAGTTGATCAGGAAGATCTTGCCGAAGAAGCGCGTGAGGTGCAGCCACTTGACGTGGCCCGTGCGGAACCACGCGGTCTGGAAGATCGCAACCGTCAGCGCCATGCCGAGGGTCAGCGGAACGAAGAGGAAGTGGTACAGCGTCGTGAGACCGAACTGCCATCGTGCAAGGAAGAGGGGTTCCAGCAGATCCACGATGCGTTCTCCGATCGCTCAGCCCGGGAGTGTGGTCTGACCACACGGTAGCATGTGGTCAGACCATAGAGAACTTCGGCCGGCCGCAGGCGGTGTCGAGACTCAGAGTTCCAGGAATCGCGCGCGAGCGCACCCCCTCGTCGCCGTGAATAATGCGCGGCGCGACTACCCTCGGAATCATGATCATCGGGGCGGCGCGACGCGGGAGGCGCGAGTGAGCGTCGTCCCGGTCACGATCGGGGTGCGGATGCCGACCCCCGCCGCTCCGGCATCGCCGGCGTCGCCCGGCGACCTGCTCGTCGACACCCACGGCCGCGTTCACCGCGATCTGCGCATCTCGCTGACGGATCGGTGCTCGCTGCGCTGCACGTACTGCATGCCCGAGCAGGGGAACGAATGGCTCGCGCGCAGCAGCATCCTGACCCTCGATGAGATCGAACAGATCGCGCGGGTTGCCGCGGCGGACGGGATCACGACGTTCCGCCTGACCGGCGGCGAGCCGCTGCTGCGCCCCGACATCGTCGAGGTGGTCGCCCGACTCGCCGCGATCACGGGGCCCGATGGTCGCGGTGTCGAGATCGCGATGACCACCAACGGCATCCGCCTCCGCGAGGTGCTGCCGGGGCTCATCGGCGCAGGTCTGTCGCGCCTCAACATCTCGCTCGACACCCTTCGCCGCGACCGGTTCCACGAGCTCACGCGCCGGGATCGGCTCGACGACGTGCTCGACGGCATCGCGGCGGCGGCGGAATCCGGCCTTCGCCCGCTCAAGCTCAACGCGGTCGCCATGCGCGACGTCAACGACGACGAACTGGCTGACCTGGTCGAGTTCGCCATCGGGCACGGTGCCGAGATGCGCTTCATCGAGCAGATGCCGCTCGACGCAGGACACACGTGGGACCGCTCGCGCATGGTGACCCAGGACGAGATCCTCGCCGCGCTCGCCGCGCGCTGGCGCCTGACCGCCGTGCCAGGCCGCGGCGGCGCTCCTGCGGCGCGCTGGCTCATCGACGACGGGCCGACGGCGGTCGGCGTCATCGCGTCGGTGACGGCGCCCTTCTGCGGCGACTGCGATCGCCTGCGCCTCACGGCCGACGGTCAGCTGCGGAACTGCCTGTTCTCGACGACCGAGTACGACCTCGTGCCGATCCTGCGCTCGCAGGAACCGGCCGAGACGGGGGTCGACGGCTCGATCGACCGGATGCTGCGCGACTGCGTCCGCGGAAAGCTCCCCGGTCACGCCATCAACGACCCCGCGTTCCTGCAGCCCGCGCGGGGAATGAACGCGATCGGCGGCTGACGACACGTCCACCACGATGGCCTTCGCAGCCATAGGCTGACCCCATGGGACGGATCACGGCGAACCGACCGGTCACCCGGATCACGTTCGACGAGTCCGGTGACGCGACCGCACGCCGCCGCCCCGACGCGCTCGCCGTCGAGGAGCCGCTCGAGATCCGCGTGGGAGGTGTCGCGCTCGCGGTGACGATGCGCACGCCGGGCCACGACATCGAGCTCGCCGCGGGCTTCCTCGTCTCGGAGGGCATCATCGCCGGCGCCGGCGACTTCCTTTCGGCGATCCACTGCGGCGGACCCGGCACGGGCGGCCCGGCCGCGGGCACTCCCGAGAACACCTACAACGTGCTCGACGTCACCCTCGCTCCGGGTGTCGCGGCACCCGAGCCCAACCGCAACTTCTACATGACGAGCTCGTGCGGCGTGTGCGGGACGGCATCCATCGAAGCGGTCGAGAAGGTGTCCCGCTTCGATGTCGCAGCCGACGCGGTCGAGGTGGAGGCGAGTGCCCTCGCGCGCTTCCCCGACGCGCTGCGCGCTCACCAGACGGTCTTCGACAAGACCGGCGGCCTCCACGCGGCCGGTCTGTTCGACGCGGCGACCGGCGAGATGCTCGTCGTCCGCGAAGACGTCGGTCGCCACAACGCCGTCGACAAGGTGATCGGCTGGGCGATTCTCCACGACAGGCTCCCGCTCGCGGGGATCGTGCTGCAGGTGTCGGGGCGTGCGAGCTTCGAGCTCGTGCAGAAGGCCGTGATGGCCGGCATCCCGATCCTGTCGGCGGTCTCGGCGCCGTCGTCGCTGGCGACCGAGCTGGCGACGGCCGCAGGCCTCACGCTCGCGGGTTTCGTCCGGGGAACCTCGCTCAACGTATACGCACGGCCGGAGCGGATCACCGTCGGCTCGGCCGCCGAGGCGGCGGCTCGCGCGGGTTAGCGTCGCTCGTCGTCAGTCACTCGTCGCGGCGAGGTGCACGACGCAGTGCGACGGATCGCACGACGGCGCGATCCCCTCGACGCGAAGGGGGCCGCCCGCCTGGGCGAGCACGCTCTCCATGAGCCCGAGGTGCACGCCGCACAGCGTCCCCCGATGCTCGGCGATGGGCGCGTGCGGG
Source organism: Microbacterium sp. 2FI (assembly GCF_005502885.1). Lineage (GTDB taxonomy): Bacteria > Actinomycetota > Actinomycetes > Actinomycetales > Microbacteriaceae > Microbacterium. Next base: position 301,241 of record NZ_SCMR01000001.1, read on the forward strand.
CACGGCGTGAGGTCGACGGTGAGCGCCTCCTCGTCGACGAGAGGATCGAACCCCGCCTCGCCGAGGTCGTCGATCAGCGCGTCGAGCTGGTGCACCGCCGCGTCCGAGAGCGTCGCGCCGCGGCCTTCGGGAGCGATCCGGCGGAGCAGATCACCGCGGCGCGCGGCGTCGGCGACCTTGCGCCGGGCGACGGGGCTGGCAGCTCCGGGCGTTCCCGTCGCCGCGGTGTAGAGCACACGGGGCCGGCCGCGCGTGGTGCGGTGCTCGGTCTCGGCGATCACATACCCGGCGTCGATGAGTCGCTGGAGGTGTTCGCGCACGGTGTTGGGATGCAGCCCGGTCGCGTCGACGATCTCGGCGATCGGTCGCTGCGGGCGCTCCTGCACGAGATTCATGATCTCGACGCGGGAGTAGCTCGAGATCGCGCTGTAGCCGGCCGCCATGGCCCCATTATCGCGCCGTGTGCGGCGAAGCCGCGGGCGCCCCGCCTCAGAAGACGAAGAGCTGGCCGAGCACCAGGATCGCGATGAAGAAGATCCCGAGGATCGCGGCGATGATGCCGAGCGTCTTGCCCGAGAGCTTCGCGACGCCCCAGCCGACGAGGAACGGAAGGGCGAACAGCAGGATCGCGACGATCCACCAGAACGCGACGTAGCCGCCGGTCGTGGCATCGGACAGTCGCCCGCCGAACAGCTGCTGCGAGAGCGGGTGCGTTGCGAAGCGCACCGCGGCCGAGATGGGCACCGCGACGAACGCGAACACGATGAGACCGAGGAGGGCTCCCCACAGCGCGGGGCTGCCGTTGCCGCTGAGCACGCCGCCGTGGAGTTCGGTCTCTTCGTACTGCTGCTTGTTGCCTGATGCCATGCGCAAGAGCCTAGCGGGGTGGGCGCGCGCCGCCTGTCACATGCCGGGTTGGTGGCCGAACGAGCCGAAGCTCATCGCCGTGGTCCCGTCGCTGTCGCTCCCGTCTTCGCCGTCCCCGCCGCCGACGAGCGCGCGCGTGATGGAGGCTGCTGAGTCGAGCATCTCGTCGAGTGCCGTGGCGAGATCCGCGTCGCCGAGTTCGTGGCCCGCGAGAGCGGCGCGCAGCGCCGCACGGCGGACGAGCTCTTTCGCGAAGGACGCCGTCACGCGATCGGCGCGATCGGCCGCAGCATCCAGCGCGGCGGTTGTGAGTGCGGTGTCGCGGGCGTAGAGCGCCAGCAGGGTGCGGCGGGCCGCGGCATCCGGCAAGGGGATCTCGACCGCGAGATCGACGCGACCCGGCCGCTGGGCGAGCGCGGGCTCGAGCATGTCGACGCGGTTCGTCGTGAGCAGGAACGCGATGTCGGCGTCGCCCCCCACGCCGTCGAGCGCGTCGAGGATCTCGAAGAGCAGCGGCTGCGGACCACCGAACATGCCGCGCTCCATGGCGACGAGGTCGACGTCTTCGAACACGAGCATCGCCGGCGCCATGGCGCGCGCGAGCCGCGCAGCCTCGGCGACAAACCGCAGGCTGCCGCCCTGCAGCAGGATCGCCGTGCGGCCGGGGGTCGACGTGAGCAGGTGCTCGACGGTGAGGGTCTTGCCCGTGCCGGGAGGGCCGTAGAGGAGCACCCCGCGCTTGAGGTGCTGACCCAGCGCGAGCAGCCGCTCGGCGTGGTCGCCGATGCCGATCACGTGGCCCCGGATGCCGTCGAGCACGCCGTCCGGCAGCACGACGTCGCCCGGGCCGACCTCGGGTCGCGCGAGGAACGTCAGCGCGCCGATGCCGTTGCCGAACTCGTCGGAGGTGAAGCTCACGACGTTGCCGCGGATCACGCTCCGCTCATTCATCACCTCGTGGAGCCGTGCGACGAGGCGCGTCGAGACGGCTTCGTCGGTCGCGGCGATCTCGAGGGTGACCGATTCGCGCCCGAACATCTGCGAGGCGTTGCGGACGAGAACCGCCACCGGCGACCCGTCGAAGCGGAACAGGTGGATGCCGAACGACACGGTCTGGCGGGTGGTCGACGGCCCGGTCGCCGTCGTGACGTATTCGACCGGTCCGGGCGCGAAGGTCGTGTACCGGTGCGCGAGAAGGTTCTGGAGGTCTTCGTGGTGACGCTCCATCCCGCCGCTGACGCCGATGAGCCGGGCGTCGGGGTCGGCCGCAGCCAGTGCAGCGAGCGCGATGTCGGTGTCGACGAGGCGGTGGGGACTGACCTGCTCGCGGGTGACCGGGAGCGCGCGCGGGTCGACGCCGAGGTGCTCCTGGATCGACGCCCCGAGCGGCGTGGTCTGGGGTTCGCGCGTGTCGGGCAGGGCGTTCAGGCGCTGCACGAGTCGCTGCAGGTCGGTCACGAGAGCGCGGTCCGTCGATTCCATGCGCTTCACCGTATCGGGCGCGGTCGACACTCATGCGCGCGGCGCCGCGCGCCTAGGATCGATCTCGGACCGCACAGCGCGGTCCGACCGAGGGGGAGCGCGTGAGCGACAACGACGACCGCACCACGTTCGTGCTGGTGGACGGCGAGAACATCGATGCGACGCTCGGCGGCTCGATCCTCGGCCGGCGCCCGCAGCCCGATGAGCGCCCGCGGTGGGACCGCATGATGGCGTTCGCTTCGCGCACGTGGCAGCAGCCGGCGCGCGGGCTGTTCTTCCTCAATGCCACGACCGGCATCCCGATGTCATTCGTGCAGGCGCTCAAGGCCATGGACTTCCAGGTGATCCCGCTGTCGGGTGGCGCTGAGGAGAAGGTCGTCGACATCGCGATCCAGCGCACGCTGCGCGCTCTCACCCAGCGTGCCGACGACGTGATGCTGGTCAGCCACGACGGCGACTTCCTCGACGACGTGGAGGCCCTCGTCGACGGCGAGCGGCGAGTGGGGATCCTGGCGTTCTCGGAGTTCCGCAACGCCGGATTCGCCTCGATCGCGGGCCTCGAGCGCTTCGACCTCGAGTTCGACGCAGCTGTCTTCGATGCGCCGCTGCCGCGCGTGCGCGTCATTCCGATCGACGAGTTCGACCCGACGCAGTTCCTGCGCTGACCCGTCGCTCAGAGCAGGCGCGAGATGATCGCGTGACGATTGCTGCCGCCCGCCCACCACGCGGCAAGGGATCCCGTCTCGGAGAACTCGCCGAGTGGGGGGAGCGGAGCGCAGCCTGACTCCCCCGGGTCATCGCCCGCACGCAGAACCATCGAGACGCACAGTCGGAAGAGGAATCCCATCCTCCGACCGTACGAGCGCGTGCGCGCGAGCGGTGGGCGAGCCGGTCGCTGTGGACTCGGCATCCGAATCACGCGCCTGGGGAGGAACCGGCTAGCGCGCGACGATGGTCATCGGCATCCCGTGTTCCACCGTCAGCGTGCCGCGCATCACGGGACGCGCGACGAACCCCGTGGGCAGTCGCGGGTCGAAGCGCCGCGCGAGCACGGCGAGCAGCAGATGGCTCTCCAGCAGCGAGAAGTTGTTCCCGATGCACAGGCGCGGACCGGCGGCGAAGGGGTGGTAGGCGTGACGATGGCGGCTGTGCTCGGCATCGCTCGTCCAGCGGCCGGGGTCGAAACGATCCGGGTCTTCCCAGAAGTCGGGATGCCGGTGCGTGTAGAACGGCGAGAGCATGACGACCGACTTCGCTGCGACGTCGAACCCGCCGAGCGTGTCGGCGTCGACGGCATCGCGCGCATAGAACGGCGCGGCCGGGTACAGCCGCAGCACCTCTTTGACCACCTGGAGCGTGTAGGGGAGGGCATGCAGGTCGGCGAGGGTCGGCAGGCGATCCCCGAGCACCGTGTCGAGTTCCTCGTGAAGCTGCGCGGTGACATCGGGATGCCGCGCCAGCACGTACCAGGTGAACGTGAGCGTCCGCGCGGTGGTCTCGTGGCCGGCGAAGAAGGTCGTGATCGACTCGTCACGCAGCAGCGCCTCCGACATCGGCTCGCCGGTGTCGGCATCCCGGGCCTGCATGAGGCGGGTGAGGAGGTCGTCGGGCCAGTCAGACTCGTCGAGGGCGCGGCGCTCGGCGATCACGTCTGCGATGGCTCGGTGCACCACTTTGCGCGCGGCCAGATAGCGCCGGTTGCGCGCGGTCGGGGCCCACAGCGGCAGGCGGACGCCGATCATCTGCGCGTCGGTGAAGCCGATCATCTCGCTGACGGCATCCTTCATGCGGGTGATCGAGTCCATCGTCTCGGTGCTGAACATGGCCTTCAGAATGATGGACGCGGTGATCAGCGTCATCTCCTCCTCCATGTCGACGTCGGGGGTGCTTCGGGCGAGCTGTTGCCAGCGCTCGGCGAAGCGCTCGGCATCCTGAACGACGAGATCGGCGTACGTCTGCACGCCGCGCGGTGTGAAGAACGGCGCCATCAGCTTGCGCTGGCGCTTCCACAGATCGCCGGTGCTCCCGATGAGGCCCGAGCCGGTGAGATAGCGTCGCACGCCGTCGTAGCTCGGGCCCTTCTCGTAGTGCTCCCGACCCGAAACGGTGATGTGCTCGACCGCATCGGGATGCATCGCGAAGACGAGGCGCTTCGGACCGAGGTGGGCCTCGAACACGTCGCCGTGGCCGCGCCAGAGGTCACCGGCGAAGTCGAGGAAGCCGCTGCGGCGCACGCCACGGGCGAATGTGACCGGACCCACCGCGGGAGCCTGCGCCATCTTCGCCTCTCTCGCCTCTCCGTGCGTGACGGCGTCAGCGTATCGGGACGGAGATCCCCGGGGTAGGGGCGGCCGTTCGGATATCGTCGACCCGTGAGGCTCTCCCTGGTGTGTGCAGGCTTCGCGTTGCTGTGCGCCGGTCTCGCCGCGTGCGCCCCACCGGGCGTCGCGTGCCCGGCCATCGGCTACTTCAGTTCTGCGCAGATCGTCCTGTCGGAGCCGAAGTCCGGCGTAGGGCTCGAGCTCTGCGACCGGGAGGGCTGCGTTCCCGGCCCGCCGATCGCGCCTGTCGACGCGCCGCTCGTGATCGCCACCGAGCTCCCGGCGACTTCGGGTGACGCGCCGGCCGTCGAGCCTGATGAGACTCCGATCGAGGACACGGGAGTTCTGGCCATCGCGGGCGATGGACTGACGGGGTGGAACGCGGGCTTCGTCGGCGGTCAACCGGTGATCGGCTACCGAGTGGTCGGCGCTGACGGGGCGGTGATCGCCGAGGGCGCCGTGGAAGTGGAGTGGGTACGGGTCGGTGGTTCGGCGCAGTGCGGCGGTCCGCGCGAGGCGAAGGTCGAGCTGCCGGCCTGAGTCGCTGGGGCGCTGAAAGCCGGCCGTCGTCGCGTTGTGATGTTCATAACTCCGGATGAACGCGCGAAGCGGATGTTGTACACGGCGTGTCGGGGTACTTCGCGCACAACCATCCGGAGTTATGAACACGCGAACGCACGTCGCGCGCCGCGTACGCTTGTGCGGTGGCATCGGTTCTCAACATCTCGGCGTATCTGTTCACGCGGATCGACGATGCCTCGACCCTGCGCCCCGTTCTGCGCGAACGCGCGGTGGCCGCGGGCCTCAAGGGCACGATCCTCCTCGCCGAGGAAGGCATCAACCTGTTCCTCGCGGGCGACGCCGATGCCGTCCACGGCTTCGTCGACGACCTGCGCCGTGATCCCCGGTTCGCAGGCCTCACGCCGAAGGAGAGCTGGTCGGCCGAGCAGCCGTTCGGCAAGATGCTCGTGAAGGTCAAGCGCGAGATCATCCGCATGGGCCATCCGACGATCCGTCCCGACGCCGGCCGCGCACCGGCCGTCGCTCCGGCGACGCTGCGTCGATGGCTCGACCAGGGTCGCGACGACGAGGGACGCGAGGTCGTGCTGATCGACACGCGCAACGCGTTCGAGGTCGACTACGGCTCGTTCGACGGGGCGCTCGACTGGCGGATCGAGCGGTTCACCCAATTCCCGGTTGCCGCAGCCGCACACCGCGCCGACCTCGCGGGCAAGACGGTGGTCAGCTACTGCACGGGCGGCATCCGCTGCGAGAAGGCCGCGATCCACCTGCGTGAGCAGGGGATCGACGCCTTCCAGCTCGACGGCGGGATCCTCGGCTACTTCGAGCAGGTCGGCGGCGAGCACTGGAGCGGCGCATGCTTCGTCTTCGACGAGCGCGAGGCGCTGCATCCGGATCTCGCGCCGGTCGCCGCTCAGGAGTCTTCGCCCGGCGGCAGTGCCGCGAGCATCGACTCCATGTCGAGCGACAGATCGATCAGCTGACGCAGCAGCCCGCCGAGGGTCGTCTCGCGCAAGAGCGAGAACCGGTCGAACTCGCCGAGCGGCGCCATCGCCGCGAGCTGCCACGTCGACTCGACGGGGTCGTCCGAGATCTCGGTGCCGGCATCCCATTGCACCTCGCCGAACTCGGCAGCTCGTGCGAGCACGCGCCGCACGATCCGCTCGGCCTCGCCGAGCAGCGGCGCGAGCGCCTCGTCCCACTCGAGCGTCGGAAGTGCCGACACCTCGGCACGCGGGTGCGGGTCGTCGTCGAGCCAGCGGTCGACCGTGATCCGATCACCGCCGACGGCCACGAGGATGAGGTCTTCGGCGGCGGCCCGCACCTTCACCAGGCGCGCCATCGTCCCCACACTGTTGCGCTGCTCGCCGCCGCCCGCCTCGGGTCCGCGCTCGATGAGGACGACGCCGAACTGCGGGTCCTCCTCGTCGAGCAGGTGCCCGAGCATCGTCAGATAGCGGGGCTCGAAGATGCGAAGGACGAGCGGCGTGTGCGGAAACAGCACCGCTCCGAGCGGGAACATCGCCGTGGCGCTCATGCATCCCAGTCAATCAAGCCCCGGGGGTCTGTGGGCCGCTTACGCTGAAACCATGGCTCATCCCACCCCCGATCCCATTGCCCCCGGCCAGGAGTCGGTGTGGGACTACCCGCGTCCGCCCCGCGTCGAGCGGGTGGCCCGGCGCGTCCGCATCGTGCTGGGCGGCGAGGTGATCGTCGACACGGATGACGTCGTGCGCGTGCTCGAGACGAGTCACCCGCCGGTGTACTACCTGCCGATCTCGGCTTTCGCCGAGGGTTCGCTGACGGATGCCGCGGGCTCTTCGTTCTGCGAGTTCAAGGGCGGTGCCCGCTACCTCGACGTGCACGGCGGGGGCCAGGCGCGCCCGCGCACCGCGTGGAACTACCCCGACCCGTCTCCGGGCTTCGAGGTGCTGGCCGATCGCGTCGCGGTGTACCCCGCTCCGATGGACGCCTGCACGATCGACGGTGTCGAGGTCACGCCGCAGCCGGGCACCTTCTACGGCGGGTGGGTCACGCCCGACATCGCCGGCCCCTTCAAGGGTGCCCCGGGTTCGATGGGCTGGTGACGTTCCGACACCCGGGCGTGCGCGCAGCGCCGTGGGTCAGCTCTCGCCGCCGAGTTCTCCGCTGAGCCGGCCGTGGAACGCCGTGGTGGCAGCGTTCATGCCCTGGAGTTCGACGACCGTGCCGCGTCGCTCGTATTTGGTGACGATCGCATCCAGCGCGGCGACGGTCGAGGCGTCCCACACGTGCGATCGCGACATGTCGATGACGACCCGCCTCGGGTCGGTCGCATAGTCGAACTGGGTCGTCAGATCGTTGCTCGAGGCGAAGAACAGTTCGCCGTCGACCCGATAGCGGGCGACATCGCCGTCGACGGTTCGCGTCACGGTCGTGAAGTGGGCCACGCGCCGTGCGAACAGCACCACCGCCGCCAGCACGCCCGCGATCACGCCGATCGCGAGGTTGTGGGTCCATACCGTCAAGGCGACGGTGACCACCATGACGACCGTCTCGCTGATCGGCATGCGCCTCAGCGTCGACGGGCGGATGCTGTGCCAGTCGAACGTCGAGACCGAGACGACGATCATGACGGCTACGAGCGCGGCCATGGGGATGATCGCGACGACGTCGCCGAGCACGACGACGAGCACGAGCACGAAGACGCCCGCCATGAACGTCGAGATGCGCGTACGCGCACCCGACGCCTTGACGCCGATCATCGTCTGCCCGATCATGGCGCACCCGCCGGTGCCGCCGAAGAACGCCGACGCGAGGTTGGCGACGCCGAGCCCCCACGCCTCGCGGGTCTTGCGCGAATGGGTGTCGGTGATGTCGTCGACGAGCTTGGCGGTCATGAGGGATTCGAGCAGCCCCACCAGGGCCACCGCGAAGGCGTAGGGCGCGATGATCTGAAGCGTCTCCCACGTGAGCGGCACGTTCGGGATCAGAAGTTCCGGCAGGCTCGTCGGCAGCTCTCCCTGGTCGCCCACATTCGGCACCGAGATGCCGAAAACCGCCACGACCACCGTCAGCAGCACGACGGAGACGAGCGGGGCGGGCACGGCGCGAGTGAGCCGGGGCCAGAGGTACAGGATGCCGATCCCCGCGATCACGAGCACGTACACCGCCCACGGGACGTCGATCAGCTGTGGCACCTGCGAGACGAAGATGAGGATCGCCAGCGCGTTGACGAAGCCCACCATGACGCCGCGGGGGATGAACCGCATGAGCTTCGCGACGCCCAGCACGGCGAGCAGGATCTGCATGATGCCCGCGAGTACGACGGTCGCGATGAAGTAGTCCATGCCGTACTCGCGTGCGACGGGAGCGATCACGAGGGCCACGGCGCCGGCCGCTGCGGTGATCATGGCGGGTCGGCCGCCCGTGAAGGCGATGACGACGGCCAGCACGAACGACGAGAACAGGCCGACGCGCGGGTCGACCCCCGCCACGACCGAGAACGCGATCGCCTCGGGGATGAGCGCGATCGCGACGACGAGCCCGGCCAGCACCTCGCGCGTGAGGAGGCGGGGGCTCCGCAGCGCCTGCAGCACCGTCGGCTCGATGCGATATCGGTCGGCACGGTCGGGTGCGGGGGCGATGGCGGACATCGGCGCTCCTGTTCGCTGCGGGATGCCGCGACCGGTCGCGACCGTGGAACTCTACCCGCCGCCCGTGCGCGCACTCAGGCGTCTAGGGTCGAATCCGTCAGCCGCCCGATCTGAGGAGCCCCGTGAAGACCGACCTCAAGACAGAGATCGCGTCGTATCGCGCTCGCCAGGGCGTGTTCGAGGTCGTCGATGTGCCGCCGCTGCGCTACCTGATGATCGACGGCCACGGCGATCCCAACGGCCCGGTGTACGCCGACGCGATCTCGACGCTGTTCCCCGTCGCCTACAAGCTCAAGTTCGCGAGCCGCAACGAGTTGGACCGCGACTACGTGGTCATGCCTCTCGAGGCGCTGTGGTGGTCCGACGACATGGCGAGCTTCACGAGCGTCCGCGACAAGTCCCAGTGGGACTGGACGGCGATGATCCTCACGCCCGACTGGATCACGGACGACCAGTTCGCTCGCGCGCGGAAGGCGGCGGCCGGAGCGCCCGCGATCGATCGTCTGCGCCTCGAGACGCTCAGCGAGGGTCGTTGCGTGCAGATTCTGCACCTCGGTCCGTTCGACGAGGAGGGGCCCGTCCTCGACCGGATGCACCACGAGTTCATCCCCGGCGCCGGGCTGCAGATGACCGGCAGGCACCACGAGATCTACCTCAGCGACATCCGGCGCACCGAGCCGTCGAAGCTGCGCACGATCCTGCGTCAGCCGGTCGGCCCGCCCGCCGACGCGTAATCGCCTCCGGCGATCTCGGGTCCGCACTCGTCGTCACGGCTCCACACCAGCACGAGCGCCTCGACCTCTCCGGCGTCGGTGGACACCGGCAGCCAGCGGGCGTCGTAGCCGTAGCGCAGCTCCTCGTCGACGATGACCCGGTTCACCGCGTCGCCGGGAACCAGCGACAGCAGGTCGCCGTGCACGACGCCGAGCTCGTCATCGGCGAGGACGAGCAGCGGCCACTCCATGCCGACGTGCCAGTGCAGCCGACCTCGCACCGTCGCGGTCGTCGAGTCGACGACGTGTGCGCTGATCGCGCTCCACAGAGCCATGCCGGGGCGCAGGCTCCCATAGACGAACAGCGGAACGGTCGAGTGCGGGAATGTCACGCTGACCACGGTAGTGAAGGTCGCTCACCACCCGCTCCGCGTCGGGGTGTGGTCGTCCCTCGCCTCGTCGGGCATCTGCATCTCGGCGCGGACGCCGAGCAGCCGGATCGCGCGATCGGGCTCGATGCGGTCGACGAGCGCCAGGATCTCGGCTGACACCGTGTCGCGGTCGTACGTCGTCTCGATCTTGTGCACGAGGGTCTTGGTGATGAACGGCGCGTAGCGCACCTTCAGGCCCACGCCGATGACGGGCCGGCCCTCGGCAGCGACGGCTTCGAGCACCTGGGCGATCAGCTCGCGGGCGGCGCGCTCGATGTCAGCGCGGTCGGTGAGATCCTGCTGGAACGTCGTCTCGCGGCCGTGGCCGCGGGCGACCCACGGTGTGTCGTCGACAGTCGCCGAGCCGTCGCCTCGGCCGAGCTGCCGGTACCACGGACCCATCTTCGGGCCGAACTCGGCGGCGAGGGCGTCGGGATCGGCTGCGGCCAGTTCGGCGACCGTGCGGATGCCGTGCCCGGCCAGCCGCTTCGAGATCTTCGACCCGACGCCCCACAGCGCCTGGGTCGGCCGTGCACCCATCACCTCGATCCAGTTCTCGGCCGTGAGGCGGAAGCGGCCCTGAGGCTTGCCGAAATCGGTCGCGTTCTTGGCGCGGACGAGCGTGTCGCCGATGCCGACACTGCAGTGCAGTCGGGTGCGCTCGAGCACGGCCGCCTGGATCGAGCGCGCGTACGCCTCGGGATCCTCGGTCGTGATGCCCACGAACGCCTCGTCCCATCCGAGCACCTGCACCACCGCGCCGGGCTGCGCGCGCAGGGTGGCCATGACCTCGTCCGAGGCGGCGGTGTACGCCGGGGCGTCGACGGGAAGGATGACGGCGTCGGGGGCCTTGCGCGCGGCGATCCGCAGCGGCATCCCGGATCCGACGCCGAACGCGCGCGCCTCGTACGACGCCGTCGACACGACGGCGCGCTCGGTGGGATCGCCGCGTCCGCCGACGATGACCGGCTTGCCGGCGAGCTCGGGACGCCGCAGCACCTCGACCGCGGCGATGAACTGGTCGAGGTCGACGTGCAGCACCCACGGAATCGCGGCGGCGCTCATCGGGTCATGTCCGATCCATTCCGTGATGATAGGCGCGGCGACGGGACGCCGCCAGATGTGCGGTGAACCCTACCCATCTTCGTCGTGAGCGATATATCGTTATGTATCGTCGAGCCGCCCGGGTCGACGCTGAGGAGGTTGTCATGAGCGGTTCGAACATGGGGGACTGGTTCGGCGGCAGTACACGAGGCTCCGGCTCCGGCGCCGGGTCCACCTGGCCCGTCACGGGTCTGTGGGAGGCGATGGAGCAGCTGCGCGGGCAGTTCGAACAGAAGGTCGGCGGCACGCGCATGGGCCGAGGCGACGTGCGCGCGGCCGTGCTCGCGCTGTTGGCGGAGAAGCCGATGCACGGCTACCAGATCATCCGCGAGATCGAGGAGCGCAGCGCCGGTGCGTGGAAGCCGAGCCCCGGCTCGGTGTATCCCACGCTGCAGCTGCTCACCGACGAGGGGCTCATCCAGGCCGAGGAGTCCAACGGACGCAAGACGTACGCGCTCACCGACGAAGGTCGACAGGTCGCGGATGCCGCGCCTGACCGATCGGCGCCGTGGGAGTCGTCCGGGAATGCACGGGAAGGCTCGCGGCAGTCCGCATTGCCGAAGGCCGGCATCGATCTCGCCCAGGCGGTCGCTCAGGTCGGTCGCTCGGGCAGTCCCGAGCAGGTGAAGGAGGCGGTCGCCGTGCTCGACGACGCGCGTCGTAAGCTCTACTCGATCCTCGCTCAGGACTGACCGGGTGCCCGCGGCACGTCGGTCCTGGGCTCTCAGCTGCGAGGAGACTTCATGACCGGCGCCTCGAACATGCGCGCCCGCTACCGCAGGATTCTGCGGTTCGCGGCGCGATACATGATCCAGGCCTGGTGGTACGAGCTGTTCCTGCCCCGACTCGGCCTCGCGCGCCTGTCCGCGCGCGGGCGTGCGGCGCGGCTCACGCGCATCGCTCAGCGCTTCCATGTGCTGGCGGTCGATCTCGGCGGGCTCATGATCAAGGTGGGCCAGTTCATGTCGTCGCGGCTGGACGTGCTGCCGCCCGAGATCACGAAAGAGCTCGAAGGGCTGCAGGACGAGGTCCCGGCGGTGCCGTTCCCCGCGATCCGCGCTCTCGCCGAAGCCGAGCTCGGAGTGTCCCTCGATCGAGCGTTCTCCTTCGTCGACGAGATCCCCCTGGCGGCGGCATCCCTCGGTCAGGCCCACCGCGCACGGTTGTCGGATGCCGATGCCGAAGACACCGGACTCCGCGACGTGGTCGTGAAGATTCAGCGCCCGGGCATCGATGAAGTCGTCGATGTCGACCTCAAGGCACTCCGGCGGGTGGCTGTGTGGCTGAGCCGCGTGCGTCTCGTCGCCGACCGCGTCGACATGCCCGCCCTCGTCGAGGAGTTCGCCTATACGAGTCTCGAGGAGATCGACTATCTGCACGAGGCTGCGAGTGCCGAGCGGTTCGCGGGCGACTTCGCAGACGACCCGCGCGTCGCGGTGCCCGAGATCGTGTGGGAGCGCACGACGCGTCGCGTGCTGACGCTCGAGGACGTCACGGCGATCAAGATCAACGACGTCGAGGGCCTGCGTGCTGCCGGCATCGACCCGGCGTTGGTCGCGAGCGAATTCGCCGCGGTGATGTTCGATCAGCTCTTCAAGGACGGGTTCTTCCACGCCGATCCGCATCCGGGCAACATCTTCGTGACGCCGATCGCGGACGGTGAGGGAGGCCGCGAGTGGCGGTTCACGTTCATCGACTTCGGCATGATGGGCGAGGTGCCCGAGGGGCTGCGCCGAGGCCTTCGGCGAATCCTCATCGCGGCGGCATCACGCGACGGCAAGGGGATGGTCGACGGCATCCGCGAGGTGGGCGTGCTGCTGCCGTCGGCGGATACCGCCGAGCTCGAACGCGCCATGACGAAGCTCTTCGCCCGGTTCGGCGGGATGGGCTTCGCCGAACTGCAGGAGGTCGACCCTCGGGAGTTCCGCGCGTTCGCGCTCGAGTTCGGCGACGTCGTGCGATCGTTGCCGTTCCAGCTGCCGGAGAACTTCCTGCTGATCATCCGGGCGATGTCGCTGACGTCGGGGATGTGCAGTTCGCTCGACCCGGCGTTCAACATCTGGGATGCCGTCGAGCCCTACGCAGGTCAGCTCATTCGCGATGAGAGCGGCAACGTCGTGCAGGCCTTCGCCAAACAGGCGGTCTCGGTCGCGGGCGTCGTGGCGCGACTGCCGCAGCGGATCGATGATCTCGCGACGCGCTTAGAAGACGGCAGGCTCGCGGTCGACTCACCCAAGCTCGATCGGCGCATCGCGCGCCTCGAGCGCACGGGCCGACGAATCGTGTCGGCGATCCTGTTCGCAGGACTGCTCGTGGGCGGTGTCCTGCTGCGTGCCGACGACGTGGTCTTCGGCACGGTACTCATGGCAGCGGCGGTGATCCCGCTGCTGCACGCGCTGTTCGCCGGGGTCGGCGGACGGCGCGGATAGCTCTGAGGTGCGTCGGCCGGGGTGACGAGGTCACCCCGGCCGACGGGAAGATCAGAGCGGCCGGATGTTGGCGGCCTGCATGCCCTTCGGGCCGCGCTCCGCCTCGAACTCGACCTTCTGGTCTTCGCGGAGCTCCTTGAAGCCTTCGCCGGTGATCGCGCTGAAGTGCGCGAACAGGTCGGCGCCGCCGTCGTCAGGGGCGATGAAGCCGAAGCCCTTTTCGGAGTTGAACCATTTCACGGTGCCAGTGGCCATCGTGTCTTTCCTTTTGTTTTTCGGGCCGCGAGAGCGACCAGGGGTGCCGCGCCGCTGTGTGCGGAGCGGACGGATGTGGTGCGGGGAGCCCGCAGGGATGGGTGCCGGACGCGTCATCGCGGCCGCGACAGCCGAGGAGGCGATTTCGCGCGTGCTGTGCACGCCGAGGTCTTCGCCGCGGGCGGTGTGCGCCTCGAAGCCGAGCGGCGTGACGCCGACGAAGCCGGCATACTCGCCGGCGGAAGTCGCGACGAAGACGTCGTCGTCGGCCTGACGCCAGTGAAGCGGCGGTCGTGACGAAGAGGTACTGAGGGTGACGAAGGTCAAGAGGGCTTTCAGGAGTTGCGCGGCGGTACAGACGCTCGTGCGCGGTAGTCGAAGTTTATGGGGGCGGACGTCGGTACGACGTTCCGGGCGTCAGGCTGTCTGCAACTCCACAGTGAGGCAGTGGGAATCGACGCATGACCCGAGTGGGCGGTATCCACCCTAGCACGCCCGACTGTCACCGATAGCGGTAGTACTCCGCGACGGTGTTGATCCACGTGGCGAACCGGGTGGCCACGGCATCCTGAGCCGTACCGACGAAGGCGAGCCAGACCTGCCCGGCGACCTCGACCACGAGGTAGGTCGACGCCGGGTCGACCGACCGCTTGAGCAGCCGTGGCGTGATCGGCCCCGACGGCGCGAGGAGGGCTCTGGCAGTGGCGGCGCTGCCGAGACGCCCGCGCTTGAGCAGTTCGGCGCCCGTGGCGACGGAGGCCCGAGCCCCGGCGACGGGCTCGCTCGCCACACCGAAGTGCAGCCACCTGCCGTCGACGACGACGCCGGCGAGCACCTGCTCCTCGCCGCTGAACTTCGCTGCGTTCGTCCAGCCGGCGCCGTCCCACCACCGCTGCCGGCCGCGCCCGTCGTCGTACCAACCGGGCGCGGCCCCCGAGGTGAGCGGTGCCGACGCGTCACTGTGAAGCTCGACGTCGCGTTCGCGCAGATCGATGTACTGCCCGCTCCAGCGCGATCCGTCCCACCAGCGCTGCCTGCCGGTGCCGTCGTCGTACCAGCCCGCCTCGGGTGCGGTCATCTCACGCGGTCGCGTCGGCCCGCTTCGGCAGCACCCAGCCCGCACGCGGGAAGTGGCAGGTGTAGCCGTTGGGGTAGCGAATCAGGTAGTCCTGATGCTCGGGCTCGGCCTCCCAGAAGGGGCCGACGGGCTCGATCTGCGTGACCGCCTTGCCGGGCCAGAGTCCCGAGGCGTCGACGTCGGCGATTGTCTCGCGGGCGACCCGCTCCTGCTCGGGCGAGAGCGGGAAGATGGCGGAACGGTAGCTCGAGCCGATGTCGTTGCCCTGGCGATCACGCGTGGACGGGTCGTGGATCTGGAAGAAGAACGCCAGGATGTCGCGGAACGACGTCTCGGTCGGGTCGAAGACGATCTCGACCGCCTCGGCGTGACCGGGGTGATTGCGGTAGGTGGCGTGGTCGTTCGAGCCACCCGTGTAGCCGACGCGAGTGTCGAGCACACCCGGCTGGCGGCGGATGAGATCCTCCATCCCCCAGAAGCAGCCGCCGGCGAGCACGGCGGTCTCCGTGTCGGGGTTCTGGGTGATGGTTCCGGTGTCGATGGTCATGACGTGCTCCTCGTTGCGAGTCGTGCCTCTAGTTTCGTCGATCACGAGCGCCGATGTCTCGGTGCTTCCATGACAACGGATGCCGCACCCGATTTGGTCCCGTGAAGCTGGGAGCCGGCTTGGAGTTCCCGAGTCGATCGCGCGGCTACGGCTGCACAGCGGTGCGTGCGGTCAGGCGCAGCACGATGAATTCCGCGGGCCGCAACGGTGCGAACCCGACCATGCAGATCAGGCGGCCTTCGGCGATGTCGGTCTCGGTCATCGTCGTGCGATCGCAGCGTACGAAGAACGCCTCGCTCGGCTTCTGGCCGAACAGCGCGCCCGAACGCCAGAGGTTCGTGAGGAACCCGTCGACCTCGCGTCGCACGTCTGCCCACAGCGGCTCCGCGTTCGGCTGGGAGGCGGTCCACGTGAGCCCGCGTTCGATGCTCGCTGTGATGAAATGAGCGCCGCGCCGCACCGAGATATACCTCCACTCGGGGTCGGTCGTGAGTGTGCGCGCACCCCACACCATCGCCCCACGGTCCGGGAGTTCGCGGATCACGTTCAGCCCGAGCGGATTGAGCTGCGCGATCTCGGGCGGTGTCGCCGTGACGACCGGTCCGAGCGCCCCGGGCAACGCGCCGCGACTGCCGGTGGGCGCCGAAAAGACTCCGGCGAGCAGATCGCCTGCCACGATGGCGCCGGCGACCGGACCCAGGGGAGCGATCGAGCGGACGCCGGTGGGAGACGGCACGCGAACGCGCGGCCAGTACACCGCGACGTCGGGTCCTGCAGCGCCGACCGTTGTCGCGGGGTCGCCCGACATGGCAGACCGGGCGGTCGCGGCATCCGTCCACGGGCCTTCGACGAGGAGCATCACGCGCCTCCCGCTCAGGGCGGCCGAGACGGCGGCCACGATCTCGGGTGCCGGAGCCGGGTCGTCGACGACCGCGACGAGCGAGACATCTCGGTGAAGGGCTGCGGCCGCGTCGGAGGCGTTCTCGGGGGTGAGCTTCGCGAGCGGCGCGATCCATGCCGACTGACCGCCGCCGCGGAAGTAGGCCTCGACGGCGGATGCGAGCGGCGTGTCGTCGGGCCACCGTTGTGTGTACTGCTTCCAGCCGTCGACGCGCACGGGGGTCAGGTCGCCGGTTGCGATGCCGAGGAAAGCGGTCAGGGTCGTAGGGGCCCCCTCGATGGGTGACGGCCGCACGCGGCGCAGGTCGGGGACGATCCGGGGGATCCGCAGGCCTGGCGGGATCTCATCGACCAGGCGTCGGCTCACACCGCGCTCGTGTTCCTCGAGGTAGTCGGCAAGGCCGTCCAGATCGCGGCTGGAAAGCTGTGTGGCGTCGTTGCTGAAGTCGAAATCGTCGCGCTCGTCGTCTCGCCCCATGAAACGGATGCTAGGCCGGATGACGGTGCCGCGACAGGAGCTTGCACCGCGCGGGGCGGTGGGGCTGTGCAGACAGCGTGGGCGTAGCCTGAATCGATGTCTCGTCCTCCTGTCTCGCCGGGTGCCCGCGCGCAGCTGTCCGCACTCGCCGCAGCGGTGGGCGAGGGGCGGGGTGGACGCGGATTCGAGGCGTTCGCCGACCTGCCGACGGCGGCGAACTCACGGGCCGCGGCGGTCCTCATCCTCTTCGGAGTGCTCGACTCGATCCCGAGCGACCACGATCCCCGCGCTCAGGTGGTCTCACGTGACCTCGACGTGCTGCTTCTCGAGCGGGCGTGGACGCTGCGGTCGAATCCCGGGCAGGTCGCCTTTCCGGGCGGACGTATCGACCCGGGCGATGCCGGGCCGGTAGAAGCGGCGCTCCGCGAGGCGCAGGAGGAGACCGGTCTCGACCCGGCCGGGGTGGAGGTGCTGGGCGAGCTCGAGACGGTCCCGCTCGCGTTCAACCGGCATGTCGTCACGCCGGTGCTCGGCTGGTGGCGGCATCCGTCGCCGGTGCGCGTCGTCGACGAGGGCGAATCGGCCGCCGTCTTCCGCGCGCCCGTCGCCGATCTGCTCGACCCGTCGAACCGCGGTGTGACGGTGATCCGCCGCGACGGGCAAGAGTGGCGCGGGCCCGGATTCCTTGTGCGGCATGCGCGCGGCGAGCACCTCGTGTGGGGATTCACGGGGATGCTGCTGGACGGGCTCTTCGACCGGCTCGGGTGGACCGAGTGGTGGGATGCCGAGCGCGAACTGCCTCTCGTGCTGCCACCGGACTGAGAAGTCCGTACCTCAGGTTTTCTGAAAGATTCAGACGAATACATCTCGCGACTCGTTCGATGTCGGTGCCCCATGAAACGATGGAACCTGAGCCGATGAGCTTCGGGTGCGCGCAAGCGCTGCCGGGGCCAGTCCATCATCTGCGGCCGTGCGATCACGCCGGCCGCGTGGTTTGAAGGGCTGTCCTGTCGCCACTGGGGAGACGGGACGCATGTCGCGGTGCGCTGTCGCGCGCTCGCATACCTATAGGGGAATGAATGTCGAAGAAGAGTGTGTCCGTCGCCATCGCCGTTGCAGCACTGATCGGTGCTCCGGTCGCCGTCGTCGCAGCCAACGTGGTTGCGCCCGAGATGGGCGAGAAGGCCGCCGCAGCGGGCCTCGAGTCGATCGCGTCGACCGAGACGACCGAGACGGCCACCACCGTCGTCGCCGATGAGGCTGTCGAGGCAGCGCCTGCGGCTCGTGTCGCCGGCAACCAGGGCAACCACGGCGAGGGCAACCACGGCCAGGGCAACGGCAACCAGGGTCAGGGCAACGGCAACAACGGCAACGGCCAGGGCAACAACGGCAACGGCAACGGCAACGGCAACAACGGCAATGGCAACGGCAACAACGGCAACAACGGCAACGGCCAGGGCAACGGCAACGGCTCGACGCCCGAGGTCACCGATCCCGAGGTCACCGATCCCGAGGTCACCGATCCCGAGGTCACCGAGCCCGAGGTCACCGAGCCTGAGGTCACCGAGCCTGAGGTCACCGAGCCTGAGGTCGAGGCCGACACCACCGCTCCCGTTCTCGCGGACGCAGCCTTCGGCCCGGTCAAGGGCACACAGACGTTCGATCTCTCGCAGATCGAGGCGAACCCGGCGAAGGCCTATGTCGAGATCCAGCAGCTGGAGAACGGCAAGTGGGCGAAGAAGTCCGGCCAGTGGTTCTTCGACACCAACGACTTCGCGTTCACGGCCGACACCGACGCCCTCGCCGACGGCCCCGCCACGCAGCTCAAGGTCAGCACATGGGATGACTCGAACAACCAGACGAGCAAGACCTACCCCGTCGTGATCGACCGGGTGAAGCCCGTCGTGACGCTGATCGCACCGGCCGACGGCAACCCCGTCAGCAACGCGTCGCTCGGCATCCAGCTCGACGCGACCGATGACCATGGTCTGAACCGTCTCACCGTGAACGTCTACCAGAACGGCGTGCTCCTCAAGAGCACCTCGTCGTCGGCCGCCGGTGCGGCGGCGGCGACACACAACGCCACCGTCAACCTGCCCGACGGCGAGTACGTGTTGCGCTACAACGCGTCCGACCTCGCCGGCAACATCGCGGTCACGGGCAACCTCCCGGTCGAGATCGACACGGTGGTTCCCATGATCACGGTGAAGGCGGGCGCGACGGTCGTCAACGGCATCTACGCGTCGGTCCCGAGCTTCAAGCTCGAGGATGCCGGCGTGGGCCAGATCGACTACGTCGTGGCCAACGGCACGAAGCACGAGCGCACGAACGACAAGTGGTCCGACCTGAACGCAGGCAATTACGCCGCGGTCCAGGGCGAGAACACCATCACCGTGTTCGACACCGCCGGCAACAGCGCGACGTTCAGCTTCATCCTCGACACCGCGGCTCCCACCATCACGGTGAAGGATGGAGCGACGGTCGTGAACGGCATCTACACCTCGGTCCCGAGCTTCAAGCTCTCCGACGCCGGAGTCGGCCAGGTCGACTACGTGGTCGCCAACGGCACGAAGTACGAGCGCACGAACAGCAAGTGGTCCGACCTGAACGCGGGCAACTACAACGCCGTCCAGGGCGCGAACACGATCACGGTGTTCGACACCGCGGGCAACAGTTCGACGTTCCAGTTCGTGCTCGACACCGTCGCGCCGGAGGTCACCTCCATCGCGCAGGCGTACGAGGCGAAGGAGGGCGGCCGCACCGCCGTCACCCTGACCTTCAGCGAACAGGTCGACGGTGCCACGCTCGGCCAGGGCTGGTACGGCAACGGCACCACCTTCACGAAGATCTACTACCGCGAGAAGGCGATCACGGTGAGCTTCGCCGACCTCGTTGGCCACACCGGCACCTACACGTTCACGGCTCAGGCTCCGGTCGCCCCGTAAGCGACGAGTCTCTCTGAGGGGCAGTGCGGCGACCAGCCGCACTGCCCCTCATCGCTTTCGGGCTGAGAGATCTCACCCGAAGCGAGCGACCAGCCGCACCAGCGTCGGCAGACCGCGAGACGTCGCCGGGAGGCCGGTGATCCGCTCGAGCGTGGGAGTCGCGTTGCTCTCGTGATCCCGCTCGTTGATCGAAACCGCCCACCCCTCGCCTGTCTCGGCGATGACGCAGCGCCGGCGGGCGGCTTCGCGCACGTTCGCGGCGCCGCGGAGATCTATGGCCGACCCGCCGTGGAGGGTCAGCTCGCGCCGCTGTGCGTCGGGCTCGGCAGAGTGAGCCTCGACCAGACGGACGACATCGTGCATCGGCATCCGGAATGCCTCACGCTCGGTTCCTGATCGTGCGGCGAGCGCAGCCACGGCATCGGCGACAACCTGCTCAGGGTCGGTCGCCTCGAACACGACCGTGCCATTGCTCTGGAACGGCACAACTTCGGTGCAGCCCGCTTCAGCGAAAGCCCGTCGCAGGTCGTCCGTCGACGGGTGGCCCTGCTGACCTTGGTTGACGTTACGCAGGAACGCGACATGACGCACGTGCCGAAGATAGGCCCGGGCGCCGACAGCCGTCACACGGCATACGCTGATCCGATAGGAGAGGACGCCATGCCACGCACCATCGTCATCACCGGCGCGAGCGACGGGATCGGCGCGGCCGCCGCCCGGCAGCTGCATGCAGCGGGCGAGACCGTCGTCATCGTCGGACGTGATCCGCAGAAGACCGGCGCCGTGGCCGCCGAGCTCGGCGCGGCATCCTTCGTCGTGGACTACGGCGATCTATCGCAGGTCCGCGACCTCGCCGCGGCGCTCCTCGCCGCGTACCCGCGCATCGATGTCCTCGCCAACAACGCCGGTGGCGTCTTCGCCGATCGCACCGTTACGCGCGACGGCTTCGAACTCACCTTCCAGGTGAACCACCTCGGCGGCTTCCTGCTCACGAACCTGCTGCTGGACCGGCTCATCGAGAGCCGCGCGGCGGTCATCCAGACCTCGAGCGCCGCCGCGCACCGCTTCTCGCGGTTCGACATCGACGACCTGCAGGGCGAGCGTTCTTACTCCGCCAGCACCGCGTACGGCAACGGCAAGCTCGCGAACATCCTCTTCACGAAAGAGCTGCACCACCGCTTCCACGATGCCGGGCTTTCGGCCGTCGCGTTCCATCCGGGTGCGGTTGCGACGGCGTTCGCCGCGGAGGCCAAGGGGGCGTGGCGATTCCTGTACCACAACGCCCTCGCCAAGCGAATGCTCATCTCGACCGACAAGGGCGGCTCGCGCCTCACCTGGCTCGCCGAGGGCACACCCGGGGAGACGTGGATCTCGGGGGAGTACTACGCCGACAATCGACCCGCCCGCACCGCGCGCGTCGCGAGCGACCCTGCCGTCGCCGAACGACTGTGGGAGGAGAGCACCCGGATGGTGGGGCTGTGACCCACCGCCTCACGCGCGACGAGGCCCGCCGAATCGCGGTGAGAGCGCAGCTGCTGGACGCGGTGCGACCCGGCGACGTGGTCGAGGTCGCCGAGCAGCTCGGGTACATCAAGATCGACCCGACCGCCACGATCGCGCCATGCGAGCAGACCGTTCTGTGGTCGCGGATCGGGTGGTCGTACGAGGCTGGACAGCTGCAGAAGGCCGTCGAACTCGACCGGCAGCTGTTCGAATACGACGGCGCGTTCCGTCCGATCAGCCTGCTGCCGCTCATGCGCCCGATCATGCGCCGGTGGCCGCGTCGGCAGAGCAGTCGCGACTGGCTCGCGGCGAACGACCGCTTTCGCGCTGATGTGCTCGCACGCCTGCGCGCCGAAGGCCCGCTCCTGGCGACCCAGATCCCCGATACCGCGCAGGTCAGCCGTCCGCCCGACGGATGGTCGGGGTCGAACCAGGTGCCGCACATGCTCGAGTTCCTCATGCGACAGGGCGAAGTCGCGATCTCGGGGCGCGAGGGACGCCATCGCCGGTGGGAACTGGCGGAGCGCGTCTACCCGGCGGACCTGCCGGAGTACGTCGACGACGAAGCGGCACGGCTGCTCGACGAGCGCCGACTGCAGGCCGTCGGCATCGCGAAGCAGAAGTCGCCGTGGTCGCTCGTGGGGGATGCCGGGGAACCGGCGACCGTAGAAGGCAGCACGTGGAAGTTCCGTGTCGATCCTGCCGCGCTCGCCGCCATCGACGACGATGCCGGCGGCCGCGTCGCGCTCCTCAACCCCTACGACAGCTTCCTGTCCGATCGCCCGCGCCTCACCGAGATCTTCGAGTTCACCTACGTCCTCGAGCAGTTCAAGCCCAAGCCCCAGCGGCGCTACGGTTTCTTCGCGCACCCGATCCTGATGGGCGACCGATTCGTCGGGATGCTGGACGCCGAGGTGGATCGCGGCCGCGAGATCCTGCGCATCAACGCACTGCACGAGTTCCTGCCGTTCGAACCCGACGAGGCCGACGCGGTGCGGGCCGAGGTCGCAGAACTCGCGGAGTGGCTCGGCGTGACTACGCTCGTGGAGTGACCTCGCCCACCTTCAGAACCCTTCCCGATGGTGCCCTGCTGCGCTCCGCCCGACCGGGCGATGAGGCCGGCATCCTGTCGTCGATCCACGCCCTGGCCGTCTACGAGCGTGAACCCGACGCCGTCGAGAACACGGCCGAGGCGCTCACCGAGACGCTGTTCGGGCCCGAGGCTCGCGCGTTCGCGCATGTCGTCGAGCGCGACGGCGAG
This sequence comes from Microbacterium sp. 2FI, assembly GCF_005502885.1. Taxonomy (GTDB): domain Bacteria; phylum Actinomycetota; class Actinomycetes; order Actinomycetales; family Microbacteriaceae; genus Microbacterium. Next base: position 323,712 of record NZ_SCMR01000001.1, read on the forward strand.
ATCGTCGGCATCGCGATCTGGTTCCTGACCTACTCCACCTGGACGGGGCGCCACGGGATCTGGCTCGAAGACCTCTTCGTCGACGACGCGCAGCGCGGGCGCGGCTACGGCAAGGCCCTCATCGCGTCGCTCGCGGCGTTGTGCGTCGAGCGGGGATACTCGCGCCTGGAATGGACGGTCCTCGACTGGAACGCGCCCGCGATCGCGTTCTACCGCTCTCTCGCCGCGGCGCCGATGGACGAGTGGACGACGCAGCGCCTCACCGGCGTCGACCTCGCGGCGTTGGCGCGTAGCATCTGATCAGGGCGCGGTCAGGCGCGTGTGCTCTGCCACCCGAGACTCGGGGCGACGTGGGTGGCGAAGGCCTCGATGACGCGCAGGTTGAACTCCACACCCAGTTGGATCGGGATCGTGAGCATGAGGGTGTCGGCCGCTTGGATGGCGGCATCCGCCAGCAGCTCTTCGACGAGGACATCGGGCTCGGCCGCGTACGTCTTGCCGAACGTCGAGCGGATGCCGTCGATCACGCCGATCTGATCCCCGTCCTGCCTGCCGCCGAAGTACAGGTGGTCCTCGGCCGTCATGAGCGGGAAGATCGAGCGGCTCACCGAAACCCGTGGCTCGCCCGCGTGCCCGGCTGCACGCCAGGCGGCGCGGAACGCATCGATCTGCTCGGCTTGCAGGATGTCGAAGGGGCGGCCGTCAGCCGAGGTGAGCAGCGTCGACGACATGAGGTTGACGCCCATCCGCCCTGCCCACTCGGCGCTGTCCCGATTGCCCGCGCCCCACCAGATGCGCGAGCGGAGCCCCGGGGAGTGCGGCTCGATCCGCTGCATCCCCGTCCCGCCGCCGAAAGGCGAAGCGGCATCCCGCTCGGCGAGCCCCTCGCCTTCGATCGCCCGCAGGAACAGATCGAAGTGCTGGCGGGCGATGTCTGCCCCGCGCGGGTCGTCCGAGCCGGTGTAGCCGAACGCCTCGTAGCCGCGCACGACGGTCTCGGGGGACCCGCGACTCACGCCGAGCGCGAGCCGCCCGTCGCTGATGAGGTCGACGGCGGCCGCCTCTTCCGCGAGATTGAGCGGATTCTCGTAGCGCATGTCGATGACACCGGTGCCGACCTCGATGCGTTCGGTCGTTGCGGCGATTGCGGCGAGGAGCGGCATGGGCGAGGCCTGCTGCCGGGCGAAGTGGTGCACTCGGAAGTACGTTCCGTTGACCCCGAGGTCGTCCATGCCCTGCGCCAGGTCGATCGCCTGGCGCATCGAGTCGCCCGCGGTGAGCTGACGTCCACCCCCGAGGGGTCCGTAGTGACCGAACGAGAGGGTTCCGAAGCGCTGCATGACCAGAGCAACGGTACCCCCGCGGCATCCATTCCTCCTGTCGTCAGACCCGTCGCGTGCCTACGATGGCCACAAGGGAACGAGGAGGCGTGATGGTCCAGGTGCGCGTGGCAGGTGTCGCGCTCGATGCCTCGGGCCAGCACGTCCTCCTGCTGAAGCCCATCGACGAGATCCCCGGCGACGGCATGGTGCTTCCCGTCTGGATCGGGCAGATGGAGGCGACCTCGATCCTCGTCGCCGTCGAGAAGGCCGCTGTGCCACGGCCCCTCGCCCACGACCTCATGCGAACTCTGCTCGAGACGCTGGGCGCAGAGGTGACGCGAGTCGAGATCTCGCGCATCGACGACGGCACGTTCTACGCCGACATCACGCTCGCCACGGCCCTCGGCGATCGCATCGTCGACGCGCGACCCTCGGATGCCGTGGCCCTCGCGTCGCGCGTGGGCGCGGCGATCTGGGTGGCCGACGCGGTGATGACCGAGGCGGGCGTTCCCGACGTGCTCACCGAGAACGACGCGGCGGCGAGCCTCGACGAGTTCAAGCAGTTCCTGGACGAGGTCGAACCTGAGGACTTCGAGGCCTGAGCCCGTCGGTGACAGGCGCGTCAGGCGACCGCAGCGACCCGCTGCGGGGCAGTTGCGGGGAAGAGAAGGCGCACCAGTGCCCACCCGAGCGCCGCGCCGACCAGCTGTGCCCCGATGAACGGCAGCACCGAAGCCGGGGCGATGCCGGCGAACGTGTCGGAGAACATGCGCCCGACCGTGATGGCCGGATTCGCGAAGCTCGTCGACGACGTGAAGAAGTACGCCGCGCCGATGTATGCGCCGACCGCCGGCGCGGCCAGATGAGATCGCCCGGTGCGTACGAGCGCGAAGATCACGAGGATCAGGCCCGCTGTCGCGACCGCTTCGGCCAGGAGCAGATGCCACCCGGAGCGCTCCGTGGTGCTCCACGTGACCGCGGGCGCCGCGAACATCAGGTTCGCAAGAACCGCGCCGGCGATACAGCCGAGCACCTGCGCGGGAAGGTAGGTCGCTGCCGTCGACCACTTCTTGCGGTGCAGCGCGATGTCGACAAGCGTCACGACGGGGTTGAAGTGCGCGCCCGAGACCGCCGCGAACACGAGAATGAGCACGCCCAGACCGAGGGCGGTCGCGAAGGCGTTCTCGAGGAGCTGCAGGCCGACGTCTCCCGGAGAGAGGCGCTGGGCGGCGATGCCCGAGCCGACGACCACTGCGGCGAGTCCGGCGCTGCCGAGGAACTCACCCGCGACCGCGCGCACGGTGCGGCTCACGGCGCGAGCGCCTGCGAGATGCGGTCGAGTGCCCCTGGGACCAGCGCGTAGTAGGCCCACGTTCCGCGCTTGGTGCGCGTGAGGAAGCCGGCGGTCGTCAGGACCTTGAGGTGATGCGAGACCGTGGGCTGGCTGAGTCCGACGGGATCGATCAGATCGCACACGCACGCCTCGGCGTTCGCCGAGGCCGCAACGATCGACAGCAGACGCAGTCGTGCGGGGTCGGCGAGGGCCTTCATTGTCGTCGCCAGCTGCTCGGCCTCGGCGGCGGTGATCGGCTCGCGTACGAGTGACGTGCAGCACGCGTCGGCAGAGACGTCCGTGACCGGGAGCATCGTGGGCATGCATCGATGATAGTCGATATTGACATTCATCGATAGACGGATACAGAATCGAACATCGAAGTTCATCGATATTCCGGAGGATGCTGTGACCCTGCTCGATCTGACCCCGCGAATCACCCACAACGATCGTACGGCGACGCTGCCGGTGGCGATCATCGGCGCGGGGCCCATCGGTCTCGCTGCGGCGGCGAACCTCGTCGAGCGCGGGATCGACTTCGTCGTCTTCGAAGCCGGCGATCAGGTCGCGTCGAGCATGCGGTCGTGGGGACACACCCGGCTGTTCTCGCCGTGGAAGCACCTCGTCGATCCGGCATCCCGACGCCTGCTCGAAGCGCAGGGCTGGGAGCTGCCCGATCCGGAGCGCGCGCCCACGGGGTCGGAACTGGTGGAGAAGTACGTCGGACCTCTGGCAGAGCTCGACGCGATCGCATCGCGCATCCGCACCGGTGTCGAGGTCATCGGCGTCAGTCGCGAGGGCATGGATCGCACGCGCACCCGCGCACGCGCCGCGACGCCGTTCGTGCTGCGCACCCGCGCGGCGGACGGCAGTGCCGACGATATCGTCGCCCGCGCGGTCATCGACGCCTCGGGCACCTACCGCTCACCGAACCCGCTGTCCTCGAGTGGACTCGAGCTGCTCGGCATGGCTGATATCGCCGATCGGGTGACCCCGGCGCTGCCGGACGTCCTCGGCCGCGACCGTTCGCGGTTCGCCGGCCGCCGCGTGACGGTGGTCGGGGCGGGGCACTCGGCGGCGAACACGTTGCTTGCGATCGTCAAGCTGGCGCGTGAAGAGCCCGGCACGAGCGTGACGTGGCTCATCCGCAACGCCCAGGCGGTCCGCGTGTCGTCCTCGCCCGACGACGAGCTGATCGGCCGCGCGAACCTCGGCAGTCGCGTCGACCGCGCGGTCGAGCGTGGCGAGATCGAGGTCGTCGACGGGTTCGAGATCATCCGCGGGCGCCGATCGGCAGAGGGCGTCGAACTGATCGGGCATCGCCGCGGCGAGGTCGTGACGCACGCGACCGACGTCGTCGTCAACGCGACCGGGTTCCGCCCCGACCTCGGGATGCTGCGCGAGATGCGACTCGAGCTCGACGACATCGTCGAGGCGCCGAAGCGTCTCGCGCCGCTCATCGACCCGAACGTGCACTCGTGCGGCACGGTCGAACCGCACGGCTTCCGCGAGCTGACTCACCCGGAGCAGGGCTTCTTCATCGTCGGCATGAAGTCGTACGGCCGCGCGCCGACCTTCCTGCTCGCCACCGGCTACGAACAGGTCCGCTCCGTGGCCGCGTGGATCGCGGGCGACACCGCATCCGCGGCCCAGGTCGACCTGGTGCTTCCGGCGACCGGCGTCTGCTCCACGGATCCCGGCTCGGGCGGCGGATGCTGCTCGTGACAGGCATCCGTGCCAGGGCAGCCGCACCGGCTGCATGAGTCTGCCGGCTTTCGAATCGTGGGCACGCGCGAGCGGATCGCGCGGTCACAGAAGGGCGCGCACGCCGGGCAGTGGCGCGCCACCGTGCTGATCGAACGGCGGAGCGTCGCGAACGGTCAGGGCTGACCTCTCCGACTATCGTCGCAGGGCACCAAGGAATACCCCATAGGGGTACTCTGGTTTCTGAGGCATTATGCGCGCACAATTCGTTCGGCGATCGCAGCAACCGGTGGTCTCCCGCCCGTTGCTCCTCACCGTGCTGTTCGCCGCGCTCGTGATCACGGGCCTGCTGGGAATGCACACGCTGACCACTGCGCACGCGCAGCACTCGGTCGCCGTCTCGACGGCCACGGTGACGGCGCACGTCGATCCTGTGCACGCCGACCACCTGCACGCCGAGGCAGCGACTCCCGACACGCACGGTGACGAGGGCTGCGCCGATTGCGGCTCGAGCGGCTCGCATCACGCGATGTTCATGGCGTGCGTCCTCGGCCTCCTGGTGACGATCCTGCTGGTCTCTCGCGTGAAGCCCGCACTCCTCCGCGTTCGTGGATCGGGTACCGTCGCACGCTTCCTGCGCGCGGTCGTCCTGCCCCCTCCGAGGCCGCCCTCTCTCGCATACCTTTCGATCAGTCGCACGTGATGGCAGCCGATCCCGGTCATCGACGCCGGGATCGCGCCCTGCCCGCGCTCCGGGCAGATTCACCGATTCGATCTCAAAGGACAGAGGAAATGAAGAAGACTCGCAAGGCCGCGTTCGCGGCCGCGCCGGTGGTGATCGCGCTCGCGCTCGCCGGCTGCACGATGAACGCAGGGAACGGCGACGGGATGCCGGGTATGGGGTACGGGAGCGATTCGTCGTCGCCACCCGCCGCTGCCCGGGAAGAGTCCAACGCCGCGGATGCGATGTTCGCGATGATGATGATCCCGCACCACGAGCAGGCGATCGAGATGAGCGACCTGATCCTCGCCGAGCAGGGCGTCGATCAGCGCGTCCTCGATCTCGCCCAGCAGATCAAGGAGGCCCAAGGCCCCGAGATCGAGCTGATGAAGAGCTGGCTCGATGACTGGGGCATGCCGTCCTCGGGCGGGATGGGCGGCATGGACCACGGTGACGGCATGATGTCGGACGACGACATCGCGGCTCTCGATGCCGCGGAGGGCACAGCGGCGGAGCGCCTTTTCCTGGAGCAGATGATCGAGCATCACGTGGGCGCCATCGAGATGGCCGAAGACGAGCTCGACGACGGGGCCGACCCCGATGTGCTCGCCCTGGCCCAGCAGATCATCGCCTCGCAGACTGCCGAGATCGCCACGATGCAGGAGCTGCTCGAGCCATGACCGATCCACACGCGGTTCACGACATGGCCGGCGGCGACCCAGATCACGCCGCGCCGGCGGCTCACGACGGCGGGCACAACGCCCATGCGGGCCACGGCGCCGACCACGTCGCGCAGTTCCGGCGCCTGTTCTGGATCAACCTGATCCTCGCCGTCCCGGTCGTCGGATTCTCGAGCATGTTCGCGATGCTGATCGGCTACACGCTGCCGGAGTTCCCCGGGGTGAACCTGATCTCGCCGGTACTCGGAACGGTCATGTATTTCTGGGGCGGCCGTCCGTTCCTCGCAGGCGCGGTCGGTGAACTGCGAGCCAGAACGCCCGGGATGATGCTGTTGATCGGCCTCGCGATCTCCGTCGCCTTCGTCGCCTCCTGGGGCGCGAGTCTGGGGCTCCTCGATCATGAGCTGGAGTTCTGGTGGGAGCTCGCCCTCCTGATCGTGATCATGCTGCTCGGCCATTGGATCGACATGCGGTCGCTGGCACAGACCACGTCGGCGCTGGATTCGCTCGCGGCGCTTCTGCCTGACGAGGCTGAACGCGTCGACGGCGATCAGGTCGTGACCGTGTCGCCCTCCGAACTTCGGGTCGGCGACGTCGTCGTCGTGCGACCGGGCGGGAGCGTGCCGGGCGACGGAAGGATCGTCGACGGGCGCGCGGAGATGGACGAGTCCATGGTCACCGGAGAGTCTCGGACCGTCACACGCGGCATCGGCGACGCGGTCACAGCGGGCACGGTCGCCACCGACTCCGGACTCCGTGTGGCGGTCACCGCCACCGGCGACGAAACCGCCCTCGCAGGCATCCAGCGGCTCGTCGCCGAGGCGCAGAACTCCACATCGCGCGCTCAGCGGATCGCCGATCGTGCAGCCGGATGGCTCTTCTGGTTCGCGCTCGTCGCCGCCGCGCTCACGGCGATCGTCTGGACGCTGCTCGGCGACCCCGACGCCGCCGTGGTCCGCACCATCACGGTGCTGGTCATCGCCTGCCCTCACGCGCTCGGTCTCGCGATCCCGCTCGTCGTCGCCATCGCGACCGAACGCGCGGCCCGCGGGGGAGTGCTCGTCAAAGACCGGCTCGCGCTCGAGCGCATGCGCTCGATCGAAACGGTGCTCTTCGACAAGACCGGCACGCTCACGAAGGGCGAACCGACGGTCACCGACGTCGTCGCAGTCGGCGACCTTGACGTCGACGCGATCCTGACCCTCGCGGCGGCCGCCGAGGCCGACAGCGAGCATCCGCTGGCGAAGGCGATCGTGCGCGCGGCCGAAACCCGCGGACTCGCCGTGAGCACGGCATCCGCATTCTCATCCTCGCCCGCGGTCGGCGTCGTCGCGATGGTGCAGGGACGGCAGATCCGGGTCGGCGGGCCACGCCTGCTCGAGGAATCGGGGGTGCGTGAGGTCGCCGCTGCTGCGGAGTGGCGTGAGGAGGGCGCGATCATCCTCCACGTCGTGCGCGACGGCGTGGTGATCGGGGGTGTGAAGCTCGCCGACGAGATCCGCCCCGAGTCGCGCCAGGCTGTCGATGCCCTCCACAGGCTCGGAGTCCTGGTGGTCATGATCACCGGCGACGCCGAAGCGGTCGCGCAGTCCGTGGGCAGTGATCTGGGCGTGGATCGCGTCTTCGCCGGGGTTCGACCAGAGGACAAGGCCGCGAAGGTCGCTGAGCTGCAGCACGAGGGCCGACAGGTCGCGATGGTCGGAGACGGCGTCAACGACGCACCGGCGCTCGCGCAGGCCGATGTCGGCATAGCGATCGGCGCCGGCACCGACGTCGCGATCGCCTCGGCCGGTGTCATCCTCGCCAGTGACGACCCGCGCTCCGTGCTCTCGGTGATCGAGCTCTCCCGCGCGAGCTACCGCAAGATGAAGCAGAACCTGTGGTGGGCGGCCGGCTACAACCTGATCTCCGTACCTCTCGCAGCGGGTGTGCTCGCGCCGTTCGGGTTCGTGCTGCCGATGTCGGTCGGCGCCATCCTCATGTCGCTGTCCACGATCGTGGTGGCGCTCAACGCGCAGCTGCTCCGGCGCCTGGACCTGCGACCGGATACGAGCGCGCGGACCATTCTCGGTGGTCGAACGTGATCGTCGGTGCGTCGCGCGCCCATCTCATGCAAGCCGCGTGCGCGTCGCGCGCAGGGCCCAGAGAATGGCGACGACGTCGATGGCCTCTTGCAGCCAGGCGCCGACGATGGCGGGCACGAGGCCGAATGCAGCCAGCAGCATGAGGATCAGACTGAGCCCGATGCCGATCCAGATCGCCTGCAGGGCGATGTCGACCGTGCGTCGGCCGATCGTGACAGCATCCGCGATCCGTCCGATGTCGTCGGGAAGCACGACGATGTCGGCTGCCTCGCTGGCGGCGGTCGCGCCGCGGGCGCCCATGGCTATCCCGATGTCGGCCGCCGCGAGCACCGGCGCGTCGTTGACGCCGTCGCCGACCATGGCGATCGGGCGCTTCCGAGCGTGGGAGACGAACGCGACCTTGTCGATCGGCAGGCAGTTCGCGTGGACGTCGATGATGCCGACCTCGGCGGCGATGTGATCCGCGGTCGCACGGTCATCCCCGGTGAGCATCGCCACGTCGTCGACGCCGGCCGCGCGCAGAGCAGCCACCGTCGTCGCGGCATTCGCTCGGACCTCATCGCGGAAGACGAGCACCCCCGCGAACTCTGCGTCGATCGCCACGTACGTCGCCATTTCGCCGCTGGCGAGCTCCGCGCGAGCGATGGCGCGTCCGACGTGTCGATCGATGAAGTCCCGCTTGCCGACCGCGACGACGCGCCCTGAGACATATGCCGTGACGCCGCGTCCGGTCGCCTCTTCCGCGTCTTCGGACTCGAGGAGGGTGATCCCTCGATCGCTCGCGCCTCTCAGGATCGCCCGCGCCAGTGTGTGCGTCGAGTTCGATTCCACGGACGCGGCGAATCGAAGCAGCGAGTCGGTCGACCGGTCGTCCTCGGTGCGGACCTCGACGAGGGCCGGCTCTCCTCGGGTCAGCGTTCCGGTCTTGTCGAAGGCGAACGCGCGCACGCGATGCAGCTTCTCGAGAGTCGAGCTGCTGCGGATGATGACGCCGTCGCGAGCGGATCGGCTCATGCCGGCCATGAACGCCACGGGGGCGGCGATGATCAGCGGACAGGGCGTCGCCACGACCAGCACCTCCGCGAAGCGTGCGGGGTCGCCGGAGAGCCACCACGCGAGCGCGGCGATCGCGTAGGCGGCGAGGGCGAACGGCAGCGCGAAGCGATCGGCCAGTCGCACCATGGGGGCTTTGCTGTTCGCGGCGCTCTCGACGAGGGCGACGATCTGCTGGTATTGACTGTCCTTCGCGGTGCGGGTGGTCTCGAGGGTGACGGATGCCGAGCCGTTGATGCACCCGCTGAGGACTTCGTCTCCCGCGACCTTGTCCACGGGCAGGCTCTCACCGGTCAGCGAGGATTCGTCGAAGACGCCTGAGCGGTCGATGAGGAGGCCGTCGACGGGCACCACCTCGTTCGCCCGGACCAGCACCCGATCCGTGGGAACGATGTCGCCGACCCCCACATCCTCGATTGTTCGGTCGGGTCGCACGCGGTGCGCGATCTGCGGGTTCCGGGCCAGCAGGTCGGTCAGGTCTCGTCGCGCGCGGTGCTCCGCGTAGCTCTCGAGTGCCTGTCCCGTCGTGAGCATCAGCACGATGACCAGTGCTGCCCATGTCTCTCCGACGAGAACGGCGGCGACGATCGCCGTCACGGCGATGATGTCCACGCCGAATGCGCCGGTGCGCAGCATCCGGACCATCGCCCACGCGGAGCGAGCGGCCATGAGGATCACGTAGGCCGTCACGATCCGCTCGCCTGTCGCGGGACCCGCGCTGAGCGAGAGCGCGCCGCCGAGTATCGCTACCCCTACGGTGGCCGCAACCCAGGGGAATCGCCGAATCACGGTTGCGGCACGAATCGCACCGGCCGCGGCGCGGTTCGTCCCCACGGGTTCGGCGACAGGGGCCGCAGGCACGGTCATCGAATCGACGTCCGCTCTCAGGCGATCGGGAGCGGGACGAGTCCGTTCGCCCATTCGCGGGCGCGAGTCTCCTCGCCCTCGACGAGCCGATTGTCGAGCCCGACGAGGAAGTCGGAGTGGCTGTCGACCTGCGCGAGGCGCTTGCGGAGTCCTTTCGCGATGGCCTTGCATGCGTCGCCGGAGAAGATCCACGGAATGTCCGCGCGTGTGGAGAAGACGGCGAAGTGGGGATCGCCGACGAGCATCATGCGCGCGAGCCACTCGCGCACGCCGGTGGCCTGAGCCATCGGCTCGAGCAGCAGATTCTTGGCCGGGTCCGCCGCCCACGCGACGGCCTCGTTGCGCGACGTCGTGCGGGGAAGGCCGTGTGCATGTGTGGGGGCGCCCACGACGACCAGCGCGTAGTCGCTGAGATCGGCGGGAGCGTCGTAGGCGAGGCTCACGGTGACATCGACTCCCGCAGACCTGAGCCCATCGGCGATGGCTTCTGCGATCGTGCGGGTGTTGCCGAACATGGATTCATACACGACGAGTGCGTTCATGGCGTGCTTCCTTCGCTGGACCGGTGATCCTGAGTCTCATCGGCTGCGCGGACGCGACATGGGTCGAACGTCCCGTCGAGTGCGCCGCGTTCGTGACGATGCGCTCCTACTCGAGGTCCTCACTCGACGGGTGCGTACTGAGCGTCTCAGTCGTCGGAGTCGCCAGGTGGCAAGGTCGACTTCCTGCGCTCGAGCCGCCAATGGATCTCGTGGGTGGTGGGATGCCGCCATTCGCGCATCCGGTACTCGAAGCCGGGGAGCAACACGATCGGGATCGGGCCGGGCGATGCCGGTGCGACCACTCCGACGACGATCTTCGCATCCGAGGGGATGAACGGTGATTGGGCGGGGATGGGTTCGGTGACTACCTCAACAGGTTCTCCATACGGGCGCGGCATACCCATGACGGTACCCGCAATGCCGCGAACAGGAGGGCTCACCGTATCGGTGAGCCCTCCTGTTCGCGGGGTGTTGCGTCGGGTCAGGAGGTCGCGATGCTGACGTCGTCGATCAGCAGGCCGTCGCCGGCGACGAGGCTCGGCTGCGCCACGCCGCTGAAACGGAACAGCAGCGTGTCGGTCTTGTAGTCGCCCTCGCCGGTTGCCTCGTAGTAGGCCTCGAACGTGGTGTTCTTGACGGGCTTGCCGTCGACCTGGACCGAGAAGACGTCGTTGTTGGTCGACTTCTTCGTGTCAGGCTTCTTGATGAGCTTGAGCTTCACGGTATGGGGCTTCGTGACGTCCAGGTCGCTGGCCACCACCTTGGTGTCCCAGCGGAGCTCGCCTGCAGCGTCGAAGGACGACCCCTGAGTCACCAGGTTGAGACCGGTCGTCGTGTGCTCGATCGCGAGGAAGCCACCGCGACCGCCCTGACCGTTGTCGGGGCTGACGGTCACCCGCAGGCCGGGCTGCAACGCGACGGGCTCGAGCACGAAGGACGCGGTGAAGGTGCTCGCCGCTCCGGACTCGGTAGCCGGGAGGTCGAGGGTGGGGCTGAACAGCTGGTCGCCGAAGCTGCCGGACGTCACCGCGTTGGTGACCCGCAGCGCCGGGTCGTAGCCGTCGGTGATCGTGGCGTCGTAGCCACCGGTCATCCGCCAGGAGTCGGCAAGCGGCTCCGTCGCCGTGTCGATCGTGACTCCGGTGAAGTCGGTGAGGTAGGGGCTGGTCGCGGCCAGAGCAGGCGACGCCGCCAGCGCGAGCGCGGAGGATAGCGCGACGACAGCGACGGCTCGGGACTTCTTAGTGTGCAAAGTGACAACTCCATGGTTGGTGGGATGGCAGGCGCGGCGAGGCTATCGGTCTGCTCGTTCGGAGCCGCTGCCGCTCCGCATTCCGCGAGGCGGTGAGCTCAATGCCTGACGGTGTCGGCACTTACTGAGGCATCCTATCAGCAATCTATACGCACGCAAACGGCACATAGCGGCGTGATAGAGACGCGATACGGACTCATCTAATGGCGGAACGATGCACGAGGATCGCTCGGAAGGCCGCGCTGCGCACCGCTGCTGCTGTCACCTCAGTGAATCAGCGATCGGCCAGGGCGGAGTCTCGGGGCCGCGGAATGCCGAAGCACGAAGCCGTCACGCGGAATCGATGGACGAAGAATCCCATCAAGACACGGGATCGGTGTGGCGGAGGATAGGGGATTCGAACCCCTGAGGGCTTTCACCCAACACGCTTTCCAAGCGTGCGCCATAGGCCACTAGGCGAATCCTCCACGGCCCCGGAGGGCCGTAGACATCCTACCCCGACCTGGTCGGTGCCTTTGCCGCAGTGCCGCCCCCGGCGTAGACGCTGCCGGGTCGCACGATGAGCGATCTCGGAGCGATGACCGCGAGCACGCGCCGAGACGGCGGTGCGGCGGCGAGGAGCGTGGCGCGGACTGCGGTCGCGGCATCCCCGGTCGCATCGCCCAGCCAGAAGTCGCGCCCGCCGGCCGTCGGAGCATACGACGCCCGCTCGATGGCGGTGAGCAGCACCGCGACGGCATCGGGCGGGGCTCCCTCGTCGATGAGTCGCGCGGCGAAAGCCCGCGGCGACTCGCTCGCCGGCACCGCGATGCCCACGTCGATCGCGGCGTCCTGAACCATCGTCCACGCCGATGCGGCGTCTCCGCCGGCCGCGGCCGAGAGCAGCTGACGACGACGTACCTCGCGCCACACGGCGGGCAGTGCGAGCAGGAACAGGATGCCGATCACCACACCCGCCATCGGCAGGGGGTTGGCAGCCCCGACCGCCGGTCCGGATGCCTCGTCGTCGCGCGGGTTGAGGAGGTCGTTCGGGTTCGCCCCGGGCGTCGACGTGGGGGTCGGCGTCGCTCCGGGGGTGGGGGACTGCGGGTCACCGGCCTGACCGGGGAGCGCGGCAGCGGGGGAGAACGAGGTCGGATTGCCGAGGCCTGCGGTGGGCTCGAACGGAATCCAGCCGATGCCCTCGAAGTACACCTCGGGCCACGCGTGCACCAGTGAACTGTTCACCGTGAAGACGGGCTTTGAGTCCACGATCTCGCCATTGGCCGTGCCGGGAAGGTAGCCCACGACGATGCGTGACGGCATCTCGAGCGTGCGTGCCATGAGCGCGAACGCCGATGCAAAGTGCACGCAGTACCCCTCGCGCCGTTCGAGGAACTGTCCGACCGCCTCGGCGCCCGAACCATCGAAGCCGTCTTCGACCGGCGCCTCGAGCGAGTAGCGGAACGCGCCGCCGCGGAACCAGCTCTGCAGCTTCACCAGCGCGTCGTAGTCGTTGGTCGTGCCGGCCGTCTGTTCGAGTGCGAGCTCGAGGATGTTCGCCGGAAGATCGGAGGGGAGCTCGGTCGTCTCGTCGCGCGCGTCGGCGGCGACCGCGTCAATGGCGCGGATCTGCTCGAGCGTGGGTCGAGGCTGATTCGTCACCACCTCGTAGGTCTGTCCCTGCGTCGAGCCCGCCTGAGACATGACGGTGCGGTTGTACGGCACAGCGCCCCATCGGCCGTCGAGTCCCGTCACCGCGACGGCGGGGTACGACACCGGCAGGTAGGTCGAGTTGAGGTTGAGCACCTCGATGCTCGTCGTGTACACCGATATGCGGATGTCGGCGTCGAGGTCGAGGGGACCGAGTGCGTAGTCGGCTTCGAGGGGCACGGTGCGCACGCGATCGGGCTCCCACACCCCGCCCTCGAAGCGCGACAGCGTCGTCGCGCGCAGGTAGGGAGAGGTCGGGGCGTCGCTGCGCACGAGCAGCACGTCGACCTCCTGCGGTCGCCGCAAGTCGTCGCCGAGCTGCAGCGTCGCGTCGATTCCGTGGCCCGGGCCGAGTCCTGAGCCGGCGCGGAGGATCGGCTGGGGGAAGAGCGGCGTCGCGACGACGGCGATGACGACGGCGATCGCGCCGATCCCGATCGCGGTCGCAGGCACGCCCGCACTGCGCTCGGCGTCCCGTTCGAGCGGCTTCTCGCGGGACCGCGTCTCGAGTCGGATGAGGAAGAGGATCGAAGCTGCGAGGAAGACGAACGCCATCACATCCACGTCGGTGGGCACGGCGATCGCCGGGATCAGCGAGACCGCAACGATCCCGATCGACGCGAGGAGCGGCATCCGCGCCGTCACGACGACGTGGTCGATGATGATCGCGAGCAGGCCCATCGCGCCGACGATGAAGAACGACAGCGAGACCGTCGACTCGAGGGGAGCGGCTCCGAGAACGATCTCGTCGACGCCGTCCTGATACAGACCCGGAACCGCGCGCACGGTCTCGGGCGTCGGGATGAGCCAGAGCATCGCCGAATCGCGGAAGAACACGATCGACATGAACCCGACCCACACACCCGCCTCGATGAGGCTCACGGCGACGGCGGGCAGACGGAAACTTCGAGCGATGAATCCAGCGGCGAGGATCAGGGCGGCGAGGACGACGGCGCCGAGCAGCCACGCGCCGGGTTCGACCACGCCGAGAACGGGGAGGAGCGCGGCGACGAGAGCCGCAAGAATGGCGACGGCGAGCACCCACTCGCCGCCTCGCAGAGTCGCGGCGCGCCGTTCAGCCGACGACATGACTCACACCCCGGCCGACGGCACTCGACCACGCCACGGCGATGTCGGCCTCGGGATCGATCGCGGCGACGCGCCAGCCGTGGTCGGCTGCGCGATCGAGCGCGTCGCCCACCGGTGCGACCGCCATCAGCATCGGCAGCGCACTGTGGTGCGCGACCGGGCCGATGAGGGCGGCGTCGGCCGGATCGAAGCGCCCCGCAATGAGGATCACGGGTCCGGTCATGACTCCCGCGAACAGGCGCGACAGCTTGGCCAGGCTGTCGTCGCGGCGTGCGGTGAGCGTGGCGAACTGCGTGAGCAGGGCCTCGACCTCGACCATGTCTCCGCCGTCGATGCGCTCGACGAGCACGGTGCCCTCGGTGTCGATCACCTCCACCGCGTACCCGTCGTGGACGAGGCGTGCGACGGCCGAAACGCATACCGACACCGCGGTCTCGAAGCCGGGGTCGGCGCCCGGCGCCTGCATCGCCTCGACCGACCACCGCAGCACGCACAGATCGAGCACGACGCTCGCTTCGGGGGTGGACTCCTGCTCCTCCTGCCGCACCATCAGCTCGTCGCGGTGCGCGGTCGCGCGCCAATGGATGCGGCGCATCGAATCGCCCGACACGTAGGGCCGCGCGACGAGGTTGTCGGCGCCCTGCCCGAGTTGATTGGTCGTGGTGTGGAGGGTGCCGCCCGCAGCGCCCGCGAAATCGGTGAGGGGCGGCAGGTCGACGATCGCCGGTGCCACGACGACCGAGGTGCGCTCGCCGAAAACGGTGCTGCGCCTGGCCAGACCGAAGGGGTCGCTCGTTCGCACCCGGAGCGGCCCGATCGAGTGGATGCCGCGCTTCACACCCCGAACGGTGTACGAAAGGTCGACGACGCGTTCGCTGCGCCGGAGCCCTGAGCCCAGCGCCGGGAAGACGCCCTCGGCTCTTCCGGAGAGCCCCTTCGGCAGAGCGTCGTGCCAGGTGCCCGGAGGCGTCGGAACGGCGGTGCGCACGCCCGCCCGCACCGAGACGAGCGCCTCGCGCCCGACCGTCGCGACGTCGGGCGAGAGCGAACGCGTGACCCTGTCGGAGCGTCGGGTGAGGTAGAGCGACGCGACGCTCGCACCGACGACGGCGAGCAGCAGGATGCCGAAGTACATCAGTTCGACGACGCCGATCTCGCCGGCGAGCACGAAGCAGACCACAGCGAGGACGAGCGCGCCCGTACCTCGCACGGTCAGGGGCCACAGGCGTCTCATCGCGGTACCGTCACCGTCTCATTGGCGCGCGGCGATCGGCACGCGCACGTTCGCGGCGATGCGCTCGAGGATCGAGGCGATCGCCTCCGCGGTGTTCCGCGCGCGTGCGCCGCCCGCAGACCGCGTCGGGATGAGGCGGTGGGCGAAGACGGGGACGAGCAGTGCCGTGATGTCGTCGGGGATCACGAAGCCGCGGCCGTCCAGCGACGCCCACACCTTCGCCGCCCGCACGAGCTGCAGCGTCGCGCGAGGGCTGGCGCCGAGACGCAGATCGGAGTGCGTGCGCGTGGCGTGCGCGAGAGCGACGGCGTAGTCCTCGATCGGCGGTGAGACGTGCACGGCACGCGCCCACGCGACGAGGTCGGTGATCTGGTCGGCCGTGGCCACCGGCGTGATCTCGTCGAGCGGGTTCGCCGTCTCGCGCTGGCGGAGCATGAGCGCTTCGGACTGTGCGTCCGGATACCCCATCGAGATGCGCATCATGAAGCGGTCGCGCTGAGCCTCGGGGAGTGCGTACGTGCCCTCCATCTCGAGCGGATTCTGGGTCGCCACGACCAAGAACGGCTCGGGGAGCATGTGCGTGCGCCCGTCGACGGTGACCTGTCCCTCTTCCATCGCCTCGAGCAGAGCCGACTGGGTCTTGGGTGAGGAGCGGTTGATCTCGTCGGCGATGACGATGTTGGCGAAGATCGCTCCCGACTTGAACTCGAATTCGCGATCGACCGGGTTGAACACGCTCACGCCGGTCACGTCTCCCGGCAGCAGGTCGGGCGTGAACTGGATGCGGCGGACGGTGGCGTCGACGGATGCCCCGAGTGCCCGCGCCAGCATCGTCTTGCCGACACCCGGCACATCCTCGATGAGCAGGTGCCCCTCGGCGAGCAGGCACACCAGCGCGCTGCGCACGGCCTCGGGCTTGCCGTCGATCACGCGGCCCACTGACGCCAGGATCGCGTCGGTCGTGCGCGCGAAGCCCTCGGCGGTCAGCGCCCCCGACGCATCGGGTGCAGCATCCGTCAGCGCGATATCGACCACGTGCGACCTCCTCGGACCGCCTGGATCGGGCGGATCGGCGGGTGAGTGCGGGCACCGTCGCCCACCCGTCGATCGTAACAACCGCAGCGTCGTCGTGGGTCTGGGAGTGTGCTGGGCGGGATCGGCGCCGTATCGACGGCGTCGAGCCGCCGACAAGGTGCATGATGTGACCATGAGCGACGACGCCCGACGATCCCGTGTGCCGCTCATCGCGCTCCTCGCCGCGATCGGGCTGGTCGTGGTTATCGCCCTCGTCGCCGTCCTCGCGCGCTCTGCGCCGCCCGAATACGATCCCGACAGTCCCGAGGGCGTCGTTCAGCTGTACTCGCAGGCGGTCGTCGACGGCGACGTCGAGGAAGCCCTCACCTACCTCGTGCCCGACGTGGCGGATGCGTGCGAGCGCCTGGCTCCCGACGCGGACGACACGCGCGTGACGCTCGTTGCGACCAGCCAGGCGGACGACACCGCCCGGGTCGAGGTGATCGTCACCGAGGTGTACGGGTCGGGACTGCTCGGGAGCGACGAGTACGACAGCGACGAGGAGTTCGAGCTGCGCCGCATCGGCGGCGATTGGCTCATCGAGTTCGCACCGTGGCAGCTGGCGCTCTGCGTCGAAGGAGCGCGGTGATGTCGGGCGCGGGGCCGACGTCGACGGCTCGCGCGGGCACGGTCGTGCGCCGCCTCATCCTTCTCGGCATCCTGTTCGCCCTCGTCGCCATCGGCGCGACCGGCGTGAGCGGACTGCTCGAGCGCGTGCTCGGCGCCGGGCGATCGCTCGCCGGCGGCGACACCGGGCTCGCGCTGTCGCTCGCGTTCGCGCTCATCGGAGTGCCGCTGGCGGGGCTCCTGTGGTGGTGGCAGCGGCGCCTGCTTGCGCGGGACGACGAGCGCGCATCGCTGCTGTGGGCGCTGTATGTCGCGCTCATGTACCTCACCGCGCTCATCACCGCGACGGCGGCGCTCGCATCGACGGCGTCGGATGCCGTCGACGGCGAGTTCCGGCCGGGGCCGCTGGCGACCGCCGTCGTGTGGGCATTCGTCTGGGTCTGGCATCGGTGGATGTGGCGGAGCCCCCGCACCGCGCCGACGCGCCTGCACCTCCTGCCGATCGACCTCGCCGCCGTCTATGGATTGGCGGTCGGCGCCGCGGCGATGATCACGGCTCTGGCCGCGCTGATCGCCGAGGCGCTGACGACGGTGACGATGAGCATGATCGGCTCCCGGCACTGGGCGATCGCCGTGCTGCAGGCGCTCATCTGGCTTGCGATCGGCGCTCTCGTGTGGTGGTGGCACTGGGTGCGCGACCGCGCGAAGGACGACGCGAGCATGTTCGGGAACGTGCTGCTCGCGATCCTGCTGGGGGCCGCAGCGGCGACCACCGTCATCGGTGTCGGCACGGTGCTGCACATCGTGCTGCGGGTGCTCTTCACGGGGGAGCCGCCGGTTCAGGCGCTCGCGTCGCTCGACACGGCCATCGCGTCTGCGCTTGTGGGCGGGCTGGTATGGGTCCATCTCGGCGGCGTCCTCGCCGGCCGAGCCCCCGCCGCTCGTCGCGCCGGGCGCCTCGTGGTGTCGGCGATCGGCCTCGTCTTCGCTGCGAGCGGCTTCGGCGTGATCGTCAACGCACTGCTTGCTTCTCTCACCGCGGTGCTCGTCGATGACGACCCGCGCATCCTGCTCTACGGCGGCGTCAGCGCCCTCGTCGTCGGCGGACCCGTGTGGTGGCTTGCGTGGCGGCCGCAGCGCCCCATCGACGCCGACGAGGCAGCGAGCCCCGCGCGCCGCGTCTACCTCGTCGCGGTGTTCGGCGCCAGCGCGATCGTGGGGCTGGTCACGGTTCTGCTCATCGGCTACCGCGTCTTCGAGTTCCTGCTCGCGCCGGCGGACCGCGGGCTCGTCGAGCACATTCGCGTTCCGCTCGGACTTCTGAGCGCTGCAGCCCTCGTGTTCGGCTACCACTTCGCGATCTGGCGACGCGACCGGGCGCTCGCGCCCGCCGCCGCGCGAACGCAGCTGATCGGCCGCATCGTCCTGGTCGCGCCGGGCGACCCGGCCGAGCTCGCCGCCGCGCTGCGAGGCGCCACGGGAGCGCCGGTGACGGTGTGGCGGACGGCCGAGCCCGGCGCGGTCCCCGAGCTGTCGGTCTTCCTGGAGGCGCTCGGAGACGTCTCGGCACCGCGCGTGCTCGTCATCGCGTCGGAGGAGCATGTCGAGGCGATCGCGTTGGCCGAGTGATCGGCGGCGGCGCGAGAGCGGTTAGACTTGCGTCAGCTCTCCGCGAGGCGGCATCCAGGCCAACTCCCCCAGGACGGAAACGTAGCAAGGGTAACCAGGCTCTGCCGGGTTCGCGGAGAGTCTTAATTTTCCGGGGAGTCAGCGCCCCGATCGAGTGAACGGCCCGTCGAGCACCGCCCACTGCAAAAGCATGATGGTCTTCGCATCCTGAATGCGGCCGTCTCGAACCATGTCCAGAGCGACGTCGATGTCGAGCTCGAGCAGGTCGATGTGCTCGCCCTCCTCAGCGAGGCCGCCGCGGTCGAAGTCTCGGAGCGAGCCGTCGTAGGCTGCGGCGAAGAAGTGGATCCGCTCGGTCACCGATCCCGGGCTCATGTACACGTCCCACACGTGCTCCAGCTCGCCGACCTCGACGCCGGTCTCCTCAGCGGCTTCGCGCCGGATCGCGGTCGCCGGATCGTCGTCGTCGAGGAGTCCGGCGGCGGTCTCGATCAGCATCCCGTCGGGATGGTCGTTGACGTACACCGGGTAGCGGAACTGCCGCGTCAGCAGCACGGTCTGCCGGTCGGGATCGTAGAGCAGCACCGTCGCCCCGTTGCCGCGGTCGTAGGTCTCGCGCTGCTGCGTCTCCCACCGGCCCGAGGGCGCCCGGTACTCCAGCGTGGTGCGTCGCAGCACGTGCCAGCCGGCTGCGAGGAGCTCGACATCCGTCACCCGCACATCGGGATTGCGATCGAGGTCGCGGCCGGTGCGATCGAGTCCGGTGCGGCCGCGGTGATCGGGGACATCTCTTCCGGCGCGGGGGTCGGTCATCCCCGGAGCGTAACCCGGGCCCATAGGCTGTCGCTGTGGCGCACAGCATCTTCATCACGTCGGCGGAAGGGCACTCGGGCAAGTCCACCGTGGCCCTCGGAGTGCTCCAGGCGCTGAGTCACGCCACGCCCCGGGTCGGGGTGTTCCGCGCCATCGCGCGATCCACGGTCGAGCCCGACTACGTGCTCGAGATGCTGCTCGCCCACGACGGCGTCGATCTGCCCTACGACGAGTGCATCGGCGTCACCTACGACGATGTGCGGCACGATCCGGAGGCCGCGCTCGCCACGATCGTCGAGCGCTACAAGGCGGTCGAGGCGCAGTGCGACGCCGTGGTGATCGTCGGCAGCGACTACACCGACGTGGGCAGTCCCGCCGAGCTCGCCTACAACGCCCGCATCGCGGCCAACCTCGGTGCGCCGGTGCTGCTGGTCATCGGCGGTCGGGCCGCGCAGGGGCAGCCCGAGCAGCTCGGCTCGTCGATCCCGCGCACTCCCGCCGAGATGGGCCAGATCGCCGATCTCGCGCTGGCCGAACTCGCCCACGGCCGTGCCGAGCTCTTCGCCGTCGTTGCGAATCGCGCCGACCCCGACCGCTCGGCCGAGACGATCGACGCCATCGCGCGGGCGGTCGCGGCATCCGTCCCCGGCGCAGCCGAATCGCGCATCCCGATCTGGGCGATCCCCGAGGACCGGTTCCTCGTGGCACCGTCGATCCGCGGCATCATGCGCGCGGTCGACGGCGAACTGCTGGCGGGCGACCCCGACCGGCTCACGCGGGAAGCACTCGGGGTGGTCGTGGCCGGGATGTCGATGGTCAACGTGCTGCCGCGGCTGTTCGAAGGCGCCGTCGTGGTGATCCCGGCCGACCGCTCGGAAGTGCTGCTCGCGACGCTCCTCGCGAACGCGTCGGGAACCTTCCCCTCGATCTCGGGCATCGTCCTCAACGGCGGGTTCGAGCTGCCCGAGCCCATCACCCGGCTGCTCGACGGACTCGGCTCGAACGTGCCGATCATCACGACCGGACTCGGCACCTACGAGACGACGGTGAGGATCATGGGCACCCGCGGTCGCCTCGCGGCCGACTCGCAGCGCCGATACGACACGGCCCTCGCCCTGTTCGAGCAGAACGTCGACACCGACGAGCTGCTGCGCTCGTTCGGCGTCGCCCGCGCGACCGTCGTCACGCCGCTCATGTTCGAGTTCCAGCTGATCGAGCGCGCGCGCTCCGAGCGCAAGCGCATCGTGCTGCCCGAGGGCGACGACGACCGGGTGCTCCGCGCCGCGGGCACCGTGCTCAAGCGCGGCATCGCCGACCTCGTGATCCTGGGTGAGCCGTTCGAGGTGCGGGCGCGGGCGATCGAGCTCGGCATCGACATCGCCGGCGCCGAGGTGCTTTCGCCCTTCGATGCCGTGCACGTCCACAAGTTCGCGGACGAGTACGCGAAGCTGCGCGCGCACAAGGGCGTGACTGTCGCCCAGGCAGCCGACACGGTGACCGACGTCTCGTACTTCGGCACGCTCATGGTGCACCTCGGTCTCGCCGACGGCATGGTGTCGGGGGCGGCGCACACCACCGCGCACACGATTCGCCCCGCATTCGAGATCATCAAGACGAAGCCCGGCGTCTCGGTGGTCTCGAGCGTCTTCCTCATGGCGCTCGCCGACCGTGTGCTCGTCTACGGCGACTGCGCCGTGATCCCCGACCCGACCAGCGAGCAGCTCGCCGACATCGCGGTCTCGTCGGCGGCGACCGCCGCGCAGTTCGGCATCGAGCCGCGCATCGCGATGCTGTCGTATTCGACGGGGGAGTCGGGATCGGGCGCCGAGGTCGAGAAGGTGCGCCACGCGACGGCTCTCGTGCGCGAACGCGCGCCCGAACTGCCCGTCGAGGGACCCATCCAGTACGACGCAGCCGCCGATGCCGCGGTCGCCGCGGCGAAGATGCCCGGATCCGCGGTCGCGGGGCGTGCGACGGTGTTCGTCTTCCCCGACCTCAACACCGGCAACAACACCTACAAGGCGGTGCAGCGGTCGGCGGGCGCGGTCGCGATCGGCCCGGTGCTGCAGGGCCTCAACAAGCCGATCAACGACCTCTCGCGCGGCGCGCTCGTCGACGACATCGTCAACACGATCGCCATCACCGCCATCCAGGCGCAGGGGGTCGGTTCGTGAGTCTCGTGCTGGTCGTCAACAGCGGGTCGTCTTCGTTCAAATACCAGCTCATCGACATGGATGCCGAGACGACGCTCGCCTCCGGGCTCGTCGAGCGCATCGGCGAGAGCTCGGCTGGTGCGGGCGGCGCCGGTCGTGCCAAGCACACCGTGGCCAATCCGCGGCGCGAGGGACCGGCATCCGCGATGGTGGAGGCGACCTTCACGCGCGAGCTGCCGATCCCCGACCACACGGCCGGATTCCGCGTGATGCTCGAGGCGTTCGCCGAGCACGGACCCTCGCTCGAGGATCGGCCGCCCGTCGCCGTCGGGCACCGCGTCGTCCACGGCGGGTCGCGGTTCTTCGAGCCGACGCTCATCACGCCGCCCGTCGAAGCCGCGATCGACGAGCTGTCAGTGCTCGCGCCGCTGCACAATCCGGCGAACCTCGCGGGCATCGTGGCGGCGCGGGCCGCATTCGCGGGCGTCGCGCACGTTGCCGTGTTCGACACCGCGTTCCATCAGACCCTCGCCCCCGACGCGTACACGTATGCGATCGATGCGGAGCTCGCGGCCGCGCACCGCATCCGCCGCTACGGGTTCCACGGCACCTCGCACAAGTTCGTGAGCGAGGCCGCAGCGCGATTCGTCGGCCGCCCGCTTGCCGAGCTCAAGCAGATCGTCTTCCACCTCGGAAACGGCGCGTCGGTGACCGCGATCGACGGCGGCCGATCGGTCGACACCTCGATGGGGATGACCCCGCTCGAGGGGCTCGTGATGGGCACGCGCTCGGGCGACATCGACCCGGCCGTGATCTTCCACCTGGCACGGCGGGCGGACATGTCGATCGACGACCTCGACGACCTCCTCAACAAGCGGAGCGGGATGCTGGGGCTCGCCGGCATGTCGGACCATCGCGACATCAAGGATGCGATCGCTGCGGGCGACGAGAACGCGCTCCTGGCCTACCAGGTCTACGTCCACCGCCTGCGAGCCTATGCCGGGGCGTACCTCGCCCAGCTCGGCGGCGCCGACATCATCTCGTTCACCGCCGGCGTGGGCGAGAACGCCCCGCTCGTGCGCGCCCACGCGCTGGAGAAGCTGGGCTTCGCCGGTGTCGAGATCGACCCTGCCCGCAATCTCGCGCCGGAGCGAGGAGTGCGCAGGATCTCCACCGACTCCTCCCGGATCGCCGTTCTGGTCGTCCCCACCGACGAGGAGCTCGAGATCGCGCGGCAGACCCTCCGCGTCGCCACTACGCTGGCATGACGGCTCGCCCATCTCGCACCCTTCGCCGGGAGGTTCTGTGACCCACGCCCTGCCCGATCTGACCGCTTACGACGCCGTGCTGTTCGACCTCGACGGTGTTCTGACGCCGACGGCCGAAGTGCACATGCACGCGTGGCAGACGATGTTCGAAGAGCTCTTCGCGGCGTGGGAGATCACTCCCGCGTACACCGAGCGCGACTACTTCGACTACCTCGACGGCAAGAAACGCTACGACGGCGTCGCGAGCCTGCTGCGCTCGCGCGACGTCGAGGTGCCGTGGGGCGACCCGTCGGATCCGACGAGCGCCGACACCGTGTGCGGCATCGGCAATCGCAAGAACGTCGTCTTCGAGCGCGTGCTGCGCGGAGACGGCATCGCGCCCTACCCCGGGTCGCTCGCGCTGCTCGACGTCCTGGCAGCGGCCGGCACGACGATCGCGGTCGTCTCGAGCTCGAAGAACGCCGAGGAGGTGCTCGCGGTCGCGGGCATCCGCGATCGGTTCCCCGTCGTGATGGACGGCGTCATCGCAGAGCGCGACCACCTCGCCTCCAAGCCCGCGCCCGACGTCTTCGTCGAGGCAGCGCGGATGCTCGGCGTCGATCCGGCGCGCTGCGCAGCCGTGGAGGACGCGCTCAGCGGCGTGCAGTCGGCGGCGGCGGGCGGTTTCGGGCTCGTCGTCGGCGTCGATCGCGGCGTGGGTGCGCAGGTGCTGTTGGATGCCGGCGCGCATCTCGTCGTCCAGGACCTGGAGGAGTTCGTCTCATGATCGACCGCGACCGGTTCCCCGTCGACCCCTGGCGGCTCGTCGAGACCTCGCCTTCGCTGGATGACGCGGGAGTGACCGAGACGCTGTTCTCGGTCGCCAACGGCTATCTGGGCCTCCGCGGGAACGAGCCCGAAGGTCGCCACGAGCACGAGCACGGCACCTTCATCAACGGGTTCCATGAGACGTTCCCGATCCGCCACGCCGAGCAGGCCTACGGATTCGCCGAGGTCGGCCAGACGATCATCAACGCGCCCGACGCGAAGGTCATGCGCGTCTACGTCGACGACGAGCCGCTCTCACTCGATGTCGCCGACGTCCGCGATTACACCCGCACGCTCGACATGCGCGACGGCGTGCTGCGGCGTCGCATCGAGTGGACGACACCGTCGGGCAAGGACGTGTGCATCGATTACGACCGGCTCGTCTCGTTCGAGGAGAAGCACCTCGCGATCATGCGCCTCGAGGTGACGGTGCTCAACGCCGACGCCCCGGTGACGATCAGCTGCCAGGTCATCAACCGGCAGGACGGTGAGGACGTCTACGGCGGCACGCCGACCGCGCCGCGGAAGGCCGGCTTCGATCCGCGCAAGGCCGAGCGCATCCACGAGCGTGTGCTGCAGCCGCAGGAGTTCTGGCAGGACAAGCTGCGCTCGGCGCTCTCGTATCGCGCGAGCGAGTCGGGGATGACGCTCGCCGTCGTCGCCGACCACGTCGTCGAGACCGAGAACGCCTACACGGCGCGCACGCTCATCGAGCCCGACATCGCCAAGAACGTCTTCCGCGTGCAGGCGAAGGCCGGCGTCCCGGTGACGGTCACGAAGCTCGTCAGCTATCACACCTCTCGCGGAGTGCCGGCGCGGGAGCTCGTCGACCGGTGCCGCCGCACGCTCGACCGGGCCCTCACCGAGGGCATCGAGGCCCAGTACGACCGGCAGCGCCACTGGCTGGGCGAGTTCTGGAAGCGCTCGGACGTGCGCATCGAGGGTCACCCCGACCTGCAGCAGGCGACCCGCTGGTGCCTGTTCCAGCTCGCGCAGGCCTCGGCCCGTGCCGACGGGCAGGGCGTGCCGGCGAAGGGCATGACCGGGTCGGGCTACTCGGGGCACTACTTCTGGGACACCGAGATCTACGTGCTCCCCTTCCTCGCGTACACGACCCCGCTGTGGGCACGCAACGCGCTGCGCATGCGCTACCTCATGCTTCCCGCCGCGCGCAAGCGCGCGTTCCAGCTGAACGAGCACGGCGCGCTCTTCCCCTGGCGCACGATCAACGGCGAAGAGGCCTCGGCCTACTACGCAGCGGGCACCGCCCAGTACCACATCAACGCCGACGTCAGCTTCGCGCTGGCGAAGTACGTGCGGGCGACCGGCGACGTCGAGTTCCTCCACCGCGAAGGCGTCGACATCGCCGTCGAGACCGCGCGACTGTGGGCGACCCTCGGATTCTGGCGCTCGGTCGAGGGCGAGTTCGACGGCGACATCGACGGCGTCGGCGAGACGTTCCACATCCACGGCGTGACCGGGCCGGACGAGTACACCACCGTCGTCAACGACAACCTCTTCACGAACGTGATGGCCCGCTTCAACCTGCGGTTCGCAGCACGCACCGTGCGCGAGATGGCCGAGCTGGACGGCGAGGTCTACCGCAAGACGGTGGAACGACTCGGCCTCGAACCCGGTGAGCCCGAGGCCTGGGAGCGCGCCGCCGAGGCGATGCACATCCCGTTCAGCCCGGCCCTCGGCATCCATCCCCAGGATCACGTGTTCCTCGAACGCGAGATCTGGGACCTCGAGAACACCCCGCCCGACAAGCGCCCGCTGCTGCTGCACTTCCATCCGCTGGTGATCTACCGCTACCAGGTGCTCAAGCAGGCCGATGTGGTGCTCGCGCTGTTCCTTCAGGGCAACCACTTCTCGCCCGAGGACAAGCTCGCCGACTTCGACTACTACGATCCGCTGACCACGGGCGATTCGACGCTGTCGGCTGTCGTGCAGGCGATCCTCGCCGCCGAGGTCGGCTACCAGGACCTCGCGCTGGAGTACTTCCGGCAGTCGATCTTCGTCGACCTCGCCGACCTCCATCACAACGCGGCGGACGGCGTGCACGTGGCCTCTGCAGGCGGCGTCTGGACGGCGCTCGTCTCGGGATTCGGCGGCATGCGCGACCATTTCGGCGAGCTCTCGTTCGATCCGAGGCTCCCCGCAGACTGGCCCGAACTCGCCTTCGTGCTGCACTGGCACGGCACGCGCCTCGAGGTCTCGATCGTGCGCGACGAGCTGCGCGTGCGTGCCGGTGACGGCGACCCTGTCGGGTTCAGCGTGCGCGGCACGGGCTACGTCGTCGGCGCGGGTGAAGAGGTCGTGGTGCCGCTCGACGGCCAGGGGCCGGTCATCGCCGGGCGCCCGTCGCTGCGTCAGTTCGCCGATCAGCGTCGTGAGGACGGCTCGCTGCTGTCGGCGTCGGTGCCGACCGTCACGACCTCGATCCCGATCGTCGGGGGGATGGCCGACCTCGAGCACGGCGCCGATGCCTGACCCCGCTCCGTTGTCGCAGGCACGGCTTAGGGTGGAGGCGTGACCACAGCCCTCTACCGCCGCTACCGACCCGAGTCGTTCGGCGAGATGATCGGCCAGTCCCAGGTCACCGAGCCGCTCATGACGGCGCTGCGCGGCGACCGCGTCGGCCATGCCTACCTGTTCTCGGGTCCGCGCGGATGCGGCAAGACGACGTCGGCCCGGATCCTCGCCCGCTGTCTCAACTGCGCAGCCGGCCCCACCGACACCCCGTGCGGCACGTGCGACAGCTGCGTCGAACTCGGTCGCGGCGGGGGCGGTTCGCTCGACGTCGTCGAGATCGACGCGGCGAGCCACAACGGCGTCGACGACGCGCGAGACCTGCGTGAGCGCGCGGTGTTCGCGCCCGCGCGCGACCGATTCAAGATCTTCATCCTCGACGAGGCCCACATGGTCACGCCGCAGGGCTTCAACGCGCTGCTCAAGCTCGTGGAAGAGCCGCCCGATCACGTCAAGTTCATCTTCGCGACGACCGAGCCCGAGAAGGTCATCGGGACGATCCGCTCGCGCACCCACCACTACCCGTTCCGGCTCGTGCCGCCCGCGGCGATGCTCGAGTACGTGCAAGAGCTGTGCGCGACCGAGGGCGTCGAGGTCGAGGCAGGTGTGCTGCCGCTCGTCGTGCGGGCCGGGGGCGGCTCGCCGCGAGACACGCTGTCGCTCCTGGATCAGCTCATCGCCGGGTCGGAGGACTCGCGAGTCGCGTACGCCCGAGCAGTCTCGCTGCTCGGATACACGCATGCCGAGCTTCTCGACGAGGTCGTCGACGCGTTCGGCGCGGGTGATGCCGCGGCGGCGTTCGCCGCGGTCGACCGCGTGGTTCAGACGGGGCAAGACCCACGTCGGTTCGTCGACGATCTGCTCGAGCGCCTTCGCGATCTCATCGTCGTCGCGGCGACGGGTCAGGGGGCTGCGTCCGTGCTGCGCGGACTCTCGGCGGAAGACCTCGCGCGCATGCAGCGACAGGCCGACACCTACGGCGCTTCGCGGCTGTCGCACACCGCCGACCTCGTCATCGCCACGCTCGACGACATGACCGGCGCGACCTCGCCCCGGCTTCAGCTCGAGCTGATGGTCGCGCGCGTGCTGGCGCGGGGAGCGGATGCTGCGGCGACACCTGTGGCGGCGCCCCCCGTGGCTGCGCCCGTTGCCGCTGCGCCCCCCGTGGTTGCGCCCGACGCGACGCCCGCGCAGCCGTCCGCAGCACCGGCGGCTCCCGTGCCATCGGGTCCGGTGACTCTCCAGCGCCTGCGCGACGCATGGCCCGAGGTGCTCGGCAACCTCGAAGGCATCAGCCGGTCGTCCTGGCTGCTCGCCTCCGGGGCGAGCGTCTCGTCCCTGGCGGGCGATGTGCTCACCCTCTCCTTCCAGAGCCAGGCTGACGTCGCCAAGTTCAAGCATCTGGCGGCCGGCAAGGGGCCGAGCGAAGACCTCCGCCAGGCGATCATCGCGGTGCTCGGTCTGCGGGTGAAGTACCTCGCCAAGTACGAGCCCGGTGCGGGTCACCCCGACGAGCCTCCGCCGCCCGACGACGAGCCCCCGCCGGCGCCGGAAGACCCGTCGGCACCGCCTGTCGGCAGATCCGCGCCCGCAACTGTGCCGCCCGCCAAGCAAGCCCGGCCTGCGCGGAGCGCACCTGCCGCTGATCGGCCCGAGTCCGCTCGCGCTTCCGATGCGCCCGCCCCACGCCCGTCCGCTGCAGCCGCGGCCCCCGTCACCGAGTGGGCCGTCGCACCCATCCCGACCGACGCCGATGCGCCGCCGCCCGACCCGGCGCCGGACGCCCGCAGTCAATTCGCGGTCGATGACGAGCCCGAAGACGCCGCGGGCGCGGCATCCGCCGTTCGCATCGCCACCCTCGCTCCGCCGCGCGAGGGAGAGGTGCTGCCGACGGCCGAGGTCGCCGTCTCGGTCGACCCCGACGAGGCCGAAGACGCCCCGGTCGAGATCGCCGTCGATGCGCCGGTGCCGCCGGTGATCGCACCGCCGCTGCCCCCTGCGGCCGCCACCCGCAGCGACGGCGTGCAGCGCTACGGCGAAGCGGTCATCCGGCAGGTGCTCGGTGCGACGTTCATCCGCGAGGAGCCCTACGAGCAGCCGACGAGGTTCAGCTAGACCATGTACGACGGCATCGTGCAAGACCTGATCGACGAGTTCGGGCGCCTGCCGGGTATCGGCCCGAAGTCGGCGCAGCGGATCACCTTCCACATCCTGCAGACCCCCAACTTCGACGTCTCCCACCTCGCCGAGCTCCTCACCGACGTCCGCGAGAAGGTGCGCTTCTGCGAGGTTTGCGGGAACGTCTCCGAGCAGGACCGCTGCGGCATCTGCCGCGACCCGCGCCGCAACCTTTCGCTCATCTGCGTGGTCGAAGACGCGAAGGACGTCGCGGCGATCGAGCGCACGCGCGAGTTCCGCGGTCTGTATCACGTGCTCGGCGGCGCCATCAGCCCGATCGCGGGCGTCGGGCCCGACGACCTCCGCATCACTCAGCTCATGCAGCGGCTCGCCGACGGCACGGTGCAGGAAGTGATCCTCGCGACGAATCCCAACCTCGAGGGCGAGGCGACCGCGACCTATCTCAGCCGTCTGCTGCACACCCTCGAGATCAGCGTGACCAGGCTCGCGTCGGGGCTCCCCGTCGGCGGCGATCTCGAGTACGCCGACGAGGTCACCCTCGGCCGCGCGTTCGAGGGCCGCCGCTCGATCTGATGGACGCAGTGGCATCGCGGTTCGGCACACGCGCATGGATCCTGTTCGGCGCGATGGCGGTGCTCTGGGGCATCCCGTACCTGTTCATCAAAGAGGCCGTCGACTCCTACTCTCCGGCGGCCGTGGTCGCCGGGCGCACGCTGCTGGGCGCACTCATCCTCGTGCCGTTCGCACTGCGCCAGAAGGCGATCCGCCCCGCTTTCGGCAAGATCGGCTGGGTGCTGGCCTTCGGCGCCATCGAGATGGCAGGGCCGTTCGTGCTGCTCGCCCACGCGGAGCAGACACTGTCATCGGGGTTGACCGGACTGCTCGTAGCGACGGTTCCGCTCTTCGCCGCGATGATCGCACTGGGCGGCGGCGATCGGTCGGTGCTGACCCCTGCGCGATCCATCGGGCTGTTCATCGGCTTCGCGGGCGTCGCTGTGATCGTCGTCGGCCCGGGGCTCGCCATCGACGGCGGAGCGGGGCTCGTCGCCATCGGCGAGGTGCTGCTGGTCGCGGTCTGCTACGCGATCGCACCGTTCATCGTGGCGCGACAGCTGAAGGACGTCCCGGCGCTCGGCAGCGTGACGGTCGCTCTGCTGGCCGTCGGCATCGTCTATCTGCCGATCGCGCTGCTGACACAGCACGAGGTGCCGACGGTCCGGAGCACGGTCGCGCTCGTCCTGCTCGCCGTGTTGTGCACTGCTGTTGCCTTCATCGTGTTCTTCGCGCTGATCGCGCGCGTCGGACCAGTCCGAGCGCCGCTGTTCACGTACGTCAACCCCGTCGTCGCGATCGTTCTCGGCATCCTGATCCTGGGGGAGGAGATCACACTGGGCCTGATCGTGGGGTTCCCGCTCGTGATCCTCGGCTGCTGGCTCGCTGCGACCGGGGGCACGGTGCGCACTGCGAAGCCGGCCGGCGATCTGCCTCCGATCGCGCCGGGCTGAGCGGCCGTCGGCTCAGCGCCCGCCCCTGTCACATGGCGGGCCGGGAATGACGACGTCCGTAAGATGGATCCTCGGGCGCGGCATCCGATCGCCCGCCCGTCACACAGCGTGCCGAACGACGGCACTTCCGGGAGTTCCATCGTGGCGCTGATCGTCCAGAAGTACGGCGGGTCGTCCGTCGCCGATGCGGAGAGCATCAAGCGTGTCGCGAAGCGCATCGTCGACACCCGCCGCGCGGGCCACGACGTCGTCGTCGCCGTCAGCGCGATGGGCGACACGACCGATGAGCTGCTCGACCTCGCCGGGCAGGTCGCCCCGATCCCGGCGCCTCGCGAGCTCGACATGCTGCTCTCGAGCGGCGAGCGCATCTCGATGGCGCTGCTGGCGATGGCGATCCACTCGATGGGCTTCGAGGCACGCTCGTTCACCGGCAGCCAGGCGGGCATGATCACCGACGCCACCCACGGCGCCGCGCGCATCGTGGATGTCACCCCGATCCGCCTGCGCGAGGCGCTCGACGAGGGCGCGATCGTCATCGTCGCCGGGTTCCAGGGCTTCAACCGCGACACCCGCGACATCACCACGCTCGGCCGTGGAGGTTCCGACACCACCGCCGTCGCGCTCGCCGCAGCCCTCGACGCCGATGTCTGCGAGATCTACAGCGACGTCGACGGCATCTTCACCGCCGACCCGCGTGTGGTGCCGAAGGCGCGCAAGCTGAGCGTCGTGTCGGCGGAGGAGATGCTCGAGCTCGCGGCCAACGGCGCGAAGGTGCTGTACATCCGCGCTGTCGAATACGCGCGCCGCCACGGCGTCCTGATCCACTCGCGCTCGACGTTCAGTTCGGGCGTCGGAACCTACGTGCTCGGCCCGGGGATGACCCTCCCCGACGGCGAAGAGGGAGACAACATGGAAGAGCCGATCGTCGCGGGTGTCGCGACCGACCTCAGCCAGGCGAAGATCACGGTCATCGGCGTGCCCGATGTGCCGGGCAAGGCCGCCGAGATCTTCAAGGTGATCGCCAAGTCCGGCGCGAACGTCGACATGATCGTGCAGAACGTCTCGGCGGCGGCGACGGGCCGCACCGACATCTCGTTCACGCTCCCCAAGACCGAGTCGGCGATCGCGCTCAAGGCACTCGCGGGCGACCAGGCGGAGATCGGGTTCCAGAATCTCGTCCACGACGACCAGATCGGCAAGCTCTCGGTCGTCGGCGCCGGCATGCGCACGCACTCGGGCGTCTCGGCGACGCTCTTCGAGGCGCTCAGCATCTCGGGCATCAACATCGAGATGATCTCGACCTCCGAGATCCGCATCTCCGTCGTCGTGCGCGGCGACGACCTGGCCGCCGCGGCGCGCGTCGTACACACCGCCTACGGCCTCGACGGCGACTCGGATGCCGTCGTGCACGCCGGCACCGGCCGCTAGCCCATCCTCCACCGAAGGTAGAATCCCCGAATGACACGCATCGCAGATTCCGGACTCTCCGTCGCCGTGGTCGGCGCCACCGGTCAGGTCGGCACCGTCATGCGCGAGATCCTCGCGGATCGGCGCTTCCCGATCCGCGAGCTGCGCCTCTTCGCCACCGCCCGTTCGGCCGGCACCGCCGTCGAGTACGCCGGCGAGACGGTCGTCATCGAAGACATCGCGACCGCCGACCCGGCGGGCATCGACATCGCCCTGTTCTCCGCCGGGGCAACCGGCAGCCGCGCTCACGCTCCGCGCTTCGCGGCGGCGGGGGCACTCGTCATCGACAACTCGAGCGCGTGGCGCATGGACCCCGAGGTGCCGCTCGTCGTCAGCGAAGTCAACCCGCACGCGATCGCCGAAGCCCGCAAGGGCATCGTCGCCAACCCGAACTGCACCACGATGGCCGCGATGCCGGTGCTGAAGGTGCTGGACGCCGAGGCCGGCCTCGAGCGCCTCATCGTGTCGACCTACCAGGCGGTCTCGGGCTCGGGCCTGGCCGGTGCTCAGGAGCTGCTCGGCCAGGTCGAGGGCGTCCTCGCCCAGGGGAACACGCTCGACCTCGTGCACGACGGCTCGGCGGTCGACTTCCCGGCACCCGAGAAGTACGTCGCCCCCATCGCGTTCGACGTCATCCCGCTCGCCGGAAGCCTCGTCGACGACGGCTGGAACGAGACCGACGAAGAGAAGAAGCTCCGCAACGAGAGCCGCAAGATCCTCGAATTGCCCGACCTCCGCGTCGCCGGCACGTGCGTTCGCGTCCCCGTCTTCACCGGCCACTCCCTCTCGATCCACGCCGAGTTCGCGCGCGACATCACGCCCGACCGCGCCCGCGAGCTCCTGGCCGCAGCGCCGGGCGTCGTGCTCGAAGAGGTGCCGACGCCGCTGCAGGCAGCAGGCAAGGACCCGAGCTTCGTCGGACGCATCCGCGCCGACCAGTCCGCGCCCGAGGGCAAGGGACTCGTTCTCTTCATCTCGAACGACAACCTCCGCAAGGGTGCAGCGCTCAACGCCGTGCAGATCGCCGAGGTCGTCGCGGCCTCGCTCGGCGTCACGGCCTGACGCCTTTCCGGGTCGTCAAGAACCCCGGGACTTTCGCCCGCACAGCCGTCCTCCGGTCGGGGGCGCTTTCACGCGCGCCTAGAATTGTCGGGTGACAGACACGCACGACTCCGCGCTTCCCCACCCTGACGACAGCGACCTTCCCGCCGGAACCGTCGACGTCCTCCTGATCGGGGGCGGCATCATGAGCGCGACCCTCGGCACGCTCCTCTCGGAGCTCCAGCCCGACTGGAAGATCTCGGTGTTCGAGCGGCTCCACGACGTCGCCCTCGAATCGTCGAACGCGTGGAACAACGCCGGCACCGGTCACGCGGCGCTGTGCGAGCTCAACTACACGCCCGAGGGCAAGGACGGCTCGGTCGACCCCGCCAAGGCGATCTCGATCAACGAGCAGTTCCAGCAGAGCCGGCAGCTGTGGTCGACGCTCGTCGAGCGCGGCGTGCTCGACGAGCCGACGACCTTCATCAACGCGACGCCCCACATGACCTTCGTCCGCGGTGAGAAGGACGTCGCGTTCCTCAAGAAGCGCTACGAGGCACTCAAGCAGGAGCCGCTCTTCGCCGGTATCGAGTACAGCGAGGACTCCCGCGTCATCAACACGTGGGCGCCGCTGCTCATGCAGAAGCGTCGCGCGGGCGAGCCATTCGCGGCGACCCGCGTGCCCGCGGGCACCGACGTCGACTTCGGCGCGCTCACTCACCAGCTCTTCGACCACCTCGCAGGCCGTGGGGCAGACGTCCGCACCAACACCGAGGTGCGCAGCCTCAAGCGCTTGGACGACGGCACGTGGCGCGTGCGCTACCGCCGGTCGATCGGCCGCACTCCCGGCGAGATCCGCGCGAAGTTCGTCTTCGTGGGCGCGGGCGGCTGGGCGCTGAAGCTGCTGCAGAACTCGGGCATCCCCGAGATCTCCGGGTACGGCGTTTTCCCGATCGGCGGCCAGTTCCTGAAGACGACGAACCCCGCGCTCGTGGCCAAGCACAAGGCGAAGGTGTACTCGCAGGCCTCGGTCGGCGCACCGCCGATGTCGGTGCCCCACCTCGACACCCGTGTGGTCGACGGCGAGGCATCGCTCCTGTTCGGACCGTTCGCGACTTTCAGCCCGAAGTTCCTGAAGAACGGCTCGATCCTCGACCTCGTCACGCAGGTGCGCCCCGGCAACCTCGGGCCGATGCTCAAGGTGGCGTGGGACAACCCTTCGCTCATCACGTATCTCGTCGGCGAGCTGCTGAAGAACCACTCCAAGAAGGTCGACAGCCTCCGCACCTTCGTTCCGACCGCGAAGGACGAGGACTGGGAGCTCATCCAGGCCGGCCAGCGCGCGCAGGTCATGAAGAAGGACCCTGAGAAGGGCGGCATCCTGCAGTTCGGCACCGAGGTCGTCACCGGCGCCGACGGCACGATCGCGGGTCTGCTGGGAGCGTCGCCCGGCGCCTCGACGGCGGTTTCGATCATGCTCGGCCTCATGAAGACCTGCTTCCCCGAGCACATCGACACGTGGGAGTCGCAGCTGCGCGATCTCATCCCGACTTATGGCGAGACCCTCAACCCGCGCCCCGAAGCGGCGGAGGAAGCGCTCGCAGAGACCGCTCAGACGCTCGCCTTGACTGCCTGACCGGGCCTGCCCCTAGGGTGGGGGCATGCAGCTTCGGGGAGGGTCCGCATGGCGGGCCTGGGTGCTCGCCGTCGCGATCGTCGCGATCGTCGTCGTCGCGATCGTCGTCGTCCCCAGGGTCGCCGCCGACGCCCAGCCCGCGAGCATCGCCGCGCGGGGCGCCGAGGCCGACCCGGTCGCAGCGCTGCGCACCGGAGTCGCGGCATCCGTCGACGACTTCTCGTTCGACTCGTTCGAGGTCGACTACTGGCTCGCCCGCGACGCCGGCCGTCGCAGCAGCCTGCTGACCGTCGAGACGATCGTCGCCCGCTTTCCGGAGTTCGATCAGAACAAGGGCATCGTCCGCGCCCTTCCGCGCATCGACAGCGGTATCGATCTCGGCACGATGGTGATCGAGGTCACCGGCGCGGACGGCGCCCCGATTCAGTGGTGGACCGAGAGCGACGACGAGTGGGTCTACGTGCTCACCGGCGACGACACGTACGTGCGCGGCGCCCAGACCTACGTACTGACCTACGCGATGAGCGACGTCGTGCTCCGCTACGAAGACACCGGGGCCGACGAGTTCTACTGGGACACGGTCGGCACCGACCACGCGCAGCCGTTCGACGAGGTGACGGCGCGCATCCACGTCGCGGGGGCTCCGGCATCCGGCCTCATCGACGGGCGCACGTTCTGCTATACGGGGCCGGCCGGCTCGACCGCCGAGTGCGCGATCGAGGGGCCTGTCGACGGTGAGCCGTGGCCGTTGGAGTATCTCGCGTGGGCGGGTGCGGAGTCGGTAACGGATGCTGCGCCCCCCGTCCGCTTCACGGCGCGAGAGGCCGATGTGGGGCCCTACGAGAACGTCACCGTGGTCGTCGGCTTCGAGCAGGGCACGTTCGCCGCGCCGACCCCGCCCCCGCCGCCCCCGTACCCGTGGTGGCAGTGGATCATTCCCTTGGGCGCCCTGCTGTCGGGCATCGGCGGACTCGTGTTCCTGATCGTCGTGCGGCTGGCGGCGCGCCGCAATCCCGATGACTCGCCCGTCGTCGTGCAGTACACACCGCCGGACGACGAGTCGCTGACGCTGTCGGCAGGAGTCCTCGACGTCCCGGCGAGAGCGCTCGCCGCGCACGTGGTCGATCTTGCGGTGCGCGACAAGCTCGAGATCCGTGCGCGGGAGGACCGCGACGATCCCGAGGACTTCGAGCTGATCCTGCGGGATCCCGAGGGACTCGAGCACGACGACCGGCGCGTCGTCGACACCCTGTTCGGCAAGGGCGCCGAGCCGGGCGCCGATGTCGACCTGGGCTCGTTCGCCCGCAAGCCGCCCAGCCGGGCGGTGACATACGTGCGGCGGATCGACGACTTCACGCTGCAGCGCGGCTACCGCAGCAAGCTTCCCGATTGGATCGACTTCGTGCGAGGAGCCTTCCAACTCGGCGGTCTCGGCCTCGGCTTCGCCCTCATCTTCTTGAGCGATGGCGCCTTCGAGGTGCTCGGCGACCTCGGCGGCTTCGGCAGCCTGCTGTTCGTCGCGGCGATCGCCAGCGGGTTCTTCGCGGGGTTCATCCTCCCGATGTTCGGGATGCCGGAATCGACGCTGACGCTGGCCGGGGGCATGCACCGCACGTATCTCGACGGCATCCACGAGTATCTGCGCCTCGCCGAAGAGGACCGGCTGCGCGCCGCTCAGTCCCCGCGCACCGCAGACCTCGTGTCGTCAGGCACGCGGGCGTTCGGCGACGCTCCGAACGCGCCTGGCGCCGACGTCGTCAACCTCTATGAGCGGCTGCTGCCGTATGCGGTGCTGTTCGGCATGGAGCGGGAATGGGTGGGCGTCATCCGCGCCGCGGCGCCGGCAGCAGCATCCGTCGCCCGAGTCTCGCTCTTCGATGCCGTCACGAGCGACTCGATCTCGAGTGCGTCGAACGCGATCGGGCGCCTCGCCGCGACGCCGGTCTCGAGTGGCTCGTCGAGTTCGGGTGGGTCGAGCTCGGGGTCGAGCTGGTCTTCGTCGGGCGGCTCGTCCGGCGGCGGCTTCTCCGGCGGCGGCGGAGGCGGCGGCGGGTTCGGCGGGCGCTGATCGCCCGGACTACGCTCTCTTCGTGGCCAAACTGTACTTCCGCTTCGGGGCGATGAACTCGGGCAAGTCGACATCGCTCCTGCAGGCCGCCTACAACTACGAGGAGCGCGGTCAGCATGTGCTGCTGGCGAAGCCCGCGATCGACACGAAGGGTGCCGAGCAGATCTCGAGCCGTCTGGGCATGGAGCGCACGGTCGACTTCCTCATCGCTCCCGACGCCGAGCTGCGCGTCCTGTTCTCCGAGCACCGCGAGCGGCTGCGCGCGGATGCCGCCGACACCCTGGTTCCCGAATCCGACGAGCACGCCGTCGATGTCGCGTGCCTTCTCATCGACGAGGCCCAGTTCCTCACGCGCGAGCAGGTCGACGACCTCTTGCGGATCGTGGTGATGGACCGCATTCCCGTGCTGGCATACGGCATCCGCACCGACTTCCAGACGCAGGCGTTTCCCGGATCCCGGCGTCTGCTCGAACTCGCCCACACGCTGGAGGAGCTGAAGACCATCTGCCGCTGCGGTCGCAAGGCGCTCTTCAACGCGCGTCTGGTCGGAGGGCGCTTCGTGTTCGACGGCGACCAGGTCGCGATCGACGAGCTCTCGACCGACCGTGTGACGTATGAGTCGATGTGCGCGGAGTGCTATCTCACGGCATCGGGCGGGCGTCTCGGCTGATGTGAGGCCGACCGCCCTCGCGCTCTAGGCTGGAGACCATGCGAGTACTCCTCACCGGCGGTGCCGGCTACATCGGCGCACATACCGCGGTCGCACTCATCGAAGCCGGCCACGACGTCATCATCGTCGACGACCTCTCCGGCACGAGCGCCGAGGCGGTCGCCCGCATCGAGACGATCACCGGTGCCGCAGTTCCGCTCCTGGTGGCGGACGTGCGCGATGAGGCGGCCGTTGCCGGGTTCGTCGCCGAGCACGCTCCCGTCGATGCCGTCATCCATCTCGCGGGACTCAAGGCCGTGGGCGAGTCGATGGCCGAGCCCGTCCGCTACTACGACGTCAATCTCGGCACCACGATCGCGCTGCTGAAGGTCATGGACACAGCCGGCATCCGCTCGCTCGTCTTCTCGAGTTCGGCGACCGTGTACGGCACCCCCGAGCAGCTGCCGCTGACCGAGGAGTCGCCGACCGGCATCGACCTCGCGAACCCCTACGGCAAGACCAAGCGCATCATCGAGGAGATCCTCTCCGATGCGGCCGCTGCCGATCCCGGTCTCGCCGTCGTGAGCCTGCGGTACTTCAACCCCGTCGGCGCCCATACCTCGGGACTCATCGGCGAGGACCCGAACGGCATCCCGAACAACCTGATGCCGTTCGTCTCGCGGGTCGCGATCGGCTCGCTCGAGCAGGTCGCCGTCTTCGGCGACGACTACGACACCCCCGACGGAACGGGCCTGCGCGACTACATCCACGTGAGCGATCTCGCCGCGGGCCACGTCGCCGCCCTCGAGCACGCCGCGTCGGGGTACGCGGTCTACAACCTCGGCACGGGCGAGCCGGTGAGCGTGCTCGATCTCATCGCCGCGTTCGAGCGGGCGAGCGGTCGCAGCATCCCTCAGGTGATCGTCGCTCGGCGGCCGGGCGACGTCGCCGCGAGCTACGCCGACCCGGCGAAGGCGCAACGTGAGCTCGGGTGGACGGCTGACCTGTCGATCGACGATGCCTGCCGGGACTACTGGAACTGGCAGACGCAGAACCCCGACGGCTACCCGCGCGGCTGACGCGCGAGCGTGGGTCTCGGACTCAGGCGACCTTCGGCTCTCCGGATCGTGGGCGACGGCGGGGGAGTGGCACGAGCATCGAGGTCGTCCGCCGATAGTCGGCGTACGCCGGGTACTTCGACGCGGTGATCGACTCGGTGAAGATCGTCGAGCCGATGAACAGGAGCGTCAGCAGCGCCGGCCCCGCGATCGTCCAGTTCAGTGAACCGCCCCAGACGCCGAGTCCGGCAGCGGCCGTCGCGCCGATCGCATAGAACACCCACCACTGCGCCTGCTCGAAGAAGAAGTTGGGGTGTCGGCTGTACGCGAACAGCCCCGTGGTGGCGAACCCGGGCTCGAGGGTGCCGCCCGCCGCCTTCTTGGCCTGGTGGAACCGCCACTGCTGCTGGTCGGCGACGGTCTCACCGACCAGCAGCGCCGTGAACAGCAACGCGACCGCGGCATCCCAGGCAGTGAACGGCACCGGATTCTGCCATGCGACGAGGGCGGGGAGCGTGATGAGCACCAGCAGGGCGTTCTGGTAAAGCACGATGAAGAACAGATTGAACAGCTGGAACTGCGTCGGGCTCATCCGCTTGCGCAGGACCGCCCAGCGATAGTCCTCCATGCCGCTGTAGCCGCCCTTGCGGGCGAAGTTGAAGGTCAGGCGCGCGCCCCATGCGGTGACGAGCAGGGCCATGACGATCAGGCGTGCGGCATCCCGTCCCTCCGCTATCGCGGCCCCCGCGAAGATCCAGACGTAGACCACCGGAACGATCGACCAGAGGCGGTCGACCCACGAGGTGTCCTTCGTGATGAGCGATGCGATCCAGCAGAATGCGCTGACGGCGCCCGCGACGATGAGGACGAGGAGGAGTGGATCCATGGCGTCAGCCTAGACGCGGACCGGGTTGGCATGTGGTCTGACCACGCGCTACTGTGGTCGGACCACAGTCGACGAGGAGCAGAGTGGACGAGACCACGGCGGCGCCTGCGGCACGGGCCTGGCGGATCGTGCTCGAGAAGATCGAGTCCGACCTGCTCGACGGTCGCCTCGCTCCCGGCGACCGGCTGCCCGGCGAGCGTGAGCTCGCGACCTCGCTCGGCGTCGGGCGATCGAGCGTCCGGGAAGCGCTGCGCGTCCTCGAGGTGATGGGCCTCATCCGCACCGGCACGGGATCGGGGCCGACGTCGGGGGCGATCATCATCGCGACTCCGCGCGGCGGCATGTCGGCGCTCCTGCGGCTGCAGGTCGCGGCGCAGGGATTCCCGCTCGACGACGTCGTGCGTACGCGCCTCGTGCTCGAATCGGCAGTTGTCGAAGCGCTGGCCGAGGCTGCTGCGGCCGACACCACCGGCTCGGCGACGGCGGACGCCCACGCCGTGCTCGATGCGATGGACGCCCCCGACCTCACCCCCGCCGAATTCCTCGCCCTCGACGCGCAGCTCCACCTCGCGCTCGCCGAGGCATCGGGCAACGCCGTCATCGCCGCGATGATGGCGGGTCTGCGCACCGCCATCGAGACGTATGTCCAGGCGGGTGCGGCGCGGATCTCGGAATGGGATGCCGCGGCATCCCGTCTCCGTCACGAGCACCGCGCGATCCTCGCCGCGGTCGACGCGGGCGATGCCGCCCGGGCGCGCACCCTGATCCACGACCACATCACCGGCTACTACGCCGAAGCGGGCCTGGCCCGCACTCACGACTGACACGAAGAAGGAATGCCCATGGTTCAGCGCCAGCTCCCCAACCCCGCCGAGCTCCTCGAGCTCATGCAGTTCAAGAAGCCCGAGCTCGACGGTCGCAAGCGGCGCCTCGAGGGAGCGCTCACGATCCACGACCTGCGGACGATCGCCAAGCGCCGCACCCCGAAGGCAGCCTTCGACTACACCGACGGGGCAGCCGAGGGCGAGCTGTCGCTGACGCGGGCGCGTCAGGCGTTCGAAGACATCGAGTTCCACCCGGGTGTGCTGCGCCCCGCCGAGAACGTCGACATGTCCACCGAGATCCTCGGCGGACCCAGCGCGCTTCCGTTCGGCATCGCGCCGACGGGCTTCACGCGTCTGATGCAGACCGAGGGCGAGATCGCGGGGGCGTCGGCGGCGGGCGCCGCGGGCATCCCGTTCACGCTGTCGACCCTCGGAACGACCTCGATCGAGGACGTGAAGAAGGCGAACCCGAACGGACGCAACTGGTTCCAGCTGTACGTCATGCGCGACCGCGAGATCTCGTACGCCCTCGCGCGGCGCGCAGCGGCGGCGGGCTTCGACACGCTGCAGTTCACCGTCGACACCCCGGTCGCAGGCGCGCGCCTGCGCGACAAGCGCAACGGCTTCTCGATCCCGCCCCAGCTGACCCTGGGCACGATCATCAACGCGATCCCGCGGCCCTGGTGGTGGTACGACTTCCTGACGACCCCCAAGCTCGAGTTCGCGTCACTCTCGACGACGGGCGGTACCGTCGGCGAGCTCCTCAACTCGGCCATGGATCCGACGATCAGCTTCGACGACCTCGCGATCATCCGCGAGATCTGGCCGGGCAAGATCGTCGTGAAGGGCGTTCAGAACGTCGAGGACTCCAAGCGCCTGATCGATGCCGGCGTCGACGGCATCATCCTTTCGAACCACGGCGGGCGCCAGCTCGACCGCGCACCGATTCCGTTCCACCTGCTGCCGCACGTGGTGCGCGAGGTCGGTCGCGATGCGACCGTCATGGTCGACACCGGCATCATGAACGGCGCCGACATCGTCGCCTCGATCGCGCTGGGCGCGAAGTTCACGCTGATCGGGCGGGCCTACCTCTACGGCCTCATGGCCGGCGGGCGCCAGGGCGTCGACCGCACGATCGCGATTCTGCGCAGCGAGATCGAGCGGACGATGAAGCTGTTGGGCGTCTCGACTCTCGCCGAGCTCGAGCCGAAGCACGTCACACAGCTGCAGCGTCTCGTTCCGGTCGCGCAGCCCGCGGCAGCGCGGGCGCCGCGGCGCGTCGCGACGAAGGCCTGACGCGCGTCGCTGCGCGCCGAGGTCAGGCGCGCAGCGGGAGGGTCGGGATCAGCGTGTCGAGGAATGCCGCCGTGTCTTCCCAGCCGTCGACCGCGTGGCAGCGGACGCCCATCGCGAGCACCGGGTAGTCGTTGCCGTCGGGATCCAGGCGATCGCCGACGAACAGCATGTCGTCGAGGGGGATGCCGGTCTGCTCGGCGAGCTGGTGCATGCCGTAGGCCTTGTCGATGCCGCGGTGGGTGATGTCGACCGATGTGGAACCACCCGAGCGCACTTCGAGATCGGGGATGCGGGCAGCGACCGCGCTGCGGAGCGTGTTCTTCTTCTCGCCGGTGGGGTCCCACGCGGTCTTCACCGCGAGCGGCGCCCTCTGCCCGAGCGCCGAGAACGTGATCTGCGAGCCGCGGTCCTCGAGGATGTCTCCCCACGTCTCGGTCTCCCACAGGCCCAGGCGGCGGGCCTCCTCCTCGACCGCGGCGAGTGCGCGGGACTTCTCGTCGCCGGTGAGCGCGTGCGCATAGACCGTGAAGATGCCCGATTCCGAGAGGCGGTAGTACTGAGTGCCGCACGTGGGCAGCAGATGCAGCTGCTCGCGGACCGCCGCGGCGGTGGCGGGGAGGCGGTCGACGACCTGCGCGGTGAACTGCGCGAGCTGACCGCCCGAGATGATCGCCACCTCGACGCGCTCGGCAAGGGCTACGAGGAGGTCGCCGATCCGCGGGTCGATCGCGCTCTTGGAGGGCGCGAGCGTGTCATCGAGATCGAAAGCGACGAGGCGGGGCGGGATGCTGCGGGTCATCGGGTCGGTCCTTCCGTGCGAAAGGCTCCGCCTTCCGGCGGAGCCTTTCAGTTGTCGGGGTGACAGGATTTGAACCTGCGGCCTCGTCGTCCCGAACGACGCGCGCTACCAAGCTGCGCCACACCCCGTTTTGCAACCCTGCGAGTCTACCCGATGCGAGGGCGTGCGCCGAACCGACGGCGATCGCGCAGCCCGAAGAGCGTCGCCCCGATCGTCCCGATCGCGATCGCGGCGCCGGCGATGCCGCGCAATCCGCCGGCATCGAAACCCGTCGCCGCGAGGGGTTCGGGTGGCTGGGATGCGGGCGCCCCTGACTGCGGTGCAGGTGTCGGTGTCGTGACGACCGGCGCGGGCGTCGGCGTCGGTGTCGGTGTGGGGGTCGGTGCCGGAGTAGCCGGCTCGGGCGTCGGCGTGGGGGTGGGGCTGGGCGCGGATGGTGGCACGGGTGCCGTCACTCGCGTCGTCTCGTGCGGCACACCACACGTGCCGAGGTGCACGAGCGTGCCGTCGGCGTCTTCCGCGCGTTCCTGCCAGTGGTAGGTGCCGGCCTGATCGACGGCCGGCGACGTCACGACGTACTCACCCGGCTCGGTCACTCGCTCTGCGGCGCTCGTCCAGACCTGATTCCCCGGCACGCACGTCTCTTCGGGCGGGACGCCGTCGACGGCGCGGTAGACGGCCGACGAGACGACGAGTCCGCCGGTGGGCAGCGGGTCCGCCACGACGATCGTGTCGCTCATCGATGTGCCGACCGTCGCCTCGGGCTCTGCTCGGGACGACACGTCGGGGACCATGACGATCTGCGACGGCGTGCCGAATGTCTCGGTCCATTCGTCGTCCCCACGAAGGGCTGCGGCGACCTCTGATCGCTGCCGGTCTCTGCGGATCGTCCACACGGCGGTGTAGAAGCCGGGCTGGTCCATCACCCACGTCGAGGTGACCCGCGTCGCGCCGTCCGGCCCGGCGGCATCCGTCTCGAGCGTCAGGTCGCCCACGTGAACGGCTTCGGCCGGCGGCGCAGCACCCGGGGTCGGCACCGTCGCGGTGCGGAACACCCCCGCAGTGGCGACGACGGCGAGATGTGCGCCGCCGGCGGAGCGCGGCCACGCGGCGAGGTCGCCGCCGAAGGTCACATCGTCGATGAAGGGGCCGCCGGACGCATAGCGCCCCGCCACCTGTGTGCTGACGGTCGGCGCGAACAGCGCCACACGGGGCTCGGCATCCGCTCCCGCCGCAGCGAAGCGCACGTCGCCTGCAGGGCCGGCTGTGTCTTGGCCGCCTCGCGTCGTGAAGTGCCGCACGGCGGCCGCGAGACCTGCGGTGAACGAGCCGGTCGCGCTCACCGAGAACGGACGCCCGGGAGCCGAGCCCACCGCCGTGAACGGGTACGCGCGTCCGGATACGGCGTCGCGCAGTTCGGCCCCGCCCGTGTCGTCGAAGGTGGCACCGACGAGCGTGATCGTCCCCCGTGCAGTGACGGCCTCTGAGTCAAGGCGCACCGTGCCGCGGCGCGGGTCTGCGGCATCCGTCGTGATGGCCAACTCGCCGCTCGCCGACACGACGCCGGGGGAGACCCGGGTGGCTTCGTTGTAGTACGAGACCGCGAGGCGCTGGACTGCGAGATTGTGCGCGGGCGCGAGGCTCGCGAAGGTCCAGTTGATGGCGCCGGCGAGCGACGAGCCGCGATACCCGAAGTGGTGAAGTGTCTCGTCCCAGTTCGCGATGGCCTTCACCGCCCATCCCACTGCGGCCGCCCGCACCGGATCGGTGGTCTGTCCGTACTTCGTCACGAGGAGGTTGATCCCGGTCAACTGGCGGGGTGAGAGGCTCGCGGCCGAACCGCTGATGCCACGGTCCACGCTCGTTCCCGTCGGAGCGGGGGCGCCGGGCAGGATGCAGTACGTGTGCACGCCGCCGATGAGCATCGAGCCGTGCCAGCCGTAGGCAGACGTCGGAGCCCACGTGCCGAAGCCGCTCCCCGGCGAGGCGGCATGCGCGGGGTTCGTCGCCACCACGGCTCCCGCCATCACGATGAGAAGCGCCACGATCGCTGCGGCAGTGCGGCGTCGGGGATG
Source organism: Microbacterium sp. 2FI (assembly GCF_005502885.1). Taxonomy (GTDB): domain Bacteria; phylum Actinomycetota; class Actinomycetes; order Actinomycetales; family Microbacteriaceae; genus Microbacterium. Next base: position 367,571 of record NZ_SCMR01000001.1, read on the forward strand.
CCGGCGGGGGCGGGTGGTCGAGATCGTCATCGGGGTGTCCTCCGGGTGAGAGGACTCGATGCTCGCGCGTCGCGCACATCCTTGTGGACCGTTCGGGCGGTCTGGGGACGAATGCCGCAGCCGCGCCGACTGGGGAGGAACCGCCGGACGGCGGCGCGTCAGGCGCGCGCGACGAGCGTCAGGAGGGATGCCTCGGGGCGGCAGGCGAATCGCACCGGGGCGTAGATCGAGTGGCCGAGTCCGGCGCTCACGTTGAGCGGGACGGTTACTCCGTCGTGGGTCCACTCACTCAGCCCGCGGGCCTGCTTCAGCGGGATGTCGCAGTTGGCGACGAGCGCGCCGTAGCCGGGAACCCGCACCTGTCCGCCGTGCGTGTGCCCGGCGAGGATCGCCTGGGCGCCGAGGCCGGTGAAGGTGTCGAGAACGCGGCGATACGGCGCGTGGGTGACGCCCAGCGTGATCGTCGCCGGGCCGTCGGCGCGCAGATCCTCGACGAGGTCGGGGAGGTCTTCGAGTCGATCCCAGCCGCGGTGGGCGTCGCTCACGCCGAACGCGGCGATTCGCAGGCCCGCAGCGTCCAGCGAACCCGCCGCGTTGTTGAGATCGATCCAGCCGAGCTCATCGGCGAGGTAGCCGTCCAGAGCCTGCGTGTCGAGGGGCTCGGGCTCATGCGTGACCGTCGACGGACCCAGGAAGTACTTGAACGGGTTGCGGGGCGAGGGGGCGATGTGGTCGTTGGACCCGTGCACGAAGGCGCCGGGGATGCCGCGCAGGGGATCGAACGCGGCGCGAAGCCCGCGCAGACCCTCGGGGTGACCCATGTTGTCGCCGGTGTTGATGACGATGTCGGGCTGGAGCTCTTCGGCGAGCGACGCGATGAAGCGCTGCTTGCGGTGCTGCCACGGCGCCATGTGGGCATCGGAGAGGTGGAGCACACGCACGGACGGCGCCCCGGTCGGCAGTATCGCGAGGTCATGACGGCGAACCGTGAACAGGTACCGCTCGATGCCGATGCCCCAGACGGCAGCACCGATGCCGACCGCCCCCACCGCACCGAGTGCGGAGAGGGCGGTCATGGAGGATCCGCGTGGCACTAGTCGTCGTTGTCGTCGTTGCCGTTGCCGCCGCCCGGTCCGCCGCCACCGCCGCAGTCGGGGCTGGAGTACGACACGGTGATCGCGGTATTGCGATTGACCACCTCGCCCGCGGCGGGATCGGTGCCGCCCGCGGTGCCTTGCCCGTCGGCGTTCTCGTCGACCGAGCACGATCCGGGCTGCACGTTGCCGAATCCGGCCTGGCGGAGCTCGGAAACCGCGCGGTCGAGCTTGAAGCCCGAGACGTCGGGAACCGTGATGCCCTGGCCGTTGCTGGGGCTGATCGTCACCGTGGTGCCACCGGCGACCTGCCCGGCCCCCGGATTCTGCGCCGCGACGATGTCGCGAGCGGCATCGGAGTCGACGGCGTCGCCGACGACGACCTGGAAGCCGGCCCCCTCAAGCGTCTTCCGCGCCTCGTCGACGGACTTGCCGACGACGTTCGGCAGCTCGGTGAGCACCTGACGGCTGAGGTTGCTGTCGGGGCCTGGGAATGCCGCGCCCGGGTAGAACTGGTTCGCGACACGCTGGATGTCTTCGGCGATGATGTAGCGCAGCTGCGAGAGCTGGTTGCCGTTGTGCCAGTTCTTGAACATGTCGATCGAGCCCTCGGCGTTGCCGACCCACGCGGCCGTCGCGACCTTGCTGCTGGATTCGACCATCCAGGTCTGCCACTCCTGGTGGGTACCGGTCTTGCCGAGGAGCGGAGTGCCGTCGTACGGGTTGGCGCGGCTACCGGTGCCGCCGTTCATGACGCCTTCGAGCGCATACGCCGCAGTCGCCGCGACCTTCGGGTCGATCACTTGCGAGCAGGTGCGCTCGGGCTTCGCGATCTCGTTCCCGTCGGAGTCGGTCACGCGATCGATCGCCTGGGGCTCGCAGTAGATGCCGTTGTTCGCGACGGTCGCGTAGGCACCGGCCATCGCGATGGGCGACACGATGTCCGAGCCGATGACCTGGTTCGGCCCGATCGCCTGGAACGGACTGCCGTCGGGCTGGGTCACGCCCATCTTCGCGGCGGTGTCGATGATGTCGCAGATGTCGAGCTCGGCGGCCATCGCGAGGTAACCGGAGTTGAGCGACTGCGCGGTGAACTGCATCGGGGTTCCGACGTAGCCTCGCTGGCGATCGAAGTTGCCGGGCTCGTAGCCGGGGTTCTCCGCCCACACACCACCCAGGCACTCGGCGGGGAAGGTGGTGATCTTGCGATTGCTGCCGTTGACGACCTCGCGCACCGAGTGACCGTTCTCGAGCCAGTTCACGAGCGTGAAGAGCTTGAAGGTCGATCCCGCGCTGAAGCCGATCGAGTTTCCGAAGTTCAGATCGCCGGCGTACACGATCGGCGTGTAGTTGACGTCATCGGTGATCGACTCGCTGAACTTCGTGTTCTGCGCGATCGAGAGGATGCGGCCGGTGCCGGCCTCGATGCTCGCGGCGGCGGCGCCGAACTTGCCGCCGGCGACGGATGTCGGGGCCACCTCGGTGATCGTGCTCTGCGCCTCGTTCTGCAGGCGCCAATCCAGCGTCGTGTAGACGTTCAGACCGCCGCGCTTGAGCACCTCGGTGCGCTCCTCGGCGGTCGCGCCGAACGCGGGGTCGCGCTCGATCACGTAGCGCACGTACTGGCAGAAGTACTGTGCGCCCTTGGCTGCCTCGCAGCCGGTCTTCGGAGACGTGATGTTCGGCGTGATCGGCTCGAGCACGGCCGCGTCGTACTGCTCCTGCGTGATCTTCTTGTCGTCGAGCATGCGGCTGAGCACATACAGCTGACGGCCCTTGGTCGAGGTGTAGCCGTCGCCTGCGGCCACGTACTGCTCCTGAGTGATCGTGCCCGAGGCGAGAAGGCTGTCCAGTGCCGCCAGCTGACCGGCTCCTGCCTTGACTTCGCCGTCCGCCTGCGCGTTGATCGCGTTGCCGTCGGCATCGGTGACGGTGCCGCCGGGCATGTCGATGCGGTAGGTGTTCGGGTTCTGCACGATGCCCGCGAGCGTTGCCGCCTGCGCGACGGTGAGGTCCTTCGAAGCGACGCCGAAGTAGCGGCGGGCCGCGGCGTCGATGCCGTAGGTCGTGCCGCCGAAGTTGGCGATGTTGAGGTAGCCGAGGAGGATCTCCTCTTTCGAGTACTTCTGCTCGAGGGCGATCGCGTAGCGCATCTCTTGGAGCTTGCGCTCGATGCCCTCGTTGCCGACCGCCGTCGTCGCCTCGGTCCAGCAGTTCGCGTTGACCTGGTCGCGGCGGGCGATGATGTCATCGATCGTCGGAACGATCACGTCTTCCCCGGACTCCGCCGCTGCGGCCTCGGCCTCGGCCGTGAGCTCTTCGCGGGCGGTGGCCTCGGCGGTGGCTTCGCAGCGCTGCACGAGGATGTTCTTGACGTACTGCTGGCTGATCGACGAGCCACCCTGGGTCTCGGCGCCGCCCTGCAGGTTCGACAGCACGGCGCGGGTCGTGCCGATGAGGTCGATGCCGCCATGCTCGAAGTACCGCGGGTCTTCGCTCGAGAGGATCGCGTCGTACATCACGAGGGGGATCTCCTCGTACTCGACGGGAGAGCGGTTCTGGTCGTAGAACTGGGTGAGGACCTGATCCTCGCCGGTCTCGGCGTTCTTGGCGTAGATCGTGGTCGGCAGCATGAGCTTGTCGATGTCGAGCACGCTCGGAAGGCTGTCGAACATCGTGATCGCGCTCGACGCGGCTGCACCAGACAGGGCGATCGCCGGAGTGACAGTGGCGGAGATGAGAACTCCGGCGACAGCACTGAGGCCGACGAGGCCGGCGAGGCCGCCGAGCACACCGGTAGCCGTGCGTTTGGTATCAGGCATAGGCTTGATCGTAGGGGAGTTGCCTGGGCGATCCCTTGACAGGCGTGCGCCCGCGAAGGTGTTTCCCAGCCTTCATCAGCCCGATCTTCCGCTCAATCCGAGGAGCTGCGATGACGACGTGGGAGTACCTCACCACGCCCCTTCTGATCCACAACACCGCCGCGATCCTCAATAACTGGGGCAAGCAGGGCTGGGAGCTGGTGCAGGTCGTCCCGGGTCCGGAGGGCGGGCTCGTCGCGTACCTCAAGCGCCCCACGGGCGGCGGCGACGCGAACGCCGGACTTGATGCCGCAGCCCAGGCTGCCCGACAGTTCGAGCAGGGCTGAGTGATGACGATCTCAGAGCGCCTCGCCGAGCTCGGCATCCGTCTTCCCGATGTTGTGCCGCCGGTCGCGGCTTACGTTCCAGCCAAGGCCCACGGCGACCTCGTGTTCACCGCCGGACAGCTTCCCATGATCTCGGGCGCGTTGCCGGCGACCGGCAAGGTCGGTGACGGGCATGGCCTCGTCCCCGCCGCCGACGCCAAGGATTATGCCCGCCAGTGCGCGCTGAACGCCGTCGCGGCCGCAGCGGCCGCAGTCGGCGGCGTCGACCGGCTCACCGGCGTCGTCAAGGTCACCGGCTTCGTCGCGTCGGTCCCCGAATTCACCGGCCAGCCCGGCGTCGTCAACGGCGCGAGCGAGCTGCTCGGCGAGATCTTCGCGGATGCCGGCAAGCACGCCCGCTCGGCCGTCGGCGTGCCCGTGCTGCCGCTCGACAGCCCCGTCGAGGTCGAGGTCGTCTTCAGCTTCGCGTGATCACCGCACCTGGGCGCTGATCACCGACATCACCGCAGTGTCGGCGAGGGTCGTCGTGTCGCCGACCTCGCGGCCCTCGGCGACGTCGCGCAGCAGCCGGCGCATGATCTTGCCCGAGCGGGTCTTGGGCAGCTCCTCGACGATGTAGACGTCGCGCGGTCGCGCGATCGGGCCGATCTGCGCGCCGACCCACTGGCGCAGCGTCTGGGCGAGGCCGTCGGGGGAGTGGGCGGCGAGGTAGCTCTGCTTGATGATCACGAACGCGGCGACGGCCTGTCCGGTCGTCTCGTCGGAGGCGCCCACCACGGCGGCTTCGGCCACCGCTTCGTTCGCGACGAGCGCCGACTCGATCTCGGTGGTCGAGAGCCGGTGGCCCGACACGTTCATGACGTCGTCCACGCGGCCCAGCAGCCACACGTCGCCGTCATCGTCGAGGCGCGCGCCATCACCGGCGAAGTAATACCCCTGCGTGCGGAACTTCTCCCAGTACGTCTCGACGAACCGCTCGGGGTCGCCCCAGATGCCGCGCAGCATGCTCGGCCAGGGCTCGGTCACGACCAGCAGTCCGCCGTTGCCGTTGCCGACGTGCGAGCCGTCCTCGTCGACGACGTCGATCGCGATGCCCGGCAGCGGCACCTGCGCCGAGCCTGGCTTGGTCTCGGTGACTCCCGGGAGCGCCGAGATCATGATGCCGCCGGTCTCGGTCTGCCACCACGTGTCGACGATCGGCGCGGACTTGCCGCCGATGATCTTGCGGTACCACATCCAGGCCTCGGGGTTGATGGGCTCGCCCACCGAGCCGAGCAGGCGCAGCGTCGACAGGTCGAACTTCTTCGGGATGGCCCGGCCGAGCTTCATGAACGAGCGGATCGCCGTCGGCGCGGTGTAGAAGACCGTCACGCCGTACTTCTGGATGATCTCCCACCAGCGGCCGGGGTGCGGGGTGTCGGGAGTGCCCTCGAAAAGCACCTGCGTCGCACCGTTGGCGAGCGGACCGTAGGTGACGTAGCTGTGGCCGGTGATCCACCCGATGTCCGCGGTGCACCAGAAGACGTCGGTCTCCGGGTGGATGTCGTGCACGACCCGGTTCGTGAAGGCGGCCTGGGTGAGGTAGCCGCCCGAGGTGTGGAGGATGCCCTTGGGCTTGCCCGTCGTCCCCGACGTATAGAGGATGAACAGCGGGTTCTCGGCGGGGAACGACTGCGCTTCGTGCTCGGCGGATGCCGCGGGCACGACGTCGTGCCACCAGAGATCGCGACCCTCGGTCCATTCGATCTCGTTGCCGCCGCGCTTCACGACCAGCACGTGCTCGACGGTCTCCTGAACACCGGTGCCTCGGTCGCCGAGGGCGAGGTCGACGGCGGGCTTGAGCGGTGAGACCTTGCCCTTGCGATAGCCGCCGTCGGCCGTGATGACCAGGCGTGCGCCGGCATCGTCGATGCGCGCCCGCAGGCTGTCGGCCGAGAACCCGCCGAACACCACCGAGTGGATCGCGCCGATGCGCGCGACGGCGAGCATCGCGGCGACGGCCTCGGGGATCATCGGCATGTAGATCGCGACCCGGTCGCCGTGCCCGACGCCGAGTCCCTCGAGCACGTTGGCCAGGCGCTTGACCTCGTCGGTGAGCTCGGCATACGTGATGCGCCGCTCGTCGCCGGGCTCGCCCTCCCACAGGAGCGCGACGCGATCGCCGTTGCCGGCTTCGACGTGTCGGTCGAGGCAGTTGTACGCGACGTTGAGCTCGCCGTCGGCGAACCACTGCGCGAACGGCGGGTTCGACCAGTCGAGCACCTGCGTGAAGGGCTTGTGCCAGTGGAGGTCGCGGGCCTGATCACCCCAGAAGCCCTCGCGGTCGGTCGCTGCGCGCTCGTACAGGTCGGCGGTTGCGACGGCGTTCCCGGCGAAATCGGCGGACGGCGCGAAGCGTCGGGTCTCGTTCAGAAGGTGGTCGATCTGGCTGCTCATTCGAGCGCGCTCCTTTGCGGGCTGAGTGGATGCCGGTCTCCGGCGAGTCTGAGGGGAAAGCTACCCACGGTGGCCTGCGAGCACTACCCCCGATAGTGGGGAACGGGCGTCCGGCGAGGCTCGAGCGATATATCAGTGAGATCGCTCCCGGACTGTTTTGCCGGGTGCATTCCTTCGCATATGATCTTCAGCGGCCGAACTTCGATTCTGGCATTGCGGCATCCGAATCACCCCCCGAAAAGGATGTCGCGCGTGGCGGCATCCCATTCCCCCCATGGGATGCCGCCCCTTTTTCATTTCGCGGCGATCTCGCGCTGGTTCCTCCCCAGCCGCGCCCGTGGTGAAGTTCCTCCACCGGCACGCCGACAGCACGATCACGGCCCGCGTGCGGTCTTAGCGTCGTGCCATGCCCGAGCCGTTCGTCGCCCGCCCCCGCACCGCTCCGGCGGTGGCGGTCGCCCGGGGCGCGGGGACTACTGCAGCTGCACCTGAGCGGTGGGCGCCGACCGTGGCCGAGGTCACGGCTTCGGCTCCGACCTCGGCACAGGCTCGGGCGAGGGTGCGGCATCCGGTCCTCGCCCCTCTCGCCGTCTACCTCGACGACCCCGACGTGACCGACGTCTTCGTCAACGGCGATGCGGGCCTCTTCGTCGATCGCGGGCGCGGACCCGTGGCAGCTCCCGAGTGGCGTGCCTCGACGAGCGATGTGCGTGAGCTCGCGGTCGCCCTCGTCGGCCTCGGCGGGCGGCACATCGACGATGCCTCGCCGTGTGTGGACGTGCGGCTCGAGGACGGACTCCGCGTGCACGCCGTGCTCGCCCCCATCGCGCCTGAAGGCACGGCGATCTCGATCCGCATCCCGCGGTGGGACAGGCCCCGGCTCTCCGACCTCGCGGCGCGCGGCCTTGCCGGCCCCGACGACTGCGCTCGGCTCGAGGCGGCGGTCGCGAGGCGGACGAATCTGCTCATCACCGGCGCCGCGGGGTCGGGGAAGACGACACTGCTGGCGAGCCTGCTCGGTCTCGCCCCACCGAGCGAGCGGATCGTCACGATCGAGGATGTCGCGGAACTCCGCATCGACCACCCGCACCACGTTCGGCTCGAGGCGCGGCAGCCCAACCTGGAAGGCGCGGGCGGGATCGGCCTCGGGCGACTCGTGCGCGAGGCGCTGCGCATGCGTCCGGATCGGCTCGTGGTGGGCGAGTGCCGCGGCGAAGAGGTGCGCGAGCTGCTGACGGCGCTGAACACCGGGCACGACGGCGGTGCCGGCACGCTCCACGCGAACAGTCTGCGCGACGTGCCGGCTCGCCTCGAGGCACTCGGCGCGCTGGCGGGGCTCGACGACCGCTCGCTCGCGCGGCAGGTCGTTGGCGCGATCGAGCTCGTGGTGCATCTCGAACGCGGAGCGGACGGCGTTCGCCGCGTCGCGGGGCTCGGCGCACCCGCGCTCGATGGAACCGGGCGCCTCGCGATCGAAGAGGCGCGATGGCCGCGCGAATGAAGAAGACGGATGCCGCGCCCGCCGCCGACACCGTGCTCCGGCTCGCGGTGCTGCTGCAGGCGGGCATCGCGCCCGCCCGCGCGTGGTCGCATCTGGCTGCGACCGGCGACGCCGCCGCTGCGAAGATCGTCGGCGCGGTGGGACGGGGAAGCGGCCTCGCCGACGCCATCGCCGATGCCGATGCGAGCGGACGCGGCGGGTGGCCCGAGGTCGCGTCCGCGTGGCGGCTCGCCACCACTGTCGGCGCCCCGCTCGCCGAGAGCCTGCGGGGCCTCGCCACGGCGCTCCTCGATGCGCAGGAGGCGGCCGACGAAGTGCGGGTCGCCCTTGCCGAGCCCGCCGGCACCGCGCGGCTCATGGCGTGGCTCCCGCTCGTCGCCGTCGGGCTCGGGGCGGTGCTCGGCTTCGATACGTTCGCCGTGCTGCTGGGGAGCCCGGCAGGGATCGCGTGTCTCGTCGGCGGCGGGCTGCTCATCGCCGCCGCCAACCGTTGGACGGCCGTGCTCGTGCGCCGCGCGCGCCCCGACGGCGGCATCCCCGGTCACCGCGCCGAGCTTCTGGCGATCGCCCTCAGCGGCGGCGTCTCGATCGAGCGCGCGACGGCGCTCGTCGCCCACGCCGGTGAGGGATCGGCCGCGGCTGCGAAAGCCGATGGGGATGCTGCGGCGACGGTTCTCGCCCTGTCCTCGACGGCCGGGGTGCCCGCGGTCGAGCTGCTCCGCGCCTCCGCCGCGTTCGAGCGGCACCGGGCACGCGTCGACGGTCGCCTGCGCGCGGCGCGGCTGTCGTCCCGTCTGCTGCTGCCGCTCGGCGCGTGCACCCTTCCGGCGTTCCTGCTGCTGGGCGTCGCCCCGATGCTGCTGAGCGTGCTGTCGAGCGCATCCCTCTCGCTGTGAGTCCGTGCCCGTGAACCATCCGATCGATAGGAGAAGAGATGAACATCCCCCGCCTCAACCGCCGCCGCGCCGAGCGCCTGTACGCTCGGTGCGGCCCCGACGACGACGGCGCGGCGACCGCCGAATACGCGATCGCGACGATGGCTGCCGTCGCCTTCGCCGGGCTCCTCGTCGTGATCATGCGCAGCGATGAGGTACGCGGCATCCTCACCGACCTCGTCCGTCGCGCGCTCACCGTCGCATGATCCGGCGGCTCGGCGACGACCGCGGCGCTGTCGTCGCCGAGTTCGCCGTGGCTCTGCCCGCCGTCGTGCTCGTGCTGGTGCTGGGTGCCGGGGTCCTCACCGCGAGCGCTCGACAGGTGCGACTGCAGGATGCCGCGTCCGACGCCGCTCGTCTGGCGGCACGCGGTGAGGATGACGAGCGCGTCCACTCCGCAGTGACCGCTGCGTTGCCGGGCGCGCAGGTCGCCGTCGATCGCCGCGACGACCTGGTGTGCGTGACGGCGCGATCGGCGGCGCCGTTCGCCGTGGGGCTGATGCTCACAGCGACCGGCTGCGCCCTCGCGGGCGGCCTCTGATGGCGGGCGCCACACTGTCGGCCGCGGTGGTCGGCTGCGCCGCGGCCCTTGTCGTGGGTCTGGCCACGGTGGGCACCGCCGCCGTCGTCGGGCAGCGCCTGGCCGCCGCCGCCGATGCGGCGGCCCTGGCGGCCGCAGACACGGCATCGGGTGCTGCCCACGGCATACCGTGCGAACGCGCCGACGAGGTGGCGCACGCGCATGACGCAGTGCTGGCGGAGTGCCGTCTCGAGGGCCTCATCGCGACGGTCTCGGTCACCACCTCCTTCGGCGGTGTCGAGGCGACGGCGCGGGCTCGTGCGGGGCCTCCGCCGTGATCAGCGGCTAGGGCTGCCGCATCCGTCCCCGCACGACGACCGCCCGGACATGCGGAAACGGCGTGTATGGTTTGCGTCGACGAAAGGACGCCCCCGTTGGCAGAAGGCAAGAAGCTCGTCATCGTCGAGTCTCCGACGAAGATGCGGTCGATCCAGGGGTACCTCGGTGACGGCTACGAGGTGCTCAGCTCGGTCGGGCACATCCGCGACCTGGCGGACAAGAAGGACATTCCTGCCGACAAGAAGCAGGCGTACGGCAAGTACTCGATCGACATCGACAACGGCTTCGACCCGTATTACGTCGAGAGCGACCGCGGCCGCAAGACCGTCACCGAGCTCAAGCGCGCGCTCAAGGGCGCCGACGAACTCCTCCTCGCCACCGATGAAGACCGCGAGGGTGAGGCCATCGCGTGGCACCTGCTCGAGGCGCTCAAGCCCAAGGTGCCGGTGCGCCGCATGGTGTTCCACGAGATCACGAAGGACGCGATCCAGGCGGCCGTCGGCAACACGCGCGAGCTCGACCTCGCGCTCGTCGACGCCCAGGAGACCCGGCGCATCCTCGACCGCCTCTATGGGTGGGATGTCAGCCCCGTGCTCTGGTACAAGGTGCAGCAGGGCACGTCGGCGGGCCGCGTGCAGTCCGCGGCGACCCGCATGGTCGTCGATCGCGAGCGTGAGCGCATGGCATTCGTGTCGGCGTCGTACTGGGACATCGAGACGATGGCGGTGCCGGCACGTGAGGCGCACGCCCCTGACGAGTCGTTCGCCGCACGACTCGCGCGCGTCGACGGTGCGGGGCTCGCCCGCGGCACCGACTTCGACGACCGCGGTGAGCTCAAGAAGGCCGTGCTCGTCCTCGACGAGGCCCAGGCCCGCGAACTCGCCGCCGCGATCGAGGCCGCAGGCTCCGCATCCGTCTCGAATCTCGAAGCCAAGCCCGGAACACGCTCCCCGAAGCCGCCCTTCACCACCTCGACCCTGCAGCAGGAGGCCGGCCGCAAGCTCTCCATGAGCGCCAAGCACGCCATGGGCGTCGCGCAGCGTCTCTACGAGAAGGGCTTCATCACCTATATGCGCACCGACTCGACCGCGCTGTCGAAGCAGGCGATCGAGGCGGCCCGTGCGCAGGCGGTGGCGATGTACGGCGACAAGGCCGTGCCGCCGAACCCGCGCACGTACCGCAACAACGCCAAGAACGCGCAAGAGGCGCACGAGGCGATCCGTCCATCGGGTGAGACGTTCCGGACGCCCTCCGAAGTGTCGGGCGAGCTCGACCGCGACGAGCAGCGCCTGTACGACCTCATCTGGAAGCGCACGATGGCGAGCCAGATGTCCGACGCGAAGTACGAGACGACGACGGTGACGCTCACCGTGGACGCCGCCGGCCGACGCGTCGAGTTCACCGCATCGGGCACCGTGTACACGTTCAAGGGCTTCCTCGACGCGTACGAAGAGGGTCGCGATGAGAAGCGCGGGGATGCCGACAAGGCCGACGACCAGTCGCTGCCGAACCTCGCCGTGGGCGACGTGCTGAAGCTGAAGGACGTCGAGCCCAAGGGCCACGCGACCTCGCCGAAGCCGCGCTACACCGAGGCGAGTCTCGTCAAGGCGCTGGAGGAGAAGGGCATCGGCCGCCCATCGACCTTCGCGAGCATCATCGACGTCATCATCAACCGCGGCTACGTCACCAAGCGCGGTCAGGCGCTGATTCCGAGCTGGCTCGCGTTCAGCGTCATCCGTCTGCTCGAGCAGCACTTCGCCGACCTCGTCGACTACGACTTCACCGCGGCCCTCGAGGACGACCTCGATGCGATCGCTCGCGGCGAGCAGAAGCGTGTGGACTGGCTGAAGGACTTCTACTTCGGCTCGGACGAGCACGTGGGCCTGCGCAACATCGTCGACAATCTCGGCGAGATCGATGCCCGCGCGCTCAACTCGACCCCGATCGGCGACGTGGCGACGCTTCGTTTCGGAAAATACGGTCCGTACCTCGAGATCGCCGACGCCGCGAACCCCGAGGGCGAACCGCGTCGCGTCAACATCCCTGAGGAGCTCGCGCCCGACGAGCTCACCCCGGCGAAGGCGCAGGAGCTCATCGACGCGCCGGTCGCCGGTGACCGCGTGCTGGGCGAGAACCCCGCCACCGGCAAGCTGGTGCTCGTGAAGGACGGCCGCTTCGGACCCTACGTGCAAGAGGCGGATCCGCCTGCCGACGAGGTCGTCGGCGAGGCGACAGGCGAGGTCATCGCGGCGGCGCCGGATCCGGCCGTCCCCGCCGAGAAGCCCAAGCGCGGCGCGAAGAAGGCGCCGGCGGCGCCCAAGCCCCGCACCGCGTCGCTGTTCAAGTCGATGTCGGTCGACACGATCGACCTCGAGACGGCGCTGCGTCTTCTCGACCTGCCCCGCACGGTCGGCGCCGATCCCGAGTCGGGCGACGTCATCACCGCTCAGAACGGGCGCTATGGCCCGTATCTGAAGAAGGGCACCGACTCGCGCACGCTCGCCAGCGAGCAGCAGCTGTTCGACATCACGCTGGACGAGGCGCTCGCCGTCTACGCGCAGCCGAAGTACGGCGCACGGGGTGCCTCGAGCGCCCTCAAGGAGTTCGAGGCGGACCCCGTCAGCGGCAAGCCGATCAAGCTGAAGGACGGCCGGTTCGGCCCGTACGTCACCGACGGTGAGACGAACGCCACGATCCCGCGCGGCGAGGACGCGATGGAGGTCACCTTCGAGCGCGCCGTGCAGCTGATCGCCGACAAGCGCGCGAAGGGTCCGGTCAAGCGGACGACGACGCGCCGCACCACGACGACGAAGAAGGCCCCGGCGAAGAAGTGACCGAGGCGCACGGCCACCCCGGACTCTTCGTCACGCTCGAAGGGGGCGACGGAGCCGGAAAGACGACGCAGGCCGCGCTCCTGGAGGCGTGGCTGGCGGATGCCGGACACATTGTCGTGCGCACGCGCGAGCCCGGCGGCACCGAGGTCGGCGTGCTCGTCCGTGACATCGTGCTGCACCACCGCGGCGAAGTCGCCCCGCGTGCCGAGGCGCTGCTGTACGCCGCGGATCGGGCCCATCACGTGGAATCCCTCGTGCGCCCTGCACTCGCCCGCGGCGAGGTCGTGATCCAGGATCGGTACCTCGACTCGTCGGTGGCCTACCAGGGCGCGGGCCGGGTGCTCGGGCGTGACGAGGTGCGCGATCTGTCGCTGTGGGCGACCGGGGGCCTGCTTCCCGATCTCACGGTGCTGCTCGATCTCGATCCGGCCGCAGCGCGGGCGCGCCTCGACGCCGACGACAAGCCCTTCGACCGGCTCGAGGCGGAGCGGGAGTCGTTCCACGAGCGCGTGCGGGCCGAGTTCCTCGCGCTCGCGGCGGCCGAGCCCGACCGCTTCCTCGTGCTCGACGCGGCGCGGTCGGCCGACGCGCTCGCCGCCGACATCCGCTCTCGCGTCGCGTCCATCCTCGGCTGATCCCGTCGTCTGCGTCGCCGGTGCCGGGCGGCCGCGGCCGGGCGGTGTCGGCGCGCCGATTAGGCTGTTCGGCATGGATGCCGCCACCGACGTCGCGGTTCTGCCCTGGACCGACGTGTGGGGACAGGACGCCGCGGTCGCAGCGCTTCAGGATGCGGCATCCGATCCCGCGTCGATGACCCACGCGTGGCTCATCACCGGTCCTCCCGGCTCCGGCCGCTCGACCCTCGCGTACGCGTTCGCCGCGGCGCTGATCGCCGAGCCCGGTGACGAGAACGCGATGCGGCAGGTGCTGGCCGGAACCCACCCCGATCTCGCGGCGCTGCGCACCGAGGGCGTCATCATCTCGATCAAGGAGGCGCGTGCCCTCGTCGAGCGGTCGTACTTCGCCCCCTCGCTCGGCCGCTATCGCGTCATCGTGATGGAGGATGCCGATCGTATGGCCGAGCGCACCTCCAACGTCCTGCTGAAGGCCCTCGAGGAGCCGCCGGAGCGCACGGTGTGGGTGCTGTGCGCGCCGAGCGACGCCGACCTGCTGCCGACGATCCGCTCGCGCGTGCGCACCCTCCGCCTGCGCGACCCCGACATCGACGACGTAGCCCGACTGATCGCGGCGCGAACGGGCGCCGACCTCGCGACGGCCGAGCAGTCGGCGCGGCACGCTCAGCGTCACATCGGCATGGCGCAGCGTCTGGCGACGGATGCCGCGGCGCGGGCCCGCCGCGACGAGACGCTGCGCGCGGTGCTCGGCGTCCGCGGCGTGGGCGACGCGGTCGAGGTCGCCGGCCGCATCGTGCAGGTCGCCACCGATGACGCGAAGTCGCTCACGGCGGAGCGCGATGAGACCGAGCGGTCGAGTCTGCTCCGCACCCTCGGCATCGCCGAGGGGTCGCCCGTGCCGCCCGCCGTGCGCTCGCAGCTGTCGGCCCTCGAAGACGACCAGAAGCGCCGTGCCACCCGGAGCCTCCGTGACGGCATCGACCGCGTGCTCACCGATCTCGAGTCGATGTTCCGTGACGTGCTCATGCTGCAGTTCGGCCGCGACGGAGACCTCATCAATCGCGAGCTCGAGTCCGATCTGCGCTCTCTCGCCGCGGCCTGGACGATCGAGCGCACCCTCACCGTCGTCGACCGCATCGGCGAGACGCGCACCAACGTCGAACTCAACGCCGCCCCCACGCTCGCCCTCGAGAGCATGCTCGTGACTGTCGCGAGCGGAAGGACCCCGTGAAGCAGTCGTCCCCCCGCCGTGTCGGCCCAGCGCGGCGCGCACCGCGCGTCGCCGCGATCGTCGCCGGTGTGATCGCGGCATCACTGGCCCTCAGCGGCTGCCTCTACGGGCTCATCCCGGAGGAGAGCCCGCGCTCGACGGCCAGCCCCACGCCTGACACCGAGGGCGTCGCGGCGGACCTGCTGCCGTTCTACTCGCAGACGCTCGACTGGTCCTCGTGTAACGACACGTTCGAGTGCACGACCGTGACGGCGCCGCTCGACTGGGCGAATCCGAGGGCGGGCGACATCGAGCTCGCCGTGATCCGCAGTCGCGCCGAGGCGGGCGAGCCGATCGGATCGCTGCTGACCAATCCCGGCGGCCCGGGAACGAGTGGCCTGCAGCGGGTCCGCGATTCGCTCACCTTCATGGTCGGCGACCCGGTGCGTGCCGTGTACGACGTCATCGGCTTCGATCCGCGCGGAGTAGGGGAGTCGACCGCGGTTCGCTGCTACGACGACGCCGAGATGGACGCGTTCCTCTTCGACATCCCCGAGAACGAGCGGGGGACCGACGCGTGGGAAGACGAGGTCCTCGATCGTCAGGCCGACTTCGCCGAGGCGTGCAAGGCCGAGAGCGGCGGCATCCTCCCGCACATCACGACCGAGAACTCCGCGCGCGACCTGGACCTCCTGCGCGCAGTCCTCGGTGACAGCGAACTGCACTATCTGGGCTACTCCTACGGCACCTTCCTCGGCGCCACCTACGCGGAGCTCTTCCCCGAGCGCGTCGGTCGCCTCGTTCTCGACGGCGCGGTCGACCCGTCGATTCCCGGCATCGACGTCGGTACGATCCAGGCGATCGGGTTCGAGTCGGCGCTTCGCGCCTACATGGCCGACTGCGTCGCCGGCAGCGACTGCCCGTTCCGCGGCACGGTCGACCAGGCGATGGCGGATCTCGCGACTCTGCTCGCGAGCGTCGATCGCGACCCGCTGCCAGCGGCTGACGGACGGATGCTGGGCGCCGATTCCCTCATGACCGCGATCGTCTCCGCGCTGTACTCACAGGAGAGCTGGGAATACCTCACGATCGCGCTCACCGACGTGCTCGCCGGAGACCCCGAGGTGGCCTTCCTGCTCGCCGACTTCTACTACGACCGCGAGGAGGGGGTCTACACGTCGAACTCGACCGAGGCCTTCCGCGCGTACAACTGCGTCGACTACCCCGATGATGCGACTCCCGAGCAGGAGGCCGAGGCCGAGGCACGCATCTTCGCCGAGGCGCCGACGATCGCGCCGTACTGGATCGGCCCGGACCCGTGCTCGGTGTGGACGACGCCGCCCACAGGCACGCGCGGCGCGATCGCGGCCGACGGCGCGGCGCCGATCGTGGTCGTCGGCACGACGAACGACCCGGCGACGCCCTATGAGTGGTCGGTGTCGCTTGCCGACCAGCTGTCGTCGGGCGTGCTCGTCACGCTCGTGGGTGAGGGGCACACCGGCTACAACAAGGGCAATGAGTGCGTCGACGACGCGGTCTCGGCATACCTCGTCGACGGTGTCGTCCCCGACGACGGTCTGCGCTGCGAATAGCGCCGACCCCGCGGTTCGCGGGTGCCCCCGCGACCCTGTAAGATCGTTGATCGTGCATCGCGCAAGCGAAGTACGCCACCTTAGCTCAGACGGCAGAGCGATTCACTCGTAATGAATAGGTCAAGGGTTCGATTCCCTTAGGTGGCTCCACAATCACCTGGTCATCGCGGCTTTGTCTGATTCCGGAAGGGATCACACAATGGCCGATTGGACACTTGTAGGACACATTTGGCGTTCTGACCGGGACTTCACCAGCGGTTCGCCCGTTTTCGTCGCGGTATCTCGACGCATCTGGCGTGGTCTGGCGCACCTCATCGGTATGTCAGATTTCACCTCGCACGGCCTCGAACGAATGCTCACGACGAGCGAGCTCGCTGACCACTTGAGCGTCTCCCGGCAGGTCATCTACGACCTCCGCCACAAGGGCGAGGGGCCTCGCGGCATTCACGTCGGCAAGGAGCTCCGGTACCGGATCTCAGACGTCAGGGACTGGCTCGAAACGAGAGCCGACCCGATGCCGAAGGGCGCCGGCGATGCCCGGTAAGCCGCGCACCGGCATCGGGACCTTCGGGGCCATTCGGACGACCGCTCTGCCGTCCGGAGCCTTCCAGGCCATGACGCGGTTACGGGATTGGGACGGTCGGTTACGTCGTGTCACCGCGACCGGAACGACGCGGGCGCGGGCCGAGGCCGCTCTACGCGAGAAGCTCGTCGAACGCGATCGAATCGGCGACACGGGGGAGTGCGTCACCGCCGACACGGAGTTCTCCGATCTCGGGGCGCTGTGGCTGGAGGAGATCGCGATCGACTCGCGGCTCGCCGACGCAACGAAGGACCTGTACGCGACGCAGCTGCGTACGCTGCTGCTCCCGGCCTGGGGAAACCTGACGGTGCGGGAGATCACGACGGCGCGGCTGGAGCGATTCCTCAAGCTGCAGGCGGGGGTGTCGTACTCGAAGGCCAAGCACGCCCGGGTGCTGCTGAACCTGATACTGAAGTTCGCGATGCGTCACGGCGCGATACGCCACAATCCGCTCGCGGGGACCTCCCCGCTGCACAAGCCTCCCGCGGCCCCGAAAGCCCTGACGCTCGACGAGCTCGCACGCATCCGCACGGCGGCGCGCGAGTGGCGCACGGGGGAGAGCCGGCCAGGTCCCAAGCCCGACGGGCAGCTTCGCGACATCATCGAGGTGATGCTGGGCAGTTCGGCACGGATCGGTGAGGCTCTCGCACTCCGCAGATGCGATCTCGACATGACGGCGAACCCGCCGACCGTGCACATCCGCGGCACTGTCGTCGTGCGAAAGGGCGCAGGTGTCGCCCGTCAGGCGTGGCCGAAGACGCATGCGTCCGACCGGATCGTCGCCATCCCGCAGTTCGCCGCCGAAGTCCTTCGTCGGCGCCTCGCGCTCATCGCGGACCGCGACCCCGAGCATCTGCTCTTCTTCACCAAGCGCGGGACGCCGATCACGCCCTACAACGCTCGGCGCACCTTCCGCCAGGTGCTCGAGGAAGCAGGGCTCGATGGCCGCGGCATCAAGCCGCACTCGTTCCGCAAGACCGTGGCCACGCTCCTCAGCGAGGAGGCCACGGACGAGGTGGCCGCCGAGATGCTCGGGCACGCCGGCACCGCGGTCACACGCGAGCATTACATCGAGCGGAAGCAGCGGGCGAACCCTGAGACGGCGCGGATTCTGGATGGGCTCGCGCCGCCTCGTGACACTGAACCGCCCTCGTGAGGGCGGCGGATCGCTACATCTCCTGCAGGAACGTCACGAGGTCGCGGTTGAAATCCTCGTACTCGTTCCAGTGCGGGCAGTGGCCACTGCGGGGGTAGACGGTGAGGCGAGCGCCGGGGATGCTGTCGGCCACCCATTGCATGCCTTCGAGTGGGAACGACGGCGAGTGTTCCGAAGTGACCACCCACGTGGGGACATCGATCGTCGGCACGACGTCGCGCCAGTCTGCGGTGAAGTGGTCGATCCGGAGTCCCAGCGAACTAGCGAAGAAGTCGCCGATCCCGCCCTCTTGCTCGAGCATCCGTTGCACGTGCGGTGGAGCCGGCGGCTCGCGATCGAACTCCGACCAGGCCGCCTGTCCGGCGACCTGCGCCTCGAGCTTGTCCCACGACACATGACGCACCCCCCACTGCCATGTGGCGTCGTTCATGATCCGCGGTGACTGGTCGATGAGCACCAGCCGAGCGACGGCGTGCGACCCGTGAAGGCTCAGGTAGGCAAATGACACCGACGCTCCCATCGAGTGGCCGACGAGCGTCGCGTCGTCGATGCCTTCCGCCTCCAGCAGTTCCGCGAGGTCCTGCCCCATGCGCGCGATCCGCTGCCCGTACTCGGGGGCGTCGGATTCGCCGTGGCCGCGCAGGTCCATCGCGATCACGCGGAAGCCTGCCGCGAGGAGCACGTTTCGCTGAAACGTCCAGTGCCCCTTGTGGCACAGCATCCCGTGCAGCAGCACGACCGGTCGGCCCGCACCATCGTCGGTATAGACGATCGAAATGCCGTCGGAGGTTGCGAGCTTCTTCAACACCATTGTTGTCTCCTTCAGTTCTCAGGCGATTCAGCCGAAAATCACGCCGCCGTTGACATGGATGACCTGCCCCGTGATGGTTCCGACCTCGGGCGTCAGGAGGAACGCGATCGCCGAGGCGATCTCATCGGGCTTCGAGAGCCTGCCCAACAGCGACATCCCCGCGATGCGGTCTCGGTCATCGTCGGACAGCACTGCGGTCATTGGCGTCTCGGTGGCACCGGGTGCGACCATGTTCACGCGAACTCGATGAGGTGCAAGCTCGCGGGCGTATCCGCGGACGAGTCCGATCAGGGCCGCTTTCGAGGTGGCGTATGCGCCGTTTCCCATCAGGCCGCCGCCGGTGAAGGCCGCGGCACTGCCCAAGACGACCACCGAACCGAGTGTCCCCGCCTGGATGAGGTGGGGGCCGGCGGCCGAGATCGTGTTCTGTACGCCGACGACGTTGATGTCGAGCACCCGTCGGAACTCGCTCGCGTCGATCTCGAGAAGCGACGCGCGGCTGACGATTCCGGCCGCAGCGACGACGCCGGTGATGCCGCCCCCGTCTGCGAATCGGTTCGCCGCGAGGCGCATGGCGGCGGCATCCGTCACGTCTGCGCCGAACGCGAGATGTCCTTCGCCGACGAGCTCGCTCACTGCGCGGTCGGCGGCTGCGGGGTCGATGTCGACGATCGCGACGCGAGCGCCCCGTTCGGCCGCTTGTTGAGCGCAGGTGAGGCCGATGCCTGACGCGCCGCCGGTGATGAGGACGGCCTCGGCCGTCGGCTCGCTGTGCTGGGTCATGGGGAACTCCTGGTTCTCGGGGTCAGAGGATTGCCATGGCATTGGCCGGGCTGCCGACACCACCGGGCAGATTCAAGGGCTGGGCTGTGACGAAGACGTCGTAGCGTCGCCGAGCGGCGCAGGCGACGGCAAGCTCGTCGAGTCGCCAGAGCTCGCCGATCGTCATGCCGAGAAGCGGAATGAGGATGCGGTGCAGCATCCCGCTGTGGCTGGAGGGCGCCATCGCCCCGCTCGTCTCCGCCGTCACCGACAACTCGGAGCCGGTGGCCGGCCACGCCTCGAGTGCGATGTTGTCGGCCGCCGCCACGGCGACCTGGTGATCCCACAGCCATGCCGCCGTCTCTTCGGACTGCCGCAGGCCAGGGGAGACGAGGGGTCCGTCCGCCCTCGGGTGGGTTCGGAAGTGATGGAGCCAGCCCGTGCGGATCATGAGGATGTCGCCCGGATCGATGCTGCTGCCCTGATGTTCGAGCGCCGCCTCGAGATCGGAGACGGGGATTCGTTCGTTCACGGTGTGGTCGATCGGGCGACCGATTTCGTCGCGATACGCGGCGACATCGATCAGCAGTCCGCGTCCGGCGATGCCGCGCTCGGCCGCCGCTTGGATGCCGAGGGCAGGATTGCCCGCCACGAGCTCGGCCGGGTCGGCGCCGTTGTAGAAGCCCCGATCAGGATGCCCGAAGTGGCGCAGCCCGTCGAGCTGGGTCGACGCCTGTGGGAAGAAGCTGTCGAGGCGGTCGTCGCGATGGAACTCGTTCAGGCCGAAGACGGTGTGCTCGATGGACCCGCGGTGCGCGATGATCGGCGGATCGAACTCCGTGAGCGAGAGGTTGAGAGGAACGACTTCGCCAGTCAGCATGCTCATCTGCGCATCCATGACCCGCTCCGCGGTGAGGTGATTCAGGGTTCCGAGCTGATCGTCGGCTCCCCAGAGTTCCCACGCGGTTCCCTGCAGGCGGCCGGGTCTGCGTTGCAACGCGGCATAGTCCGGGATGCTGTCATCCCGGACGCGCCGTTCCCGCGGTCGCTCCATCAGCGCGGCGTCAGCCTTCGCCGTCGGTCATGACCTGGTGGATCTCGATCATGTAGCCCGCGGGGTCGGTCAGGAAGATCTGGTGCCAGCCCTCCACCGACCAGATCCCCCAGTCGTCGAAGGGGATGTTGTGCTCGGTGAGACGAGCCTTGATCGCCTCGATGTCGTCAGTGCGGAACGCGAAGTGACCCTGGATGAGGGGGTTCACCGTGTGCCCCTCACGCCAGGCGAGGTAAGGCTGACGCTGGGTGGCGTGAATCTGGAGCTCCTCGGGGTCGCCGGCGTCGTAGAACTTCGCCGCGTCGTCCCACTCGCTGTTGCCGTCGACGCCGGTGTCGGCGTTCTTCGACGTTGCGATCATCGCGGGCGACGGCAGAATATTCAGGCCGAGCGCGTTCCCGTAGAAGTCGGTCAGCACGGACATGTCGTCCGAGGTGACGTTCACGTGGTGGAGGCGGAGGTAGACCATGATGTTCCTTCGGTTGGTGGGTGGTCGGTGGTGGATGGAGCGGCAGTCTGGTCGCTCAGGGCGTGAGACGGTAGCGGGCCACCTTCTGGGGGTCGAGACTGACGCCGAGTCCCGGGCCGTCCGGGACAGTCATGTAGCCGTCCTCGATCACCAACGGCTCGCTCAGCAGATCATCGTCGAGGTCGAGGTAGTTGGAGAGTTCGGCCGCGGAGCGCGAGGTGAGCTCTTGCGAGGCGCCGAACACGAGCGAGCACACCGTGCCGAGGTGCGCGTCGATCTGGTTGCCGATGACCGCCTCGACGCCGAACGCCTCGGCGATGTGGGTGACGCGCAGAGAGTCGGAGAATCCCGTCCGGGCGGTCTTGATGCTCACCGCGGTCGCGGCTCCGGCGAGCAGTTCACGGACGAGGTCGGCCGGGGTCGGAATGCTCTCGTCCGCCACGAAGGGGACCGGGCTCTGCGACACGAGCCATCGCCTGCCCAGCACGTCATCGGCAGGGCAGAGCTCCTCGACCCGACTGAGGCCGACGTCTTCCAGCATCCGTATTGCGCGGGCCGACTCGGCCGCGGTCCACCCGCGGTTGCCGTCGATGTACAGCTCGGCGTCCGCGCCGAGCGCCTCTCGGACGGCGCGGCACACGGCGACGTCGAGCTGCACAGGCCGGCGGCCGACCTTGATCTTGAAGCTCGAGATCCCGAGCGCTTCGCGCAAGTGCACGGCCTCGGCGGCGACGACGTCGGGGTGGTCGAAGCCGAGCATGTGGCTGACCTGAAGGCGGTCGGCGAACCCGCCGAGCAGCTTGTGGACCGACGTGCCGATGCTCTTGCCCCAGGCATCCCACAGAGCCATGTCGATGGCGGCTTTCGCGGTCGGATTACCGACTGTGCGGGCCAGTCGCGCGCGGACCTGCTCTCTGTCGAGTATCGACAGCCCGAGGATCGCGGGGGCGAACAACTGGTCGATGATCGCGACGATCGAGGCCTGGGTCTCGCCGTACGTGTACGGGCGGGGTGGAGCCTCGGCGATGCCGACGACGCCATCGCTCGTGACGATCTCGACGAGGACGTTGTCGGCCACCTCGATCGATCCGCTCGCGAATCGCAGCGCCTTCCGGTAGGGAATCCGGTAGGGGACTGTGCGCACGGCGACGATGCGGCCGGCAGCGCACAGTGCGCTCGAGTCGGGCAGGACCTGGGGTGCGACATGCATCAGCGTGGCTCGATCATCCTCGGTGGGCCTCTCTTCGTCGAGGGGACGACCGCGATGTCGGCGTCCTCTACGGACGCTAATCGGTCATTGATGACGAGGGAAATACCAATCGACTCTCATTTGATAGCGAAGTCGGAAAGATCGGGCGTGGGGAGCGCGCGCTTGGAGACCTCGAGCACGGCGGCGAGTGCAGGAGAGGCGTCATCGCGCCGCCACGTGAGCGTGGCGAACATGTGGTCCGGGTGGATATCGCGCAGTGGCTTGTAGGTGATCCCCACGGATTGTGTCGGTGTCACCGAGCTGAGGGTGATCGTGATTCCTGCCCCGGCCGCGACCAGTGCGAGAACGGTCGCGGAGTCGGGTGCGACCTGCGCGATGCGCGGGCGGAAGCCGGCCGTCACGCACAGCGCGAACATCGTCGACTGCAGCATGGATCCCTGGTCGTCGGGCAGGCTGACGAAGTCTTCGTCGTGCAGTTCCGCGAGCGAAAGTTCGGACTGGCCGGCGAGCGGATGGCCCTCGGGCAGGGCGCAGAGGATCTCCTCGACTTCGACGACGCGCGACTCGAGCTCTGGATTCGGGGTGGGAAGGCGAGCGAATGCGAGGTCGATGGAGCCGTCGAGCAGGCGCTCCAGCGCGCTGTACACGTAGGTCTGAGATTCGAGCTGGAGCTCGATCCCCGGGTGGGATTCGCGAACAGCGCGAGTGAGGATCGGAAGCGCACGTTGGCTCGAGGCACCCGCGAAGGCGATCCGCACGCGCCCCTGGTCGCCCGCGGCGATCGACGCGGCAAGGTTACGGGCCGCCGAGACCTGACTGAGCACCCGTCGCGCGGGGACGAGCAGTCGTGCTCCCGCATCGGTGAGCACGACGCTGCGTGTGCTCCGTTCGAACAGCTGAAGGCCGAGGTCGGTCTCGAGCTGCTTGATCCGGGCGCTCAGGGGTGGCTGCGACATGTGCAGACGACTGGCGGCGCGCCCGAAATGCAGTTCCTCGGCAACCGCGACGAACGCTTCGAAGTCCTTGATCTCCATGCCAGATCCCTCCGATGGAAGCAGGATTGATCGTCAATCGGGATCAGTCTGCACCAGATTCGTCTCGGATTCAGGACCGATCCCGCGGTCACCTGCGTCACAGTGGGAGCGCGCCGCGATGCCGCGGCTGCGGTGCTGGTCTGCCGACAGACCGCGAGAGGGGCAGGAACCATGGTCGACCGCCTACTGGTGACGGGCGGCGCGTCGGGGATCGGCCGCGCCATCGTCGAGCACGGGATTGCCCAGGGCTGGGACGTCATCGTGATCGACCGGCAGCGCTCTCAGCAGGGTCGCTCGGTCATCGCCGACCTCGCCGATGTCGACAGCACGGCCGTCGCACTGGCTGATGCCCTGGCCGAGGGACCGATCACGCGCCTCGTCAACAACGTCGGAGCGGTGTTCCCCGCCGGCCTGCAGGAGCAGACGCTGACCCAGCTCGACCAGTCCCATGCCCTCAACCTCAGGGCGGCGGTCCAGTGCGCCCAAGCGGTCGTCGGCGGCATGACCGAGGCCGGCTTCGGGCGGATCGTGAACATGACGTCGCGGGCAGCTTTGGGCAAGGAGCTGCGCACGGCCTACGCCGCAGCGAAGGCCGGCCTCATCGGGCTCACCAGGGTCTGGGCGCTCGAACTCGGCCCCGCACGGATCACCGTCAACGCGATCGGCCCAGGGCCCATCGCGACTGAGCTCTTTCTGAACGCGAATCCCGCCGACTCGCCATACACCCAGGCGATCGTGTCGTCGGTCCCCGTCGGCCGCCTCGGCGAGCCCGAGGACGTCGCGCATGCGGCCGCGTTCTTCCTCGACGAGAGATCGGGCTTCGTGACGGGTCAGACCCTGTACGTGTGCGGCGGGCTCTCCGTCGGCTCGATTCCGGTCTGACGACGGAGCCGAGGTCCGTGCTCAGCCGAGCACGACGACGGCTTTGCCCCCCACGACGCCGGCCTCCATGTCGCGGTGCGCCTGGACGATCTCGTCGAGGTCGTAGGTGCGCCCGACCGGGATCTGAGCGCGACCATCTTCGACGGCGTCGAGGTAGGCCTGGAGCTCTGCCGGAGGCAGGTCGGCTGCTTCGCCCGAGTACGCGGTGAGGCGGACGCCGTTGGGGAGCCATGCCATCGGATAGAACTCGGGGATGGTCCACTGGTCCGACAGCATGCCGGTGAAGCACACGGTGCCGCCGGTGCGAACGGCTCGGAGGGTGTCCTTCATCACGTTCACCCCGACGAGCTCCACCGCACCGTCGACGCCGTCGGGGAACAGCTCGCGCACCGAGTCTGCGATGTCACCGTCGTCGATCAGGATGTGGTCGACCCCGATGGACTCGAGCTGTGAGCGCGCGCTCTCGCGCCGTGTCGTCGCCAGGACGGTGAGGCCGTGGAGCTTGCCGAGAACGGCGAGTGCGAGGCCGATCGACGATGTGCCGCCGCGGATCAGGAGCGTCTGCCCAGGTTGCGCGTGCAATCCGACGAAGAGGGAGCCGTACGCGGTCTGCAGCATCTCGGGGACCGCCCCCAGCAGGTCCCATGCGAGGGGGCTGGCGAAAGCGATGACCTGGGCTGCCGGCACGACGACGTACTCGGCGTAGCCGCCGTCGAAGTCTCGACCCATCCCGCCCATCATGGTGACGACCTGGGTGCCCACGGCGAACTCTCCACCGGGTGCGGCGGCGACGACACCGGTCGCCTCGATGCCCGGGACGCGCGGGAACGAGCCGCTGTAGGCCGCTCCTCGCCGGAAGTGCAGTTCGGAGCGATTGAGGCCGAACGCCTTCACGGCGATCAGGACTTCCCCCGGATCCGGAACCGGCACGGGAATCTCTCGGATCTGGAGGACCTCGGCTGGCCCGGGTTCGCTCACGACGACCGCGCGCATGGTGTCACTCACGCCGTCACCTCCGCCACCGTGTCGGTGAGACGATCCTGCAGTCGGCGCAGTGCGTCGACGACGAGCGCGGCATCCGCCGGTTCTTCGATGATGCGCCCGATGAACGCTCGCGCGACCTTCTCGCCGTCCTGCCGTGCCTGCTGGCCGACGAACGTGAGGGCGACCAGCGAGGAGCGGCGGTCTTCGGGATGCGGGCGCCGGGTCGCGAGACCATCGCGCTCGAGCCGGTCGACGACCTTGCTCGCGGCGCCGATCGTGATCGAGAGCTCCTCGCTCAGTTCGTGCACGCGTCCTGCGCCGTCGTGGCGGTCGAGGATGCGCAGCGCCTGCAGTGTGCCGAGGCCGACCTGGCCGCTGCGGGCGAGCTGTCGCTCGACCGCATTCCAGAGGTCGGTCTCGAATCGGACGAGGTGATCGAAGAAGTCCATGACATCCGCAACCGTACTCCTAGGCAGCATATTCCTGGGAATATAGTTCTCCGACACTCAGTTGACCACCGTATGCAGCAGAATCCGGCACCCTCCGTGCAGTTCGAGCGACTGCGGGTCCGCTACGGCGACACCGATGTGCTCAATGACGTGTCGCTGACGATCGAGGCAGGCTCGTTCACCGTGCTGCTGGGTCCGTCGGGTTCGGGGAAGACGACGCTGCTGCGCAGTGTGAATCGGATGGTCGAGCCGGTCGGGGGGCGCGTGCTGGTCGGCGGGAGCGACGTGGCCGATGAGAACGTCGTACGCCTGCGGAGGTCGATCGGCTACGTCATGCAGGCGAGCGGACTCTATCCCCACCGGACCGTGCTCGACAACGTCGCGACGGTCCCGCGGCTCTTCGGCGTCTCCCGGGCAGCCGCTCGCGAGACGGCGCTCGCGACGATGGATCTCGTCGGACTGGGGCGCGAGCTCGCGCCTCGGTACCCCGCACAGCTGTCGGGCGGTCAGCAGCAGCGGGTCGGTGTCGCTCGTGCGCTCGCGGCCGGTCCGCGGCTCATGCTCATGGACGAGCCGTTCGGCGCCGTGGACCCGATCACGCGGCGTGCGCTGCAGCAGGAGGTTCTCCGACTCCACGCAGAAACCGGCATGACGGCGCTGTTCGTCACGCACGATGTCGATGAGGCGCTCGCACTCGGGGATCGGATCATCGTGCTGGATGCCGGAGGACGCATCGCGCAGGATGCTGCGCCGACGGAAGTGCTCACGAACCCCGCCGACTCCTTCGTGGCCGAGATGCTCGGCACCGCGAGCGGCGATCGGTCGCTCCGTGTTCACCCGGCCGGTGGAGCGGAGGTCGTCGTCGACCGATCGGGTCGGCCGGTCGGGGTGCTCGAGCGATGAACTGGGTTGCCGAGAACAGCTCCCAGATCGTCGGGCTGCTCATCGCCCATCTCGTGATCACGATTCCCGCGATCGCCCTGAGCGTCATGGTGGCCGTCCCTCTCGGCCGGCTCGCCCACGCGTCGGGGCGTGCCCGCGGCAGCATCCTTGCCACGACGGGAATCCTCTACGCGATACCGTCGCTTCCGCTGCTCATCGTGATCCCCGCTGTGCTCGGACTGCCGCTGCGATCGGCGGCGACCATGATCATCGCGCTCACCGTCTATGGGGTCGCGCTGCTCACTCGGACGGCGGCGGACGCATTCGCCTCCGTTCCGCGCGAGGTCCTTGCGGCTGCCGACGCGACCGGACACACCTCCGGCGCGCGGTTCGTGCACGTCGAACTGCCGCTCGCGATGCCCGTCCTCATCGCCGGGACGAGGGTCGTCGCCATGAGCACGATCGGCCTCGCCACCATTGGAGCGCTCATCGGCATCCCGAGCCTGGGGAGTCTCCTCACCGACGGATTCCAGCGCGGTATCGCCGCTGAAGTGGCCACCGGCATCATTCTCACCCTGGCCCTGGCCGCCGTCGTCGACGGCTCGCTGTGGTTCGTCGGCCGTGTGAGCCAGCCCTGGGCTCGTGCCGCCCGCGCGTCGAGGAGGGTCGCAGCATGAACCTTCTCGGTGAGACGCTCGCGTGGCTGGCAGACCCGGCCCACTGGTCGGGTCCCGACGGAATTCCGACCCGACTCGCACAGCACGTGGGACTGACCCTTGCGGTGATCGCGATCGCGGGAGCCATCGCGCTGCCGATCGGTGCGTGGATGGGCCACACCCGCCGGGGCGAGGCGACGATCGCGACACTGGTCAACGGCTCCCGGGCGCTTCCGACGCTGGGGCTCGTCACACTGTTCGCACTGTGGCTGGGCATCGGTGTTCGCGCACCGATCATCGCCCTGGTCATCCTCGCGATCCCGTCGATCGTCGCGGCCACCTACTCCGGGATCAGCTCCGCGTCCCGCCCGGCCGTGGAAGCCGCCCGAGCTCTCGGTCACACGAGCTGGCAGACCCTGACCCGGGTGGAGGCGCCGCTGGCGATGCCGACGATCGGCGGCGGATTCCAGTCCGCCCTGCTGCAGGTCGTCGCGACAGCGACGATCGCAGCGTACGTCGCGGACGTCGGACTCGGACGCTACATCTTCTCGGGCCTCAAGTCCCGTGACTATCCCGAGATGCTCGCCGGCTCACTGCTGACCATCTCGCTCGCCCTCCTCGTCACCGCCGCGGCTGCCGGCATCGGCCGGCTCTATCGACACCTCACCACCACCGAAGGGACACCGGAATGAAGACCACCACCCGAACGCTCGGAACCATCGCAGCCCTCAGCAGCCTCGCGCTGCTGGCCGGATGCTCGGGCGGAGACCCGCTCGAGTCCGGTGCACCGTCTGCGTCCGAGACGATCGTCGTCGGCTCCCAGGATTACTACTCGAACGAGATCATCGCCGAGATCTACGCTCAGGCATTGGAGGGCGCGGGCTACGACGTGCAGCGCGACTTCCGCATCGGGCAGCGCGAGGCGTACCTGCCTGAGATCGAGGCCGGCCGCATCGACCTGTTCCCCGAATACACCGGCCCCCTTCTGCTGGTGTGGGAGCCGGAGGCGAGCCCCGGGACGGCCGACGAGGTCTACGACGCTCTCGCCGCGGCGGTCCCCGACGGTCTGCGTGTGCTCGACCAGTCGGACGCGTCTGACCAGGACAGCTACGTCGTGACCCGTGAGTTCGCTGAAGAGTACGGCGTGACGACGATCGCCGACCTTGCGACGGTGCCGGTTCCGATCACCCTCGGCGGAAACTCCGAAGGCGAGAACCGTCCCATCGGTCCGGCCGGACTCAAGTCCACCTACGGCGTCGACGTGTCGTTCACCCCCATCGAAGACGGCGGCGGACCGCTCACCGTGAAGGCGCTGCTCGACGACCAGGTGCAGCTCGCCGTCATCTACACCGCCAGTCCTTCGATGGCAGGCGAAGACCTCGTCGCGCTCGAAGACCCCGACGGGTTCATGCTCGCCTCGCACGTCGTCCCGCTGGCCTCCGACAAGCTCGATGGGGCCGCGGCGGACATCATCGACAAGATCAGTGCCGCCATGAGCGCAGCCGACCTGGTCGCGCTCAACACCGAGAGCGTCCAGACCCAGGCGCCCGCCGCGACGATCGCCGAGGAGTGGCTCGCGAGCCGCGCGGACGATCTGCGCTGATCGCAGATCGCCCATCGGGCGTGCTCGTCAGCGGTGCGGGATCGGGTCCGCTGCGCACTCCTCGGGAGCGCCCTCGAGCGTCACCGCCAGGCGGCGCTCGGGGTCGAGCCCGGTGAGGACCGCGTACGAGATAGTGGACAGCTGGCCGACCGACTCGCCGTCGAGGTTGCCGAGGATCATCTCCTTCACCGCACCCTCGTAGATCGGGCGGGCCTGCAGGTAGGCCTCCGCGCCCGCCGGGGTGAGTACGGCATTCGTCGCACGGCCGTCCTCCTCGCACGCGGCCCGGGTGACGAGTCCCTTGCGCTCCAGGCCCGTCACCACCCGCGACAACCGGGGGAGGGTCGCATTGGTGCGGGAGGCGAGCGCCGTCAGGCGCAGCCTGCCGAGATCTGCGGCGTGCAGGGCCTCGAGCAGCGTGTACTCGAACGAGGTGACTCCTGTGCCGCTGAGCTGTCGGTCGAGCGCAGTCGGCAGCAGCTCGAGGAGCGCGCGCAACCGTGCGACGGCGACGCGTTCGTCGTGCCCAAGGGGTTCCATGACGCCAGACTAACCGAAAGTTGCACCTACAAGCAATTGATGTATAGTTCAAGGTACAAGTAAACGGATGCCGGTCACGGCACGGACACGAGGGAATGGACATGACGAGCTTCACGATCATCGGAACGGGAAACATGGGCGGCGCGATCGGCGGCGTGCTCGCGGCAGGCGGGAGCGACGTCAGCCACGTCACGCGGGAGCAGCTCAGCGCGGCTCCTGCCCTGGGCGATGTCGTCGTCCTCGCTGTCCCCTACGGAGCGGTCGATGAGGTCATCGCGGCCTACGCCGACCAGCTCGATGGCAAGATCGTCGTCGACATCACCAACCCGCTCAACTTCGAGACCTTCGACTCGCTCGTGGTGCCGGTCGGCAGCTCGGCGGCGGCTGAGATTCAGGCCAAGCTGCCGACCAGCAAGGTCCTCAAGGCGTTCAACACGACGTTCGCCGCGACGCTCGCCGGCAAGCAGGTCGGCGGCCTTCCGACGACGGTGCTCATCGCCGGAGACGACTCTTCCGCCAAGGGCGCTCTTGCTGCGGCGATCACCGCCGGGGGCATCGAGGCGATCGACGCCGGCTCGCTCGCGCGAGCCCACGAGCTCGAGGCGCTCGGATTCCTTCAGCTGACCCTCGCCGTCGGCGAGAAGATCAGCTGGACCGGCGGCTTCGCCGTCGCACGCTGACCGTGACGCGGGGCCGGGCGACCGGCCCCGCCACCAGAGAGGAGCACCGATCATGATCGCCGAGACAGACGATCGCGTACTGCATCCAGACAGCTCGATGGGGGCTGTGACGCTCCGCGTCGGAGACCTGGAAGGCATGTCGGACTACTACGCGCGCGCGTTCGCCATGGAGCCGCTCGAGGAGCGTGCATCAGCAGGCGAGACCCGTCGGGTTCTCGGTCGAGGTCGGACTCCTCTCGTGCGGTTGGTGCACACTCCCGACCTTCCCGGCGTCGATCCACATCAGGCCGGGCTGTTCCACACCGCGTTCCTTCTCGAGGATCAGGCCAGCCTGGCCGCCACGGTCTACCGGGCGGCGCAGGATCCGCGGAGCCGATTCGCAGGTGCCAGCGACCACCTGGTCAGCGAGGCCTTCTACTTCACCGACCCGGAGGGCAACGGCGTCGAACTCTACGTCGATCGACCCCGCGAGCAGTGGATCCGTCGCGGAACCCAGATCGAGATCACCACCGACTATCTCGACCCGAATGCATTCCTCCAGCGGCACTTGACGGAGGAACGGACGGATGCCGGGCCCGCACTCGCCGGACGGGTCGGTCACGTCCACCTCCAAGTCGGCGACCTCGCCACGGCACGCGCGTTCTACGTCGAGGCGCTCGGCTTCGAGGCGACGCAGACCGGCTACCCCGGCGCGATCTTCGCCTCGGCGGGCGGCTATCACCACCACATCGCCATGAACGTCTGGAACAGCAGGGGAGCGGGGCCGCGCGCGGCCAGCCTGGGCCTGGGCGATGTCGCCGTGACCGTTCCTACCGTCTCCGAGCTCGAATCGCTTGAAGCGCGGCTTCGGGCGCGGTCGATCGCTTTCCGCGGTGACGGTCGATCCGTCGCCGTCTCCGACCCCTGGGGAACGGCCGTCACGGTCTCCCTTCCCGATCTCACCACCGAGGAGATGCTCGCCCGATGAACACTGCGCTGCGCGACCTGCGCTCACCCGATTTCGCTTCGCACGTCGGGGATTACCGGGCGGTCATGCTCTTCCTCCACGGCTTCGGCTCGAGCGAGCGGGACCTCGCCGGCCTGGCCCCTGCGCTCGATCTCGCACTTCCGTGGGCATCCCTCCGTGCGCCGCATGAGGTCGGCAACGGCGGAGCGGCCTGGTTCGAGATCGTGACGCCCGGAAACCCTGACCCCCAGCCGGTCGCGGAGGCGACCGATGCCGTCTGGGCCTGGGTCGACGAGCATGTGGATCCCGACGCCTGCGTGATTCCCGTCGGCTTCTCACAGGGCGGGCTGATGGCCAGCCAGCTTCTGCGCACGCGACCCGAACGGGTGCTGGCTCCCGTCGTGCTCGGAGGCTTCGTCCAGGGCTCGCCCCAACCGGGAGACGACACGCTCGCTACGACCAGGCCGCCGCTCTTCTGGGGCCGCGGGGCAGAGGACCGCGTCATCGCCTCGGCCGCGATCGCACGCACCGCCACCTACCTTCCGCAGCATTCGACTCTGGTGGAAGAGATCTACCCCGGGCTGGGGCACGGCATCAGCGCAGCCGAGGTGGACGACGTGCGTGGCTTCCTTCGCGCGCACGTCGGGGCTCATGCGGTCGGCGCACGATGAGCGCAGCATCGCCCTTCGAGATCGGCATCTTCACCTTCGGCGAGCTCACGCGTGACGCGGACGGCATTCCGATGCGCGCGGCGCAGCGATTGAGCGACCTGCTGGAGTGGGCGAGCGTGGCCGACGATGCGGGCCTCGACGTCTTCGGAGTGGGAGAACACCATCGGGCCGACTTCGCGGTGTCATCACCCCAGGTCGTGCTCGCGGCGGCAGCAGCGCGTACCGACCGGATCCGCCTGACGAGCACCGTCACTGTGCTCTCCAGCGCCGATCCGGTGCGTGTCCACGAGGATTTCGCCACGCTCGACCTGATCAGCAAGGGTCGGGCCGAGGTCACGGCGGGCCGTGGCGCCTACATCGAGTCTTTTCCACTGTTCGGACAGGACCTGGACCGATACGACGAGTACTTCGAGGACCGGCTGGACCTGCTGCTGAAGATCCGTGACGAGAACCCCGTCACGTGGACCGGCACGACGCGCCCGGCGATGAACAGCGCGGGAGTGTGGCCGCGACCGTTCCAGGAGGCGCTGCCGATCTGGGTAGCCGTCGGCGGAACGCCGGACTCGGTTGTGCGGGCAGGCGCCCGCGGCCTCCCGGTCTACCTCGCGATCCTCGGCGACCCGGCGCGGTTCGTGCCGCTCGCCGAGCTCCACCGCCGCGCAGCGGACGCCGCGGGGCATGAGGGCGCTCGCATCGGCGTCACGTCGCACTTTCACGTGGGGCGCACGTCGCAGGGTGCCCGCAACGAGTTCTATCCGCACTACTCGTCGTACATCGGTCAGAACATGCCACGCGTCGGGCGGCTGGATCGGGACGCCTTCGATACCTGGGCGAGTCCGCGGGGCGCACTGTTCGCAGGGAGCCCCGCCGAGATCGTGGACAAGATCCTCTGGGAGCACGAGGCGCTCGGCCACAGCCGGTTCCTCGCGCAGGTCGGCCTCGGAGGGCTCGCCCAAGTCGACACGCTGCGTTCCATCGAACTCCTCGCCACCGAGGTCCTCCCGGCCGTCCGCAGGGCGATCGGAAGCGGAGCCCCCGTTTAGATCAGCCCATGGCGGCGGAACGCGTTCCAGACGCCGTCGTCCAGAACGGATGTGGTGACCTCGTCGGCGGCAGCCTTGATCGCCTGGTCGGCGTTGCCCATCGCGATGCCGACGCCGCACACGTCCAGCATCTCGACGTCGTTCGCGCTGTCGCCGATGCCGATGGCCGACCCGGCATCCATGCCGAGGAGGTTGAGCAGCTGGAGGATGGTGGAGCCCTTGTTGACCCCGTGGAGCGTGACCTCGCCGCTAGCAGGCCCCATGTGCGGAATCGTGCCGGTGATGACGTGGAACTCGCCCAGGAACGCTTCGCTGACGCGCTCGAACGCCCGCTGATCGTCGGCGAGGAACAGCGACTTGGCGATCCCGGTGCTGGTCATCGGGCGGATGTGGTCGAATGCCCGGAGGGCCGGGTGGTCGCTCTCCGAGGCGACGGCCAACAGATCGGGCCGGGGGTCGCCTTGGCGAGCGAGGTCCTCGGCGAGGTATTTCACGAAGCGATCGCGCATTCCCGGACTCGGATATACCTCATCGTAGGACTGCAGGTAGTAGTCGTACCCCGCCTCCTCGTAGAACGCGACCATGCGCGTCGTCGCTTCTTCGGGCAGTGTGCGGGAGATCACGAGGTCGTCGCCGATCTCGGCGAACCCGCCTCCTGCGCTGATGGTGCCGTCGAATCCGATCGCACGGATCTGCGGGTAGATCTCGGTCCTCGAGCGTCCGGTGCACAGATACATGAGGTGGCCGTCAGCGCGAGCCCTGCGAATCGCCTCGACGGTCGTCTGAGCGATTCTCTCGCCTCCGTCGATGAGCGTGCCGTCGACGTCCAGGAACACGATGCGGGGGGAAGCCATCTCAGCGGGTCAGCGAGGCGCCATTGGTCGCGATGACCTCGGCGTACCAGTCGAAGGATTTCTTCGGGAAGCGCTCCAGCGTGCCGGTGCCGTCGTCATTGCGATCGACATAGATGAAGCCGTAGCGCTTGCTCAGCTGTGCCGTCGAGGCGCTGACGAGGTCGATGCACCCCCACGATGTGTAGCCGATCACCTCGACACCGTCGGCGATCGCCTCGCCGACCTGCACGAGGTGGTCGTTGAGGTAGGCGATGCGGTAGTCGTCGATCACGGTCTTCACCCCGTCGACATCGACGAGCTCGTCCTTGGCGCCGAGGCCGTTCTCCACGATGAACAGCGGCTTCTGCCAGCGGTCCCAGAATTGATTCAGGACGATGCGCAGACCCACCGGGTCGATCTGCCAGCCCCACTCGCTGGCGGCGAGGGTGGGATTGGGAACCCCACCCATGATGTTCCCCGCACCTGCGACCTTCTTCGCCGGATCGGCGGTCTCAGCCACGCTCATGTAATAGCTGAACGAGACGAAGTCGACCGTGTGGGTCAGATCCTCGCGATCCTGATCGGTGATCTCGAGCTCGATGCCCCGCTCGCGGAGAGTGCGCAGGAAGTAGCCGGGATAGGTTCCTCGCGTGTGGACATCGCCGTAGACCAGGTTCGCGTGATCGGCATCCATGACGGTGAGCACGTCCGCGGGGTCGGGCGTCAACGGGTAGACGGGCATCGACAGCACCATGCAGCCCACGCGGGCATTCGGGGCCACCTCGCGCGCGATGCGGGTGGCCCGCGCGCTCGCGACCAGCTCGTGGTGCATGGCCTGGTACAGGGCCTGCTCGCCGAGCATGTCCTTCGGGGTGCTGATGCCGCCGCTCATGAACGGCGCATGCAGCAGCGAGTTGATCTCGTTGAAGGTCAGCCAGTAGGTCACGCGCGAACCGTAGCGATCGAAGAGGGTGCGCGCGTACGTCTCGTAGAACCCGATGAGGTCACGGCTCACCCACCCGTCGTAGGCATCGGAGAGGTGGAGCGGCGTCTCGTAGTGCGAGATCGTGACCAGAGGCTCGATGCCGTGCTTCTCGAGTTCGTCCAGCACACGGTCGTAGAAGGCGAGGCCCTCCTCATTGGGCTCTGCGTCGTCGCCGTTCGGGTAGATGCGGCTCCATGCGATTGAGAAGCGATAGGTCTTGAAGCCCATCCGCGCGAACAGGGCGATGTCGTCTGCGAAACGGTGATAGAAGTCGATCGCCTCGAGCTTCAGGTTGTCGGGTGTGGGGCCGGCGCTCCGAGCCGAGCCGATCCCGCCGTGGGGCAGGACGTCCTGGACGGAGAGGCCCTTGCCTCCCACGTTGTAGGCGCCCTCGACCTGGTTGGCCGCCGTGGCGCCGCCCCAGAGGAACCCCTCCGGGAAGGGTGTGGTCTTCGTGGTCATGGTGCTCCCAGCCCTCTACTTCTCGGGGACGATCGATTCGACGGCCTGCGCGAAGAACAGAGGATCCCCGTGCGCGATCGGTCCGGACGCCGGACTGCCGACCTCAGGGTAGAGGTCTGAGTTGGTGACCACCACGGGGGTCGTCAGGTCGTAGCCCGCGGCCTTGATCGCCTCGAGATCGAACTCGACGAGCAGATCGCCGGCCTTCACGTGCTGACCGGTCTCGGTCTTGAGGGTGAAGTGCTTGCCGCCCAGCTTGACCGTGTCGATTCCCACGTGAATAAGCAGTTCGGCGCCGTCGGCGTGACGCAGTCCGACGGCGTGCCCGGTCGGGAACGCGGCGACGACCACGGCATCGAAGGGCGCATAGACGGCACCCGATCGGGGGACGATCGCGACGCCCTGACCCAGGCCCCCTTCCGCGAACACGGCGTCCGGGGTCTCCGACAGTGGCACCACGGTGCCGTCGAGCGGGCTGCGCACCTCGACGTCGTTGCCCTCGGCCGCCACCACGGCGTCCTCGGCGGGGTCCTTGAAACCGACGAGGACGGTGAGCAGGAAGGGGATGAGGATCGCGGCCGCAAGGCCGAGGATGAGCAGGAGCGTGCTTCCGGTGCCGAACAGCGCAGGCAGCGCGAGCGCGGACGCGAGCACGAATGCATTGGAGGCGACGCCGCCGGCGGCCAGGAGCGCACCGCCGATCACTCCGCCGACCACACCGAAGGCGAAGGGGCGCTTGAGGGGGAGGTTCACGCCGTAGATCGCGGGCTCGGTGACCCCGGCCAGGAAGCCTGACAGGGTTGCCGGGGCTGCGAGGGACTTGAGGTTCTTGTTGCGCGTTCGGACCCACACGCCGGCGACGGCGGAAGCTTGAGCGAGCACAGCGGCGAACACGGGGGCGAGCATGAGGATGAGGCCGGTGTCCTGCATCTCGACGACGAAGAGCGGGATGAAGCCCCAGTGCAGCCCGAAGATCACGAAGACCTGCCACATGCCGCCCATCACGGCTCCTCCGAGCCACGGGGCGACCTCGAAGAGCCATCCGATCCCTCCGGCGAGTCCTCCACTGATCAGGTTGGAGATCGGTCCGATCACGAGGAACGTCAGGGGCACAAGCGTGAGGACGATCACCATCGGTGTGGCGAAGCGACGAATCGAGGAGTGCAGCTTCGCGTACAGGAAGCGCTCCATGTGCGACTGCAGCCAGACGATGATGATGATCGGGATGACACTGGAGACGTAGCTGACCATCGTGAACGGGATGCCGAGGAAGGTCAGGTCGGGAGAGCCGTTGAGTGCCACGATCGAGGGGTAGACCAGTGCTCCGGCCAGTGCCAGCGAGGTGAACTGCTGGGCGCCGAAGTACTTCGCCGAGGTGATGGCGAGCGCGAGCGGCAGGAAATAGATGAACGCGTCCGAGAGTGCGTTCAGTACCGTGTACGTCGTGGTGGTCGTGTCGATCCAGCCGAAGGTCACCGCGGCCGCGAGAAACGCCTTCAGCAGACCGGTGCCGGCCAGAGCCCACAGCAGCGGCGTGAAGATCGCCGAGATCATGGAGATGAACCTGTTGAGCGGGTTTCCCTTCGGCGCCTCCTTTGCGGCGCTGGACGCCGCGCTCGGACCGTTCCCCGTCAGAGAGGAGATCTTGCCGATCTCGGCGTAGACCTCGGGCACATCGTTGCCGATGACCACCTGGTACTGGCCGCCGGCCTCCGCCGTGGCGATCACACCGGGGGTCGCCTTGACGGCGGCCTTGTCCACTTTCGCGTCATCCTTGATCACGAATCGCAGTCGCGTGGCACAGTGCACGAGGGACTGCACGTTCTCTTCGCCGCCGACGCCCTGGAGGACCCCGGCGGCCGTCTTCTGATGATCCATCGAACTCACGTGCTTCCTGCCGCGCCTGCGCGGCCGTCATGTCCGAGAAGGCTCCGTCGGCGCCAGGGCAACAAAAAAACCTGAACTCGTTCACGACCTTTCGGCCATGTGAGTTCAGGTTTTGCCTGCGTCCGCAGTAACAATCCGGAGACTTCCGCAGGACAGCGTTGCCCTGCGGACGTCACGGTATCACGGGATCGCCCGGATCTTCAAACGCGAGCTGCGTGGCCAGGCGCTCGACATGCACCACGACGTAGAGCACCTCCTCGTCGGTGAGCTCCGATCCCGTCGCCGCGCGGACGTAGGCCTTCACGTCTTCTGCGATGGCGAAGGATCGCGGGTAGCTGCGCTTGGCGAACTCGAAGAATGAAGAGTCGCTGCCGCGGAGCATGGTCCTGGCCACGAGCCGCTGCAGCAGGAACTGGACATGGAGGATGAACCGCGCGTAGTCGGCGCTCGTCGTGTCGAGGGCGACACCGAGACCCGACTCGACCGTGGAAACGACGTGCTGCACGCGCCTGAACAGCAGCGCGGCGGTGCCGTTGGGCTCGTCGCGGGTCGCGTTGAGGAGGTGCATCGTCAGGAAGACGGACTCCTCTTCCGGCAGGTCGGTGCCGAGACGCGAGCTGATCGATGAGGCCATCAGGACTGCGGCACCGAACTCCTGAGGGAACAGCACCCGCAGTTCCGGCATGGACGTCGCGGGGATGCGCACGCCCTGTTGCAGCCGCTCGAGCACGTACTGGACGTGATCGATGACCGCGAGCAGGATTCGGCGGCCGAGATCACGCCCCAGCATCCGCTCCGCCTCATCCACCGCGGCTGTGACCGCCTCGACGATCGGGTACGGCACATCCGTGAGCAGTCGGCGCGCGCGATCCCCCTCGGCACCGTCCTCGAGGATGAACGTCTTCTCGATCCTTGCCGGATCGAGGTGATCCTCCGGCTTGAGCTGGAAGCCGATGCCGCGGCCCATGAGCACCCGCTCGCGGCCCGACTCGTCGACCGAGATGACGACGTTGTTGTTGAGCACCTTGTGCGCAGCGCGCGCCGACCTGCGCCCGGCGCCTTCGTCGGCCGTCATGGGGGAATCCTATGCCGCAGTGCTCGTCACGGAGTCGGGGTCACCACTGCAGTCGTGGAGCCGGAGAAGCTCGCTCGGACTTCCGCGACTGTCTGTATCGTCGCGATGTTGGTCAGCGCGTAGCCGAGTGCGACCCGCTGCCAGTCGGCGTTGATGCTGGAGGTCGCATCCGAGACAACCGTCACCCGGTAGCCGTGGTCTGCGGCATCACGCGCGGTGTGCTCGACCGCCATGTTCGTCCACACGCCGACGATCACGACATCGGTCACCTCGAGATTGCGGAGCATCACATCGAGGGAGGTGCCGTGGAAGGCGCTCATCCGGATGCGGTCGAGGACCGGTTCGTCGTCGCGGGGGTCAAGACCGTCGACGATGTCAGCGCCCCACGTACCCGCTCGAAGGCTGTCGGGTCCGATCATCCGGAAGATCGGTGCGTTCGCGCCGCCCAGCCCGGCCGGCACGGGGAACGCGACGATGCGGTTGTGGAAGACGGGGGCGCCGGCAGACCGGGCGGAGTCGAGCACCGCTCTCACGTTGGTGATCACGTCCTGCTCCTCTGCATGCTGGGCCGCACCGAATGCGGCGAAAGCCCCGTCCGGGTGGAGATTGTCGTTCTGCATGTCGACGACGAGTATCGCCGGGAGGTTACGCGTGGGCTCTGTCATGGTGAGCGAGAACGCACGGTCGGCGAATGTATTCCTCGGAATGCAATATGGCCGACAGCAGCCCTACTGCGGGGGAAGCCGATCCGCCTCGATGAGCTCGGCGACGAAGTCGATGTCTGTCACCGTGGACAGGTAGAAGGCCAGCTCGTAGTGCATGTCGATCCGCTCCGGATCGAGCAGCCACTGGACCTGCAGGCCGTCCATCATCGCGAGGGTGCCGATCGCGGCAGACTCGGGCGTCGCGCCGGCAGCCAGGTGGCCGGTGTCGGCCAAGGATGTGAAGGCCTCTCTCACGAAATCCCGTGTGCGGGCATAGCGCGAGACGAAGTGGTCGTGCGCGGGATGATCGGCAGCGGTCGCCTCAGTGGACAGGATCGCGTAGAGCTTCACGATCCCGGGCTTCGATGCATTGGCGGCAGCGAGATGGATCAGCGCATGGAGAGCACTCTTGCCGTCGCGGGTGTACTGCCGCATCGCGTCGGCATCCACCTCGTCGCGATGATCGAGCATTGCGTCGAGGAGCGCGATCTTGTCGGGGAAATGGTGCAGGAGTCCTGAATTGCTGATCCCGGCGCGCCGCGCGACGTCGCGGAGCGAGCCGGAGTGGTAACCCGACTCCGAGAAGACCTCGAGCGCCGCCTCGAGGATCGCGACTCGGGTTGCCGCGGTCTTCCGATACGGCCCGCGCGGCTTGAGGGAGGGT
This sequence comes from Microbacterium sp. 2FI, assembly GCF_005502885.1. Classification (GTDB taxonomy): domain Bacteria; phylum Actinomycetota; class Actinomycetes; order Actinomycetales; family Microbacteriaceae; genus Microbacterium. Next base: position 406,840 of record NZ_SCMR01000001.1, read on the forward strand.
TGTGCGGTGTCAGCCATTGTGCTCAACCGTAGCCACGGCCACATGCACACGCCAGTCGTGAGAGTGCCGATGATCACAACTCGATTACGAATACAGGACACCTGGTCGGAATTCGTGGTACCTTCCATCCGAAGCAGTCCATGGGGGACTGCCGCAGACAGAAGGGCCGAAGATGCTCCGCTGGAAGACCATGGCTGCCACCTTTGCGGTGGCCGCCCTCGCGCTGGCGGGATGCTCTGCCGCCGACGAATCAACCCCCGACGACGAGCCGACATCGGTGATCATCGGGCAGTTCCTCGCACCCGCGACTTTTGAGGTGACCCAGGCCGAGTGGGGCAACCGCGCGCTCTACTACCAGGCGGTCTACGACACCCTGCTCTACGGTGAGTCCGACGGCAGCATCGAGCCGAACCTCGCGACGGAGTTCGTCTACTCCGACGACAACAAGGAGCTCACGCTCACGCTCCGCGACGATGTCGAGTTCACCGATGGAACCCCGCTCACCGCCGAGGTCGTCGTCGAGAACCTCGAGCGGTTCAAGAACGGCGGCGGCGCCTACGCCGGCGATCTTGCGAACGTCGATGCATTCGAGGCGCCCGACGAGACGACAGTCGTGCTGACGCTGAGCGCGCCCGACCCCGCGCTCCTGGCGTATCTCAGCCGTGAAGCAGGCCTCATCGCCGCTCCCTCGACGTTCGACGCCGAGGATGCCGCGACCAACCCGGTCGGATCGGGACCCTACGTCCTCAATCAGGACGCCACGACCACCGGCACGAGCTACGTCTTCACGAAGAACCCCGACTACTGGAACACCGAGGTCCAGCTTTGGGACACCGTCACGATGAACGTGCTGGCCGACCCGACCGCCGGAATCAACGCGATCCAGGCCGGCGAGGTCGACACGATGGTGCTCACCGACAACAACAACCTCGACCAGGTCGAGGCGGCGGGCTTCACGATCGAGGCGAGCGAGCTGAACTTCCAGGGGCTGCTGCTTCTGGACCGTGGGGGCGAGCTGGATCCGGCGATCGGCGACGTGCGTGTTCGCCAGGCGATCAACTACGCCCTCGACCGTGAGGGCCTGCTCGAGGCGCTCCAGCTCGGCAACGGCACGGTGACCACGCAGGTCTTCAACAAGGCGTCTGCGGCATACGACCCTGAGCTCGACTCGTTCTACTCGTACGACCCCGAGAAGTCGCGGGAGCTCCTGGCCGAGGCCGGCTTCGAGGATGGGCTTGAGCTCGAGATGTCGAGCACGGCGGTCCTCGGCGCCGCCCAGTTCCCGCTGATCGGTCAGCAGCTCGCCGACGTCGGCATCACGGTCAACTGGGTGGACACCCCGGTGGAGAACTACATCGCTGACCTGACCGCTCCGAAGTACGCCGCCGTGCCGATGCAGCTCGAGACGAACGCCGACTGGCAGCTGATCCAGTTCATGATCTCGCGCACCGCACCGTTCAACCCGTTCGGCTTCGGCGACGAGACCACGGACGCACTGATCTCCGAGATCCAGAACGGCGACAAGGCGACGCAGGATGAGAAGGCTGCTGAGCTCAACGCCTACATCGTTGAGCAGGGCTGGTTCGCGCCGTACTACCGCGTCAGCGCGGGCTACGCGTACAACGCAGAGACGACGGCCGTGACGCTGAACGCCACGAACATCGTTCCGTCGATCTTCGACATCACGCCCGCGCAGTAGCAGGCGAGGGGCGGACGAGGACCACGGTCCCGTCCGCCCTTCCTCGCTGTCGCCGAACGAACCCCAGAACTGGACTCCCTCTTGCGCGCTTCCCATGCTCACCTGGACCACCTCCTGGCTGCATTGACCCTCGACGACAAGGTGAAACTGGTCCAGGGTGCCGACTTCTGGACCACCGCTCCGATCCCGTCCATCGGGCTGCGGGCGATGACACTCTCCGACGGGCCCGCCGGCGTGCGCGGTCCGCGATGGGACGAACGGCTGCCGTCGTTGAACCTCCCCTCCGGGTCGGCGCTCGGCGCTTCGTGGGACGAGGAGCTCGCCGAGCGGTACGGCGTGGCATCCGCTGTGGAGGCGCGCCGAAAGGGCGTCGACATCGTGCTCGGCCCCACCATCAATCTGCACCGTTCGCCGCTCGGCGGCCGCCACTTCGAGTGCCTGAGCGAGGACCCTGAACTCAGCGGTCGGATCGGCGCTGCCTATGTGCGCGGCCTCCAGGCCAACGGCGTCGCGGCGACGCCGAAGCACTATGTCGCCAACGACTCCGAGACCGACCGCTTCACCGTCGACGTCCGGGTCGACGCGCGCGCCCTGCGCGAACTGTACCTCGCGCCCTTCGAACGCGCCGTGGAGGCGGGAGCGTGGGGAATGATGAGCGCGTACAACGCCGTCAACGGCGTGACGATGACCGAGAGCGATCTGCTCGAATCTCCGCTGAACGACGAATGGGGATTCGACGGCGTCGTCATCAGTGACTGGACTGCGGTCCGAAGCCTCGCGGCCGTGCCCGCCGCGCAGGACCTTGCGATGCCCGGCCCGCACACGTCGTGGTCGGAACTCGGATCGGCCGTCCGTGACGGGATCGTGGATGAGGCCGACCTCGATCGGAAGGTGCTGAGGATCCTGCTCCTCGCCGAGCGCGTCGGCGCGCTGGGCGACCAGCAGCCGGCGCCGCAGGCCGCGTTCGACGGTGTGTCGTTCGCGCGCGAGGCATCCGCAGCAGGCTCCGTGCTGCTGACGAACCACGGAATTCTGCCCTTCGACCCCGCGGTGGCGCGGAGCATCGCCGTGATCGGCGAGCCGGCCCGCGCACCCCGCACGCAAGGCGGAGGCAGCGCGACCGTGATTCCCGAGAGGGTCATCTCGCCGCTGGACGCGCTTCGCGCAGCCGTGCCCGATACGCAGGTGCGATTCGCTGTGGGTGCGGAACTGTCGCACACGCTGATGGAGCTGCCCCTGGCCCAGCTCACCAACCCCGTCACGCACGAGCCCGGCGTGCGCATCAGCTTCGCCGACGCCGCCGGGAGCGAGCTGTTCGCCGATGATCGTCGGTCGACGGCCCTGGTGTGGTTCGGCGGCGACGCCCCCCTCGCGCGGAGCGCGACGCTGCGGGTGTCGACGATCTTCACACCCGACACCGACGGCGAGATCGAGCTGGGGTTCGCCGCGTCGAATCATGCGGCGATGAGCGTCGGTGGGTCGACACTCATCGAGGGACGTCCTGCCGTCGAGGGCATGGATCTCGGGGCGGCGTTCCTCCAGCCCCCCGTGCTGAGTGCGCATGTGGCGGTCCGGCAGGGGGTGCCGATCGAGCTCAGCATCGTGTTCTCGATCGACGGCGACGACGGCCTGCCGCTCGACGCATTGAGTGTCGCCCTCGGCATCGTTCCCCCGCGCGGAGATGCGGACGCATTGATCGAGAGCGCGGCCCGCCTCGCGGCGGAATCCGACGTCGCTGTCGTGGTGGTGGGGACCGACACAGAAGTCGAGTCCGAGGGCTACGACCGGTCGGATCTGAACCTTCCGGGGCGACAGGATGATCTGGTGCGAGCCGTCATCGACGCGAACCCCCGCACGATCGTGGTGGTCAACGCAGGAGCCCCGGTGCTCCTGCCGTGGGCCGACCGCGCGGCCGCCGTCATCGTCAGCTACTTCGGCGGTCAGGAGTTCGGCCCCGCGCTCGCGGACATCCTCACCGGCACTGTCGAACCGGGCGGACGGCTTCCGACGACGTGGCCGCGCGCTCTTGAAGAGGTGCCTGTGCGCGACGTGGTCCCGGTCGACGGGGTCCTGAACTACGACGAGGGGATTCACGTCGGTTACCGCGCGTGGCTCCGCGCGAACACTGCACCCGCGTTCGTGTTCGGCCATGGACTGGGTTACACCGATTGGTCGTGGACTTCTGTGGAACGCGACGGCGACGACCTCGTCGTGACGTTGGCCAACACGGGACGGCGCCCGGGCAAGAACGTCGTGCAGGTGTATGCCGAGCGCCCGGACTCCGCGGTAGAGCGACCGGTCCGCTGGCTGGTCGGGTTCGCCGTCGTCACGGCCGAGCCGGCGGAGCGCGTGGCGTGCCGCATCGCGATCGACCCCCGCCGCCTCGCTCACTGGGACGATGGGTGGAATCTCGAGCCGGGCGCCTTCACGCTCCGCATCGGTGGATCGGTCGAGCACCTGCCGCTCTCGCTGACGTGGGAGACGACGGAAGCGATGAAGGAGGTGGAAGATGCCTGAGTTCGATGTCGCCGGCTTCATCCGGCAGCTGGAAGCGAGCGGGCCGCCGGCGGATCCGAGGCGCGGCTTGGATACGGAGTCGCTCGTGAGCGCGGATCCCACACTCTCGTCCGTCGAGATCACCGAGGTGAACGTCGTCGGACCGCACGGGGACGTGCCGGTGCGCCTCTACTCCGACCCATCTCGCGCCGGTACGACCGCGCTCGTGTGGATTCACGGCGGCGGGTTCGTCGGCGGCGATCTCGATATGCCGGAGGCGCACTGGGTATCGCTCGTCATCGCTTCACGCGGCATCCCCGTCGCGTCGGTGGACTATCGGAAGGCGCTCCGCGGAGTCCGGTACCCGGTTCAGCTGGACGAAGTGATCGCGGCGTGGCAGTGGGTCACGGGTGCGGCTCAGCCGCTCGGCGCGCAGGTGACCGGCTTTCACCTCGGCGGTGCGAGCGCGGGCGCCAACCTCGCCACGGCAGCGACCCAGCGACTGCGCGATGAGGGACGCCCGATGCCTCGGTCGCTGGTCCTCGCCTACCCCCTCCTGCATACCGAGCTCCCGCCTCTCAGCGAGGGGCTCACGGCGGCGCTGGCCTCCAATCCGCCGCCGGTGAACTTCACACCCACAGTGGTCGAGGCGTTCAACGCGAACTACGTCGGCGATGCGGCCGCGTCGTCGCGGTACGCGTTCCCCGGCGACATCGAGCTCCACGATCTTCCGCCCGTCAGAATCGTCAACGCGGAGGCGGACGAGATGCGCGCGTCGGGCGAGCTGTTCGCTCGTCAGCTCGCCGCCGTAGGCGTCGATGTCGAGTGCGTGACCCAAACCGGCGCCCAGCACGGGTTCTTGGATGAGCCGAACCACCCCGGTGCGGTCGATGCGATCGAGGGCTGGCTCGCGTTTCTCAACGAGGTCCGGTGATCGCGATCCGTCGGTCGGCGGTCAGCCCGCTGCCGTGAAGTCGATGCGTGTCACCGAACTCAGGTAGCCCGCGAGCTGAGCGGGCATGTCCACCACCGTGGGATCGATGAGCCACTGCGTCTGCAGTCCGTCCATCATCGCGATCGTTCCGATCGCGGCGGACTCGGCGGTCACGCCCGGTGCGAGGTGCCCAAGGTTCTCGAGCGACTCGAACGCCTCGCGGACGAAAGCGCGCGTGCGCGTGTAGCGAACGACGAAATGCTCGTGCGCGGGGTGGTCCAGCGCCGTCGCCTCGGTCGAGAGGATCGCGTACAGCCGGACGATCTCGGGCTTGGTCTGGTTGGACTTCGCGAGGTCGATCAACGCATGGAGGGCGGATTCGCCATCACGTGTGAGGCGTCGGACCTCTTCGACGTCGACCTCATCACGATGGTCCAGCATCGCCGCCAGAAGCGTCTCCTTGTCGGTGAAGTGGTGCAGGACTCCCGCGTTGCTCATGCCGACGCGGCGTGCGACATCGCGCAGGGAACCCGCATGAAATCCCGAACCCGCGAAGACTTCGAGTGCCGCGTCGAGGATGGCGCTGCGGGTCTCGGCGGTCTTCCGATAGGGACCGCGCACCATCGGAGTCCCCGCGCCTTCGTTGGGGAGGTCGGTCCGCCGGGTGCTCACCGTCGGCCGGCCTCGACACATCGTCGAAGCGTGCGTGCGAGCGCCAGCCCGCGCGGGTCTGCGCCGCCGGGCGTGCTCATCCGCCGCGGGATGTACCCGTACGCGAGGCCGTACTCGGGGTCGGCGACGCCGATCGCGCCGCCGGCACCGTCGTGACCGAATGCGCGCCAGCTCCCGTAGGCCAGCCGCTCGTCGGGTACCTGGAAGACGATCGCGAACCGAGTCGGGAAGCCGAGCACGAGGTCGGAGCCGGTGGTCTGCAGGCGGCTCATCTCGGCAACGGTCGCGGGGGAGAGGATGCGTGAGGTCTCGTCCACCTCACTGACGCAGGCGGCGTACGCCCGCGCCAGACCACGGGCTGAGCCGACGCCTCCGACGGCGGCCAGGCCTGCTGCCCGCACCGCCCGACGATTCGGAAGCGGTGGATCGAACGGGTCCCAGCCGGACCCGCTGAACGCGACCGCCATCAGCGAGCGTTCGTCGTCGATCGCCTCCGTCGCGGCGTCGGTGCCCGTGACCGTCTTCGCGGGGAGCACGTCGACGACGCGATCCTCCTGCGCATCCGGGGTGGTGATGAAGAAGTCGATTCCGAGAGGTGTCGCGATCTCCTGCGCGTAGAAATCGGCGACCGACCGCCCGTCGATCCGTCGCACCAGCTCGTCGATCATCGTCCCGATGGTCAGGGCATGGTAGCCATGTGCCGCGCCGGGCTGCCAGAAGGGTGACTGCGCAGCGAGCGCACCGGCGAAGGCGTCGTGATCCGTCAGGCGCTCGAACGTGAGCGGATCATCGATGCCGATCAGTCCGGCCTGGTGGGACAGCGCGACGCGCACGGTGATGTCGGCCTTCCCCGCCTGGGCGAACGCAGGCCAGTACCGCGTGACGGGTGCCTCCAGATCGAGCGCACCGCGTTCGAGCAGAAGCGCCAGCGAGATCGCGGAGATGCCCTTCGTCGCCGAGAAGACTCCCTGGATCGACTCCCCGTCGATCTCGCTCCCACCCCAGATATCGACGACCGGTACTCCATCGGCATACGCACAGAACTGCGCGGAATAGTGCGGATCGGCCTCCACCATGCGCATGAGCTCCTCGCGCACCGGCTCGAAGCCCGGATGGACGATCTCCGCCGTCATGCTGCGGCCCCGTCGGCATCCAGCGCCGCCTGACTGTCGATGAGGGCACGGCGGGCGAGGCGACGCTCAGTCTGCGCGTCGGGGTTCGGGACGGGTGCGGCGAGGAAGAGTCGCTGCGTGTACGGATGCTGCGGCCGGGCGGTCACCTGGTCGCAGTCGCCCGTCTCGACCAGTTCGCCGCGATACATCACGGCGACCCGGTGGCTGACGTGGCGGACCACGGCGAGGTCGTGCGTGATGAACAGATAGGCGACGCCGGTTCGCTCCTGGATCTCGATGAACAGGTCGAGTACGCGCGCCTGCGTCGAGAGGTCGAGAGCGGACACCGGTTCGTCGCACACGATCAGCTGGGGATCGAGGGTGAGTGCGCGCGCGATGGCGACGCGCTGTCGCTGGCCGCCGGAGAACTCACGCGGCAGGCGACTCGCGGCGTTCGAGGGGAGGCCCACCGCCTCGAGCACGTCGCGGACCCGGGCCTTCGCCTGCTTGGACGGGGTGCCGCTCGCGGTGAGCGGCTCCGAGAGGATCTGCTCGATGGTCAGCGACGGGTTCAGCGACGAGTAGGGGTCCTGGAAGACGACCTGGATCTCGCTCGAGAGGGCGCGCCGCTCTCGACGGCCGAGGTTGCTGATGTCGCGGCCCTGGTACGTGATGGATCCGCCTGTCACCGGGGCGAGCCCCAGTACGGCGCGGCCGAGTGTGGTCTTGCCTGAGCCCGACTCGCCGACCAGCCCGACGGTCTCGCCGGGTCGGATGTCGAGTGAGATTCCCTTGAGGGCCTGGAACGGCTTCGCGCGGAAACCCTTGCCGGGGTACTCGACGGTGAGGTTCTGGACATCCAGCAGCGTGCTCATGAGCGTCCTCCTTCGATCGCGGCGAGTGGTGGTCGGGCGGGGCCGTCGTCCAGCAGCGCGTCCAGCAGAGACTGCGTGTACGGGTGTGCCGGCGAACCCAGGATGGTGCGCACTGGACCCTGCTCGACGAAGCGACCCTGCTGCATGACCGTCACCCGGTCGCACAGATCGGCGACGACGCCGAAGTTGTGCGTGACCAGCAGCATCGCCATGTGGCGCTCGCGCTGCAGGTCGCGAAGCAGGTCGAGCACCTCGGCCTGCACGGTCACATCGAGAGCAGTCGTCGGCTCGTCGGCCACGATGAGGTCGGGATCGGTCGACACCGCCCCCGCGATGAGCACGCGCTGGGCCATCCCGCCCGACACCTCGAACGGATACGCATCGAACGTGCGCTTCGGATTCGGAATGCCGACACGGGCGAGGAGTGCGAGCGACTTCTCCGTCGCCTCCTTCTTACTGAGCCCGAGGTTCTTCCGCAGCGGCTCGACGAGCTGGTAGCCGATCGTGAAGGAGGGGTCCAGGTTCGACATCGGCTCCTGCGGGATGTAGCCGATGCGCTTGCCGCGGATGCCCGAGAAGGCTCGCTCACCGGCATCGGCGAGCTGAGTGCCCTCGTAGTCGATCGATCCCCCCGACACGTGGCCGCCGCGGGGGAGGAGGCCGAGAACCGCGAACGCGGTCTGCGTCTTGCCTGAACCGGATTCTCCGATCAGCCCGTGGATCTCACCCTTGCGGATGTCGAGCGAGACGCCGTGGACGACCTCGATGTCTTCGCCCTCGGTCTGCTGGTACGCGACGCGAAGGTCGCGGATCATGAGCACCGACTGGCCGGCATCGGCCGCCGAATCCGTGCTTTCGTGCACGATCGTCTCGGCGATGACCGGTAGTTCCATCGAGTCGTCGATGGGCGCGGCATCCGATCCGCCCATGGCGATCGATGTCGTGACGGCTGCGATCGACCCGGTCGCCGTCGTGACGGCTCGGCGCCCCCGGCGTCGGACACTCACGGTGCGCTCCAGCACGTCTCGCATGGCATTGGCGAGCAGCGTGAGCGCCACGCAGGTCGTGGCGATCGCGAGCGAGGGCCACAGCATCAGGATCGGTGCGCGGTAGATGTTCGCGAAACCGTCGTTGAGCATCGAGCCCCACGTCGGAACACTCATGTCGCCGAGGCCGAGGAATTCGAGCCCGGACTGGATGCCGATCGCGATGCCGGCGATGATCGCCGTCTGTATGACGATGGGCGCCCGCACGACGGAGAGGATGTGGCGACCGATGATTCGCATGTCGCTCAGCCCGGACACGCGAGCGGCATCGACGTAGAGTTCGCTGCGGACTCCGACCACCGCCGCGTACACCAGGCGGTAGTAAGCGGTCGACAGGATGACTCCGAAGATGAGCATCGCCCACCACACCGAGGGGCCGAGGACTGCGCGCGCCGCGATCAGAACGATGATCGCCGGAAGAGCCATGACCAGGGACGTGGTCCACGAGGCGACGGAGTCGAACCAGCCCTTGAAGTAGCCGGCGATGAGGCCGGCGATGACGCCGATCGCCAGGGCGGTGACGATGGCGACGGATGCTGCGGCCAACGTCACCGACGTCGCCCACAGCAGTCGCGACAGCACGTCGCGGCCTGCGCTGTCGTTGCCCAGCGGGTGCTCGGGGCTCGGCGGGGCGAGCACGAGCGGAATCGACGCGGTGTTCGGGTCGTAGGGCGCGATCAGTGGGCCGATGAATGCGATCAGCACGACGAACCCGAGGTAGATCAGCGCAGCGAGCCCGACGGGCTTGCGTACCAGCCGCCGGAAGAGCGACGTGGTGACGTGGGGCGTGGGGACGGCGAGGGGGACTTCGATGGCGGTCATGACAGACGAACCTTCGGGTTGAGCGCAGCCTGCGCGAGATCGATGATGAGGTTGACGATGATGACGATCACGGCGAAGGCGACGACGAGCCCCATCATGACCGGGATGTCGCCCTGGGTGCCCGCCTGTACGGTGAGCTGGCCCATTCCGGGTAGGGCGAAGACCTGCTCGACGATCACCGCGCCGCCCAGAAGGCCGATGAACTGGACCGCGAGGATCGCGAGCGCCGGTCCGCCGGCGTTGCGAAGGACGTGCTTGTAGATGACGCTGCCCATGCCGAGCCCGCGCGAGCGGAGCGTGCGGACGTAGTCGCGCGACATCGCGTCGATCATCGAGCCGCGCACTTGCTGAGTCACCGCCGCGATGGCCCCGAGCGAGAGGGCGATGATCGGCAGAGTCACCGACGAGAGCCAGCCGGTCACGGACTCTGTGATCGGGATGTAGCCGGTGGCCTTGAACCAGCCGAGGTTGATCGCGAAGATCAGCACGAGGTACAGCGCGATGAGGAAGCCGGGGATCGCGAAGCCGAGCACCGAGATGAACTGGACTCCGCCATCGATCCATCCGCCCCGACGAGCCGCAAGCACTCCGAGGATCACCGACAGCAGGGCCGAGACGAGCGTCGTGCCGATCACGAGTGAGAGCGTCACGGCGACTCGCCCCGAGAGGCTCACGGTGACGAGCTGGCCGTTGAACCACGACCGGCCGAGGTCGCCGGTGATCGCGTTGGTCAGCCAGTCCCAGTACTGCACCACGACGGGCCGATCGAGGCCGAGTTCCTGCGCCTTCTGCTGCACGAGCTCAAGGGATGCGTTCTGCCCGAGGATACGCCGAGCGATGTTGGCGCTGCCTACATAGAGCAGCCCGAACGCGAGGGCCGATATGACGAAGAGGAGGACGATGCCGGCGAGGATCCGGCGGACGATGAACACGAGCATGGGTGCTCCAGGTTGTCTCAGAGTGGAGAAGGGATCTCTGCGGCACCCGTGTGCCGTGCTTCGATCGATCGGAACATCTTCGGTCCCTCCGTCAGACGGCGGTGCCCCTGTGGACCGCCTCTCGGGGACAGAATACATGAAAGCCGACTTAGTGTTCGGTTTTCATTTGGATTCGTACGAGATGTGAGGATCTCCGGATATATAACACCTTCTTGACCATGCGCGTAAATCTGTTGCATGATGATCGGGTAGCGAATAGGACGGACAATCAATGACGATTCGTGTTGCCTGTGTCGGCGGCGGCCCCGGCGGGCTCTTCTTCTCCACGCTCCTGCGGCGCGCTCGACCAGACATCGAGGTCGTGCTCTTCGAGCGCAATCAGGCGTCCGACGCGTTCGGGTTCGGCGTCGTCTTCTCGGATCGCACGCTGCAGAAGATCGATGCCGCCGACCCCATCCTGCACACGGCGCTCGAGCGCGAAGGCGTCCACTGGGACACCATCGATGTCAGGCTCCGTGGTGAGTCGTTCGAGTTCGCCGGGAACGGCATGGCGGCGATCCATCGGCGCATCCTCTTGCGATTCCTTCAGCAGAACGCAGCGGATGCCGGTGTCGACCTCCGCTTCGGTGTCGAGGCACCTCCGCTCGCGGAACTGCGCGCGTCGTTCGACGTCGTCGTCGCCGCGGACGGCGCGAACTCGCGTCTGCGGGACGAGTTGGCTGATGAGCTCGAGCCCGAGGTCGAGACGGCGGCGGCGAAGTTCATCTGGTTCGGCACGACCCACCGCTTCGACGGGTTGTCGTTCCTGCACCAGAAGGGACCCCACGGCAACTTCGCCGCGCACGCCTACCCGATCGGTCAAGGGCTCAGCACCTTCATCGTCGAAGCCGACGAGCAGACGTGGCGCGAGGCCGGCCTCGACGGTTTCGACATGACTTCCCCGCCCGGCACGTCCGACGAGGTGTCGCAGCAGTACCTCCGCGAGCTCTTCGCGGACGATATCTCGGGTGCGCCGCTGGTCGCGAACAACTCGCGGTGGGCGAACTTCCGCACCCGACGCACCGCGCGGTGGCACACCGGGAACGTGGTCTTCCTGGGTGATGCCGTGCACACCGCGCACTTCTCCGTCGGCTCCGGGACCAAGATGGCGATGGAGGACGCGATCTCGCTCGCCGAGCATATCTCGGCGTCGCCAGAAGATCTCGAAGCCGCGTTCGGCGCATATGAAGAGGAACGCCAGCCCGATGTCGCCCGCATCCAAGCGGCCGCGGCGCCGAGTCTGAGCTGGTGGGAGCACTTCGCGTTCTACTACGACGCTCTGAAGCCGCTCGACTTCGCGTTCCACTTCTTCTCGCGGAGCATCGACATCGACCGCGTGCGCCGACGCGATCCGCGACTCGCGGATGCGGTGACGGACGCGTGGGATCGCGCGCACGGCGCGCCGCCGTTGGCGACGCCGTTGCGCACCGCCCGCGGGGTTCTGAGCGCCCGCGACTTGACGGTGCGCGGCCGGGACGACAATCGCACTCTTGAGGACGGCACGGGTGAGGCATGGTCGGTCGGCCGCGACGTGAAGGTGCTCATCGCCCCCGATGACAGTCATCTCGTCGACGCGCTTCCGGCCATCGATGAGGCGGATGCCGTGCTCGTCGAAGGAGGCAGCGCGTTGAGCCGCAGCCTCATCGCCGAACGGCTGCGGCTCGAGCGCGGCATCCCGACGATCATCCTGGACGACGAGTTGAATGACGCGGCTGCCGCCACGCTCATCCTCTCCGGTCGCGCCGACGCGGTCGCCCGAACGGAGGCCGTTCGTGTCGGCGCTTGACCTGACCGCGCTGTTCGAGCCGCGCGGGGTGGTCATCGTGGGCGCATCGACGAGTCCGGGGAAGCTGGGTCACGCGATGGCTCAGTCGCTCGAGTCGTATGCGGGATCCGTGCGACTCGTGAACGCGCGGCCGTCGCCGGGTATGTTCGGCTCGATCGCGGAGGCCGTCAGTTCGACAGCGGACATCGATCTGGCGGTGATGTGCGTGCCGGCGTCGGTGACGGCGACCGCCGTGCGCGAGAGCGCCGACGCCGGCGTTCGTGCCGCGCTGGTCTGTGCCGGTGGGTTCGCCGAAGCAGGCGGTGCCGGGTCAGGGTACGCGCAGGACCTCGACGCTGTGATCGCCGAGACGGGCATCAGGGTGCTCGGCCCGAACACCTCGGGGTTCTTCGTGCCCGGAGACGCCCTCTTCGCGAGCTTCGTCCCGGGCGTTCGCGAGTTCGGGTCGGGTTCGGTCGCCGTCGTCGCAGCCAGCGGAGGCATCAACCACGTCCTCTCGTTCGGCCTGCAGGAGGAGGGGGCAGGGGTCAGTCTCGGGGTCGGGCTCGGAGCGGGACAGGATGTCACGGCGCCCGACGTCCTCCGCTATCTCGCCGCACACGAGCAGACCCGCGCGGTCATCCTCCACGTGGAGTCGATCCCCGACGGGCGCGACCTGGTGGATGCCGTCGCGGCGCTGGCGGCCAGCAAGCCGGTCGTCGCCCTCATCGTCGGGCGCAACGATGTGGCGGAGTTCGCCCAGTCGCACACGGGAGCACTGACCACATCGTGGCGGACGGCCAGGGCGCTGCTGCGCCAGGCAGGCGCTGTCGTCGTCGACGACGAAGCTCATGCCGTCGCGGCCGCGATCGCCCTGTCGAAGGGACGCGCCCGTCCGCAGCGCGCGCCGGGGATCGGCCTGATCACGGGCCAGGCAGGACCAGGCCTGGTCGTCGCCGACCGACTTCTCGGCGACGGATGGACGCTGCCTCCGCTGTCTGCGCACAGCGCGCGGAGGCTGTCGGACCACTTGCCACCGCTGACATTCCAGGGCAATCCCGTCGATACCGGTCGGCCGGGTGAGTCCTTCCCCGACGTCGTCGCCGTCGTGAGCGAGGATCCCAGCATCGACATCATCGGCGTGTACGCGATCACGGAGGAGGTCATCGACCTTCCCCGGGCGGTCGCCCGCGGGTTGGCGAGCGAGGGAGGGATCCCCGCTGTGGTCGCCGTGGACGGGACGTCCGCTGATGTCGCTGCTGCGCGCCGTTCGGCACGCGACTCGGGGATCGCGATCGTCCGGGGGCCGACGCCCCTCGCTCGTGCGTTGTCCGCCCTTGCCGAAGACGCCCGACTGCGCGCGGTGCTCGACGACGCGCCGGTGCTTTCGCACGCGGCGCTCACGCCCGAACCTGTCGACGGGTGGAACGGCGACTGGGACGAGATCCGCGCGAAGGACCTCCTCGGCACGCTCGGCATCCGCACCCCGATCCGTCTCCGGTGCGCGGGGCGAGCCGAAGCCCAGGCCGCCCTCGCGACGCTCGGGCGTTCGGTCGCCGTGAAGCTCGTGGATGCCGATGTCCTCCACAAGTCCGACATCGGCGGTGTCGTCCTGGGGGTGGACTCGCCCCAGGCGATGGATGCCGCGCTCGACTCCCTCGAATCGATCGGTGCGTCCGAGTTCCTGGTGGAGGAGATGGCGGATGCCGGGGTCGAACTCGTCGTCGGAGCTCGCATCGACGAGGCCTTCGGCCCCGTCGTGGTGGTCGGGCTCGGTGGTGTCGCAGCGGAGGTCATGGGCGATGTCGCCATCCGATCCGCGCCTCTGAGTGAGCGCGCAGCATCGACGATGATCGACGATCTCGTCGCCGTCGATCTCGTCGACGGGTATCGAGGTGCACCGGCGGTGGATCGCTCCGAGCTCGGCCGGATTCTCATGTCGCTCGGTCAGGTCGTTGCGGACGGTCGCATTGCGGAGATCGAGATCAACCCACTCCGCGTGACGGCCGACGGGCTCATCGCCCTGGATGCGGTCGTCGTCGCGGCCACCTCCAGCACGACGGGAGTCGCCTCGTGACCGCGCCTGACATCACGCCCTGGCCCGAGGAAGACGCCGCACGGTACCGCGCAGCAGGACTTTGGGAGGACCGCACACTCGGCGAATACGTGCTGGATGCCGCCGACAGCAGCCCCGACAAGGTCGCGCTCGTGAGCGGCGAGACGCGCATGACCTATCGCGAGCTCGTCGCGCGCATGGACGAGGCTGCCGAGAGGCTTCTCGCGCTCGGGTTCACTGCGGGTGAGAGGATCCTCGTCCAGCTCCCGAACGACTGGCCGTTCGTGGTGTTCACCCTCGCGTGCTTCCGCGCCGGAATCGTGCCGGTGATGGCGCTGCCGGCGCACCGCTCCCATGAACTCACCCATCTCGCGCACCACGCCGACGCCGTGGCCCTGGTCGTCCCCTCGACGATGAAGGACTTCGACCATCAGGCCCTCGCCGAGCAGATCGCGGCCGAGGTTCCGTCCGTTCGACGGATCCTGGTCGACGGTGAGGCGCGAGGCGATGCCGTCGATCTGCGGCGGCTGCTGCGGACCGACGGCGACATCGGTGCCCGCGGCCGACGGGACTCCGCGAAACCGCATCCCGACTCTCCCGCCTGCTTCCTCCTGTCGGGCGGGACCACAGGGTTGCCTAAGCTCATCGTCAGAACCCACAACGACTATGCGTACAACGTCCGGGCCACGTCCGCGGCCACCGGCGTGGACGACACCACCGTCTACCTCGGCACGCTCCCGGCAAGCCACAACTTCCCGCTTGCGTGCCCGGGCGTCCTCGGCGCGCTCTTCTCCGGCGGAACGAGCGTGATGCTGCCGAGCCCGGAACCGGTTCGCGCCTTCGCAACGATCCAGCGCGAGCGAGTCACCCTCGCCGCTGCCGTGCCGGCGGTGGCGCAGAGATGGCTCGAGCACCACCACGAACACGGCGGAGACGCGCTGGAGACCCTACGGGTGCTCCAGGTCGGCGGATCCCGCATGCCGGATGAACTCGCCGCACGCGTGGGTCCCGAGCTGGGCGCCACCCTGCAGCAGGTCTTCGGCATGGCGGAAGGCCTCATCAACATGACGCGGCTCGATGATCCGGACGACGTGATCACCCGCACCCAAGGTCGCCCGGTCTCGGCTGAGGACGAGATCCGCGTCGTCGACGAGGCCGGTCGCGACGTCCCCGACGGCACGACCGGCACGATCCTCACTCGCGGACCGTACACGCCACGCGGATACTTCCGTGCGGCGGACCACAATGAGCGAGCCTTCCCCGGCGGCTGGTACAGCTCCGGCGACATCGTGATGCGACGTCCTGACGGCAACCTCGTGGTCTTCGGTCGGGACAAGGACATCATCAACCGCGGTGGCGAGAAGATCTCGGCGGAGGAGGTCGAGAACATCGTCTATCGCATCCCCGAGGTAGACCTGGCGGCCGCCGTCAGCATGCCCGATCCCGTCCTCGGCGAACGCCTGTGCCTGTTCGTCACGCTGCTCGCCGGCGACCCGTTGACTCTCGAGGCGGTCCGCGACTTCATGACGAGTCAGGGGCTGGCCGCGTTCAAACTGCCCGAACGCCTCGAAGTCGTCGACTCGATGCCGCTGACCAAGGTAGGCAAGATCGACAAGCGCGCGCTCCGGGAGACGATCGCCGCACGGCTCGCAGCGATCGGATGACGCAGCGCTTACGATGGGCGACGCCGACCGGACGCGAAGGAGGACGCCGATGAAGCCTCGGGCGCTGATCCTCGACATCTTCGGGGACTACCTCCGATACGTCGACTCCGAAGCCAAGGCAGGCGACCTCGTCATCCTCCTCGGCGCCCTCGGAGTCGAACCCGCGGCCACCCGTATGACCCTGTCGAGACTCAAGCAGGAGGGCTGGTTCACGACGCGCCGCGTCGGTCGCGAGACGATCTATCGTCTCAGCGACCACCTGCTCGAGATCCTCGACGAGGGGCGAGCGCGAATCTTCGCACCTTACGAGGACGAGTGGGACGGCTGGTGGACGCAGGTGGTCTTCCAGACACCCGAGTCCGACCGCACCGTCCGGGAGCAGGTCAAGAAGAAGCTCGCCTGGCTGGGGTTCGGCCCGCTGACGCCATCCACGTGGCTTTCGCCCCGCGACGTGCGGGGAGAGGCGCTCAAGCTGCAGGCCGAGTTCCCGGCGGCGACCGTCGATGTGCTCACCAGCCGCACTGACGACCTCGACGCCGATCGAGCGCTGGTCGCCCGCTGCTGGGATCTCTCGTTGCTCGAGTCCGACTATCTCGGCTTCATCGAGGGCCATCGTCACCTGCTCGACGCGTCGTCGGGGCTCGAGGGGCCTTCCGCGCTCGCTGTTCGCACCGAGATCGTCTCGACCTATCGACACTTCCCGTTCCGCGACCCGTCGCTGCCTGTCGCCCTGCGGCCTGCCGGATGGCCCGGCGCGACCGCCCACGAGCTGTTCCTGACGGTCCACCGCGCACTCTCCGACGCAGCCGTCGCCTACGTCAGTGGCGTGGTCGGCTCCGATGTGGAAGCACCCGAGCTCCGCATCCAAAACATGTAACACACTTCTGCGCTTCAACGTGTTACCGTTACATCGTCGCCGCTCGGCGACGCGATTTCTTGTCAACGACGACGAAGGGATACCCGATGCAGACTCAACTCATCATCGACAACGAAGCGCGAGATGCGCGAGAGGGCAAGACCTTCTCTCGGCGCAGCCCGCTGACCGGCGAGGTCGTCACGGAAGGCGCCGCAGGCAGCGTCGACGACGCGATCGACGCGGTCGAATCCGCATCCAAGGCCTTCGAGGACTGGTCGCAGAGCGGCCCCACTCAGCGGCGTGCCGTGATGCTGAAGGCCGCCGACATCATCGAGGCTCGCGCCGGCGAGTTCATCCAGACGATGATGTCCGAGGTCGGCGCCGCTCAGCTCTGGGCGGGCTTCAACGTCTTCCTGACCGCTCAGCTCTTCCGCGAAGCGGCCGGGCTCGCGACCCAGATCCAGGGTGAGACGCTCCCCACCGACAAGCCGGGAACGCTTTCCATGACGGTGCGCCAACCGGTCGGCGTGATCTTCAGCATGGCGCCGTGGAACGGACCCGGCGTTCTGGCCGCCCGCGCGATCGCCTACCCGATCGTGTGCGGCAACACCGTCGTCTTCCGCGCATCGGAGACCAGCCCGCGTACCCACGCGATCATCGCCGAGGTCCTTCACGAGGCAGGTCTGCCTGCCGGCGTGCTGAACTTCATCACGAGCAGCCCGGAGGACGCCGCTCGCGTGGTGGAGTCGATCATCGCTCACCCCGCCGTGCGTCGCATCAACTTCACCGGCTCCACCCCCGTCGGCCGCATCATCGCGGAGCAGGCAGGGCGCCACCTCAAGCCCGTGCTGCTCGAGCTCGGCGGCAAGGCACCGCTCGTCGTGCTCGATGACGCCGACATCGACGGCGCCGTCAACGCGGCGGTCTTCGGGTCGTTCATGTATCAGGGGCAGATCTGCATGTCGACGGAGCGCTTCGTCGTCGACGAGAAGGTCGCCGACGAGTTCGTCGCGAAGTTCGTCGCGCGGACCCGGGAGATCGTCAGCGGCGACCCGATGACGAACCCCGACGCCATCGTCGGACCGATGGTGCGGCCCGAATCGGGCGACCGGATCAACGGCCTGATCGACGACGCGCTCGCCAAGGGCGCCGACATCGCCGTGGGCGGGCGTGCGGACGGCGCCGCGATGCCTGCGACGATCGTCGACAACGTCAAGCCGGACATGGCGATCTATGACCAGGAGACGTTCGGCCCGATCACGACGGTTGTTCGCGTCTCGGGAGTCGAGGAAGCCGTGCAGGTCGCCAACGACACCGAGTACGGACTGGCGGCTGCGGTCTTCGGCCGCGACACCACGCGTGCGCTCCAGGTTGCCAACCGCATCCAGGCCGGTCACGTCCACGTCAACGGTGCGACCGTCCAGAACGAGGCGCAGGCTCCCTACGGCGGAACCAAGGCCAGTGGCTACGGGCGATTCGACGGCCGTGCCGTGATCAACGAGTTCACCGAGCTCAAGTGGATCACGATCGAGCCGTCCGACCAGCAGTACCCGTTCTGAGCACCGCTCCCGAACGCAGACCAGGAGACAGAAGACAGATGAGTATGACTGTGACCGCGGCCGTCGCACGCGACGCCGGCGCGGATCTTGTGATCGAAGAGCTCGAACTCGACGAGCTCAGGCCGAACGAGGTGCTGGTGCGGATAGTTGCCACCGGCGTCTGCCACACCGATGCGATCGTGCGCGACCAGGTATATCCCACGCCGCTCCCCGCCGTGCTGGGTCACGAAGGGGCAGGCGTCGTCGAGCGCGTGGGTGAGTCAGTGCGTACCGTCGAGCCCGGCGATCACGTGCTGCTCGCCGCAGCCTACTGCGGCTACTGCGCACGCTGCCGCGCGGGTCAGATGGCGTACTGCGAAAATCTGTTCGCCGCTGACTTCGGCGGACGGCGGGCAGACGGAACGAGTGCGTTGAGCAAGCACGGTGAGGTCATCTCATCGCACTTCTTCGGGCAGTCGTCGTTCGCGACCTACGCCAACGTCGTCGAAGAGAGCGTCGTCAAGATCGATCCCGACGTCCCACTCGAGATCGTCGCCCCGCTGGGGTGCGGCATCCAGACCGGCGCGGGTTCGATTCTCAACGAGTTGAAGCCGTCGCTGAACAGCACGCTGGTGGTGATCGGCACCGGCGCGGTCGGGGCGGGAGCGATCATGGCGGGCAAGGTCGCGGGGTGCAGCAGGATCATCGCCGTCGACATCCACGATGATCGTCTTGCGCTCGCTCAGGAGATCGGTGCGACACACACGATCAACACGCGGGGCGCCGATCTCACCGATGAGATCATGCGCCTGACCGACGGCCACGGCGCGGACTACGTGCTCGATACCACCGCCCGGCCGGAGCTGCTGCGCAAGGCGGCGGACGCGCTCGGAAATCGCGGCACGCTCGCACTCGTCGGTGCCGCGGCACCGGGAACCGAGGCGACCTTCGAGATCGGCCTCTCGCTCGTGAAGGGGTGGACGTTCAAGACGATTGTCCAGGGCAGCTCCGTCCCGCAGGTCTTCATCCCGAAGCTGATCGAACTGTGGCGCGACGGCCGCTTCCCGATGGAGAAGCTGATGCGCAACTACGCGTTGGCCGATATCAACCAGGGATTCGCCGACTCCGCCGCCGGGACGACGGTCAAGCCGGTCGTCGTCTTCTGATCGACCCGGGCGGGATTCGGCGCCCCCGGGCACCGAATCCCGCCCGAACCTTTTCGGCATAGCGCCGATCTGCCTCAGAGAGGAACAGCCATGCAGCAGATGGATGGCACAGCAGACAGCCCTGAGCTGGAGCAGCTGTACCGCGACTTCGAGTCGAACGGGCTGGCGCCGTTGTGGACCCAGCGCGACGACCTCATGCCGTTCACCCCCGCGCCCGTCGCCAAGCCGCACGTCTGGCGCTGGGAGACGCTGTTCGACATCGCGGAGCGTTCCGGTGAGCTGGTGCCGGTCGGCCGGGGCGGGGAGCGCCGCGCGATCGGACTGGTGAACCCGGGTCTCCCCGGAACCGCCTACGCAACGCCCACGCTCTGGTGTGCGATCCAGTATCTCGGCGGCTTCGAGACGGCGCCGGAGCACCGCCACAGCCAGAATGCCTTCCGCTTCGTCGTCGAGGGTGAAGGGGTCTGGACGGTGGTCAACGGCGATCCGGTCCGCATGAGCCGCGGCGACCTGCTGCTGACTCCCGGGTGGAACTTCCACGGCCACCATAACGACACCGCCGAGCCCATGGCCTGGATCGACGGGCTGGACATCCCGTTCTCCAGCTACGCAGACGTCGGCTTCTTCGAGTTCGGTTCCGAGCGGGTGACCGACGAGGCATCGCCTGAGGTCTCTCGTGCCGAGCGACTGTGGGCGCACCCCGGTCTGCGACCGCTGTCGGGGCTGGACGACAAGGTCAGCTCACCCCTCGCCGCGTATCGCTGGGAGTACACGGATGCCGCACTCCGCGAGCAGCTGAAGCTCGAAGACGAGGGCTACCCGGCGACCGTCGAGCAAGGTCATGCTGCTGTCCGGTTCGTGAACCCGACCACCGGCGGTGACGTCATGCCCACGATCCGCTGCGAGTTCCACCGGATCCGTGAAGGGTTCGAGACCCCCGTGCGTCACGAGGTCGGGTCTTCCGTCTGGCAGGTGTTCGAGGGACGCGGGTCGGTGGTCCTGGGAGAGACGGAGCACCACGTCCAGAAGGGCGATCTCTTCGTGGTGCCGAGCTGGGTGCCCTGGTCGCTGCGCGCCGAGACCGAGTTCGATCTCTTCCGATTCAACGACGGACCCATCATCGACCGGCTCGGGTTCGCGCGGGTCTACATCCCCAGCAAGGACAACCACTGATGCGACTGGCGACACTTCGCAAAACCGCTGGAACGACCGCGGTCCGCGCCGACGGCGACACGATTGTCGAGATCCCCGATGCGGCAGATGTCGGCGCGCTGCTGCAGGATCCCCGCTGGCGAGATCGGGCGCTGCGCGCCGACGGCGCCGTTCACAACGCGGCGGCGCTTGCCTCGGGGTCCTGGGCGCCCGTCGTGCCGAATCCCGGCAAGATCATCTGCGTCGGGCTCAACTACCGCAACCACATCCTCGAAATGGGTCGCGATCTGCCCGAGTACCCCACGCTCTTCGCGAAGTACCCCGAAGCACTGATCGGCCCCTTCGACGACCTCGTCCTCCCAGCGGTCGCGGCAGACGCGGTCGACTGGGAGGCCGAGCTCGCCGTCGTCATCGGATCTACGGTCCGCAACGCCGATGACGCCGCTGCGGCGGAGGCGATCGCCGGATACTCGATCATCAACGACGTCACCATGCGGGACTATCAGTACCGCACGCCTGAGTGGTTCCAAGGCAAGACGTTCGAGGCGACCGCGCCGTTCGGTCCGGTGCTCGTCACCGCAGACGAGTTCGCCTTGGGCGGTGTCCTCCGCGCCGAGGTCGACGGCGAGGTCGTGCAGCAGTCATCCACCGACGACCTGGTGTTCGACCCGGCCGCGCTCGTGTCGTATATCTCCCGCATCCTGACGTTGAAGCCGGGGGATGTGATCGCGACGGGCACCCCCGGTGGCGTCGGCCACGCTCGCAAGCCCGCTCGCTACCTGACGGCCGGTTCGACGCTGCTCACCGCCGTCGAGGGAATCGGCGAACTTCGCAATCGCGTCGTCTCGGAGGAGTGAACGATGCCGGCGCGCACAGACAACGTCACCGACCCACGGCTCGTGGCCTCGTTGCTGTTGATGCGTCGTGGCCAGGCATATTGGGCGCGCAGCTTGGCCGAACTCGCCGACGACCGATTCGACGAGCCGTCGCTGCTGCCGGGGTGGTCGAGGCGTCACCTCGTCGCCCACGTGGGATTCAACGCGCGGGCCGTGGCACGCCTCGTCGAGTGGGCCCGCACCGGCGTTGAGAATCCGATGTACGCGTCCGATACCCAGCGCGCCGAGGAGATCGAGTTCGGAGCGACACTGCCGGTCGAGGCGCTGCGCCATCTCGCAGCCCACGCGGCCGTGCACCTCGACGTCGAGTGGCGTGACCTGCCGGAAGCGGCGTGGTCGCATGAAGTGCGCACCGCGCAGGGCAGGCTGGTGCCGGCATCCGAAACCGTCTGGATCCGCACCCGCGAGGTGTGGATCCATGCGGTCGACCTTCGCAACGGTGCGAGCGTGCGCGACTTCCCGCCCGAGCTGCACGATCTTCTCCTGGACGATCTCATCCGGGTATGGACGCGAAAAGGGGTCGCCACAGAACGGAGTATCGTCCTGGAACCGGTCGACCGCGCCGAAACGTTCGTTCTCGACGCTGTCGGGCAAGGCACCGGTCGCGATCCGCTGGTGGTCAGAGGCACTGCCGCTGACCTCGTCGGCTGGGGGACTGGCCGCTCCGCCCGGGGTGTGGTCGCCGCTGACGGCGGGGCGCCCCCGAAAGCACCGACATGGCTGTGAGAAAGGGAAGAGATGTTCATCGATGCGGGAACGCTTGATCCGGCTGGGACCTACCGACTGCTCGTCGGCTCCGTCGTCCCCCGACCGATCGCGTGGGTGACGTCCGGCATCTCGCCCAGACCGGTCAACCTCGCGCCGTTCAGTTCGTTCGCGTGGGTCAGTCAGCATCCGGCGATGCTCGGGTTCACCATCAATCGCCGCCCGACCGGTCGCAAGGACACGATCCGGAACATCGAAGAGGACGGCGAATACGTCGTGAACATCGCGGGCGACGCGATGCTGAACGACCTGCATGCGAGCTCGCAGTGGCACGGGCCTGACGTGAGCGAGATCGACGTGCTGGGCCTTGACCTGCTGCCCTCGACGATCATCAGCGTTCCCCGGCTCGCAGGCGTCCCCATCAGCATGGAATGCGTCCACCACCAGACCATCCAGTTCAGCCCGACCGGGGGCGAGTTCGTGGTGGGACGGGTCGTGGGGTGGCACATCGCCGACGAGGTGATGGTCGACGGACGTATCGACACCGAGCTGGTGCGCCCTCTGGGCAGGCTTGCCGGCCCCCGATACTCGCGGCTCGGCGAGGTCACCGAGCTGCCGCCTGTCCCCGGGGGTTGACCCAAGGCCGAGGCGATTCCGCAAATGTCGAGTGAGGTGACCCGATACGCCGCGTAGCGCACGGTCGCGGCCTCGCGCGCTCCGGCGAGTTCGAGAACGCATTTTGTGCTGTCCAAAGCCGACCGCGAGCTGCTGGTCGGAATCAGAAACGCGAGTCTCCATCAGACCCAGGGCGCTTCATCGACCCCTCGCGTCCAAAGACGCGGCGACTAGTCCTCATCGAGAAGCGCATGAATGGGTACGAGTCCACGCGGACCAAGGGCCGGACCCCCCGAGGAGGGTCCGACCCCAATCGGTCATCGCGTGACGAGGCTGGTCACCGCGGCGGCCGCCGTGCGAACAAGGTCCGTGACCACGTTGGGCTGGGACACGTAGATTGCATGGCTTCCCGGTGTCTGAGCTACTGTCGCCCCGATGCGTTCGGCCATTGTCGCCTGGGCTGCGGGCGGGATCATGCGGTCCTCGGTGACGTGGAGGTACCAGCTGGGCTTCACTCGCCACGCGGCCTCGCTGATGGTGCCGCCGAGAGCGTTGAGTCCCCAGGGCACTTGCGAGTCGGCCATGAACGCCGCGTCCTCGGCAGACACGTCGCCGGCGAATGAGTCGTGGAACTTGTCGCGGTCGAGGAAGAGGAATCCATCGACCGGGGGAAGGATCGGCGGCTGAGGGCCGTCGGTTGGGAAGGTGCCGATGAGCGAGTTCACCGATTCGCCTTGATCGGGAGCGAACGCGGTGATGTAGACGAGCGCTGCGACCTTTTCGTGCGTGCCCGCTTCGGTGATGACCGCGCCGCCGTAGGAGTGGCCGACGAGAACGACGGGGCCGTCGACGGCATCGAGCACCGCCCGTGTGGTGGCGTCGTCGTCGGCGAGCGAGGTTGTGCCATTCTGTACGACGCGGACTTCGAATCCGCTGGCGCGCAGTTCTTTGTAGACGCCGTGCCAGCCGGATCCGTCGACGAATCCTCCGTGGACGAGAACGATGGTGGGGTTCATGGGTGACTCCTTGTCGGTTGGGGTACCACCGAACCTAGGGATCACGTTCACCCGAGGAATCCGTCAGATGACGTAAGTCATTGACGCAACTGCGCCGTGGGCCGATCCAGCGCATCACGGAGCGCACCGCGGGATGTGATGCCGAGCTTGGGATACACATGCGAAAGGTGCGTGGACACGGTTCTCGGTGATAGGAACAGGCGCGTCGCGATCTCCTTGTTGCTCAGACCGGTCGCCGCAAGCTCCGCAATCGCCGACTCCTGAGCTGTGAGCGTTTCGGTCCGCGGCTCACTGCCACCGGCGGCGCGGAGCTCTCGATGCGCACGGTCGAGCCAGGGGAGCGCCTGCAGGCGGCGAAAAGCGTCCGCTGCCGCCGATAACTGAACTCGCGCGTCGTTCGCGGCGTGCTCGCGGCGCAGCTGCTCACCGTAGACGAGCTGAACTCGTGCGCGGTCGAACACCCAGCGCTGGCTGTCGGGAGTGCCCAGCGATCGGTCGAACTCGTCGCGCCATCGCTTCGGGTTGGTGAGCCCACGTGCGGCGGTCACCAGAAGGTGAAGCCGTGAGGAGTGATCCGCGAGTCCGGCCTCGTCGGCGGCTTGCACGTGCGCGGCGGCTTCGCGGCTGCGCCCCGCGCGCGCGGAGGCCTCGACGAGATCGAAGACGAGCCAGACCGCGTGCGGCAGGAATGGCTGGAGGGTGCCGGCCGGGCTGATGGAAGCGGCGTGACGGTACGCGATCTCGAAGTTCCCTTCCGAGAGGGCGAGGATGCAGCGAATGTGCGATGCGTACGCGGCCAATGTGTATAGGCGCCGCGGTGCGGCCCACAGCAAGAGCTGTTCCGCCGCCGCGTCGGCAGCTTGCCGTCTGCCCCTGGATGCGTCCACAAGTCCGCGCAGGAATCGCCCCGGCGCGGCCGTGAGCGCGTAGCCGCGTTCGATGGAGAGGCGGAGGCCGTCGTCTGTCAGAGATTCGAGGTCGTCCCACTCCCCGGTGAAATAGGCGTCATTCGCGAGGAGGAAGAGTGCCTCGATCTCCTTCGCGACGGCGCCGCCACGTTGACCGTCGTCGATCACGCGGGCGAGCGGGTCGCGTGCCTGCGCGATCCGGTCGAGGTACGCGCCGGCGGTCGCGATCCTCGTGATCCGCACCGGGTCCGCGGTGAACCGCAGGTCGTCGAGCGCTGATTCGAGCTGGCGGATCTCGCCTCCCTCGATCCGCGCGGGATCGGTGAACGCACGATCGAGCAGGGTGAGGGTGTCGGGCAGTGGGGTAGCGAGACGGGATAGCTGACGGCGGGTTTCCAGCGAGAAAGCCGGACGCGCAGCATAGAACCCGACGAAAACGAGCGTGTGCAGTGCCTCCACGACCGCCTCATCAGCCGAGTCGAGCGGATCAGGAAGAGCATCGAGCGCCGCGACAAGAAGCCGCTGCGCGGTCGACGCATCTCCCTCGCCGCTAAGGAGCTGATAGGCGGCGGCGATGACGGCATCCAGCGAAGGAGGGGACTCAGTCTCGGCTTGAGCTGCCGCAACCAGAGCAGAACCCGCATGCAATGCACCGGTGACAAGAGATCCGAGGTATGCGGCTCGCGCCACCCGCCGCGCGCGGTCGCGGGGTGAGGGGCTGAGTTCGGCGGCGCGAAGCATCGCTGCCGTCGCGCGCGTGCTGTTGCCGGTGTGGAGCAGATCATCGGAGGCTGTCTCAAGCATCGCGGCGATATGCTCGTCCGGCGATGTGGTGGACTGCCCCAGGTGCCATGCTCGCCGGTTCGGGTCGTCTATGAAGGCTTGAGCGAGGGCTTCGTGGGCACGTTGCCGTTCCTCACGGGTGGACAGTTCGACGACGGCGGAGCGGATCAGCGGATGCCGGAACTCCATTCGTCCTGACCGCGGGTTTCGACGCAGGATCCCCGCCTTCTCGGCCGGGGGCAGATCCAGGCGTCCCTCCGGAGTGGCCATGCAACGGTCGATCGTCAGACTGCTTTCCGCACCCGCCAGCACAACGAACAGAAGCATCTCCCGCGTCCTGGCGGGAAGATCGCGGAGGCGGTCGGAGTACACGGAAGTGAGCCGATTGGACAGCGGAAGCGCATCGGGGATTGGGGCGGCGGTCGTGTCGAATGCTGCTGGCAGGTCGAGCAGCGCGAGCGGATTGCCACGGGCCGCCGAGTGGATGCGCTGGCGCACGTTCGGAGCGAGTGCGGGGAATCTGCTGACCAGCAGGAGATCGGCATCCCCATCCGACAGAGGTTCCACGATGTGCGCGTCGTATCCGCTCCGGACAAACACGTTCTCAAGTTCAGACCGCGCGGCGACGATCAGTCGCACGTCGTCGTCGTCGAGTCGGCGCGCGAGATAGGTGAACGCCATCGCGCTGGCAAAGTCCAGCCAAGGCACGTCGTCGATCACGATCAGGAGTGGCCTCGTCTGCGCGAACTGCCTCACCAGCGCGAGCGTGGCTGCGCCGGCGATGAGCTGCGTGGGTGGCGGACCGGCCTGCAGCCCGCAGATCACAGCGATCGCTGTTCGGTGCAACTCCTCAAGCTCGGGAAGAATGTCCAAAAGGGGGTGCAACATCTGATTGAGGGACCAGAAGGGAAGGTCGGCCTCATACTGAAGTGCCGTGGCGCGAACGACCGCCCAACCCGCGGACTCGCCGACCTCGGCAGCCGCATCGAGCAGGACGGACTTGCCCACGCCCGGTTCACCGCTCAGCACGAGCACCGGCGACGCGGGATCGGCCTCGAGGAGATGCTCGACCAATGCGAGCTCCGTGTGTCGTCCCACCAGCAAGATGATCACCACCGTCGCGGAATGCGCTCCCGCCATCGTCCTGAGGGTAGAAGCCCTCGATCAGGCTCGCAACCGGGTTCAGCGGAGGTCGTACACGCGCTTGTACTTGCCCTCGCTGCGCGGCAGCGCGCCTGGTTCCTCGAGCTGGACATCCACGCTCGTTCCGATGTGCACCTTGATCCGCTGAGCGAGGACCTTGGCTGCGGCCTCGCACGTCTCGCGGGACAGCTCGGGATGGCGCTCGATGCGGACTTTCATGGCGTCCATCCGACCGTTCTTGGAGAGCTCGAGGATGAAGTGGGGGGTCAGGGTCTCGATGCCGAGCACGATCTCCTCGATCTGGGTCGGGAACAGGTTCACACCGCGGAGGATGATCATGTCGTCATTGCGTCCCGTGATCTTTTCGATGCGCCGCATACCCGGGCGGGCCGTACCTGGCAGGAGGCGAGTGAGGTCGCGCGTGCGGTAGCGCAGGACGGGGAAAGCCTCCTTGGTGAGTGAGGTGAACACCAGTTCGCCGCGCTCGCCATCGGGAAGGGGCGCCCCGTCCTCGCCGATGATCTCGGGGAGGAAGTGGTCTTCCCAGATGTGTGGGCCGTCCTTGGTCTCGACACACTCATTGCCTACGCCGGGACCCATCACTTCGCTGAGCCCGTAGATGTCGACGGCATCGATATCGAGACGGCGTTCGAGTTCCAACCGCATCTCGTTGGTCCATGGCTCCGCACCGAGCACGGCCACCTTCAGCGAAGTCGATCGAGGATCGATACCTTGCTCCTCCATCGCGTCGGCGATCGTGAGCAGATAACTCGGGGTGCACAGGATTGCATCGGGTTCGAAGTCGACGATGAGCTGTACTTGCCGAGCCGTCTGTCCGCCCGAGATCGGGATGGCGGTTGCGCCCAGTTTCTCGATGCCGGCATGCGCGCCGAGACCGCCGGTGAACAGGCCATACCCGTAGGCGTTGTGCACCTTCATCCCCGGCCGGATCCCACTTGCACGCAGCGACCGCGCGATCAGGCTCGCCCACCGATCGAGGTCGCCGGCGGTGTAGCCGACGACAGTCGGTCGCCCAGTCGTCCCGGACGAGGCGTGGATGCGGCGCACTTCGGTCATCGGCACGGCGAACATCCCGAACGGGTAGGTGCTGCGCAGGTCCTCCTTGGTCGTGAAGGGGAGCTTGACGATGTCGCTGAGCGTGCGTATGTCGTCTGGGGTGACCCCCGCCTCATCGAGCTTGCGCGTATAGAGAGGCACCTGCGCATAGGCGTGGTGCACGGTCCACTGGAGTCTCTCCAGCTGCAGCGCCTCGAGCGCTGGGCGATCGAGGCGCTCCTCAGGGTCGAGCGTCAGGTCCGGGTGCGCGGCGGGAATCGTGTGGATCGTTGACATGTGGGTAGTCCGGTTCAGTCGGTAGCCTGGCGGCGGGTGGAGATGGAGCGTCCGCGGAACTCGGCGACGACGTCGCCTGTCTCGTCGGTGACGGTGACGTCGTAGAGGCCGGTTCGGCCAGCCAGGACGCGTCGCGTTGCCTCGGCGGTGAGAACCTGACCTTCGCGTGTGGATTTCAGGAACGTGATGTCAGCGCCAGCGGCGACCGTTACCGACTCGTCCTCGTTGCACGCGATCGCGAAGGCGGTGTCGGCGAGAGCGAAAACGAGCCCACCATGGGTGATCTCGAAGCCATTCGTCATGTCGGCGCGGACGGGCATCGAGACGACTGCACGCGCAGGTTCGTCCACCTGGACGACCATCCCGAGGGCTGAGGATGCCCGGTCGCGTTGCATCATTTGCCGAAGGGGTGCGCGCTCACTCGCGGTTTCGGTCATCGTCAAACTCTCCATCGAGGTATCAGGGGTGGTCTTCAGCGACGACGCCGACTATACCGGATAAATGAACGCTCGTTCTGTAAAGTCGTTTGATCGGACGATTGCCGAAGATGATGTGTGGCGACTATGCTTACTGAACGATCGTTCTGTAAAACTCGTTAGGAGTCGATGATGACCGCACCCGACCTGGCCGTGCTCGAGCATGACGAGACGGCCGAGCAGGAGGCCTTCGACGCGCTCATCGCAGCGGAGCAGCGCATCGAGCCGCGGGATTGGATGCCTGCGGCGTACCGCAAGACGCTGATCCGGCAGATCTCGCAGCACGGGCACTCGGAGATCATCGGCATGCAGCCCGAGGGCAATTGGATCTCGCGGGCGCCGAGCCTGAAGCGCAAGGCGATCCTGATGGCGAAGGTGCAGGATGAGGCGGGCCATGGGCTCTACCTCTACTCGGCCGCGCAGACACTCGGCATCACGCGTGACGAGATGACCGAGCAGCTGATCGCGGGCCGCGCGAAGTATTCGTCGATTTTCAACTACCCGACGCCGACGTGGGCCGATATGGGCGCGATCGGCTGGCTCGTGGACGGCGCCGCGATCTGCAACCAGGTGCCTTTGTGTCGCGCGTCGTACGGACCGTACGGCCGTGCGATGGTGCGCATCTGCAAGGAGGAATCGTTCCACCAGCGCCAGGGCTTCGAGATCCTGCTGACCCTGATGCAGGGAACGCCCGCGCAGCGCGAGATGGCTCAGGATGCTGTGAACCGCTGGTACTGGCCCTCGCTCATGATGTTCGGGCCACCCGATGACCAGTCGCCGAACTCGGCGCAGTCAACTGCGTGGAAGATCAAGCGCTTCTCGAACGACGAGTTGCGCCAGCGGTTCGTCGGAATGCTGGTGCCGCAGGCCGACGTGCTCGGCGTGACCTTGCCCGACCCGAGCCTTCGATGGAACGACCAGACGAACCAGTACGACATGAGTGAAATCGACTGGACCGAGTTCTTCGAGATACTCGCCGGCCGCGGACCGATGAATGCCGTGCGGCTGCAGCACCGCCGGAACGCTCACGAGGACGGCGCCTGGGTGCGCGAGGCCGCCGCCGAGTACGCGCGCAAACAGGCCGCGAAGACTGAGAAGGACGTGGCGTGATGGCGACCCCCGGCGGCTCCGACCGCGAGACCTGGCCCCTGTGGGAGGTTTTCGTGCGCGCGAATCGCGGAATGTCGCACGTGCACGCGGGATCTCTGCACGCACCCGACGCCGACATGGCACTCCGCAACGCGCGCGACCTCTACACGCGTCGTGGCGAGGGGACATCGGTGTGGGTTGTTCCGGCTGAGGCGATCACGACGAGCGACCCCGATTCCAAGGGCGCGTTCTTCGAGTCGCCTGCGGGCAAGAACTACCGACACGCGATCTACTACACGGCCTCCGAGGGGGTGGCGCACCTATGACCGCACAGACTGCGGATACCGGCGGGAGCCCCGACGTCCACGGCGATGTCTCGGTCGACCACCTTGAACTGGTCGAAGAACTCACCGGCGCGGCCGGAGCTTCTGCCTCACCCGACGTGGCGAAGTACGCGCTGTGGCTCGGCGATGACTCGCTGATCCTCGCGCAGCAGCTCGGCGCGTGGATCGCGAACGCGCCCGAGCTCGAGGAAGACGTCGCGCTCGGCAACATCGCGCTCGATCTGCTCGGTCACGCCCGCTCCCTCTTGCACTACGCAGGAACGGCTGACGGACGAACCGAAGACGATCTCGCATACTGGCGCGATGAGCCGGAGTTCCGGTGCGTGTGGCTCTTCGAGCAGCCCAACGGCGACTTCGCGCAGACGATCGCGCGTCAGCTGGCGGCATCCGTCTATCTCTTCGAGCTCTATTCCGCGCTCGCCGGATCGACCGACGCGACGCTCGCTGCGATCGCCGCGAAGGCGGTCAAGGAGGTCGACTACCATCGCGATCACGCCGTGCAATGGACCCTTCGCCTCGCGGGCGGCACCGACGAGTCGCGCCGCCGCATGATCCGTGCGGTGTCGGATGTCTGGCCCTACGTCGATGAGCTGTTCCGCGACGAGGAGCTGACCGACCGGCTCGCCGAAGCCGAGATCGCCGTACGCCCCTCCGTGCTGCGACCCGGATTTGACGCCGCAATCGACGAGGTCTTCGCCGAGGCAGACCTCGAGGTGCCCCGCGGTGTCATCGCTTCCGGCGGCGGGCGCCGTGGGGAGCACTTCCCGACGCTGGGGTTCATCCTCGCCGAGATGCAGGTCCTGGCGCGGCAGTATCCGGGGGCGACATGGTGACCACGGTTTCGCGGGCGTGGGAGGTGGCAGCCGCCGTCGCAGATCCCGAGGTACCCGTGCTGACGATCGCCGACCTCGGCGTGCTGCGAGACGTCGCCGTGACGGGCGAGCGGGTGACCGTCACGATCACACCGACCTACTCGGGATGCCCCGCCATGGACGTGATCCGCGACGACGTCGTGCTTGCACTCACCGCGGCGGGCTTCGATGACGTCGAGGTGCGCTTGACGCTCTCACCCGCATGGACGACCGACTGGATGAGCGATGCCGGCAAGCGCAAGCTGATCGAGTACGGCATCGCGCCGCCGACCGGCCGGGCAGCCGTCGGGCCGATCAAGCTCGCCCTCGCGGTGAGGTGCCCGCAGTGCGGGTCGCTCGATACCCGCGAGGTGTCGCGCTTCGGCTCGACCTCGTGCAAGGCGCTCTACGAATGCCGCGCATGCCTCGAGCCTTTCGACCACTTCAAGGTGCACTGATGACGACCCTCCGACAGATTCCTGCGCCGGATGCGAACCTTCCGGACGACGCTGCCGGACTCGCCGAGGCATTCCTCGCGAGCACCGTCGGGGGCCCGTCGGGCTCGCGCCGGCGCGCCCGCTTCCATACGCTGCGCGTCGCCGAGGTGCGGCCGCTTACCGATGCCGCGATCGAGGTGACGTTCGCGGTGCCGCCTGAGCTCGCGGGAGAGTTCGACTACCTCGCCGGGCAGCATGTGGCGCTGCGCACCCGCATCGACGGACGTGAGGTGCGGCGGTCGTATTCGCTGTGCCGCCCGCCGGCTCCGGGCGCGGTGAGCGTCGCGATCAAGCGCGATCTGGGCGGGAGGTTCTCGACGTGGGCGCAGACGGAGCTGAAGCCCGGCGCCGAGCTCGACGTCATGAGCCCGCAGGGATCGTTCACCTCGAACCTGGCCGATCTCGACGGGGCGCACGTCGCTGGCATCGCGGCCGGTTCGGGGATCACCCCGCTGATGGCGCTCGCGGCGACCGTGCTCGCGCGATCGGCGACCTCGCGCTTCACTCTCGTCTACACGAACCGCTCGACGACCGACGTGATGTTCCTGGAAGACCTCGCCGACCTGAAGGACCGCTACCCGACCCGGCTCGCGCTGCACCACGTGCTCTCGCGCGAGCAGCGCTCGGCTCCGCTGCTGTCGGGCCGCATCGACGAGGAGCGCCTGCGGCGCATCCTCGACGCGCTCGTGCTTCCCGAGACGGTCGACGAGTGGTTCCTGTGCGGACCGTTCGAGCTGGTGCAGCTGTGCCGTGACACCCTCGCCGACATCGGCGTCGATCAGGCTCACGTGCGGTATGAGCTGTTCACGACGGGCGAGCCCGGTCGCGATGAGGGCGATGCCGGCCGGCCCGTGGTCGTGGCGCAGGGTGACCCGGTGCGCACCATCGAGATCACTCTCGACGGGCAGTCTTCGACGATCGAGAGCCCGGTGAGTGCGCACGAGTCGATCCTCAATGCGGCCCTGCGCGTGCGCCCCGACGTGCCGTTCGCGTGCGCCGGAGGTGTGTGCGGCACGTGCCGCGCCAGGCTGCTCGTGGGCTCGGTCACGATGACCGAGAACTACGCCCTCGAGCCCGACGAGCTCGAACGCGGCTACGTGCTCACCTGCCAATCCCACCCGACGAGCGACCGCGTCGCCGTCGACTACGACGTGTGACGACGAGGAGTTCTCCGATGATCGACCTCCGCATCGACGGCGACGTCGCCCACGTCGTGCTTGACAACCCCGCGAAGCTGAACGCGCTCGACGAGCAGGCCGTGCGGGATCTCGATGCCGCCTATGCAGAAGCCGAGGCAGCCGGGGTTCGTGCCCTCGTGTTGCGCGGCGAGGGGCGCGCGTTCTGCGCCGGCCGCGACATCGCCGGCGTCGATCCGCGCGACGACGACGTGCTCGGCTACCTCGGCGGTCTCGTGACGCCGCTCCTGCAGCGCATGTCGGCGTTCCCCGCCCCGACCTTCGCGGCTGCCCACGGCGCGTGCCTGGGCGTCGGCCTCGGCCTCCTCATCGCGACCGACGTCGTTTACGTCGCCGACACCGCGAAGATCGGCTCGCCGTTCGCCGCGCTGGGCGCGACCCTCGACTCCGGCGGCCATGCCCTGTTCTTCGAGCGCCTCGGCGCGCACAAGACGCTCGACCTCATCTACACCGGCCGGCTCATGACCGGCACCGAAGCCGTTGCGTCTGGGCTGTTCTCGCGCGCTCTCCCCGCCGACGAGCTCGTCGCGACCACCGTCGAGGCCGCCGAACGCGCCGCCACCGGCGCAACCGGCGCATTCCGGGCGAGCAAAGAGCTCGTGCGGCAGCTGCGCGACGAACGCCTGGGCCTGTGGCGATCGATGGATGCCGAGAACGCCGCACAGGCCGCGCTCTGCGACACCGACGACTATCGCGAGGGCTTCGCCGCCTTCCAGGAGAAGCGCCGACCGCAGTTCAACGGGTGAGCTTCACCGTCGTCATCGTGCCCTGATGCCGTCGAAGGCGATCGTGAGGATGTCGTGCGTGAGAGCGTCGCGGTCGACCGCCTTGCCGGGCCGGTACCACTCGATCGTGGAGTTGAGCATGCCGAAGAGGAGTCGCGAGACGATCCCGCTGTCGACATCGGGGCGAACCGAGCCCGAGTCCTGTGCCTCGCGGACGAGCGCGGTCATCTGGTGGTCGAATGCGCGCCGGCGCTCAAGAGCAGCGCGCTCGACATCGCTGTTTCCCCGCAGGCGCAGGAGCAACGTGACGTTGGGGAGCTGATCCAGGAGCACGTGCACTGCGGCCCGCAGTACGAACTCCAGGCGATCTGCGGCCGATCCGACACTCGCATCGGGTTCGGCGAGAACTCCCTCGAGGCCATCCAGGGCCTGGCCGAGGGCCATCTCGAGGAGCTGCTCCTTGGATGAGAAGTGGTGGTACATCGCGGACTTCGTCAGCCCCAGCCGTTCCGCGAGGTCGGACACTGATGTCGCGTCATAACCCTGCTCGTTGAATGCCTCGACGGCGACGGCGAGTACCTCTTGCCGGTCGTAGCCGGGTCGCCCTCGCCGCGGCGCGCGGGCAGGGGTGGTTCCGAGTGTGGTCACTCGTTCAGTCTGGCACTGCACTCACTGCATGCGGTCGAACCTCGCGGGGGTTAGTCGATCGATCACGACGGCCAGAGGGGACGAATGATGCGAGTTTGACTTTGCGATCTGACGCTGGGTCTGACATGATTTCTGAACGATCGGTAAGGAATAGAAGCACGACTTGCGAGGACGCCAGGGTGCACGGTCGGACTGGAGGATGACGATGTCTGAAGCGTTCCTGGTCGGCGGTGTGCGCACTCCCGTGGGAAGGTACGGCGGTGCGCTGTCGGGGATCCGGCCCGACGATCTCGCCGCGCTCGTCGTCGCGGCCGCTGTTGATCGCGCTGGCGTGCCACACGACCAGATCGACGAGGTGATCCTTGGCGCGGCAAACCAGGCCGGAGAGGACAACCGCAACGTCGCACGCATGGCCGCGCTTCTCGCCGGGCTGCCCGACGAAATCCCCGGACTAACGGTCAATCGCCTCTGCGCTTCTGGGATGTCGGCGATCACCATCGCATCGCAGATGATCCGCTCGGGGGACGCCGACATCGTGGTGGCCGGTGGAGTCGAGTCCATGACGCGGGCGCCGTGGGTGCAGTCAAAGCCGGACCGGGCATGGGCAAAGCCCGGCGCCGCGTTCGACACGTCCATTGGCTGGCGGTTCACGAATCCGCGTCTCGCTGCTCGCGACAAGGCGACCTACTCGATGCCGGAGACAGCGGAGGAGGTCGCTCGCATCGAGGGCGTCTCGCGTGCGGACGCTGATGCCTTCGCGCTTCGCAGCCATCAGCGTGCGATCGCGGCGATCGACGCCGGGCGCTTTGCCCGCGAGACCGTGCCGGTGACGACCGCGGCTGGTGTCGTCTCCATCGACGAGGGTCCGCGGCGCGACACGACGATTGACATTCTGAACGGTCTGCGCCCGGTCGTCGCAGGCGGATCAGTCGTCACGGCCGGGAACGCCAGTTCACTCAACGACGGTGCTTCAGCGGTCGTCGTAGCCAGTGCGGCTGCCGTTGAGCGACTCGGCTTGCAGGCGCGCGCACGTATTGTGTCTTCCGCCTCCGCCGCTCTCGCCCCCGAGATCATGGGGCTTGGTCCCGTGCCTGCATCCGAGAAGGCCCTGGCGAAAGCCGGGCTCACCGTCGCAGATCTCGGTGCCGTCGAGCTCAACGAAGCGTTCGCGTCGCAGTCGCTCGCTTCGATGCGGCGCCTGGGCCTTGACCCCGAGATCGTGAACGCCGACGGCGGTGCGATCGCGCTCGGCCACCCGCTGGGATCGAGCGGATGTCGCATCGTTGTCACGTTGCTCGGACGCATGGAGCGCGAAGGGGCCCAACGCGGACTCGCGACGATGTGCGTCGGGGTCGGGCAGGGCACGGCGATCGTTCTGGAGCGGGTCGCGTGAGCAGCGAGCCGCTCCTGATCGAACGGCTGCCCGATCGTGTGGTAGCGCTGCTGAACAGGCCCGAGCGCCGAAACGCGATCGATCAGAGCATGGTCGACGCACTTCACGCGCTGTGTGCCGAGCTCGAGGCGGCACCCCGCACCCTGATCCTCGCCGGTACGCACGGTGTGTTCGCGTCGGGCGCCGATATCGCCCAGCTTCGTGACCGGCGGGCGGCCGATGCGCGCCTCGGTATCAATGCACGGGCATTCATCCGCGTGCATGACTTGCCCATGCCCGTCATCGCCGCGATCGACGGATACGCCCTCGGGGGTGGCGCCGAGCTCGCCTACGCCGCCGACATTCGCGTCGCGACGCCAGATGCGAAGATCGGCAACCCTGAGACCGGGCTCGGCATCATCGCCGCAGCCGGTGCGACCTGGCGCCTCCCTGAGATCGTGGGGCACGCGCGTGCGAGCGAGATGCTGCTGACCGGACGAATTCTGAGCGGCGATGAGGCACTCGCGTGGGGACTTGTGTCGTCACTGCACCTGCCCGATGAGCTTTTGGCGGCGGCCCACGGGATCGCGGACCGCATCGCATCGAATGATCCGCTCGCGACGCGCCACACCAAGACCGCGCTGCTCACCCCGATGCCTGATCACCCCGCGATCGAGCTCGAGCTGCAGGCTGACCTGTTCGAGAGCCCCGAGAAGGTGCGCCGGATGACGGAGTTCCTTGAGAGGAAGCGAAAGTGACCACAACAGCTCCCGCCCGCGTTGGCGTGCTCGGCGGAGGGCGCATGGGCGCCGGCATCGCCCATGCGTTCGTCCTTGCCGGCTCTCGCGTCACCGTCATCGAGCGCGACGACGATGCGGCGGATGCTGCTGCCGGCCGAATCCGTGAGAGCCTTGCCCGCTCGGTCGACAGCGGTGCAACAGCACACGCCTTCCCGGATCTTGATTCGGCGCTCGATACCGGTGTCAACGCGGAGCTCTTTGGGGATTGCGACTTGGTTGTCGAGGCGGTTCCGGAAGATCGTCGACTGAAGTCCGAGGCGCTCCTTCGTGCAGAGAGCGCGATGCCCGCGGCATCCGTCCTCGCCTCCAACACCTCCTCGATTTCGATCGACGACCTCGCAACCTCTCTGGCTCGACCGAACCTGTTCCTCGGCCTGCACTTCTTCAACCCGGTTCCGGCGTCGACACTTGTCGAGGTGGTCGTCGGCAGCGCGACTGACGCTCCGTGTGTCGCTGGTGCCCGCGACTGGGTCGCCGCGATCGGCAAGACGGCCGTGATCGTGCGCGATTCACCGGGGTTCGCTTCGAGCCGACTGGGAGTTCTGCTCGGGCTCGAGGCAATCCGCATGCTCGAAGAGGGCGTCGCCACGGCGGCCGACATCGACGCGGCGATGGAGCTCGGCTATCGGCATCCGGCCGGTCCGCTTCGCACCACCGACATCGTCGGACTCGATGTGCGCCTGGGGATCGCGCAGGAGCTGCACGAAAAGCTCGGAGATCGGTTCGCACCGCCCGAACTGCTGCGCAGCCTCGTCGCGAAAGGACATCTCGGCCGGAAGACCGGCCGCGGATTCTACGAATGGAGTCAATCATGACCGGGATCCTGCCGAGCTATGTCCAGGGATCATGGTGGACACCCGCAGACGCCGCGAGTGCCACCGACGTGCTTGACGCGTCGACGGGAGAACTCGTCGCACGCGTGAGTACTGAGGGTTTGGATCTCGCCGGCGCCCTCGACTTCGCCCGCACAGTCGGGCAGCGGAGCCTCGGTGCGATGACCTTTCACCAACGAGCTGTGCTGCTCAAGCAGTTCGCGCTCGCGCTGAGCGAGCACAAGCAGGAACTCTACGAGTTGTCGAAGCGGTCGGGCTCGACCGTGCGCGACTCGTTGAG
Organism: Microbacterium sp. 2FI; assembly: GCF_005502885.1. Lineage (GTDB taxonomy): Bacteria > Actinomycetota > Actinomycetes > Actinomycetales > Microbacteriaceae > Microbacterium. The sequence goes on from NZ_SCMR01000001.1 coordinate 444,200, forward strand.
CGACGTCGACGGCGGGATCGGCGTGCTGTTCACCTACTCATCGAAGGGCCGGCGCGATCTGCCCAATTCGCAGGTCTATGTCGACGGAGCCGTCGAGCCGCTGTCGAAGGATGGCACGTTCCTGGGACGTCACGTCTTCACGCGACTCCCCGGCGTCGCCGTGCAGATCAACGCGTTCAACTTCCCGATGTGGGGCGCGCTCGAGAAGTTTGCCCCCGCGTTCTTGGCCGGCGTCCCGAGCGTCGTGAAGCCTGCCACCCCGACCGGCTACATCGCCGAGGCCTGGGTGCGTATCCTCGTCGATTCCGGCCTCCTGCCCGACGGCGCCTTGCAGCTCGTCAGCGGCAGTGTGCCCACCCTGTTCGAACACCTTCGACTCGGCGACCTCGTCGGCTTCACCGGGAGTGCTTCGACCGCAACGCGACTGAAGGCGAAGACGCCTCAGGGGGTTCGCTTCACGAGCGAGACCGACTCGATCAACGCTTCCGTCCTCGGCCCCGACGCCACGCCGGGATCCCCGGGGTTCGATGCCTATGTCAAGCAGCTGCTGGTCGAAATGACGACCAAGGCGGGCCAGAAGTGCACTGCGATCAGGCGCGCGATCGTGCCTGCGGCATCCATCGACGCCGTCGTAGAGGCACTGCGCGCGAAGATCGCCGAGCGCGTCGTCATCGGCGACCCCCATGCGGACAACGTCACGATGGGCCCTCTCGTCTCGATCGAGCAGCGCGACGAAGTGCTCCGCCAGGTCACAGAGCTCGAGATCGCTGGCGGAACAATCCTCCTGGGCTCTACTGAGCCGCCTTCGGTGATCCGGGCCGACGGCACGGTCGGACCCTCCGTCGGTGCGTTCATCGCTCCGATCCTGATCGGATTCACCGATGCTCGCGCATCTGCCGTCCACCAGCTCGAGGCCTTCGGGCCGGTCTCGAGCGTGCTCGGCTATTCATCGCTCGCCGATGCCGCAGACCTGGTCGCACTCGGCGGCGGGTCGCTCGTCACGAGCGTCGCCACCGACGATCCAGCCGTTGCCGTCGAGCTCATGTCCCGGATCGCAGCGTTCAATGGGCGCGTGCTGTTCCTCAGTCGCGATAACGCGCGAACGTCCACAGGTCACGGCTCCCCAGTCCCGCATCTCATCCATGGCGGGCCCGGTCGCGCTGGCGGCGGTGAAGAGCTGGGCGGGATTCGCGCGGTTCTTCATCACATGCAGCGGACAGCCGTCCAGGGCTCGCCTGAAATGCTGACGGCGCTCACGGGCGTTTGGCACGCGGGCGCCGCATCCGACGCTCAAGGGCGGCATCCCTTCCGCAAGTCGCTCGACGAGCTCGTACTGGGCGACCAGGTCGTCTCGGCCGCACGTGAGGTGACCCTTGACGACATCGAGACGTTCGCGCACTTCACCGGCGACACCTTCTACGCACATATGAACGAAGCGGCCGCCTCAGCCAACCCATTCTTCCCTGGCCGCGTCGCGCACGGTTACCTGCTGGTCTCATGGGCGGCCGGACTCTTTGTCGACCCCGACCCGGGTCCGGTGCTCGCGAACAGCGGACTCGAGAATCTACGGTTCATCACTCCCGTCTCACCCGGTGACACGATCCGGGTCACGCTTACTGCCAAGCAGATCACGCCGCGCGAGACCGACGAGTACGGTGAGGTGCGGTGGGATGCCGTCATCCTCAACCAGCACGACGAGACCGTCGCGACATACGACGTGCTCACGCTCGTCGCTAAGGAGCACTCTGTCGCCGAACAACCAGCGGCTTGAGTCAACGGAGTTCTAGGCGCCGTCTTCATCACGAAGGAGCGAAAGCTCAGCGCCGGCGCAGTCCGTCCAGCACGATCGTGATCGCCTTCTCGTGATCGCCGTGATCAGCGAGACCTGAGATCGACTGCAATGCAATGCTCAGGCCGAGGATGACAGACCCCGAAACGTCCGCCCGCAGCGTCCCCTCGTGCTGCGCCCGCTTGAGGAGTCGATCGATGACCTCCTCGATCTCGGTGCTCCAGCGCGCCATCGACGCTCGCAGCCGGTCGGGTTCCGAGCCGCGCGCCCAGCCCAACGAGCCTGTCACCGCACCGAGCACGAGTTCTCGAAACCCTCGATCGGTCGTGTAGTCCGCGACCGACTGTCGGAACTCGGTGCTGAACGCCACCCACGCATCATCTGCCCCAAGAGAAGCGGACATGCGCTCGACGAGTGCAGAGAAGCGCTGGTCGGCGAGCTCCTGGATCAGGTCGTCCTTGTTTCCGAAGCGTCGGTAGATGCTTCCAACGCCGACCCCCGCGACGCGGGCAATCTCGCCGAGGCTGGCATCGAGTCCTTCGGATGCGAAGACCTCGCGCGCGGCTTCAAGAATGCGTTCAGTCGCGTTGACTGCGTCGTCGGTGTCGTCGTTGGTCACGGCTGAATCCTAGTCGGAATAGTTGTTCCGCCGTGTGATACCGTATCGGAACTACTATTCCGCATCCCATGAGAGGTCTTCATGTCCAACGAGACGTCGGTTTCCGTGACAGCCCTACCGGCGTCGCGCCATCGGAGTTGGCTGACACTCGCCGTCGTTTCGCTCGCTCAGCTGCTCGTCGTCTTGGACGCCACGATCGTCAACATCGCGCTTCCCGCCGCATCGGCCGAGCTCCAGTTCGACGCCAACGGGCGACAGTGGATCGTTGCGGCGTACTCGCTCGCGTTCGGTGGGCTATTGCTCGTCGGGGGTCGCATCGGCGATCGCATCGGCAAGTTCCGTGCGTTCGTCATCGGCGCTGCCGGGTTCGCGCTCGCATCCGCGGTCGGAGGGTGGGCGCCGACGCTCGAAGTCCTGATCGGCGCGCGAGCGGCGCAGGGGGTGTTTGCGGCGCTCCTGGCTCCTGCGGCGCTCGGACTCTTGACGGTTGCGTTCGCCGGATCCGGTCATCGGGAGAAGGCCTTCGCGATCTTCGGGGCGGTGTCGGGGGCCGGAGCCGGCATCGGGCTGGTTCTCGGAGGCTGGTTGACCGAATACTTCTCCTGGCGATGGACGCTCTTCATCAACGTCGCCTTCGCTCTCGCCGCGATCATCGGTGCGCTCATCGCGCTGCCGCGACCTGGGCCAGCGCCGCGGACACCTTTCGACGTCCGCGGTTCGATCCTCGCTTCTCTGGGCGTTCTCGGTGTCGTCTACGCCATCGGAACGGTGGCGCTTCAGCCGATCACAGCCGGTGTCACGCTCGTCGCGGGCATTGTGCTGCTGGTGATCTTCGCCCGAACTCAACGGCGCACCACTTACCCGCTGCTACCGCCCTCGATCCTTGCGGATCGCACACGCTCGACGTCCTCCCTCGTCATGCTCGTCGCATCGGTTGGCGTCGTTGCCGTCTTCGTGTTCGCGACGAGCTACCTGCAAGACGTCCTCGGCATCCCCGCATTCCTTGCAGGACTTGCCTTCCTTCCCATGGTGATTGCGATCGTCGTCGGCGCCCAGGTGATCTCGGCGGGCCTCGCCGTTGGCGTTCCGCTCCGGCGCAAGGTTCCCATCGCTGCGCTGGTCAGCGCAGGGGGAATGGTGTGGCTCGCGCAAGTCCATGACGGTGTCGCGTACGCGACGGGGATTCTGCCGGGGCTTCTGCTCGTCGGCATCGGTCTCGGGGTGATCTTCGCAAGCACGCTGTCGTCCGCGACGTGGGGTGTTCTCCCCGAAGACTCGGGCGTGGCGTCGGCTGTTCTGAACTCGGCCCAGCAGATCGGAACTTCGCTCGGCGTGGCGGTCTTGACGACGCTGTCTGGGCTGGCGACGGGCGTCTACATCGGCACCCACCTCGTCGAGGTCGGTGGGCTCGGTGGAGTCCCCAGCACCCACACGATCGCACTGGCAGTTATTGCCGGATATCAGGCCGTCTTCTGGTTCGCGGCCGTCGCCTTCGTCGCTACGGCGCTCGTGGCTGGTCTTCGCTACCCGTCGAAGCTTGCCTCGACGGCGGCCGCCCGCTGATTGCGGCACGGCTGGCAAACCGTACCCATATCTCGAGGAGAACCCACGTGACGAAAATCTCGAACGGCCGCAAGTCAGGGATCGGCGTCGTCGTTCTGGCAGTTGGCCTGATTCTTGCGGGCTGCGGGGTCGCGGCCGACGCGACCACGGCGGTGGGCGAGTGCACCGTCCCGGTCGCGAATGCGCCGGCGATGGATGCGGAGGGAGGCGGCGGCCTTCCGCTGTCGACGACCGTGTCGGAGAGCGACACGAGCACGAGCACACTGATCGATCCCGAGGGCAGTCCGCAGGCCGAGTGCGTGGGGATGCCAGTGGTGGAGCACCGGAACGTCGTCTACTCCGAGCGCACCCTTGCTGACGGATCGACCTACCTCATTCGGATGGACATTTCGGTCCCCGCGGGGGCAGCATCCGCCCCTGTAGTGGTCTACGTGCCCGGCGGCGGCTTCGTGGTGTCGGATCGCGGAGGCTCGCTCGGCAACCGCTCATACCTGCTTGAGCAGGGCATCGCGGTCGCCGCCATCGAGTACCGCACGATCGGCGACGGTGCCACCTATGAAGATGGCATCGCAGACGTGAAGTCCGCCGTCCGCTTCCTGAGAGCACACGCCGAGCAGTACAGTCTCGATCCGGATTCGATCGGGCTGTGGGGAGAATCCGCCGGCGCTTACCTTGCAACGATGGCCGGGGTGACCCAGGGGGATCGGTCGTTCGACACGGGGAGTGACCTGGACGTGTCGAGTGATGTGGCCGCTGTCGTCGAGGAGTTCGGTGCGTCGGACATGCTGCAGATCGCCGCAGACTTCGACGAAGAGACCCAGGACTACTACCGTGACACGCCAGACAACTTCGTCGCGAGCTACGTCCTCGGCGCGGGAACGGGGCTCACGCTCTACGATGACCCGAACGCGGCCGCGGAATCAAACCCGTTGACTCACATCGACGGCGACGAGCCGCCGTTCTTGCACTACCACGGCACGGAGGACAACCTCATCTCTCCCTCGCAGACCCTTCTCACGCACGACGCGCTCGTCGCGGCCGGCGTGCCGAGCACCCGCTACCTCATCGAAGGTGCCGGCCACGGCGACCTCGCGTTCCTCGGCGATCCGCTGGGCGGGCGGGCATGGTCGACTGTTGCCGTCATGGACCCCCTCGTGGAGTTCTTCGTCGAGCAGCTGAAGCCCTAGGTGGCCACTGTCATATACCGTCCGATCGGTTAGTATTTCAGGGGTCAGCAGTTGCGATCGACCGCTTCCGGGAGGCTCAATGGTGAACCTGGTGCAGCATGGAGCGGACGAACTCCGTGTCGTCCATCAGGGCCGCGTCTTGCATGTCCGTCTTGCCCGACCCGCGAGGCTCAACGCGATCACACCCGCAATGATCGCCGGAATCGGCGAGGCGCTCGACCTGTCTGAAGCCCATCGATCGATCGAGGCCGTGATCATCAGCGGCGAGGGCGATCGGGGGCTCTCCGCGGGCGGAGACGTTCGCATTCTGTGGGGGATGGGTGAGGAGGACGCGCGGGAGTACTGGGCGTCCGAGTACCGACTCAACGCCAGACTCGCCGCCCACCCGGTACCGGTCGTAGCGCTGATGGACGGGATTGTCATGGGCGGCGGAATGGGAATCGCCATGCATGACGCGGTGCGAGTCGTCACCGAGCGATCTGTGCTTGCCATGCCCGAAGTGCGCATCGGGCTGTCGCCCGACGTCGGAGGCACGTTTCGACTCGCGCACGCGCCGGGCGCTATCGGAACGCATCTTGCTCTCACCGGGGAGTCGATCGGCGCGGCCGACGCGATCTACGCAGGCCTCGCGGACATGGCAATTCCGGCAGCCCGCCTCCCCGACTTCGTCGCCGATCTGGAGAGGAGAGGTCTCGCCTACGCGATCGGTCAGCACACGGTGTCTCCTCCACCGGGCGGCAGGCTCGCGTCTGCGCGGCGCTGGATCGACCAGTGCTACGTTGACGACTCGGCGTCCGAAGTTCTTGATCGCTTGACCCATCAAGACGAACCGGATGCTGCTGCAGCGTGTGCTCAGATCCGCCGCGCGTCGCCGACAGCGGTGTCCGTGGCGCTGGGTGCTATCCGCAACTCGCGCGACTGGAGGGATCTGGTTCAAACTCTCCAACAGGATCTGCGGACGTCGATGGCGATGTATCTCCACGGCGACCTGCACGAGGGCATCCGCGCGCAGGTCATCGAGAAGGACTTCGATCCTCGTTGGTCGCCGCGCTCGATAGAGGACGTGGATGCTGACACCGTCAGAGGCATGCTGCTTGCGGGCTAGGGCGATCCTGCGTCGAGCCCTCCGAAGTATGCCTGCCGGACCTCGGGTGCGCTCATGAGCTCCTCCGGTGAGCCCTCGAGAACGACTCGACCATGCGCGACGACGATCGCCCGGTCGACGACGCGGAAGGCCGCCGACAGATTCTGCTCGACCAGCAGAATCGAGAGGCCTCCCGAATCCCGTAGACGAGCGAGCACGTCCATGATCTCGATGACGATCTTCGGCGCGAGGCCGATGCTGGGTTCGTCGAGGATGATCGCGCGCGGTCGTGACATAAGAGCTCGGCCGAGCGCGAGCATCTGCTGTTCCCCTCCAGAAAGCGAGCCGGCTGCCTGACTCAGTCGCGTGGCGAGGCGCGGAAAGAGTGCCAGAGTCTCGTCAAGGGGTGGATTTCGAGGATTGCTCCATGCCCCGAGTACCAGGTTGTCCCGAACGGACAGTCCGGGAAAGACGAGGCGATTCTCGGGGACATGAGCCAAGCCTCTCCGCGCCATCCGCTCCGTAGGAACACCCAAGATGGACTCCCCATCGAGCGTCACCTCGCCGGATGCCGGAATGAGCCCGTTGATCGCGCGCAACAGCGTGGACTTTCCCGCGCCGTTCGCGCCGACCACAGCCAGCATCGACCCCGTCGGCACGGAGCACGACAGGCCGTGGAGGACTTTCAGAGGCCCATAGCCGGCGGTGAGGTTGGCGACTTCGAGGGTCAATGGACGTCCCTTTCACCGGGGGTGCCGTCGCCGAGGTAAGCGGCGATCACAGCGGGGTCGTGGCGTACGTGGTCGGGGGTTCCTCGGCAGATAAGCGCTCCGTCGTCGAGCACGATGACCTCATCGGCGAGTGAAAGCACTTGGGCGACATCATGCTCGACGAGAATTGTGGTGAGCCCGGCGTCGCGGAGCAGGACGAGCAGCTCAGCGAGTCTCCTGCGCTCGATCCCGGTCAGGCCCGCCATAGGCTCGTCGAGGAGGAGGAGCGCGGGCTCGGCGGCCAACGCACGTGCTACCTCCATGATCCGCTGGCGCCCGAACGGCAACGTCCCAGCGGAGACGTGTGCGACATCCTCCAGCCCCAAGCTGCGGATGAGCTCGTCCGCGCGATCGAACTGACTTCGTTGCTCGCGGTCTTGCAATCCCAGGAGGCTTCGCAGGAACCCGGCGCGCCCACGGAGGTACCGACCCATATAGACGTTGCCCCGAACATCAGTGGACGTGAACACCTGGAGATTCTGGAACGTTCGCGTGAGGCCAAGCCGCGCCGCGATGTGGGGGTGCTTGCCTGCGATCGGGTGGCCGAACAGGAGGACGTCACCCGAGGTTGGGGCGAGCGCTCCGCTGATCATGTTGAAGCAGGTGGTCTTGCCTGCCCCGTTCGGTCCGATCAGGCCGACGATCGTTCCTGCGCGGACATCGAAACTCACGTCGTCGACCGCGACGACGCCGCCGTAGCGCTTGACGAGTCCCTGCACTTCGAGGATGATTTCGCCTCTCGCGACCGGGGTCGCAGTTCGAACCTCGAGTGCGGTCGGATCGGTCGGCGCCGCGGAAGCAGTCGGATCGTGTTCGGCCTGGGGTCGGCGGAGCGCGATTGCGTTCCGCACCTTCTGGGCGAGGGCCATCACGAACGCGTAGACGCCGCCCGGCATCGCGATGATGACGACCACGAGTGCAATGCCGTAGCCGACGAGCTGCACCTCGCCTCCCGCGCCCGGGATAAGAACCGGTATGAGGTCGCGCAGACCTTCACCCAACCACTCGACGACGAAAGCGCCGATGAGAGCGCCCCAGACAGAACCCAACCCGCCGAGAACGGCCATGAGCAAGAACTCAACCGACAGGTGGAGCTCCGCCGTTGCGGGGCTCACGAGTGACACGTGATACGCGTAGAAGACGCCTCCGAGGCCGGCAAGACCCGCGGAAATGGCGAAGACCCCAAGTCGAAGCTTGAAGGTCGGCACGCCCAGCGACTCGGCCGCGATCCCCGAGTCGTTCAGGGCCGAGAGAGCGCGCCCTGTCCTGCTTCGCGTCAGGTTCATAGCGATTGCGAGCGCGATGAGGACCGCCGGGGTGACGAACCACAGGAAGAGTGCGTTGTTGTCGATCACGACGCCGAACACTTCGGGGCGCTCGAAGCCATAGATCCCCGTGTTTCGACCCGTGAAGTCTGACTCGCGCGCCAAGATCATCACGATGTACCCCAGGCCGAGCGTTGCCAGGGCGAGATAGTGCCCGTGGAGACGTAGGAGGGGCAACCCGACGAGCAGCGCGAGCAGCATCGGGGCAGCGACTCCCACGGCTGCGGCGAGGAGCGCCGGAGCGTCTGTGCGGGTCAGCAGCAGAGCATGGGCGTACGCGCCGATCGCGAAGAAAGCTGCCTGTCCCAAGCTCACTTGACCCGCGAGGCCCATCAGGAGATTGAGCCCGATCGCCGGCAGCGCGAAGATCATCGCGAAAACCGCGATACCGAGGAACGAGGGACTCGCGACGAACGGCAATAAGATCATGATCGCCGTCAGGACGACGAGCCCGATGACCTCGTTTCTGCGCTTCGAGGGACGAAGGAAGGGGATCCGGTTCTTTTGTGCGGGCATCAGACTCGAGCCTTGTTTGATCGGAGCACCAGGCCGGTCGGCCGGGCGACGAGAACCACGATGAGGATCAGGAAGGCGACGGCGTCGCGGTACCCCGATGCGATGTACCCCGCGACGTAGGACTCGAGGACGCCGAGGAGTAGCCCTCCGACGATGGCTGCGCGGTAGGAACTGAGGCCCCCGAGCACCGCAGCGACGAATCCCTTGAGCGCGAGGACCAGCCCCACTGACCAGGCGGACAAGTACAGCGGCGATGAGACGACGCCGGCAATTGCGCCCGTGAACCCGGCGATTCCGAATGCCACAGCAGAGGCGAGGGCGGGCGATATCCCGACGATGCGGGCGGCAACGGGCTGCTCAGCCACCGCACGCATGGCTTTTCCGAGCCGGGTCTGCTCGGAGAACAGGATGATGCCCACGCCGACCACGATGAGCGAGCCGATCATCCAGAACTCCTGTGCCCGGAAGCTCACCCCTCCGATCACCAGGTCGGCGCCGGGAAAGGGGGGCAATCCACGCGCAGTCGGACCCCACGCGAGCAGCATCAGTGCCTGCATGACCGTGGCGATCCCCAATGTCAGGATGATCGAGGTCAGCGTGGTCATGGTCTTCACGCGAGCGATGATGAGTCGATCGATGAGGATGGCTGTGACCGTCACCGAGAACACTGCGAGCAGTATCGCCGTGAAGACAGGGATGCCGACACTGATCAGCCATACCGAGCCGAGGCCGCCGAGCGTGGCGAACTCGCCTTGGGCGAGGTTGACGATATGGCGAACGCTGTACACCGCGATCAAGCCGACGGCGAGCAGGGCATAGACCGAACCCTGGGACAGCCCTGCCGCCGTCAGCTGGAGAAAGTCCGTCATGAACGGGTCATTCCTCGATCAGCACCCAGCTGCCGTCGCGTGCCTCGGCGATGATCACGGAGTCCGCTGACAGGCCCGAGCGCAGCGTGGGGGAGTAGTCGAAGACTCCCGAGACGCCGACGTAGCCAGCAGTGGACGCAATCGCGTCACGAAGAGCCGACGGTTCCGTACCGGCATCCTCCAGCGCCGCGATCGCGATGTTCCAGGCGTCATACGCGTAGCCGCCGAAGGCGTTCGGCTGCTCGCCGTACTCGGCCTCGTACTGCTCGATGTACGCCTCGATGACCGCCTTCTGAGGGTTGTCGTCCGGAAGCTGATCTGCGACGAGCATCCGGCCCATGGGGACGATCGCACCATTCGCCGCATCGCCCGCCTGGTCGAAGAAGGACTGATTCGCGACACCGTGTGACTGGTAGACAGGAAGTCCGACGCCGAGTTGCACATACTGCTTCTGTGCGAGCGCGGCGGCCGGGTTGATTCCCCAGATCACGACGGCGTCCGCCCCGGATGAGCGGATGTTCGTGAGCTGCGCGGTGAAGTCCGTTGCTGTCGGCTCGAAGGACTCCGTCGTCACCAGTTCGATTCCGCGCTCGGCTCCGAGCTCGGTGATCGACTCGGCGACTCCCTCGCCGAATCCGGACGCATCGCGAAGGAGGGCTACGCTTGCGTACCCCTCGCTCTCGGCGTGGTCCAGGATTCGCTCGAGGACGACCTTGTCGTCTTGCGTGGTCTTGAAGACCCATTCGGAGTCGGCCACGATCGCGGCATTGGCGGCGAGCGAGATCATCGGGATGCCGTTCTGCTCGGCGACCGGACGCATGGCGAGGCTGGGGCCCGTCCGCGATGCGCCGAGAATGATGTCGACGTCGTCCTGCTCGATGAGATCGCTGACCGCGCGTGCGGCGGCGTCCTCGGTGGACTGATTGTCCACGATGTGGAGTTCGACCTCGCGGCCGTCGATCCCTCCCTCTGCGTTGAGTGCGTCGGCCAGCATCCGGAGGGTGTTCTGCTGCGGAACACCGAGGGTCGCCCCCGGTCCGGTGATGTCGAGCACGGCGCCGATCGAGATCGGGCCGGTCTCGCCGGCAGGCTCCTCGTCGCTGAAGTTCTGCGACGAGCAACCGGCAAGTGCGAGTGTTGCGGTCACGCCGATCACCGCGATTGCGCGAAGTTTCTTCATTGAATCTCCCAGTTTTGAATTAGTAACCGAACGGCCGGTCACTATTTCGAGGAACGCTAGCGTGCTGGGCCCGCCGGCGCAACCGCGTTACGTCGAGAGACGCGTAGGAGACGCGAGGCCTACGATCGACCCATGTCGAGTCCCTCAGGCCTGGTCAGTGGCGACGTCAGGCGACACAACCTCGCTCTCGTCCTCGACCACCTGATCCGCACGGGTCCGAACTCCCGGAGCGAGATCGCCGCGGGCACGGGATTGACACGTGGGTCGGTGACCGCGCTCGTCCAGGTACTCATCGACGCGGATTGGCTGCGCGAATCGTACTCAGTGAGCGGGAGCAAGGGTCGTCCTCGTACTCGCTTGGAGATCGCTTCCGACACGCATGCTCTGCTCGCGGTCCAGATCGCGTCGGACTCCGCCTCCGTTCTCGCGACGACTCTCGCGGGCGGCGATCTCGTCCGCCTGGCGATGGACCATGCCGGCGGCGATCCGGCCGCGGTGCTCGATGTCACCGGTGGCCTGGTCGCCGAGGTCGTGCGCCGATTGAAGGACATGGGGCGACGCGTCGTCGATGTGACTGTCGTTGTGCTCGCGCCCGTCGGCGGGTCGCCTGCACGCGTGCTCGCAGACGTCACTCTCGGCTGGAGCACCACCGATGTCGTCGGTGAGCTCCGCATCCGGGTTCCCGATCTTCGCGCGGTCGATCTCCGCCTCTCGTCAGACACTCCGGTCGCGGCAGGGGCGGAGTTTCGGCGTCGGGGGGGAGTGGAGAACGCCATCTACCTCAAGGGCGACTCGAACATCGGCGGCGCGCTCGTCGTCAACGGCACCCCGGTCCACGGCGCCCACGGGTTTGCGGGCTCGCTCGGACATCTCGCCGTCGTCCCCGGCGGCGAGCTGTGCGCGTGCGGGCAGCATGGGTGCCTCATCACGGTGGCAGGTGTCTACGCGCTCCTGCGGGCGGCCCAGTCCGAGCCTGCACTGGAATCCATGAGCCCGTCGGCAGCGCTCGACTTGTTCGTGTCGCGCGTCGAGGCCGAAGATCCCCTCGCAACCGCTGCATGGGGACAGGCGGTGCCATGGATCGGTCGCTCCCTGCAGATCCTGAGCATGGCCGTCGATCCCGCGACGATCATCATCGGCGGGCATTGGGCGAGGCTCACGCCGTCCATCGCGGCTGCCTTCGCGACGGACCGTCCCAAGATCGCGACCGGCCCTGACGTTCATGTGGAGGTGGTCGCCGGAGTCCTGGGAGCGGAGGCGGCGCTGAGGGGAGCGGTCGAGGCGGCGCGCGATCGGATCGCGCGCGATCCGCTCGCCCTTTGTTAGTTTGACGCTTGAACTAAATGCATGCATACTCAGTCGCAGTGAGACCTGCGTCGACGAGCGGGTCGACTTTCTCAACGACGAGGAGTGTCATGTCAACCCCTGCCCTTCACGAGATCGAAGACGAGCAGTCCCCGCGCAGCCCGCAGTCGCCGCGCGCGCTGCTGCCCTCGCTCGCGGTGCTGGCCTTCGTCATGTTCGCCAGCTACGCCGGCGTCGGTCAGGTCCTTCTGCCCAACCAGTTGGCCATCATCGACGAGCACAACAAGGTGGTCAATCTGGCGACGATCACCGGCGCATCCTTCATCTTCACGTTGCTGACCCAGCCGATCATCGGCGCGTTCAGCGATCGCACCCGCTCGAAAATGGGGCGCCGGGCGCCCTGGATCATGATCGGCGGCGCGGTCGGTGGTCTCCTCCTCGTGGGGATGGGGTCGATGACGTCGGTGCTCTGGGTCGGCGTCTTCTGGATCGTTATCCAGGTGTCGCTCAATGCGGTGCAGGGTCCGTTCACGGCGGTCGTCCCTGATCGCTACCCCAAGAGCCGTCGCGGTGTCGCAAGTGCGATGTTCGGGATCGGCACGGCTCTCGGTCTGACCATCGGCGTCGTCGCGGGCGGGCAGCTCGCGGCCAATCTCGGCATCGCGTACGCACTGTTCGGTGGGCTCGTCCTGCTCGCGACGCTGGCGTTCGTTCTGGTGAACCGCGATTACTCGAGCCGGAGCGTGACGCACGAGCCGCTCCGGTGGCGGACGTTCATCGCGGCGTTCTGGGTCAGTCCCCGCCGGCACCCCGATTTCGCGTGGGCTTTCGTTGCACGCTTCTTCTTCATCCTCGGGTATTTCATGGTGCTGTTCTTCCAGCTCTACCTCCTGACCGACTACATCGAGCTCTCCTTGCCGCAGGCGAACCAGACGATCGGGCTGCTCGCGCTGGCCAGCCTTGCGACCTCCCTGATCTCCATCGGCGTGAGCGGCGTGTGGAGTGATCGCATCGGGCGCCGGAAGGTCTTCATCTATGCCGCGTCGGTGTTGATCGCGCTCGGCTTCGCTGTGCCCGTGTTCCTGCCGACGGTTGCCGGAATGATCCTCATGAGCGCGATCAGCGGAATCGGATTCGGTCTGTACACGGCGTGCGACACGGCGCTCATGACCGAGGTGCTGCCCAAGGACGGCGCCTCCGCGGGGAAGGATCTCGGCATCCTGAACATCGCCACGAACCTGCCGCAGGCGCTCAGCACCGTTGCGGGCGGCGTGCTGATCTCCCTGCTCGGATACCAGGCTCTCTTCGTCTTCGGGATCATCGCGGTGCTGATCGCGATCGTCGCGCTGATGCCGATCAAGAGTGTGCGCTGACGGAGACCGCCATGAACATACCCACCCTGATGACCAAGATCGCTGCGCTGATGGGCCATCCCATCCCGGTGTCGGCGCGCCCTGCGCCGTTCGACGACACCGGAAGCATTCGCATCCCCGCCGACGCGGGTGACCAGATACCCTCGCGGTCGGATCTTCGCTCCATCCGAGGCGTCGAGTTCGCACGCCGTGACGGAGCGGTCGCAGGGGGAGGTCCGCGCCCCCTGCGGCTCGACCTGCTGATACCCAAGTCCGACGGCCCGCATCCCCTCATCGTGTACATTCCCGGCGGTGGATTCGTGCGCGCTGTGCGGGCGGGCGGTGCACGGATGCGTCGGTACGTCGCATCGACGGGGTACGTCGTGGCGAGCGTCGAGTACCGAACGACGATGCACGGTGCGACCTATCGAGACGGCATGGCCGATGTGCGTGCGGCGATCTCGTTCCTGCGCGGTCATGCCGCAGAGTACGGGATCGACCCGGATCGGGTCGCGGTGTGGGGCGAATCGGCGGGAGGCTACCTCGCTGCGATGATCGGTGTGACCGAAGAACTCGAGGTGAACCCCGGCGAGGCGCCGATTCTTGCGGTCGTCGACAAGTTCGGCGGTTCGGCGCTCGATCGGCTGGGCGAGGGCTTCGACGACGCCACCGTCGCGCAGATCCAGAGTCCGGGGAACTCCCTCGCGCGCTACATTCACGGACCCGGTGCTCGACTGGTCACCGATGACCTGTCGGCGCTCCGGGAGGCGGATCCGGCGACGCATGTCTCGGCGAATACGCCGCCCTTCCTTCTGTTCCATGGGAGTGCCGATCGGCTCATCTCGCCGGTCGGAACGGCGGCTCTTCATCAGGCGCTGTGCGCGGCGGACGTCGACAGCACGTGGTACCTCATCGACGGTGCCGGGCACGGCGATCTCGCGGTCAGGGGTGGCGAGGAGAAGTACTGGACGACCGTGCCGATGATGACGATGATCACCGACTTCCTCGATCGCGCCGTGCGCGATCGAGCCCTGCCAGAGCGATGAGCGACGCCGGAGGGCCGCCGCGGGCGGAGATCATCTCGGCGCTGCGCACGATCCTGGCGTCCGGACGTCTTCTGACGCTCGCCACGGTCTCGCCCGATGGGCGGGCACACGCGAATATCGCCTACTTCGCGTACGAGCCGGACCTGCGCGTACGTATCGTCTCACCCGTGGACACTGAACACAGTCGCAACCTCGAGACCAACCAGAGTGCGGCGGTCACGGTTTTCGATTCGCGGCAGGATCGGACGGCCCGTCGCGGGGTCCAGCTCTTCGGCACGATGTCCCTGCTCGGGGCCGAAGCGGCCGAAGGGGCCCTCGTACGTTTTGCGGAGAGGTTCGCGGATGTTCCCCAGCCCGCTTCGCACGGGCACTCAGGGCGCGCGATCTACGAATTCGTTCCTGAACGCGCCAAGGTCTTCGACGAAGAGCTGCTGATCGCCGGCGACTATGTGGCCATCGATTTCGGTCGGGAGGACGACGGTTCGTGAGACGGGCGAACCCACGCGCCTATTGCATACCGAAGATATATCTGTAATATTTGAGCCAAACCTGGCATGCCGGTGATCGCAACGACCGCAAAGGACTCACCATGAAGCGCGTCATCTTCGGCTCGAACTCCAACTCCCGACTGCAGGACATCACCCTGCTCTTCGGTCGCGTCTCGCTCGGTATCGTGCTGATCGCTCACGGCTGGCAGAAATTCGCCGTCGACGGCATCGACGGCGTCGGG
This sequence comes from Microbacterium sp. 2FI, assembly GCF_005502885.1. Taxonomy (GTDB): domain Bacteria; phylum Actinomycetota; class Actinomycetes; order Actinomycetales; family Microbacteriaceae; genus Microbacterium. Next base: position 459,535 of record NZ_SCMR01000001.1, read on the forward strand.
CAATGGTTCGGTTCCTTGGGAATTCCGATGCCCATTGCTGCCGCGGCCTTCGCCGCGACGGTGGAACTCCTCGGAGGGATCCTCCTGATCCTCGGGCTCGCCGTGCGCGTGGTCGGGCCGCTGATCGCGATCGACATGCTGGGAGCTTTCATCTTCGTCCACGCGGCCAACGGACTCTTCGTGATCGATGGAGGCTGGGAGTTCGTGCTCGTCGTCGCCACACTCGCGCTCGTCATCGCAGGCCTCGGCGCCGGGCGCATCGCGGTTGACCCACTGATCGTGGGTCGACGCGTGCAGCAGGCGGAGCACGCCGCCGTCTGAGCATCGTTGGGGGAGCTCGCAAATTGCTCTGCTCACCTATTGCATACTCAAGATATATCTGTAATATTTGAGAAACTTCAACGAAGAAGGAGGCCAATGATGTCCCAATTCCGTTCCCGCAAGACGGTCCGCACTCTCGCCAGCGTCGCCGTCGTCGCCGTTGCGCTTCTGACCGCCGGCTGCGCGAGTGCAGCAGCCCCGGCAGATGACGCGCCGCTCGTGATCGGCGCGTCGCTACCGCTCACCGGCCCCGTGGCCGATCGCTCCGGCCCCGGTCTTCAGGGCTACGAACTCTGGGCCGAGCAGGTCAACGCCGACGGCGGGCTGCTCGGACGCGATGTCGAGCTGAACGTGCTCGATGACGGGTTCGACCAAGACCAGGTCGTCTCCAACTACACGAAGCTCATCGGACAAGACAAGGTCGACCTGCTCCTGGGCACCTTCTCGTCATTCCTCAATCTGCCGGCGTCTGCCGTCGCCGAACGAAACGGCATGCTCTACGTGCAGCCGTCCGGAGGCGCGGAGGAGATCTTCGAACAGGGCATCACCCGCATGTTCTTCGCCCAGCCGGGGACCTCGGCGACCCTGCCCGACCGGTTCTTGGAGTGGGTCGAGTCGCTTCCCGCGGAAGAGCGTCCTGCGTCGGCGGCGTACCTGACCCAGACCGACCCGAACACAGAGCCGGCCGTTCAGGGGATCCAGGCAGGTCTCGAAGAGCTCGGAGTCGAAACGGTCTACAGCGAGGCGTATGCGCCCGAGCAGACCGCGTTCGACTCCGCGGCCGACGCGATCGCACGCGCGAACCCCGACGTGCTCGTGCACGGTGCCGTCGCCGAGGACGGGCAGTCTTTCATTCAGGCCCTTCAGCGCACTGGGTTCAGCCCGGCCGTTCTCTTCCAGACCAACACGCCCTCCGACATCCTCCACTTCCCTGAGGCGATCGGCGAGGCGAACACGGAGGGAATCTTCACCCCCGTGGCCTGGACCCCGAAGGCGGGCTTCCCGGGAAGCGCGGAGTTCGTCACGGCGTACACCGACATGTTCGATCAGCAGCCCACGGATGACTCCGCCGCGTCATACGCGGCTGCGCAGATCCTCCAGGCCGCCGTCGAGGCCGTCGGCGAGATCGACCAGGACGCGCTCGCCGATTGGCTGCACGAGAACACTGTGGAGACGATCCTCGGACCCATCTCGTGGGACGAGCGGGGCGTCCCCCAGGGATCGTTGTCGCTCGCTCAGTGGCAGGACGACGAGCTCGTCATCGTTCTCCCCGAGGAAGCCGCCGAGTCCACCACCGTCGTCTACCCGCGCCCCGAGTGGGTGAACTGAGGCCCTCATGGACCTGCTGATCCAGACGCTGATCTTCGGCGTGCTCCTCGGGTGCGTGTACGCGCTCTCGTCCTCTGGACTTGCCCTCACGTACGGCGTGCTTCGGATCGTGAACCTCGTGCACGGATCACTGCTCATCGCAGGCGGGTACGTCACGTACACGCTATGGGCCACGTTCGGCTTCGACCCGATCGCGAGTATCCCCCTCACCGCAGCAGTGATGGGCGGCGTGGGAGCAGCGCTCTACGTCGCCTTCGTCCGCCCAGCGGACGGAGGCGGCGAGGGCGGCACGATGATGGCGACCTTCGCCTTGATGATCGCTGGTGAGGGGGTGTTCGCCCTGATCTGGGGGAACACGCCCCTCACCGTCGCCGTGCCGTACGCGAGGGCATCTCTGCGGATCGGGGAGCTGACCATCCCGATCGGGCAGCTCTACGCGGCCATCGCGGCCTGCGTCGTGCTCGCCCTCGTGCTCGCGCTGCTTCGCCTCACGAGGTTCGGGCGAGCGCTCCGCGCGTCTGCCTCCAATCCCGCCGGCGCACGATTCGTGGGTATTGATGTGCGTCGCATCAGCGTCCTCACCTACGCTCTCGGCGCCGCCATGGCCGGCGCCGGCGGTGCTTTGATCAGCGTGATCTACCCGCTGACCCCCGACTCCTGGGGTGCCTGGCTCGGGCGCTGCCTCGCGATCGTCGTGCTCGGCGGGCTGGGCAGCCTCGCTGGATCGTTCCTCGCGGCGCTCCTGCTCGGCCTCGGCGAGACCCTCGTCACGGCCTACGTCGGTCTGACCTGGGCGGTCATCGTCCCCTATCTCGTAATACTCCTCGTCATGATCGCGCGCCCCCAGGGGATCCTCGGCCGTCGCGGAAGAACGGACGTGGCAGCCGCATGAACGCATCCAGAACATCTGCTGCGCGCACCCGCATCGGAGCCCTCGTGGGCGCCGTGCTCGTGGTGGTGCTCGCCGTGCTCCCCCTCGGAGCGGTGGATATCTACATTCAGAACGTCATCATCCTTGTGATGCTGCTGGCCATCATGGCCACGACCTGGAACATGGTCGGCGGGTTCGCGGGCTACATCTCCCTCGGTCACAGCGCATACCTCGGCGTCGGTGCATACACGACCGCCGTGCTGGTCGTGCAGGTTGGCGCTCCGTGGTGGGCCGGCATCATCGGTGCCGTTGTGTCGTCTGCCCTGCTGGCCGGCTTGCTCGGACTGACGACCCGCCGGGCTCGGGGCCACGCGTTCATCATGGTCACGTTCGCGGCGCTCGAACTGCTCAAGGTTCTCGCAATGAACCTCACCTGGCTCACCAAGGGCAACCACGGGCTGGCGCTGCCGTTCCCGCCGCTTCCGCGTGAGCAGCAGATGTGGCCGTACTACTTCTCGTCGTTGGCACTGCTGACCCTGACGGTGCTGCTTGCTGTGGCCGTTCGCCGATCAAAGTTCGGTGCCGGGCTGCTCAGCATCCGCGAAGACGAAGACAAGGCTGCGTCGGTCGGCATCCCCACCGCGCGCTACAAGGTGATGGTGTTCGTGCTGTCCGGCGTGCCCGTCGGCATTGCCGGCGGTATCTACGCGTATTACATCGGGTTCGTAGAACCGCGCGGCATGTTCAACATCGCGACCAGCATGACGATCGTGCTCGCAGTACTCCTCGGTGGGCGTGGCACGATCATCGGCCCGCTCCTGGGCGCCGCGATCGTGGAGCCGCTCTCGCAGGTGACGAACACTCTGGTGGGCGGCGTCGACGGCGGCGCGTGGCGCCTCGTCATCTTCGGCGCCGTGCTCCTGGCCGTCATCCTGCTCCTGCCACAGGGCATCGTGCCCGCGCTGTCCGGACTATGGGCACGGCTGCGGTCGCGGGGTCGAGATGCCGAGACCGGCACTCGCTTCGCAGAACCCGTCGACCCCGATGCTCTCGCGAACGCCTTGCGCGAGCTCGCGACATCGCGCCACGATCGAGGCGCGGATTCGGGACCGATGCTGATCGTCGACGGAGTCGTCAAGCGGTTCGGCGGCGTACGGGCATTGGATGGATGCAGCTTCGCCGTCGAGCGCGAAACTGTCACCGCACTGATCGGCCCCAATGGGTCGGGCAAGACGACCGTCTTCAACATCATCGACGGCAGCCTCACCGCCGACGAAGGCACGGTGGTCTTCGCCGGTGAGCGCATCGACCGGCTCCCGCGTTGGGCGCGAGCGTTCCGCGGCATCGGCCGCACGCATCAAACCACGCGGCTGTTTCCCGCACTCACCGTTCGCGAGAACCTGGTCGCGCCGCTGCGCGAGTTCCGCTGGGCACGGCTGGCAGCTCCGTCTATGTCGGGTGCAGAGCGCCGCCGCGCCGAGGCTGCGGTGTCACTCGTGGGGCTCGACGCCTACCTCGATACGCCGGCGCGAGAGCTCTCGTACGGGCAGCAGAAGCTCGCCGAACTCGCCCAGATCCTCGTGCTCGACCCCGACCTGGTCATGCTCGACGAGCCCGCGGGCGGCATCAACCCGGCCATCATCGCTCAGATGGAGCGCATCATCCGCGCCCTCCGCGACGCGGGCAAGACAGTGCTCATCGTCGAGCACAACATGCCCTTCGTATTGGGATGCAGCGATCGGGTGCACGTGATGGCGCAGGGTCGCCTGCTCGCCAGCGGCACTCCCGACGAGATCCGCGCCAACCCGGCCGTACTCGACGCCTATCTCGGCGAGGCCGAAACGCAACGAGGAGGTGTGGTGTGATCCGCATCGAAGGAGTCTCCGCCGGCTACGGTGGCGGGCTTGTGCTGCGCGACATCGACGTCGAGATCGCTCCGGGACAGGCGACCTGCATCGTGGGGCCGAACGGCGCCGGCAAGTCGACCATGCTGAAGGTCATCTGTGATGACCTTCGGCCGACACAGGGACATGTCGACATCGACGGGACCCGCGTCACCGGGTCGGGCCCGGGCGGGGCGATCCGACACGGGGTCGTCATGATCCCGCAGACGAACGCGTTGTTCGGCGGAATGAGTGTGCGTGAGAACGTGCTGCTCGGCGGACATGCGACTCGGATGCCGCGCCGTGCGGCGGCACGCCGCTTCGACGAGCTCGCCCAACTGTTCCCCGTCGTCGGCGAGCGGGCGGCTACCCATGCCGGCCTGCTGTCCGGCGGCCAGCGGCGAATGGTGGAATTCGCCCGCGCGCTCATGATCGAGCCCCGTGTGGTGCTCCTCGATGAGCCGTCCATCGGACTCGATCCAAAGTCCCGCCAGACTCTCGACGCCTCCATTCGGGCGCTCGTGAATGCCGGTGCGACCGTCGTGCTGGTGGAACAGAACGTGCGGTTCGGATTGTCGCTGGCAACGACCGGAATCGTGATGGAGGGCGGGCGCCTTGTCGCGTCCGCCGACGCCGCGACGCTTCTGGATGACCCCGAGCTGCGTGCCGTCTTCGTCGGTGGCCACGCCGAAGGAAAGACATCATGAACGACCGTCGCGTTCGCGCAGATCTATCCGTCGATCCCCGCCTCGACGACTTCGTCGCCGGCCGTCTCGCGTCGGCTGCGCACGTCGAGCCGCACCGGCTGTGGGAGACCCTGGCAGCGGTCGTGACCGAGTTCACTCCCCGCATCCGTGCAGCCTTGGACCGGCGTGACCAGTTGCAGAGGCAGCTCGATGATTGGCACTCGGAGCACCCCGGAGCCGTCGGGAATGACTACGTGGCGATGCTCGCCGAGATCGGCTATCTGGAGCCGGAGCCAGAGCCGTTCACGATCTCGACCGACGGGGTCGATGACGAGATCGCGGTGCAGGCGGGACCGCAGCTCGTCGTGCCGCTGACCAACGCCCGGTTCGCCGCGAATGCCGCGAACGCCCGGTGGGGCTCGCTTTACGATGCGCTGTACGGGACCGACGCGATTCCCCGCACCGGCGACCTCGCCCCATCAGACGCGTACAACCCACGTCGCGGGGCAGAGGTGGTCCGCTGGTCCAAGGGGCTCTTGGATGACGCCGTCCCACTGGCGGACACCTCGCACGCTCAGGTCCTCGCGTACGAGATCGACTCCGGTGGGCTCCTCGCCCTGACCGCGGACGGAGCGCATCGCCTCGTCCAGCCGTCTCAGCTGGTCGGCTACCGCGGCGACTCCACGCGCCCGGATGCCGTGATCCTGGTCAACCATGGCCTGCACCTCGAGATCACCATCGATCGCAGCGGCCCGGTGGGCACCGTCGATCCTGCGGGCGTGAGCGACGTCATCCTCGAATCGGCGATCACCACGATCATGGACCTCGAAGACTCCGTCGCAGTCGTCGACGCTGCCGACAAGGTCAATGCCTACGAGACGTGGCTCGCCCTCATGCAGGGAACGCTCGAGGTGGACGTCGTCAAGTCGGGCCGGACGTTCACACGGCGCCTCGCGGCCGACCGGACCTACAAGCGCGTGGATGGAACGGCGGCGTCCCTCAGCGGGCGTTCGCTACTGTTCGTTCGACACACCGGACACGCGATGTTCACGGACGCCGTGATCGACGGCGATGGCGAACCCATCCCGGAAGGCATCCTGGATGCCGTCATCACGGTCGCCGCAGCCCTCCCCGACGCCCGCGGCGAGGCACACCCTCGCAACTCCGCGCACGGATCGATCTACGTCGTAAAGCCCAAGATGCACGGACCTGACGAGGTCGCACTCACGGCTGAACTCTTCGCACGGCTTGAGGAACTCCTGCACCTCCCTACGTGCACGATCAAGCTCGGCATCATGGACGAGGAGCGACGCACCACGCTCAACCTCGGTGCGTGTATCCGGGCCGCCGCCGATCGGGTGGTCTTCATCAACACCGGCTTCCTCGACCGCACGGGCGATGAGATCCACACGTCGTCTCGTGCCGGTAGTTTCCCGCGGAAGGCGGCTTTGCGCACGCACCCGTTCATCGGGGCGTACGAAAACCACAACGTCGACGTCGGACTGAGAGCCGGCCTCCCCGGCCGAGCCCAGATCGGCAAAGGCATGTGGGCGATGACCGATCTGATGGCGGCGATGCTGGCGCAGAAGGGCGCGCAACTACAGGCCGGCGCCAGCACCGCATGGGTGCCATCGCCGACCGCGGCGACGCTGCACGCCACGCACTACCACCGTGTGGACGTGCGCGCGCAACAACGAGTGATCGCTGGGCGACCTCCCACACCACGTCTCGCGCTCCTGGACATTCCGCTCGCGACAGCCTCGCTCTCCGCGGATGAGGTGGCCGCTGAACTCGACGACAACGTGCAGTCGATCCTCGGCTACGTCGTGCGCTGGGTCGACCAGGGCATCGGCTGCTCGAAGGTTCCCGACCTGTCCGACGTCTCACTCATGGAAGACCGCGCAACGCTCCGGATCTCCAGCCAGCTGCTCGGAAACTGGCTCACGAACGCCCTCATCACCCCCGCGCAGGTCATCGCCAGTCTCGACCGCATCGCTCCGCGGGTCGACGCCCAGAACGCTTCGGATGCGACGTACCGCTCGCTCGGCACCTCGGCTTCACCGAGCCTGGCGTTTCAGGCCGCGCGTGATCTCGTGCTCTTCGCCTCGGCCCAGCAGAACGGCTATACAGAAGGAATCCTGCACGACTATCGGCGCCGGGCGAAGGAGCAGTCGTGACCTCGCCACCGGTGGCGTTCTTGCGCGCGCTTCGCGCTCGCGAGCCGCAGCTCATGCTGGGAGTGCGGATGAGTCGGACCACCGACATCGCCCGCATCGCCCAGTCCGCAGGCTTCCATTGCCTGATGATCGACCTGGAACACTCGTCGATGAGCATCGATACCGCCGTCGCGCTCGCCGCAGCTGCCGGCGACCTCGGTCTCACCGCGCTCGTGCGAGTACCCGAGCATGAGTATGGTGTGATCGGTCGTCTGCTCGATGGCGGCGCGCACGGCATCATCGCTCCCCGTGTGGAGACCGCCGATCAAGCCCGCCGCATCGTCGAAGCCTGCCGATTCCCTCCACGCGGCCACCGTTCCCAGCTCTCGCAGCTTCCGCACCGCGGGATGGTGCCGACGCCGGCTGCGACACTGAACACCGCGATCGACCGCGAAACGATCGTGAAGATACTCATCGAGTCTCCGCTCGGTATCGCGAACATCGAGGAGATCGCCGCCGTCGACGGGATCGACATCATCGGGATCGGCGCAAACGATCTGACCAGTGAACTCGGCGTGCCCGGCGATCACGACGATCCGGCGGTGCAGGCGGCAGCGCGCGACGTGCTCGCCGCGGCGGGGTCGAACGGCAAGTTAGCGATGATCGGCGGGGTGCCTCTGGGTGAAGTGCAGCGTCAACTGCTCATGGAGGGCATGGCGCCGCTCTTCCTCGCCGGCATCGACTCCGATCTCCTCTACCGGGCATCCCTCGACCGTGCGGTCACGGTCGCCGAGTGGTACGCCCCAGACGCAGACAAGGAATAGTCACAGATGGATCTCCCCTTCGCGGTGACGACCCCGATGCGGGGTGCGGACACGATCAGCCCGCCGGCATTCGCGATGCCGACCGGCGCATGCGACACGCACTTCCACGTGTTCGAACCCGGGTATCCGCCGGTCGGGAACCCGCAGTACACATTCCCCGACGGCACGCTCGATCAATACGTCGCCGTGGCCGGTACCCTCGGCATCGATCGAATGGTGCTCGTGCAGCCGACCTACTACGGCGAGAACAACGCGCTCACGCTCGACACGCTCGCCAGGCTCGGGGATCGTGCTCGCGGCGTCGCGCGCGTGCCGGACGACGTGTCGCACGACGTCCTGGACGACTACGATCGCCAAGGCATCCGCGCGATTCGGCTCGACCTCTTTGCCCGAAGGGAGTGGCCGCTCGCAGACCTTGTCGACTACGTGAAGCGGATGGGCTCGCTCGCCCGCCCGCACGAGTGGCACCTCCAGTTCTATGCGCCGGGGGCCGTCGTCCACGCCCTGCTGCCCCTTCTCGGAGATTTGCCGGTTCCGTACGTCGTGGACCACATGGGCTACATGAAGCAATCCGACGGCCTCGGCGACGACGGAATCGACGGCATCCTCTCAGCACTGGACGCAGGCAACTGCTGGATCAAGCTCAGCGGTGCGTACCGGGTCGCCGGGGACGCACCAATGGCGACGATGATTCCCCTAGGACGGACGCTCGTCTCGTCGTTCCCCGACCGATTGATCTGGGGGTCGGACTGGCCGCACCTCCCAGACGGTCAACGAGACACCGGCGAGGTGCTGAATCTGCTCGCGGACTGGGCCCCTGACTCCCGCGTCGTCCAGCGCATCCTCGTCGATTCTCCCGATGTTCTGTTCTTCTCCCACTGACAGAGTGTGCTCATGACGACGTCGCGGCTTGTCGAGGTTCAGCGGTTGGCCACCTCCGGTGCACGCGCCGTAGCGCCATACACGTTCGCAGGAACACGCTGGATCGCCGTGCCGCAGCTCGCGGTCGATGCGCCCGGCACCCCGTCTGGCATCAACGGCGGAAGCTCCGACACCGAGGTTCTTCTGTTTGCGGAGTCCGCGCATGGCTTCGTGCATGCGGGATCCCTTCCCGTCGGCGGTGCCGAGGACGTCGAGATCTTCTCGATCGGGGATCGCCGATTCTTCGCCGTCGCCTCCATTCGAAGTGGACGGGGTCCGTACGACTTCGCGACCACATCGCCGGTCTACGAACAGGATGCCGATGGCTTCATCCTCCGCCAGCGGATCTCGACGTACGCGGCCAAGCAGGTTCGTCACTTCCGCATCGGAACCTCCGACTTCCTCGCGGTCGCACAGGGCATGCCAGGAGGTGATCGCACGAGCGTTGTGCTGCAGTGGGACGGTGACACATTCGTGCCCCTCCAGGAACTTCCGTCGATCGCCGGCTACAACATTGCTGTCTTCGAGATCGGTGTGGAAACGTACCTCGCGCACGCGGATCATGCCGCACCGAGCGTGCTCTATCGCTGGGACGGACACCGATTCGTCGATCACCAAGAGCTGCTTCCCGCCGGGGGGCGGGCATTCCTCCCTTTAAGGGACGGTGCCGAGACCTACCTCGCTGTCGCCCGCATCGACGGCGAATCAGTGCTGTTGAAGTGGGACGGCGAGAAGTTCCACCTGGCATCCGTGATTCCCGGCGGAGCCGGCGGACGCGAGTTCGCACGTGTAGACACGACTGACGGCGTGTTCGTGATCCGGGTCGACTTCATCCATGGAACGCCATCTGCGCCGCATCCCGATCTTGACTCGCACATCTATCGTTTCGCGGGCGGGAGGATGGAATCCATCGGCACATTCCCCACCACCGGTGGCACGGATGTCGCGGTGCTGCCCGGGGATGGCAGTGACCTAGCGGTCTCGAACGGTCTTTCCCCGAACCCGGTACCCGGAAGAACGTTCGCCGCCGACACAGTCGTCTACCGCTTCATCCCACCCGTCGAGGAGGGCGGTGCCGCATGAGCTTCTACGAGAGCCCTGAGCTGAAGGCCCTGTTCGCGGTCTACAGCGACTCCAAGTCGCCCCACCGAGATTCGATCGCCGACCACCTGTCGATCCTGTCGATGAAAGACAACCTGGACGCGCCACTCATCGTCGCCACCGCGACCGACCTCGCGGTCTACGGCGGATCTGGGGCGGCTCCGCAGGTACGCGGCTTTCGTGCGAACATCCCCGGCTTCACCGAGCTGACGGCGATCTCACACCTCGGCCCTGCTCTCGGAACGCTCGTTGCGCTGGCCGTGCGAGGGGAGAGCGAACTGTGGCGTGAAGATGCGCAACGATTGCGGGCGCGCATGGCGCAAGTCCGGATCGCGAACAAGCCCGACCTGTGGCGTGGATCACTCGGGATCAGGGCGTTCATCGGACGCGAAGACCAGATCGCCGCCATGGTCGACTATGCGTGCGAACTCGCAGATCATTTCCTTGCGCGGGCGTTGCACGAGCCCGACTATCTCACCCCGGTGACGCTGCGTTCCGACTACCTCGACGTCGAGACCGACGAGTTTCCCGTGTCAGGCAACAAGCTCATGATCGCCACCTTCGGCCTGTACGCGCTCGATCACGCCCACGGGCTGATTGATTGGTTCGACGAGCTGCAGATCGACTGGCCGCGCGCGATCTTCGCGATCACCGGTCGACAAGGTCGGCCCACCGCGGGCACAACGAAGGGCACCACCAACCTCGTTCGCATCCTGCGACACATCTCGGGTGACAGACTCCCGTTGTCGCGGGTGTTCGTAGCGCCGACGATGTCGGGCTTCGAGTCGCCCGCGAACGGAGATCTGTCCTCGGTCATCGCCGCCGAAGGATCGATAAGGTGGCAGGTCGCCCGAGTGATGTCCTCCACGGAGATCGCGCCGCTCATGTACGAGGGGTACCCGACGTTCGTGGAACCGCCGCTCCTCGGTCCTGAACTGACATCGGGAATCGACCACGTGTCCGAGTTCCCGCCTGTTCGTCACGAACGGGACTGGGACACGATGATCACTCGTTTGCGCCTCACGCTGGAGGACCCGCGGCAGCTACTCGCCGCGGGGGTCACCGACTTCGTCACCCAGCGGTTGGTCGCAGCAGCGAACGACCCGCGAAAGGTCGTTGTTCCCGGAATCGATACCGACGTGTATCCCGCGCGATCGGCCGAATCGGCAAACCGAAACGCGCAACCCGACAATAGGTAGGCTGAGAGCCCTGATGATGATCCAGGAAACGGCGGGCACTGCGGCGAGTCCTGCGCGCCCGAACTCGCTCACCGAGCAGATCTACGAGCGCATGCACGAGGAGATCCTCTCCGCTGCTCTGACGCCGGGAGATCTCGTGCTCGAGGCAGACCTGGCGAAGCGCTACGGCGTGTCCAAAACGCCCGTTCGTGAGGCGCTTCGCCAGCTTGCGGACCGCGGATGGATCCTCACCATCCCCCGACGTGGCTACCTCGTCAAGCCGTTGCGCCTGCACGACATCAAGGAAGTTTTCGAGTTGCGGCTCCTCCTCGAGCCGGGGTTGTTCGCGCACGCTGCCCGCGGCGGCGATGCTGCCCATTTCGCTCGATTGCGCGAGCTCGTCGGCCGCACCGCTGAGGAGGCGATGCCCGATGACTCACAGTCGTCGCCCGGACGGGAGTTTCACCTCGCCGCCGCTCGGATGGCCGACAACCAGCGCGCTACCGCGATCCTGACGTCGCTTCTCGATGAGGTGCGGCGACTCCACCATGTCATGCCGGAGGTGCGCACACACCCGGAGACATCCGATGTCGCCGAAGACCACCGTGCGATCCTCGAGGCAATGGAGGCGCGAGATGCGGATGCCGTCCACAAGCTCGTGCGCGACCACATCCAGGACTCCGCGGACCGTGTTCTACGGGCGTTCCAGCTCGCTATCGGGTAGGAGTCGCAGTCATCTAGCGTTCGAGTGTCTTCATGACGACGAAACTATAGCTGGAGCCGAGATCTGCGAGGCTCGCCATGGCGTCGGCGTGAAACCGCTCGTAGGCGGCGAGGTCCGCGACGTCGATCTGCAGGAGGTAGTCGAAGCTACCCGTGACGTGGTGACAGGCCGAGACTTCGGGAAGCCGAATAGCCGCGTTCTCCCACTGTGCGACGGGTTCGCGGGCGTGGTGTGAGATCCGAACGCCGACGATGACGCGAAGGCCCCCGGCGAAGCGCAGAGGGCCGGATGACGGCCCAGTGGCCGGCGACTATGCCCTCCTGCTCGAGCCGGCGGACCCGACGCAGGCAAGGGGAGGCGGGCAGCCCTACAGCTTCCGCGAGATCGGCGTTGCTGAGACGGCAGGCGCAATCGAGAGGATCGCGTGGTCGATTTCATCGATCTCGCACGAATATTGCCCGGGGGCGAGGACGGTCGGACCTGAGGCATTTCTATCGCGGAAGATCGGGCGTCCGTACGTTTGATTCCGTACCGTTCGTTGACGGTTCGCGTGGTTCACTCTTCGCTTGGGAACTCGCCTCTGCTTCGCGGCGTCCCGCGAGGTCGTCGAGCACGAAGCGTACGAAGTCTTCATCGCGATCGTTGATGGGTGTGTCCTCGAAGCGGTCGGATGACGATTCGCCGGGCCAGAACGTCTGTCGCGTAGGGCGATCCCGATCCAACCGCGTGCCTGACGTCGCGACCCAGTCGTGCAGCCGTTCCCGAGCATCGGCGAAGTCGCGGTGCCAGCCGTGCGGCGCGGAGCCGTGCTGGTCGGGGTCGTATGCGCTGAGCCAGTGAAGGTGGAGGGCGGAGAGTTCCCAGACGAGTTCGGGATGCCGGTGCCAAGACGGCGGGATGATCGACGCAGGCAGGCCGTAAGTACGGCGCAACCAGTTCACCCATTGATTGAGTTCGAGCCATTCGGCTTCGGCATCCTCTGCGGTGAGGGCGTTCCAGTTGATGGGACGCGGTGGCTCAGCTTCGCGAGAGTCTCCGAATGGGGACTCGGGTTCCTCGGGCTGCGGCGGGATCGACGAGTGATCCATGTGCCCGGCTCACATTCCGAGCGCGGGAGCGTGCGCACGTGATGGGGCGTGGGTGGCGGCATCCGGCTGAGTATGCGCAGCGCGACGGGTGCGGTCGACGTCGTAGTTGGTACGCGCGAGGTCATGTCCGAGCTTCTTGGCGACGAACTCTTCGCCGTCGATGGTCTGGCCGTCGCGTTCGATGGGGAAGGTGCGCAGGTAGCCTTCGGCGACGAAGCTGTCTCCCTTGGCGAATCGCTCGAAGGCGCGCTCGGCGGTGGCGCGGTAGGCGACCATGTCGTGGAAGGTCGGCGCGAGCTCGGTGAAGCTTCCGTCCTCGTTGCGGCGGAAGTGGGGCTGTCCGATCCGGACGTAGAATCGCGTGTCGCCCTTGTCGGTGACAGAGCGCTGCGGGTCGGATGCGATGAATCCGGAGATGGATTCCTGGGTGTGCAGTGCCATGGGACGTGCCTCCTCGATGAGTGCGGGCCGGTGTGGCTCGCTGTGCACAGCAGGTGCGCCGGGCGCCCCGCGAGTGGAGTCGGTCAGTCTGTATCTGGGCAAGGCGGGAGTTCTGTGGGGAGGCGCAGCTCCGCCTCGACCTTGGCGCGGTCGTCCTGGAGCGTCTTGCGATCGGGCCGGGATGTCCACGCACGGAGGCGGGCGATGATCGGTGGGGCGGAGCGGAGCAGGATGAGCCCGGTACCGAACGGCAGCGTGCGGATCGTCTCGGGCGGCATGATCGCGACGCGGCGCACAGAACGTTGGGAAGAGCGTGATCCGCGGTCGCCGACGGTGGTCGAGTCGGTGGCTTCGTCGCGTTCGCCGATGAGGGTGGAGAGGTCTTGGAGGTCGCGGGAGTTGGAGGCGCCGCCGAGGATGATCTTGACGATTGAGGAGTCCCAGATCGCTCCCGCCGCGTTGTCGCCCCACTTGCTGCGTGCCTGCGCAAGCGACTGCAACACCGGCATGGTGGTGAATCCGGTGCCGCCTCCCTCGGCCATCAAGGACGGCAGAGAAGGGAGCGGGGCGAGGTTGCCGATCTCGTCGAGCGCCAGCAGGAGTGGGGGGTCGAGGCGTGCGCTCGGATTTCGAGCTGCGATGCGCCGCCCGGTTTCCACGAGGTCTTCGACGAACGCGGCGACGAGGGCGGCCGAGTTGTTGGCGCCTGCACCGGTGGCGAGCAGGTACAGGGTGCCGTTGCTGCGCAGGAACTCAGCGGGGTCGAACTGCTCGCCCTCGCGGGGTGACACCGCATCCAGCACTCGCGGGTCGGCCAGGGCAGACAGGGAAAGGGAGACGCCCTGCCAGATGGAGTCGCGCGTACGCGGGTCGGCGTCGAGCATGGCCTGCAACGAGTCCGCCCAGCTGGTGGCTGCGGATGAGTGGGTGAACAGGATTGCGACCGCGTCGCCGGCCGCGGCCGGGTCGAGGGTCCATCGGAACAGCTCGGCGGGGGAGCGGTTGTCGAGCGCGGCCGCATGGAGGAGCGCTTGAAGCGCGGTGCGGGTCTTGGCTTCCCAGAACCCGCCGCCTTCGACGCCGCCGGCGGAGAGCCCGGTCGCTGAGGCGAGCCCCGCGGCGCGGACCATCGCGGTGAGAGGATCGCCGCAGCCTCGGATCGGTGACCAGCGCAGACCTGACGGCAGCCCTTCCGCGAGGTGCTGAGGGTCGAAGACCGCGACGGGACCGAGCCGCGACCGTGCCTGAATCGTCGCGGTGAGGTTGTCGGGGCGGGTCGAGGTAGTGATCACGGCGCCGGGGGCGTCCAGGATGGCGTTGATGACGACGTGCACGCCCTTGCCGGAGCGAGGCGGCCCGATGAGCAGAATCGAGTCCTCGACACTCGCCCACACGGCCTCGCCGCGCGAGAATCCGATCCGGTATCCGACGTCCGCGGGGCTGGCCTTCGCAAGCGAAGGACGAAGGTGCCGTGCGCGACGCAGGAGCGCGGCCCGGGATGCGGCCCGGGCGACCTCGGCTCGCGTCGCGACGCCTATGATTCGGTAGGGGTCTGCTCGCGCGAGATGCCCGACACCGCGCAGCATTCGCCACCCGACGACGCCCACGGCCGCAGCTGCGCCGAGCATCAGTGCCACGGTGATCCAGTAGGCAACGGCATTCAGCGAGGGCGCGCCAAGTGCGCCAGCAGGGTCTGCGGGATCAAGCAGTACGGAGACACCACTATCAAGGCCGCTGGTCGGCTGCGGGATGCCGCTGATCCACGCAGTCACGGAACCCGCCGCGCGCAGCATCAAAGCGAGCGCCGCAGCGCCAAGCCCCAAACCGATTCCGATGTTGACGAGTTCGTCGCCCGGCATCCCCTTCTGGCTCGGAGCTCTCATCGGGGCGTTCCCGTCATGCGCGCGGTGGTGTCGAACGCGGCGAGCTCGGCGGGATGCAGTTGATGCTGCACCACGAAGCTGCGATCCTTCACCCGCCAAAGCCCCTGCCCGGTTCCCAGCGTCGGAAGCAGATTCTGCTCGGTGGTGGTCAAGCCCAGTGCGGTGGCGGTTGATCCGAGTTGGTCGGGCTCCTGACGGTAGATGATGCGGGTCTCAGCGTTGGCGAGCAGTGATGACGCGAGGGCCCTCATGGCGGAGCCGGAGTCTCCGACGTTGTCGAGGTCGGTGAGCTTGTGGAAGATGAGCATGTTCGCGATGCCGAAGTGACGAGCGAGTCGCCACTGCGCGTCCATGCGGCGCAGCAGCGCGGGGTAGGCCATGAGGCGCCAAGCCTCGTCGTAGACAACCCACCGTTGGCCTCCGTCGGGGTCGGCGAGTGCCGACTCCATCCACGCAGACGAGCACGTCATCAGCACCGAGATGAGGGTCGAGTTCTCGGCCACGCGGGAGAGGTCGAGCGACATCATCGGCAGCGACGGGTCGAAGCGCACGGTCGATGGCCCGTCGAATAGCCCGGCGAGGTCGCCCGCAACGAGGCGTCGCAACGCATGTCCGACGATCCTGCCGTCGTCGGCGAGCCGCCCATCGCGGTTTTCGGCCGCGGCAGGCGCAAGGACGCGCTGGACGACCATGGGCAGCGTCGGGATGTCGGCGGTGCGGACAGTGTCGACCAGGGCGAGGTCGATCGCGGTGTGCTCGAGCGGAGTAAGCGATCGATCGAGCACTGTCTCAGCGAGTGCTCCGATGAGGTCGCGACGCCGAGACGCGACCTGTGACTCCCATTCGGCATCGGACGTCGAGGAGGGCCGGTGGCCTTCGTCGAGCGGGTTGAGGCGATTGCGGAGGCCGTGGCCGAGGATGATTGCGCGTCCGCCGACGGCTTCGGCGATCGCGGTGTGCTCTCCTTTCGGGTCCCCGGGCACGTACACTCGCCGACCGAATGGCAGCGACCGAGTGTAGAGCGACTTGGCGAGCGAAGACTTTCCTGAGCCGACGATCCCCGCCAGCACGATGTTGGGCGCGGTGATGAGCCCGCGCTGGTAGAGGACCCACGGGTCGTAGACGAACGACCCACCGGAGTACAGATCCTGACCGATGAACACCCCCGCCGACCCGAGGCCGGCCTCAGCGAGGAAGGGGTAGTGGCCCGCGAGAGTCGCTGACGTGTCCTGGTGCTTGGGCAGCTTCATTCGCCCCGGCGTTCGCAGAGCCGCCGGCCCTGGCTCTCCCACTCGTGGGAGGTAACGCATGGCTCGGGCACCAGCTTCCTCTGCCGACCGTAGCCGCTTCGCCTCCGCAGCGTTCTCACTTCGCGACCGCGCAATCAGACGCGTGGCCCGTTCGCGGTCCTGACGATCGCGCCACCCTTCTCCTGTGGGCGTATGGAGGGCTGCTGTGTGCAGCCGCTCTTCGTGTGCACCGGTCATCGTGCGAGCGGCCGGCTGTGGGTGCGCGTCGTGCGGGGCACCGACTCATTCCAGAAACGGCCGTCGATGCCACGCACAGGGTCACCCCCGCGAGCGGCCAGATCGCCGTGCTCCGCGCGGAGTTGAACCTCGGGCTGCGTGAGGTAGCGACGAAGAAGCGAGACGTAGCCGTGCGGGGCGCTGTAGGTGAGCGAGTAGCCCGAGCCGTCGTCCTCGATCACTCGATCGTTCGCACCGATCGGTACGGCCTCATAGACGTAGCCGTTGACGAGCGCGGCATCCGTCGTCTCGTCCCCGAAGTCCCGCTGCCGCAGGTGTTCGATCGCGGCGAGCGGTCCGTCGCGATCGATCATGTCGAGC
Organism: Microbacterium sp. 2FI; assembly: GCF_005502885.1. Taxonomy (GTDB): domain Bacteria; phylum Actinomycetota; class Actinomycetes; order Actinomycetales; family Microbacteriaceae; genus Microbacterium. The sequence goes on from NZ_SCMR01000001.1 coordinate 476,788, forward strand.
ACCTGGTCGGCCTCGTCGCCCTGCAGGAACGTGACGCTGAGCCAACGGGTCTCGTTGTGGTCGGTATCGAGGCTCATCCTCAACTCCATTCCGGATCGTCAGAGGAGAGGTGCGCGCGTCACACCCTCCGGCACAGCGGAGTCGCCGCCGCCGTGAATGCCTGCGATTGCTGGCCTACGAGCCGGCGTGTCTCGCACGATGCCTGGATCGCGGCTTGCTCGATCGTTGCGACAGCGGCGTCGAGCTCTTCGGCGGATGCAGAACTCACGCTGATCAGGCCGACCGCACGCAGCACGCCGTGCCCCGATGTGAGGTCTCGCTCCTGCTGCAGCACGTCGCCGTACTCTGCGGTCGCCGTGGCATCCTCGATCTGTCCGATGCGGCTGCGCTGGTGCGCGTCGCTGAGCAGCTCCGTCTTCTTCCTTCGCAGGTCGCGGGCAGCCTGGTCACTGCGAACAGGGAGGTAGTGCAACGAGATGGTGCGCAGGATGCCGGTGGAGAGGACCAGGGGCGTGAGGAAGCCCGGGAAGACGTGCGACCTCGGCCAGTCACTGATCCACAGCACTGCGTGGAAGGCTGAATCGGTGCGAATCTTGTCCCATGTCTCAGCAACGGCGACCGGGCCCGCGCTCGCGAGCGAACGGCCGACCGTGGTCTGACGTTCGAGGTCTGCGGTGACGGGCGGGTCGTACGCCGTGCGCAGTATGACCGCGAGCTCGTCAGCGCGGAGCCAGCCCGTGACGGTCAGATCCGCTGCCCGCAGTGCCGTGGTGAGAGCGACCATCTCCTGCCGGAGGACGAGCGCCGCACCGCGCATCCCGCGTCCCGAAGTGCGGATCTGCCGCGATGAGGCTTTGAGGTCGAGCGAGATGCTGATCGTGGTGGAGTGTCGTTCGCTGGCTGGGCCGGCTCGGTCGATCAGGTCTCGGTATGTCATTGCCGCCCAGCTGCTGTCATCGGACCCGTGGTGCTCCCACCACTCCGAGAGGCCAACGCCTGAGTCGGGTAGCGTCCGCTCCGACACCTGAACGCGGGCGATCCTGCCGGACCGGCACGTGCTCGCCAGTGCGCGGCCCCATCCCGACACGCGTCGTTGCTGCTCCGTCGGGTCAAGGAGGACGAAGGCGGGGTGTGAGACGGCGACGATCGCCGTGAGCGTCTGATCGTGAGGGTCATGGACCATCACGGCACCCGATTCCGGGTCCTGCCATTCGCGCAGGGACGCGGAGTCGCCGGGGAGAGCCAAAGTACCGACGGGGCGCGGACGCAGGATACGTCGCCGAAACTGCAACTGTCCCGTCCAGGCTCGCCACGCCCACCGGCTGACGACCGGCAGCCACTCCACGACCTTTCGGCCACCAAGCGGGATCATCGCGATCGCAACAGTCGTCGCCCAAAGCGGGCTCGACCAGGCGACTCCGGTCGCGCCGGACGTGTACAGGCTGACCACCAACGTGAGCAGGCCGATCGACAGGGCAATGAGCTGGGGGAGCGAGAGGCCGAGCAAGATGGCGCGGCGACTCAATCTCGAGAACTGCACCGGTGCCAGCTGGAACCGCGCCCAGTCCGGCGTGTGGTTCATCGCCCGTCCTCTCGCCGATTTCGATCCGGAAGTGTCGCCGCTGAGGCGGGTGGCATCGGAGCCGCAGCGGCACCGTTAGGGGCGCCTGAAGGCTGTGCCTGTGCATCGGCGCCGCGACCAATGGTGGTGCCGATGCGCGGCCCGGCGACCGTGGCGCCGTGCGCCACGACGGCACCGGCGGCCACTCCCGCCGCGACCGGTCCAGCCGCCCTCGTCGCCGTTGTTGCGCTGGCGCCACTTGTGCCTGCGGAGCCGGCGGATGCACCCGGCGGGGCCACGGCTGACGGCGACGATGTAGTCGCGCCAGAGGACCGACTCCCGGCCCCAGGCGAGTCGAGCACTTTTTTCGCGCCACCCGCCATCGGTCCTGTCGGGACCGGTACGGGGCGGTTGAGGGCCGACTTGGCCTCCTGCTCGCTGGACATCGCGTGGTACATGTCGAAGCCCACGAAGCTGAGGAACTTGTAGGTGATGTAAGGGGCGAATGCCGCGATGAACATCAGCACGATTCCGGCGATCGGATCGCTCACCGAGGCCAAGTCCGCGTCGATGGGCGCCGAGACCTGCGCGACCGCGACCAGGAAGATCACCACGAGCACGAGCTTCGACAGGATGAGCGCAACGACGAATGCCGCCCATTTCCCGAACCACCCCTTGGTGGCATCCCAGGCGAATCCTGCGAGAGCGATCGGCCCGAACACGATCGCGACGAGGAGCAGCGCCTTGCGTATCAGTAGCGAGAACCAGACGATCGCCGCGGCGCAGATCGCCAGCCCCGCAAGGAACATCGTGAGGATCGCTCCGACACCGGGAGTAGCGATATTGATCGCCGCAAGGCCGGCGACGAGAAGGGCGATGCGGTCGCCGATCCCCGCCATCGTGTTTCCGGTGGCTTGAACGATGCCGACCGCCAACTGGTCGGTGATCTCGAGAAGCAGCCCGGTCAGGGTGATGATCAAGAACGAACCCAGCACGGCTTTGGCCATCCCCACACACGCACGCGAGAGAGCTGTCGGATCCCGACGGGCGAGTCCGGTGATCAGCTGCAGGCAGAAGAACAGCAGTGTGACGAACACAGCGACGCCGAACAGCACGTTGTAGACGTCGAGGTATCCAGGATCGGTGATCTCGAGCAGCGTCGTCGTGTCGAATACGCTCCAGACCGACTCGAACATCCACGACGCTGCCGCGCCCATCGCCTGCGCGAGCCAGTCGAAGGGCGCCGCGACGAGCGACGCTGCGCCTGTACCCGCCGCATCACACACGGCCGCGATGACCGGCACGTCACAGACGCTCATCCGCTTCACTCCTGTGTGGGGCCGGCTCAGACCGACTGACCGACGGTCCAGAAGAAGTTGATGAGCGTGACCGCGGCCCCGCAGATGATCGCCGCACCGCATGCGACGAGGACGCCGAGCTTTCCGCGCGACGCGAGATGCGGGTTGGAGGAGTTCGCGCCGAAGCCCCAGACGATCGCGGCAATGATGAGCGCGAGGACGCTGAGAATGAGGCCGACGGTCATCACCGCACCGACGATGACTCGCAGCTGCTCGATGCCGGGAAGACCGGTCCCGTTCGGTGAGATGTCGATCACGATGCTGCTCCCTTGATGGGTGTTGGCGGACATCAGGGAGGAGCGCAAAGAGTTCCACGAATGCAGATAAGCACTGCGCCTACATCGCGGACCCGAGGTCGAGAAGGAAGTTGAGCCACGTGACGCCGATGCCGGCGACTGCTGCGGTACCGATGCTCACCCAGACTCCGATTCGAGCGCGGCTGGCGGCTTGGTAGTGACCGTTCGATGAGGCCAGTGCCCACGTGACAGCGCAGACGATGAGCATCAAGACGGCCGCGATCAAGGCGACCATGAGCAGCGCCCCGATGAGCTCGCGCAGTTCGGCGGCAGCGCCCACCGCGCCGAAGTTGGGAAAGATCGTCGCGCTCATGATGCTTCCAATGGCTCGCAGACGGCCGTTGCGGCATCCGTTTCATCGATGCCTTCAGCACCCCGCTGCGAGAGCCAGTCGATCGCGTTCACGGTCGGTTGACCTGCTCCGCCCGGGTGAATCTCGAGGTGCAGATGCGGGCCCGTCGATCGGCCCGCCGAACCGACGTCTCCGATGAGCTCGCCGGCCGTCACGGTGTCGCCGGCATCCACGTGGACTCGGCTCTCGTACATGTGGGCGTAGAACGACGCGACGCGTTGTCCGTTCACGGTGTGTTCCAGGATGATGAGGCCGCCGTATCCGCCGCGGAGACCCGCGAAGGCGACGACCCCATCAGCGATTGCGAGGATCGGCGTGCCCATCGCTGCGGCGAGGTCGCTGCCCTCGTGGAACGCTCGGGCGCCGGTGAACGGGTCGGTGCGCCACCCGTAGCTGGACGTGTCCGTATACCTGCCCATCGGGAGGGGGAAGACAAGCCGCGATGTCTCCGGCACAATGGCTGCGCCGCCGTGCGCAGACGCAGGCGACCGTGCTGTCAGCGCGACGAGAATCGCCTCGGCGACGGGTCGGTAGTTCTCGTACCGATCGGGATAGGCGCTGACCTCCACCATCTGCGCGGCCTCGCCAGGGTCGAGTGCCTGCCAGCCCGGGATGTCCAGAAGTCCGCGCGGTCTGCCCTCGTTCGGGCCGCTCGGACCACCGAAGAACGCTCGAACCTGGTAGGCCGGGTCCATCAGCTCGGTGACCGTGCCCCACTCCGTGCTCGGGCGCATCTGGAACATTCCGAGCGAGTCGTGATCGGACCCGCTCCCGTCGTTCGGGTACCCGGCTGACTGCGGATATGCCGACGGATTTGCCAGCATCCGAAGCCCGGACTCCGTGAGCGCGGCCATGATCGCGATGAGCGCACCGGGCCTGCCGACGCCGGAGGTCTGCTCTGCGACGGTGATGATCGTCGCCGCGTGCGTGAGCTGATGTCGGCCGAGGACGACGCGCGTGCCATCCCGGGTCTGCGCCTCCAGAGAGTCGGGGATCCGGGCGACGCTGAGCGAGCCGACGGCGCATGAGCGCGCGGCGGTCGCCATCAGCGCCGCCACCGAGATGAGTCCTGCGGCGGGCAGGACCGCCATCATGACGAGCAGGATGCCAACAACACGCTTCATGGTCACCTCGCATTTACCACAACGGATTGTCGATTTGGGAGAGACGAAGAAGTCGGCACGGGTCCGGGCGCTCGCAGGCAATGAAGACGGTGAATGCGACGAGTCGACTCGTGTTCGCGGGTTCCGTGCCCCACACGCCCACACGGTGCCGCGTGCCGGAGACGGTGAACGCCGTCGCGCCGGGCGGGAGCTGTCCGGACTGAGCCTGCTGGACGGCGGTCGACCACGCGTCAGGGATGATCACCGAGTCGATGACGAGCCATTGCCGTGTTCCGTATCCGCGCAGCTGTTGCCAGAGCGCGGGTGTTGGCAGATACGACCGGACATCGCTCGCGGTAGCCGGCGCCTCCTCGGCATCGGCCACGTCGACGACGACCTGCGCCCACTCGCTCACATCGGCCGTCGAGCGCGTGTCCCATGTGAAGAGCGCTTTGGCGACCCGGCGCGCGAATTCTTCAGGATCGGCAGTGTCGGCGATGGGCCTCGGACCCAGGTGACCTTCGCGGGAAGTCGGCGGGACGGCATCCACCGTCGAGTCAATGACCGATGGATGCTGGGGCGCGGGCGGCCCGACCAGCAAGCCATAGATGCCCCACGCGACCAAAAGCAGAACGGCGAGAACGACAGTGATGCCTGCAACGACAAGACCACGCCGACGGTCGAAACGATGTGAACGCATGAAGCCCCTCCGCTCCCGCACCGCTGGGAACGGTGCCTGAGAGAGAGGTGCGCGACCGCGACCGATCCCCGGGATCGCTAACCCGCGATGACGTTGGGTGCCGCGGCGCGTGCGTCTCGCTCGGCGCTCAACGCTTCGGCGAACGCGACCGTCCCAGCGACTGTCTCCTCGAACTGCCGCCACTGATCGCCGGTGAGGCTGGCTGCGATCTCGTCATAGTCGAACTTCTCCCACCAGCCGCGGAGGTCATCCCACATGAACACGAACGCGCGAACGGGCAGTTTGGTGGCGTGTGACGTACGCGAGTCGGAGTCGGTCGGCGCCTTGAGCTGAGCCCGCACCCGCTGATGTGCGGGCGCGACGGGTGCGCCGTCGTCAATGCTCGCCAACTCCGCCTCCGCTCGCTCGCGAACCGCGGGATCGATGGTCGCATCGGCGGCGACGCGCTCAAGATCTCCGATGCGCTCGAGGGTTGTGTAGGAACGTCGTCCGGTGACGAGCTCAGCAGCCTGTGCCCGAGCGTCTCCCTTCGGCACTGACGGTGCCGCCATTGTGGCGGCACCGGTCAGTTCCGCGAGCTGCCCCTTCGTCGTGAACCGCGAGGCCTCCTGCCTGCGTGCGGCGTCTTCAGCGAGCAGACCCTTGAGCTCGCGGTAGAGCGACGCGGATTCGGTCGGCGTGAGCGCCTTGTGCAGCGCATCGTCGTCTTGCTCGGCGAGCACCCGCGTGAGTCGATCGGTCACGCCGGCTCGGACCCAGACGTTGACCGTGCGCACGCCGAGTCGGCGAAGCGCAGCGAGGCGTCGCGCGCCGCAGACGAGCACGCCCTCGGGCGTCACGGTGATCGGTTGTAGGAGCCCGTGCTGCTCGATCGATGCAGCGAGAGCGTCGACGTCGCCCAGGTCGACTCGATGTCTGCCGCCGACTCGAATGGAATCGATCGAACGCTCGAGCTCGATGTGTCCGCGCATGCTCACGGCTGAGACCTCGGCATGCTCCCGGTCATCTCTCCCACGATCTGCTCGTCGGACAGGAGCGTGCGGAGCGGCTCGCCGACGAGGAGGCGGAGAAGGATGCCTCGTCCGACCGCAGTATGAGCAAGGGATGGGTCGGGGTTACCGAGGAGTACTCGAAGCATCGCCGTCCATGCGCGCTGAGGCACGTCAAGCAACGCGCGAGCGTTGTAGTCGCGGCGGAGCGACTCGAATGCCGACGAGCGTGATGACGAGTCGGCAAGGCGGGTGCACACGTACTCAATCGCCGAGCGGGCGCGCTCTGGTTGCCACCCCAGGAGGGTGAAGAGCGCGATGGCATCCTCCACGGCCGATCCGACGCTCTCTGCCTGGGCCGACGGTTCGACATCGAAGGGCTCTGTCCTGAACGCGGGGTGGTATTCGAGCAGGGGGTTCTCTCGATCGCTGAAGCGCTCGGCGTCGTGGAAGACCGAGTAGCGGGGGCGTCGAGCCTGGTGCACCGAGCAGAGGAGTCCGCGCGCGCGTTCTTCCGCGATGCAGGTGATCTGCACGGCGCGGGTCACCATCGCCCACGGATCGTCGGCCCGGCGGATCGATGGCGAGCGCATCGCGTCGAATGCGGCAGCCGCTGCTTCCCAGGGGTCGAGCCCGTGCTTTCGTGCCAGCGCCGCGTAGCGATCGGCGGCGTGTCGCATCAGTGCTGCAGCCTCAGCATCGGCGCGCCAACCGACACCCTCGTTTTGCTGCAGGCGCACGAGGAGGGCTCGCAGCCCTTCGGGGCTCTTGAACGAGGTGTCGGTAGTCGACGGTCCGGACCTAGGCATCGCACTCAACCCCGATCCATAGCGTCGCGACCGTGCGTGCCTCGATTGACGCCGAAAGATGGCAGCGGTGGAAGGCGGTGTGCGCGTTCGCGGATCGCGTGTTTTGTCATCGCTGGCTGCCGACGGATGCGGTGGGCCAGTGCGGCCTCGAGGCTGAGCCCACGGCCGGCCACCTTGCCGCTTCCCATCGCCAGAGCATCCGAAATGCGCATCCAGGTGACGCCGCGCACGTCGCCGATGTCGTCACGGGCCGTACCGCGCGCGGCACCCGTCTGGCTGGCAATCCGCGCCCGATCCCTTTCGCTGACGTCGATTGACACGACGTCTGCCAGCGCAGGGGTGCTCTCCATCCCGGCATCCGAGGCCCGCTCATTCATCTATCTGCCCTCCTCGAGAGAGTTGCTGTTGTTGGTGAGGTGCACCGGGTGGCACGTGCAGCCAGCGCCCCACCGTCGACGGATGAACCCCGAGCCGGCGCGCGATGGCGGCGTTCGACCAACCCGAGGCGTGGAGCGCGGCCGCGCCGGCGCGACCGGCCGTACGCTCACCAGGTCGCTGCGCGGGGACGAAGGCGTCGTCCTCGTCGCCGGTCGGCGCGCTTGTGGCCGTGCCGGAATGGGCGGCGTGGCGGGCGAGGATGGACGTCAGGTGCGTGATCGCCAGTAGAACGAGCGGTGGAACTGCAGCCACCGAGGCCGCGAGTGCCGCCGGAACGTCCTTGTCGGCCGCGAGGATCGCATGAATGGCGTTTGCTGCGACGGAGACGCCGGCCCCGGCGACCAGCAGCAGCCAGGGATACCAGGCGGCCCGAGAGTTCGCGAGGACGACGACGGCGACTGTTGCGACGACGATGATCCCGTCGACGATGAGCGGCCACGCCCACGCCTGACCCGCACCGATGCCCGAGCGGTGCGCGAGGTCTGCGAGAGACGTGAACGACAGCCAGAACGCGCCACCCGCGATGAACATCGTCCCGGTGACCGCCGTCGTCGTGGCCACACGGATGCCGTCGAATCGTGTCGCGCTCATGGCAGGCTCGGTCCCGATCCCGGCCGCCGGATTCGAGCAGCAGGGCTCGCGAACCTCGTGAACCTCGGGCCGTACTCCTCCGGACCGGTGTGGCGCCACGCTGAGTGGAGCGTCGCAATGATCTCGGGCTCGCCCAGTCCGGCCTGCTTGGCGGCGGGGAGGAGCGCCGAGACAGCCTCCCGAGGAGGCATTCCCGACTCATACAGCCGGCACGCCGCCCAGAACAGGCCCCGGTTGCGCTCGCCTTCCTGCAAACGCGCAACCCAGCTCGCGAGCACGGTTGGATTCGTGCGCCCCGTCGAGCCCGTGTAGCTGGTCGGGACCGGCCGCGGATCAACGAATGCGCGAAGCGCGACCGCTTCAATCGGCTCGGGGTTCTTGCCGAGCGACGTAAGTCGGTAGGCGACCGGCCCTCGCTCGGTCTGGATGACCGACGGTGGGACTATCACGTATCCGCCGTCACCGCGGAAGTCGATGTGGGCTCGTGCCGCCTGCCAGCAGCGCTGCGCGCTGGTGGCGGGGTAGTAGACGTGCATTCCGTCGGAGGGCGTGTGCACCCGTGCGATCTCGCCATCCGCGAGGTGGGCGCTCAGCGCTCGCAGGAAACCCGCGAAGCCAGACTCATCGCCTCTGACATCGACGTCCACGACATCGAACCCCGACCGCGGACCGGTCGGCATGCCGATGTTCGCGTCAGGCCAGCGCCGCCACCACGCATTGACCAGATGGCCCAGCGTCGATGCGTCGCGGAATCCTGCGGGGGTGAGCGGGCGTTTGCCGCCTGGAATGCACGGGAACACCGGGATGTCCTCTCGCGCGAGCGTGACCGCGAAGTCGCCCCGCGACATCCCAGCTGAGATGAGGAGCAGATCGCCGAAGTTCACGTCAACCTCCTGGGTGCGCTGTGATCGACGGGAAGGTGCGCCGGAGGACGCGGGCTGAGCCGCTGGTGGCGAATCCCTTGCTCGTGAGTCATGGGAATGAGCGCACACGGCCAAAGCCGACGGAGACAGACCTGATCTAGGTCAGAATGAGTCAAAGACTGCTGACGAGATCTGGCGCGAGGGTGCGATGGGCACGGGACAACGACCGAACGGAACCGGTACCGGTCGTCGCCTCGCGGAGCAGATGCAGACGCAGCGCATCAGCGTCCGCGACCTCGCAACCCGCGCCGCCTGCGATGAGCGCACGATCCTGCGGGCGCTCAACGGCGAGACCACACCGCAGTTGCGCGTCGCGGAAAGCATCGCTTCCGTGCTCGAGTGCGACGCGGAAGATCTCTGGCCACGGGTTGGACCGGGCTCCGTCATCCACGCGTCTGCTCAATGGGTGCGGATGTTCCCCTCACGTGCTGAGGTGCCGATCGAGCTGTGGCGGGACGTCCTCTCGGGCGCAGGCACCCGCATCGATATCTGCATGTACGGCGGCACATTCCTCTTCGATAACGTGCACGGGTTCCTGCGCATCGTGCGCGAAGCAGCCGAGCGAGGAACTCAGGTGCGGATCACCGTCGGGGACCCGGGTTCGGGCTCGGTTCATCTGCGCGGGATCGAAGAGCGGATCGGAGACGCGCTCGCCGGCAGATGCCGGATGACACTCTCGCGGCTCGAGCCTCTCCACGGCGTCGACGGCGTCGAGATCCGCACACACGCGACGCCGCTTTACGTGACGATGTTCTTCATCGACGACATCCTCTACGCGAACCACCACATCCTCGGCTCGCCGGCCGGCGACAACCCCGTCTTCGAGATTCCTCGCGACACCGATCCCGAACTCTGGCAGAACTACACGGACTCCTTCGAGCGGATCTGGTCGAGCTCGCGACCCGTGAGCTACCCCCTCGGCTATTGACGGAAAGGGCAGGCGAATGGCCCGCATCGACTACTACAACGACCCCGACGCGCCGCGCGCGAACAGTGTCGTGCCGTCGACCACCTGCGTGGTCGTCGACGACCAGGGACGCATCGCGCTCGTGCACCGGAAGGACAACGGACTGTGGGCGCTCCCCGGCGGTGGGATGGAACTCGGGGAGTCGATCGAGGAGTGCGCAGTACGAGAGGTGAAGGAAGAGACCGGCCTGGATGTCGAGATCACCGGTCTCGTCGGCGTCTACACGAACCCGCGGCACGTCATGAAGTACGACGACGGCGAGGTGCGACAGCAGTTCTCGCTTTGCTACACAAGCCGTCTCATCGGCGGAGAGCTCGCCTTCGATGAGGAGTCAACCGACATCGCATGGATCGAACCCGAACGGGTGGCGGACCTCGCGATGCACCCGTCTATGAAGTTGCGGATCGACCACTACCTCGAGCACCGCGCAACGCCCTACCTGGGCTGAGCTGAGGAGAGGCGTTCTTCGATCCTGGCCACGGCGGCCAGAAGTTCGGGCGCCGAGGTCGACACGGCGGCGAACACCGGATTGTCCTCGCCGTACCTGGACAGAATCTCCGCGACACGCTCCTCTGCGCTGATCGGTTCGCCTGTCGGCGACGTCGTCATGTCGGCATAGGTGACGATGTCGAGCACAGCGAGCGGGGGAGTGGCGAACGTGTTCAGCTCCTCGAGCAGGCCGCGCTGCTGCGCCTCGACCTCTGATCCGGTGTGGAAGGCGATCAGCGAGACGACCAGCTCCGGCATCCGTTCGCTCCGTGCGAATCCGGCTCCATCCACCGGGTGGAAACCCGTCGTTGCGACATCCGGTGCGTAGCCCACATCGTGCAGCCATGCCGCCGCTGCGATCTCGTCTGAGTGCGCGGGATCGAGGCGAGACGCGACCTCTACAGCGGTCGCCGCGACGCCCTGCACGTGTGCCCATCGCCGAGGGGCATCGGACAGGTGCTGCGCCGCCAGCGACTGCGCGCGTGTCACCAGATCAGAAGTCATCACCATCACGGTACTCACCGACGCTCCCATCCGGCATCTCCGATGGTCGACTCTCGCCGGTTCGCGACTGACGAGCAGCGCCTTCGAGCAGCCCCTTCGCCAGCCCATTCGCTGCCACGCCTCTTGCAGATCGAGGCGGCGCACCTCCCGTGTGACCGGGGAGGTGCAGGCGGTGACGGTCTCGATGCGGGTCATGAGCGCTGGCGACGGCTACAAGTACCTGCTTCGCAGCGTCGCCGCCGGCGATGGCAACCGGCCGCTCTCGACCCCGCTCACTCGCTACTACGCCGCCGAAGGAACACCTCCCGGTCGATGGATGGGCAGCGGTCTTCGAGGACTCGCCGGTGGCGAGATCTCCGAGGGCGACACCGTCGCCGAAGGCCAGTTGCAGCTCCTGATCGGCATGGGCCGCGATCCCAACACGGGTGAAGCTCTCGGGCGGGCGTTTCCTCAGTACGGAGCCGCGGCCGCCGGCGAGTCGACGCAGTCACCGCGTCGCGCGGTCGCCGGCTACGACCTCACTTTCTCTATCCCGAAGTCCGCGAGCGTGCTGTGGGGGATTGCGGATGCCGCAACCCAGTCGTGCATCGCGGACGCACACCACCGCGCAGTCGCGCAGCTGCTCGACTACGTCGAACGCGAGGTCGCGGCCACGCGCACCGGTGCAACGACCCGCGACGGCGCCGTTGCGCAGGTCGACGTGACCGGCGTCGTCGCCACCGCTTTCGATCACTTCGACAGTCGCGCCGGCGACCCACACCTCCACACGCACGTGGTGATCAGCAACAAGGTGCAGACGGCGCTCGATGGGAAGTGGCGCTCACTCGACGGGCGACCGATGCACGCCTCTGTCGTCGCACTGTCGGAGTTGCATGAAGCGCTGTTCGCGGACGAGCTTGCTCGCACGCTCGGCCTCGATTGGGAGGCACGCGACCGAGGCCGTGATCGCAATGCGACGTGGGCGATCGCGACTGTGCCTGAGTCGCTGGTTGCCGAGTTCTCGACGCGTGCGCGCCACATCGATGTGGAGACCGATCGCCTCATCGACGGGTTTGTCTTGGCACATGGGCACCGCCCTGATGCGTCGACGATCATGAAGTTGCGTGCCCAGGCCACGCTCATGACGCGCCCGCCCAAAGAGGTGCGCTCGCTCGCCGTCCTCACCGCGGAGTGGCGTGACCGTGCCAGCGCGGTCTTGCAGACCGATGCCACGACCTGGGCGCACGGAGCAGCGCAGCGGCAATCACCGGAGTTGCTCCGCGCCGAAGCGGTGCCGCTCGACGCCATCGATGCACTTGGCAACACCGTGGTGAATGCGGTGAGCGACAAGCGCACGACATGGACGCGCTGGAACCTGACGGCCGAGGCTGCACGCCAAACGATGGGGGTGCGGTTCGCGGCAGCATCTGATCGGGAAGCCGTCGTCGGGATGATCGTTGACGCAGCCGAGCGGCGGTCGGTGAGGCTCACCCCGCCAGAGCTCGCAACGAGCCCGCTCGCATTCCGTCGAGCCGATGACAGCACGGTCTTCCGTCCGAGGGGCGGGGCACGGTTCACGTCGACGGCCTTGCTGGATGCCGAGGCTCGCCTGATCGAGCTCGCGAGCGACATGTCGGGGCCTCACGCCACCGAGACGGCGATGCGGCACGGATTGCACCATCGACTGCCCGATGGAAGCTCGCTGACGACGGCCCAGGCATCCGCCCTCACCGCGATCGCGGGCTCGCCGCGCGTCCTTGACGTTCTGGTCGGTCCTGCCGGGGCGGGCAAGACGACGGCGATGATCGCGCTGCGACGGGCGTGGGAACGAGAGCATGGCAGCGGTTCCGTGGTTGGGCTCGCGCCGTCGGCTGCGGCCGCACATGTGCTGGCAGAGGACCTCGCCATCGCCACCGAGAACACCGCCAAGTGGTGGCAGAACCACCTCGTCCGTGGCGAGACGTTCCGGAGCGGACAGTTGGTCATCATCGACGAGGCATCCCTCGCGAGCACGCTGTCACTGGACCGCATCTGCGGGCTGGCGGCTCGTGCCGGTGCCAAGGTGCTCCTCGTAGGCGACCATGCGCAGTTGCAGTCCGTCGGTGCGGGCGGCGCGTTCTCGCTGCTGGTGCACGCGCGACCCGATGCACCAGAGCTGGTCGACATCCACCGATTCATCCATGCGTGGGAGAAGCCCGCATCGCTTCTTCTCCGCGACGGCGATCCCGACGCGATCGACGACTACCTCACGCACGACCGGCTTCGGCAGGGCGAGCACGAGGAGATGATGGATGCCGCGTACGCGGCGTGGCGCTCAGACATCCGCGCCGGCCTCTCAACCGTTCTCGTGACGGACTCTCGGGAAGCTGTCGCAGCGCTGAATACTCGCGCCCGTGCGGATCTCATCATCGCCGGGGTAGTCGACGCAACCAGGCAGGCCGGACTCCACGACGACACGCAGGCCGCCGTGGGCGACACCGTCATCACGCGACGCAACGAACGGCACCTGCAGGCGGGCAGATCGTGGGTTCGTAACGGCGATCGGTGGACCGTGGTGGGCGTGCACGACGACGGAGCCCTGTCGGTGCGTCGGCATGGTCAGCGCTGGGGGAGCAGCACCGTACTTCCCGCCGGATACGTGGCGGATCACGTCGAACTCGGGTACGCGGTCACCGCGCACAGGGCGCAGGGGATCACGACCGACACGGTGCACGTCCTTATCGACGGCACCACGACTCGCGAGAACCTGTATGTCGCGATGACCCGCGGGCGTCGCGCCAACGTCGCGTACGTCGCCGTGGACCGACCCGACCCGGCACACGAGGGTCCCCACCCCGGCGACAGCGCGGACGCATCCGCGCGGGGCGTGCTCAACGGGGTGCTCCAGAACGTCGGCGCCGAGTTGTCCGCGCACGAGACACTCACGGCGGAGCAGGATGCCTGGGGCTCCATCGCACAGCTCGCCGCCGAGTACGAGACGATCGCGTCGGTGGCGCAGCATGACCGGTGGGTCGAGCTGGTCCGCAGTTCCGGTCTCACCGAGCCGGAAGCTGCGCAGGCGGTCGCCTCAGATGCCTTCGGACCGCTCTCAGCGGAGATGCGTCGGGCGGAAGCACACCACCTCGACATCGAGAGCGTGCTGCCTCGTCTCGTGCGTGCGAGATCTCTGACGGATGCCGAGGATGTCGCGGCCGTCCTGCAATCGCGGGTCGCCCGCGCGATCTCCCGGAGCACGACCGGGAGCGGGGCACGCAGGTCACCTCGACTCGTTGTCGGCCTGATTCCCGTCGCGCTTGGGCCCATGGACGATGACATGCGCGTCGCTCTTCAGGAGCGCGAGCAGCTGATGGAGGCGAGGGCCGAGGAATTCGTTGTGCGGGCGGTGAGTGCGCGTGAGCCGTGGATTCGCGAGCTGGGGGAGCAGCCCCGCGGAGCGGCGGCCGAGTCGTGGCAGCAGCACGCCCGCGTGGTCGCCGCGTATCGAGATCGGTACGGCATTGTGGGGCGGCGCGTTCTGGGGGCGTCGCCGGCATCCACTCATCACGAGAGGGATGCCGCACGAGCGCGCGCCGCGATGGAGCATGCGCGGCGGATCTCACGTTCGGATGCGGCCCAGCAGTCGCGGACAGGTCGACGGCTCGAACGGTCGGGCCTTGCTCGATAGCGCTCTTCCCAACGTCTGAGGTGCGTTCTACCCTTGGGGTCAGGCAACCTCTATTGCGCGTCTCCGCTCGTTGCGGAGACATGATCCCGACACGTCGGGCAGTCCACTCAGGTTCACGTTGCCGAACACCCGGAGGACTGCCGCATGTTCGTGATGATCTGGATGCTGAGCACCCGCATCCGCAACTTCCTGCGCCGATACGCGCCGACCAACATCCTGCTCGCCGCGCTGCACACCCGCCGAGGACTCAAGTGGGGTGTGCCGGCCATGCTGCTCGCGGTGCCCTACCTCTTCGGTGTGGTGCTCTGCGCGGAGGCGACTGCGCACACCGGGGACGGGTGGCTCAATATTCTTGTGCTGCTCTTCGTCTGGAACGCCTTGAAATTCCTGGTCGCCGGGCCGGCGCTTTTGGCGCGCCTCATCTACGTGCGCGTCCTCGAAGCGCGGGCAGAGAGGGCTTCGCGCGTTCGAACACTCAGCGAAGGCATCGAACTCGAGCGGATCGCGATTCGATAGCGGGGAACCCGGCGTGCACCTCTCTTTCACGCCACTCTTGAATCTCGATCGACCCGATCCACCAGGAGGTAGCTCCATGACGATTCCCCAAGCGCAGTTCGACGACCTGCTGCACCGCGCGGCGCTCGCCGCGCTCTTCTACTACCCCGAGGTCGTCCTCCAGGATGGCGACTTCGATCTGCAGAAGGACATCGACTACTGCATGGAACCGGTCGCGGGGCTGGCCGACGAGGACGCGACTCGAGTGCGCGATGTGGTCGGTCGTGTGATCGTGAACCCGACCGCGCACCGGGCGGAGCTGCTCGAGATCGTGATCGAACTCGCTCCGGACACGGCGGACGACTGAGCCGCCGTTCTCGTGGCAAGGCAGAGCGCGGGCGCGCCGCGTCGCCGTGCGATCGCGATCGCTTCCTCGTCCGGCGATGAAGCGGGTCTCTTCGCGCGCCGCGAACGGGATCGCGCGTACCGCAGTGCGCACGCCGAAGTGATCGCCGCAAAGGCGAGGATCTGGCGCGAGGCGAACAAGGATCACATCCGAGAGGCCCGCCGGCGTTGGAAGGAAGCGAACCGGGAACGGTCCCGTGAGCTGAACCGGGAATCGATGCGTCGCGCGGCAGCACGACGGCGACGACTGGCAGACATCCGACACAAGGCACGTGAGCGCTCCGCGCAGTGGAAGCGGCAGCATCCCGAACATGTCCGCGAGTACAAGAAGCGGTGGGTGGAAGACAACCGCGACAAAGTGCGGGAGTACTACCGCCGCTATCACGCGACGCACCGCGACGAAGTGAATGCACGTGCGGCGGCCCGGCGCGACGCCGATCCCGAGAAGGCCAAACGGGCCCGCAAGCAGTGGGCCGACCGAAACAAGGATCGCCTTGCCGAGTTGCAGCGAGAGTACCGCCGCGATCCCGAGAAGTACCGCGCGGTTCTGGACGCGAACAGCGCCGCGAAGCGACTGGCCAGGCGGCTTGAGCGGGCCGGCCTACCGCCGAAGCGGGTACACCGCTCGACCGCCGCCGATCGGCGTGCAAACGATCGGGCAGCAGAGGGGTACTTCGTCAGCCCCGATACATCGGAGCGAGTGCGACAGGTCACCGAGTTCACTGAGGCGTTGACAGCGCACGTGCTCAAGAATGGCGCGCGGATGCGAGAGTTCGCCGAAGCGTACGTCGTCACCCGCGAGCGGATGGGGCTGCCGACGATGGATGCCGAGAAAGTCGTCTACGCGCGGGCGGTCGAGTTCGTGACGGATCGAATGCGGCGCGTCGACCACGTCACGAGTCGGGATGTAGCCGCCGCTGTCCGGAGTGCGAAGGCGACCTACGCGGACCACGAGCGGCGCCAGCAGTATGTGGCGCTCGGCGAGGCGGTCAAGGCCTACCTTCGACGACACCACGCCGGACTTTCCGCGAGGGCGGTGGCGGTGAACCGGGCACGGGTTCAGGCGGGTCAGCCACGGACTCCGGTCGGGATGACGATCGCACGAATCGCGATCGCCGAGGCGAGCCGGCAGGTGCCGGTTGACCGGCTGCGCGCTGGAGATCTTCGTAGCCTCGGAGACCATGCCCTGGGGTGGTCCGAGCTCCTCATCGCAAGTGCGTACGACCCCGCGACCTGCACGGCCGCGCGTTCGCGGTCGCATGTGCAGCGGTTGTAGGCGTGGACGGTAGCGGATAGCCCGAGCGTGATCCCCCTTTGCGGGCCTATTCGTTCGCGTCCAGCAAACCGCGATCTCGGAGCCATCGGGTCGGCTGAAGGGGCCGGCTGGCGCCCGGTCGCCTAAGCGTTACTCGCGCTGGCCGCGCTTGTCGTTGAATGGTCGGAGCGCGATCCAAAGTCCGCAGCGTCGGCAGACATACCCGGCATCGCCGCTGAGGGCGTGAACCTGCCGCCGACGACGCGTCCTGCCGCAGCACGCGCACACGACCGGTGACTCACCGTCCACGGATTCAGGCCTCGTGTTTGTGATGGTGCTCGTGCGGTTCATAGACATGGTCGTGGTCCTCTTCGAGGAGCATTCCGACGGATGTCGCGCATGCGTCGCCACGCCAGGCTTCGATGCCTTCGCGGATCGCGAACCCGGCGATGACAAGTCCCGCGATCGCATCGGCCCACCACCAGTCGAACAGACTGTTAAGAAGGAGACCGGCGAGGACAGCAGCAGACAGGTAGGCGCAGATCAGGGTCTGCTTGGAGTCGGCGACCGCCGTGGCGGATCCAAGCTCGGTCCCAGCGCGCCGTTCGGCGAGGGAGAGCAGAGGCATGATCACAAGGCTGAGCGCGGTGATGATGATGCCGAGGGTGCTGTGTTCCACCTCGACCCGACCGATCAGCGCAACAAGCGATGATCCGATCACGAAAGCGGAGAGGGCGAAGAACGCGACGGCGATGACCCGGAGGGTCCCCTTCTCCGAGCGTTCGGGGTCGCGGCGGGTGAACTGCCACGCGACCGCGGCCGCGGACAGCACCTCGATCGTGGAGTCCAGACCGAACGCGACGAGCGCTGCCGAGGAGGCGACCGTGCCGGCGGTGATCGCGACGATCGCTTCGATCACGTTGTAGCTGATCGTCGCCGCGACGATCCAGCGGATACGGCGGTGCAGCAGCTGCTTGCGGGCGTCAGAAAGTGCAGATGCTTGGGCGGTCATGCGCACCGGCACTCCTCGCCGGCGCAGCAGCCGGGCTCGACGTGCAGAACGACCTCGAGCAACTCGTTCAGCGCGGGGGCGAGGTGGGCATCCGCAAGGCGATACCAGGTTCGGCGGCCGTCCGGGATCGCTTCCACCAGGCCGCACCCGCGCAGACAGGCGAGCTGGTTCGACATCACCTGCCGAGACACACCGAGGGCGTCGGCGAGGTCGGATGGATACGCCGGCGCCTCGCGCAGGGCGAGCAGCACACCCACCCGGGTGGGGTCGGAGAGCGCATGCCCGAGACGCGCCAGCGCCGCGGTATGCGTGACAGTTGCGGTGGCCGTCAGCATGCGAACGAGGATACAGCGTTTCGTGAATTAACGAACGGCTGAATCTCCCGATCGAACATCCTGCTCTTCGGTCAGTCGAGTCCATGTGCGGGCCGGAGGACGAATCGGATCCTTATCCGGGCGCCGCGCATACAGCGGGCCATGCTGTGAATCGCGGGCAGAGCACGCGGGCCGTACCGCACGGTCTGCGCCCTGATGGCTGGTGATGCTCGCCCGCGGAGGCTGGGGGCCGCCCCGCCTCAGTTGCAGGCGCAGCGCCCGCTCGGCGTGTACTTCGTGAAGCAGTCCGGGCAGGTGCCATAGTCGCGGTCCGGCACGTGACGTCCGAACGAGGCCACGATCGCGGACGAAGCCACCGTCGGGCGCTGGTCGGAGGAGTCGGAAGTGGTCAGAACACTGAGGACGGCGTCAGTGGAAGACGAGGGGGCTCGACGCGTGGCCTTCGCTCCACCGATGCCGTGCGCCTTCCGGCGTCGGTGATCCGGGTACTCGAGATTGGCGAACGGCAGTGGCATGGTCGGGTCAACGAGGGAAGCGCGGACTTCCGCGGGCACTCCCGCCTCGAAGACGTCGACCATCTTGTTCTCGATGTCGCCCGACTGCGTAGTCGCGCCGAAGTGGACCCAGAGTAGCCGGGTGTCCAGCATCTTCACCGGCCAGCCACCCGCGTGCGGGGATCGCGCGCCGATCTTGGTGCTGTAGTACTGCTGGACCCGCGCAGCGACTCCCGTGGTCGCCTTTCCGATGTACACCACACTCTCCCCGGCTGGCCACATCGCTCGTAGTCGATCAGCAAGCTGTGTTGAGCTAGGCCGGGACTTGTCAACCGTGAGCTCGGGCCGCGCCTGGAGGAGATGCTCCACCTGTCCGGGCTGGACCGGCGCGGTCGAGAGCCCGCTGCCGTCCGCAGGATCTTCACTAGTGGACACCACGTAGACGCCCGGCCGCAGCTCCGGCACGGCGGCGCCCCAGCGCACTGCGCCACCTCGTTGCACGCTGACGTAGTCGAACAGCGCCTGAACGGTCGTCGGCATCGGCTCTCCAGTCGTGACCCCGGAACTCGGAGCCTACCTGGCCCCGACGACCCGGATGTTGGCGTCGAGGAGCGGGCGGTCGATGCGATCCCCGGGATCCCTCAGCGGGCACCGGTGGTTTCGCCATTTTCGGGCGGGCCGTAGATCGGTAGCGTGGCCTGCGATTGAATGAGGCATGGCTGACAGTGCTTCCTGGCCCGACCGTACACGTCTTCCGATCGAGCCCTTCCAGCGCGTCGGTCGTATCGATCGCACGGTTGCGGGATCGGATCCGATCGAGTGGCCGGCAGAGGTCTCGGCCCCGGCGGGGGCGCCGAATGTGCTCGTGGTGATGACGGATGACGTGGGCTTCGGTGCCAGCAATGTGTTCGGCGGGCCGATCCCGACGCCGACCTATGCGCGCCTCGCGGAGCGTGGGCTGCGATACAACCGTTTCCATACGACTGCACTGTGCTCGCCGTCTAGGGCTGCGCTGATCACGGGCCGCAACCACCACGTCGCGTCGACCGGCATCATCATGGAGTTCTCGACCCCGTTCCCCGGGTATCACAGCATCGTGTCGCGCAGCGTGGGTACGATCGGTGAGATCCTGACGCAGAACGGCTACGGCACGGCGTGGTTCGGTAAGAACCACAACGTGCCGGACTGGCTGACGACGCCCGCCGGTCCCTTCACTTTGTGGCCGACCGGGTTGGGGTTCGAGTACTTCTACGGCTTCCTCGGTGCGGACGCGCACCAGTTCCGTCCGGCGGTGTTCGAGGGCACGAAGCCGGTCGATCCGTACCTTGGCCGTGAGAACGACTACCACCTGGACGCGGACCTCGCCGACCACGCCGTGACGTGGATCCGCACCCAGAAATCCATCTCGCCCGAGAAGCCGTTCTTCGCGTACTACACGCCCGGCACCGCACACGCCCCGCATCATGCGCCCAAGGAGTGGATAGAGAAGTTCCGCGGACAGTTCGATCACGGCTGGGATGAGCAGCGGATCCGTACGTTCGAGGAGCAGAAGAAGCTCGGTGTCATCCCTGCGGACGCGGTGCTGAACCCGACACCGGAGCATTACCGCCGCTGGAATGACCTGTCCGAGGACATGAAGCGGGTGTGCGCGCGGCAGATGGAGTGTTACGCCGCTGCGCTCTCGCACTGCGACCACCAGATCGGGCGGGTCATCGATGCGATCGAGGAACTCGGTGAGTTGGAGAACACCCTGATCATCTATATTCAGGGCGACAACGGCTCGAGCGCCGAGGACCCGACCGGGCACGGTCTCACCAGCGAGATCGGCGTCCTCGCGAACGGCCTGGTCGACGACGAGGCGTTCATGGTCGAGAACGTCGACGAATTCGGCGGGCGCTGGTTCCAGAACCTGTTCTCCCACGGCTGGGCGCACGCGATGAACTCCCCATATCAGTGGGACAAGAAGATCGCCTCACACCTGGGCGGCTCGAGGACGTCGATGGTGGTGTCGTGGCCGGAGCGGATCGCCGACAACGGCGGGCTGCGCAGCCAATTCACGCACATCACGGATGTCGTTCCGACGATCCTGGATGCGGCCGGCATTCCGATGCCCGACGTCATCAACGGCTTCCAACAGGTCCCGCTCAACGGGACCAGCCTCGTGCCGGCCTTTGCCGACGCCGATGCGGCAGACACGCACACCACGCAGTACTTCGAGGTCATAGCGAACCAGGGGATCTACCACGACGGGTGGATGGCGAACACTGCTCCGAAGCGACTGCCGTGGGTCGGGATGGGTGAATCGACGGCGGATCCGTTCGAGGAGTACGTGTGGGAGCTCTACCACCTCGACGAAGACTTCACGCAGTCCGAGAACGTGGCCGCCCAGCATCCCGAGAAGCTCGCCGATTTGCGGCAGATCTTCCTCGACGAAGCCGCGAAGAACCAGGTGCTACCGCTCGATGATCGCTACATCGAACGCCTGCGCCCCGAGAACCGGCCGCAGCACGGCACCAGCCGCACCCTGTACACGTTCTATCCCGGTACGACTCGCATCACCGAGGGTCTCGCACCGAACATGAAGAACACGTCGTACCGGATCACCGCGACCGTCACCATTCCCGAAGGTGGGGCGGAAGGGGTGCTGGTCACCCAAGGTGGCTGGTTCGGCGGAAACGCACTCTACCTTCTCGATGGCCGGCCCACCTTCTCCTATGCGCGCTCCCACTACCCGCAGCACAAATACACGATTACGGGTGCCGACCGCATTCCTGCCGGCGACCACGAAGTTGTCCTCGACTTTCGTTACGACGGCGGCGCCCCGGGCAGCGGCGGCGAGGCCGCAATTCTCGTCGATGGTGTGGAAGTCGCGCGGGGACGCATAGAGCAGACCGTGCCCGTTCGTATCTCCGCCGACGAAACTCTCGACATCGGTGAGGACTCCGGCACCCCCGTCGTCCGCGACTACGACGTACCCTTCCGATTCACGGGGACACTGCACAAGATCGTCATCGACACTGCACCCGATCAGGACTGAATCGCCAAGCCCAGAACGGATCGTTCTCCGAGCGGGTGGGCTTCCAGCAATCTGTACGATCGGCTGATGACCTCGATGTTCGCAATTCGGCGGCCGGTTGCTGAGGATGTGGCTGCGATGGCGCGCTTGCAGGTCCGTTCGTGGCAAGAGACGTATCGCGGTACCGTGCCCGACAGTGTGCTGGATGACCCAGAGTTCGTATCCCGTCGCGAACGGATGTGGACCTCGCTAATCACGGACCCGCGCTACTCGACATCTACGATTGCGGTCGCAGAGCGACACGGCGAAATGATCGGGCTTGCATCCTCAGGGCCAAGCATGGGTGAGCACACGGAGCCCGCCCTGCAGCTCTATACGCTTTACGTCCGCAGCACGGATCACGGCTCGGGTGCTGGCGCAGCATTGCTTGAGGCGGTGCTGGACGAGCATCCGGCGCAGCTTTGGGTCGCCGACCCGAACCCTCGAGCACAGGCGTTCTATCGCAAGCACGGGTTCAACTTCGACGGCATCGCCCAAGTCGACGACGGCATCCGCGAACTCCGAATGGTGCGCTCCGCCGCATCCTGACCGTACGCAACGGGGTCGTTGATCGGACCTTGGTGACCGGACCGTGACACCGGTTTCGTAGTGCGGCAGCCGAAAAGATCAATCGGTCGACTGATGTCGTTGCCGCTGGTCCGTTGCCTGGTGCCTTGGGGTGGTGAGGGACGGCCGGTCAGGGGGTGGCGAGGTTGAATGCGGGGTCGAATTCGTCCATTACCGAGGCGAAGGTATCCAGCACGGTGCTGTCGCCGGTGACTTCGAGCTTTCCGGCTTCGAGCACGGCGGCGGCGTGCTTTGGCTGCGCGAGGATGCCGACGATCGCCGCTTTCGGGCCGCTGATGGAGAGCTGGGCGTCGTCGCGGTGAGCCGGGCGGGCGTTGAGCACACCGTTGGCCACCCACACCGTCCACTTCTCGTCCTTGTCGGTGACGGTGATGTTGATCCGGATGTCGACCTCGGCCGCCTTCTCGCCGATCACATGGATCGCGGCGAAGTCGAACAGGATGTCGGTCGGCAGGGCGAGGATCGTGTCCGCACTGGTGGTGGAGAGCGCCCCTTCGGCGTGGACGCCCTGTCGCAGTTCCATGGCGGCGGTGAGGAAGATGCCGCGCCACTGGGGGGCCTCCTGTTGGTACCCGAGCTGTTCGTAAGCGTCGGCTTGCAGATCCTTCGCCACACGGGTGACGGGATCGGTGCCGTCGGGGTCGGCGAAGACGAGGTGGTGGAGGACCTGGACTGCCCACCGGTAGTCTGCCGCGTCGATTGCTTTGCGTCCCTCCTCGAGGATGCGGTCGGCGCCGATCAGGTCGACGTGGCGTCGCGCGTGGTCGACGGGCAGCAGGGGCCAGATCGACGCCGGGTCGCCGTCCCAATGCCCGAGCTCCTTGTTGAACACCGCTCGGACATTGTGGTGCAGCGCGCCGTGGTAGTACCGGTTGAACCATTTGCGCCCCAGCGCCGGCGGCAGCTCGATGACCTCGGCCGCCTCGATCGGGGTCAGCCCTTGGTTGGCTAGCCGCAGCGACTGGTCGTGGATGTACTTGTACGTGTCGCGCTGGGATTCCAGGAACGCGACGACCTTGTCGTGGCCGAACACCGGCCAGGTGTGTGGCCCGTAGTGCACTTCGGCCTCGTCGCCCCAGCGCACGAGGGTCTCATCCAGGTAGCGGGCGAAGTTGCGTGCATCGCGGGTGCGGGCGCCGCGGAGCGTCTGGATGTTGTGCATCGTGTGGTTGGCGTTCTCACCGCACGTGAGCGCTTTGAGCTCCGGGATCCAGATGTGCATCTCCTCCGGCGCCTCGGTGTCGGGCGCGTAGAGGAACTCGAACGCCCACCCGCCCAGAGTGCGGGTGGTGCCGGTCTCGGTGATCGGGTCGGTGGGTGAGATGTAGCTCATCTCGACGTGCTGGTTTCCGGCGGTCGCGATTCCTCCGGTGACCAGTTCCTCGGGGCTGTGAGGCAGCATCGTGGCGAACGTGTACCCCGCGCGGCGTGACATCGCGCTGCCGATGATGACGTTCTCGCCGAGCGCGAACTTATCGAAGGACGCGATGGTGCCCGGCGCCAGAATCGGGACCTTCCCGGATGCCACATCCGCCTCATCGACCACACCCTTCACGCCGGCATAGTGGTCGAAATGAGTGTGCGTGTAGATCACAGCCACGACCGGCTTGTCGCTCACGTGCTGGCGGAACAGCTCCATGCCCTGCCGTGCGGAGTCGACCGAATCGGTGCAGTCGATGATCACCAGGCCTTCCGGGGCATCGACGATCGTGAGGTTGGCCCCCGCCGAGCCGCGCACCTGATACAAACCGTCGACGACCTTGAACAAGCCGGAGCGGATGATCAACTGCGATTGACGCCACAGGCTCGGATTGACCGAGCCGGGCCGCGCCGTGTCATCGGCGATGAAATCCACGTCCTGTAGGTCGAAGACGACCTCGCCGGCCTCGTTCAGCGTCTTGTCGATCTCGACGATCAACCCGCGGTCGACGTCGTGGAAGTCGTCCCGGTCATCCAGCGCGTACCTGACCTCAGCCGCCTTGTTGGCTTCGACGGTGGCGCGGGTCGGTTCCTTGGGCGTGTAGACCACGAAGTCTCCTCCTACATCGACGCGCAAGGCGGGCAGGCCTTGAGGGGCACGTCCCACCCACCC